>CAWJDX010000005.1:0-417945 GCA_963841755.1 uncultured Candidatus Rokubacteria bacterium
CTGTGACGATGATGGCGCCCACGTAAACTGCGCCATCCCGAATGACTAGGCGGATATCGAGGAGACGGTGACGGATGATCGCGTGAGCGATGATGGCGATCATCAGCATTCCAAAGAGAGGCCCGTAAGGACTGAACTTGGACGTGTCGAAGAGGAGAGGAATTAAGAGATTAGTGACGGTAGCACCGAGCGCAGCTAGGAGAACGGCCGCGAAGAGGTATCGAACCTGGAGTTTTGCGAGGCCGGTGACGGTACCGAGCTTCTTGAGGAGAATGAATAGGCTGGCACCGAAGCAGCAGACAAGATAGATGCCGAAGGGCAAATGGAGGGGCCCGTACCCGACTTGCAGAGAGTCGTTGACGTAGGCAGTGCTGCGGACCATTAAGGGGGTGAAGGAGACGACGAGGGAGGACGCTGCTACGACTGAGAGACCGTTGATAACGCGGGGAGACAGATGGGACTGTGACGTCGGGAAAACGTCCGAAAACCAGAGGAACGTGATGGGAATCAGGGACGCGGACGCAAATGCGAATCTAGCCCAGACGTAGCCCCACTCTGAACCGGCGTAGGTGGAGACAAGACCGTTACTGAGGGTCCATACCGCAACTGAAAAAGAGAAAAAGGCGAAGTAGCGATTGATTGCGTTCCGAGAGTCTTTCAGATAGACGAAGGCGCCAAGGCCGAAGTTGGCGATTGCGGCGATGACTATGAACGTGAGACGTCCGCTCATTACGCAGATGGTTTACCGAGGATGAGGACCGAATGGGTGCCACCCATCGCGTGTGCGTTGATAAGGACAGTTCGCGCGCGCGATGTGCGGGCCTTATTGGGGACATAGTCTAGGTCGCACTCGGGATCCGGAACCTCAAGGTTGATGGTCGGAGGGATGACGGAGTGCTCTAGGGTCAAGCAGCTTGAGATGACCTGCAACGCGCTCGCAGCTCCCATTGCGTGGCCGATCATCGACTTGATGGAGCTTGTAGGGACAGAATAGGCGGCGTTTCCGAGCGCAGCCCGGAATGCACGAGTCTCGATTAGGTCGTAGTCGGGCAGCGAGTTGCCGTGGGCATTGATGTAGTCGATGTCTCTCGGGTTCTTTCTCGCTGTGGCGAGAGCGGCGTTGATCGCCTCAGTCAAGCGCAAGTTCCGCGGCGTTAATTTTGGTGCCCAGCCCTCCCTCGTTACCGGTGCCGTATCCCAGCACCTCGGCGTAGATATTGGCGCCACGGTCGGTCGCGTGTCCGAGTTCCTCTAGCACGCAAATGCCGGCGCCTTCGCCGAGTACGAGGCCGTCTCTCCGGCGATCATAGGGCCGGGAGGCCTTCAGTGGCGGGTCATTGAACTTTGACAGTGCTCCGAGCGCGCAGAGGGTGGCGAAGCAGAACTCAGAAAGTGGCGCCTCCGTGCTTCCGGCGAAGACCACGTCCGCCCGATCTTCACGAATTTGATCGACGCCCCACTGAATCGCGTCAAGACCGGTCGCACAGGCCGACGCCAGAGTCATCCCTTGACCCCGAATGCCTAGCTCTGACGAGACATGGCTGACTGGGGCGTGTGCGGCGAACTCGATTCCGCTCATCATCGGGATGCCTCGTACGCCGTCTCTTTCGTAGCCCACCCGGGCAGTTTCGTAGATGTCGCCTGAGCCATTCATCGAGGTCCCGAGGCAGGCCACCACGCGCCGCTGCTGCTCGGCGCGAATATCGATTCCCGAATCGCTCAACGCGAGCTTGGCGGCTGCGACCGCAAACTGAGAGAACCGGCCTCGATGCTTGGTCCTCCGCGCGTGCATGAAGTCCTTAGGGTCGAAGTCGCGGACCTCGCCGGCGACGTGGCAGGGGTAGGGCGTGGGGTCGAAGGCGGTGATGTAGTCGATGGCGGACTTGCCGGCGATCAGGTTCTGCCAGAACGTCTCTTTGCCGATCCCATTGGGGGCGACGACGCCCAACCCTGTAACAACTACGCGCCGGGAGTTCTTCATCAGACCGTGCCCCCTAAGGGTGCGCCCGTAAAGGTGGGATAGAGGTACAAGTTAGCAGGAAATCAATCCAAAACCAAATCCCGTGGCATCCGCGCCTCGGGTAGAATGCGGGCATATGTCGTCCCGGTTTACCCGGCGCCAGCTCCTGGCAGCCCTGCCCGCGGGCCTGTTGTTTCCCCGACGCTGGGCATTTGCCCTCGAGGATGGCCGCTCCGTCCTGGGCTATCAGCTTGATCTGTCTATTTTGTTTAACTTTTTGACCCTGTCTCTTACTGGGAACGTGGTCCAGGAGATCGATCGCCGGGCCGGGCGGTACCGGGTCACGATGGACGGCAAGGGGACGGCGATCAGCACGCGGACCGAGGCCACCGGGGTCATCCGGGAGGGCCGGTTCAAGCCGCTCGAGAGCCGGAGCGTCCACCACTTCCGAGGCCGGGAGAACACGGTCGCGACCAGCTACGACTACGAGCGCCAGCGGGTCGAGCTGCACGCGGTGACCCACACCCTGCTGCTGGGGCGACGGCGGCAGGTCGACGACACCCTGGCCCTGCCGCCCGGGCGTCACGTGGACGACCTGATCTCGGCCGAGCTCAACTTCGCGGCCAACACGCTCGAGCGCGACAGCGAGGGGACGTACTCGACGTGGATCATGCGGCGGGCCCGCGCCGACAACGAAGGCCCCGACGACGTCTCGCCCGACGGCTACCGGGCCGAGCTGGTCCCGCTCCGCTTCCGCCCGAGCCCCGAAGGGTCGAGCGGCCGTCTGACCGCGCTCATCGACATCACGCGCTTCTCCTCGTGGGCTCGCCCGGACACGCCGGCCCGCGTCACGTTCGCCCCGGACCGGCAGCTCGAATCGGTCCAGTCGGCCCTCATCCTGGGGACGACCCTCTCGGTGCGCGTCACGGGCGGCGCGTGAGCGAGGTCACTCCGGGGCACGACGTGGTCGGGCTGGGCGAGGTGATGCTGCGACTGGCCGCGCGGCCTCCGCAGCGCCTCGATCAGGCCTCCGACCTGGACGTGCAGATCGGCGGCACCGAGGCCAACGTGGCGGCCGCGTGCGCGCGCCTCGGGCTGCGGACCGCGCTGATCTCGGTCTTGCCGTCCGATCACGCGTGGGGCGATCGCACCATCCGCGAGCTCACCGGCCACGGGGTGGACTGTCGCGGGGTTCTCCGCCGGCCCGGCCAGCGGATGGGGCTCTACTTCATCGAGTACGGCATGGCGCCGCGCCCGGTGCGGATCCTCTACGACCGGCGCGATTCCGCGTTCAGCCGTCTGGTGGCGGAGGACGTGGACTGGGCCCTCGTCCGCGGGGCGCGGCTCGTCCACCTCACCGGCGTGACCGCCGCGCTGGGAGACAACATCCGCGAGGTCGTGCGCCGCGCGGTCGCCGAGGCCGCCGGCGCGGGCGTGCCGGTCTCGTTCGACGTGAACTATCGCTCGCGTCTGTGGAGCCCCAAGGAGGCGCGGGACTTCCTGGCCGAGATCCTCCCGCGCGTCCGCTACCTCTTCATCGGCGCGGACGACGCGGCCACCGTGTTCGAGCTGGAGGGGCGGCCGGAGCGCGTGCTCGAGGGGCTGCGCGCGCTCGCGCCCGCGGCCACCGTGGCCCTGACGCTCGGCGAGGAAGGCGCCGCGGTCCTCACCGCGAGCGGGATCCATCGCCCGTCCAAGCGCTACGTGGTGTCGGTGGTGGACCGGGTGGGCGCGGGCGACGCCTTCGCGGCCGGCTTCCTCTGGGCCACCCTGATCGGCCGCGACGCCCAGCAGGCGGTCGACGCCGCGACCGCGCTGGCCGCGCTCAAGTGCACCATCTGGGGCGACGTGTCGATCGTGTCCCGGCCCGAGCTCGAGGAGCTGCTGGCCACCGACAGCACCGAGATCCGACGCTAGCGAGGCTCTTGGCGCGCACCGCGGTTCTCGTGTACAACCCCGGCTCCGGCCAGCAGCGCGATCGGTTTCACTCCATCACCCGGATGGTCGACGCCCTGCGCCAGCAGGGCATCGCGGTCACGCCGCGAACCACCGCCGGCCCCGCCGACGCGACCCGGCTCGCCGCGGAGGCGCTGGCCGCCGGCGTCGACCTCGTGATCGTCCACGGCGGCGACGGCACCGTGAACGAGGCCATCCAGGCCCTGGTCGGCACGCCCACCCCGCTGGCGGTGTGGCCCGTCGGGAACGTCCAACGTGCTGGCCCGCGAGCTGGGGTTGCCCGGCAGCCTCGACCTCATGGCGCGCGTGATCGCGACCGGCGCGATCCGGCGCGTGTCGGTGGGCCGAGCCGGCGAGCGGTATTTCCTGCTGATGGCGGGGGTGGGCCTCGATGCCGACATGCTGCGCTCGGTTCACCCGGGCCTCAAGCGCCTGACCGGCGAGGGCGCCTACTGGATGGCCGGGCTGCGCCAGCTCACCGACTGGAACCCGGTGCCCTTCCTGGTGGAGACGGAGGGCGGTCGGCACCGCGCCACCTTCGCGGTGGTGGCCAACGCGGCGTCCTACGGCGGCGGGCTCCGCTTCGCGCCCGAGGCGAGCATGGACGACGATCTGCTCGACCTGTGCCTCTTCGACTCGACCGAGCGCCATCGGTTCGCCCGCTACCTGGCCGCCGCGTTCAACGGCTCGCACATGGGCCTGCCCGGCGTGACCTACGTGAAGGCGCGGCGGGCGGTCGCCCACGGGCCGGACAACCGCCTGGTGCAGGTCGACGGCGAGCTGCTCGGCCGGCTGCCGGTCAGCTTCGACTGCGTCCCGGATGCCCTCTCTCTGGTGGTTCCCCTGAAGTCGCCTCCCTAGGGGTGGTATAGTTCGCCCTGATGGCCGACACGGCGCGGGGCGCCGAGCGCATCCTCGAGGGGCTGAACCTGCCCCAGGCCGCCGCCGTCACTCACGAGACCGGCCCGCTGCTCATCATCGCGGGCGCCGGCACCGGCAAGACCACCGTCATCACCCGCCGCATCGCCTATCTCATCGCCACGCGCCGGGCGCGCCCCTCCGAGATCCTCGCGCTCACGTTCACCGACAAGGCGGCGGCGGAGATGGAAGAGCGCGTCGACACCCTCGTGCCCTACGGCTACGCCGACGTGCAGATCTCCACCTTCCACGCCTTCGGCGACCGGCTGATCAAGGAGAACGCGCTCGAGCTCGGGCTCACCCCGGACTTCCGGGTGCTCACGCGGGCCGAGCAGGTCATCTTCCTGCGCGATCACCTCTTCGAGTTCCCGCTCAAGCACTACCGGCCGCTCGGCGATCCCACCCGGCATCTGCAGGCGATCCTCGGCCAGTTCAGCCGGCTCAAGGACGAGGACGTGGGCCCCGACGAGTACCTGACCCTCGCCGAGGGGCTCCTCGCCCGGGCCACCGACGATGAGGCCCGGCTCCACGCCGAGCAGCACCTGGAGCTGGCGCGCACCTACGCCCAGTACCAGACCCTGATGGCCCGCCTGGGCCAGATCGACTTCGGCGACCAGATCGTGGAGGCCCTGCGGCTCTTCCGGACGCGCCCGCACGTGCTGCGCCGGCACCAGGAGCGCTACCGGCACATCCTGGTCGACGAGTTCCAGGACACCAACTACGCGCAGTTCGAGCTGGTCAAGCTCCTCGCGGCCCGCCAGCGCAACGTGGCGGTGGTCGGCGACGACGACCAGGCCATCTTCCGGTTCCGCGGCGCCTCGATGAGCAACATCCTCGCCTTCGATCGCGCCTACCCGGACGCGCGCCAGGTGGTGCTGCAGGAGAACCGCCGCTCGCCGCAGGCGGTGCTCGACGCGGCCTACCGGCTGATCCAGCACAACAACCCGGACCGGCTGGAGGTGGCCCAGAAGATCGACAAGCGCCTGATCTCCACCGTCGGGAAAGGGGAGGCGCCCGAGCATCTGCCCTTCGACACCGTCTCCACCGAGTCGGACCAGGTGGCCGAGATGATCCAGGAGGAGCACGAGCGCGGCCGGCCGTACCGCGACTTCGCGGTGCTGGTGCGGGTCAACCACGACGCCGACCACTACCTGCGCGCGCTCAACATGCGCGGCATCCCGTGGACCTTCTCGGGCAACGCGGGTCTCTACGGCCGTCCCGAGGTGCGGCTGCTCATCGCCTTCCTGCGATCGGTGGCCCACCCGGACGACTCGGTGAGCCTGCACTACCTGGCCTCCTCCGACGTCTACCAGGTGCCGATCGTCGATCTCACCAAGTGCGCGACCTACGCCGACCGCAAGCACCGCTGGCTCTTCGACGTGCTGCGCGCGGTGCCCGCGGAGGTCGCGATCACCGAGGAGGGCGCGGGCGCGGTGGCCCGGCTCGTGGCGGACCTGCAGCGCTACATGGAGCTGGCCCGCGAGCACCCGACCGGCGAGGTCCTCTATCAGTTCCTGGTCGACTCGGGGCTCATGACCCGCTACGCGAAGGCCCCCGCCGAGCTCGAGCAGGAGGTGCAGAACGTCAGCAAGTTCTTCACGCGGGTGAAGGACGCGGCGCGGGTGCTCAAGTACGACAACGTGCGCGAGTTCGTGAACCACCTGGACGCGCTGATCGACGCGGGCGACGATCCCGCGGTGGCCGAGGCCGACACCGAGACCCCGGCGGTGCACGTGCTCACCGTGCACAAGTCCAAGGGCCTCGAGTGGCCGATCGTGTTCATGGTGGACTGCATGCAGAACCGGTTTCCGTCCACCCGCCGGTCCGACCCGGTCGAGATCCCCGCCGAGCTGATCAAGGACACCCTGCCCACCGGCGACTTCCACGAGCAGGAGGAGCGCCGCCTGTTCTACGTGGGCATGACCCGCGCCAAGGAGCGGCTCTACCTCACGAGCGCGGAGGATCTCGGCGGCAAGCGCAAGTGGAAGGTGAGCCAGTTCGTCCTGGAAGCGCTCGACCTGCCCAAGGACGCGGCGCGGCCCTTCCGGGCCCAGGCCATCGAGCAGCTCCGGCGCCTGGCCCCGCCCCCGGAGGCGGTCGGCCTCGCCCTCGCCCCGATCGCGGACGACGAGCCGCTCGCGATCAGCCACCGGCAGGTGGACGACTACGAGACGTGCCCGCTCAAGTACCAGTACATCCACATCCTGCGCATCCCGCTCCGGCAGCACCACTCGGTGGTCTACGGCAGCGCGCTCCACAACGCGGTCGAGTTCTACCTGCGCCGTCGCGCGGCCGGCAACTACACCTCGCTCGAGGACTTCCTGCGCGCGTTCGACGACGCGTGGCGGAACGAGGGCTTTCTCACCCGCGAGCACGAGGAGCAGCGCAAGCGGGCGGGGGTGGCCGCGCTGACCCGCTTCTACCACGAGGAGGAGGCCTCCGGGCAGAAGCCCACCGACGTGGAGCGCGAGTTCGGGTTCAACCTCGGCCTCAACCGGGTCCGCGGGCGCTTCGACCGGGTCGACGAGACGCCCGAGGGTCTCGTGATCGTCGACTACAAGTCGAGCGACGTGACCGACCAGAAGAAGGCGGACCAGCGCGCGAGGGAGAGCCTCCAGCTCAAGATCTACGCGCTGGCCCAGCACGAGATGACCGGGCGGCTGCCCGCGCGGGTGGAGCTGCGCTTCCTCGAGTCCGGCCTCACCGGGCGGCACACGCCCACGCTGGACGACCTGGTGACCGCGCGGGACGCCATCGAGGCGGCGGCGCGCGGCATCCGGCAGCGGGAGTTCGAGGCGACGCCCGACTATCAGGCCTGCCGCTACTGCCCGTACAATCAGATCTGCCCCAGCACCGCGACCCAGGAGTGAACTCCAGACACCCTCTTCCCGCCGGGGAGAGGGCAGGGTGAGGGCAACATGAAGCTCAACGCCAACGGCATCGACATCAACTACGAGATCGAGGGCGACGGCCCGGTGGTGACCTTCAGCCACTCGCTGGCCTGCAACCTCTCCATGTGGGACGAGCAGGTGCGCGCCCTCCGGAGCCGCTACCGCGTGCTGCGCTACGACACGCGCGGCCACGGACAGACCGGCGCGCCCGCGGGCGCCTACACCCTCGACCAGCTCGCGGACGACCTGAAAGGCCTGCTCGACGGGCTCGGCATCGCGGCCACCCACTTCGTCGGGCTCTCGATGGGCGGCATGATCGGGCAGGTCTTCGCGCTGAAGCACCCGGCCATGGTCCAGAGCCTCGTGCTCTGCGACACCACGAGCCGCTACCCTCAGGGCGCGGCCGCGGTGTGGGAGGAGCGCATCAAGACGGTGGGGGCCAAGGGCATGGAGCCGATGGTCGCGC
Source organism: uncultured Candidatus Rokubacteria bacterium (assembly GCA_963841755.1). GTDB lineage: Bacteria > Methylomirabilota > Methylomirabilia > Rokubacteriales > CSP1-6 > CAMLFJ01. The sequence continues at coordinate 8,192 of CAWJDX010000005.1, forward strand.
CCACCCTCGAGCGGTGGTTCACCGCCCCGTTCCGGGCGCGCCGGAAGGACCTGATGGACAAGGTCGGCGCCATGATCCGCAGCACGCCCGCGGCGGGCTACGTCGGCTGCTGCCACGCGCTGCCCAAGATCAACGTCACCGAGCGCCTCCGCGACGTCCGCTGCCCCGCCCTCGTGATCGTCGGCGAGGAGGACCCCGGCACGCCGGTCGACATGGCGCGCGACATCCACGCGGCCCTGCCGGTGGCCGAGCTCGCGGTGCTGTGCCGCGCGTCGCACCTGTCGAACGTCGAGCAGCCCGGCGAGTTCAACCGCGCGCTCGGCGGCTTCCTCGACAAGGTGAGCGGGCGGACGAAGCTGTAGCGACGCCGCCCCGCTCCATGCCCGCGGCCCGATCAGCGGCGGCCGTCGTCCGACAGACCCGCCTCTGGTTGGGCCTCGTGCTGTTCACGTACCTCACCACTCACTTCCTGAATCACGCGCTCGGCCTGATCTCGATCGACGCGATGCTGGCCGGGCGCGAGTGGTTCGTCCTGCTCTGGCGCAGCTACCTGGGGACGCTCGCGCTCTACACCGCGCTCGTCGGCCATCTCTCGCTCGCCTACTGGTCGCTCTACCGCCGGCGCACCCTGCGCATGCCGGGGTGGGAGGCGCTGCAGCTCTCGCTCGGCCTGACCATCCCGCTGCTGATCGTCTGGCACATCGTCGGCACGCGGCTGGCCCACGAGGTGGCGGGGACGCGGGACACCTACACCCTCGTGGTGCTCTCCCTCTGGAAGCTCGATCCGGTGGCGGGGCTGCGGCAGGCCATCGCGCTCGTCGTCGCGTGGCTGCACGGCTGCGTGGGCCTGCACTTCTGGCTGCGGCTGCGGCCGTGGTACGCGCGCTACTCGCGCACGATCTACAGCGGGTTCCTGCTCCTTCCGGTGCTGGCCCTGCTGGGCTTCGCGGAGGCGGGCCGCGAGATCACCCGGCTCGCCGAGGACCCCGCGTTCGTTCCGCGCGTGCTCGCGGCCGCGCACCTGCCCAGCCCGGATCAGCGCGTGGTGCTCGGGCGGGTCTCGCGCGGGATCTTCTGGGGTCACCTCGGGATGATCGCGCTGGTCCTCGCGGTGCGCGCCGGGCGCGAGCACGTCCGCCGCCGGCAGGGCGTGCGGGTGACCTATCCGGGCGGGCGCGAGGTGCTGGTTCCCGCCGGCTTCACCATTCTCGAGGCGAGCCGCTTCGCCGGGATCCCCCACGCCTCCGTCTGCGGCGGGCGGGGCCGCTGCTCGACGTGCCGGGTCCGGGTGATCCGCGGCGGGGAGCACCTGCCCCCCGCGACCGCGGAGGAGCTGCGCGTGCTGGGGCGGGTGGGCGCCCCCGCCCACGTGCGCCTGGCCTGCCAGGTGCGGCCGCGACGCGACCTCACGGTGGTGCCGCTCGTGCCGGCGAGCGCCGGGCCCGGCGACGCGGTCGGAATGGGGGACCATCGCGAGGGCCGCGAGGTCACGATCGCGGTGCTCTTCGCGGACCTGCGGGGCTTCACGCGGCTGGCCGAGCGCAAGCTCCCCTACGACGTGGTGTTCATCCTCAACCGTTACTTCGAGGCGGTCGGCGGCGCCATCACCGACGTGGGCGGCATCGTGAACCAGTTCACCGGCGATGGGGTCATGGCGCTCTTCGGGGTGGACAGCGGACCCGAGGAAGGCTGCCGCCAGGCGGTGCGCGCGGCCGCGGGCATGGTGGCGCGCGTGCACGAGCTGAGCCGGACGCTGACCGACGATCTGGCGGCCCCGCTCCGCCTCGGCATCGGCATCCACACCGGCGCCGCCGTGGTCGGGCGGATGGGCTACGCCACCACCACGTATCTCACCGCGGTGGGGGACACCGTGCACGTGGCGGCGCGTCTCGAGGCCCTCACCAAGGACTACGGCTGCGACCTGGTGCTCTCCGAGGAGGTCGCGGTGCGCGCCGGCCTCGACGTCTCGGATCACGCCCGTCACGAGCTCACGGTGCGCAACCGCGAGGCTCCCCTGGCGATCTTCGTGGTCCCGAGCGCGGGGCGCCTCGCCGAGCGACTGGCGGTCGGCGGTGATAGAGTCGGCGCATGAGCTCCCATGGCCAGGGGGGACGGCCGGCCGGGCCGAGCGCGCCCGAGCCCAGCTTCGGCGAGCAGGCGCGCACGCTGGTGCACCTCGCGCCCTCCGGCACCCTGGGCACGCTCTCGCGCCGCCATCCCGGCCACCCCTTCGTGTCGGTGATGCCGTACGCGCCCGACGATCGCGGCCGGCCGCTGGTCCTGATCAGCGGGCTCGCGATGCACACCCAGAACCTCGACGCCGATCCGCGCGCGAGCCTGCTCGTGGTGCAGGCGGGCCACGAGGATCCGCTCGCGATGGCCCGCGTCACGCTCATGGGTCGGGCCCAGCGCCTGCCCGCGGCCGACCGCGCGGCGGCCCGCGAGGCGTACCTGGCGCGCCACCCGAACGCGGTGCACTGGGTCGACTACGGGGACTTCGCGTTCTGGCGTCTCGACCTGACCGACATCTACTTCGTCGGCGGCTTCGGGGCCATGGACTGGCTCACCGTCGAGGGCTACGAGGCGGCCCGGCCGGATCCGCTCGCCGACGCCGCGCCGGGCATCATCGAGCACATGAACCGGGACCACGCCGACGCGCTGATCCTCTATGCTCGGGTGCTGGGCCCGGTCGCCGCCGACGCGGCCGAGATGGTCGCGGTGGACCGCCTCGGCTTCAAGCTCCGCGTCCGGGCGGGGGACGGGCTCGAGGGCTGCCGGATCGGCTTCCCGCGCGAGGTGACCGACACCGGGCAGTGCCGCCGGGTGCTGATCGAGATGGTCGAGGAGTGCCGGAAGCGAGTGGGCTCCGGCGTATGAAGGCCCAATAGCCAAGGAGAGACGCGCATGCCACGCCACATCAAAGTCGCCGCCGCGCAGATGGGCCCCAACAACGAGGGGACGAGCCGCGAGGAGATCGTCGAGCGCATGCTGGCCCTGCTCGAGCGGGCCGTCGCGGAGGACGTCGAGATCCTGGCCTATCCCGAGATGGCGCTGACGACCTATTTCCCCAAGCGGGTCCGGGACGACTTCGATCAGTTCTTCGAGACCGAGATGCCGCCCAAGGCGCTGGCCCCGCTGCTCCAGCGGGCGCGCGAGGCGCGCATCGCTTGCCACGTGGGGTTCTGCGAGAAGGACCAGGGGCGCTACTTCAACACCGCGCTGCTCACCGACGAGACGGGCCACCTGGCCGGGACGTTCAGGAAGATCCATCTTCCGGGCGCGAAGCAGCCCGACGGGCACGCGCAGGTCTACGAGCCCCACTTCTTCGAGTCGGGCAACAGCGGCTACCGCGTGTTCGACGCCGCGAAGGCCAAGGTCGGCATCGCGATCTGCCAGGACCGGCGCTTCCCCGAGTCCTACCGCAGCCTGGGCCTGCTGGGCGCCGAGATCGTGCTGATCGGCTACAACACCCCGCTCTCGCCGCTGGCGCTGGATCTGAACGAGCTGTGCCTGCGCGCGGGCGCCTACCAGAACAACCTCTTCGTGGTCGGCATCGCCAAGGCCGGAATCGAGGACGGCATGGAGCTGATCGGCGGGTCCTGCATCGTGAGCCCGATGGGGCAGGTGCTGGCCAAGGCGGCCACCACCGGCGACGAGCTGATCGCGGCCCGGATCGACCTCGACACGATGACCCCCGCGCGCAAGCGCTGGGACTTCCTCGGCCGCCGGCATCCCGAGCACTACGGTTTGCTCACCCAGCCCACGAAGCGAGGCGCGTGATGCCCGCGGAGAGTGTCGACCTGCTGGTCCGCGGGGGGCGCGTCGTCACGTCCACCGAGGTGCTCGAGACCGCGGTGGCGGTGAAGGGCGGCAAGATCGTGGCCGCTGGGCGCGGAGGCGATGCTGCCGTCCGCGGAGCGGACGATCGACGCCACCGGCAAGTACGTGCTGCCCGGCCTCATGGACTGCCACGTCCACCTGGGCGCGGTCTACGACGACTGGCACACCGGCCCGGTGGCGGCGGCCCACGCCGGCCTCACCTCGCTGCTGTCCTTCGTGGAGTACGACGACCAGGCGAAGGAGACCCTGCCCCAGGCGCTCAAGCGGCTGCGCGACGAGGCGGGCTCGCAGTCGGTGGTCGACTTCGGCTTCCACTTCATCCTGAACAATCAGCCCTACATCCTCGACGGGCTGGCCGAGGCCTTCGAGCAGGGCGTCAGCTCGTACAAGATCTTCATGACCTACAAGAAGCGGCCGAACCGCATGTGCTCGGACGAGTTCATCGCCCAGGTCATGGAGAAGATCGCGGCGCTGGGCGGCGTCTGCCAGCTCCACTGCGAGAACGGCGACATCCTCTACCACCTCGAGAACAAGTCGATCGCGGCGGGCAAGGTGAAGCCCACCGACTTTCCCGCGACGTGCCCGCCGTGGACCGAGGAGGAGGCGATCAACCGCGCGATCCTCATCGGTGAGATGACCAAGTGCCCGGTCTACGTGGTCCACCTCTCGACGAAGGTCGGGCTGGAGCGGATCAAGGCCGCGCAGGCGCGCGGGCAGCGGGTCTGGACCGAGACCTGCCCGCAGTACCTGCTGCTGACCGAGAAGGAGATGGAGGCGTGGGGCCCGCTCGCCAAGATCGGGCCGCCGCTCCGGCCGGTGGGGGGCGGCGACGGCGACGCGCTCTGGGGCGGCAGCCGCGAGGGCTACATCGCCACCGTGGCCAGCGACCACTCGCCGCGGCGCAAGGAGCTGAAGGAGCCGGGCTGGAAGAACATCTTCGTGGACGGCAAGGGCAACCCGGTCCCGTTCGGCAGCCCGTCGATCGAGACGCTGGTGCCGCTCATGTGGAGCGAGGGCGTGGTGAAGCGCGGCCTGCCGGTGACGTGGCTGGCCCGCGTGATGGCGGAGAACCCGGCGCGCATCTTCGGGCTCTATCCGCGAAAAGGCGCCATCCGGGTGGGCGCCGATGCCGATCTCACCATCATCGATCCCGACGCGGACGGGACGATCCAGGTGGCCGACCATCACGGCGTCGCGGGCTGGACGCTCTACGAGGGCTGGAAGTCGAAGGGGCGCCCCTGGATGACGGTGCTGCGCGGCCAGGTGCTGCTGAACCAGGGCCGCCTCGAGCAGAAGCCGGGCTACGGGCAGTTCCTCGCGCGGACCGGACCGGTGGCGCCGCTCGGCGGGACGGCCGGGTAGGGGAGCCGCCGGCCGCATGGACTATCTGGACCGGCTCGCCGCGTTCGTCGAGGCGGTGAGCCTGGATCGCCTGCCGGAGGAGGCGGTCCAGGCGGCGCGCCTGGTGCTGCTCGACACGATCGGCGCGATGGTGGCCGGCAGCGCCCAGCCGGAGAACCGACGGCTCGCCGCCGCCATGCACGAGCGCCGGTCGCGCGCCGGCGCGACTCTCGTGGGCCACGGCGGCCGGGTGGACCCGCTGCTGGCCACGTTCGCCAACGCCACCGCCGGCGTCGCGCTCGAGGTGGACGAGGGCAGCCGGCTCGGTGGCGGTCATCCCGCGATCCACGTGGTCCCGGCCGCCCTCGCGGTGGCCGAGGACACCGGGGCCGACGGGCGCCGGCTGCTCGAGAGCGTCATCGCCGGCTACGAGGTCTGCTCCCGGCTCGGCAGCGCGACCACGCTGAAGCCGAACGTCCACTCCCACGGGACGTGGGGCACCATCGGCACCGCGGTGGCGGTGGCCCGGCTGGCCGGGCTCGACGCGGCCGCCGTCCGCTCGGTGATCAATCTCGCCGCGAGCATGAGCCCGGCCAACACCTGGACCACCGCGCTCGAGGGCGTGACGATCCGCAACGCGTATCCGGGGCGCTCGGGGCTCGAGGGCATCCTCGCGGTCGATCTCCACCGCGCCGGCTTCACCGGCCTGACCGACGCGCCGAGCGACGTGTACGGCACGATCCTCGCCGACCGCTTCGAGCCCGAGCGCGCGCTCGACGGCCTGGGCGGGCCGCTGCGCATCCAGCAGAATTACTTCAAGCTCTACGCCTGCTGTCGCTACAACCATTTCGCGCTGGACGCGCTGCTCGCGATGACGCGGGCCGGGGAGGTGCGGGCCGACGAGGTCGAGCGTGTGATCGTGACCACGATCCCGTTCGGCCCGCGGATGGCCGGCGCCGCGCCGGCCTCGATGCTGGGCGCCAAGTTCTCCATCCCGTACGCGGTGGCCGCCGCGCTCGTCCTCGGCCGCGCCGACGTCTCGGCCTTCGTGGAGCCCGCCCTCGGCGACCCGCGCATCCGGACCCTCGCCGCCCGCGTCGAGGTGCGGGTGGATCCGGAGATGTCGCCCCGGCGCGCCGACGCCCCGACCGCGCGGGTCGAGGTCGCGCTCAAGGACGGGCGCGCGCTCACCGGGGTGACCAGCGTGGTGCGCGGCGACTTCGAGGATCCGGTGCCGGCCGAGGAAGTCGTGGAGAAGTTCGTCGCGCTGGCCTCGGCGCCGCTCGGTCCAGGGCGCGCGCGGGAGGTGGTCGGCCTCGTCGGGCAGGCCGAGAAGCTCAAGGACGTGCGCGACCTGACCGCGTTGCTCGCCCCGCGGGCCTGAGCTCTCAGGGCCGCCGTCTCCGCCTCCGCCTCTCCAGCGGCTAGTAGTCCTTGGGGTCGAGCAGGTCGCGGACGCCGTCGCCGGCCAGGTTGAACGACAGCGTCAGCGAGAAGATCGCGAGGCCGGGCCACCAGGCCATCCACGGCGCGGTCTCGAGGAACTGCTGGGCGGTGTTGAGCATGGTGCCCCAGCTCGGCGTCGGCGGCTGCACGCCCAGACCCAGGAACGAGAGGATGGCCTCCGCGATGATGGCGGCCGGGATCGACACGGTGGCCTGCACGAGCAGGGCGCTCACGATGTTGGGCAGGATGTGGCGGAGGATCGTCCGCGGCCCGCCCGCGCCGAGCGCGCGCGCCGCCTGCACGTACTCCTCCTCGCGCGTCCCGAGCACGAGCCCCCGGGTGAGCCGGATGAAGGTGGGCGTGGCCGCGAGGCCGATGGCCACCGTCGCGTTGGTGAGCGAGGCCCCCATGATCGTCACGAGGCCGATCGCCAGGATCAGGAACGGGAAGGCGAGCCAGGCGTCGGTCAGCCGCATGATGAGCTGGTCGATGACGCCGCCGCTCCAGTACCCGGCCACGAGGCCGGCCGGCACCCCGATCGCGATCGCGAGCACGATCGAGAACACGCCCGCCTGCATCGAGATGCGGGTGCCCCAGACCACGCGGGAGAAGTTGTCGCGGCCGAGGTCGTCGGTGCCGAACGGGTTCGCGGCGGTCGGCGCCTTGCGGATCTTGCCGTAGTCGGAGCGCTGCGGATCCGACGTCGCGATCCACGGGGCCCCGACCGCGAGGGCCACGAAGAAGAGCACGACCAGCCCGCCCACCACCGCGGGCGGGCGCCGCCACAGCCGCCGCCAGAGCCGCCCGCCCCGCTCAGCCGCCACTCGCGGCCCCTCCGATGCGGATGCGCGGGTTCAGCAGGGAGTAGGAGAGGTCCACCAGCAGGTTGACCAGGACGTAGGTGCTGGCGGTGATCAGCACCACGCCCTGCACGAGGGGGTAGTCGCGGGTGAACACCGACTCCACGATCAGCCGCCCGAAGCCGGGTACCACGAAGATCGATTCGGTGACCACCGCGCCGCCCATGAGCGCGCCGGTCTGGAGGCCGAGGATCGTGACCACCGGGATCAGCCCGTTGCGGAAGGCGTGGCGGAGGATGACCGCGCGGCCGGCCAGCCCCTTGCTCCACGCGGTGCGGATGTAGTCCGCGCTCAGGATCTCGATCATGCTGTTGCGCGTCTGCCGCATCAGCACCGCCGCGAGGCCGTTCCCCAGCACGAACGCGGGCATCAGCATGCGCCGGAGGTTGGCCCCCAGGTCCTCCCACGGCGGCACGAAGCCGGAGGCGGGGAGCCAGTGCAGCCGCACCGACAGGAGCAGGATCAGCATGAGCCCGAGCCAGAAGCTCGGCACCGAGAGGCCGCAGAGCGAGACCGCGTTGACGAGGAAATCCCACACCGTGTTGCGGCGGACCGCGGAGAAGATGCCGGAGGGGATCGCGATGCCGAGGGCGATCAGGAGCGACAGGCCGGCCAGCTCCATCGTGATCGGCAGCTTGCGGGCCACCGTCCACACCACCGACTCGCGGGTGCGGATCGACTCGCCGAGATCGCCCCGCAGCGCGAGCCCGACCCAGCGCAGGTACTGCACCGCGATCGGCGCGTCGAGCCCGTACTTCTGGCGGATCTCGGCGAGCCCGGCCGCGTCGGCGTCGGTGCCGCCCATGACGCGGGCCGGGTCGCCGGGGATCATGCGGACGCCGGTGAAGACGATCAGGCTGATCACGAACAGGGTCACGATCGAGATCGCGACCCGCCGGATCAGGAAGTCGAGCACCGGGGCCCGCTTAGTTCCAGGACACCCCCTTGATGCGGATCAGCCCGTCGGGCACCGCCCGGTAGCCCTTCAGGTTCTTGGGGAACGCGACGATGTAGTTGAGGTGGTAGAGATAGATGACGTTGCGCCGCGCGGTGATCTTGTCGATGGCCTCGCGGTAGAGCTTCGCGCGCTGCCCCTGGTCGCTGACCTCGCGCGCCTTGTTCAGGAGCGCGTCGACGGCCTCGTCGCAGACCAGGGTGGTGTTCAGGCTGCCGCCGCAGGTGTGGAACTGGTGGATGTTGCCGTCGGGATCGACGCGCCCGCTCCAGCCGATGGCGAAGGCCTGGAGCTTGCCGTTGTCGTCGTCGGTCAGCGCGGAGGCGAACTCGCTCGGCTTGAGGGTGATGTTGAAGCCGGCCTCGCGGGCCATCCCCTGGATCACCTCGCCGAAGCGGCGCTGCTGCGGGTCGTTCACGATGGTGAGCTCGAAGGCGTAGCCGTTGGGCAGCCCGGCCGCGGCGAGGAGCTGCTTGGCCTTGGCCACGTCGCGGCCGGGACACTTGCGGCTCTTGTCGTAGAACGGGCTCACCGGGGCGATCGGCGTGCAGGCGGGCGTGTACTGGCCGTCCCACGCCACCTGGTTGATGGCCTCGCGGTCGAGGCTCAGGTCGAGGGCCTCGCGCACCCGCGGGTCGTTGGCGAGCGGGGTGCCCAGGTCGCCGGGCGGCTGGGTCTTGCCGGTCTTGTTCCGCTGGTTGATGGTCATGCCGGTGTAGCCGAGACCGGTCACGCTCGCCACCTCGAAGCGCCCCTCCTTCTTGAGGTTCAGCGAGTCGGTGGGGGCCACCAGGTGCATGACGTCGATGTCGCCCGAGCGCAGGTTGGCGAGGCGCACGTTGTCGTCGGGGATGATGCGGAACACGATCCGGTCGAAGTGGGCCTGGCCGGGATCGAAGTAGTGGGTCGACTTCTCGAGCACGATGCGGTCCTGCGGCACGCGCTCCACGAAGGACCACGGTCCCACGCACACCGGGGCGGTGGCGAACTTGTCGCCGAGCTTGTTGGCCGCGGTGGGCGAGATCGGCATGCCGGAGCGATCGGCGAGGGTGGCCACCAGCGGGGAGAACGCGCTCTTCAGCCGGAGCCGGATCGTGAGCGGATCCACCACCTCCACCGCGGTGACCGGGTCCAGCTCGCTGCGCCGGTTCGAGCCCTTCATCTCGCGGTGCCGATCGAGGGAGAACTTCACCGCCTCCGCGTTCATCGGGGTCCCGTCGTTGAACTTCACCCCGCTGCGCAGCTTGATGGTCACCGTCTTGCCGCCGTCGGAGATCGCGGGCAGCGCGGCGGCGAGCTGGGGAGAGAGGCGCAGGTTCTCGTCGATCTCGAAGAGCTTCTCGCACATGTGGGCGAAGATGATCCGGCCCACGTAGGTGCGCGACAGGGTCGGGTCCAGCAGGTCGGGATCCTGGTTGAGCGCCACCACGAGGGTCTTCTTCTGGGCCTCGGCCGGCGCCACCGCCATCAGGGCCAGGGCCGTGAACCCGAGCACGACCCACGATCCAAGGTGCGTCCTGCGCATGGTCTTCTCCTTTCTGAAAACGGGTAACCAGCCGGCTGGGCTCGCGGTTCCCCTGCGGTTTCCAAAGTCGACCGCCTGAGCGTGAGTACCCTCGCGGGCCTCGTATTGTCAAGGATTGTACTCGGGTCCGCGTAGTATGCTCCCGCCATGAGCGAGAACAAGCTCCAGCAGGCGGAGCTGGCCGACCTCCTGGGGGTGATCGAGCGGCTGGCCGGCGAGCTGTCGCTGGCCGAGGAGCCCGCGCGCTTCGCGGCGGCGCTGGAGGACGGCGCGCCGGCCGCCGGCGGCGGCACGCCCGGCTCCGGGTCTCCCGGCTAGACCGGCGCGGCGGTGCCCGACTTCCCGAGCCTGGCCGCGGTCGCCGCGTCGATCCGGCAGGGCAAGGTCTCCCCGGTCGAGGTCGCGCGCCACCACCTCGATCGGATCGCGCGGCTCGACGATCGCCTGCGCGCCTTCATCACGGTGGACGCCGATCGCGCGCTGGCCGCGGCCCGCCGCCTCGAGGACGACGCGGGGCGGGGCCGGTGGCGGGGCCCGCTCCACGGCGTGCCGCTCGCGTTCAAGGATCTCTGCTTCGTCCGCGGCCTGCCCACCTCCTGCGGCACCCGGACCGCGGAGTACTTCACCGCGGAGCAGGACTGCACCGCGGTGACCCGGCTCCTCGCCGCCGGCGCGGTGTGCCTCGGCAAGCTCAACATGACCGAGCTGGCCATGGGCGCGCTGGGCGACAACCCGCATCACGGGCACGCGCGCAATCCGTGGGCGGTCGAGCACTGCACCGGGGGCTCGTCGAGCGGCTCGGGAGTGGCGGTGGCGGCGGGGCTCGCGCCGGGCGCCATCGGCACCGACACCGGCGGCTCCATCCGCCTGCCCGCCGCCTCCTGCGGCATCACCGGGCTCAAGCCGACCTACGGCCGGGTGAGCCGCGCGGGCGCGATGCCGCTCTCGTGGTCGAACGACCACCTGGGGCCGATGGCCCGCACCGCGCTCGACTGCGCGCTCATGCTCCAGGCCATGGCGGGCGCGGATCCGCTCGACGCGACCACGAGCTCACTCCCGGTGGACGACTACGTCGCGTCCCTCGAGATCCCGGTGCGCGGGCTCCGCGTCGGCGTGCCGCTCGATTTCTTCTTCCAGGGCCTCGACGCCGAGATGGAGGCGGGGGTGCGCGGCGCGGTCGCGACCCTGGCCACCCTGGGGGCGCGCGTCGCGGAGATCCGGCTGCCCGATCCCCGGGTGCTCAACGACATCACCGGGCTCATCTCCCGCAGCGAGTCGAGCGCGCTGCACGCCCGCCTGCTCCGGGAGCGGCCGCAGGAGCTCGACGCCTTCACGCGCGCCCGCCTCGAGCTGGGCCTGGGCGTGCCGGCCTACGACTACCTGCAGGCCCTCCGGCTGCGCGCGCGCCTGGCCCGCGCGTTCACCCGCGAGGTGTGGAGCGAGGTGGACGTGCTGGCGGTGCCGGTGATCCCGGAGCCGGCGCCGCCGCTCCGCGCGGCGCTCGAGGGCCCGCTGGAGGAGCGCATCGCGCGGCAGGGCCGGTTCTCGCGCCTCACGCGCCCGTTCAACGGGCTCGGCCTGCCCGCGCTGAGCCTGCCCTGCGGCTTCTCCGCCGCCGGCCTGCCGCTCGCGTTCCAGCTGGTGGGCCGCCCGTTCGACGAGGCCACCGTGCTGCGCGTCGGCCACGCCTATCAGCGCGCGACCGACTGGCACACGCGCGAGCCCGACCTCGGCTGAGCTCAGGTGCGGCTGGTCAGCAGCTTGATGCCCGCCACCGCGAACACCGCGCCGAGCGCCCCCTGGATCCACCGCCGCGCCTGGGAGTACGCGCGCACCATGACCCGGGTGGAAAACGCGACCGCGTAGAGCCAGTGGATGATGACCGACAGGATCGACGTGCCGACCACGATGGCGAACGCGACCCACAGCGGCGCGTGCTCCCGGAGCCCGAGCGAGATGATCGCGATCCAGGCGAGCGCCGCCTTGGGATTGGTCATCTGGATGGTGAACCCGCGCAGCGCGTAGCCGAAGGGGGTGCGCGTCGACCCGAAGAGCGTGGTGGCCTCGATGTCGTGGGGCGAGGCGGCGGAGCGGAACGACTTGTAGGACAGCCAGAGCAGGTAGAGCCCGCCCGCGACCTTGATGGCGGTGAGGGCCGCCGCGTACGACGCCAGCAGCGCGGTCAGGCCGACCGCCGCGAGCATGGCCCAGACGAAGGAGCCCGCCGCCACTCCGAGCGCGAGCGCGATGCCCGATCGCCGCCCCACGCTCATCGACGTGCCGATGATCGCCAGCACGTTCGGGCCGGGGCTGGCGATCGCGAGGAAGAACGTCGCGTACGCCAGGAGGATGCCGGGAAGGTAGAGCGAGATCTGGTCCATGTGGGCGTCACCTTTCTCCCAGTACGAGCTGCAGGCGGTACAGCCCGAGGGTCGCGCCGTCCGCGCCCCCGTGTCGGGCCAGGGTCTCCGGGCTGAGCAGGTCGCGGCACGTCGCCTCCGCGGCGGCCGCGTCGATGCCCTCGACGAGCACCACCCAGCGCACGAGCGCGTCGGGCGTCGCGAGGAGCTTCTTCTCGTCGCTCTTGGCCGCGGTGCTGACGCCCGCGTCGCCCTCGAGGAGGTGGCTCGCCACGATCCCGGGGTGCTCCGCCGCCCCGGGCAGCGCGGTGGTGGAGAGCCAGGAACGCAGCTCGTCCTCGTGGCCCGCGCGGGGGCCGAGCTGGAGCGTGGCGATCACCCCGCCCACCGCCGCGCCCCACGTGGCCACCACGCGGCACGCGGTGCGGATGTTGTTGCGCACCAGCGGCATGGTCCGCCGCGTCCACGGGGTCGGATCGGCGAGGCGGGCCAGGTAGGCCGGGCTCTGCAGCGTGTCGAGCGACTCGGTCTCGTAGAAGTAGAAGTACCGGGGCGGGGCGCCCAGCGTGGCGTAGCGCCGCGCGCGGAGGAAGCCGGGCACCGCGAGGCGCTCCGGGATGTGCTCGCGCAGGTGCCACTGATCGAACTCGCCGTCCCCGCCGGGCGCCACGTCGTGCCAGAACGCGAGCACGCCCTCGCCGGCCATCGTCATGCCGCCGACGGTAACGGCGGCGCGGGCCGACGTCAAGCGTGAGACGGCGGCCGGGTACGCTACACTGCGCCTGATGGCCGAACCGACCGAGACGGCTCCCGCCGCGCCGCCCGCGCCCCGCCGTCTCGTGCGCGGCCTGCTGGGCGGGGTGCGGCTGGCCTATCTCCCGGTGCTGGTGACCTACTTCTGCTACGGGGCCAGCGGGGTCACCGCGATCGCGCTGCTCTATTTCCAGAAGGACGTGCTCGGCATCACCCCCGCCGAGGCGGCCGGCATCGCCTTCTGGGTGGCGCTGCCGTGGAGCACCAAGATGGTGGCGGGGGTCGCGTCCGACGTGCATCCGATCCTCGGGAGCCGCCGCTTCGCGTATCTGCTGCTGGGCGCGCTGCTCACGCTGGTGGGCTACGCGTGGCTCGCCACCACCGCTTCCACCAAGGGCAGCTACCTGGCCGCGCTCGTCATCAGCGCGGTGGGCTTCATGGTCCAGGACGTGGTGGCCGACGCGCTGAGCGTGGAGGTGGCCCGCTCCGAGGAGGAGATCAAGCAGATCCAGGCCCTGGGCCGCATGTCGCTGCTGGCCGGCACCATCAGCGTGGGATACCTGAGCGGCTGGCTCGCGGGCGCGGTCGGGGCGCGGACGGTGTTCGCGATCGCGCTGATCCTGCCGCTCCTGGTGGTGGTGGCGGCCTGGCTGATCCCGCGGGAGCCGGCGCGGCCCGCCGCCTCCGCCGATGCGCCCAATCCCCTCGGGGCGGGCAACTCGCGCCTCGTGGTGGCGGGCGGGCTCGCCTACGCCGCGCTCGGGATCCTGCTGGAGGCGCTGTCGGTGCCGTTCGGCCAGGAGATCATCCTGGTCGTCTCCGGCACCATCATCACGCTGCTCCTCCGGCGGGTCGGGATCTCCCGCGCCGTCGCGGTCGCCGCCTTCGCGATCTTCTGCTTCCGGGCGGTTCCCGGGGCGGGGCAGGGGTTCAACTACTGGGCGATCGACCACCTCGGGTTCGATCAGGAGTTCCTCGGGCTCCTCGCCCAGGTGAGCTCGATGCTGAGCCTGGTCGGCCTGATCGTGTTCCGCAAGCCGATCACCCATCGACCGGTGAGCTACACCCTCTTCTGGGTCACGATCGCGGGTGCGGTCCTCTACCTGCCGACGATCGGCCTCTTCTACGAGGCCTACCGGTGGTTCGGGCTGAGCCCGCGCACCTTCGCGTTCATCGACACCACGATCTCGGCGCCGCTCGGCCAGCTCAGCATGGTGCCGATGCTCGCCCTCATCGCGCGCACCGCGCCGCGCGGCGCGGAGGCCACCATGTTCGCGATCATGGCCTCGCTCATGAACCTGGCCCTGTCGGCCAGCGAGCTCGGCACGCGCTACCTCAACGTGGCCTTCGGGGTCACCCAGCAGGACTACTCGGGGCTGGGACAGCTGCTCATCGCGGTGGGCCTGATCGGGCTCCTCCCGCTGCTGGCCCTGCCGCTCCTCCGGCGCGAGGAAGCGACGACGCTCGCCGCCGCCCCGCCCGCCGCGGCGCCGGCCCGACCGGCTTGACCCTCCAAGGCCGCGTGATAGTGTGTCCCCCGTCATGGCGCTGACCGCCCCCACCCGCACGCGCTGGGCCGCGCCCCTCCGGGTGTTCGAGCGCGACGAGCGCCTGTTCGCGGTGCTCCTCGCCATCGTGATGGTGGGCGGCCTGACCGCCCTCGGGCTGGTGCCGCTCCGTCCCCGCCACCGGGTCGACGTCTACGCGCTGGTCATCTGGTTCGGGCTCTACAAGGCCGGCATCCTCGCGCTGGTGACGGTGAACCCCGGCGCCACGCGCCGGATCTTCACCGCCGCGCTGTGCGTCGACCTCGCGCTGGTGTTCCTGCTCCTCTACCTCACCGGCGGCGGCGACAGCCCGTTCGTGAACCTGTTCTTCCCGCTGGTCGCGGTCAACGCCTACTACTTCGGGCGCTGGGTCGGGCTGCTGCTGACCCTCGTGGCCGGGATGCTCTACTGGACCGCGGCGTGGATGGCCCCGCCGGACGTGGCGTGGACCGCGGTCGCCATCGTCATGGGGCAGCTCGGGCTGCCCGCCTTCGCGCTCGGCCACGTCGCGGATCGCGAGCGGCGCGCCCGCGTCGAGGTGGAGCGATTGAACGCGGAGGTGACCGGGACGCTCACGCGCCTGCAGGCGGCCCAGGAGAACCTGGTGGAGGCGGAGCGGATGGCGACGGTGGGCCGGCTCTCGCTCAAGGTCGCCCACGAGGTGCGCAACCCCATCGCGGCCATCGAGCTGAACGCGGAGCTGCTGGGCGACATGGTGCAGGGGCGGGTGAGCGAGGACGGGACGGAGGCCACCGCGCTGGTCGGGGCCATCCGCGACCAGGTCGCGGCCCTCGACGCGCTCACCGAGGAGTACCTCGCCTTCGCGCGCTTCCCGCGGCCGCAGTTCGAGGAGGACTCGGTCAACGACATGGTCAGCGCGGTGGCGGAGTTCGTGCGCCCGCTCGCGGCCCGCCAGGGCATCGCGGTGAAGGTGGCCACCGACGCCGCGGTGCCTCCGATGGAGTTCGATCGCACGCTGCTGCGACAGGCCGTCCTGAACCTATTGAAGAACGGGATCGAGGCGGTACCGCAGGGCGGCACGCTCACCCTCACCACCGCCTGCCTGGACGAGACGGTGGAGATCGCGGTGTCCGACAGCGGGGCCGGGATCCCGCCCGGAGGTCGGTCGCCGCCTCTTCGAGCAGTTCTTCACCACCAAGCCGCAGGGGACCGGGCTCGGCCTCTCCATCTCGCGCCAGATCGTCGAGGAGCACGGCGGCAAGATCCGCTGGAGCAGCGCGCCCGGCGTGGGGGCCACCTTCACGATGGCCCTGCCGATCCGGAAGCTCGAGCATGCCTGAGCCCGCCGTGCCGCTCGCGACCCTGCTGGTGGCCGACGACGACCCCGCGGTGCGCCAGAGCCTCGAGCGCGCGCTGACCCGCGAGGGCTACGCGGTGGTGCTGGCCCCCGACGGCCTCGCCGCGCTCGAGCGGCTGCAGGCGGGCGGGGTGGACCTGGTGCTCTCCGACCTCAAGATGCCCGGGCTCACCGGGCTCGAGCTGCTGCGCGAGGCCAAGGCGGTCGCGCCCGACGTCGACGTGATCCTGCTCACCGCCTTCGGCACCGTCGAGGAGGCGGTGCGGGCGATGAAGGACGGCGCCACCGACTTCCTCACCAAGCCCTTCCAGCGGGCCCAGCTCACCAAGGTCGTGCGCCAGGCGCTCGAGCGCCGCGACCTCATCGCCCAGAACCGCGCGCTGCAGAAGCGCCTGGACGACCTGCTGCGGCAGGGCAACATGATCGGGGCGAGCCCCGCGTTCCGGCGGCTCATGACGCTCGTGCAGCAGGTGGCGGACAGCTCGGCCACCGTCCTGATCCAGGGCGAGAGCGGGACCGGCAAGGAGCTGGTGGCGCGCGCCATCCACGACCGCTCCGGCCGGCGCGAGGGCCCCTTCATCGCGGTGAACTGCGCCGCGCTGCCCGAGACCCTGCTCGAGTCCGAGCTCTTCGGCTACGAGAAGGGCGCCTTCACCGGGGCGGCCGGCCGCAAGGAGGGGCGCTTCGAGCTCGCCGACGGCGGCACCCTGTTCCTCGACGAGATCGCCGACCTCTCGCTGGTCACCCAGCCCAAGATCCTGCGCGTGCTCCAGGAGGGAGAGTTCGAGCGGGTGGGCGGCACCAAGACGCTCCGGGTCGACGTGCGCATCGTCACCGCCACCAACCAGGATCTCGCCACCCAGGTGCGGGACAAGCGCTTCCGGGAAGACCTCTTCTACCGCCTGAACGTCATCACGATCCAGGTGCCGTCGCTCCGGGAGCGGCACGAGGACGTGCCGCTCCTGGCCCAGCACTTCCTCCGCGTCTACGCGGCGAAGAACAACCGCCAGCTCGACGGCTTCACCGACGAGGCCCTGGGCTGCCTCGAGGCCTACTCGTGGCCGGGCAACGTGCGCGAGCTCGAGAACGTGGTCGAGCGCGCGGTGGTGCTGGCCCGGGGCCTGCGCGTCGACGCGCCCGATCTGCCGGACGCGGTGCGCGAGCGCTCGGTCATGCTGCTGCGCGACGGGCCCGCCGCGCCCGCGGATGCCGCCGCGGCGCCCGACGGGGTGTTCCAGGTCCGGATCGGCACGCCGCTCGCCGAGGTCGAGGCGCGGCTGCTCGAGGAGACGCTTCGACTCAACCACGGCAACAAGACCCTCACCGCCAAGATGCTCGGCATCGATCCGAAGACCGTCTTCCGCAAGCTCAAGCAGGGCGAGGCCGACGACCCCGCCCCGGGCGACGCGCCCGCGTCCCGCTGACCGCGGTGGCCTTCGAGACCATCCGCTTCGAGGTCGCCGACGGCGTCGGCACCGTCACGCTCGCGCGCCCCGACAAGCTCAACGCGCTCAGCTCCCGCATGCTCGACGAGCTGCTCGCGGTCCTGGACCAGGCCGACGCCGACGACGCGGTCCGCGTGCTGATCGTGACCGGGGCCGGCCGCGCGTTCTGCGCGGGCGCCGATCTCTCGGGCGGGCCCCGGACCTTCGACCGGGTGGCGCGCGGACGCGGCGAGGCGCCCGGCGAGCACGAGGACGGGGGCGGCCGCGTCACCCTGCGGATCTTCGACATGAAGAAGCCGCTGATCGCGGCCATCAACGGCCCCGCGGTGGGGTTCGGCATCACGATGACGCTGCCGATGGACATCCGCATCGCGTCGACCGCCGCGCGCATCGGCTTCGTGTTCGCGCGGCGCGGGGTGGTCCCGGAGGCGTGCAGCACCTGGTTCCTGCCGCGCCTCGTGGGGCCGAGCCAGGCCGCGGAGTGGGTCTACACCGGGCGCGTGTTCCCGGCCGAGGAGGCGCTCGCGGGCCGGCTCGTGAGCCGGGTGGTCCCGCCCGAGCGGCTCCTCCCGGTGGCGCGCGAGCTGGCGCGGGAGATCGCGGAGAACACCTCGGCGATCTCGGTGGCCCTGTCGCGCCAGCTCATGTGGCGGCTGCTCGGCGCGGACCACCCGATGGAGGCGCATCGGCTGGACTCCCGGTGCATGGACTGGACGGGACGCTCCGCCGACGCCCGCGAGGGCGTGAGCGCGTTCCTCGAGAAGCGCCCCGCCCGCTTCACCCTGCGCCCCAGCACCGACATGCCGCCCTTCTATCCGTGGTGGCGCGAGCGCTCCTTTCCGCCCTGAGCCGCCCCGGGCGGTGAGCGGAGACCGGTTCGCGGGCACGGCCCTGCTGTGCCTCGTCGTCTTCTCCAGCACGGTCTGCATCGGCGCCTTCGGCCCGCTCCTGCCCGAGATCGCCCGCGCGCAGGGGCTGCCCGACTGGGAGCTGGGCGTCCTCGCCGGATCGTTCGGCCTCGCGCGCATGGCCGCCGACCTGCCCGCGGGCGCGCTCGCCACGCGCCGGCTCGCGACCGCGCTGACGCTCGCGCCGGTGACCCTGCTCGCCGGGATGCTGCTGCTCGCCACCGCGGGCCCGCTGTCCGGTGCTGGTGCTGGGCCGGATCCTCACCGGCCTCGCCCACACCCTGGTCATGGTCGGCAGCCTCACCGCGGTGCTCCAGGATCAAGCCCGGCCCGCGGGCCTCGATGCGGCTCAACACGCTCGAGTTCGCCGGGATGCTGGGCGTGCTCGGCGGCCTGGTCGTGGTCGGGCTGCTGCCCCAGCGCTGGGCCTGGAACGTCACGCTGCTCGCGGCCGCCACGCCGGTGCTGGTGGCGCTCGCGGCCACGCTCGCGCTGGCCCGCTACTTCCCGGCCCGGCTCGGCGCGGAGGCGCCCGCGCCGGGCTCGGCGGGCGCCGCGTCCGCGATCGCCCCCGGGCGCCCGCCGCTGCCGCCGATCGTGCGCCTGATGTTCGCGCTCGGCGTGATCATGGCGCTCGCCTGGTCGGCGGTGAGCCAGTTCGTCATCCCGCTGCGCGGCACGCGCGAGTTCGGGCTCGATCGCGCCGGCATCTCCGGCCTGCTGTCGCTGGCGCAGCTGGTGGACCTGGCGGTGCTGCTGCCGGTGGGCTGGCTCGCCGATCGCGTGGGCCGGCCCCCGGTGCTGGTCGGGGTGGCGGCGGTTCTCGGGGTCGGCCTCTTCGCGGTGGGGCTGGGGTCGCTGCCGCTGCTCGGGCTGGGCTGCGCGCTCTTCGGCCTCGGGATGGCGGGCTGGATGCTGCCGCTCGGCGTGATCCGCGACCACACCGACGGGGCGCGGCTCGGCTGGCGGACCGGCGTCTATCGGGTGGGGGTGGACGGCGCGATCTTCCTCGGCCCGGTGGTGTGCGGTCTGCTGGGTGAGGGGCGCGCGCCGATCTTCATCGGGCTGATCGGGGTGGCCGCCTTCGCGATCGCGGGACGGCTGTGGTGGATGCGGCGGTAGGCCACCCATCCCTCACCCCGCCCTCTCCCCGGAGGGGAGAGGGGAGAGGATGGGGTCAGCCCTTGAAGCTGATCTTCTTGTGGGCGCCGTCGCAGTAGGGCTTGTTCGCCGAGCTGCCGCAGCGGCAGAGGAAGATGGTGTCCCCGCCCTTGGGTGGCATGGCGTTGCCCTGGCCGTCCTGCATCTCGCACTCGCCCTTCACCATCAGGGGCCCGTCCGTGATCACCTTGACGCTCACCGCCATCGTGGCTCTCCCTTTCGCATCACCGCTGGCTCGCATCGCCGTGGTGGTAGTGGCTGCCGCTCGACGAGTATACTCCAGATCGACATGCGCCCGAGCGCCCCCATGACCGGCCGTCTCCTCGAAGCCATGGCGCACGCGGGAGCCCGCGTCTACGGCGGCGAGCGCGTGTCCGAGCTGGACCACGCGCTCCAGTGCGCCGAGCTGGCCGAGGCCGGCGGCGCCGACGAGCAGCTGACGCTCGCGTGCCTGCTCCACGACGTGGGCCGCTTCGTGGTGGACCAGTCCCTGATCTTCGACCGCGTGGGTGGGGCCCGATCCGGGGCGCGCGGCCACCACGAGATCGGCGCCGAGCTGATCGCTCCCTACGTGCCGGAGCGCGTGGCGTGGCTCGTGCGCATGCACGCCGACGCCAAGCGCTACCTCTGCTCCACCGATCCCGGCTACCACGCGACCCTCTCGCCCGGCTCGCAGCACACGCTGACGCTGCAGGGCGGGCTCATGGAGCCGGAGGAGATCGCGCGCCTCGACGGGCACCCGTGGCTCGCCGACGCCCTGCGCCTGCGGCGGTGGGACGACGGGGCCAAGGTGGTGGGGCAGGCGACCCGGCCGCTCGAGTCGTGGACGCCGCTGGTGCGGAGCTACTTCGGATGACCCACGATCCGCCGCTGCCCACGCCGTTCGTCGAGCGGTTCGCGCCGCTCGCGGAGGTGAAGTTCAGCGGCCCCCGCTCGAGCTTCCATCGCTGCTTCGGGTGCGGCCCGGACCACGACATCGGGCTCCGGGTCCGGACCTTCAAGGCGGAAGGCGAGGTCCTCTCGCCGATCGTGATCCCGGGCCGCTTCGAGGGCCCGCCCGGCGCCGCCCACGGCGGCATCGTGGCCGCCTATCTCGACGAGATCCTGGCCGGCGCGGCGGTCAGCCACACCGGCCGGCTCTACGTGACCGGCGAGCTCACCGTGCGCTACGTCAAGGGCACCCCGATCGAGCGGCCGCTGCTCGGGCGCGGACGCGCGGTGCGCGACTGGGGCAAGTACATCGATCTGGAGGCCACCATCGAGGACTGGCAGACGCAGGAGGTGGTCGCGAAGGCGACCGCTCGCTTCCTGCCGATCCGCGACGCGAGCTAGTCCGCGCGCTTGAACTTCTGGAAGGACCGCATCACCCGCGGCGGGGTGAGGAACTGCCCGTAGCCGGTCCAGGAGACCTCGCCGACGTAGACGTCCCCGCGCGAGTCGACCACCAGGCCGTGGGGAGCGATGAACTCCCCCGGCTTCTCGCTCGCGAACTGCCCCCCGAAGCGCGCGACCCGCTGGCCCTTGGCGTCGAGCACGCTCACGCGCGGCCCCAGGTTCGGGGTCTTCTCGGTCACCGGCATCCCGGAGCCGAGCTCGCCCACGAAGAAGAGGCCGTGGCCGCGGTCGGCGAAGAGGCCGCACGGGCGGTGGAGGTTGTTCCACTGGCCCTGGTAGCCGCCCTTGCCGTCGAAGATCTGCACCCGGTGGTTCTCGCGGTCGGCCACGTAGACGAGCCCGTCGCGGTCGGTCACCAGGTTGTGGGGCAGGTTGAACTGACCGGGATCGGTCCCCGGCTCGCCCCACGACATCACGTGCTTGCCGTCCGGCGAGTACTTGTGCACGCGCGAGTTGCCGTAGCCGTCGGAGACGAACAGGAAGCCGCTCTTGGGGCAGATCGCCACGTGAGTTGGCCGATTGAACGGCCGACCACCGTGCAGCTCGGCCGCCTTGTCCGGATCGCCGATGGTCAGCAGGTGCTTGCCCTCGGGCGTGAACTTGCGCACGGTGTGGTGGAGATCGTCGGTGAGCCACACCATGTCGTCGGCGTCGATGGTGATGCCGTGGGCCCGGCGGATCACGCCCTCGCCCCACGAGCGCAGGAAGTTGCCGTCGCGGTCGAAGACGATGACCGGGTGCTCGCCCCGGTTGAACACGAACGCTCGATCCTGCTTGTCCACCGCCACGCCCGCGACCTCGTGATAGGTGAAGCCCTCCGGCAGCTTTCCCCAGCCCTCGATGACCGAGAACTTCATTTGTTCTCCTCGATGGCCTGGGCCATGCGCTCGAAGCGGCGCTTGAGCGGGGTCAGACCCTCCTCGTGGGTGATGACGTAGAGGCGGTTGGCGTAGATCGCGCGCAGGACGCGCTCGGCCACGTGCTCGGGCGGCAGGTAGCGGCCGATCAGCTCGACCGCGCGCCCCTCGCCCTCCGCGGCCTCGTTGCGGAGCGCGGCCGGACGGTTGCGGTCGCTCTTCCGGATCTGGGTGTTCACGCCCATCGGGCAGAGCACCGAGACGCCGATGTCGTAGCCGCGCAGGTCCTTCTGCAGCGTCTCGGAGAGGCCGACCACCGCGTACTTGGTGGTGTTGTAGATCCCGAGGCCCTGCGAGGCGATGAGGCCGGCCATCGAGGCGGTGTTCACGACGTGCCCGGGCTGCTTGCCCGCCACCATGCGCGGCACGAAGGCCTCGACCCCGTGGATGACGCCCCAGAGGTTGACGCCCATCGCCCACTCCCAGTCCTTGTGGGTGACCGACTCGAGCCCGCCCCACAGCGCGACGCCCGCGTTGTTGCACACCACGTGGACCGCGCCGAACTCGCCGAATGCGCGATCGGCCAGGGCGTGGACGTCGGCGAGCCGGCTCACGTCGGTCTTCACCGCGAGGGCGCGCCGGCCGGCCTGGCTCACCCCGGCCACCGTCTCGGCCATGCCGGCCTCGTCGAGATCGGCGACCACCACGTTGGCGCCCTCGCGGGCGAAGAGCAGCGCGAGCGCGCGTCCGATGCCGCTGGCGCCGCCGGTGACCACCGCGGTCCGGTCCTTGAGGCTGGTGAGAGGCACGGCGCCGAGTGTCGCGCCTGGCATCGAGGGCTGTCAAGTGAGAGGATGGCCGCCATGCCCGACCGCACGATCGTCGTCGCGCGCCGCTTCCGCGGCCCCGAGACCGACGACGGGGCGACCGCCAACGGCGGCTACTTCTGCGGGCTCGTCGCGGGCGCGGCCCCACGGGCCACGACCATCGAGATCCGGGCCCGCGCGGGAGTCCCGCTCGACCGGCCCCTCACGGTGAGAGGCGACGGCCACACGGTGGAGGTGCTCGACGACGGCGCGCTCGTCGCGCGCTCGGCGGCGGAGCGGCTGCCCGTCCGGGCGCCCGCGCCGCCTGCGCTCGAGATCGCCCTCGAGGCGTCGCGCCGGTTCGAGGCGCATCTCGACGACGGCTCGGTCCGTCACACCTTTCCGGAGTGCTTCGTGTGCGGCCATCGCCGCGCGCCCGGCGACGGGCTCCGCATCTTCGCGGGGCCGGTGTCCGGCGCCGGCCTCGAGGGCGGCGAGGTCCGGGTGGCGGGCTGGACGCCGGATCCCACGTTCCTCGACGACGGACGGCCGCCTCCGCCCCGAGTTCGTCTGGTCCGCGCTCGACTGTCCGGGCGGCTGGGCGCTGGCCGGCCCCGGCAACACCGGCACCCTGCAGGTGGAGATCCGGGAGCCGGTGGACGGGCGCCGGCCCCTGATCGTGATGGGCTGGCGCGCGGACCCGCCCACTCCACGCGCCGGCAGCCGGCGGCGCTACGCGGGCACCGCGATGTTCGACGCGAGCGGGCGGCTCCTCGCCCTGGGCGCGGCGATCTGGGTGGCGCCGGACCCGCTCGCGACGGCGCGCTGACCGCGGATTCGCCGCGCTCCGGGCCACAAGTCGGGGTGTCCGGGTGAGGGGCTGGTGGTATCCTTTCCCCCGGCATGGACTACCGACTGCCGACGACCGTGGTGCCCTCGCGCTACGACATCCGCCTCGAGCCGGATCTCGAGGCCGCCACCTTCGCGGGCCACGAGACCGTCGCGATCACGGTCTCCGAGCCGGTGAGCGAGATCCTGCTCAACGCGGCGGAGCTGGTGATCCGCTCGGTGAGCGTGCAGACCGCCGACGGCCAGGTGGTGGAGGGGAGCGCCAGCCTCGACGAGGCGGCGGAGCGGGCCCGGCTCACGTTCCCGCAGCCGATCCCGCCCGGTGAGCACCGGCTCACGCTCGACTTCACCGGGATCCTCAACGATCGCCTCCACGGCTTCTACCGCAGCACCTACAAGGACGCGGCGGGCGCCTCGCACACGATCGCGGCCACCCAGTTCGAGGCCACCGACGCGCGGCGCGGCTTCCCGTGCTGGGACGAGCCGGCGTGCAAGGCGGTCTTCGGCGTCACCCTGGTGATCCCGGAGGCGCTGGCCGCGGTGTCCAACACCCGGGTGACCGGCGAGTCGCCGGCCGGGCCGGGCAAGAAGGCGGTGGCCTTCGCGGACACCATCCGGATGTCGACCTACCTGGTGGCCTTCGTGGTCGGCGAGCTCGAGGCCACCCCACCGGTGATGGTGGGTCCCACCCCGCTCCGCGTGTGGTGCGTGCCGGGCAAGCTCCACCTGGCCCGCTTCGCCCTCGAGATCGGCGCCTTCGCCCTCGACTACTTCGAGCGCTACTACGGCCTGCCGTATCCGGGCGACAAGCTCGACATGCTCGCGATCCCCGACTTCGCGGCGGGCGCGATGGAGAACCTGGGCGCGATCACCTATCGCGAGACCGCGCTCCTGGTGGACGAGGCGGCCGCCTCCCACACCGAGCGCGAGCGGGTCGCCGACGTGGTGGCCCACGAGATCGCCCACATGTGGTTCGGCGACCTCGTGACCATGCTGTGGTGGAACGGCATCTGGCTCAACGAGGCCTTCGCCACCTTCATGGAGCTGCTGGCGGTCGACGCGTGGAAGCCGGAGTGGAAGCGGTGGACCACCTTCGGGGTCTCGCGCGCCGCCGCGATGGCGGTGGACGGGCTGCACAACACGCGGCCGATCGAGTTCGAGGTGCGGGCCCCGCGCGACTGCGAGGCGATGTTCGACCTGCTCACCTACGAGAAGGGCGCCTCGGTCCTGCGCATGCTCGAGCAGCACCTGAGCGGCGAGCTGTTCCGGGACGGGGTGCGGCTCTATCTCGAGCGTCACCGCTTCGGCAACGCGGAGACCACCGATCTCTGGAAGGCGCTCGGCGACGCCGCGCGGCCTGCCGATCCCGGAGGTGATGGACGGCTGGATCTTCCGGCCGGGATACCCGCTCGTGATCGTGGAGCCCGACGGCACCGGCATCAAGCTCAGCCAGCGCCGCTTCACCTATCTCCCGGCCGAGGGCGCGGCCTCCGAGCACTGGCAGATCCCGGTGCGGGTGCGCGCCTCGGTCAAGCGCGGCTTCGTGGACAAGCCGGTGCTCCTGGGCGCCGAGCGCCCTCACCGTCTCGCTCCCCGCCGCGCCCGACTGGGTGGTGGTCAACGCGGGCGGGCACGGCTTCTACCGGGTGCAGTACGCGGCGCCGCTCCTGCGCAAGATGACCAGCTCGCTCAAGAAGCTCGCGCCCATCGAGCGCTTCAACCTGGTGAGCGACGCCTTCGCGCTGGCCCAGGCGGGCCTGATGCCGTCGCCGGACTACCTCGATCTGACCGCGCGCTTCGGCGAGGAGACCGACCGCAACGTGTGGGCCGCGGTCATCGGCTCGTGGGGCTACGTCAACCGCGTCATCGCGGACGACCGGCGGGCCGATCTCGAGGCCCTGGTGCGCCAGCGGGTGCAGGCGGCGGTGGAGCGGCTCGGCTGGGAGGCCCAGCCCGGCGAGACCGAGCTGGAGCGACAGCTGCGCGCCGATCTCCTGCGCACCGTGGGCACCCTCGGCAACGACCCCGCCACCCAGGAGCGCGCCCGCGCCCTCTACGCCCGCTACCGGGAGGACGAGTCGGCGGTGGACCCGGACGTGCTGCCCGCGCTCATCGCCATCGTGGCCGCGGCGGGCGGGGAGACCGAGTACGACGAGTTCCTCCAGCGCTTCAAGGCCGCGCGCAGCCCGCAGGAGGAGCAGCGCTACCTCTACGCGCTCGCCGCGTTCCGCGCGCCCGAGCTGATCCGCCGCACCCTCGAGAAGACCACCAGCGGGGAGGTGCGCAGCCAGGACGCGCCGTTCCTGATGCGGGCGCTCCTGGCGGGCGTGCACAGCCGGGGCCTCGCGTGGGACTACGTCAAGGCGAACTGGGAGACGATGGCCCGGCAGTACCCGGGCAGCGCCTACCGGCGGATGTACGAGGGGGTGACCGCGCTGGTGAGCCCGGAGTGGGAGCGCGAGGTGGGGGAGTTCTTCACCAGCCGCAAGATCGTGCTCGGCGGCAAGACCCTCGAGCAGTACCTGGAGCAGCTCCGGATCGCGGTGAGCTTCCAGGAGCGCGAGGGCGCGGCGCTCGCCGCCTATCTCGCCAAGCCGCCCCGCCCCCCGCGGGCCCGCTAGGGCCCGGCCGCTCCCGCGCCGCGGTCAGCGGAAGAGGGAGCCGAAGAAGTCCCGGACGCTCGAGCCGAAGGCGACCGCGCCTTCCTTGGTCCGCTCCCACGCGGTCTTGGCGTCGGGCGCCGCCGCCTGCCCGGCCTCTCCGAGCTTCTGGCCGGTGTACTTGGCGCCTTCCACCACCGTGTTGCCGATGCCCTTCGCCGTCTCGCCGGCGCCCTCGAGCACCTTGCCCTGGCCGATCTGACCGGCCCCACGCTGCACCTGCTGGGTGGCCGCGTCCACTTCCGAGCGGTCGGCCGCCGGCGCGGGGGCGTGACCCAGCCCGACCATCGCCGAGATCGCCAGCGTGACCACCATCGAGCGAGCTCTCACCATCGTGCGCACCTCCCTCGGTTGGCTTGATCGCGAATTCATGGTAACACCGTGCCCGGGGCCGGACCGCATGAACGCGACCATTCTTCACCGCAGCGACGCCATCCGGGTGAGCGACGCCTCCGTCGAGGACGAGGCGCTCTGGCTCACCCCGGAGGAGCTGGCCCGCGCGACCGAATGGGAGTGGACGCCGGACGGCCTCTGCCGGGGCGCGCTGTGCGTCCCGGTGCCGCCGGGCGCTCCGTGGGTGCGGGAGGCCGGCCCCGCGACGCGCCTCGACCTCGCCGGCCTCGCGCGGCATCTCGGCCAGCCGGTGGCGGCGAGCCCGGCGCACGGGGTGTGGGCCATCGGCGAGTCGCACGCCGCGCTCGGCGAGCGGCTCGACTCGCTCGACGCGCCCGACTTCACGCTGCCGGACCTGGACGGCCGGGCCTGGTCGCTGCGGGACTTCCGCGGCCGCAAGGTGTTCCTGCTCGCGTGGGCGTCGTGGTGAGGGTGCCGCTTCGACCTGCCCGGGTGGCAGGCGCTCCACGCCGAGCTCGAGCCGAAGGGGCTGACCGTGATCACGGTGGCGCTCGACAGCGCGGGCGCGGCCGCGGCGGGGGAGTGGATCCGCGCGGCGCAGCCGACCCATCCCGCCCTGATCGACGCGCACTATGACCTGGCCACGCGCTATCACCTCGTCAACGTGCCGAGCGCGGTGTGGATCGACGAGCGCGGGCGCATCGCGCGCCCGGCCGAGGTCGCCTTCGCGGACAACCGCTTCATCGCGTACACCAAGTTCGACATGACGCGCTACCTGGACGCCATCCGCGACTGGGTGGCCAAGGGGTCCGCGAGCGGCCACGTGAGGCCGCCGGCCGGACGCCGGGAGCGGCTCTCGCTGCCCACCGCCGCGCACGCGCAGGCGGCCGCCTGCTTCCGCCTCGCCGAGCACCTGCACGCGGCAGGGGCACGCGGAGGCCGCGGTGCCGTTCTTCAAGGAGGCGCAGCGCCTCGAGCCCGAGTCGTGGTGCTACAAGCGGCAGGCCTGGGCGCTGACCGACGCGGAGCGGTTCTATTCCACCACCTTCCAGGACGAGGTGAAGGCCCTGGGCGGGCGACCGTACTATCCCCGTCCCGACTTTCCCCCCGAGCGTTTCCCCCGACGCTCCCGAAGAAGAGGGCCGAGCCATGAAATACGGCGTGTTCCAGTTCTCCACCGACTACGCGATCCGCATCGACGACCTGGCGCGCGAGACCGAGGGCCGCGGCTTCGAGTCCCTGTTCGTGCCGGAGCACACCCACATCCCGGCCAGCCGCAAGAGCCCGTGGCCGGGCGGGGCCGACCTGCCGCGCGAGTACTGGCACACCGTCGACCCGTTCGTCGGCCTGGCCGCCGCGGCGGCGGTGACCACCCGGCTCAAGCTCGGCACCGGCATCTGCCTCGTGATCGAGCGCGACCCGATCCTCCTCGCCAAGGAGGTCGCGAGCCTCGACTACCTCTCGCGCGGCCGCGTGCTCTTCGGCATCGGGGGCGGATGGAACGCGGAGGAGATGGCGCATCACGGGACCGACTTCGACGCGCGCTGGAAGGTCCTGCGCGAGCGGATCGCCGCGATGCAGGAGATCTGGACCAAGGACGAGGCCGAGTACCACGGCAAGTTCGTGAACTTCGACAAGCTGTGGTCGTACCCGAAGCCGGTGCAGAAGCCGCACCCGCCGATCCTGATGGGCGGGGCCGGCCCGCACGCGCGCCAGCGCGCGGCGGAGTTCGGCGGCCACTGGCTGCCGATCGGCGGGCGCTCCTACAGCGAGCCGATCGCCGAGACCATCGCGGATCTGCGGTCGCGGGCCGAGAAGGCGGGCCAGGATCCGGGCGCGGTCACCGTCTCCATCTTCGGCGCGCCCACCGACGAGACGCGCCTGGCCGGCCTGCGGGACGCGGGGGTCACCCGCGCGATCTTCGGGCTACCGCCCGCGGGTCGCGACCAGGTCCTGCCGCTCCTCGACAAGTACGCGGCGCTGGCCGCGCGGATCGGCTAGGCCGGCCGCGCGATCGGCGACGACCGGGTGACGAGGCAGAAGACGCTGAGCGCGCCGAGCCCGGTGAGCGCGATGCCGAGCGCGCAGAGGTAGATCACCAGGTAGGAGCCGGTCCGGTCGAAGAGGATGCCGGAGAGCCACGGGCCGAGCGCGGCCCCCAGGTTGTTGCCGATGCCGAGCAGGCCGAAGATGACGCCGTACTGCGCGGGCGGGGCGATGCGCCCGAGCAGCACGGTGACGATGCTGGCCCGCGAGCCGAGCGGCAGGAACAGGAAGAAGACGTAGCCGCGCCGCCAGCACCCACGCCGGACGGAACTCCATCCCGATCAGGCACGCCATCCCCACGCAGCGAGCAGGAGAACGAGAGAAAGCCCGCGATGGGGCCGCCGAGGCGGTCGGCGGTCAGGCCCGCGAGCGCGCGGCCGGCGCCGGCCAGGAGGCCGCCGATGGCGAGGAGCACCGAGGCCTGGCCCGCGGAGAAGCCGCGCTCGACGAAGTAGAGCGCGTGCTGCGTGGTGGCCAGGTAGCCGAAGAGCGGCGGCGTGGTGAACATCACGAAGCAGGCTCCAGAAGCCGGCCGAGCGCACGATGCTGGCGATGGTCACCGCGGCGCTCTCCGACGCACCGGTGCCGCCGCTGCGGACCGACGCGAGGTGCGTCGGGATGCGCGCGCCACGCCCACGGGATCAGCGCCAGGATCGCCGCCGCGTAGCACCAGAAGGCCGGCCGCCAGCCCCAGTGGGTGATGATCCACTGGGCCGGGGGCGCCAGGGCGTACGCGGCCATCGACCCGCCGAAGGCGATGCCGGTGGCCAGGCCCCGGCGGCGCACGTAGGCGTCCGCGATCAGGGCGGCGTGGGTCGTCATGCCGGTCAGGCCCAGGCCGATGCCGCCCCCGATCCCCATCGCGACCAGGAACAGGCGGCAGGGTCGGGGCCAGGCTGCCCGAGGAGCATGCCCGCCGGCCACGATGGCCAGGCCGAGGCAGACCAGCCGTCGCGGGTTCCAGCGCGCGACCAGGTAGCCGGCTACCGGGCTCAGCAGGGCCCCGCCGATCCAGAGCAGGGAGGCGGTCGAGGCGGTGGCGGCGCGCGAGCCGCCGAACTCGGCCAGGAGGGCGGGCAGGAACACCGGGAAGGTATTGGTGATTCCGGCCACCAGCAGCATGGTCGCGAAGGCGAGCCAGAGCCGCTGGCTGGCAAGGGACTCCCGCGGTGGAGTCACCCGAGGGTAGGGGGAACCGGGCCGGGAGGCCCGGGAGAGCTCAGTCGTCCGCCTCGGCCCGCTTCATGGCCTTGCGGCGCTTCTTGCGCGCCTCGGCCTGCTTCCGCTTGCGCTTGACCGACGGCTTCTCGTAGTACGCGCGCTTCTTCATCTCCTTGAAGAGCCCATCCTTGAGCATGAGCTTCTTCATGGTCTTGAGCGCGGACTCGACCTGATTGTCGTGCACCTCGATACGCATGACAGGCACGGTAACCGGAGGGCGGGCTGCTGTCAATGCCTGAAGTTGGGCCCTGGGCCGCAACCCCCGGAGATTACAGGGTGAGCGCCGCGCCTAACGCGGCGCGGTCGAGCCGCGGAGTCTGCTGGTGCTCCGCACCGGCCTGCGGGACGAGTCCCGAATGGCGGACGGAAGCGTCGAGTCGAGTAGGCGCGGAAATAGGGTACCCTGCGGGCCATGGCGACCAACGATCGCGTGCTCCTGACCGTGCTGCTCCACCACGACCAGTCCAAGCCCCTCGACGAGATCATGGCGCACCTCAAGAAGACCGGGTTCTACCGCGACTTTCCGCCCGAGGGGAGCGAGCTGGTCTCCTGGGTGGTGGCGATGTCGTTCGGCTTCATCATCCAGCTCCGCGTCGAGCCGGACAAGGTGCGCGCGCTGAATCGCTACATGGAGCAGAAGGCGTGGGGCGCCTTCCGCTACCAGGTGTTCCCCGCGTACGATTTCGCGCCGATCGCGGCCAATCTGAAGACGGAGCACGCGTAGCCGGTTCATGGCCGCACCGCCCGCCCGGCTCGAGCTGGCCCTCGCGCCCGACTCCGATTCTCAAGCTCGATCGACTCTCCCGCCGCCTCGGGGTGGAGCTTCACGTCAAGCGCGACGACCTGACCGGCCTCCTCGAGTCCGGCAACAAGGTCCGCAAGCTCGAGTTCCTGGTGGGGGAGGCGCTGCAGCAGGGCGCCGACACCCTGGTCACGTGCGGCGCGCTCCAGTCCAACGGCTGCCGCGCGGTCGCCGCGGTGGCGGCGCGGCTCGGGCTGCGCGCGGTGCTCCTGGTGCGGGGCGAGCCGCCCGTCGGCCTACGACGGCAACCTCCTGCTCGGCCGTCTCCTCGGCGCGGAGGTGCGCTACTGCGCCGAGGCCGACTTCGCGCGGGCGGGGGAGATCATGGAGACGATGGCGACCGAGATCCGGGCGCGCGGCGGACGACCGTACCTCATCCCGGAGAGCGGCGCCAACGAGGTGGGCGCGCTCGGCTACCTCGAGTGCGCGGTCGAGCTGAGCGAGCAGATCAACCACGGGGCGCCGCGCTTCGACGCGGTGGTCATCAGCGCGTTCACCGGCGGCAGCCAGGCGGGCCTCCTGCTCGGCAAGCGGCTGGCCGGGCTGCCCGGGGAGATCGTGGGCGTGCCGATCGCGCGCCCGGCCGAGCGGGTGCGGGAGCACGTCGTGCACACGATGGCGCGCGGCGATCCGGCGGTACGGGTTCTCCATCGACGTGCCCGAAGACGATTCACCTGCTGGACGGCGATCCGCGGCGGCGACGGCCAGGACGCGACCGACGCGGATCTGGCCGTGCTCGTGGAGCTGGCGCGGGAGGAGGGCGTGCTGCTCGATCCGGTCTACACCGCGCGCGGATTCCGGGGGCTGGTGGAGACGCTCTCGCGCGACCCGAAGGCGCTGGGCCAGCGCGTCTGCTTCATTCACACCGGAGGGCTCTTCAGCCTGTTTCCGTACCGCGAGCGGCTGAGCCGGCTGATCGACGGCGGGGACTAGAGCGTGTAGGTCTTCCCCTGCTCGAGGATGTGGATGCGGCTGGGGTCGATCTTGGCCAGCTCCTCCGCGGTCTCCTGATAGAGCTGCGGCTTGATGTGGTAGACCCAGATCGGCAGGTCGGCCGGCATCTTCGCGATCTCCTGGCCCAGCATCTCGGGCGTCAGGTGACCGGAGGCCTTGGCGAGGGCGGCGAGCCGGTTGGGGAAGGCGGTCTCGACGATCAGGGCCTTGAGCCCGCGCATCTCGCGGGCGATCTGCCAGATCCGCTTGGTCGGACCGGTGTCGCCGCTGAACACGAAGCCGGTCTCGCCGTCGTGGATCACGAAGCCGGTGGTGGGAACCGTGTGCTCGACCAGCACCGGGGTCACCCACAGCTCGCCCACCCGCGACTCCGCCTCCTCCGGGAGGGTCCGGAAGCCCAGCACCGACTGGGCCGCGGAGGGGATGTTCGTGAAGTTCGGCCAGAGCGCGTCGTTGAAGGCGTGGGTCCGGAGCGCCTCGATGACCGGCGCGATGCTGCAGGCGGTCACCCGGCGGTCCGCCGCCACCATCGCGAGGGTGTCGGTGAGAAAGGCCAGGCCCGCGGTGTGGTCGAGGTGGGCGTGGCTGATCAGGGCGAACTGGATCTCGATCTGCTCGGCCACCGAGAGGGCGCCGCCCACGGTGCCGGCGTCCACCAGGACCCGGTCGTCGACGAGGAACGCCGAGGGCCTCTGCCCCACGCCTTCGCTCCCGAACGACCCGAGGACCTTAATCTTCACCGAAGCCCCTCATGAGACCACAGTTCCCCTTGTGCGGCCATTGGGCGATTTCGCGGATTCTAGTCTAGCAGCGAGAGGGGGGTCAAGCCGAGGGAATTGGATGCCTCCGGCGACCCAACTGCGCGTCCCAGTGGAAAGATTCCGATACACGGCCGGCCTCATTCGCAGGAAGCCTGAGCCTTGAACCGCGTCGCGAACTCCTGGAGCTCCCGGCAGGGGTCGCTCTTGCCCGGCGTGGCCGGGACCTCCCCCCGCTGGGCGGCCAGGACGCACGCTCTTCAGATAGGCGTACTGCAGGCGGATCGCGTCCGAGTACTCGAGGCCCCAGCCGGTCATGAGCAGCTCGACGCTCGCGATGCGGGCCTCGATCTCGCACTCGAGGCGCCGCTCCCGGCAGGCGTTGTCCGCGTGGCCCAGGACGTAGTGGGCCAGCTCCTGGCTCAGCACCGCCTGGGCGATGTAGTCGTCGGCCACCGCCGCGCGGTTGACCACGATGCGCCGCCCCTGGTCGGTGTAGTACCCGGCCGGGCGGCCCGCGCCGGCGAGCGACGGGTCGGTCCCGACGCGCACGGCCGGGGCGGGCCCCTTCATCCCACGGGACTGAAGCATCTGCTCGGCCGCCCGCTCGTACGCGTCGATCCGGGCCTGCTCGGGCTCGGTGTAGGCCCCGGACCCCGTCGCGCACCCCGCGAGCCCGAGCGCGGCGGCCAGGCCGGCCCCCAGACGTCTCCGTCCCTTGCGCCCCATGGTCCCTCAAGCATGGCATGCCTCCGAGGGTTAAATGATCGGTCCGATCTCGGGGCGACTTGACGCGGCCCGGTTGTGGCGTGAGCGTTAGGGCAATGGCTTTCTCGCGGGGTTTCCGGACGGTGACGCTGGCGCTGCTCGTCGGAGGACTCGCCGGCTGCGCCGCCGAGCCCCGCCAGCCCGCCTCCCCCGCGCAGCGATTCACGCTGCTCGAGCACGTGCAGGTCGCCGGGGCCTGCGTCCTGGAGAACGGAGGCGTGTCGGCTCGCTATGCCGGATTCGTCGAGCGGTGGCGCGACGTGAAGAAGGGCCGCGACCTCCTGCACGGCTCGGTGTCCACCGTCGATCGCTTCGTCGACCCGGGCCGGAGCGGGACACCGGCCGCCCCTGTCCATCCAGTTCGGCGAGATCGACGTGGCACCCTTGAGCGCCGGGCAGCTCGTGCTCACGGGCACCTCGGAAGGCTCGCAGCCGAGCCGGGCGACCTGCACGCTGGACGTCACCAACCGCGAGCAGCCCGCGCGCCAGGAGGGCCGATTGCTGGCGAGCCTGCTCGGGCGCGAGCCGCTCTCGTTACCCCCGCGCAGCGTGCTGAGCGCGCGCCGCGCTCCTCATCGGACTGGTGGCGGGCGTCCGGCTGATCCGTCACCAGGTGCGCCGGACGAGCGCCTCCTGGCTCCTGGGGCTGGCTCTCCTGCTCCAGCTCGTCTCGCTGCTGCTCGGGTAGCGCCCCGGAGCGCTATCGAACCCCGGCCAGGAGCTCGCCCTCGAAGGCCAGGACCTGGTCCACCACCTCGTCCGGCGTCTGCAGGACTCCGTAGAGCCCCGCGTAGACGATGGACGGATCGTGGCCACGCCCCGCCACCGCGCGCAGCTCGTCGTCGAGGCGCCGACAGGCCTCGCGGTAGCGCCCCGAGGGCTCGTCGTCGAGCAGGGCCTCGTCGAGGGCGGCCGCGTAGAGCCGCTCCGAGCGGGCCAGGTGGTGGAGCACGCGGCGGAGCGGCCAGCCGCCGTCGGGAGGGAGCCAGTCGAGCTCGGCCTCACTGAGCCCGGCCGCCCGCTGCGCGACGAGCCGGACCGCCTGGTCGACCCGCCAGAGCCACGCGTCGAGATCGGCCGCGGTCAGCGGCAGCCGATCGTCCGCCAGGGTCACCGTCGACGGCACCCAGCCATCGGTCGGGGTCGGGACGGTGCCGTGCCGCTGCCACGCGATCCACTGGTCGATCTGGTTGAGGTGATCCAGCGCGTGGTCGAGCACCCGCCGGAGGGCCTTGCGCGGGGTGTAGGTATAGCGGCCGACCCCGGCCGGGGCGGTGAGCGGAGCCGGATGGGCGTCGGTGAGCCGCGAGAACAGCTCGTCGGTCATGACCGCCGGGATCTCGCGGCCCGGATCGTGGACGGTGAGCCGGGCGAGGTGACGGCGCGCCTGCGCGTGGGCCGCCTCGACGTGGCGGGCCGGGTCGCGCGGCGCGGGCGCCAGGGTCCAGGCCGCGACCGCCCGCACCGCGGTGGCGTGCGCGAGGACGATGCCGCCGTCGGCGCCCGTCTTCAGCACGCGGTCTCTCGATGCGTCGAGGGCGGGCGCGCTCATCGGGCAGCCGTCACCATGATCTCGACGAGCAGGCCCGGGCTGGTCAGCTCGGCCTGGACGCAGGCGCGCACCGGCGGGTGCTCGCGATCCACCCACTCGTTCCAGGCGAGGTTGTGGGTCCGGAAGAGCGCCATGTCGGAGAGCCACACCTGCGCGGTCAGCAGGCGCGACTTGTCGGTCCCGGCCCGGGCCAGGAGGTCGTCGATCCGCTCCAGGGCCTGGCGGGTCTGGGCGGTGACGTCGCCGACCGGATCGCCGGTGATCCCGCAGACGTACACCCGGTCGCCCTGCGCGACGACGCGGCTGATGATCGGCTTGAAGTTCTCGCTGTCCATGATGAGGTGGCGCTCGATGTCCATGACGGTATCTCCTTTCGCACGACAGCATGCCGCGCCGGCTACCATCCGTCGAATGCATATAGCTGACTCCGGCCATCAGCTATAGTGATCGCGGTGACCATCGACGAGATCGAGACCTTCGTCTCGATCGCCCGCCGCGGCGGCTTCGCCCGCGCCGCGGAGAGCCTGCACCGCTCCCAGCCCGCGATCAGCCGGCGCGTCGAGATGCTCGAGCAGCAGCTCGGCACCCCGCTCTTCGAGCGGGTGCGCGGCGGCGTGATCCTGACCGAGGCCGGCCGCACCCTGCTGCCCTACGCGGAGGCGGTGCTGGCCGGTCTGAAGGACGGTGCGGAGGCGGTGCGGGGCCTCGCGCGCGGCGAGCGGGGCGCGGTCTCGGTGGCGCTGGTGGGGACGCTCGCCAGCACCCGCTTCGCGGGCATGCTGCGCCAGTTCGGCCAGCGTCATCCGTCCGTGAAGCTCGAGCTGCGGACCGCGAACAGCGAGGAGGTCAGCGACCTGGTGCGGCGCGGCGAGGCCACCCTGGGGCTCCGGTACTTCACCGACACGGATCCGGGGCTCGTCTCGGAGCAGGTCACCGAGGAGGCCCTCGTGCTCGTCTGCTCGCCGGATCACCGCCTCGCCGGCCGCCGGGTGCGCGACCCCGGCGCCCTCGCGGGCGAGCGCTGGGTGGCCTTTCCTCCCCGGCGCCGGCGGCGCGAGCCCTTCGCCACCGCGCTCGAGCAGCGGCTCGCCGCGGCCGGCATCGAGGCGGCGGAGATCGTCCGCATCGACAGCCTCACCGCGCAGAAGCGACTGGTCGAGGCGGGGTTCGGGATCGCGCTCCTCATCGAGAGCAGCGTGCAGGAGGAGCTGCGCCTGGGCTCGCTCGAGATCATCGACGCGCCCGCGCTGCGGGGCGGCGTGCCGGTGACCCTGGTGCGACGCCGCAACGGGTACCTGAGCGGGGCCGCGCAGAGCCTCGTGGCGGTGATCAAGGCGGGCGCGACGACGCGCGCCCGCCGCCGACGGGCGGCCGGCCGGTGACCGAGATGGCGAACGATCGCACCGGTATGGCATACTTCACGCGTGATCTTCCAGCAGCTGCTGAACGAGGAGGCTGGCTGTCTCTCCTACCTGATCGGCTGCTCGCAGGCCGGCCAGGGCATCATCGTCGATCCGGCGCGGGACCGGGTGGACGACTACGTGGCCCTGGCCCGACGCAAGGGGCTCACCGTCACCGGCATCGTCGAGACGCACGTCCACGCCGACCACATCTCGGGTAACCAGGCCCTGGCCGCCAAGACCGGCGCGCGCATCCACATCCACCCGGCCGCCAACGCGGCCTTCGCCCACGAGCCGGTCGAGCACGGCCGGCAGCTGCGGGTGGGAAGCGTGGCCCTCGATGTCGTCCACACGCCCGGCCACACCCCGGAGAGCATCTCGCTGCTGATCACCGATCTGAGCCGGGGCAACGAGCCGTGGTTCGTGCTGACCGGGGACACGCTCTTCGTGGGCGACGTCGGCCGGCCGGACTTCGGCGGCGAGCAGGCCGCGGCCCGGCTCTACGCGAGCCTCACCGAGCGTCTGCTCCGCCTGCCCGACAGCGTGGAGGTCTATCCCGCGCACGGAGCCGGCTCGAGCTGCGGCCGGGCCATGTCGAGCAAGACCGCGACCACGATCGGCTTCGAGCGGCGCTTCAACACCGCTCTGCAGGCGAGCGGGGTCGACGAGTTCGTGCGCCACCTGATGACCGGCCTGCCGCCCAAGCCGCCGAACTTCGACCGCATCATCGCCCGCAACCGGGCCCAGGCCCTCGCCGCCGGCGGGCCGCCGCGCCCGCTGTCGGCCGCGCAGACCCGCGAGGCCATCGACAAGGGCGCCTTCGTGCTCGACGTGCGCACCCCCGAGGAGTACGGGCAGGGCCACATCCCCGGGGCGATCCACGTGTGGATCGAGAGCCCGCAGTTCGCGAACCGCGCCGGGCTGTTCATCCCCGCGGAGGCGCCGGTGGTCCTCGTGGTGTCGAGCCCCACCGACCTCGAGCGCGCGGTGCAGGGGCTCGGGCGGATCGGGCTCGACGCGATCGCGGGACAGCTGCAGTGGGGCATGACCGAGTGGAAGAGCCAGGGCTTGCCGATGGAGCAGGTGCCCCAGATCTCGGTGCACGACCTCGCCACCATGAAGGACGAGCGGCCCGACCTGGTGGTGATCGACGTGCGCGAGCCCTTCGAGTGGGACGAGGGCCACATCGAGGGCGCGCTCCACGTGCCGATGAGCGAGGCCCTCGCCCGGAAGGACCTGGTGCCGGCCGGTCGCCCGAAGGCGGTGCTCTGCGCGGGCGGGCTGCGCTCCAGCACGGTGATCAGCGCGCTCAGCCGCGCCGGCCTCACGAACTGGTACAACGTCATCGGCGGGATGACCGCCTGGCAGAAGGGGGGCTACAGCACGGTGAAGCGGGCCGCTCCATGAGTGACGCGAACGGCTTCGACTATCCCGTGATGGCCCGGGCCCTGATCCTGGGCGACAAGGACACGGTGGCCCGCAAGACCCAGGAAGGCCTGGCCCTGGCGATGGATCCGAAGGATCTCATCTTCCGCGGGCTCATCCCGGGCATGGACGTGGTGGGCGAGAAGTTCCGCCGCAACGAGTACTACGTGCCGCAGGTCCTCCTGTCCGCGCGGGCCATGTACGCGGGCCTCGACCTGCTCAAGCCGCTCATCACCCAGGCGGGAGGGGCCGGGCAGAACCTGGGGGTGATGGTCATCGGCACCGCCCAGGGTGACCTGCACGACATCGGCAAGAACCTGGTCGCGATGATGCTGGAGGGCGCGGGCTTCAAGGTGATCAACCTCGGACGGGACGTGGCGCCGGAGAAGTTCGTGGCCGCGGTGAAGGAGCACGACGCCCAGATCGTGGGGATCTCGGCGCTCATGACCACCACCATGCCGGCCATGAAGCGCACCATCGACGCGCTCGAGAAGGCGGGGCTGCGGGCCCAGGTCAAGGTCATGATCGGGGGCGCGCCGGTGAACCAGGCCTACGCGGACGAGATCGGCGCGGACGGCTACGCCAAGGATTCGACGATCGCGGTGGTGCGCGCCAAGGAGCTGCTGGGCGTGCCGGTGAACGCGTGATGGCGACGCGCGCGCGCGGCTGGGAGATCGTGGAGCGCGTCCGCGCGGGCGAGCGCCTGATCTTCGACGGCGGCTACGGCACCGCGCTGTTCGACGCGGGCCTCGAGAACGGCGACTGCCCGGAGCTGTGGAACGACACCCACCCCGACGTGGTGCGGGGCATCCACCGCGGCTACTTCGACGCGGGCTCCCAGCTGGTCGAGACCAACACCTTCGGGGGCACCGCGCTCAAGCTGCACGAGTACGACGAGCGGTACGGCCACGACATGGGGGCGCGCACCCGCGAGCTGAACGACAAGGGCGCGCGCCTGGCCCGGGCCGCCTGCCCGCCCGGCGGCTACGTGGCCGGCTCGATCGGGCCCACCAGCTACCTGCCGCTCGACTACGGGGTCGGCAAGAACGTGGCCACCGACGAGGAGTACTTCGAGACATTCCGGGAACAAGCCCAGGCCCTTGCCGCGGGTGGGGTGGACTGCTTCGCGGTCGAGACCATGATGTTCCCGCTGGAGGCGGCCGCCGCGATCCGCGCCTGCAAGGCGGTGGCGGATCTGCCGGTGATGGCGACCATGTTCTTCCAGTACGAGGAGCTGCACGACCGCGACCGCACGATGTGGGGCGACAGCCCGGCCGACGTCGCGCGCCAGCTCCTCGACGCGGGGGCGGACATCGTGGGGATGAACTGCGGGCGCGGTCCCGACCGCGCCATCGTGATCATCCGCGAGATGCGCGCAGGTCACCGACGCGCCGCTCATCGCGTACCCGAACGCGGGCCTGCCGATCACCACCGGCGGCCGGACCACCTACGAGCTCGGCCCGGAGGCGATGGCCAAGGACTACCCGGCGCTGCTCGACGCGGGGTGCAACATCGTGGGCGGCTGCTGCGGCTCGAATCCGGAGCACATCCGCCTCATCGCCGACGTGGTGCGCTCCCGCCGCGCGCGGTGACCGCGCCCGCGTTCTCCCTCCTCTCCCGCACCCCGGTCGTCCTCGAGGGACTGCCGCTCTCCATCGATCGCGACGAGGTCCTGCGCTTCCAGGGCTACCAGAAGGGCGTCGACCTGCCGAGCCCGGTGGTGGTGGCCATCTTCGAGGAGGCGCTCGCGCTCGGGGAGCGCCTGATGGCGCCGCGCCTGGTCTACCGCGCGGCCCCGGTGGACGAGCGCGGCGCGGACCTGATCGCGGCGGGCGGCGAGCGGCTCGCCATCCCCCAGATCGGCCGCCTGTGGGGGCCGATCGAGGCGGTCGGGGCCGGCATCTGCACGGTCGGCGAGGCCATCGAGACCCGCGTGCGCGCCCTCTTCGACGCGCGCGAGTTCCCCCTCGCGGTGATGCTCGACAGCGTGGGCTCGGCCGCGGCCGAGAGCCTCGCCGAGTACGCCAACGACCTCCTCTGCCAGGCGGCCCTGCCGCAGGGGCTCAAGGTCACCAACCGGGTCAGCCCGGGCTACGCGGGCTGGGACACCGCCGAGCAGGCGCGGCTCTTCCGGATCTGCCCGGGCGATCCGATCGGGGTGCGAGCTCAACGAGGCGTGCTTCATGACCCCGGCCAAGTCCATCAGCTGGCTGGTCGGGCTCGGGCCGGAGGCGCGGGTGGACCACTACTTCACCCAGTGCCGGCGCTGCTGGATGCGCGACTGCGCCTACCGCCGGGCCCCCGCCGCCGTCACGGTGCAGCGGCCCGGCGCGGGGGTGTGGTGATAGGCTGGAGGTCTCATGGGCGACAACGTGGTGCTGGTGGGGTTCATGGGCGCGGGCAAATCCTCGGTGGGGCGGCTCCTCGCCCGCCGGATGGGCCGCTGCTTCGTCGAGACCGACGACATGATCACCGCGCGCGAGGGCCGCTCGATCCCCGAGATCTTCGCCGAGCGCGGCGAGGCGCACTTCCGCGCCCTCGAGGAGGAGACGGTGCGGCTGCTCGCGCTCAAGTCGGGTGACGTGATCGCCACCGGCGGCGGCCTCTACTGCCGCGACGGGCCGGCCCGAGGCCCTCCGCGCGATCGGCACCGTGGTGTGGCTCACCGGCAGCTTCGACGTGCTCTACGAGCGGGCGCGCCGCATGGGCGAGCGCCCGATGCTGGCGGGCCGGACCCGGGACGAGGTCGCCGACATCTATCACGCGCGCGAGGCCTACTACCGCCAGGCCGATCTCACCGTCGATACCACCGGCCGCAACACCGACCAGGTGGTCACCCAGGTCCTCCTCGCGCTCCGGCCGCATCTCTCCCGTGCCGGGGGGAGCCGGTAGGCCGTGCCCTCTCCGCTCCTGACCCGCCTCGGCGAGCGCCCGCTCCTCTGCGACGGCGCCATGGGCACCATGCTCTACGCCCGCGGGGTGCCGCTCGACGCCTGCTTCGACGTGCTGAACCTCAACGAGCCCAAGATCGTGCAGTCGATCCACGCCGAGTACATCCAGGCCGGCTCGGACCTGATCGAGACCAACACCTTCGGGGCCAACCGCTTCAAGCTGGCCGCGCACGGCCTGCAGGGCCGGGTGCGCGAGATCAACCTGCGCGGGGCCAAGCTCGCGCGGGACGTGCGCGAGAGCATGGGCCGCGACGTGCTCGTGGTGGGCTCGATCGGGCCGCTCGGCAAGTACCTGGCGCCGCTCGGCAGCATCGAGCCCGAGGAGGCGCGGCTCGCGTTCCACGAGCAGGCGGAGGGGCTGCTCGAGGGCGGGGTCGACGCGTTCGTGATCGAGACGTTCTCCGATCTCACCGAGATGGGGCTCGCGGTGGAGGCGGTGCGGGCGCTCACCGATCTGCCGATCGTGGCCGAGGTCGCCTTCACCGACGACGGGGTGACGTTCACCGGGCGGTCCGCCGCCGAGGTGGTCCGCGCGCTCCGCGAGCTGCCGATCCAGGTGGTGGGGGCCAACTGCTCGGTCGGGTCGAGCGTGCTCTACGACATCCTCGAGCAGATGCTGCCCGAGGTCGGCGGCCTCCACCTGGTCATCCAGCCCAACGCGGGCCTGCCGAGCCGGGTCGGCGAGCGCCTCATGTATCTCTCGTCGCCCGGCTACATGGCCGACTACGCGGCGCGCATGATCGTGGCCGGCGCGCGGATGGTCGGCGGCTGCTGCGGCACGACGCCCCAGCACGTCCGGGCCATGCGGGAGGCCCTCGATCGCCTCGCCCCCCAGCGGAGCGCGGCCCGGGTCGAGCCGGTGCGCCGGGCCCGCGTGGAGGCGGCGGAGCCCACCGGGCTCGTCACCACCGCGCCGCCCACCCTGCTCGAGCGGCGGCTCGAGGCGCGCGAGTTCGCGGTCACCGTCGAGCTGGATCCGCCGCGGGGCCACAACATCGAGAAGCTGGTGCAGGGGGCGAAGCTGCTCAAGGAGCGCGGGGTCGAGATCGTCGACATCAACGACGGCTCGCTCGGCCGCGTCCGGATGTCGGTGCTGCCGACCGCGATGTTGATCCGCGACGCGAGCGGGCTCGACATCAACATGCACTTCACGTGTCGCGACCGGAACCTGATGGGCATCCAGGCCGATCTCCTCGGCGCGCACGCGGTCGACATCCGCAACATCCTCGCGATGACCGGCGACCCGCCGCGCGCGGGCGACTACGTCAACTCCACCGCGGTCTTCGACGTGGACGCGATCGGGCTGATCCGCGTCCTCGCGGGCATGAACCGCGGCCTCGACGCCACCGGCACCTCGATCGGGGAGCCCACGTCCTTCTGCGTGGGAGTGGCCCTGAACCCCGCCGCCGCCGAGCCGGAGCGCGAGATGGAGCGCTTCCTCGCCAAGGTCGAGGCGGGCGCGCGGTGGGTGCAGACCCAGCCGGTCTACGACCTCGAGGTGCTCGAGCGGTTCTTCGCCCGCACCCGATCGCCGATCCCGCTGCTGGTGGGGATCATGCCGCTCCATTCGTCCCGGCACGCCGAGTTCCTGCACAACGAGGTGCCCGGCATCACGGTGCCGGACGGCGTGCGCGCGCGGATGAAGGAGGCGGGCGAGCGCGGGCTGCGCGCCGGGATCGAGATGGCCCAGGGGCTGCTCCGCGACGTCCGCGCGCGGCACGCGGGCGCCTACCTGATGCCCTCCTTCGGGCGCTTCGAGGTCGTGGCCGAGGTGCTGGACGCCCTGCACTGACCATGGCGGCCATGTACGAGCTGGGCGCCTCCGAAGCCGCCCGGCGCATCCGCGCCGGCGCGCTCTCGCCGTCCAACCTGGTCGCGGCCTGTCTCAAGCGCGATCGACGCCACCGAGCCCGCGGTCGGGGCCTGGGTGCGGCTCGACCGCGACGCGGCCGCGCGGGTGGCGGTGCAGCGCGACATCGAGGCCCGCGAGGGCCGCTACATGGGCCCGCTCCACGGCGTGCCGATCGCGCTCAAGGACATCTTCGACGCGGCGGGGGTGCCGACCACCTCCGGCGCGCCCGCGTGGGCCACGCGCACCCCCGCGCTCGACGCGACCGCGGTGGCCCGGCTGCGCGGGGCGGGGGCGGTGCCGATGGGCAAGCTCGTCACCACGCCCTTCGCGTTCCTCGACCCGAGCGCGACGCGCAACCCGTGGAATCCCGAGCACACGCCGGGCGGCTCCTCGAGCGGCCCGGCGGCGGCGGTGGCCGCGCGCATGGTGCCGCTGGCGCTCGGCTCGCAGACGGTGGGCTCGGTGCTGCGGCCCGCCGCCTACTGCGGGGTGGTCGGCTTCAAGCCGACCCACGGCCGCATCAGCGTGGCGGGCGTGCTGGCCCTCGCCGAGAGCCTCGACCACGTCGGGGTCTTCGCCCGCTGCGTCGAGGACTGCGCGCTCGCGCTGTCGCTGCTGGCCGGGCTCGATCCGGCCGATCCGCACTCGAGCCCGCGGGCCGCCCGAGCCCTATCTGGCCGCGATCGCCGCGCCCGCGGCCGCCGCGCATCGGCGTGCTGGCCGGGCTGGTGGCGCAGGCGACGCCCGAGATGGCGAAGCACCTGGACGCCATCATGCGCGGGCTCGAGGGAGCGGGCGCGCGGCTCGTCGACGTGGACCTGCCCGACTCGTTCCCGGCGCTGCGCCGGGCGGGCGAGACGGTGCTGGCGGTCGAGGCCGCGCACGCGCACGCCGCGCTCTACGCCGCGCACGCGGCCGACTATCCACCTCGCATCAAGGAGCTGATCGAGCGGGGCCACGCGGTCTCCGCGCTGCAGTACCTGGCGGCCCAGGACGCCCGCCGCCACGCGCGCGACGACCTGGACGCGGTGGCCACGCGCCACGACGTGCTGCTCGCCCCCACCATCGGCGCCCCCGCGCCGCGGGGCCTCGCCTCCACCGGCGACCCGGGCTTCTGCGCGCCGTTCACCTTCGCGGGACTGCCCGCGATCTCGCTGCCGACCGGCGTGGATCCGTCGGGTCTGCCGCTGGCGCTGCAGCTCATCGGCCCGGCGTGGGGCGAGGCGCGGCTGCTCGCGGCCTCCGCCTGGTGCGAGCGCGTGATCCGCTTCGACGCGGAGCCGTCGCTCTGAGCCGCGCGTGAAGATCGGGCGGCTCTTTCCCGACCTGCTGGCCACCCTGGGGGGCGTGGCCTCCTCGGAGGCGGGCTTCGCGCGGACGCTGAAGCGGCTGGTGGCGCTCTCGGGGGCCCGCGCGGGCGCGCTGCGCTTCCGGCCGGGCGAGGCGCGCTCCGGTGGATCTCGTGGTGGGCGCGCGGCCCGGCTCGGCGCTCGACGGCTGGCTCCGCGCCCGTCTGGATCCGCCGCGGCGGGGGGTGCGGCTCGAGAAGCCGACCGCGATGCCGCCCGGATCGAAGGGGCGGGACCAGGTGGCGCTCGCCACCGCCCTCGGTGACCCGGCGCATCCGATGGGCGCCCTCGTCCTTCTCGGGCCGGGCGGGGCGCGCGGCCTCACCCGGGAGACGCTGCCGCCGAGCTTTCCCCGCGAGTTCGGCCACGCCCTCGAGCACGTCTGGCGCCTGCGGCAGCGCACCATCCGGCTCGAGGTCATCAACCAGATCACCGCGCTCACCGGGACCACGCTCTCGCTCGAGCGGGTCTACGAGAAGGTCGCGGAGGCGGTGGGGCGTCTCATCCGCTTCGACGCGCTCGGGGTGACGCTGCTCGACCGCGAGCGCGGCGAGTTCCGCGTGCTCGACGTGGCGGCCCGCACCACGCTGCCCGAGGCCTTCGACGTCGGGATCCCCATCGCGGGCACCCTGACCGCGTGGGTGGCGAGCCAGCAGGCGCCCCGCCGCATCGACGACGCCACCATCGATCCGTCCATCCCCACCGTGAGCCGCGAGCTGCTCTCGCGGCGGGGCTTCCGATCGGTGATCCTGGCGCCGCTCCTGTCGCAGGGCCAGGCGATCGGCACCCTCAACGTCACCCACCGGGAGCCGGGCGCCTTCACCGACGCCGACGTCGAGGTGCTCACCGACGTGGCGCGGCCGCTCGCCGCGGCCATCGAGCACTCGCGCCTGCACGCGGAGTCCACCCAGCGCGCGGAGGAGCTCGCCGCGCTCAATCGCACGAGCCAGCTCATCACCGCGCGCCTCGACCTGCCCTCGGTGCTCGAGACCATCAGCCGCTCCGTCACCGCGCTCATGGGCAGCACCGGCTGCGGCATCGGCCTGCTGAGCCCGGACCGGACCACGATCGAGCAGGCCGCCGCGCACGGCTTCCGCACGCTGGAGTGGCGGAATCTCTCGGTCCGGGTCGGCGAGGGGATCATCGGGGTCGCCGCCTCGTCCGGGCGCGCGGTGCGCTCCGACGATCTTCGCCAGGATCCGCGCTCGGCCCGCCGCGACGTCGACGAGAAGGAGGGGCTCCGCTCGCTCCTGAGCGTGCCGCTCCGGGTCGGCGGCCAGATCATCGGGGTGATCTCGGCCTTCTCCACCGCGCCGAACGCCTTCGGCGAGCGCCACCAGACCTTGCTCGAGAGCTTCGCGGATCAGGCCGGCATCGCCATCCAGAACGCGCGCCTCTTCGAGGAGGCCCAGCGGCGGACCCGGGAGACGCAGGCCCTGCTGC
Organism: uncultured Candidatus Rokubacteria bacterium; assembly: GCA_963841755.1. Classification (GTDB taxonomy): domain Bacteria; phylum Methylomirabilota; class Methylomirabilia; order Rokubacteriales; family CSP1-6; genus CAMLFJ01. Next base: position 53,093 of record CAWJDX010000005.1, read on the forward strand.
GGGCCGGGCACGCGGTGAACCAGAGCCTCGACGTGGGCGAGACGGTGCGCCTCATCCTGAACCAGGCGCGCGCGGTGCTCGAGGTGCAGTCGTGCGGGCTCTTCACGGTCGACGCGGCCAGCGGCGACCTGATCGCCACCGCCAGCCTCGACCTGCCCGCCGAGGACCTGCCCGCGATCCGCCTGCAGGTGGGCGAGGGCATCACCGGGGCCGCGGTCAAGGAGCGGCGACCCACCCAGACCACCGATCTCTACCGCGATCCGCGGGTGCGCTACCCGCAGTCCGGCCTGCGCTCGATGCTGGCCGCCCCGCTCATCGTGGGCGACCAGGCCATCGGGGCCCTCACCGTCCTGCGCTCGGACGTGCACCACTTCACCGCCGAGGAGGAGTCGCTCGTGTCGGCCTTCGCCGACCAGGCCGCGATGGCCCTCGAGCACGCCCGTCTCTTCAGCTCGGTCCGCACCTACTCCGAGCGGCTCGAGGCCATGGTGGAGGCGCGCACCCACGAGCTGGACGAGCAGAAGCGCTTCGTGGAGGTGGTGCTCGAGACCCTGCCGCTGGGCCTCTTCGTGCTCGACGCGGAGCTGCGCGTGATCAGCGCCAACCGCGAGGGCACCGCGCTGGTGCCGGTGGGGCCGACCGCGCGGCGCCCGTTCGCGGAGCTGATGCCGGCGGCCAAGGCGGAGGCGGTGCGCACCTTCCTGGAGGGCGTGGTGGCGGCCCGCGAGGTCCAGCACGCGGAGCAGGAGCTGCCCGCGGGCGGCGAGACGCTCACGGTGCGCCTGACCGCGACCCCGCTGCGGGCCCCGCAGGCCACCCACGTGCTGGTGCTGGTGGAGGACATCACGCTCCAGAAGCGGCTCGAGCGGCAGATGCTGCTGACCGAGCGGCTCACCACCGCGGGGCGGCTGGCCGCCGGCGTGGCCCACGAGCTGAACAACCCGCTCGCCACCATCGCGGGCTGCGCGGAGGCACTCCGGGAGCGGGCCCAGGACCCGCATCTTCGGGATCTGGACGCGTTCAAGGATTTCCCGGGCTATCTGACCCTGATCGAGGAGGAGGCCTACCGGTGCAAGGAGATCACCGGGAGCCTGCTCCACTTCGTGCGGGATCCGGGCAGCCGCCGGGCTCCCACCGACCTGAACGTGCTGGTCGACAAGGTGCTGGAGCTGATCGGCCACCAGTCGCGGTACGCGCAGAGCCGGCTCGAGCGCCGGCCGGACGCGGAGCTGCCCGACGTGGTGGCCAACGAGGGCCAGCTCCGCCAGGTCTTCCTCGGACTCGCGAGCAATGCGCTCGACGCGATGAACGGAAAGGGCACGCTGACCGTGACGACTCGACGGCGCAACGCGCGCGAGGTGGAGATCCGCTTCGAGGATGAGGGACCCGGCATTCCGGAGCACGTGCTGCCGCGGGTCTTCGACCCGTTCTTCACCACCAAGCCGCCCGGGCAGGGCACCGGGCTCGGCCTCGCCATCGCCCAGGGCATCGTGGCCGACCACGAGGGACGGATCGAGGTGGACACCCGGGTGGGCGCGGGAACCACCTTCCGGGTCATCCTGCCGCTCCAACCCGCCGAGGCGGGGAAGGGAAAGCCGTGACCACCCCGATCCGGGTGCTGGTGGCCGACGACGAGAAGAACCTGCGCGAGCTCCTGGTGCGCGAGCTCGGCCGGAAGGGCCACGAGGCCATCGGGGTGGCCGACGGCCGGGCCGCGCTCGAGCACCTCAAGGAGGACGTCCCCGACGTCCTCCTGCTCGACATGAAGATGCCGAACGTGGAAGGCATCGAGGTGCTGCGCGAGCTGCAGGACCTCCCGGAGGCGCCCCAGGTCATCGTGATGACCGGCTTCCAGGAGGTGTCCACCGCGGTCGAGGCCATGAAGCTCGGGGCCTACGACTACCTGACCAAGCCGGCCCGCATCGAGGAGCTCGAGATCCTGATCCGCAAGGCGGCCGAGAAGGGCCGCCTCATGCGCCAGAACGTGGTGATGCGCTCCCAGCTCGACGAGCCGGGCTACCAGGGGATCATCACCGGCAGCTCCCGGATGGAGGAGGTGCTCCGCCTCATCGATCGGGTCGCCCCGACCGACTCGTCGGTGCTGGTGCTGGGCGAGAGCGGCACCGGCAAGGAGCTGGTGGCGCGGGCCATCCACGACCGCTCCCCGCGCGCGCAGCAGGCGTTCGTGCCCATCCACTGCGGCGCGCTCGCCCGGGAGGTGCTGGAGAGCGAGCTGTTCGGCCACGAGAAGGGGGCGTTCACCGGCGCGATCGCCACCAAGCCCGGGCTCATCGAGCTGGCCGACGGCGGCACCCTGTTTCTCGACGAGATCGGCGAGATGGAGCCGGAGAGCCAGGTGAAGCTGCTCCGGGTGCTCGAGTCGCACGCGTTCTTCCGGGTGGGCGGGACCCGGCGGCGCACGGTGGACATGCGGCTGGTCGCCGCGACGAACCGGGACCTCGCGGAGGCGATCAAGATCGGCGGGTTCCGCCAGGACCTGTTCTATCGCATCAACACCATCACGATCACCCTGCCGCCCCTGCGCGAGCGCCGCGAGGACGTGCGCCGTCTGACCGAGCACTTCCTGGAGCAGAACGCGACCTACGGCCGCAAGCGCCTCTCCGACTCCGCGATGGAGAGCCTGGAGCGCTACGACTGGCCCGGCAACGTGCGCGAGCTGCAGCACGCGGTGCAGCGCGCGGTGATCCTCTCGCAGGGCGATCAGATCCAGCCCGGCGACCTGCCGGAGGAGATTCGCGGCGGGCGGCCCACGAGCGCGACGCCGGGGGGAAGTCTCGAGGACATGGAGCGGCAGCACATCATCTCGACCCTGCGCAGCGTGGGCGGTCATCGGGCCAAGGCGGCCACCGTGCTCCGCATCGACCCCAAGACCCTCTATCGCAAGATCCAGGCCTACGGCATCGTCCCCGAGCTCTACCGGTGAGGGCGGGCTAACCGGGTGGTGCGCGGGGCGAAGTCCTGCGGCCGCGGCGGCCGGAACCCGAGATCGAAGGCGAGCCAGCAGAGCTTCGAGTAGGGGTAGAAGAAGATCGGGGCGACGATCATGCCCGCGATCCCCCCGTAGTAGAGCGCGTTCCACGGCGGGTTCGGATAGGTCCACAGCAGCACCGCGCCCAGGCCCAGCGCGAAGACGCCCTCCGCGAAGGCCATGTTGAAGACGATGGCGCCCAGGAAGTAGTCCTCCTCGCCGCGGTCGAGCCGCAGCGCGCACCGCGGGCACGCCGGACGGATCCCGAACCAGCCGACCGTGATCGGGCCGGCGCCGCAGTTGGGGCACCGCCGACGCAGGGCCCGCACGAACCGGAGGAGCATGCCTCCCATGTCAGACCGAAAGTATAGACCGCGCCGATAATTCGCCTTCGATAGGATTGAGGTCAGGAGGAGCTCCCTATGCGCCGCCTGATCCTTTCGACGCTTGCCGTGCTCGCGCTCGCTTCCCCGGTGTCCGCCGACGGCGGGTGGGTGCTGTGGATCATGGGCGGGGACTCGCCCTGGGATTCGGTGAGCACCTTCGCGACGCGCGAGGAGTGTGCCGTGGCCCTGCATCAGCAGGCGCAGGCACTCGAGAAGATGGGCCTGCGGGTCTCCGAAGAGCCCGGCGCGTCGTTCAACGGCGCCGACGCCGATCGAACCATGCGCGGCCAGTGCCTGGCCGAGAGCGTCGACCCGCGCACCGCCGCGGCCAAGTAACGCTACTCGGTCGGCCCGTCCCGCCGGCTCGTCGCTCCTGCCCCCTTCAATAGCCAGTCGATCGCCGCGGATGGGTCCGGCGCATCGGGCGCCGCGGGCTCCCGCGCGAGCGGCGGAGCCTGACGGTGAGCGGGCGCCGCGCTCTCGGGCTGGGGCGTCGGCGCCGGCGGGCGCTGGGTCGTCCTCGCCGCTTCCTTCATCGGAGGCGCGGTCGGGAGGGCGACCGACGGCGGGGCGGAGACGGCCTCGACCGTCTCCGGCTCTGCGGGCGGCTTCGTCGTGGAGACTATCGCGGCCGGCCCGGTGCTGGTCTTGTCGGGCCAATGGTTGTCGGGCCACTGTCGGGGCCAAGCAAAGATCAGGGCCATGGCAAGGATCCCCAGGCCTGCGATCCCGGCGCAGACTCTGAGAAGAAAGCCGGTTTCAGGGGTCAGAAAGCTCCGCCCGTGTGCCAGCACCCTGACGCCGCGTTCGCTCGTGTCCCGCACGGCGAGGATCACCGTCGTGGCTACCGTCCGGCACCGGTCCGCCAGCCCCGCGAGCAGGCCGCGCAGCAGGAGCATCGTCGATCGAGCGGTCGCCCGCATCCTCACGACCGACAACCCGTGGAGCTGTACCACTCGGTTGGCGAGCCGCGTCGTCGCGACGCCGGCGGTCTCGGGCACCTGCGCCAGGGGCCGTGCGGAGTGTCTGAGCCACGCGCTTCCGACGCGAAGGGCCGCGGTGGTCCTCGCGGACGCCAGGGCGGTCGAGGTCACGGCGGAGGTCACGGAGGTCGACAGCGCCACGCGACTCCGCGTGAGCCGGTCGGTGGCCCTCGTAGCTTCGGTGCGGGCCGCGACGATCGTCCTGGCGAGGGAGTGCGCCAGCGCACGAGACGGCGTGAGTGGCGGATGGGCGAGTAGCGACACCTGTGCCGACACCTGTTCCTGCCGGCAATTCGCGCATTCCCTCTCGTGGGCGATCAGCAGGGCCAACTCGGTCACGCCGATCCGACCGCGCGAAGCACGGGAGGACACCTCGGGAGCTCCACCGCAGTTCATCGGCGATGCTCGGGAGCGAACAGGGGAATGGCACGGACCAAGACACGCGAACCCAACCCAATCATGGTTACAGCCGAGGGCATCGTCTGCCCTCCCTCTACCGCCGCTCAGCCCTCTCCGTCTGTCGGCGTGAGCGCGTACCTTACCACAAACCGGGCCCGTCGCTCGGCGCGCTTCGACCAAGGTCTCCGGCGCCGCCTGGTGTCACTCGATCGGGCAGAACGCCCGACCGTCGTCACGTCCGTGCGGAAGACCCGGCACAAGTGCGCGTGTATGCAGGGGTTTGACGGTCAGATTCTGCTGGCACGCCCGTTGAATCTAATCACTCGGTTCGACTCGTAGGGAACTAACAAAAGGGGGAGACATGATTCGGGTACTGACGATCGATGGGAATCGCAGCCGCGCTCAGGAGCTCGCCATGGAGTGTCTCGAGCACGGTGTCGCCGTGCGCATGGCGGAGTCGCTGTGCGAGGGCGTGCGCTACATGCTGGATTCGCCGGTCTCGCTGGTGCTGGCGGAGGCGGGCATGCTGCGGATGGCCGGCCCGGACCAGGCGCGTCTGTTCGACGCGGTGGCTCCCGGGGTGCCGGTGGTGCTCGCGGTGGACGCGGGCGCGCGGGTGGAGGATCGAGTGGAGCTCGAGCTGAAGGGCTTTCACGTGGTGAGTCGCCCCTTCGCGCTGCGGGATCTGCTCGCGAAGATCGAGCGGCCGGCCAAGGCCGCGCCGGCGCGCGGTGAGGCGCGGGCGCAGGTCGAGGCGCTGTGCCGATAGGGCGCGCGATCATGGGTAAGCGCTGGGTGTTCGGAGTCCTGAGCTTGGCGATCGTGGCCTGCCTCATCGGTCTGCTCGCCTTCACCGGCGAATCCGTTCACCGCGTCGGCTCCGCGGGCCGCGATCCATCGCGCCATCTCGAACACGGCACCGGAGGCGCGGCCCGCCACCGAGCCGGAGATGGGACCAACCTACCAGGGCAACGGTCTGATGCTGACCTACTGAGGGCCCGCCGTGGCGGAGGCGGAGGTCCTGGTGTACACTCGGGACCGATGCGCCGCCGGCGGCGGCGCCCTCGCCTCCGATATTGGCTCTTCCGAGTATTGGGGCGCGTACGAAGCGGAAGAGTGACCGAAGGAGAAACCACGATGGCTTCGAAACTGTACGTGGGGGGTCTGTCCTATTCCACGACCAGCGAGACGCTAAGGGAATACTTCGCGCAGTGCGGTACCGTGGAGTCGGCTTCCGTGATCACGGACAAGTTCTCGGGCCAGTCCCGGGGGTTCGGGTTCGTCGAGATGGCCACCGCCGAGGAAGCGCAGCGCGCCATCTCCGAGCTGAACGGCAAGGATCTGGACGGCCGGAAGATCACCGTCAACGTCTCGAACCCGCGTACGCCGGGCTCGGGCGGCGGTCGCGGCCCCGGCGGGCCTCGCGGTGGCGGTGGGCGCGGGCCGGGTGGGCCTCGCGGGGGCGGCGGGGATCGCGGCGCCTACGGCGTGCCGCCCTCGAAGAAGCCGTTCCGCTGGTAGCGCGCCAGACTCACAGGCGAGAGATCAGAAAGGGCGCGGTGATCGTCACCGCGCCCTTTCTCTTTCCCCGCGCTCGCCCGCGGTTCTACAAGATCCGCTCGTAGCGGCCCAGGTCGTGGGCCGCGTCCATGAACCACTTCACGATCTCGGGATTCGACCGCGGCGGGATCTCGCACGAGGTGGACAGGATGAAGCCCGACTGCCGCGCCGCGGTGTCGATGCAGCGGCCCACCTCCCCCTCGATCTGCTGACGGGTCGCCTTCTCGAACATCGTCGCGTCGACGTTGCCGATGGCCACCGCGCGGCCCTTGGCCACCTGCACGAACCGCTCGAGCTGGTCCACGTGCAGGGTCGGATCCGACTGCTGGTCGAGATCGAACGAGATGGTGGTGAAGCCACAGCCGATCAGGTCCTCGAAGATCGGGTAGGTGACGCCGCAGATGTGGGCGGTGACGCCGACCTTCTTGGCCTTGAAGTGGTCCACCAGCTCCTTGTGGTAGGGCGCGATGAACTCCCGGTAGTTGTCCGGAGAGACCAGGCTGATCGACGCGGTGGGCTCGGAGAACGAGAGCCCGATCTTGGTCTTCGCGATCGCGTCGCCCCAGAGCTTGCAGAAGTCGGTGGTGAGCCGCATGAGGTCGTGGATGAACTGGGGATCCTCGAAGGTGTCGAGCAGCATCATCTCCGGGTTGCGCAGCAGCATCGCGATCGTCCACGGCCCCACCGCCACCGCGCCGGTGGCCGCGGGCGGTGCCGCCTTCACGAGGGCCTCGCACTGCTCGAGGAAGCCGGGCAGCCGCGCGGTCTTGTACGGATCGGGCATCGAGAGCTTGGCCAGATCCGCCTTGTCCTCGAGGAGGTGGGTCTCGATGGAGGGCACCACGTAGTCCGAGTACTTCACCCCGCAGCCGAAGGCTTCCGCTTCCTTGGCCAGATCGTTGTAGGCGAGGACCACGTCCGGCTGGTAGCGCTCGTAGTAGTTCATCATCGCGCTGATGGCCCGGGTCGGGTTCGTGCAGTACTCCTCGATGCTGAGCCCGTCGAGCGTTCCCGCGAAGGAGGCCACGATCGGGTAGACCGGCACCCGGTCCGAGAACGAGCGCTTGTAGGCCGCCACCACCCGGTCCCGGTTGGTCAGGGCGGTCTTGCCCTTCTCCGCGTCCCAGAGCTTGTTCACCTCCATGTAGCGCGGGGGCAGCTTGGCCTCGTACTCCATGAACTGGGTGATCGGGTAGCGGATGCCCCCGTTGTGGGTGCCGCGCAGGCCCTCCACCATCTCCTCCATCCGGCTCCACGGAATGGAGAACGCCATTTCATGATCCTGGGTCTGGCCGAAGATGCGATCGCCCGAGCACGGGAGGATGACCTGCGGCTCGCCGGTCTTCATGGTGGTCACGATGATGTCCGCGCACACCGCCCGGCCCTCGAACGAGGAGGTGAGCCGGCCGCCGCGCTTCCAGAGCGCGGCCTGGGTCAGGCGCATCACCTGGGCGGGGTTGGCGTAGACGCACACCACGTGCGGCTCGAAGGTGGCGCGGTCGAGGGGAGCCACCAGGAGGCAGTGGTACTCGCCGGGGGCGAACTTGTCGATGGCGGCCTCGGAGCGCTGGCCCGCCTCCTTGGTCTCGGTGTACATGCCCTCGCACAGGGTGCCCACGTTGTAGATGGGCAGCGGCTTGTCGAAGCCGATCGCGGTGATGCCGAGCGAGCAGATGTGGTCCTCGCGGGTGAGGGCGATGGTCCAGCCGTAGCGGCGGGACATGTCGATGACCTGGCAGCTCATGGAGAGCTTCTTGAAATCGCGCGCGGGCCGGCGGGCACGCTCGGGAATCGGCTCGTCGGCCCGGAGCATGCGGATGGCGACCGGGAAGGTCTGCGGCCTCAGGTAGGTCTGCAGCTCGCGGTCCGCCGTCTTCACGTCGATCATGAATGGTCTCCTCAGTGACGGAGGCTACGGGGGGCCTTCGGGGTTGTCAAGGGAGCGGGCCGCCTTCCGCTACAATGTGCAGTGCCATGGCGCGCGTGCGGATCATCCAGTGGCGTGACCTGCCGTCCCTCGTCGAGGCCGAGGAGGGCGGGGAGACGGCGCGCGTGCCGCTGTCCCAGCGGTTCCAGGATCTCATCGACGCGGTGGCGATGCGGGAAGGCGCCACCGAGAGCGAGGCCTACCTCGCGGGATGGGCCCCGGGCCCCGAGAGCGAGCGGCCGGGCGGGGCGCAGGCGGTGGCCGAGGCGGTCGCGGACGAGCTCGAGGCCGGGTTCCAGGATCTGGTGGCGCGGCGCTTCCTGGGCCCGCCGCGCTAGGCGGGGGGCCTCGGAGGTCGCCGCGCCGCGGGCTCCGGCGCTATAATCCGCGCAGCCAATGAAGGCCGCGGAGCTGGTGGTTGCCTGCTTCCTGCTGTTCGGGACCTGCCTCGTCTGGCCCCTGCTCGCCATCGCCAACCGGCCGGTGCTCGTGGCCGGGGTGCCCGCCCTGGTGCTCTACCTGTTCGTGGTGTGGACCGGGATGGTGGTGGTCCTGATCGCCCTGGCCCGACGGCTCCGTCCGCCCGAGGATGAGACGTGAGCGGCCTGTCGCCGACCGCGCTGCTCAGCATCGTCCTCGGCTACCTGGCCTTCCTCTTCCTGGTCGCCTCGGTCGCGGAGGCCCTCGCGCCGCGGCTCGGCCGCCCCCGGCTGCGAACCCTGACCTACGTGCTCGCCGCCTCCGTCTACTGCACCGCGTGGACGTTCTACGGCAGCGTGGGACTCGCCGCGAATCGCGGGCTCGAGTTCCTCACCATCTACCTGGGCCCCGCCTGCGTGGCCCTGCTCTGGCCGCTCCTGCTCCGCAAGCTGGTCCGGGTCTCCAAGGAGCAGCGCATCACCTCGATCTCCGACTTCATCTCGAGCCGCTACGGCAAGTCGGCCGCGCTCGGCACCCTGGTGGCGGCGCTGGTGGTCTGCGGGATGATCCCCTACATCGCGCTGCAGCTGAAGGCGGTCTCGGCCTCGTTCAAGATGATCCTGCGCGAGGAGGCGGTGCTCGAGGTCTTCGACCCCACGCTGGTGGTGGCGGTGACCCTCGCCCTCTTCGGCATCCTGTTCGGGGCGCGGAACCTCGACTTCACCAAGCGCCAGACCGGGCTCATGACCGCGGTGGCGGTGGAGTCGGTGGTGAAGCTGGTCGCGTTCCTGCTGGTCGGCGTCTACGTGACCTGGGGGCTCTTCGGCGGCTTCGCGGACCTGTTCGGGCAGGTGGCCCGGCATCCGGAGTGGTCCAAGCTCCTGACCCTCGACCAGGCGACCACCGCGTCCTACCCGCGCTGGACCGCGATGCTCCTGATCTCGATGCTGGCGGTGATGTTCCTGCCGCGGCAGTTCCACGTTCTCGTGGTCCAGAACCCGCGCGAGCGCGACGTGAACGCGGTCTCCTGGTCGTTCCCGCTCTACCTGCTGCTGATCAACGTGTTCGTGCTCCCCATCGCGTTCGCGGGCCTCATCGTGTTCCCGGACGCGTCGGCTCAGGCCGACGGCTTCATCCTGCGCCTGCCCCTCTTCTTCGACAACCAGCTCATCTCGGTGCTGGTGTTCCTGGGCGGCTTCTCGGCCGCCACCGCCATGATCGTGGTGGACTCCCTCGCCCTGTCGAAGATGATCACCAACGACATCATCCTGCCCATGCTGCTGCGCCAGCGGCGGATGGAGGACATCTACTGGATCACCCTCTTCTACACGCGCCTGGCCATGCTCGCGGTGGTGGGCCTGGGCTTCCTCTGGGCGCGGATGGAGCACGGCCAGCTGCTGCTGGTCGAGATGGGGCTGCTGTCGTTCATCGCGGTGGCCCAGTGCGGTCCCGCCATCCTGCTCGGCCTCTACTGGCGGCGTGGCAACCGCCGGGGCGCCTTCGCGGGCATCTCGGCCGGCTTCTTCGTGTGGTTCTACACCCTGATCATCCCCGCGCTCGGTCAGGAGGGCGTGTTCGGCCCGTCCTTCCTGGCCGACGGTCCGCTCGGCTTCGGCATCCTGCGGCCCACCGCGTTCCTCGGCCTGGAAGGCCTCGACACCATCAGCCACGGGGTCTTCTGGTCGCTCTTCTTCAACGTGGGGCTCTTCGTGATGGTGTCGCTGCTCACCGAGCAGGACGCGGACGACCGGGCCCAGGCCGCCGCCTTCGTGGGGGTGGCCGGCGAGGACAAGCCGGCCCCGGGCTCGCCCGCGATCCTCTCCGCGCCCGAGATCGAGCGGCTGGTGCACCACTACGTGGGCGACGAGGACGCGGAGGCGATCGTGCGCGAGCTGTTCGGGAGCAAGGCGCCCGCCGACCTGTCGGTGCCGGAGCTCCTGGAGATGCGCATCCGCTTCGAGCGGCTGCTCGCCGCCTCGCTGGGCGCGGCCGCCGCCCGCATGATCGTCGAGGACCACTTCACGATCTCGAAGGAGGAGGCCCAGCAGCTCGTCACCTCCTTCCAGCGGATGCAGGAGTCCCTCCGGGTCACCGAGGAGGAGGTCAAGCGCGGGGAGCGCCTGCTCGCCTCGGTGGTGGAGAGCGTCGACGACTGCATCTTCACCGCGGACACCACCGGGCGGCTCGTCACCATGAACCCGGCCGGGCGGCGGCTGCTCGGCTACGAGGCGTGGGAGGTGAGCCGGCTGCGCTATCCGGACCTCCTGGCCGGCGAGGAGCGCGGGGGCGCCGCGCCCATCGTGGGCGCGCTCGAGGCGGGCCGGGGCTGGGGCGGGCAGGTGATGGGCCGCACCGCGCAGGGTCGCGCGTTCCCGGCCCACGTGGCGATGACGTCGCTGTTCGACGACCGCGGGCACCGGATGGGGACGGTCGGCGTGCTGCGCGACCTGACCGAGCAGGTGGAGACGCAGCGGCGGCTCATCCACCGCGAGAAGCTGGCCTCGCTCGGGGAGATGGCGGCGGGGGTGGCCCACGAGATCCGCAATCCGCTCGGCGGCATCAAGATGGCCACCAACCTCCTCTCCTCGCCGGAGGTGGACGGCAGCCCGCTGTCCCAGGAGATGACCCGCTCCATCCTCTCCGGCATCGTGGAGATCGAGACCATCATCAACAGCCTGCTCGACTGGACGCGCGACGCGCGACTCGAGCGCGGCGACTACGACCTGCACCGCATCCTCGACCCGGTGGTGGAGGCGGTCGCCGCCGAGGGGCGCGGCCGCGGCGTGCTGGTGGGCTACGGGCGCCTCGAGCGCGAGGTCACCGCGGCGGTGGACGGTCAGAAGCTCCGCCAGGTCTTCACCAACGTGATGAAGAACGCGCTGGAGGCGATCGAGCCGCGCCGGCAGACCGGGCGGGTGACCGTCGACCTCTTCGTCGAGGGCGAGCGGGCGGTGGTGGAGGTCGCCGACGACGGGGTGGGCATCTCCCCCGAGGACCGCGACCGGATCTTCCTGCCCTTCTTCACCACCAAGCCGTCGGGCACCGGCCTCGGCATGTCGATCGTCAAGAAGATCGTGGACCTCCACGGGGGAGACATCGCGATCGAGAGCGCACCGGGCCGCGGCACGCGCGTCCGCATCTCACTGCCGGCGGTGCCCGCGCCCCAGCCGCTGGCCGGAGGCACATCATGAAGCGACGGCTCCTGCTGGTCGAGGACGACGAGGTCTTCCTGCGTCCGCTGCTCCGCACCCTCGAGCTGAAGGGCTACGAGGTGCTGCCGGTCCAGAGCGGGGAGGAGGCGCTCGAGGCGGTCAAGGCGGAGGACGTGGACCTCGTGCTCACCGATCGCCGCCTGCCCGGCATGGACGGGGTCGAGCTGGTCCGGCAGATCAAGACCGAGCACCCCGATCTGGCGGTGGTGGTCATGACCGCCTACGGGACGATCGAATCCGCGGTGGAGGCGATGCGCCTCGGCGCGGAGGACTACCTGGTGAAGCCGTTCGAGGCCGCCGAGCTGCTCCTGGTCATCCGGCGCGCGATCGAGTTCCAGGAGCTGAAGTCGGCGAACCGGCGGACGATCCGGCGCAACCAGGAGCGGTTCACGTTCGGCAACATCGTGGCCGCCAGCGCCGGGATGCAGGCGGTGTTCGACCTGCTCCGCTCGGTGGTGGACCTGGACACGACGGTGCTCATCTACGGGGAGACCGGCACCGGCAAGGAGCTGCTGGCCCGCTCGATCCACTTCTCGGGGGCCCGGCGCGAGCGGCCCTTCGTCGCGGTCAACTGCGCGGCCATCCCGCAGGAGCTCTTCGAGTCCGAGCTGTTCGGCTCGCGGCGCGGGGCCTTCACCGGGGCCACCGAGCACCGGCGGGGGCACTTCCAGATGGCCAACAGCGGCACCCTCCTGCTCGACGAGATCGGGGAGATGCCGCTCCACCTGCAGAGCAAGCTCCTGCGGGCCATCGAGGAGAGGAAGGTCACCTCGGTGGGCGCGGACCGGCCGGTCGACATCGACGTGCGCTTCATCGCCACCACCAACAAGGACCTCCAGGCCGAGGTCGAGCGCGGCACCTTCCGTCGCGACCTCTTCTACCGGCTCTCGGTGATGCCGGTCCGCGTGCCCGCCCTGCGCGAGCGGCCGGAGGACATCCCGCTGCTGGCCCGGCACTTCGTGGAGCAGGCCGGCCGCCGCCTGAAGAAGGCGGTGCGCGGGATCTCGCCGGAGAGCCTGGGCGCCCTGACGCGCTATCCGTGGCCGGGCAACGTGCGGGAGCTCGAGAACGTCATCGAGCGCGCGGCCATCGTGGCCGCGGGCGACACCCTCGCGGACGTGGAGCGGTTCCTGGCCCCCACCGGGGCCCACGCGCCGGTGGACCTCTCGCTGCCCTTCCGGGACGCCAAGGCCCGGGTGGTGGAGGACTTCGAGCGGGCCTACATCGAGGGGCTGCTCAAGAGCCACGGCGGCAAGCTCACCATCGCGGCCAAGCACGCCGACATGGACCCCAAGAACTTCTCGGACAAGATGCAGCGCTACGGCCTGCGCCGCGCCACGACGCCGGAGCCCCCGCCCGCCTAGAAGAACAGCAGGGTGACCGCGACGAAGAGCGGGATCAGCACCGCGCCGCTGTAGACCGTGTAGCCGAGGAAGCTCGGCATGCGCACCCCCGCCGCCTCCGCGATGGCCTTCACCATGAAGTTGGGCGCGTTGCCGATGTAGGTGTTGGCGCCCATCGCGACCGCGCCCACGCTGATCGCGGCCAGGATCGCGTGAGGCACGCCGACCACCTCCCCGGGCAGGCCGAGTCCCTGGCCCAGGGCGAGGAACGCGACGTAGGTGGGCGCGTTGTCGAGGAACGACGAGAGCCCGCCGACCGCCCAGAAGAACTGCCACGGCTCGCGGACCCCCAGCTCGCCGCCGCGCACGTGGAGCAGCTCGAGCGCGGGGATCATGGTCAGGAAGATGCCGAGGAAGAGCACCGCCACTTCCACCATCGGCTGCGCGGTGAACTGGTTGGCCCGGCGGAGCGGCCGGGGCGTGCGCCAGAGCGAGATCCCGGCCAGCCCCAGGATGGCGAGCTCGCGCAGGGGCGCGTGCAGCACGGCCACCGCGGCGACCACGCCGACCAGCCAGAGGCCGTTGAGGCCGCCGTCGATGCGCAGGGGCTCGATCCGGGTGTGATCGCGCCGGAGCGCGGCGCGGGACTCGCGGCGGTGCTGGATCGTGTCCCAGACGAAGTAGACGACGAGGAGGACCAGGGTCATGGTCAGCCAGGGCCGCCACAGGCGCAGGGTCCAGGCGAACGGCACCCCGGCCAGATAGCCGAGGAAGAGCGGCGGGTCGCCGAGCGGGGTGAGCATGCCGCCGATGTTGGAGACCAGGAAGATGAAGAAGACCACGGTGTGGGTCACGCGCTCGCGCTCCTGGTTCGTCTGCAGGAGGGCGCGGATGATCAGCATGGAGGCCCCGGTGGTGCCGATGAGGGAGGCGAGGGCGGCGCCCGCGGCCAGGAAGGCGCTGTTGACCAGCGGGGTGGCCTCGAGGTCGCCCCGCAGCACGGATCCCGCCCGCGATCACGTAGAGGCCGGCCAGCAGGACGATGAACGACGCGTAGTCGCCCGCGGTGTGCGCGAGCACGCGGGGCGCCCGCGCCAGGTAGAGGAGCAGCACCGGCAGGCCGAGGCCGGCCGACACGAGCAGCTTGTTCCGGTTCGACTCCCACCAGTGCGGGAGCGCGAGAGGCAGGAGCGCGATGGCGAGGAGCATCGCCACGAAGGGCAGCACGGAATAGAGCGGGAGCGGAGTCGGCACGGCGCGAGCTTACTCTCTTGAAGTTCACCGACGGATGGTTTAGAAGTGAGGCGGCGCGCCGAGGCGCCGATCTCACCCCACGACGAGGTTCCCCAATGGCCAGCGAGACCAAAGGCAGCAGCGCCGTCGAAGCCCTTCTGAAGGAAAAGCGGAAGTTCGCTCCCGCCGAAGGAGTTCGTCAAGCGCGCGACCGCCAACCGAGCCGCGATCTATTCGGAGGCGGCGAAGAACCCGGCCCGCTTCTGGGAGCGCTTCGCGCGCGAGCTGGACTGGTTCAAGCCCTGGAAGACGACGCTCCAGTGGAAGGCGCCCAACGCCAAGTGGTTCGTCGGGGGCAAGCTCAACGTCGCCTACAACTGCCTCGACCGGCACGTGGCCACCTCCCGCAAGACCAAGGCCGCCATCATCTGGGAGGGCGAGCCGGGCGACACGCGGGTGCTGACCTACTGGGATCTCTACCGCGAGGTGAACCGCTTCGCGGCGGCCCTGAAGCGGCGCGGGGTCAAGAAGGGCGACCGGGTCACCATCTACATGCCGATGGTGCCCGAGCTGCCGATCGCGATGCTGGCCTGCGCGCGCATCGGAGCGCCCCACAGCGTGGTCTTCGGCGGCTTCGCGCCGGAGGCCCTGCGCGACCGCATCCACGACGCGGAGTCCCGCATCCTGATCACCGCGGACGGCGGCTTCCGGCGCGGGGGCACGGTCGCGCTCAAGAAGAACGCGGACGAGGCGCTGCGCGAGTGCCCGGACGTCCACACCGTGGTCGTGCTCAAGCGGACCCGCCAGGAGATCCAGATGCAGGCCGGCCGCGACGTCTGGTGGGACGACTTCCTCAAGGACGCCCCCGCCTACTGCGCGCCCGAGAAGATGGACTCCGAGGACATGCTGTACCTGCTCTACACCTCGGGCTCCACCGGCAAGCCCAAGGGCATCGTGCACACCACCGGCGGCTACCTGACCGGGGTCTACGCGACCACCAAGTGGGTGTTCGACCTGCGGGACACCGACGTCTACTGGTGCACCGCCGACATCGGCTGGGTCACCGGCCACTCCTACATCGTCTACGGGCCCCTCGCCAACGGCACCACCACCGTGATGTACGAGGGCACGCCCGACTACCCGGACAAGGATCGCTTCTGGCGCATCGTGGAGAAGTACGGGGTGACCATCTGCTACACCGCGCCCACCGCCATCCGCACCTTCATGCGCTGGGGCGAGGCGTACCCGAAGCGCTGCGATCTGTCGAGCCTGCGGCTGCTCGGGTCGGTCGGGGAGCCGATCAACCCCGAGGCCTGGGTGTGGTACTGGAAGGTGATCGGCGGCGGCCGCTGCCCGGTCGTCGACACCTGGTGGCAGACCGAGACCGGCCACATCATGATCACCCCGCTGCCCGGGATCACCACGCTGAAGCCGGGGTCCGCCACGCGGCCCTTCCCCGGCATCGAGGCCGAGGTGGTCAACGACAAGGGGGAGCCGGCCAAGGCCGGCTACCTGGTGCTCAAGAAGCCCTGGCCGGGCATGCTGCGCGGCATCTACCGCGACCCCCAGCGCTTCGCGGCGCAGTACTGGAGCAAGTACCCCGGCATCTACTTCACCGGCGACGGCGCCAAGGTCGACGAGGAGGGCTACTTCTGGCTGCTCGGCCGCGTCGACGACGTCATGAACATCTCCGGGCACCGGGTCTCCACCATGGAGGTGGAGTCGGCCCTGGTGGACCATCCCCACGTGGCGGAGGCCGCGGTGATCGGGCGGCCGCACGAGATCAAGGGGCAGGCCATCGCGGCCTTCGTGACGATCAAGGACGGGACCCCGACCAGCAAGGAGCTGGTGGAGGAGCTCAAGGCGCACGTGGCCAAGAAGATCGGCGCCCTCGCGCGCCCCGACGACCTGATCTTCACCTCGGACCTGCCGAAGACCCGGTCGGGCAAGATCATGCGCCGCCTCCTGCGGGACATCGCGGAGGGCAAGGTGCTCGGAGACACGACCACGCTGGCCGACCCGAGCGTGGTGGCCGCGATCAAGGAGAAGTACGGCGAGGACGAGTAGGAGTAGCCGCGACCTTGGCTTGGCGTAGGGTGTTGCTGCCAAGAACCTTGGCTTTAATACCAGATATCGCCCCGTCAATGCCGCGACGATATGTCGTGGAATCATCGAGTTACGTGCCAATTCCCCTTGGCACCGTTCGTGCTGTCCCACCTGCCGGAATGCACTATCGACGGGCATCTTTTGTTGAGGCCGCCTATCACCAGGCGTGACGGGAATCGTAGGCGAGGTCAGCGACAGGCTCCGGTCCGCTCGGGGCGGAGTTGTACGTGCGAGTACCGCAGGTCGAGATAGACCAACCTCAGCAAAGGGGGAACAACATGGCCGGCAAAGAATCAGGTTCCGAAGGACTTCCGCCGCGTGGTGGTGGCCGCCGCGGTGGGGAACATTATCGAATGGTACGATTTCTACATCTTCGGGAGCTTGGCCGCGATCTTGTCGGTGAAGTTCTTCGACAAGACCCACCCGGTGGCAGCGCTCCTGAGCACGATAGCCCTGTTCACCGCCGGCTTCCTGATTCGCCCCTTGGGCGCCTTCTTGTTCGGATGGCTGGGTGACAAGGTGGGCCGCAAATACACCTTCATCGTGACGCTGACCGGGATGGGCCTGGCGACCGCCGCCATCGGTCTGATCCCGACCTTCGCGTCCATCGGCCTCGCCGCGGCCTTCATCCTGTTCGGCTTGAGAATCGATCCAGGGGCTGTGCTTGGGCGGGGAATACGGTGGCGCGATCACCTATGTGGCCGAGCACGTTTCGGACGAGCGTCGGGGGTACTACACCGGCTGGCTGCAGACGTCACCGACGCTGGGCATCGTGGTGTCCCTCGCGGTGATCGTTGGCACCCGGACCTATCTGGGGAATGACGCCTTCAACGAATGGGGCTGGCGGATTCCGTTCCTCATCTCGTTCCTGCTGGTGATGATGGCCATCTACATCCGGTTGCAGCTGGGCGAGACGCCGATCTTCCAGCAGATGAAGGCCAAGGGCGGGATGGTGACGAACCCGTGGAGAGAGGCATTCCTGAGCGCCAACATCAAGTACATCCTGGTCGCCATCGTGGTGTTGATCGGGCAGGGCGTCGTCTGGTACAGCGGCCAGTTCTGGGCCCTCTACTTCCTCCAGACGGTGAAGAAGCTCGACGTGCTCACCTCCAGTTACCTGGTCGGCGCGGGGTTGCTGCTCGCCACGCCGACGCTGATTCTCTTCGGGTGGCTCTCCGACATCATCGGCCGCAAGCCGGTCATTCTGGCCGGAATGTTCCTGGCTTCCGTGACGTACTACCCGCTCTACGCGTGGCTGGGGCAGGTGACGAATCCCGGCGCCGTCAACTATCCGGTCGCCATCTTCATCATCTTCATCCTGGTGTCCTACGTGGGCATGGTCTACGGCCCGGTCGGGGCGTTCCTGGCCGAGTACTTCCCAAGCCGGATTCGCTACACGTCGGTCTCCGTGCCGTACCATATCGGCAACGGGTGGGGTGGAGGCCTGGTGCCGTTCATCACCTCCGCCGCGTACCTGTCGAGCGGCAGTATCGGCAACGCCCTGATCTACCCCATCGTGGTGCCGGCCGTGTGCTTCATCATCTGCCTGTTCATCATGCCGGAAACCCGCCACATCAGCATTTGGGAGCCTGAGAAGGCCCAAGCCGCCCGCTCGTAGTTCAGATATCTCCGGGCGGGGCCGTCGTACCACGGCCCCGCCCGGAAGCCCGTCTCGGCGGCCCTCGTCGACGGCGTCCTGCCCGTCGACCACCCATAATTGACACACGTAGTGCCGAATTTTCCCAGCCACCCATAGGGCAATTTGCCCAGCGCCCCCGATCACAATCGTAGATCTCTACGAATATTGGTCCTTTTGAGCCGTCTCTGTCCTGAAGCGTCCAGGCACATGCCTTGCACCAGGGGACGCCCAGCCGGGCGGTCCGGGTCGAGTCGATCCGGGGCCCAGGAGGGAGACAGGACGATGGACGAGATCAAGAAGCGCCTTGAGAGAGAGCTCAGCCACACGGTGCAGCGGATCCGGCACATGGGTGGCGTGATGACCTTCGAAGAGCTCGGGGGCGGCCGGGGTGACTCGCCGCTTGCCGACGAGGTAGACGTGATCCGGGTCAACGAGGACCGGGAGATGAGCTTCGCCACGCGGAGCCTGCTGGTGGACCGCGCCAACAAGCTGGCCGAGGCGCTGGAGCGCCTGCGGGGCGGGGAGTACGGGGTCTGCGAGGAGTGCGGCGAGGCCATCGCGCCCGCCCGGCTCCGCGCCATGCCCGAGGTGACGACCTGCGTGCGGTGCCAGGACCGGCTCGAGCGCATGGTGCCGCGCCTGGAGACGGTGGCCGCCGCGACGGACGCCGACGAGTCCGAGGACGAGTAACCGCTGAACCTTCCTACCGGCCGAGCCGGGCGCGTAGCGCGCCCGGCCGGTCGGTGATGATGCCGCTCACGCCCCACCCGACGAGCCGGTCCACCTGGGCCGGCTCGTTGACCGTCCAGACGTAGCAGTCCCGCCCCGCTCCCCGGATCGCGCCGACCAGCTTCTCCGTGCACATCCCGATCGCCGGGCAGATCGCGTCCGGGGCATCCGGTCCCAGCAGAGCCGGGTCGAGCGGGTCCTGCGCCACCAGGGTCCCGACCCGGATCTCCGGGTTCAGGCTCCGCACGGTGGCGAGCGCGATCGGGTCGAACGACTGCACCAGCACCCGATCGACCACGTCGTAGATCTCGATGGTCGAGACCACGCGCTCCTCCAGCCCGGGATAGAGCGCGGCGCCGCCCTTCAGCTCGAGCCAGAAGCGGGCGCGGTCCCGGAACCGCTCGAAGACCTCCTGGAGCGTCTGGACGCGCTGGCCCTCGAACCGCCGGTCCCGCCAGCCCCCGGCGTCCAGTCGCTTCAGCTCGCGGACGCGGAGCGCGCTCACCGGTCCGGCCCCGTCGGTGGTGCGCTCGAGCGTGAAGTCGTGGATCACCACCGGGTGCTCGTCGGCCGAGAGATGGACGTCCAGGTCGAGCCCGTCGGCGCCCTGCTCCAGCGCCAGCTCGAAGGCCGCGATCGTGTTCTCCGGGGCGTCGGCGGCGGCGCCCCGATGCGCGATGAGGACGGGCCGGGTCGCGGGTGGCATTGGCGCGCTCAGGCGCCGCGTGGCACTATCGGGCCGTGCGCACGCCAGTGGTCGACGCGTTCCGCCCGATCGTGTGGCTCGGAGCGCGGCTCTACTTCCGGATCCGCTTCGAAGGCGTTCAGCACATTCCCCCCTCCGGTCCTCTGCTGGTGGTGCCGAATCACGTGACCTACGCCGATCCCGTGCTCGCGAGCATCCCGATCCGTCGGGCGGTCCACTACATGGCGTGGAACGCCCTGTTTCGCGTTCCCGGGCTCTCCTGGCTGATCCGGCGGCTGCGCGCGTTTCCGGTCGACATCGAGGCCGCGGACGCCGGGGCCGCCCGGACCGCGGTGCGCCTCCTGAACGCGGGCGAAGTGGTCATGATCTTCCCGGAGGCCGGTCGCAGCCAGGATGGGCGCGTGCAGCGCTTCCGGGCCGGGGCGTTCCGGATGGCGTGCTCGCTCGGGGTCCCGGTGATGCCGGTCACCATCGTCGGGGGACACGAGTGCTGGCCCCCCGGCCGCCGCCTGCCGCGGCCGGGGCGACTGACGATCGTCTACCATCCAGTCGTCGCGCCTCCCTCCGATCTCGACGTGAAGGAGGCCGCGCGCGACCTCGCCCGCCGGGTGCACGCGGTCGTGGCCTCCGGACTGCCGGAGCACCAGCGCCCGGACGCCGCACGCGACGCCACGGTCTGAGCCCCGCCGCATTATAGGGGCGCCGGGAGCGGTATTTGGCGCCATCGCCGCCGCGGTGTATTCTCTCCCACCAATGGCACGCCGCGTCGCATCGGCCATCCTCGTCCTCCACGGCCCCAACCTGAATCTCCTCGGCACCCGCGAGCCGGCCGTATACGGCCGCGTCTCGCTTCCGGAGGTGAACCGGGCGGTGCAGCGCCACGCCGAGAGTCGCGGCGCGCGGGCGGTGTGCCGACAGTCGAACCACGAGGGGGAGCTGGTGGACTGGATCCAGTCGGCCGCGTCGCGAGGGATTCCAGGGCATCGTCTTCAACCCCGGCGCGCTGTCGCACTACTCGATCGCGCTCCGCGACGCGGTCGCCTCGGTTCGCGTTCCCGTCGTCGAGGTCCACCTCTCGAACATCCACGCGCGAGAGGAATTCCGCCACCACTCGGTGGTCGCCGCGGCCGCGGTCGGCCAGATCTCCGGCTTCGGGCCCGCCAGCTACCTGCTCGGGGTGGATGCCCTGCTGGGCGCGTTGCCGGGGGCCTCCGGCCGCCGCACCGCCTCGCGACTCCGACGGTGAATGCGGGCGCGCTTCCTGACGTCCAACCCGCTGTCGGATAAGGGGCGCGGGGACCAGCGCGGGGTTCGGCCGTGATGGGCCCCGACTCGCCGTCCGGCGCGGGCGGTGTCGCGGGGGCCCCGGGCCCCTCCGAGATCGACGAGCGCGCGCTGATCCAGCGATGCATCGCCGGAGACGCGACCGCCTTCGAGCCGCTCGTCGAGAAGTATCGTCAGCGGGTGTGGCGCCTGGCCTACCAGGTCCTGCACGACCGCGAGGAGGCGTGGGACGTGGCACAGGAGGCATTCGTACGGGCGTTTCACTCGTTGCCGTCGTTCCGCGGGCAGTCGGCGTTCTACACCTGGCTCTTTCGCATCACCGTCAACGTCGCCACCGACCGGCATCGGCAGCGGGGGGCCCAGGCGCGCGCCTTCGGGCCGGAGCGGGTGAGCGAGGAGGAGTGGGCGCGGACGACGCCGGATCCCGGCGGAGGGCCCGAGCAGCAGGCGGCGCGGAAGGAGCAGCGAGAGAGAATCCGGAGCGCTCTCGATGCCTTGCCGCCCAAGGCGCGAACGATTATCATGCTCAGTGACGTCGAGGGCCTCTCGTACCGCGAGATCGCCGAGGTGCTCAACTGCCCGATCGGGACCGTGATGTCCAGGCTGCATAATGCACGCAAGCGGCTCAAGGCACTTCTCGGACCGATGCTCGTCCTGATGCTCTGGCTGGGCCTGACCCTGGTGCTCACGGCGTCCGCCGAGGCCCAGCCGGTCATCCGCTTCGGGGTCCGCATCCTCGAGGCCTCCAGCGCGCCCAAGACCCCGTCCGGCCCCGCCGCGCCGAAGTCGGAGGCCGAGCCGGACGAGCGGCTGCGGAAGATCATCCCGCGTCTGCAGACGCTCTTCCGCTACACCGACTACACGACGCTCGATCGCCAGCGGGTCGACGGCCCGCTCGGGACCCAGCAGCGCTTCGCGGTGCCCGGCGAGCGCTGGCTCGAGGTGACTCCGGACCAGATGCAGGGCACCTCGGTCCGGATGCGGGTGCGCCTGCTGCGCGGCGAGCGCCCCGAGATGAACGCCAACATCCTCGCCGCGCCCGGGGCTCCCGCGGTGCTCGGCGGACCTCCCTACGGAAGCGGGGTGCTGATCATCATCCTCTGGGCGAATCCGAATCCTTAGTCGATGAGCGAGCAGCGCTATCGGCAGGAACGCAGCCGCATCGAGCAGGGCCACGTCAAGTACCGCGACAAGCTCAAGGAAGAGGGCAAGCTCTTCGTCCGCGACCGCCTGAAGCTGCTGCTCGATCCGGGGAGCGAGTTCCAGGAGGATTTTCTCTTCGCGCGCAACCAGGAGGCCGACACTCCCGCCGACGGAGTGGTCACCGGGGTGGGGACGGTCGGCGGCCGCACCGTGTGCGTGATGGCCAACGACTACACCGTGAAGGCGGGGTCGTGGGGCGAGAAGACCGTCCAGAAGATCGTGCGCATCCAGGAGCGCGCCCAGCGGCTGCAGGTTCCGCTGCTCTACCTGGTCGATGCGGCGGGCGGTCGCATCTCGGAGCAGATCAAGATCTTCCCCGGCCGCTTCCACGCCGGCCGCATCTTCTACAACGAGGTGCAGCTCTCCGGGGTGGTGCCGCAGGTGTGCGTACTGTTCGGACCTTCCCCGGCGGGCTCGGCCTATCTCCCGGCCCTCACCGACTGCGTGATCATGGTCGACGGCAAGGCGAGTCTCTACGTGGGATCGCCCCGCATGGTCGAGATGGCGATCGGGGAGAAGACCACCCTCGAGGAGCTGGGCGGGGCCCGGATGCACTGTACGGTCTCGGGCTGCGGCGACATGCTCGCCGCCTCGGACGAGGAGGCCATCGAGCTCTGCCGACGCTATCTCAGCTACATGCCCGGCTCCTTCCGGGAGCGGCCCGCGGTCGGCGGACGCGGCACCGGCCAAGCCCGGGCGCTCGATCGAGGACATCGTCCCCTACGACCAGCGCAAGTGGTTCGACATGTACGAGGTCATCGATCGGATCGTGGACGAGGGCTCGTTCTTCGAGATCAAGCGCCTCTTCGCCGCCGAGATCATCGTGGGCTTCGCGCGCCTCGGCGGCCGGGCGGTGGGCCTGGTGGCCAACCAGCCCAAGGTGAAGGGGGGAGTGCTGATGGTCGACTCCTCCGACAAGGCGGCTCGCTTCATCTCGCTGTGCAACGCCTACAACATCCCGCTCGTGTACCTGGCGGACGTCTCGGGCTTCATGGTGGGCACCAAGGTCGAGCGCGCCGGGATCATCCGGCACGGCGCCAAGATGGTGTTCGCGACCTCGCAGGCCACCGTGCCGAAGATCTGCGTGGTCGTCCGCAAGTGCTACGGCGCCGGGCTCTACGCGATGTGCGGTCCCGCCTTCGAGCCGGACGCCGCGCTGGCCCTGCCGCAGGGGCAGGTGGCCATCATGGGCCCCGAGCCCGCGGTCAACGCGGTGTACTACAACAAGATCATGGAGCTGCCGGAAGCCGAGCGGGCCGCCTACGTCCAGAAGAAGCGTGAGGAGTACGCCCAGGACCTCGACATCTACAAGCTGGCTTCCGAGATGCTCGTCGACGGCATCGTGGGTGGGTCCGAGCTGCGCGACGAGCTGATCCGGCGCCTCGCCTACGCGGAATCCAAGCAGCTCGAGTTCCCGCCGCGACGCAACCCCGTCCAGCCCGTCTGAGCGGCGTGGCCGCTGTCCCCCGCGCATGGGGTCGCTGATCCTGGCGGTCCGATTCCTGACCGTGGTGCCGGTACCCGGGCGCGAGCTGCAGGGCGTCTCCGCGCTCGGCCGCGCCGCGTGGTGGTTCCCGGTCGTCGGCCTCTTGCTGGGGGTAGGCCTCGACGGCACGCTGGTCGCCCTTCAGGCGCTCTTCTCGCCGCTCCTGGCCTCGGCCCTCCTGGTCACCGCCTGGAAGGCGGTGACCGGTGGCATCCACCTCGATGGGCTCGCCGACGTCCTGGACGGGCTCGGCGGGCGGGATCCCGCGCAGCGTCTCGCCATCATGCGCGACAGCCGCGTCGGCGTGTTCGGCGCCGCAGGGTTGGTCCTCTTCCTGTTGCTCGTGGTCGCCGCGGTGGCCGATCTCCCGGATCCGGTCCGCGGCCGTCTGCTGGTACTCGCGCCGGTGGTCGGCCGCGCCGCGCCGCTGCTGGTCGGCGGGTGGCTCCGTCCGGCTACCCCCGGGGAGGGGCTCGGCGCGGCCTTCGTCGCCGGTCTCTCCCGATGGGCGGGCCCCCTCTGGGCACTCGGGGGCATCGCGCTCGGTGTCGCGCTGGTGGGCCCGTGGGGCGCGGCCATCCCGGTCCTGGCCTGGGTCGCGGTGATCGTCGGCGCAGGCTTCGCCGCGCGGCGCCTGGGCGGCCTCACCGGGGATGTGCTGGGGGCGGTCGTCGAGCTGGCCGAGCTCGGCGCGCTGCTGGCCGGGGCCGCGCTGGCCCGGCGAGGGCTGCTCTGAGCACGACCACCGTCTTCCTCGTGCGCCACGGGAGCGTGATCGGGGCCGAGACCCGACGCTTCATCGGGCATCTCGATGTGCCGCTCTCCCCGCTCGGGGAGGATCAGGTCGCGGCCCTGGCCGCGCGCCTGCGCACCGTCGCCTTCGACGCGATCTACTGCAGCGATCTCCAGCGCACGCGGCGCACCGCCGAGATCCTGGCCGCTCCACACCGTCTCGCCCCGATCAGCGACCCGGCGCTGCGCGAGTTCGCGATGGGACGCTGGGATGGGCTCACCGCGGACGAGATCCGCGCGCTCGACCGGGCCGCGTTCGACGCGTGGATGGGTGACGTGGGGCGCTTCCAGTTCCCGGACGGCGAGAGTCTGCCCGACCTGGAGGCGCGCGTGTGGCCGGCGTTCGACGCCATCGTGACCCGCCACGCGGGCGGCACCGTCGCGGTCGTGGCCCACGGCGGGAGCAATCGAGCGATCCTCTGCCGCGCGCTGGGTCTCGGCCCCGAGCGGCTCCTGGCCCTGGGCCAGGACTACGCGGCGCTCTCCGTGCTTGCGGGCGGCGGCTCGCGGTGGACGCTGCGCCTGCTCAATCAGGGGGAGGCGTCCTCGATCGGGTAGCGGCCGGACCCTCTGCTATAATCCCGCGGTCATGGACGTCGCGTCGACCGGCCGCGCCGCCCACATGCTCGGGCGGCGCCGGTTCCTCGCGATCGCGGCGGGGATCGCCGCGGTCGCGGTCCCGCGACGGGCGCAGGCCGAGCGGCCGATCCGAGGCGGCGTGCTCAAGCACATCGGCCTCGAGCCCCAGACCTTCGATATCCACGCCACCACGTCCTACGCGACCCACCTCGTTTCCTCCTTCGCGCGCCGTACCCTGTTCAAGTTCGTGAACGGGGCCCGATACGGCCCGGCGGACTTCACGATCGTGCCGGATCTCGCGCTGAAGGCCGGCGTCTCGGCGGACGGCAAGATCTACACCATCAGGCTACGGCCCGGCGTCCGCTGGGAGTCGAGGCCTCCGGTGCACGGGCGGGAAGTGGTCGCGGCCGACGTGAAGTACTCGCTCGAGCGGGCGCTCAAGAGGTCGCCCTTCGCGCCCCCGCCTCGGGGCGGTGGAGGCGGTCGAGGTCGCGGACCGATACACGGTCCGCGTCCACCTCGCCGACGCCTTCGCGCCCTTCGTGCACAACCTCGCGGAGCCGTGGAACGCCATCTTGCCGCCCGAGGTGGAGGACCGGCACGGAGACTTCAAGGCGGCCGAGTCTCTCATCGGCTGCGGGCCCTTCATGCTCGAGCGCTACGAGCCGGGGGTGAAGGCGGTCTTCGCCCGCAACCCCACCTACTACGAGAAGGGACTGCCTCATCTCGACAAGGTGGAATGGCTCTTTCTCAAGGACCGCTCGACGCAGCTCTCGCTCTTCCGGGCGGGCCAGATCGACCTCCCGTTCTACGACGGACGTATCCCGCGATCCGACGCCCGCTCGTTCGAGAAGGCGAATCCCGACTACCCGGTGGTGTACTGGGACGGGCTGGCGGTGCGGAGTCTGGCGATGCGAGCGGACAGGCCCCCGTTCAACGACGTGCGGGTGCGTCGTGCCTTCAGCATCGCGGTGGACCGGAGGAAATGGGTGAGCCAGTACCTGGACGGGCAGGGTTACGAGGACCAGGGGCCGGTGCCGCGGGCGATGCGGGAGTGGAAGCTCTCCGCTCGACACCTCGGAGAAGGCGCCCGTTACCTCGAGCACGACCCCGCCCTCGCGCGGAAGCTCCTGGCCGAGGCGGGGATGCCCGGCGGTCTCCGGGTGAAGTGCACCGCGTGGCCGGGCTACGGCTCGGAGTACGTGGAAGATCTCGAGCGCTTGGCCCTCGAGCTGAAGCAGATCGGGGTGGAGCTGCAGATCGTCAACGAGGAGTACGGACAGTACATCCGCGGATCCTTCATCGGGAAGTTCGACGAGGCCAGCTGGGGCCCATCGCCGCTCTTCACCGAGGTCGATGGCTACCTCTACGACTTCTTTCGCGGCGGGCAGCCCGGCAACCGGAGCCACGTGGCCGACACCCGACTCGACGTGCTGCTGGAGGCCCAGCGCCGGTACACGTCGAAGTCGTCGCGCCGCAAGGTCATCGACGACATCCAGCGCCACGCCGCCGCCCAGGTGTACTACGTGTACACGCCCTGCCCGCGGAACGTGTCGGCCTGGACGCCGCGGGTCAAGAACTACGGCCCGAAGAACTCCTTCGACCGGGGCGCCCAGCTCGAGGTGGTCTGGCTCGCCGACGCCTAGCGCGGCCGACGCCTAGCGCGGCCCAGGCCCGTCTCGCGGCTGACGCTTCGTGTAGGTCGCCTGTCACATCTTGTAGATAAATGAGGGAGCCGCAGGGTTTTCATCATCGGCACTCCCCTCGCAGGCCCTGAATTCCAGCTACTTACGGCTCACATGGGGCTCATCTCCGCTGTATCCAGCGTGGCACCTGTCTTGCTCTCTACCGGGCCGAGTCGCGGGAGGTCTATACCATGCACGCGTTGCGCCGACTGAAGATACGCTCCGGACAGGCCGGGTTCACGCTGGCCGAGATCATGGTGGCTTGCGCCATCATCTCGGTCGGGCTCGTCGCGGTCAGCACCGGGTTCGGGTTCGGGGTCGACGGGGTCGAGGCAGGGCGGCAGCAGAGCACCGCGGTCTTCCTCGCGGAGCAGCGGATCGAGCAGGCGAAGGAGCTGGCCGCCCACCCGGGCACGAACCTGGCAGACCTGAACACCGACGAACCTTCCGGCGACCGAGGCCTACGGGACCATCTCGGGGGCGCCGTCGACTTACCGCCGGACCACGACGATCACCATCAATCCGGGCGGCACGACCGGGGCGCGGGTGGACGTGAGCGTCTTCTACAGGCCGGTCACCGGCCGCGGCGTGCTCACGACCGAGCGGATCGGTCTCCCTCTCGATCTTCCTGGCCAACCGATGAGCCGAGGCGAACCCATGATGAGCAACGAGCGCGGCTACACGCTGGCGGAGATGATGGTGGTCTGCGCCATCGTCGGACTGGTGATGGCGAGCCTGCTCGGCCTGGTGCTGTCGGGTCAGCAGGCGTTCTGGTACGGCACCACGCAGGTCGACGCGCAGCAGACCGCGCGCGTGGCGATCGAGCGGATGGTGAAGGAGATCCGGGAGGCCGGGTACTACCCGCAGAGCCCCGACACGAGTGACCGACCGGATCCTGCACGGCGGTCATCTGCTACGCCTACAACTTCGACGCGATCGCGACCGGGCCACCGCCACCGCCGTCACCCTGCAGTACGACTGGAACGGCGACGGGGCCAGCGCCGCGTCGGGCATGGTGAACGATCCGATCCTGTGCGCGACCGGGACCGCCTGCCGCGGCGAGCGCGTGGTCTATTCGTTCTCGAGCGGCGCGCTGACGCGGCAGGAGATGGGGGTGGACGGCAGTCCGGTGACCATCGCCTCCGGGATCAGCTCCCTGGCCTTCACGTACTTCGCCGAGGACGGAACCGTCACGACCGTGCCGGCCGACATTCGCACTATCGGGGTCTCCGTCACGGCGCAGAGCGCGAACCAGGGCGCCTACGTGACGTATGTCGGATCGCATCCGCTTCGGAATCGATGAGTCAAGTCTACGAGCGGGAGGTTGGCATGAACCGAGTCTTCAACTGGGTACGTGACGAGCGCGGGGTGGCCTTGCCCCTCGCGATGATCTTGCTGATGGTCTTGACTCTCCTCACCATCACCTTCATGTCGCTGGGAGCGGTCGAGCCGCAGATCTCCAAGAACCTGTCCGACGGCGCGCGGGCTCGGCAGCTCGCCGAATCCGGCATCGAGTGGGCGATGAGCACCCAGATCGGCAACCAGGACCTCAACAGCACCAATCTCCTGGGCGGCACCATGACGAGCGGCGGCGCGTGCGGGACCGGCAATAGCTGCCGTGTGCTCGCGAGCAGCCAGGCTCTACCCGGCCTGACGTCCTCGTCGGGACCTTCGGGGTGACGCTTCGCAACGACATCAATACCAACGCGGGCGACCAGCAGCTGATCGGCACCAGCCCTTACTCGGGACAGCAGCACCACCCTCGACAGCAACGGGGTCGTGATCCTCACCTCGACGGGGACCTTCAACGGCGCGAGCCGGACGATCACCGCGGTCGTGCAGCGCGGGAACCTGAACATCAACGCCGCGGTGAGCCTGCCGGGCGTGCAGACCGATACGTTCTCGAACGACCCGCCGTGCGGGGGCTGCTACAGCATCGACGGACGGGACTGGAAGATCGCGGATAGCAGCGCTCCGAGCGGGACGAACCCGACCAAGCTCGGGGTGGCGACCTACACCGGGACCGAGACCAGTCACCGGGCTCACCTACGAGGCCAACGCGGAGGCCGGCTTCGACACCGCGGCCAAGCGGGGCTACGTGCAGGGCAAGGACGTGGTCGACGGGAGCACGGACGCGGCGGGGACCGGTCGGCGCACGATCGCCGCCGATACCACGCTCAACCCCACCATCATCCAGAACTTCCTCACCAATCTGGCCGCCAACCCCCAGACCCAGATCCTCAACAGCACCCAGGCCTGCCAGTACTCGAGCGGCAGCTCCAGCAAGCCCGAGGGACTTCGGATGAATGCGACCGCGACGGCGAGTCAGGTCACGTCACCAACAACTGCTCGGGTACCGCCCAGGTCAACCAGACCGTGAACCTGGGCACCGCGACCGCGCCCGCGATGGTCTACGTCAAGGGTGAGTTCGATCCCAGCTCGAACTTCATCGGGATGGCGGTGAACGGCAGCCAGCCGATCACCGGCTACGGCATCCTGGTCATGGAGGAGGCGGACCTGTCGTTCTTCCAGTCGAGCCAGTTCACATGGAACGGCATCGTGATCGTCAGCGGGCGCAACGTGGGCGTCGGCTTCCGCGGGGGCAGCAACACCGAGATCCGCGGTGCCCTCATCGCCAACGAGACCTACGGCGCCGAGGCCGGCGGCTACTTCGAGTTCCTGAACCAGGCCGACACCCTGAAGATCCGCTACGGCAAGGAGGGCATCGACCTGGCCCTCCGTGGCCTCTACAACACCCGCATCTCCGGGTATCGCGAGAACTAGGCGTGCGACGCATCGTCCTGCTGGCGGCGGCTCTCTTCCTGGGGGCCGCCTGCCAGCAGGCGCCCGCTCTCCCATCCCCCCGTCTCGCAGAACCTCTCCCCGGTCGAGCAGATGAAGGCCGAGGGCGACGCGTTCCTCGCCAAGGGCGACTACGGCAACGCGGTCGAGAAGTACCGCCAGGCCGATCGACCTCGACTCCGCCGCGATCGGCCCGCGGTTCGCCCTGGGGACCGCCTATTCCTTCCTCGAGAAGCGGCCCGAGGCGATCGTGCAGTTCCGCTGGGTGCTGAGCTCGCGCCGACGCCGCATCCACCGAGTACCAGGAGGCGCAGCGGTGGCTGATCCGCGTGGGCGCGCTCGCGCCGTCCGCCGCGGTGGCCGACGCGACGCAGAAGAGCGAGGCTCGGCCGGTCGATCGCTCGACGGTCGGCCGGCTCGTCGGGAAGACCGAATGGCCGGGGGTGACTCCTCAGCGGCGCCTGGTCACCGGTACCCTGTCCCTGGTCGGCGACGAGCCGGTCACCTACGACGTCAAGCGCAATCGCGCCTTCCGGCTGGGCGACGGCTACGAGTTCAGGGATGTGCCGGCCGGCCGCTACCGGGTGGTCGCGGTGATCGACGGCACGACGGTCTGGGACGAGAAGGTCACGGTGGAGACCGGCAAGGACACCAGCTTCAACCTCAGCCAGTCGACGAGCCCGGTGCCCGCCGGCAAGTTCGCGCCGCCCGCCGACAAGGCCGACGCCCCGGCGCCCGCCGAACGCTCGCGGTAGTCCGCCCGCTCCGCGCTACCGCCTGAGCGCCAGCGCGCCGCCCCCGATCATCGCCACCGCGAGGGAGACGACCAGCAAGACCAGCGCGTACTCGTAGCCACTCGGGTTCGAGTGCGCCCAGAACCCGTTCTTCAGGTGAACGAACACCACCGCCCCCAGCATCACCGGCACGTTGGCCAGGGCGGCCCACCGCGTGAACAGCCCCAGCACGAGGCAGATCCCCCCCAGCCCGTGGGCCAGGATCAGGTACCAGGTGCCGATCTCGGCGAACGGCACGCCGTTCTTGGTCTGATAGGCGATCATGCCGGCCGGCCCGAAGACCACGGCCGCGAGGTAGGCGTGCATGATGTAGACGATCCCCAGGATGAGCCGGAGCAGCGTTGCGCCGTACGCGGCCATTGCACCTCTCCTCGTGGGCTACGGCTTGCGGAAGAAGATCTCCCCGAAGTAGGACTCGGCGGTCGAGTTCGTGTCGTTGGAGTCGATGGCGATCGAGATCGCCCCCACGTCCTCGCCGGGCGCTTCCCCGTAGATCTTCTTGTAGTCCTCGAGCACGTTGCGGCTCTCGGTCAGCCACTTGCCGAGGTCGGCGGGGCCGGAGCGCACGACGACGTAGGTCACGAGACCGGTCTTCTCGCTCTTGAAGACGGATCCGACCGGCGCGGTGGTGTCCCAGATGTAGGAGATGATCCGCGAGCGCACCGCGGACGGAAAGCGCGGGAACGTGACGTAGATCTGGGCCGCCTCGTCGTCGGTCGCCGACTTGCGGGCGTCGCCCCCCTTCGGCAGGGTCACCGCCTGCCAGCTCCACTGGAGGATCGGCCAGGTCTTGACGTCGACCTTCACCTCCTTGGAGATCGTCGAGCTGTCGTTCGCGCTCTTGAGGTGGATCGCCTTGCGGCCGCCCTGCGTGACGATGCGAAAGTCGTACTTGGGACTTCCCCAGTTCTGGCCCTTCCACCCGTCCGGGATCCCGGTCTTGCCGTCCGCCTGCTTGGCCCAATCCTCGACCGGGCACGGTCGGAGGGTCGGCGGCGCGAAGCGGCCCGGCGATCAGGGCGAGGAGGGCGACCGCCAGGAGCGCGGCCGTCGTCGGGAGGACGAGCGAGCGGATCATGACCGCCTCAGTTTCTCACGCCCCCCCTGTGCTACGGTAAAAACCTGATGTCGGACGTGCGGATCGACAAGTGGCTGTGGGCGGCCCGATTCTTCAAGAGCCGCACCCTCGCCGCCACCGCGTGCGCGGGAGGGAAGGTGGACGTCAACGGCGACGCCGCGAAGCCGTCCAAGACGGTGCGACCCGGGGACCTGCTCCAGATCACGCTCCCGCGAAGCCGTCGGATCGTCCGGGTGGCGGTCCTGGCGGAGCGGCGCGGCAGCGGCACCGAGGCTGCGCTGCTGTACGAGGACCTCACGCCGCCGCCGCCCGCCGCGCGAAGCCCGACCGGCGACCCCGGCCTATCGCCCGCCCGGGGCCGGCCGGCCCACCAAGCGCCAGCGGCGGCACATCGATCGCCTCTCCCGCTGGTAGGAGAGCGTCGCGGGGCCTCGCCTTGCGCTGGCCCGGTCGCTCTGTTACGGTCGGGCCCGTCTTTGGTGTCCGGGCGGCCCGCCAGGTGCGGGCCCCAGGGAAGGCGGTGCGAATCCGCCGCGACCCCGTCACTGTAATCGGGAACGAAACCCGCGATCGGCCACTGATCCGGCACGAGCCGGATCGGGAAGGGGCGGGGAGTAGGATGATCCGAGAGCCAGGAGACCTGCCCGACACCGCCACCCCGTACCGGTCTTCGAGGGAGGACCCGGGTGACGGCCGTGTATCACTCGCTTCTCGTCCTGGGCGGTGCCCGTAGCGGCAAGAGCCGCCACGCGCTCGAGCAGGCCCGCCAGGATGGCCCCCGCGTCGCGTTCCTCGCCACTGCGCGCGCGCTCGATGGTGACATGGCCAGCCGCATCGCCCGCCACCGGGCCGAGCGTCCTTCCCGGTGGACCACGATCGAGGAGCCGCACGAGGTGGGCGGCGGCCTGCCGCCGCGCGGCCCGCTCGCACGACCTCGTGGTCGTCGACTGCGTCACGGTGTGGGTCTCGAATCTCATGGAGCGCGGTGACGACGACGCGGTGGTGCTGGCCGCGGCCGACGATCTGGCCAAGCTGCTGCGCGAGCGTCTCGTCTCCGTCATCCTGGTGTCCAACGAGGTCGGCGAGGGCGTGCATCCGCCGACCGAGCTGGGCCGCCGCTTCCGCGACCTGCTGGGGCTCGTCAACCAGCGTCTCGCCGCCGCCGCCGATCGGGTGACCCTGATGGTGGCGGCGCTCCCCCTGACCGTGAAGGACGCCCCGCTGCCGTCCGCCCCGCATGACCGCTCTCACGAAGCTCCGTAGCCTCGTGACCCTGCCGGATCCCGGCGCCGAGGTCGAGGTGCGCCGCCGGCTCGATCAGCTGACGAAGCCTCCGGGCAGCCTCGGGCGCCTCGAGGAGCTGGTGGTGCGCCTGGCCACCATCGCGGGGACCTGCCCGCCGCCGCTCCGCGATCCGGTCATCTTCACGCTCGCGGGCGATCACGGCGTGGTCGCCCAGGGCGTGAGCGCGTATCCGCAGATCGTCACCGCGCAGATGGTCGAGAATTTCCTCCGCGGCGGAGCCGCGGTCAACGTCCTCGCGCGGCACGCGTCCGCGCGCGTGGTGGTGGCCGACCTGGGCGTGGCGGCCCCGCTGCCCCGGCATCCCGCCCTGCGCGACCTCAAGATCGCGCCGGGCACCGCGGACATGACGCGTGGGCCCGCGATGACGCGCGCGCAGGCGGTGCAGGCGATCGAGGCCGGCATCGGGCTCGTCGAGGCCGAGCGGGCGGCGGGCGCGGACCTCGTCGGCACCGGCGAGATGGGCATCGGAAACACCACCGCCGCGAGCGCGCTGGTGGCGGCGCTGACCGGCGCCACCGCGGAGAGTGTCACCGGCCCGGGCACGGGCGTGGACGCGGCGGGCCGCCGGCGCAAGGTCGAGGCGATCCGGCGTGCCCTCGAGCGGAACGCGCCGGATCCCGCGGATGCCCTCGATACGCTCGCCAAGGTCGGTGGCTTCGAGATCGCCGGTCTCGTCGGGGTCATCCTGGCCGGTGCCGCGTACCGCCTCCCGGTGGTCCTGGACGGCTTCATCGCGGGCGCGGCGGCCCTGGTCGCGGTCCGGCTCGAGCCGGCCGCGCGCGGGGCGCTGCTCGCCGCCCATCGGTCGGCGGAGCCCGGGCACGCACGCGTGCTCGACGCGCTCGGTCTCGAGCCGTACCTCGATCTCGGAATGCGGCTCGGGGAGGGGACCGGCGCGGCGCTCTGCATCAGCCTGGCCCGCGCCGCGGTCTCGGTGCTCACCGACATGGCGACCTTCAAGTCGGCGGGTGTGAGCGACCGCGCCGACGGCCCCGGGGCTCCGTGAGCCGGCTCCTGGCCGCGCTGGCGCTGGCCCTCACCCTGCTCCCGGCCCCGGCCGGAGCGCTCACCGTCACCGACCAGACCGGCCGCCGCGTCGTCCTGCCCGCGCCGCCCGGACGCATCATCTCGCTGGTGCCGAGCGTGACCGAGATCCTCTTCTCGATCGGGGCCCAGGACCGCCTGGTCGGGGTGACCGATTTCTGCGACTACCCCGCGGAGGCGCGCCGGAAGCCCAGGGTCGGCGGCATGCTGGCCCCGAGCCTCGAGGGCATGGTCTCGCTCAAGCCCGATCTGGTGGTGGCCACCATCGCCGGCAATCGACAGGAGACGTTCGAGCAGCTCGGGCGGCTCAAGATACCGGTCTACGTCGTCAACCCGGTCACGGTGGCCGACGTGCTGGACCTGATAGCCCGCCTCGGGCGGCTGGCCGACCGGGGCGACGCCGCCGACCGGACGGTCACCGCTCTGCGCGAGCGGATGCAGGCGGTGGCGGCGCGGGTGGACGGGCGACCGCGTCCGCGCGTGCTCTACGTCCTCTGGCCGGACCCCCTGATCGTGCCGGGACGCGCCTCGCTCGTGTCCGAGCTGATCGCCCTCGCCGGCGGCGACTCGGTGACCGCCGACGGAGGACAGGGCTATCCGCGCTACAGCCTGGAGGCCGCCCTGGCCCGCAACCCGGAGGTCATCATCCTGGCGAGCCACGGCTCGGAGAAGAGCCCGCTGATGCGCGACAAGTGGGAGCGCTTCACCCAGGTGCCGGCCATCGCGGCCGGGCGGCTCCACACGATCGACGGCAACCTGACGCACCGGTACGGGCCGCGCATCGTCGACGGCCTCGAGCGGCTGGCGCGGGTGATCCACCCCGAGGCCTTCGATCGGTCGGAGAGCCGATGAGCGAGCCGGCCCCCGCCTCCGGCGCGCGCCTCGCCGTCCTGCTGGGCGGGCTCGGGCTCCTGGTGATCGCGGCCGCGCTCGGCGCCCTGTTCGTCGGCAGCGCCCGCGTGCCGCCCGGAGACGTGCTCGCCGTGCTCACCGGCCGCATCAAGGGGGTCGATCAGGTCGTGGTGCTGAGCCTGCGGCTGCCGCGCATCCTGGCCGCCCTGCTGGCGGGCGGCGCGCTGGCGGTGGCGGGGGCGGGCTTCCAGGCCCTCGCCCGCAACCCGCTCGCCGAGCCCTCGGTGCTCGGCGTCTCGAGCGGCGCCGCGTTCGGCGTGATCGTGGCCCAGGTCTTCGGGCTCGGGCGGCGGCCTCGTGGAGGCGGTGGGCCTGGCCGCCTGCGCCTTCGCGGGCGCCCTGGTGGCCGGCGCGGCGGTCTATCTGATCGCGTCCCGCGCCGGCGGCCTGCCCGTCCACACCCTGCTCCTGGCCGGCGTGATCGTCGGCATCTTCTTCTCCTCCGCCATCACGGTGCTGATCTCGGTGGTGGACTTCGACCGCCTCGGCGGGGTGGTGCACTGGCTGCTCGGCAACCTGAGCCCGATCGCGCCCGGCAGCCTGGCCGTCTTCGCGGCGCTCACCACGCTGGGCGGCTGGCTCGTGATCGGCGCCGCGCGCCGGCTCAACCTGCTCGCCCTCGGCGAGGAGGCGGCGCAGCAGCTCGGGGTCGACTCCGAGCGCGTGAAGCGCCGCATCTTCGCGGGCGCCGCCCTGCTGACCTCGGCCGCCGTCGCCTTCGCGGGGCCCATCGGCTTCGTGGGCCTGATCGTGCCCCAGACGCTGCGCCTGCTGCTCGGCTCGGACAACCGCGTCGTGATCCCGGCGGCCCTGCTGGGCGGCGGGGCGTTCCTCCTGCTGGCCGACACCGTCGCCCGCAACGTGATCGCCCCCGCCGAGCTGTCGGTGGGCGTCATCACCGCCTTCTGCGGGACCCCGTTCTTCATCTACCTGCTGCGCGCGCGCGTGGCGAATCCGCACCTGTGACCCCGCTGCTGGAGTGCCAGGGGCTCGCCTTCGCGTACGCGGCGCGCGGCGGGGGAGCGGACGCCTTCGCCATCCGCGATCTGTCCTTCGACGTGCGGCCCGGCGAGACCTTCGGCGTGATCGGTCCCAACGCCTCCGGCAAGACCACCCTGGTCCGGCTGCTCTCGCGGGTCCTGACGCCGTCGGGCGGCCGGATCCGACTCGAGGGCAGCGACCTGAGCGGCCTCGAGCGGGCCGCGGCGGCCCGCCAGATCGCGGTGGTGCCGCAGGACGTCCCGCACGGCTTCCCGCACACGGTCGAGGAGCTGGTGCTCATGGGGCGCTTCCCGCGGGCCCCCCGCCGGTTCTTCGAGAGCGACGAGGATCGGGCGGCGGCCCGCCGGGCCATGGAGGCGGTCGGGGTGCTCGACCTGCGAGGGGCCCTCCTGGACCGGCTGAGCGGGGGCGAGCGGCAGCGGGTGATGCTGGCCCGGGCCCTGGCCCAGGAGCCCCGGCTGCTGATCCTCGACGAGCCGACGGCCCACCTGGACCTGCGCTACCAGGCCGAGTGCGCCGGCCTCCTCCGCCGGCTCGGCCGCGAGGCGGGTCTCACCATCGTGCTCGTCTCGCACGATCTGGGGTTCGCGGCCGAGCTCTGCGACCGGCTCCTGCTCATGGCCGCGGGCGCCGCGGTGCGCGTCGGCCCGCCGGAGACGGTGATGGACGAGGCCGTGCTCGAGGCCGCCTACGGCTGCCGCGTGATCGTCGACAAGCATCCGATCAGCCGGCGCCCCACGGTTCACCTGGTGTACCCGGGCGCCTGATCGAGGGCTGAGAGTAACGAAGGAGGTGATGACAGCTAAAGTGAGCTAGCACAAGAAAATAGATCGCACTCCAAGGGAAGCCGGTGGCCCGATGAACGGGCCGAAGCCGGCACGGTCCCGCCACTGTGAGTGGGGAGTCCCGCCCGATCCCGCGAGGGAGCCACTGGGCCGCCCGAGGGCGCGCCTGGGAAGGCCGGGCCACGACGCCGATCCACGAGTCAGGAGACCTGGGTGTGATCACCAGCGCCAACCCCTTTCGAGGCAAAAGGAGTGGTCGATGCGAGAGCAACTGGTGTGGATTCTGGCTCTGTCCCTGGCGGCGCCCGCGGTGGCGGCGGCGCAGGAGCAGAAGAGCGTGGATCCGGTGGTGATCACCGCGACCAAGGTCGCGACCCCGTCGGAGCAGATCGGCGCCTCCATCAGCGTGGTGAACGGGGACGACTTCCAGACCTATCACTACCCGACGGTGGACGAGGCCCTCCGCAACGTGCCCGGCGTCGAGATCCGGCGCTCGGGCTCTTACGGCAAGACGTCGAGCATCACCATCCGCGGCGCCAACGCCAACCAGGTGCAGGTGCTGGTGGACGGGGTGCGGGTGAAGAGCCCGACCCTCGGGCAGGTGGATCTCTCCGATCTCTCCCCGGACCTGATCGAGCGGATCGAGATCATCCGGGGCGCCCAGTCCACGCTGTACGGCGCCGACGCCATCGGCGGCGTGGTCAACATCATCACCCGCAAGGGCACCGGCGGGCCGTTCCAGGCCTCCGTGCAGCAGGAGGTGGGCAACTACGACACGCTGGCGAGCCGGGCGACCGTCGACCGGGGCCTGGAAGATCCTGAACTACGCGCTGTCGGCCTCGCACTTCGAGAGCAACGGCCAGTTCCAGAACGACGGCACCAACGTCAATGCGCTGAGCGCGCGCGTCGGCGCCACGCTGCCGTCGAACTCCTCGCTCGACTTCATCTTCCGCTACAACAAGAACGACATCGGGGTGCCGGTGAAGGCGGTCTTCCCGGGCCCGCAGCCGATCGTCCCGATCATCAACCCGAACGCCAAGCAGCAGTCGGAGACCACCATCTACAGCCTGGAGGGCAAGACCCGGCCGGTGGAGTGGTGGGAGACCCGGGGCCGTCTCTCCCGCTACGAGAACAGCCAGGGCTTCCAGGACCCGGTCGACCCCGGGTCTCCTTCGACTTCCCCGTCTTCTCGCAGGTGGACGTGGTGCGGAAGGAGGCGGAGTGGGACAACTCGTTCTTCATCGGCAAGTGGAGCACCAGCACCGTCGGGCTCGAGTACCGGCGGGAGGAAGGGGAGAACAAGGGCGTCTTCCGTACCGCCACCGAGACCAAGTCGGTGTTCTTCGAGCAGCAGCTCCGCTTCTTCGACCGGTTGTTCATCACCGGGGGCTTCCGGGTCGAGGACAACAGCGTCTTCGGCACCACCACCACCGAGCGCGGCTCGGTGGCGTTCGTGATCAAGGAGACGGGGACCCGGCTGCACGGCAGCGCGGGGACCGGGTTCCGGGCGCCGACCTTCAACGATCTGTTCTTCCCCGACTTCGGCAACCCGAACCTCCAGCCCGAGAAGAGCCTCTCGTACGACTTCGGGGTCGACCAGAAGCTCTGGAAGAACCGCATCCGGCTCGGGCTCACCTACTTCCAGAACAACTACACGAACCTGATCACCTGCTGCGTGTCGATCCCCACCGCGCCGTTCGGCGGGCCGGTCAACGTGGGGCGGGCGCGCAGCGCCGGCATCGAGTTCACCTCCGAGGTGGACGTGCTGCCCAACCTGGTGGCGCTCGCTCAACTACACGTACACCGACTCCGAGAACCTCGCCACCGACCGGCCGCTGCCGCGGGAGCCACGGCACCGCTGGAACATCGGCCTCACCTGGGAGCCGATCGCGCGGCTGTCGCTGTTCACCCAGGTCCACGTGGTGAGCGAGCAGTTCGAGCCCTTCGGCGAGGTGTACAACAGCGGTTACACGCGGGTGGACGTCGGCGGGCACCTGGCGTATCCTCGACCGCATGGGATGGCTCCGGAAGCTCGAGCTGACCGCGCGGATCCAGAACCTGCTCAACGAGGGCTACGCGGAGGTGCGCGGGTTCCCCGCGCTCGGCATCAACGCCCTGGTCGGGCTGCGGGCGTCGTTCTAGGGAGGCGTTCGATGATCGCCGGGGTGTCCGTCGAGGCGGGGCGGGAGGCGGTGGTGCTCGTGAGCGAGCGCCCGCTCCGCGTCCTGTCCTCGGCGGTGCACCACGGCGGCTTCGTCGACGCCCGCGCGGTGGTGAACCTGCACGTGGACAAGAACGACCCCTGCGCGGACCCGGCCGGGATGATCGGGGCATTCGCCCGTCGCGCCGGGGTGCCCGCGCCCTGGGTCGGGCTGCTGACCGGCGCCTTCACCGAGCGAGCCGCGGTCGCCCTGGAAGCGACCGACGATCTGCGGGCGCTGGCGATCACCACGGTCGGCCTCAGCAATCTGGCATCGGCCGGCCACTCGCCGATCGCGACCTGGACGCCGTCGACGATCAACACGGTGGTGGTGGTCGACGCCGATCCGGAGCCGGCGGCCCTCGTCAACGCGGTGATCACCGCGACCGAGGTCAAGGGCCTCGCGCTCCGGGCGGCGGGGCTGGTGGTCGAGGACGGCGTGGCGGCCTCCGGCACCTCGACCGACGCGGTCGTGATCGCGGCCACCGGTCGCGGTGCCCGCGCGCGCTTCGGCGGGCCCGCGAGCCCGCTGGGCTGGGTCGTGGCGCGGGCGGTCCGGGTCGCGCTCGATCGAAGCATTCGCGACTGGCAGGAGCGCGCCCGGTGAGCCCGGTCGCCCGCGTCGGCGGCGTGGCGCTCTCGGTGGCCGCGCACGTGGGGGTCGGGGCGCTGCTCCTCACCCTGTCCGTCGCGGACTGGAGTCGGCCGCTCTTCGTCGATCTGGTCGAGCGCGCCGAGGCGCCGGGCGGCACCGCCGCCGGGCTACGGGGAGCTTCCGGGACGCAGTCGCCGCGCTCCGGCCCGACCGGCTCTCCGACGTCGCGGGCGACCGAGGCGCCGAAGGGCGCGGCGCGGGCGATCCCCTCCGCTACACCGCCACCGGCGCTCATGCCTCAGGCGACTCCGCCCGCGCCGGTACCCACCGCTGAGCCGGCGCCCACGCCGCCTACACCGCCCTCTAGTCCTTCCTTACCGGCCGTAGCGGATCTACCGAGTATTCCGATGTTCCCGGAGCCACCATCGTCGTCAGGCCCTGTTGCTTCCGGGGGCCCCCGGCACGGCTGCGGCGCCCGCGCCCGGCGCCGGCTCGCGGTCCGGCGGAGAGGCGCCGGGTGAAGGTGGCACGTCCGGCCCGGCCCTGGCCCTCGGCACGCCGGGCCCCGGGGCCGGCGCGATCCCGGCCGAGTACGGGCCGTACCTGCAGCGATTCCGGCAGCGCGTCCAGGAGTCGCTGGTGTACCCGCTGGCCGCGCGCCGGCAGGGCCTGCGCGGGAGCGTGGAGCTCGACGTCTGGCTCGATCCCGCGGGGCGGGTGCGCGACGTGCGCGTGGCGCGTTCGTCCAGCCATGGCCTCCTCGACGACGCCGCGATCGAGACCGTCCGCCACCTCGGACCGCTGCCGTTCCCCGAGTCGCTACCGCGGCGCGCGCTGCTCATCCGGCTGCCCCTCGTGTTCGATCTCCGGTGACTCGCTGATGCGCCGCCGCCGGCCCCGATGACGGTGCTGGCCCTGGCGGTGGCGCTCGACCTCCTGGCCGGCGATCCGCCCAACCGCTGGCACCCGGTGGCGTGGATCGGCGCGCTCATCGCCCGCGGCCGCCGGCACGCGCCCCGGGGTGTGGACGACCTGGCCCTCTACGGCACCTTCCTGATCCTGGTGGTGGCCGGCGTGGCGGCGGCCGGCGCGGTGGCCGCGCACGCGGTGCTGGCCACGCTTCCCGCGCCGGTGGCGCTCCTCGGCGACGCGTGGCTGCTCAAGTGCAGCCTCTCGCTCGACGGCCTGTTCGCGGCGGTGGAGATCACGCGAGGGCACCTGGTGGCGGGCGATCTGGCGGGCGCGCGGCGGCAGGTGGCCTGGCATCTCGTCAGCCGGCCCACCGACGACCTGGACGCCCCCGCGGTCGCCTCCGCCGCGGTCGAGTCGCTGGCCGAGAACCTCACCGACGGCCTGGTGTCGCCGGTCTGCTTCTACGTCGCGGGCACGCTGCTGGGCGGGGTCGGCGCGGGCCTCGCGCTCGCCTGGGCCTACCGCGCGGTGAACACCGCGGACGCGATGATCGGCTACCGCCGGGACGAGCTCGAGTATCTCGGGCGCGCCACCGCGCGCACCGACGACGCGCTCAACTACGTGCCGGCCCGGCTGGCCGCCGCGACGATCGTGGCGGGGGCGTGGCTCGCGCGCCAGTCGCGCGCCGGCGCCGCCCGCGTGTGGCGGCGCGACGGGTGCGCGGACCGAGAGCCCGAACGCGGGCCAGACCATGGCCGCGATGGCGGGCGCCCTCGGGGTGACGCTCGAGAAGCGCGGCCACTACCGGCTGGGCGACGGCCCGCCGCCCGACCCGGAGGCGATCGATCGCGCGCTCCGCGTGGCGCGCCGGGCCGCCGCGCTCGGGCTGGCCGGCGCCGGCCTCGCGCTGCTGCTCGCCGGCCACGTTGCTGGTCGGACGATGAGGGCCCGGCCGCGAGCGCGCGCCGTGATGCTGCAGGGCACCGGCTCGCACGCGGGCAAGACGGTGCTGGTCGCCGGCCTGTGCCGGCTGCTCGCCCGGAGCGGTCTCCGCGTGGTCCCGTTCAAGTCGCAGAACATGTCGCTCAACGCCCACGTGGCGCCCGGGGGCGGGGAGATGGGCTGGGCCCAGGTCATGCAGGCGGAAGCGGCCGGAGTCGCGCCCCGCGTGGAGATGAACCCCATCCTGCTCAAGCCGCGCGGCGAGATGCGCAGCCAGGTGGTGCTCCTGGGTCGCGCCCGGCGGGAGAGCGACGCGCGCGGCTACTATCGCCTCGCGTCCACGCTCTGGCCCGCGGTGCGGCGCAGCTACGAGACGCTCGCGCGCGAGGCCGACGTCGTCGTCATCGAGGGGGCCGGCAGCCCCGCCGAGCCCAACCTGATGCGCCGCGACCTGGCGAACATGCGGGTGGCCCGGATGGCCCGCGCCCCGGTGCTGCTGGTGGGCGACATCGACCGCGGCGGCGTCTTCGCGAGCCTGCTCGGCACCATGCTGCTGCTGCCGCCCGTCGACCGCCGCCGCGTGCGCGGCTTCGTCATCAACAAGTTCCGCGGCGACGCGGGCCTCCTCGCGCCCGCGCTCCGCGACCTGACGCGGCGCACGCGCGTCCCGGTGGTCGGCGTCGTGCCGTTCCTGCGGGATCTCGCCCTCCCGGAGGAAGACTCGGTGGGGCTGGACGACGCGCGCCCGCCCGGCGACGGGCTCCGGGTCGCGGTGGTGCGGCTGCCCCACATCGCCAACTTCACCGACTTCGCGCCGCTCGAGAGCGAGCCCGGGATCTCCCTCGTCTACGCGGAGACCGGGCGGGCCCTCGCGGACGCCGCGCTCGTCATCCTGCCGGGCTCGAAGGACACCATCGCCGATCTGCGCGCGATCAAGGCGCGGGGTCTCGGCCGCGCCCTCGACGCGCACCATCGCCGCGGGGGCCGCATCCTCGGCGTCTGCGCCGGCTTCCAGATGCTGGGCCGCGAGGTCGCGGACCCGCACCGCGTGGAGAGCGGCGGGCGCGAGGACGGGCTCGGCCTGCTCCCGGTGGCGACCACGCTGGCGCCGGAGAAGATCACGCGGCGAGTCCGCGCCCGCTGGCTGCCGGACGGGCCGGACGTCGAGGGCTACGAGATCCACGTGGGCGAGACGGTCGCGGACCCGCCGCCCCGGCCGCTCCTCGAGGTCGAGGGGCGCCCGGAGGGTTGTGTCTCGGCCGACGGGCGCGTGTGGGGCACCTACCTCCACGGGCTCTTCGAGTCCGGCGCGGGCCGCCGCCGCGTGCTCGACTGGGCGCGCGGCGACACCGGGCCGTGGCCCGGCGCCGCGCGCGATCATCGCGCGCTCCGCGAGGCCGCCTACGACCGGCTCGCCGACACGCTCGCCGCGTGCCTCGACCCGCGCGTGCTGCGCGAGCTCGGCGGCGCGTAAAGGCCCGGATTTCTTTCTTCGCTCGCCCGCGGACCGGGGGGTATCATCCAGGAATCGCCGCCGCATCGGCGGCGATCGGTGTCTTTGAACATCACGGACCATCTCGCGGACGCAGTGAGGCAAGCGCTCGACGCCGCCGGGTTGCCCGCACCTTCCGAGGTGCAGTGGGAGATCCCGCGTGACGCGCGTCACGGCGACTATGCCACCAACGTCGCCATGACGCTCGCGCGCGAAGCCCGCCGGCCGCCGCGCAAGATCGCGGAGGCGATCGTCGGCGCCTTTCCGCGGACCGCGGTGGTGGACCGGGTCGAGCTCGCCGGCCCCGGCTTCCTCAACGTCTTCCTGTCGCCCGCCTGGTGCGCGGACGCCCTGCACGAGGTGCTGGCCGCGGGCGACGAGTACGGCCGGAGCGACGCGGGCAAGGGCGCGCGGGTCCTGCTCGAGTTCGTCTCGGCCAATCCCACCGGGCCGCTCGTGATCGTCAACGCGCGGGCCGCCGCGGTGGGCGACGCCCTCGCGCGCATCCTGCGCGCGCAGGGCTACGCGGTCGAGTCCCAGTACTACGTCAACGACGCGGGCAACCAGTTCACCGCGCTCGCGCGGTCGGTGGACGTGCGCCTCCGCCAGGCGCTCGGCGAGGCGGTCGAGCTGCCCGAGAACGCGTACCCCGGCGAGTACCTCGTGGACCTGGTCGCGGAGTGGCTCGCGCGCGACCCGGCCGGGATGCGGGCGATCGCGGCCCGTCCGGAGGCGGAGCGGCTCGAGACGCTCGGGCGGCGCGCGGTCGCGGACATGGTGGAGAGCCAGCGCCGCGTGCTCGAGGCCTACGGCACCCACTTCGACCAGTGGGCCCACGAGCAGCGCGACGTGCGCGACACGAGCCGGCCGCGCGAGGTGATCGAGGCCCTGACGCGGGCGGGCCACACCTACGAGCAGGACGGCGCGCTCTGGTTCCGGTCCACCGCCTTCGGCGACGACAAGGACCGGGTGCTCCGCCGGTCGGACGGGGAGCTGACCTACTTCGGGGTGGACATCGGCTTCCACCACTTCGGCAAGTTCGGCCGGGCCGAGCACGTGATCGACTTCCTCGGCCCCGACCACCACGGCTACGTGGCGCGGGTGCGGGCCGCGATGCAGGCCCTCGGCCACCCGCCCGAGACCTTCGACGTGATGATCGTGCAGCTCGTGACCCTGCTGCGCGACGGCCAGCCGGTGCGCATGTCCAAGCGGCGGGGCGAGT
The DNA here is from genome assembly GCA_963841755.1 of uncultured Candidatus Rokubacteria bacterium. Classification (GTDB taxonomy): domain Bacteria; phylum Methylomirabilota; class Methylomirabilia; order Rokubacteriales; family CSP1-6; genus CAMLFJ01. Next base: position 96,839 of record CAWJDX010000005.1, read on the forward strand.
TCGTGCTGATGGAGGAGCTGCTCGAGGAGGTCGGCCGCGACGCCGCGCGCTTCACGTTCCTCACGCGGCGGCACGACAGCCCGCTCGAGTTCGATCTCGCGGTGGCGACCCGCCAGTCCTCCGACAACCCGGTCTTCTACGTGCAGTACGCGCACGCCCGCGTCGGCAGCCTCTTCAAGAACGCGGCCGAGCAGGGGATCTCCGTCCCGGCGTGGAGCCAGGTGGACATGCGCCCGCTCGTCCTCGACGAGGAGCAGGCCCTGATCAAGCGCCTGCTGCAGTACCCGGACCTGGTGGCGGGGGCCGCGCGGGCCCGCGAGCCGCACCGGGTGGCGTACTTCCTCTCGGAGCTGGCCGGCCTCTTCCACCCGTACTACAAGGCGCACCGGGTGATCGTCTCCGACCGCGCGCTCACGCTGGCGCGCCTCGGGCTCTGCGCCGCGGTGGCCCAGGTGGTGCGCAACGGGCTCGACCTGCTCGGGGTCTCGGCTCCCGAGAGCATGACCCGCGCCGCGGAGCGCGACTGAGCGTGGCCTCGGCGCGACGGCGGGCGGGCGGTGGACCGGGCTTCGGCCAGTGGCTCGTGCTGGGCGGCGCGGTGGTGGTGATCCTCGGCCTGACCTTCGCCCTGGGCCTGCTGGTGGGCCGCCAGCTCGCGCGCAGCAGCCTCGCCGCCGCGCCCCCGTCCGCCTCCGAGGCGGCGCGAAAGGCCGGCGCGCCCGCGCCGCGCCGCGGAGGCATCGCCGCGGAGACCATGGCCGACCGGCCGCCCGAGCCGACCGAGAAGCTGACCTTCTATCAGACGCTGACCGAGCCTCTCAACGGCGGGCCGGCGAGACCGGAGGCGAAGCCGGTCACGGTCAAGGTGTCGGCGCCGAGCCCGGCTCCGCCCGCCGCGGCCGCGCCCGCGCCGACGCCGGCGTCCCCGCCCGTCTCGCTGCCGCCCGCTCCAGGCAAGGCCCCAGTGCCCGCGGCCCCCCGCGGCGCAAGCCCGCGGCGAGCCCCGCCGCCGCGTCGCCGTGGACGGTCCAGGTCGGCGCCTTCAAGAATCGACGCCAGGCCGAGGACACCCGCCAGCAGCTGGCCACGGCCGGGCTCGAGGCCTACGTGGCCAGCGTGGCCGCCCAGGACGGTCAGCCGCGCTTCCGGGTCCGGGTCGGCACGTACCGGAGTCGCGAGGAAGCCGCGGCGGTCGCCGAGCGGATCCGCGCCCAGCGGTCGCTCACCGCCTTCGCCACGCCCAAGTAAGGCCGCCCCGCGGTGGACCGGCAGCTCGGCCGCATCCTCATCTCCCGGGACGAGATCGCGGCCCGCGTCGCGGAGCTCGGGGAGGCCATCGGCCGGGACTACGCGGGGCGGGCCCCGCTGCTGGTCGGGGTCTTGAAGGGCGCGGTGGTGTTCACCTCCGACCTGCTCCGGGCCATCCCGCTGCCCGCCGCGATGGACTTCATGGCGGTCTCGTCCTACGGCTCGGGCACCCGGTCCTCCGGGGTGGTGCGGCTCACCGCCGACCTGTCGCTGTCGATCGAGGGCCGGGACGTGATCATCGTGGAGGACGTCATCGACTCCGGGCGCACCATCAGCTACCTGCGCCGGAACCTGGCGACCCGGCATCCGCGGAGCCTCGCCCTGTGCGTGCTGCTGGACAAGGTGTCCCGCCGGGAGGTCGACGTCGAGGTCGACTACGTGGGCTTCGTCGTCCCCGACGAGTTCGTGGTGGGCTACGGCCTCGACTACGACGGCTGGCACCGCAACCTGCCCGATCTCGCCGTCCTGGAGTCGGCCACGAGAGCCTGATCCGCGCTCGCGGGCGGCCCCGCCGCGCGTCGCCCCGTATGGTATGATTCCCCGTATGAATCCGTTCTATAAGAACCTCGCCCTGTGGATGGTGATCGGCCTCATCGTCATCCTCCTCTTCCAGCTCTTCCAGCAGAACCAGTCGCCGCGGGGCGAGATCGTCTTCTCCGACTTCCTCAAGAAGGTCGAGTCGGGGGAGGTGCGCGAGGTCACCCTCAAGGGCAACAACGTCTCCGGGCGCATGAGCGACGGCTCGTCGTTCCGGACCTTCACCGCCGACTACCCGGACCTGGTCAAGTCGCTCAAGGACAAGGGCGTCAAGATCGACGTCAAGCCGCCCGACACCAACTCGTGGCTGGCCATCGTGCTGCAGTGGGTCCCGATGCTGCTGTTCATCGGGGTCTGGATCTTCTTCATGCGGCAGATGCAGGGCGGGGGCGCCAAGGCCCTGTCCTTCGGCAAGGCGCGGGCCCGGCTGATCTCGGAGAAGCAGAACAAGGTCACCTTCCAGGACGTGGCCGGCGTCGACGAGGCCAAGGAAGAGCTGCGCGAGATCATCGAGTTCCTGAAGGACCCGCCCAAGTTCCAGAAGCTCGGGGGCAAGATCCCCAAGGGCGTGCTGCTGGTCGGCCCTCCGGGCACCGGCAAGACGCTCCTGGCCAAGGCCATCGCGGGCGAGGCCAACGTGCCGTTCTTCTCGATCTCCGGCTCCGACTTCGTCGAGATGTTCGTCGGCGTGGGCGCCTCCCGGGTGCGCGACCTCTTCGAGCAGGGCAAGAAGCACGCGCCCTGCATCATCTTCATGGACGAGATCGACGCGGTCGGCCGGCACCGGGGCGCGGGCCTCGGCGGCGGCCACGACGAGCGCGAGCAGACCCTGAACCAGCTGCTGGTCGAGATGGACGGCTTCGAGACCAACGAGGGCGTGATCCTGATCGCGGCCACCAACCGGCCCGACGTGCTGGACCCGGCGCTGCTGCGGCCCGGCCGCTTCGACCGCCAGGTGGTGGTGGCGCGGCCCGACGTGAAGGGGCGCGAGGAGATCCTCAAGGTCCACTCGCGGCGCATCCCGCTCGCGCCCAAGGTCGACCTCAAGGTGCTGGCCCGCGGCACGCCCGGGTTCTCGGGCGCGGACCTGGCCAACCTGGTGAACGAGGCCGCGCTCCTGGCCGCGCGCCAGGACAAGAAGGTCGTCGAGATGATCGACTTCGAGAACGCCAAGGACAAGGTCCTGATGGGCGTGGAGCGGCGCTCGATGATCATCTCGGAGACCGAGAAGAAGACCATCGCCTACCACGAGGCGGGCCACGCGCTGGTGGCGGACCTGCTGCCGGGGGCGGACCCGCTGCACAAGGTGACGATCATCCCCCGCGGCCGGGCCCTCGGCCTCACCCAGCAGCTGCCCGCCGACGACAAGTACAACTACTCGAGGGACTACCTCGTGAATCGGATCACGATCCTCCTCGGCGGCCGCGCGGCGGAGGAGATCGTCTTCCAGCAGCAGACCACCGGGGCGGGGGACGATCTCGAGAAGGCCACCGAGATGGCCCGCAAGATGGTCTGCGAGTGGGGCATGTCCGACAAGATGGGCCCGCTCACCTTCGGCAAGGGCGAGGAGCACATCTTCCTCGGCCGCGAGGTGGCCCGCCCCAAGGACTTCAGCGAGGAGACCGCGGTCCTGATCGACTCCGAGATCAAGCGGATCGTGATCGAGTGCGCCACGCGCGCCCGTCACATGATCGAGACCAACCTCGAGAAGCTCCACGCGCTCGCCCGCGCCCTCCTCGAGCGCGAGTCGCTGGACGGCGAGGAGATCGCGCGGATCCTCCGGGTCCCCCCGCTCCACGAGGCGCCCAGCCCGGCGTAGCGCTCCACGCCCGCAAATTCGGGGCCCGCCGGGCCCATTGCGGTGATAAGTTGATCGTGGAGCTCTCCCCGTGAATCGCGCGACCGTGGCAGGAGTGTCGGTGGGCGATGGCCTGGACGTGGCCATCGTGGGAGCCCTCAACGTGAGCCCGGAGTCGTTCTACTCGGGCTCCGTCGTCACCGACGCCGACCGGCTCCTCCAGGCGGCCGAGGCGATGGTCCAGGCGGGCGCGGCCTGGCTCGACGTGGGGGCGATGTCCACCGCGCCCTACCTCGAGGCGCTGCATCCCGGAGACGCAGGAGGCCGATCGCCTGCACTGGGCGGTGGGCCTGCTGACCGCCAAGCTCGACCTGCCCGTCTGCGCCGACACGAGCCGGGCGCTGCCCGCCCGGGCCGCTCTCGAGAGCGGCGCCCGCATGCTCAACGACGTGACCGGGCTGGCCGCGGATCCCGCGCTGGCCCGCCTGGCCGCCGAGGCCGGCGCCGGGCTCGTGCTCATGGCCGCTCCCGCGGCCGCCCCGGCTCCCGGTGAGCCCCTCGAGACGGTGCTGGCGTCCCTGACCGGAAGCCTCGCCCGGGCGCGCGCGGCGGGGATGCCCGACGACCGGATCCTCGTCGACCCCGGCATCGGATTCTTCCGCGGCGGCGGCATCGAGTGGCCCGAGTGGGACTGCCGCGTGCTGGCCGGCTTGCCCGTCCTCCGGAGCCTCGGGCGCCCGCGTCTACGTCGGCGTCTCCCGGAAGTCCTTCATCGGCGCGCTGGCCGGCGCGCCCGATCCCGCCGATCGGCTGCCCGGCACGCTGGCCGCCACCGCGGCCGCGGTGCTGGGCGGGGCCCACGTGATCCGGGCCCACGACGTGGCCGAGACCGCGCAGGCGGTCCGGGTCGCCCAGGCGATCCGCCGGGCCGGGACGGGGCGCGCCTAGCCATGTGGCCGGTGCTCCAGACCTTCCGTCCGCGCGACGCGATCGACATCGTGCTGGTGGCGATCGTGCTCTACCGCGTCTTCGTGATGTTCAAGGAGACGCGCGCGGTGCAGATGCTCCTGGGCCTGGCCGGTCTCATGGTGGCCTCGTTCCTGGCCCGCTACTTCGAGCTGTTCAGCACGAGCTGGCTGCTCGACAACTTCTGGTCGTTCTGGGTGCTGGCCCTGATCGTCCTGTTCCAGCCCGAGCTGCGGCGGGCCCTCACGCGCCTCGGCGAGAGCCGCCTCTTCCAGGGCATGAGCCTGGGCGCGCGCGAGGAGCGGAGCCACCTCATCGACGAGGTGATCAAGGCGGCGGACGCGCTCGCGAGCAAGCGCATCGGCGCTCTCATCGTGCTGGAGCGGTCCACCGGCCTGCGCAACTACGCGGAGCTCGGCGTGCCGCTCGACGCGGTCGTCTCGGCCGACCTGCTCGTGAGCCTCTTCCTGCCCTACTCGCCGCTGCACGACGGCGCCGCCTTCATCCGCGGCGACCGCGTGGCCGCGGCGGGCTGCTTCCTGCCGCTGTCGCGCAACACGCAGCTCGGCCGGAACATGGGCACGCGGCATCGCGCCGGGCTCGGGCTGGCCGAGGAGACCGACGCGGTGGTGCTGATCGTCTCCGAGGAGAGCGGGCACACCTCGCTCGCGGTCGACGGGCAGATGGAGTCGCCGCTCGACCAGGAGTCGCTGCGCCGCCGACTGGGCGATCTCTTCTCCCTGGAGGAGGCCCCCATGCCCCGGCGCGCCGCGTGGTGGGAGCCGGCGCGGGAGTGGCTGCGCAAGTGAGCGCGCTCACCCGGCACTGGGAGCTGAAGCTGCTCGCCCTGGTGGTCTCGATGGTGCTCTGGGTCTTCGTCATGACCTCCGAGAAGGCCGACGTGGTGGTCGCGGCGCCGATCGAGCTGGACGGCATCCCGGCCGGGCTCGAGGTGAAGGGGGAGCGGCCCGACAGCGTGGACGTGCAGCTGCACGGCCTGCGGGTCGCGCTCGACCGCCTCGGGACCGACCGGGTGCGGGCCCGCGTGAGCCTGGCCGGCTCGCGCGCCGGCGAGGTGACCCTGCGCGTGCAGCCCGAGCAGATCACGGTGCCGCCCGGGGTCACCGTCATCCGGGTCAACCCCTCCCGCCTCCGCCTCGTCCTGGGGGCCGTGCGCTCGTGACCCGTCTCTTCGGCACCGACGGCATCCGAGGCCTCGCCAACAAGCCCCCGCTCACCACCGAGCTGGCCTTCCGCCTCGGGCGCCAGCTCGTGGCCACCCTGCTCGAGCACGACCGGGGCCACAAGACCCGGCTGGTCGTCGGCCGCGACACGCGGCTCTCCGGCCCGATGCTCGAAGGCGCGCTCGTCTCCGGCGCCCTCTCCGCGGGCGGCGACGTCTACGCGGTCGGGGTGCTGCCCACGCCCGCCATCGCCTACCTGACCCGGCGGCTCGAGGCCCACGGCGGCGTCGTCCTCTCGGCCTCCCACAATCCCTTCGAGGACAACGGCATCAAGATCTTCTCCTCGGAGGGGGCCAAGTTCCCCGACGCGTGGGAAGAGGAGATCGAGGGACGCCTGAGCGGTCCCGACACCGCGCCCTGGCCCACCGGCATGGACATCGGCCGCCTCGTCCAGCACGAGGCCGCGGAGGCCGACTACATCACCCACGCGCGGGCCACGTGCCCGTCCGACCTGCGCGGCCTCCGGGTGGTGCTCGACTGCGCGCACGGCGCGACCTACCGGGTGGCCCCCGAGGTCTTCCGCCGCCTGGGAGCCGACGTGCGGGTGCTGAACGCGAGCCCGGACGGCGAGAACATCAACCGGGGCGTGGGGGCCATGCACCCGGAGATGCTGCAGAAGGAGGTGCTCCGCACGCGGGCCCAGGTGGGCCTCGCCTTCGACGGCGACGGCGACCGCCTGATCTCGGTCGACGAGGACGGCCAGATCCGGGACGGCGACTTCGCGCTCGCCATCTGCGGCCGCCACCTCGCGTCCCGCGGGCTCCTCAAGAGCGGCACGGTGGTCACCACCGTGATGGCCAACCTCGCGCTCGACCGCGTGCTCACCCGCGCGGGCATCGGGATCGCCAAGGTGCAGGTGGGCGACCGCTACGTGCTGGAGGAGATGCTGCGCGTCGGCGCCAATCTGGGCGGCGAGCAGTCCGGCCACCTGCTGTTCCTCGATCACAGCACCACCGGGGACGGGATCGTGTCCGCGCTGCAGCTCATCGGGGTGATGCAGGAGACGCGGTCCTCGCTGGGCGAGCTGTCGAAGTGCCTGGTGAAGTTCCCCCAGGTGCTGGTGAACGTGACGGTGAAGGAGAAGCCGCCGGTGGAGAGCATCCCCGGGCTCGCCGAGCGCGCGCGCGCCCTCGAGGCCGACATGAACGGCGCGGGGCGCATCCTGCTGCGCTACTCCGGCACCGAGTCGCTCCTGCGCGTGATGATCGAGGGCGAGGAGCAGGCGCGCATCGAGCGCATGGCCGAGGAGCTGGCCGGCCTCGTGCGCCGGAGCATCGGGGCGTGAGCCGGGTGCTCGGCATCGGCGTCGACCTCACCCAGATGCCGCGGATGCGGCGGGTGGTGGCGCGCTGGGACGAGCGCTTTCTCCAGCGGGTCTTCACCGAGCAGGAGATCGCCTACTGCCGGCGCCGGCGCGATCCGATCCCGCACTTCGCGGCGCGCTTCGCGGCGAAGGAGGCGACCCTCAAGGCCCTCGGCACCGGCCTGCGCATGGGGGTGAACTGGCGCGAGCTCGAGGTGCGGCGCGAGCGCGGTCAGGCTCCCACCATGACGCTCTCCGGGCGCTCGCGCGCCATCGCGCTCGCCAAGGGCGGCGTGCGGGTGCTGCTCTCCCTCACCCACGACGGCGAGTACGCGATGGCGCAGGCCATGCTGATCGGGGACGGCGCCGATGACGAGGCGAGGCGCCGCTAGCGTGGCGCTCGGGCTCGCCCTCGTCGTCCAGGGCTGCGCCGGGCTGATCGCGGGCAAGGACTCGGCGGACGCGCCGGTCGCCGCTCCCGCGGGCCCGGCCGGGCCGATCGCCGGATCCGTCCAGGTGGAGAAGGGCCGGCCCGGGATCGTCATCGCGGCCCCGCACGGCACCTCCGACAGCGCCACCGACCTCATGGGGCGCGAGCTCGCGAAGCTCACCGGGTTCAGCCTGGTGGTGGTGACCGGCTACACCCACGTCGACGCGGGCGGCCGGCGCTACAACGTCAACCGGCCCACCGAGAGCCAGCCCGGCGCGGCGGCGCGGCTCGAGGTGGAGACCGAGCCGGCCCGCCAGGTCTACCAGGCGTACCGGCGCCAGGTGACCGAGGTGTCGCAGGGCCCGCTCCGCCTCTACGTGGAGGTGCACGGCAACATGCGTCCGGAGAGCGCGGGCCGCATGGAGATCGCCACCGTCGGCGTCAGCCGCGACGACGCGTGGCGGCTCAAGGCGCTCCTCGAGATGATCCGCGACGCGCGCCTGCCCGCGGAGGGCGAGGTGCCGCGGCTCGACGTCTGGATGGAGCCTCTCGATACGCTCTGGTACACCGCCTCCGCGGCCAAGCAGTCGGGCATGCTCGCCCAGACCCGGCTGGCGCTCCACATCGAGCTGCCGCGCGCGGCCCGGACCACCTACCGGGAGGCCTACACGACGGTGCTCGCCGACTTCCTCATCCAGTCGGCGGCCCTGCTGCTGCCGCCCGCGCGCTGATCCCGTGCGGCCCATCTTCACCGCCGCCGAGATGCGCGCGCTGGACGCGCGCGCGATCCGCGATCTCGGCATCCCCGGCTTCCACCTCATGGACGCGGCCGGCTCGGGCGCGGCCGCGCTCATCGGCCGATGGCTCGCCCCCATCCGCGGCCGGCGCATCGTCGTCGTGTGCGGCAAGGGCAACAACGGCGGCGACGGCTTCGTGGTGGCGCGGCGTCTCCGGGCCCGCGGCGCCGCGGTGACCGTGTTCCTGACCGCGCGGCGCGACGAGGTGCAGGGCGACGCCGCGGAGGCCCTCGCGGGCTGGCGGGGGCGGGTCGAGGCGATCGACGCGGGGCCGGACCCGGGCGCGCTGGTGCGGGCGCTCGAGCGGGCCGAGGCGGTGGTGGACGCGCTGCTCGGCACCGGGCTCACCGGCCCGGCCCGGGGCCAGGCCGCCGCCGCCATCGAGGCGATCAACGAGGCGGGCCGGCGGGGGATCCCGGTCATCGCGCTCGATCTGCCGTCGGGACTCTCCTCCGATCACGGCGCGCTGCTCGGGCCGACCGTGAAGGCCACGCGAACCGTCACCTTCGCCGGGCTCAAGCGGAGCCTGCTGCTCCACCCCGCCGCCGGGCAGACCGGGCCGGTCGACGTCGTCGACATCGGCGTGCCGGAGGCGGAAGCCGCGCGCGGCGTCACCACGTGGCGGCTCGAGGCCGCCGACGTGCGCCGGTATTTCCCCGCGCGCGAGGCCGACGCCCACAAGGGCCGCTTCGGCCATCTCCTGATCGTGGCGGGCTCGCTCGGCAAGACCGGCGCCGCGGTGCTCGCCGCCCGCGCCGCGCTCCGGAGCGGGGTCGGTCTCTGCACGATCGCGGCTCCCGCTTCGCAGCAGCCCATCGTCGCCGCGCAGGCGCCGGAGTACATGACCGAGGCGCTGCCCGAGACCGCCGCGGGCAGCCTCGCGCTGGCCGGGCGGGACGCGCCTCCTCGAGCTGGCCCACCGCATGGACGCGGTCGCGCTCGGGCCCGGGCTCTCGCTCCACCCCGAGACGCAGGAGCTGGCCCGCGCCCTGGTGGCCGAGGTGGAGCGGCCCCTGGTGGCGGACGCCGACGCGCTCAGCGCGCTGGCCGGGCACCTGGATCTGCTGCGTCGCGCGCTCGGCCCGCGCGCCCTGACCCCGCACCCCGGCGAGATGGCGCGCATGCTCGGGGTGACGATCGAGGCGGTGCAGGGCGACCGATTCGAGATCGCCCGGAGCTTCGGCCGCGACCATCGCGTGGGGCTCGCGCTCAAGGGCGCGGGCACCGTGATCGGCGGGCCCGACGGCCGCGTGGCGGTCAATCCCACCGGCAATCCCGGCATGGCCAAGGGCGGGTCGGGCGACGTGCTCACCGGCATCGTGGGCGCGCTGCTCGCGCGGGGGCTCGATCCGGTCGCCGCGCTCGAGGCGGGCTGCTACGTCCACGGCCTGGCCGGAGACCTGGCCGCGGCCGAGCGGGGCGAGATCGCGATGATCGCGGGCGACATCGTCGAGAAGCTGCCCGCGGCGCTCCAGGCCCTCGCGGGCCAGGCGTCGTGAGCCGGCGGACGTTCGCGTCGCGCGATCCCGCCGAGACGCAGGCGATCGGCGAGCGCCTGGGCGCGCGCCTGACCCCGGGCGCGGTGATCGCGTGCACCGGCGAGCTGGGGGCGGGGAAGACCTGCTTCCTGCAGGGGCTCGCGCGCGGGCTCGGCGTGACCTCCGGCGTGACGAGCCCGACCTTCGTGCTGGTCAACCAGTACCGCGGCCGGATGCCGATCTACCATCTCGACGCCTACCGGACCGGCAGCCTCACCGAGCTGGTGGACCTGGGCCTCGAGGAGATGCTGCACGGCGACGGCGTCACCGTGATCGAGTGGGCGGACAAGCTCCTGCCGCTCCTGCCCGCGCGGACGATCCACGTGCACCTCGAGGGGCTCGGCGACGAGCCGCGCGAGATCACCATCGACGAGCCCGTATCCGATCCGGCTCATTGAACCCGCGCCCGGGCGCGTGCTACGGCATGCGCATGGGCGCAGCGGGGAGCGGCATCGGGCGGTGGCCGGCGGAGGACCGGCCCCGCGAGCGGCTCTACCACAAGGGCGCCGAGTCCCTCGCCGACGCGGAGCTGCTCGCCATCCAGCTCGGCGCCGGTCTCGCCGGCTGCAGCGCGATGGACATGGCGCGCGACCTGCTGAGCCGCTACGGGTCGCTCTCGGGGCTGGCCGGGCGCGGGATCGCCGAGCTGGCCGCGGTGCGCGGGGTGGGGCCGGTGAAGGCGGTGCGGCTGGCCGCCGCGTTCGAGATCACCCGGCGTCTGCGCTCGCGGAACGGGCCGGGCCGGGTGGTGCTGGGGAGCCCCGAGCAGGTGTTCGCGCGCTACGGGCCGCTGATGGAGGACCTCCAGAAGGAGGTGTTCCGGGTGGCGCTGCTGGACGCCCAGAACGGGCTCCTCCGGGACGTGGTGATCTCGGAAGGCACGCTCTCGGCCAGCCTCGTCCACCCCCGCGAGGTCTTCAAGCCGGCGATCCTGGAATCGGCCGCCTCGATCATCCTGCTGCACAACCACCCGAGCGGCGATCCGACCCCGAGCCGGGAGGACCTGCGGCTCACCCGCCAGCTCGTGGACTGCTCGGAGCTGCTCGACCTGCGCATCCACGACCACGTCATCATCGGCCGCCAGCGATTCATCAGCCTGGCCCAGCGCGGCGAGCTGGGCCGTGAGGGCCGCGCGCCCTAGCCCTTGGCGAGCTTCTCGACCTCCTTCTTGGACAGGGACTGGATGCGGGCCAGCAGGCCCTTCACCTTCCGCTCGGAGGCGTGATCGGCCAGGATCAGCTTCTTGGACTTCGTGCCGGTGACGATGTAGGCCACCCAGTCGTCGAGACTCGGCGTGCCCCGCCACGCCACCGTGAGACCGTTGAGCCGCATCCGTTTCCTGCCCTCGATCTTCGCCAGTGGCTTCCGGCTGGCCTCCATACGCGATCTTCTCCTCCTCGGAAGGGTGCACACGGTGCTGCGCCACGCAACCTTATGAACCGGTCCCGACCCTGTCAAGGCTTCGTTTGGCCGCAACACAAGCGTAATTTGGCGCCCCGGCGCGCGTGAGCCTGCGTGAATGCTGCCTGTGACGCGGGGCCTCGCGGCGGTGGACGATCAGAGCGTCACTTTTCGGGGACCCCCCTCTCGGACCGCGTCGCAGCGTGCCTTTTTCGCGATTGTGGATGGCGGTGGATAAGTGGATAACCTGTGGGTTATTTCTGGCGGGCGGCCGCGAGCGCGTCGAGGATGCGTCGCGGCAAGAGCGGGCCCCGGGTGATGAATCCGGTGAAGATCCCGCACGCGGTGGCCCCCGCGTCGAGCGCGCGGCGCGCGGAATCGGGGCTGTCGATGCCGCCGGTCGCGATCAGCTCGAGGCGGTCGCCGAAGCGCTCGCGGACCCGGCGCACGTTCTCGAGGGTGGTCGCGAAGAGGGCCGGCCCCGAGAGGCCGCCGGTCCGCTGGGAGAGCCGCGGCTCGTCCACGCGACGGGTGTTGCCGTAGTTGACGATCGTGATGCCCGCGTCGAGGGCGGCCGGGATCGTGATCTCCTCGTTGGTCTCCCGGAAGTCGGGCGAGATCTTGACGATGAGCGGCTTGGCGGTGGCGGCCCGGACGGCCCGGAACACGTCCTTCAGCTCGGCGGGCCGCGTGGACCAGCCGTAGACCAGCTTGGTGTTGGGCGAGGAGATGTTGAGCTCGACCAGGTCGCCGAACTCCTGCAGGCCCGCCACGACCCGCACGTAGTCCTCCGCGGATTCCCCCGCCGCGGCCACGATCAGCGGCACGCGGTGCGGCAGCGCGGCCAGCGCGGAGCGGTAGGCCTCGAGGCCCGGATTCTTGAACCCGTTGCAGTTGACCAGCCCCGGCCCCTCCGCGGTCTGGATGCGCACCAGGTTGGGCTCGGGATGCCCGGGCCGCGGGCCGGGGGTGATGCTCTTGGCGGTGACCGCGCCCCACCCGAGGCCCATGGCCCGACGCAGGATCGCGGTGTCGTAGTACATGGACGAGAGGATCAGCGGATTCGCCAGGCGCACCCCGCCCAGCGTCGTCGCGAGCCGGGGATCGGGATTGCGGAACATCCCGAGGCGATCGAGCGGCAGGTGACGCAGGCCCCACTGGCCCATCGCCACCGCGCTGCGCTCGGGCAGCCGCGCCAGCACGCCGCGGTAGAACGCGCGGTAGAGGAGATCGAGGGCGCCGACCATGTCGTGGACCGGGCGCATGATATCCTACAACCATGTCGCAAGACACCACGCGTCGCTTGCTGAGGGAGTTCGGCGTCGCCGTCACGAGCTTCGAGGATGCGGTCGAGGGCGGGCAGGGCGAGGCCGCGCGGAAGGCCGAGGCGCTGCTCCGCGAGCACATGAAGGAGCTGATCGGGCTCGTCGAGCGCCTCTCCGAGCAGGCCGCCAAGCTCTAGCTCCGCCGGTGCCGGCCCGGCGCGTCGTCTCCCTGATCCCCAGCATCACCGAGATCCTGTTCGCCATCGGCGCGGGGGACCGCGTGGTGGGCTGCACGATCTACTGCACGGAGCCGCCCGAGGGCGTGGCCACCAAGACCCGGGTCGGCGGCGAGAAGAACCCCAAGCTCGAGGTCATCCGCGACCTCGGCACCGACCTCGTCATCGCCAACGTGGAGGAGAACGTGCGCGAGCACGTCGAGACGCTCCGGGCGTGGGGCATCGCGGTCCACGTCACGTACCCGCGCACCGTCGCCGACGGCATCCGGCTGGTGGGGGAGCTGGGGGCGCTGCTCGAGGTGGGGGAGCGGGCGCGCGAGCTCGAGGCGGAGCTCCAGGCGCGCTACGACCGGGTGCGGGCCGGCACCGCGGGGCGGCGGCCGCGCCGCGTGTTCTGCCCGATCTGGCGCAAGCCCTACATGACGATCAACCGGGACACCTACATCCACGACATGCTGGCGGTGTCCGGCGGCGCCAACGTCTTCCGGGACGAGGCGACCCGCTATCCCCAGATCACGCTCGAGCAGGTGGCGGCCACGGAGGCGGAGGTGATCCTGCTCCCGGACGAGCCCTACCGGTTCCGGCGGGTCCACGAGGCGGACTTCGCGCCGTTCCCCGACCTGCCCGCGGTGCGCGACGGGCGGATCCACCTCGTGGACGGCAAGCTGCTGTCCTGGTACGGCCCGCGGATCGCGCAGGCCCTCGAGATCCTCCCGCCGCTCCTCGAGGCCTAGCGGCGGCGCTTCGGCTTGCGGGCCGGCGCCTTCGCGGCCCGCGCCGGCTTGCGGGCCTTCGGCGCCGCGGGCGCGCTCACCTCGAGGATCATCTCGATCTCCACCGGAATGCCGGCCGGGAGCGAGCCCATGCCCACCGCGGAGCGGGCGTGGCGCCCGGCGTCGCCGAACACCTCGACCATGAGGTCCGAGAAGCCGTTGATGACCTTGGGCTGCTCGCCGAAGCTCTCGACCGCGTTCACCATGCCGAGCACCTTGACCACCCGCTTGACGCGGTCGAGGCTGCCCAGGAGCGCGCGCGCGGAGCCCAGCAGGTTGATGCCGACCTCGCGCGCCACCTTGTAGGCGTCCTCGGTGGAGAGGTCCCGCCCGACCTTGCCGCGGGCGCTCGGGTTGCCCTCGATGCGGATCGGGCCGTGACCCGACAGGAAGAGCAGGTTGCCGGTCCGGACGCCGGGGACGTAGTTGCCCATCGGCTTGGGCGGGTTGGGCAGCGTGATGCCGAGCTCCTTGATCCTGGCTTCTGCGCCCATCGCGGTCTCCTCGTGGGAAAGGGGTGAGTCGACTACCGCGACGCGGTCGCGCGCGGGCCGATGAAGAAGAACGCGGGCCCGTCGTCGTCGGTGCGCCAGACGATCGCCTCGACCTCCACCGGCTGCGAGCCCGGGGGCTCCATCCGCAGACGCGCGGGTCGGCCGACCTCGAGCGGCTCGCGCCGCAGCGGCTCGTCGAGCGAGACCTTGACGCCGAGCGCGCTCACGTTCACCGCGTGGAGATGGAGGAGGCGATCGCCGGTCTGGACCGTCACCGGCCACGAGGCCGCCACCCGTGTGTGCCGGCGATGCTCCGCGGCGAGGGCTGATGGCGGTGTGCGGGCTCTGCACGGGGCGAGTTTCCCATCGGCCCACCGCCTTCACAAGTGCCTTTTTTTGCCCGACCCCACGCCGGCGGACCATGTCAGAATGCGAACGGTTTCGAGGACCGATTCCCATGAGCCCACCTGCAATTCCTTCACCGGCGGCGACCCTGGTCCTCATGCGCGACCGGCCCGCCGGCCCGGCCGAGATCCTGCTCATCCAGCGCCACGGGCGCAGCAAGTTCGCGGCGGGGGACTACGTCTTCGCCGGCGGCAAGGTCGAGGCCGACGATATCCCCCCCGACGTGGAGCAGTTCTGCCGCGGGCTCACCCCGGATCAGGCGAGCGCCCGGCTGGGCGGCGACCTGACCCCGCGCCAGGCCCTCGGCTACTGGGTGGGGGCCATCCGCGAGGCCTTCGAGGAGGTGGGCGTGCTGCTGGCGTACGACCGCCGGGGCGAGTTCGTGCGCTTCACCGCGGACAACCGCGCCCGCTTCGAGGCCCATCGCAAGGCGTGCCAGTCGGCGAACCCCGCCTTCTTCACGATGCTGCGCGAGGAAGGCCTGACGCTGGCCACCGAGCGCCTCACCTACTTCGCGCACTGGATCACGCCCGAGGAGCAGCCGCTGCGCTTCGACACCCGGTTCTTCGCCACCGAGGCCCCGCCCGGGCAGGAGCCGGAAGTCGATGGGCACGAGATCGTGGCCCTGCGCTGGCTGACGCCGGCGGAGGCCTTCGCGGCGCTCCGGGGGAAGGAGATCACCCTCCGGCTGCCCACCATCAAGAACCTGGAGCTGCTGCAGGGCGCGGGCGTCCACACCGCGGAGATCCTGGGCGCGCTTCGCGGCCGCCCGGTGCCCACCATCCGTCCCCGGGTCCTGCAGGTGGACGGCAAGCCCGTCCCGGTCCTGCCCGGCGATCCCCGCTGGTACTAGCGGCCGAGGGCGCGGTCGAGCTCGCCCGCGAGCGCGTCGGACACGCGCGTGAGCGGCAGGCGGCACTCGGCGGAGCCGATCAGCCCCTGGCGCCACAGGCAGTGCTTGATCGGCATCGGGTTCGGCTCCTTGAAGAGCAGGGGCACCAGCGCCTCGATCCGGGACCAGGCCTTGCGCGCGCCCTGATGGTCGTTGGCGGCCATGCGCTCGTACACGGTGAGGAACAGCGCGGTCTCGACGTGCGCCGCGGCGAGGATGCCGCCGTCGCCGCCGTGGGCGAGCATCGTGTAGAAGTAGGCGTCCTCGCCGGTGAGCACCGCGAAGCCGTCGGGCCGCTGGCGCAGCAGATCGAGCGACTGCGCGATGCTGCCCGACGAGTCCTTCACCCCCGCGATGTTCGGGATCTCGGCCAGGCGCAGCAGGGTCTCGTTGGTCAGGTTGACGCCGGTGCGGTAGGGGATGTTGTAGATCAGGATCGGCCGGTCGGTGGCCTCCGCGATGCGCGTGAAGTGCTCGTGCATGCCGTCCTGGCTCGGCCGGTTGTAGTACGGGCAGACCGAGAGGATGCCCTGGACCGGGTGGCGCTGCAGCCGCTTCACCGCCTTGACCGCCTTGCGCGTGTCGTTGCCGCCGACCCCGACCACGATCGGCACCCGGCCCGCCACCGTCGCGACGGTGCGCTCGACCACGCGGTCGGCCTCCTCGTCGTCGATGGTCGGGCTCTCGCCGGTGGTGCCGAGCGGGATGATGCCGGTGACCCCGAGCTTCACGTAGTGGTCGATGAGGCGCTCGTACGCGGGGTAGTCGATCTCCCCCCGGGTGAACGGGGTGATCGCGGGCAGCCAGACGCCGGAGAAGCGCATGGGGATGGTACCTCCTGGATTTTCGAGTCTAGCACGCGTGCTATACTGCCGGGCACTTCCGACGTAGAAGGAGGCTCGCGATGCGTGTCGACCAGCTGACGGAGCACCTCCCGGCCGAAGAGATCGAGCGTCCGAAGGCGTGGACGCGCGACACCATCTCCGCCGACCGGTGGCTGATCCCGCTCCCCGAGGCGTGCGTCGCGGAGCTGGACCAGGTGGTGATGTCGCTGCGGGCGACCCCGCGCCCGGTCGAGAGCCTGGCCCCCGCGGCCTTCTCGCTGCGGGCGTGCTCCGACCTCATGTCGGACGTGCGGGCGAAGCTCGAGACCGACACCGGCCTCGCGGTGGTGGATCGCTTCCCGGTCGAGCGCTACGAGACGGAGGAGAACCGGGCCATCGGGTGGCTGCTCGCCGCCATGCTCGGGCAGGTCGTCGCCCAGAAGGCCAACGGGGCCCGGCTCTACGACGTGAAGGACACCGGCCAGGCGCTCGGCTACGGCGTGCGGCGCTCGGTCACCAACCTGGGCCAGCCCTTCCACACCGACGGCGGCTGGCTCTGGAAGGCGCCCAACTTCGTCGGCCTCTTCTGTCTCGAGTCCGCGCTCGAGGGCGGCCTCAGCCGCTTCACGAGCCTGGTGACCGCGCACAACGAGCTCCGCCGCACCCGGCCCGACCTGCTGGCCCGCCTGTACACGCCGTTCGCGTGGGATCGCCAGGGCGAGCACGCCCCCGACGACGCCCGCGCCAGCCATCACCCGGTGTTCGAGTACGAGCGCGGGGTCCTGGCCGCGCGCTACTACGAGGACTACATCGTCAACGGCCAGCGAGCTCGCCGCCACCGCGCTCGACGACGAGGGGCGCGAGGCGCTCGACGCGATGCGCGCGATCGTGGACGATCCCGCCAGCTGGGTCGAGTTCCGCATCGAGAAGGGCCAGCTCCAGTACCTCAACAACCGCCAGTTCGCGCACAGCCGGACCGCCTTCAAGGACGCGGGCACGCCGCAGCAGGGTGGGGGCCGTCACATGCTCCGGCTCTGGAACCGCGACGAGGGCTCCTGGCATCTCGAGGGTCGTCCCGCCGCCTGATCCCGTCGTGCCCCCGCTGACCTTCGAGACCGCGGCCTATTCCGCGCTGATCCTCCTGCTGGCCTACTGGGTGCGGGGCATGGCCGGCTTCGGCTCCGGCCTGATCGCGGTGCCGCTGCTCACCCTGCTGTGGCCGGTCACGGTCGTGGTGCCGCTCGTGGTCGCGCTCGACTACCTGGGCTCGGCCAGCCAGGGCGTGAAGAACGTGGAGCAGGTGGCCTGGCGCGAGCAGCTCTGGCTGATCCCGTTCATGGTGGTGGGCGTGCTCGTCGGCCTCTGGGTGCTGGCCGCGATGAGCACCGCGATCCTGGCCCGCATCCTGGGCGGCTTCGTCATCGTGTACGCGATCTACCAGATGCTGCCGCTGCCCGAATTGCGCGGCTCGCGCGCGGCCGCGAGCTACTGCGGGCTGCTGGGCGGGCTGGTCGGCACGCTCTTCGGCACCGGCGGGCCCTTCTACGTGATCTACCTGAACCTGCGCGGGCTCGAGCGCCTCGCCTTCCGCGCCACCTTCGCGATGAACTTCCTGATCGACGGGGGAGTCCGGCTCGCCGCGTTCGCGGCCGCCGGGCTCTTCGGCCGCCAGACGCTCGGCTACCTGCTGGCCGCGCTCCCCATCGCGGGGGCCGGCCTCTACGTGGGCGGCCGCATCCAGACCGGGCTCTCGCAGCGCACGTTCCAGATCGTGATCCGCGCTGCTCCTCCTGACCTCCGGCCTGGCCCTCCTGCTCAGGCGCTGACTCGCGCGGGCCGAGGCCGCCTGAGGAGCGGCAGGGCGAGCGGCGGCCGCGATCAGGCCCTGGGCCAGCGCGGCCAGCGCCATGCCCCGGTAGCCGCCGCTCCCGATCGCGGCCGCGCCCACCGCGGAGCCGATCACGAAGCCGCCCTGGTTGGTGAGCGCGATGAGCCCGAGGAGCGCGCCGCGCTGGCGGGGCGCCAGCTCGGAGCTGTAGGCCAGGAAGGCCGGGCGGCTGCCGGAGTTGCAGAGGGTCAGGAGCGTGGCGAGCGCCACCACCGGCGCGAAGGGGAGCCCCGCGCCGAAGAGGGTGAGGCCGAGGCCCGCGCTGATGATCTGGGCGATCACGAAGATCGCGGGCTTGCTGAATCGATCGCCGAGCCGGCCGCCCAGCACGTTGCCCGTGATGGCCCCGATCGCGACGAGCACCAGGACCGGCGCCACGCCCACCGCGCTCATGTGAAAGCTCAGCATGACGAACGCGGGGAGGAAGATCACGACCATGGCGAAGAGCGAGCGCTCCATGAGGTTCGCGCCGAGCAGGTTCAGCAGGCGCGGCACGCCCCAGACCGCCTGGTAGGTCGCCATCACGCTGGTGCCCGAGGCCATGGGCGGGATGCGCGGGAACCAGCGCCACACGCAGCCCGCCAGCAGCAGCATCACGAGGCCGATGGCCGCGAAGGCCCAGCGCCAGCCGAACACGCCGCCGACCGCGCCCATGAGCGGCACGCCGCCGATGGCCGCGAAGCTGAAGCCCATGTTGAACCAGCCCATCGCGCGCGCCCGCCGCTCGGCCGGGAAGAGATCGCCCACCGAGGCCATGAGGCTGGTGGGCGCGAGCGAGCCCAGCAGCCCGGCCAGGAAGCGCACCACCACCAGCGCCGCGAAGTGGGGCGCCAGCGTGGCGCCCACGCTCAGGAGCGCCACGCTGACGAACGCGGCGACGATCATCGGCTTGCGCCCCAGCCGATCCGACAGCAGGCCGGCGAACGGCGAGAACAGCGCCTGCGGCACCCCGGCCGCCGCGGCCAGCAATCCCGCCTGGCCGAGCGAGACCCCCAGATCCCGCGAGATGTCCACGAGCAGCGGCCCGATCATCGTGACCGACGTGACGATCCCGGTCACCCCCGCCACGATCAGCACCAGATTGGGGTCAGGTCTTACATTCATACATTTCCGGCGATCCAGCCCTCGATCTCGCGGGCGGTGCGGTCCTCGTCGTCGGTGAGATCGGCCGGGCGGGCGAGGGATCGGGCGAGGGCGTCGGGCGAGTCCAGCGCCCAGTCGCGGACCGCCGCGACCTGGCACGCATCCTTGATCGGATAGGGCTGGTCGCGGCAGTCGATCAGGCTCGGCCAGAGCTCGGCGATGACGACGCTGTCCGCGCCGACCGCCGCGTCCCACGCGGTCTCGAAGGGCCAGAGCCGCGCGCGCGCCTCGAGCGCCGGGTCCGTGAGCAGGCGATGGACCGCGGGCAGGCCCACCAGGGTCTGCGAGCCGACCGAGGCGCGCGTGAAGAGCTTCCACGGGCTCTGGATGCGCCGCGCGGCCAGCCGCCGCTCGACCAGCCGGCCGTCGCTGATGCCCGGCGGAAAGGGCCGCGGCCGCGTCGGGTAGAGGTGCGGGTACTCGCGGCCCGAGGGATGGCCCCAGAACGGCCCGTCGAAGCCTCCGCCGAGCGCGGCCTGGATCTCGCGGTTCAGGATCCCGGCGACCTCGAACCGATTGTTCGTCGCCGTCGGCCGCGTCGCGGATCAGGCCATGCAGCCGGGCGCAGAGGGCGCGCCCGGAGGGAAGCCCCGCGTCGGCCGGATAGCCGAACGCGAAGTCGAAGCCCACGAGGGCCGGCCCGGGCTCGCCGACCAGCAGGCCGAGGATGAAGGCCTCCGCCTCGAGCCGCGTGCGGAAGTAGCGTGGCTCCGGCCGTCGCTCCCCGGCGCGCCCCCACGCGACCCAGCAGCGGTCTCGCGTGGGCCTCACCGGGCCCCGCGTGGAGGCCGCCGACCAGTCCGCGATGACGACCAGCCGGAAGCTCAGGGCGTGAGGACGATCTTGCCGAACTGCTTGCCCTCCGCGAGTCGCCGCTGCGCCTCGACGCCGTCCGCGAGCGGCATCACGGTGTCCACGATGGCCCGCAGCCGTCCCGCGAAGAGCTGCCCCATGACCGTGCTGAACTCGGCGTCGTTCGCCATCGTGGAGCCGATGATCGAGAGCTGCTTCCAGAACACGAGCCGGATGTCGGTCTCCGCGATGGGTCCCGACGTCGCCCCGCAGGTGACGATGCGCCCACCCTTGGCCACGGTGCGGATCGCGCCCTTCCAGGTGGCGGCGCCCACGTTCTCCAGGATCACGTCCACCCCGCGCCGCCCGGTCTTCTGTCCGATCACCTTGACCCAGTCGTCCTTCGCGTAGTTGATGCACTCGTCCGCGCCCAGGGCCCGCGCGCGCTCGAGCTTCTCGTCGCTCGACGACGTGACCCACACCCGCGCGCCGCAGAGCTTGCCGATCTGCACCGCGGTGGAGGAGACGCCGCCGCCCACCCCCAGGATCAATAGATCTTCGCCCGCGCGCAGCCGGGCCTGGGTGACCAGCATGCGCCAGGCGGTCATGTTGACCAGGACGAAGGCGGCCGCGTCCTCGTAGCGGATCGCGTCCGGCAGCTTCAACACGTGCCGGCCCTCGACCTTGACGTACTCGGCGAGCCCCCCGTGGGTGTGCTCGCCCAGGATGCCGTAGCGCACGCACAGGCTGTGCTCGCCGCGCAGGCAGTACTCGCACCGCCCGTCGTAGAGATTGGGGTTCACCGCGACCCGGTCGCCCACCGCGACGTCGCGGACCTCGGCCCCCACCTGGGCCACGTCGCCCGCGATGTCGCAGCCGGTCCAGAACGGCATCGGCAGGGTGAGCCCGGGCAGGCCCTCGCGCACGAAGAGATCGAGGTGATTCAGCGCCGCGGCGCGGACGCGCACCAGCACGTCGCCGGCGCCGATCTTCGGGTCCGGGACGTCCTGGTACCCGAGCTTGTCGAGGCCGCCGTGCTCGTGGAACGCGAGCGCCTTCACGCGCGCGGCCGGATCAGGACGCTCCCAGCCCCGTCTTGGGCGCGTTCACCAGCACCGCCATGTTCCCGTACGGGTGCTTGTTGTCCAGCATGAGCTGGTGGCACTCGGGCAGCTCGTCGAAGCGGTAGGTCTGCGAGAGGCACGGATCGACCTTGCCCGCGTCGACCAGCTTGGTCACCGCCAGCGCCTGCTGATCGTTCGAGAGGTGGCTGCCCTGGAAGCGCTTCTGCCGCATCCAGTGGTAGCGCAGGTCGAGCGTGACGTTGTAGCCGGTGGTGCCCGCGCAGATCACGATCATGCCCCCGGTGGCGCACACGAACTCCGAGGTGGGCAGGGTCGCCTCGCCCGGGTGCTCGAACACGATTCTCGGGCTGACGCGCTCGCCCAGCGCGTCCCAGATGGCCTTGCCGAAGGCCCGCGCGCCCTTGGCCCAGTTGCCGTAGGCCTGCCGTCCTTCGTGTCCGGCATCACGCCCCAGTGGTCGAACTGGGAGCGGTTGATGACCCCGGCCGCGCCGTGGTCCAGGCAGAACTTCTTCTTGGCGTCGTCGGAGACCACCGCGACCGCGCGGCCGCCCTGCGCGCGCACGATCTCGAGCGCGAGGCTGCCGAGGCCGCCGGTGGCGCCCCACACCAGCACCGCGTCGCCCTTCTCCACGGTGTGCGGCTCCCAGCCCATCAGCATGCGGTAGGCGGTGGAGGCGCAGAGGAGGAAGCAGCCCGCCGCCTCCCAGGTGAGGCGCTTCGGCTTGGCGATGCACTGGTGCCCCTGGGCCCGCGCGAACTGGCAGTAGCTGCCGTAGTTGGTCTGGTAGCCCCAGATGCGGGTGGACTCGGCGAGCATCGGGTCCTTGCCGGAGAGCACCCACGGGTCGTCGGGCCGCCACCAGCCGCTGTGCACGATGACCTCGTCGCCGACCTTGACGTTCTTCACGTCCTTGCCGGTGGCCCACACGATGCCCGAGCAGTCGCTGCCGCCCGCGTGGAAGTCCTCCGGCTCGCCCATCTTGAGGCGCTCCGCGATGACGTCGAGCGGCTGGCCGAGCGCGGCCCACACGTTGTTGTAGTTGATGCCCGAGGCCATCACGTAGATCAGCACCTCGTCGGGGCCGATGGTGGGCGTGGGCAGCACCTCGCGCTTCCACGCGTCCCGCGGCTGGCCGAAGCGATTCTGTCGCACCGCGAAGGCGTGCATCTGCTTCGGCACTTCGCCCAGCGGGGGCTTGTCGCCCAGGTCGTAGAGATCAGACGCCATGGAGTCCTCCGGGTGCCTTACTTGCCCTTGAAGTCGGCGCGCTTGCGCTCGGCCGCGGCCTTGAGGCCGGCCTTGCGGTCCTCGGAGAGGAGCGGGCCCGAGGCCTGCGCCGTCTCCCAGTCGAGCCAGGAGCGCATCTCGCCGTAGTAGGTGCCGTTGATCGCGCGCTTGGCCGCCTGCACCGCCAGCGGCGCGTTGGCCGCGATCTCGGCGGCCAGCTCCGCCACGCGGGCCCCGAGCTCGCCGGCCGGGTGCACCGCCTGGACGAGCCCGATCCGGAGCGCCTCCGCCGCGTCGAAGCGCCGCGCGGAGTAGATCAGCTCCTTGGCCTTCCCGATGCCCACGGTGCGGGGGAGGCGCTGGGTGCCGCCCATGTCGGGCACCAGGCCGAGCTGCACCTCCGGGATCGAGAAGAGCGTGCCCTCGGCGGCCAGCCGCACGTCGCAGCAGAGCGCCAGCTCGAGCCCCGCGCCCATGCAGGCGCGCTGGACGGCCGCGATCACCGGCACGCGGAGCGACTCCACCGCGGAGAACGAGGCCTGGTGCCCCTCCAGGTGCTGGCGGATGCGGGCCATGGCCTGGCCGGGCGACATGCCGTCCAGCGCCGTGCTCAGCGTCGAGCCGGCCTTGACGTCGAGCCCGGCGCAGAAGCAGCCGCCCGCGCCCATCAGCACGGCCACCCGCACGTCGGGCGCGGCGTCGACGGCCCGGCAGGCCTCGCCGATGCCGTGCCACATCTCGTTGTCGAGCGCGTTCAGGCGCTCGGGCTTGTTCAGCGTGATGGTGGCCACGTCGCCCTTGATCTCCACCTGCACCTTGTCGGTCATCGCTGGCTCCCTGTCTCGACCTATCCGTTGAACGCCCGCACCATCGCGGGCAGGCGCGGATCGTTCAGGTCTTGCTGGTACGGCTGGTAGAGCCCGGTGCGATCCAGCAGCCCCTGGTAGCGCTCCATGATCTTCGCGTGCAGGTTGTCGTAGGTCGCGGTGACCGCGTAGGTGTCGAGCATCTCGTCGGAGATCAGGTCGGCCATGCCCTTCCAGTCGCCCTCCACCGACTTGCGGTGGAGCTGGCCGGTGATGTCCTCCCAGCCGTGCGCGGCCAGCACCGGGGTGTAGGTCCGCGTGGAGCCGTAGAAGGCGATCTGCTGCTTGACGGTCTGGGCCTGCGCGGCCCGCTCCTTCGGGGTGTCGCCCACCACCGCGAAGGTGGCGGTCGCGAAGGTGAAGTCCTTCCGCGCGCGGCCGGCGCGCTTGAGGCCTTCCTCCACCGCCGGATGCACGATCTCGCGCAGGTACTTCGGCGAGTTGAACGGGTGCACGTGCATGCCGTCGCACAGCTCGCCCGCGATGCGGCACATGAGCGGGTTCACCGCCGCGATGTAGATCGGGATCTTCGGGTGCTCGATCGGCCCCGGGTTGAAGAAGGGCGTCATCACGTCGAAGGTGTAGAACTGCCCCTTGAAGTTGAGCCGGGTCCCGGTCTGCCAGCAGTCCCAGATCGTCCGGATGGCGCGGATGGCCTCCGCCATCTTGGGCCCCGGCGACTCGAACTTCACCGAGAAGCGCCGCTCGTTGTGCGCCTTCACCTGGGTGCCGAGGCCCAGCGCGAACCGGCCGCCGGAGGCCTTCTGGAGATCCCACGCGGTGTGGGCGGTGATCATCGGGCTCCGCGAGAACACCGTCGCGATGTTGGTGCCGAGCTTGATCCGCGACGTGGACGTGGCCGCGACCGCCAGCGGCAGGTAGGGGTCGTGCTGCGTCTCCGACGACCACAGGCAGTCGTAGCCCATGGCCTCGACCTTCCGGGCATAGTCCGGGATGCTCTTGAGATCGTGGGTCAGCATGGACACGTCGAGCTTCACGGGCGTCTCCTTTGACCGCGAGTCTACCTCACCCTCTCCGGTGAATCACCCTCTCCCCCCTGGGGAGAGGGCAGGGTGAGGGGGCGGGCTGGTATAACGTACCGTGCACTTGTACCGCGGCTGGTCCGTCGTCATCGCCTGCGGCACCATCGCCGCCTTCTCCTGGGGCCTCGGCTTCTACGGCCTCGGCGTCTACCTCCACGCGCTCAGCCACCTGCACGGCTGGTCCGCCGGCCTCATCTCGCTGGCGGTGACGGTCTACTACTCGCTGAGCGCCGTCTGCCTGGTGGTGGTCGGCGGCTTCATCGATCGCCACGGTCCTCGTGGCGTGCTCACCTACGGGGTCCTGACCATGGCCGCGGCGGTCGCGCTCCTCGGCCTGATCACGGCTCCCTGGCAGCTCTTCGCGGTCTACGTGGTCATGGCGACCGCGTGGTCGTGCCTCGAGCTCGACCGGGCTCAGCAGCACGCTGCTTGCCCTGGTTCGGCCGCCGCCAGGGCCTGGCGCTCACCCTGGCGCTGACCGGCGCCAGCGTGGGCGGCATGGTGCTGGTGCCGATCCTGGTCGCGCTGGTGCAGCGGCACGGCTTCCGGTTCGCCACGACGGCGGTGAGCGTGGCCCTGCTCGCGATCGGCCTGCCGCTCGTCTGGCTCGTGATCGGCGGGCGGCCGACGCCCGCCCAGGTGGCCGTCGAGCTCGGGCGCGACGGTGCGCCGGCGGCGGTGGGGGAGGGAGCGCAGGAGGAGAAGGTGTGGACACGCCAGGCGGCGCTGCGGGTGCCGAGCCTCTGGACGCTGATGGTGCCCTTCGCGCTGGCCCTGGCCGCGCAGGTCGGCTTCCTCGTCCACCAGATCAGCGTGCTCGAGCCCTACCTGGGCGAGAGCCGCGCCGCGCTGACGGTGAGCGCCACCACGGTGGCCGCCCTGCTCGGCCGCATCGTCATCGGCGTGCTCTCGGACCGGGTGGACCTGCGCAAGCTCTCCGCGGTCAACATCGGCGCCCAGGGCGCGGCGCTGGCGGTGATGGCCGCGTGGCCGTCGCCAACCGTGCTGGTGGGCGCGAGCCTCGTGTTCGGCCTCGGGGTGGGCAACCTGATCACGTTCCCGCCGTTGCTGGCCCGCGAGGAGTTCGGCCAGCGCTCGTTCGGCACCGTCTTCGGCCTGGTCGGCGCGGCGACCCAGGCGGGCGTCGCGCTCGGCCCCGGCCTGATGGGCTTGCTGCACGACGCGCTCGGGAGCTATCAGACCGCGCTCTGGTGCCTGGTGGCGCTCGAAGGGCTGGCCGCCGCCTCCGTGCTCGGGGGCCGGGCTCGCCGCGCCGATCCGTGATATACCGTGCCGAAAGGAGGGCGACATGGCCAAGAAAGGCACCGGGCTCCTGATGGTGTGGGCCGACGTCCCGGCCGACAAGGAAGAGGAATTCAACCGCTGGTACAACGAGGAGCACCTGCCGGAGCGCATGGCGATCCCCGGGTTCCTCGGCGGCGCGCGCTACGAGGCGGTGAAGGGCGGGCCGAAGCACCTGGCCTGCTACGAGCTCGAGAGCGCCGCGGTCATGGAGAGCCCGGCCTACAAGAAGGTCCAGGGCAATCCCACCCCGTGGACGAAGAAGATCGGGCCCCAGGCCATCGGCACCCCGTTCATCCGCAACATCTACACGATGCTGCATCCGAAGGCGCTGACCCCGGCGATCGCGGGCGCGCCGATGGCGCCGGCGCTCCAGATCGGGCGCATGGACGTGCCCGCCGCGGCGGATCGCGAGTTCAACGAGTGGTACAACACGGTCTACGTGCCGAACTACGAGAAGGTGCCCGGCGTGATCCGCGGCCGGCGGTACCGCGCGGTGGAGGGCACGCCCACCTATCTGACCCTCTACGAGTTCGAGCACCCCAAGGTCTCGGAGAGCGCGGCGTGGAATACCCAGCGCGACGCCAGCCCGGCGAACGCCACCATGCGCGCGCACATGACGCACGCGCCGGGCTCGCCCGGGGTCTACGTCAAGACGGTCGAACTCCGGTAGCGAGGCCCTGCATCTTGGGGTCGAGCAGGTCGCGCAGGCCGTCGCCGAAGAGGTTCAGCCCCAGGATGCAGCCCATGATGGCGGCGCCGGGGAACAGGGTGAGCCAGGGCGCCTGCTGGAGGTAGAGGCGTCCCTCCGCCAGCACGTTGCCCCAGGACGGGATCTGGGGCGGCACGCCCACCCCCAGGAACGAGAGCGCGGCCTCGCCCAGCACCGCGGCCGCGAAGATGAACGTGCCCTGCACGATGACCGGCGAGAGGCAGTTCGGCAGCACGTGGCGCCGCAGCACGATCAGGTCGGGGACGCCCAGGGCCAGCGCGGCCTCGACGTAGGGCGTCTCGCGGATCACCAGCACCGAGCCGCGCACGATGCGCGCCACCCGCGGCACGTACACGATGCCGAGCGCCACGATGACGTTCACCACGCTCGGCCCCAGGGACGCCATCATCGCGATGGCCAGGATGATGCCGGGGAAGGCCATGAACCCGTCCATGATCCGCATCAGCACGTTGTCGAGCGGGCGGTAGTAGCCGCCGAGCAGGCCGAAGACGATGCCGCCCACGAAGGACAGCGCCACCACCGCGCCACCCACGATCATGGAGAGGCGGGTCCCGTGGATCACGCGGCTCCACACGTCGCGGCCCACGTCGTCGGTGCCCATCCAGTGGCTCGCGGTGGGCGGGGCGAGGCGGGCCTGCACGTCCAGGCGCTGCGGCTCCCAGCGCCCGATGGCGGGCGCGAACACCGCCACCAGCACGTTGAGCACGACCAGGACCGCGCCGAGCATCGCGATCCGCCGCCGCCGCAGCAGGCGGAGCCACCGCCAGCGAGGCGCGCTCACTGGTACCGGCTCATTGGTAGCGGATCCGGGGGTCGAGGGTCAGGTAGACCAGGTCCACCGCCAGGTTGATCAGGGTGTAGGTGACCGCGATGACCAGCACCACGCCCTGGATCACCGGGTAGTCGCGCCGGAGCACCGCCGAGATGATGAGGCGCCCGAGCCCCGGGATGTTGAACACGGTCTCGATCACCACCGCGCCGCCCACCAGGATCGCGAACGTGATGCCGATCACGGTCAGGGTCGGGATGATCGCGTTCTTCAGCGCGTGCTTGTAGACCACCGCCCGCTCGGCCAGGCCCTTGGCCCGGCTGGCCAGGATGTACTGCTCGCGCAGGACGTCGAGCATGCTCGAGCGCGTGATGCGGGCGATCAGGGCCGACTGCACGAGGCCCAGCGAGACGCTCGGCATGAGCAGCGAGCGCGCGTTGGGCCAGAGCCCCACGTCGAGCGGCACGTAGCCGGCCACCGGCAGCCAGCGCAGCCAGACCCCGAACACCAGGATCATCAGGAGCCCGAGCAGGAAGTTGGGGATGGAGAGGCCGACCAGGGCCAGCCCCATGAACGACTGGTCGACCGCGGTGTTGTGGTAGCGCGCCGAGACGATGCCGGCCGGCACCCCGATGAGCACCGCGATCAGGGTGGCCCAGCTCGTGAGCAAGAGCGTCGGCTCGAGGCGCTCCACGATGGCCTCGGTGACCGGGCGGCGCAGGAAGATCGAGTCGCCCAGGTCCCCGCGCAGGAGGCGCCCGTACCAGTGGACGAGCTGGGAGGGCAGGGGCTCGTCGAGGCCCAGGTGGTGGCGTAGCCGCGCGATGTTCTCCGGCGTCGCGTCCGGCCCCGCGATGATGCTGGCCGGGTCGCCGGGGGCCAGGTGGACCAGCACGAACGTGACGGTGGCCACCACGAGCATCACCGGGATGACCGCCAGCACCCGGCGCAGCAGGTAGGTCCGCACGCCTCCCTACTTGGCCAGCCAGCTATTCCAGAAGTACATCCGCGGCGCGGTCCGGAAGTCTCCCCGCAGGTCCCGGCGCGCGACGTCCAGGGTGAAGTAGTCGCCGAGCTTGACGCTCCCCACGTCCTCGTAGAACACGGTCTGGATGCGGTCGATGATCGCCTTCCGCTTCTTGAGGTCGTTCTCGCCCTGCAGCTCGACGAGCAGGCGCTCCTTCTCCGCGTTGCACCACCAGCCGTTGAACGTGCAGCGCAGCGCGACGTGGCTGGCCGGGTCGGCCGAGAAGACGAAGCCGGTGGAGAAGACCTCCCACAGGTCGGCCTTCTCGGTGCGGTTGTTCAGGGTGGCCCAGTCGACCACCTGCATGTCGACGGTCATGCCCACCTCTTCCAGCTGCTGCTTGGCCACCAGCGCGTTCTTGTACATGAACTCGTACTCGCGGGTGGTCACCCAGCGGAGCGGCTGCCCGGCGTAGCCGGCCTCCTTGAGGAGGCGGCGCGCCTTGTCCTTGTCGTGCTGGTTGTAGAGCTTGGCGCTCGCGGTGGAGTGCCACGGCTGCTCCGGGAAGAAGACGCCGGGGTCCAGCCGGTAGAAGTCGCGCGAGCCGAAGCCGGCCACCAGGATGGGCTCCATGTCCAGCGCGGCCTGGAAGGCCTGGCGGAGCTTCGTCTGGCTCATGAGCGGCGACTTGTGGTTCATGACCGCCACCGCCCAGCCGCGCGGCTTCACGATCCGCGACTCCAGCGTCGGGATGTTCTTGATGCGCTCGTAGGAGTCCTGCTTGATGAACATCGCGTGGTGGTACTCGCCGGTCTCGACCCCGGCCAGCCGCACCGCGGTCTCGGGCACGGTGAGGAAGAGGATCTCGTCGAAGTACGCGGTGCGCTTGCCCCCGAAGCCGTTGGGCGGCTCGGACCGGGCGCTGTAGTCCTTGAACCGGGCCAGCTTGATGTGCCGGTCGGGCCGGTGCTCCACGAAGCGGAAGGGGCCGGTGCCGATGAACTCCTTGAGCTGGCCCTCGCCCGCGGCCTCGATGCTCTCCTTGGGGTAGATCGCGGCGTGCGGCTCGGACAGGCCGTAGATGAGCGAGCTCGACGGCTGCTTCATGCTGATGACGACGGTGTAGGGGTCCTTGGCGTCCACGCTCTCCACGAACTTCCAGAGCACGCGGCCGACCGAGGCCACCCGCCCCCAGCGCTTGAGCGAGGGCACCACGTCGGCCGAGGTCATCTCCTTGCCGTTGTGGAACTTCACGGATTTCCGGAGGTTGATCGTGTACTTGAGGCCCTTGTCGGTGAGCGTCCACGAGTCCGCGAGCAGCGGCACCGGGTTGAAGCTCTTGTCGTAGGTGAAGAGCGACTCGTTGACGTGCCACATGATCTCGTAGACCAGCGTGGCGGTGCTCATGGGGATGTCGAGGGTCGGCGGCTCGCCGATCGACGCGACCTTGAGCACGCCGCCCATGCGCGGCGTCTCCTGGGCCCAGGTCGCCGGGGCTCGAGACCAGGCCCGCGAGCACAGCGAGGACGATGCTTCCGAAGCAGGCCCGGCGCGACATTCGGTTCATGGACGGTCTCCTTGGGCTCTCCGAGTAGCATCCCGTCACGGTCGCTGTCAACAAGCCGGCCGCGATCGAGCGGCTTGACAGGTGCGGGCGGAGCGCCTAGGGTCGGCCTGCCAGGAGGCCCGCCATGTACGACTACGTGATCGTCGGCGCCGGCTCCGCCGGCTGCGTCCTCGCCAACCGCCTCTCCGCCGATCCGGCCGTCAGCGTGCTGCTGCTCGAGGCCGGCGGCCCGGACACCTCGCCCTTCATCCACACCCCCGCGATGATGGGCTTCCTGCCGGACGGCCCGCACGACTGGCGCTACCGCACGGTGCCCCAGGCGTACTGCAACCTGCGGCGCTTCCCGTGGCCGCGGGGGCGGACCCTCGGCGGCTCCAGCTCGATCAACTACATGATCTACATCCGGGGCCACGCCACCGACTACGACCGGTGGGCGCAGGCGGGCAACAAGGGGTGGAGCTACGAGGACGTCCTGCCCGTCTTCCGCAAGTCCGAGCACAACGAGCGCA
The DNA here is from genome assembly GCA_963841755.1 of uncultured Candidatus Rokubacteria bacterium. GTDB lineage: Bacteria > Methylomirabilota > Methylomirabilia > Rokubacteriales > CSP1-6 > CAMLFJ01. The sequence continues at coordinate 126,944 of CAWJDX010000005.1, forward strand.
TGGAGGATCGCTACCACGGCCGCGGCGGCCCGCTCAACGTGGCCGACCACCGCTTCCGTCACCCGCTCTCCGAGATGTTCGTGGCCTCGGCCCAGGAGACGGGCGTGGCCGCCAACGCCGACTTCAACGGCCCCGTCCAGGACGGCGCGGGCTTCTACCAGGTCACCCAGAAGGACGGGCTGCGCTGGAGCACCGCGAGCGCCTTCCTGCGGCCGGCGCTGGCGCGCCCGAACCTGACCGTGATCACCGGCGCGCTCACCTGCCGGGTCCGCTTCTCGGGCCGACGCGCGACCGGCGTCGAGTACGTGCGCCACGGGCAGTCGGCCCTGGCCGACGCCGCCCGCGAGATCGTCCTCTGCGGCGGCAGCGTCAACTCGCCGCAGCTGCTCATGCTCTCCGGCGTGGGCCCCGCCGACCACCTGCGCGCGGTCGGCGTCGACGTGGTCGCGGACCTGCCCGGGGTCGGCAAGAATCTTCAGGATCATCTCGGCACCTTCGTCCGGAACGAGATCACGGTGCCGTTCTCGCTCTACGGGGCCACCCCCGAGCAGCTCGCCCAGGTGCAGGCCGAGTACGAGGCGACGCGCCAGGGCCTCTTCACCTCGAACATCGCGGAGGCGGGCGCCTTCCTCCGGACCGGCGGCGCGGACGGGCCGCCCAACCTGCAGGGGTTCTTCCTGCCGTACTGCCTGACCGAGTCGCCGATCGAGGCGTTCCAGCCCCACTGCCACGGCATCACGTTCGCGTTCTACGTGAACCGCCCGGCCAGCCGGGGCCAGATCACGCTGGCCTCCGTCGATCCCCTCGATCAGCCGCTCATCGATCCGGCCTACCTGAGCGACCCCGCCGACCTGCCGCAGTTCGTGGCGGGGATCCAGATGGTGCGCGACATCTTCCGGGCGAAGCCGCTCGGCGACATCCTCGGGCGCGAGCTGGGCCCGGGCGCCGAGGCGCGCAGCGAGGCCGAGATCGCGGCCTACGTGCGCGACCGCGCCTCCGGCACCATCTTCCACCCGGTCGGCACCTGCAAGATGGGCACCGACGAGCTGGCGGTGGTGGACGCCTCCCTCCGCGTCCACGGGCTGGACGGGCTGCGGGTGGTGGACGCCTCCGTGATGCCGACCCTGATCGGCGGCAACACCAACGCGCCGACCATCATGATCGCGGAGAAGGCGGCGGCGACGATGCTGGGCGGCTGATCGGCGCGATGCAGCCGGTGACGACGGTGTCTGCCGGGCAGGCCCCGCGTCGCCTCGACGTCTTCGTGTCCACCCAGACCGCGCACCTGTCGCGCGCGGTCGTCCAGCGGTGGATCGACCACGGGCTGATCACCGTCAACGGCCGGAAGACCAAGCCCGCCCGGCTGATCCGGCCGGGCGACGTGATCGCCTGTCACGTCCCGGTGCGCGAGCCCCGGGCGGTCGAGCCCGAGCCCCTCGCGCTGCGCGTCCTGCACGAGGACGCGGCGCTCCTGGTGATCGACAAGCCGCCGGGCCTCGTGATGCACCCCGGCCCCGGCCACTGGACGGGCACCTTGCTCAACGGGCTGATGCACCACGTCGACCCCGGCGACGGGCAGCGCGCCCGGCCCGGGCTGGTGCATCGCCTCGACAAGGGCACGAGCGGCGTCCTCGTGATCGCGAAGACCGACGCGGCCCATCGCCATCTCTCGCGCCAGTTCCGGGCGCACTCCGTGCACCGCGTGTATCTCGCCCTGGTGGCGGGCGCGGTCCGGCGGGGCGGGCTGATCGACCAGGGGCTGGGGCGCGACACCCGCGATCGCCGCCGCGTCTCGGTCCGCTCGGCGGCTCCGCGACGGGCGGTGACGGAGTATCGCGTGGCCGAGCGGCTCGGCCCCCACGCGACCCTGGTCGAGGCGCGCCCGCAAACCGGCCGCATGCATCAGATCCGCGTGCACCTGGCCTCGATCGGCCACGCGGTCCTGGGCGACGCGAGCTACGGCGCGGCGCCGGCCGATCCCGCGCTGAGCCGTCCGATGCTCCACGCGGCGGTGCTCGGCTTCGTGCACCCGGCGAGCGGCGAGTACGTGGAGTTCCGCGCGCCGCTGCCGGCCGACATGGAGCGCGCGGTGGCCGAGCGTCGCGCGAGCTGAGGGCGATCGGCGAGCGGCGAGTGGCGATTTCCTCTTGACAGCTTTTCGCCGATGGCCGCGGCGCGGGTCGAGCAGGCTGGTGAAATGACGGCGGAGCGCGCCGCATCGGCCGCGTGATGCACGTTCACGAGGGCAGAGACGGCGGATCGTGAGGTGCGCGGCGATCGCGTGACCATACGCGATCTCAGGGCGGGCCGAGAATCCAGGGGTTAGAGTTCTCCGAGTAGAAGGGAGGACTCGTCATGCACCAGCGCCCACCGGAGTTTCCCGCCACGTTGCAGCCCACGGCACCGCGCACCGCGGAGCTGGATCGCCTGGGCGACCAGATCGCCGAGCTCTCCGCCCACCTCGATGCGGCGACCGCCCGACTCCTTGCGCTCATCCGGGAGTTCGACGACGCGCGGCGGCTGGAACACCGGCTTCCGCTCCTGCGCCGAGTGGCTCTCGTGGCGCGTCGGACTCGCCCCGGGCTCCGCTCGTGAGCGCGTGCGGGTAGCGCGCGCCCTCGGGTCGCTGCCGGCGGTGACGGCGGCCCTGGAGCGTGGACAGCTGTCCTACGCCAAGGTCCGTGCTCTGACCCGCGTCGCGACCCCGGAGACCGAGGCGCGTCTGCTCGCGGTAGCGCGCGCAGGCACCGCGGTCCACGTGGAGCGCATCGTGCAGGGGTGGCGCCAGGTGGACCGGCAGGCCGAGGCTCGCAAGGCCGCGCGCCAGCATGCCGGCCGCTCTCTGCACATCTACCCGGATGCGGACGGCACGCTGGTGCTTCGCGGGCGCCTTGCCCCGGAGGTGGGCGCGCTGCTGCTGCGTGCGCTCGACGCGGCCCGCGAGACGCTCTACCAGCGGCGCCGCGCCGGCGCGATCATTCCCTCGGCGTGTCGATCCCGGCCGTGGACGCCCCGACCCGGCCGCAGCAGCAGGCGGATGCTCTGGCCTTGCTGGCCGAGGCAGCGCTTCGTCACGAGCTCGACCCCGGGTTCCCCCGCAGAGCGGTACCAGGTCGTGGTCCATGTAGACGCCGCGGTCCTGGCGGATCCGGCTCAGGCCGGGCAGTCGGCGCTCGAAGACGGGCCGCACGTTCCCGCGGGAACGTCGCAACGGCTGGCCTGCGACGCGAGCCGGGTGGTGATGCGGCACGACGAGGACGGGCGGGTGGTGGAAGTCGGAGCCCGCACACGGACGATCCCGCCGGCGCTCCGGCGGGCACTGCACCATCGGGACCGGAGCTGCCGGTTCCCGGGTTGCACCGTCCGAGTGGGTGAGGGGCATCACGTGCGCCACTGGGCACAGGGGGGCCCGACCACGCTGTCGAATCTGGCGCTACTGTGCCGTCGCCATCACCGCTCGGTTCACGAGGAGGGCTACCAGATGGAGCGCGGGTCCGACGGCGCGCTCCAGTTCCGACGGCCGGATGGTCGGCCGCTGCCCGAGGTGCCCGCGCCGCCGCCATTGCCCGCCGATCCGGTGGAGGCGCTTCAGGCGGAGCACACCGCGCAGGGGCTCCAGATCCATGCGCGCACGGGACTCGCCGGGATGGCTGGGGGAGCGCCTGGACGTGGGCTGGGCGATCGACGTGCTCCACCCGTTGGCGACGCGAGCCACCGTCCGACGAGCGACCTGACCCCGGAGGCCGCCCGGGGAAGGCTCTACGAGGCTGCGCGCCGGGCGCGCCAGTCCGCGACGATCGCCTCCACGTCGAGCGGGCCGAGGCGGGTGGGCGGGCCCTCGGTCGACCGCGCGTTCACCTTCCCGATCTCGCGGTTCAGCGCCAGGATTCGAGACCTGACCTTGGCCTCGTCGGCGAGCTGCCAGATCGCCGCCATCTCGGATTCGACCTTGCGGAGCACCTCGAGCGACGGCGGCAGCATGGAGATCTGCTCACGCTGCGCGAGCTGCTTGACCCACCAGAGAGGATCATATTCGTCCGTCAGGTTCGGCAGCGGCTTCCCGGCGCCCGGCAGGTTGTCGAAGAGGCCGGCCTCGCGCGCCTCCCGGATCTGCTGGTCGATCCAGGTCTCCCAGCTCATCCCCGGCGGCTTCTGCTCGGTCATGACTTCGATCCCTCAGCCTCCACCTTCGCACGGATCTCGTCCATTCCTCCCGTGAAGTAGAACGCCGCTTCGGGGAGCCGATCGTGCACGCCGTCGAGGGTGTCGCGGCAGATCTGGAGGGCCTCGGCCCGGCTGACGGTGACGCCGGGCCGGTGGGTGTACGGCTCGGCCACGTAGAACGGCTGGGCGAAGAACCGCTGGATCTTGCGGGCGCGCGGTTTCAGGTTCTCCGCCGCCGTGGGCGCGAGCGCCTGCCGGATCCGCGCGGCGATCTCCGCGTGCTCCGGATCCACGAGGCCCATGTCCAGGAGGCGGGACCGGGAGGCGAGCGGGTCGACGGCCGGATAGATCCCGAGCTGTGCTAAGTCCTTCGACAGGCGGATGACCGCGTCCACCGAGGGCAGCGTCGCGAGGCGCTCGGCCGTCCACTCCTCCTGGCCGAGGAAGTAGAACGTCTGCACCGTGCCGGCGGTGCCCCCGGTGTACCCCTCCTTTGCCCACATCTCCTGGAAGGCGCGCTCCGGGCCCTCGTATGGCGGGATGAACGCGAAGATGGAGACGCCGCCCGGCTCCCGGCTGAGGCGGCGGCAGAGCTCCTCCACCACGACGGATGCGCCGGTTCGAAGCTCGCCCGCGACGGCGACCGTTCCGCCTCGCACGAGCGGGCACATCACGTCGATGACCTTGATACCGGTCGGGAGCAGCTCGGGCGCCCGGTCGGGCTCGCGAACCGGACCGGCGAGGAGCCGCACCGCCCGGTCGACCGCTTCCCGCCCCGCCGGAGCCTCGATGCGCCGCCCGGCGCTCAGGACGGTCATGCCCGCGGTCAGCCCGTCGGCCGGCGACAGCGGGACGCAGCGGACGACCCCGCCCTCCAGCAGCTGGACCACCTGGACCGTGACCGCGCGCCGTCGGGGCGTGTCGCTCACGGTGAGCTCGGTGAGAGGGTCGGGCAGGTTGGTCGGGTCGAAGAGGACCTCGACCACCCCCTCGCGGGTCCGCACGATGCGTCCGATCCGGGCCGCGAAGTCGTCGGGAAGGCGATGCGCTTCGAGCGTGTCCTTGACCATGGTCAGTGTCCCTCGCTTGAGCTGCTGTCTGGCCGCGTGCAGCCGATTGTTCACCGTCGTCACCGGGAGGCTCAGGAAGGTGGCGATGTCCTGCTGGGTGCAGTCGTGGACGTAGAAGAGCGTCACCACCTCGCGCACCGGGCTCGGCAGCCCGGCGATGGCGTCCAGCAGCGCGGCGACCTGCTCGCGCTCCTCGGCCCGGCGGTCGGGCGCGCTTCCGTTGGCCGGCACTCCGAAGGCGGCCTCGAGGGGCAGGGGTGCTTGCGGTCGCTGCCTCAGCACGCGGTACGCCTGGTGCCGCACGATGCCCCGGAGCCATCCGGGGAAGGCGGCCGGATCGGCGAGGCGGCGCAGCCCGAACCAGGCGGCGACGAATGCCTCCTGGACCACGTCCTCCGCCTGCTGGAGATCGCGCAGCAGGGCCACGGCATAGCCGAAGGCCATGTGCTGGAAGCGCCGCGTGACCTCCGCGAACGCCTCCAGGTCTCCCTCCTGGGCCCGCTGGATCAGCCGCTCCACGTCCATGGGGTGCCTCCAGCAATAGGTGCCAGCTCGGGGCACTGCCCTTTGGTCGCTAGAGCGCGATCGACAGGCCCGCGTCGACGGTCAGGACCTGGCCCGTGATGTAGGAGGCGGCGTCGGAGGCCAGGAAGATGGCGGCGCCCACCAGCTCGTCGGGCTGGCCGAACCGTTGCAGCGGGATGCGCCGCGCCAGCTCGAGCACCCGAGGCTGGGAGAAGAACGGGGCGTTGCCGTCGGTCAGGAAGAACCCGGGCGCGATCGCGTTGGCCGCGATGCCCTTCTGGCCCAGCTCGACCGCGAGCGCGCGCATCAGGGCCTCGAGCCCGCCCTTCGAGGCCACGTAGGCCGGGTCGCCCTGGAACGACCGCGGCCCCACCATCGAGGAGACGAAGACGAGCCGCCCCTGGCCGCGGGCCGCCATGTGCCGCGCGGCCACGCGGGAGAGCTCGTACTGCGCGACCAGGTTGGTCTCCATCAGGCGGCGGAAGTCGTCGGCCGCGATGTCCTCCAGGGGCCGGCGGTCGCGCACCGCCGCGTTGTTGACGAGGCAGTCGAGGCGGCCGTGCCGGGCGACGATGCGCGGCCATCGCCGTCCGCTCCCGCGCCCAGATCGGTGATGTCGAAGGGGGCGGGGAAGGCGTTCGGAATGCCGTCCGCGACCTCGCGGGCCCGCGCCGGGTCGCGCCCGTTGATCCCGACCGCGGCGCCGGCCGCCGCCATGCCGCGCGCGATCGCGAGCCCGAGCCCTCGCGTCGAGCCGGTGACCAGCACGACGCGCCCCGACAGCGAGAAGCGCTCGATCCCCGGCGTCTTGTCCATGCCTGGCCCGGATAATAGAATGCCCCTCCCGACATTGAAAGGGACAGGAGGGTCGCCGTGGCCACGAACGCCCGCAAGGATTTCCCGGTCTTCGACTGCGACAGCCACGTCGTCGAGCCGCCGGCGATCTGGGACGAGTACGTCCCGGCCCGCAGCCGCGCCTGGGTGAAGACGCAGTTCTGCTTCCACACCGACAGCGATCTGCTCTTCATCAACGGGCGGGTGGTTCCGGCCGCCCGCGAGCGCTCGAACGCGGCCGAGGTCGGCTGGGCCCGCTGGGACAAGAAGGAGGTGGGCAAGCTCACCCCCGGCACGCCGGCCTGGCAGGGGAAGTTCGGGCGGCTGCTCGGCTGCCGCGACCCGCAGGCGCGCCTCAAGGACATGGACGCGCTCGGCACCGACCAGGTGATGCTGTTCCCCACGTGGTTCGTGCGCCTGGCGCTGGTGCGCAGCGCCGAGGCGGCGACGGTGCTGGCCCAGGCCTACAACAACTGGGTGCTCGACTACTGCGCCGCGGACAAGCGGCGGCTCTTTCCCTGCGCCGTCCTGCCCCTGCAGAGCGTCGAGGCGTCGATCGCGGAGCTCCGGCGGGTCGCCAAGCTGGGGTTCAAGGCGGCGGCGGTGCGCCCCTGCTTCTGGAACGGTCGCTACCCCACCCTGCGCCGAGTTCGACCCGCTGTGGCGCGAGTTCGAGGCCACCGGGACGGTGCTGGCCATGCACACGTTCCCGTCCCGCGAGGCGCTCACGCCCGAATGGGGCGAGCGCATGGCCCAGGCGCGCGGGCCACTCGGGCCAGGGTCTGCTCTTCACCGACGAGTCGGTGGTCTATTCGCCCGGGCAGTTCGTGTCGAACATCACCGCGGCGATGGATCCCGCCATCGACGCCTCCGAGACGCTCGGCTTCCTGCTGGAGGCGATGACCTGGGTGACGGTGGTGGTGCAGACCGGCTGGCTGGAGAAGTTCCCGAAGCTGAAGGCGGCGGTGCTGGAGTCGAACGCCTCGTGGCTCCCGCTGGTCCTGTCGCGCTCCTCGAACTTCTCGAACCTGTTCGCCTTCCAGCGCGACAACCGGCTCATCCGCGATCCGGTCGACGTGTTCAACGAGCGCTGCTTCATCGGCTTCGAGTCGGACGAGACCCTGGTCTACCGGCTGTGGGACGTGTTCCAGGACGTGGCGATCTGGTCGTCGGACTATCCGCACCACGACGCGGAGGACGCGTGGGACGGCCTGCACCACATGGCCGAGTTCAAGGTGCCGATCGCGGCGCAGAAGAAGCTGATGGGCGAGAACGCGCGCACGCTCTACGGCATCGAGCCGCTCATGACGGTGGAGGAGCGGATCCCGGAGTACGCGCCCGCGATCCTGCCCTGGTAGGGCGCACGCTGTAGAGCCGGAGAGACTCGGTCTTGCCGCGCAGCTCCCGCTCGCCCATGTCCTCGATCTCGAGCTCCTCGGGAACCCGGCATCGGTCCAGCAGCGCCGCCGAGACCAGCACGCGCCGCTCCAGCGGGCGGCACTGCGCCTCGACCCGGGCCGCGGTGTTGACCGTGTCGCCGCTGTGGACGATGTCCTTCTTGATGTCGCCGATCTCGGCGGTGACGACGGGTCCTCCGTGGATGCCGGCCTTGAACTGAGGGACGACCCCATACCGCGCGAGATACCGATCCTTCTGCTCGTGGATGCGCTCGGTCACGAGGAAGACACAGCGGAGACAGTTGCCCTGGTGGAGTCCCCGCTCGACCGTCCAGGTCACCACCGCCTCGTCCCCGACGTACTGGTAGATCCGGCCGCGGGTCTCGAGGATCGGCTCCGCGATGTCGTGGAAGAAGTCGTTCTTGAAGTCGTTGAAGCGGAGGGGGCCCAGCGTCGCCGCGATCGCGGTGGAGTCGCTCAGATCGAGGAACATGAAGATCCGCTCCTCCGCGACGGGTCGGTGATACCGGCCCAGGAGGAGGCTCACCAGCGTGCCCGGGCCGAGCATGCGGTTGAGCTGCCGGAAGAAGTTGATGAGGAAGCTCGCCAGCGTGAGGATCCCCAGCGCCACCAGGAACCGGCCGCCCAGCACGAAATCGCGGTATTGCTCGGACGTGTAGTACGCGAGCAGCCCTCCGTGCTCGGAGAGCCCGAGCAAGCTCATCGTGACGACGTGGATGACGACGGCGCACAGGGTGACGTAGAAGAAGGTCCGGGCCAGGAGGAGACCGCCGACGGTCAGCGAGCGCACGTGGCGCGGGATCAGACGCAGCTCGAACCACGCGCTGGCGAGCCCGATGGCCGCCCCGGTGGCGGTCGCGGTGAGCTCACGGGCGAGGTGCGTCGGCACCCGCCGGACGACCCAGTGCACGAGCAGGGCCGCTCCGATCCAGCCGCACGTGATCCAGAGGGCGGTCCTCGCGGTGTGGAGCGTTCGCGGTGAGACCACCGGTCAGATCTCGATCTCGATCCAGGCGCGGCGCGGGAGCCGGCCGGTGAGCCGGGAGAACAGGTCGCCCACCTGCGCCTGCCAGCCGTACTTGGCCCGCATCGCGGCGTGCGCCCGCTCGATGACGCCGGGGCTCGATGACGACGCGCGCCTGCGCGTCCCACCACTCCCCGCGCACGTTGCCGCGCGCGTCGGAGGGCGCGATCCGCGCGCGGGACGAATGGCGCAGGCGCTTGACCTTGCCGGCATCGCCGGCGCTGAACACGTAGAGCTTGCCGTCCATCGCGGCGAACCAGACCGGGGTCCTGACCTCGGCTCCGCTGCGCCGGAAGGTCGCGAGCGCCACGTAGCGCTGGCGGTCGAGCGCGGCGATGTCCTTCATGCCGGGATCCTAGGCCAGCCCGATCGATCGGGCGACCGCGTCCAGGTTCTGGGCCGCGTCGCCCGCGTCCAGGGAGGCCGCGAGGATCCGCTTGTGGAAGAGGTGGAGCGGGTGCTCCTCGCTGTAGCCGATGGCGCCCATGATCTGGTGGGCCCGGCGGGCCACGCGCAGGGCGGCCTCGCCGCCGTAGACCTTGGCCGCGGCCACCGCGGCATCGGCGTCGGGTCGGCCGGCTGGCGAGCTTCCACTCCGCCTCCCAGGTGAGCCACCGCGCGCTCTCGACGTCGCGGTACGAATCCGCGCACGCGTGCTGGATGGCCTGGTGGGCGCCGATCGGGCGGCCGCCCTGCACGCGCACCCGCGCGTGCTCGACACAGAGCTCGAGCACGCGCTGGGCGGCGCCCGCCATCTCCGCGCTGCGGGCGAGCGCGCCCACGCGCAGGGCGGGGGTGAGGAGCGCCGAGGCCTCTCCGGGCGCGCCGAGCAGGTCGTCCTCGCGGATCTCGACGTCCGCGAACACGAGCTCGAAGAGCTTGTCGCCGGTCATGCTGTCGAGCGGGTGCGCGGCGATGCCGGCGCGGTCCATCGGCAGCAGGAGCGCGGTCGGTCCGGCGGGGCCGCTCGCCAGCACGATCACGTCGGTCGCCACGTGGGCGTCCGGGACGAAGAGCTGGCGGCCGCTCAGGCGTCCCGGCTCGAGCCGGGCCGAGCCCTCGAGGAGCGCGAGCGTGCAGATGCGCTCACCCATGGCCAGAGAGGCGAGCAGGTCGCGCGCGCGCCGGCCCTCGGCCCGGCCGAGCGCGGTGGTGGCGACGACGGCGCTCGCGATGAACGGGCTCGGGAAGCACGCGCGGCCGAGCTCCTCGACCAGCGCGAGCGCGTCGGCGACGCTGCCGCCGCTGCCCCCGAGGTCCGGCGAGATCAGGAGCCCGGGCCAGCCGAGCGTGGCGATCTCCTTCCAGAGATCGGCCGCGAAGCCCCGGGGGTCGAGCGCCAGCTCCTGCACCCGCTCGGGCGGGCAGCGCTGCAGGAGGAAGGCGCGCGCCGACTGCTGGAGGAGCTGCTGGGCCGGCGAGAAGGACAGGTCCACGGGCGCCGGCTCGCCTAGCCTCGCCCGCGCGGCTCGGCGGGCAGGCCGAGGGCACGCACCGCGATGGTCGTGCGCTGGATCTCCGACGTGCCGCCGGCGAGGGTGTGGCCCCAGCTCGTCTGGTACTGATGCTCGATCTCCCCGCGGAGCCTGGCCCCGCGGGAGCCCGCACGGAGCACGCCGTGGGGGCCGAGCAGCTCCATGCCGAGCGACAGCACGCGCTGCCCCAGCTCGTCGGCCATGACCTTGGCGGCGGAGACCGGGCCGGTGGCCGGCAGGCCCTGCTCGATGAGCCAGGCCGCGCGATGGAAGAGCGCGCGGAGGGCGGCGATCTCGATGGCGGCGTGGGCGAGCCGGTGCCGCGCCACCGCATCGTCGGGCCGCTCGGCGCGCACGTACTCGACCAGCAGGCCCAGGATGCGACGGAGGAACGGCGCCTTGTAGAAGCGGCCCCAGAAGCGGTCGGTGTCGAGCCCGCGCAGGAGCTGGCCGAAGCCCTCGCCGGGCTGGCCCAGGACCCACTCGCGCGGCACGCGCACCGCATCCATGAAGACCTCGTAGTGATAGACCTGCCCGGTGAGGCTCCGGATCGGCCGCACCTCGAGCCCGGGCAGCCGGTTGTCGACCATCAGCATGCTGAGGCCGCGGCTGCGGGTGGACGCGGGATCGGTGCGCGCGAGCACCGTGCCGTAGGTCGCGATGCCGGCGTGGCTCGACCAGATCTTGCGGCCGTCGAGCACCCAGTGGTCGCCGTCGAGCCGCGCCCGCGTCTCGAGGGCGAGGAGATCGGAGCCGGCGCCCGGCTCGCTGTAGCCCTGCCAGAACGTGGCGTGGCCCCGGGCCACCTGCGGCAGGATCTCCCGCTGCAGGGTGGCCGATCCGTGGCGGATGATCGATTCGGCCACCTGGAGGCAGCCGGCGAGCGGACCGAAGGGAGCGCCGGCCGCGGCCAGCTCCTCCAGCAGCACGAGCTGGAAGCCCATGGGCCGCTCCTGGCCGCCGTGCTCGCGCGGCCAGGTCAGGCTGAGCCAGCCGCGCTCGCCGAGCGCGGCGGTGAAGGCGCGGGAGTGCGCGCCCGAGCCGTAGCCGGCGTCGGTGCCGTCGGGCGGAAAGGTGTCCGGGGGATGCGCTCTCAAGAACGCGCGCACCTCCTCCGCGAAGGCCTGCTCGGCGGCGGAGTACCCGAAGTCCATGCGAAGGAGAGTCTACCCGGTGGGGCCGCGGCTCGCCTTCAGCGAGAACATCAGCGGCAGGCTGCCGGGGCCCTGGGGCAGTCGCGGGTCCGCGGGCAGCCGACACCAGCCGTCGGCGCCCTGCTCCATCCAGGGGAAGAACTTCCAGCCGAGGAACGGGTACTCCTCGAAGGACTCGATGCGCAGCCCGGCGCGCGTGAGCGACCCGATGATGCTCGACAGCGGGTGCAGCCAGACGTGCTCGACGCTCTCGATCGGCGCGTCGGGCGTGCTGTAGCAGCCGGCGTGCTCGTAGCGGATGGGCTCGGGCCCGTGGAAGTACGGATAGAGCAGGCGCAGATCGGGCTCGGTCAGGCGGTCGTCGAAGCACATGAGGATCGGATGCGCCTCGACGATGTAGAAGACGCCGCCCGGGCGCCAGGTAGTGCGCGACGATCTGGGCCCAGCGCTCGAGATCCGGGAGCCAGCCGAGCACGCCGTGGGAGGTGAAGACCACGTCGAAGCGGCCCGTGAGGCTCGACGGCAGGTCGTAGAGATCGCTCTGCACGAAGGTGGCCGGCACGCCCATCCGCGCCGCGAGAGCCCGCGCCGCGGTGATGGCCTCCTCCGAGAAGTCGACCCCGGTCACGGTGGCGCCGTGGCGAGCCCAGCGGATGGTGTCCATGCCGAAGTGGCACTGCAGGTGGAGGAGGCGTCTTCCCGCGCACGTCGCCCGGTCCGGCCCGCGCGATCGGGTCGAGGTCCCGGCCGCGCCCGGCCGCGAACGCCTCGACGTCGTACATCTCGGAGCGAAGATTGATGCGCGTCCAGGCGTCCCAGAGCCCGCGATTGGCCTCGCGGTACTGGTCCATCAGTCGAGACGATAGACCCGGCGCGCGGTGCCCGCGAACATCGCCTGCTTCTCGGCGGCGGACGCGCCCGCGACGATGCGCTTGAACGCGTTCCAGAGCGCGGCCCAGCCGATGCCCATCTTGTCGACCGGGAAGTTGCTCTCGAAGAGACACCGGCTCGGCCCGAACAGCTCGATGCCGGTCTCGAAGTACGGGCCCCAGAGCGCGGCCAGCTCGGTCGAGGTGGGCGGCTTCGGCTCGGTCCGGTAGTCGTAGGCGGCCAGGCGCATCATCATGCCGCCGAGCTTCAGGCTCACGTTGGGGCACCTGGCGACCTCGGTCATCTGCGCCTTCCAGGCCGCGAAGACCTCCTTCTGCTTGCCGGTGTAGGGCCCGTAGCCGAGCACGCCGCCCACGTGGCCCAGGATGATGTTGGCCTCCGGGTGGGCGCGGGCCAGCTCGGCCACCTCGCCGAGCTGCGGGTGGAACGACCCACGCGTCGAGCGAGAGGCCGAGCCGGGTCAGGCACGCGAGGCCGGCGCGGAACTCGGCGCGCCGGTAGAGATGGGGCCCGCCCGCGGACTCGCTGTTGCCGATGATGTCGCTCGCGTCCCACGCCGCCGAGTGGCGCACCCCGCGGAACCGCCCGCCGCCCGCGCGCAGCTGCGCCTCGAGCACCGGCTCGACGCGGTCGCCCAGGGTCAGGTCGGCGAAGCCCACGATGCCGGCGGCCACGCGGGTCGACCCGTACATGCCGCTGGCGCTCATCGCGGCCTGGCCGGTGACGAACTCGATCTCGCCCACCGGCCGCATCTCCGCGGGCCCGGCCGCGCGGTACATCGAGTGGCACTCGAGGAACACGGTGGCGACGAGGTTGTGCCCGGTGGCCGCGTCGGCCAGGAAGTCGGGCAGGAAGTAGCGATGGCCGCCGCGGTCCCACAGGTGATGGTGGGTGTCGATGATCGGCAGATCCGGCTCGAGGATCGGCTCGGGCGGGTTCTTCGCCAGCCACGCCTCGTCGGGCGGATGGATGCGGCCGAACTGGGTGGGCCGGGCGGGCGCGGTGGTCATGCGAGGACCTCGTTCCACTCGCGGACGTGCCACCGCGCGACAACGCCGTGGAGCACGAACGGGTCGCCCTGCGCGAACTCCTCCGCGGCCTCGCGGGTGGTGAAGATGCCCATCGACCCCTCCCGCTCTGGATCGCCGAAGGGATCCGACGTCAGGAGGGTGCCGCGCCAGTGGAAGTCCTGCATGCGCGCCCGGTGGGCAGAGAAGTGGAGCGGCGCCTTCGCGCGCACGTCTGGCGCCGACTCGTAGAGGAGCACGTACTTCACGGGGCGAGCCCCCGCAGCAAGCGCCTCGCTCGCTCCGTCCGCCGGGAAGAAGCACTCCACCCGCAGCTCGTGCAGCGTGATGTCGTACGGCACGCCGAGGCTCGCGAGGGTGGAGAAGAACTTCACGTGGAAGTCGTCCTTGCGCATCTCGACGGCCAGGAACGGGACCGGGGTCACGTCGAGGTCGAGGCTGCGCCACTTCTGGGGCACGTCGGGGTAGGCGAGCAGCTCGGCGAGCAGGCGGCGCGTCTCGTCGTCGCCGACGCCGCGGGCCAGATCGTGGTGCAGCCACTGGATGAGGGCCGCCGCGGTGGCCTCCCAGTTCACGATGTAGGGGCGCATGCCGCGCGGGTGATAGAAGAGCCGCATCGCGTTCGGGCGGCCGCCCACCGCGGCCATGTCCTCGGGGGAGACGAAGCGGGCCATCAGCCGCTGGGCGCCCTGGTTGCTCATCAGCAGGTTCCAGTGCCCGTCGACGACCAGGGCCGGGAAGGGCTCCTGCTGGCGCAGCGTGAAGTCGAGCGCGCGGCGCACGTCGCTCATCTGCGGGGCGTCGAGCGCGGTCTCCCGGTAGACCGGGGCGTAGCCCGCCGCGGCGAGCAGGTCGTTGCGCCCGCGCGGCGGCACCTCGAGGGCGCGCGCCAGGAGCAGGACCATGTCGCGGCTCGGCTGGGAGCGGCCGGTCTCGATGAAGCTCAGGTGGCGGGTGGAGATCTCGGCGTCGACGGCCAGGCTCAGCTGGCTCAGCCGCCGCCGCTCCCGCCACTGCTTGATGAGCTGGCCCACCGGGCTCGCCCGGGGCTTCTTGACCGTGGAGGTGGCGTGCCTCATGGCGGGAAGGTACACCGGGGCCTGCCGCTCCGCCATTACCTTCGAGGTAATTGAACTGCCACGCCGGACGGGCCAGGATAGCCGGGGCCCGAGGCCCGGGGAGGAACATCCATGGCGATCGATCCGAGTCACTTCAACGACCGCATGCAGGGCACCCTCAGCACCCTGCTGGGGTTGCGCATCGTGGAGGCGAGCCCGGACCGGGTGGTGGCCGAGCTGACCATCCGCGACGAGCTGCGCACCGTCGGCGGGGCGCTGCACGGGGGCACCCTGATGGCGCTGGCCGACACGGTGGGCGCGGCGGCCACCATCGTCAACCTGCCCGCGGGCGCGTCCACGACCACGCTCGAGTCCAAGACCAACTTCTTCGCGGCCGGCCGGAGCGGAGTGGTGCGGGCGGAGGCCACGCCGCTCCACAAGGGCAAGCGCACCCAGGTGTGGCAGACGCGGGTCACCGACGAGTCGGGGCGGCTGCTCTCGCTGACCACGCAGACGCAGATGGTGCTGATGTGAAGGTCGCCTTCGCCGGCGTCTTCGCGGGACAGATCGCGGACCGGGTGCGCGCCCGGGTGCGGGTTCCGTGCGACGTCGTGCAGGGCGGCGAGCAGGAGGTGCTCGCGCGGCTCGGCGACGTGGACGTGCTGGTGAGCATGGCCTTCACCCGCGAGATGGCCACCGCGGCCCCGCGCCTGCGGCTGGTGCAGGTGCCCGGCGCCGGCCTCGACCGCGTGGATCGCGGGGCGCTCGGACCGGAGACGGCGCTGGCCAATGCCTACGGGCACGACGTCGGCATCGCCGAGTACGTCATGGGCGCCATGCTCGCGCTCGCCCGGAATTTCTGCCGGATCGACGCGAGCCTGCGCCAGGGCCGGTGGGAGAGCGTCTGGTCCGGCACGCCGGTTCCGCTCTGGTCCGAGCTGGCCGGCAAGACCCTCGGCATCGTGGGCTACGGGCGGATCGGCCAGGCGGTGGCGCGTCGCGCGCTGGCCTTCGACATGGAGGTCATGGCCATCCGCCGCGACGCCAGCCGGCCCGACCCGCACGGCCTGGCGTACCTGCGCGGGCCGGAGGCGCTCGACGACGTGCTGGCGCGCGCCGACGTCCTGGCTCTCACGCTGACCCTCACGCCGGACACGCGGGGCCTGATCGACGCCCGCGCGCTCGCCCTCATGAAGCCCACCGCGGTGCTCATCAACGTGGCGCGCGGCGAGGTGGTGGACGAGGACGCGCTCTACGAGGCGCTGTCCGGGGGCGCCCTCGCGGGCGCCGCGCTCGACGTGTGGTACCGCTATCCGCAGGGGAGCACGCCGACCCTGCCCGGCCATCGCCCGTTCCACACGCTGCCGAACGTCCTGATGACCCCGCACGTGTCGGGCTGGACGGAGGGCATGATGGAGGCGCGCGCCACGGTCATCGCGGAGAACATCCACCGGGTGGCCCGGGGCGAGGCGCCGGTCAATCTCATCCGCTGAGGCGTGCCGGTGCCTAAGCACGGCAGCCGCGTTGCCACGGCCGGGTAGGGGAGCCGCCGGAACACGGTCTAAGTACCCGTCAGTCTTGAAGGGCTCCTTGGCATTCCGCTTGCGATCCTTCCCGGCCATGGCCAGTCGCCAGGCGTCGCAGCAGATCCGCGGGGCGTGCCGGTGCGGGCACATGATGAGCATGCACTGCCACGTCGACGGCTCCGGGCCGTGCGCCGAGCCGGGATGCGCCTGCGACGGTGCTACCATGATGGCCGGTGACGCCCACGATCGACCGGGAGAGGATCGAGCGGACTCATAGCCTGATCCGCCCCCACATCCGCCTCACGCCGGTGATGGAGCTGACCGGCGCCGACTTCGGCCTCCCCGCCTTCCCCCTCACGCTCAAGCTCGAGCTGTTCCAGCACGCGGGCTCGTTCAAGACGCGGGGCGCCTTCGCCAATCTGCTGACGCGCGCCATCCCGGCCGCGGGCGTGGTCGCGGCCTCGGGCGGCAATCACGGGGCGGCGGTGGCCTACGCCGCGATGCGGCTCGGCGTCCCGGCGCACATCTTCGTGCCCACCGTGTCCTCGCCGGCCAAGATCAGCCGCATCCGCGGCTACGGCGCCGACCTGGTGGTGGGCGGCGATCGCTACGCCGACGCGCTGGCCGCGAGCCAGGCATTCGCGGCGCGCTCCGGCGCCCTGCCGGTGCACGCCTTCGACCAGGAGGAGACCCTGCTCGGCCAGGGGACGATCGGGCTCGAGCTGGCGCGGCAGGCCCCGGACCTCGACACCCTGCTGGTCGCGGTGGGCGGCGGCGGCCTCATCGGCGGCATCGCGGCGTGGTGCGCGGGGCAGCCGCGCGTGATCGGGGTCGAGCCCGAGAGCGCGCCCACGCTGACGCAGGCGCTCGCGGCGGGCAAGCCGGTGGATGCCGAGGCGGGCGGGATCGCGGCCGACTCGCTCGCCCCGCGGCGGGTGGGCGAGCTGATGTTCCCGATCGCGCGGGCGCACATCGCGCGGGTCGTGCTCGTGCCCGACGCGGCCATCCGGCGGGCCCAGGAGGCGCTCTGGGACGGCCTGCGCCTGGTCGCGGAGCCCGGCGGGGCCGCGGCCTTCTCCGCGCTGCTCGGCTCCGCCTACGTGCCGGCCCCGGGCGAGCGGGTCGGCGTCCTGGTGAGCGGAGGCAACACGACTGCGGTAGACTTCGGCCGATGAGCAAGGGCGACCTCGCGACGGCCCTCGAGCACCTCGCGGCGGGCGAGTGGCAGCGCGCCCACGAGATCGTGCAGGAGGACAAGTCCGCGCTCGCGGCCTGGATGCACGGCATCGTGCACACGATCGAGGGCGACCTCGACAACGCGCAGTACTGGTATCGCAAGGCCAAGCGCGAGTTCCCCGGCGCGGGCGCGGTGAAGCAGGAGATCGACGCCGCGCGGGAGCGTCTCGGCGCCGGCGACTAGGTCGGGGCCTCCCCCAGGAACATCTCCCGCAGCCGCGCCTTCTGCACCTTGTCGCCGTGCGGGCCCGGGGTGCGCGGCACGTCGGCCACCACGCGCACGTGGCGCGGTACCTTGAACGAGGCGATGCGGCCGCGGCAGTGGGCGATCACGTCCTCCTCGGTGAGATCCGCGCAGCCGGGGCGGGGGATCACGTAGGCCACCGCGGCCTCGTTGGTGCGCGGGTCGGGCACGCCGATCACGAAGGCCTGCAGCACCTTCGGATGGGTCTGGAGATAGGCCTCGATCTCCCCGGGGGCGACCATGAAGTGGCTGATGCGCAGCACCTCGCGCAGGCGGCCACGGAAGACCACGCGGCCGTCCGCGTGGCGCACCGCCAGGTCGCCGGTCTTGAACCACCCGTCGGCGCTGAAGGCCCGGGCGGTCTCCTCCGGCTTCTGGTAGTAGCCCGCGGTCACCAGCCGCCCGCGCAGCCACAGCTCGCCCTCGGCGTCGATGGGCTGGTCCCGGCCGGTCTCCGGATCGACCACGCGCGCCTCGAGACCGTCGGCGGGCCAGACGCCCGCGACCGCGAGGCTCTCGGGCGACTCGTCGAGGTCGTGGACGAGCGCCATCGCGTTCACCTCGGTCATGCCGTAGGGCTGGAAGGCCAGGCGCACCCCGAGACGCTCCACCACCGCCTCGAAGAGGCCCTGCACGCCGCCGCCGGTCGCGGCGAAGCCGCCGGTGCGCAGGCGCGAGCGGTCGCGTCGCGCCAGATCGGGATGCTCGAGCATCGGCACCGCCATCGCGTCCACCCCGTTCCACACCGTGATCCGCTCGTCCTCCATCAGGCGCAGCGCCACCGCGGCCTCGAAGGTCTCCATGAGGACGAGGGTGGCCCCGTGGGTGAAGGTCGCCAGGGGGATGCAGAGCCCGCCCCAGGTGCCGGAGAGCGGGAGCGCGTGGAGCACGCGGTCGGCCTCGGTCAGCCGCATGACCGCGCCGCACCACCAGCCGTGAGGGCAGGCAGTTGCGGTGGCTGATGACCGCGCCCTTCGGGAATGACGTGGTCCCGGAGGTGTAGAGGATGGTGAATGGATCGTCGGGCGCGACCGCGGCGCGCGCGGCGTCGAGTGCGGCGGCGGTCTCGGGCGCATCGCCGAGCTCCTCGATGTCACGCCAGGCCAGGCAGCCGGGATACGGATCGTCGGCGTGCACGATCACCCGCCGGAGTGCCGGGAACTCCGCCACGTCCAGCTCGCCGGGGACGGACGCGGCCAGATCGGGCAGCACCTCGGCCAGGGTCTCGAGGTAGTCCACCGGCCCCGCGTGATCGGCGCAGACGAGCGTGGTCGCGTCCGACTGCCGCAGGATGTAGCGCAGCTCGTGGGCCTTGTAGCGGGTGTTGAGCGCCACCAGCACCGCGCCGATCAGCGCGCAGCCGTGCTGGACCGCGAGCCACTCCGGGCGGCCGGGCATCCAGAGGGCCACCTTGTCGTCCTTCCGGACGCCGCAGGCGAGCAGCCCGCGGGCGAGACGCCGGGCGTCCCGGTAGATCTGGGCGTAGCTGATGCGGCGGTCGGTCGCGACGATCGCCTCGCGGTCTCCCATGCGCGCGGCCTGGGTCGCGAGCATGTCGCCCACCGTCGCGTGGAGGAACGGGTTGCCCTCGCCGGGCGGCAGCATGGGCCACATGCTAACGCAGGGCTTTACAGCGCGTGCGAGATGTGGAAGATGGAGGCAGGATGAGGTGCCAGGACGTGCGCCGGGCTCTTCCGCTCCTCGTCGCGGGCGAGATGCCCCTCACGGAGTGGGCCCTCCTCGAGACGCACCTCGTCGAGTGCGCCGAGTGCCGAGGCGAGCTGGATCGCCAGCGGCTCCAGGCCGTGCAGCGCGCGCGCATCCGGCGACGCAGCTCCACCGCGGCGGCCCTGGTGGCGACCGCGGTGGTCGTGGTGGTGGCCGGCGCCGGCTTCTACATCTACGAGACCAGCCTTCCCGATCCGTATCGCCCCGGCACCGTCCGCATGCCACCGCGCCCGTCGGCGCCGCCGATGACGGTCACGCCGGTGGCCCCGCTGCCCGTGCCGGTGACCTCGCCCGCGGCTCCGGTCGCGCGCCCGATTCCGCCCGCTCCGCCCGCACCGGTTCCGCCGCCCGCACCCGTCCAGGCCACCCCCACGACCCGGACGGTCGATACCGCCATTCCGCCGCCGGCGAGAATTCCGGCCGCGGCATCGGAGAGCGTGCCCCGTCCGGTGCGGGTTCCGCCCGCCGTGCCCCGGCCCGCCGAGCCGCCGGCGGAGGAGCGCATGCCGACTCAGGCGCGCCCACCCGCCGCCGCGACCGCGGGGCCGGGCGCAGAGGCCATGCCGACGCAGGGGGCATCGCGCCCCGCCCGCTGAGTCGAGGCGCCCTGGCAGGCCCGCTCAGGCGCGCCCGGGCTGACTCTTCTCGGGCTGGCTCTTGAGGTACTTGGCGACCGCGTCGAGGAGCAGGCCCAGCGCTTCCTTCTCGGTGCGGCCGGTCACGCTCACCTCGGGGTAGAGCACCGGGGTGGCCCGGTAGAGGCCGCCGTCCTCTTCCACGAGCTCGACTTCCAATCTCATCGACGTGTCACGGCCGGGGTCGCGTGCGCTCGGCCAGGAACAGATAGCGGGAGAGGCTGAAGAAGTACTCGCCCGCGCACCGCCTGGGCGCGCACGTCCTCGGCCCAGCGCGCGGCCTCGTCCTCGCTGATCCCGCCGCGATTGGCCACGAAGCGCGCGATCACGTCGATCATGCTCGGGCTATACGTTTGCTCGCTGGCCTCGACGTTGACCACCGGGATCAAGGTCACGCTCCGGAGCGCGAAGCCGGTGCGGCGCAGCAGCTCGGGCAGGCGGGCGGGCAGGTGGGGATGGGCGAAGCGCTGCTCCCACGCCTGGAGCACCCGGGCGGTCCGCTCCCGGTCGCCGGAGTGCCACACGCAGGACTCCCAGTCCGTATCGAGCACCGCGAGCCGGCCCCGGGCCTTCAGCACGCGCGCAGCCTCCGCCAGCCCTCGCTCGACGTCCGGCATGTACTCGTAGACCTGCATCGCGGTGACGAAGTCGAAGGTGCCGGGCGCGAACGGCAGCGCCTCGGCGTCCGCCTGGCGGAACTCGGTGCGGCCGGTCACCGCGTCGTGGCGCGCGCGCTCCTCGCAGGCCACGATCATGGCCGGGACCGAGTCGACGCCCATGACGCGTCCGGTCGGCCCCACGTCGCGGGCCAGCTCGCAGGACAGCAGCCCGAACCCGCAGCCGATATCCAGCCCGCGCTCGCCGCTACGCGGCGCGACGATGGCACGCACGCGCGCCCGCTGCTCGGCCACGTCCGGGGTGGAGCGTGAAGGATCGACCAGAGCCGGGCTGGCGGTTGGCACCCCGGCACGCTATCAGCGCCCGCCGCCCACGTCAACCGCCGTGACGAGTCACCGTCTCACTGGAACGTGAGGCGGACCAGAAGCGAGCGGGAGGGCGGGAGCGGGAGCCGCGGCGGGCGCGGCGGGGCCTCCCGGGGACCGTGTCTTCTGCGCGAGGCCGAAGCGTGCAAGCTCCCATCTCGTGGCTCGCCCGAGTGCCCACGCGGATTGCGAGTCAGCGTGTCCCCGGGAGGCCCCGCCGCGCCCGCCGCGGCTCCCGCTCCCGCCCGGGCTACTCGGTCCCGGCAGCGCGCCGGACCTGCGTGAGCACCTGCAGCACGACCTGCCGCATATCCGTCAGGTTGAACGGCTTCTCCAGCGCCGGCTCCCCGGTCTCGGCGAGGAAGGTCGCGTACTCGTCGATGCCGGTGTTGGCGCTCATGAAGATGACGCGGGGCGGGCGATCCGGGTAGTGCTCGCGCAGGGCCCGGTACAGCTCCGGCCCCTCGAGCCCGGGCATGCGCAGGTCGGTGACGACCAGGTCGTAGCGGCGCTCCCGGGCCCGGCGCAGGCCCTCCGCGCCGTCGACCGCGCTGTCCACCTCGTGCCCGTCGCGCTTCAGCACCTCCACCAGGACGTCGCGGAGGTTGTCCTCGTCGTCCACCACGAGGATCAGGTGGCGGGCCATCTCAGGTGCGGGCGTCGACGATGGCCCGGGCGATCAGGCGCGCGCCCTCGTAGCAGCGCTCGGGAGTCTCGAAGCTGAAGGCCAGGCGGATGAAGCGCTCGCCGCCCCCGTTGGGGAAGAACGACGGCCCCGCGGTGTACTGCACGCGGGCCTTCACCGCTCCGTCGTACAGCTTGCCGGTGTCGGTGCCGGTGGGGAGCTTGATCCAGATGAAGAAGCCGCCCTCCGGCTTGCTGATCTCGACGTCGGTGTCCTTCAGAACCTCCCAGAGCCCGCGCAGCATCGCGTCCCGCTTGGCGCGGTACACGTTGACCAGCAGGGCCACGTGGGGGGCGAGGTTGTCGCGCAGGAAGTAGGTGGCCACGCGCGACGCGAAGGGATTGACGCCGCCGCCGAAAAGGAACCCCTGGAACGCGGGGATCATCTCCTTGGGCGCGCACAGCCAGCCGAGGCGGAAGCCCGCGCCGAGGATCTTGGACACGGTGCCCGCGCGCATCACCCGGCCCCCGCCGTCGAGGGCGTAGAGCGACGGGAGGTGCTCGCCCTCGAAGCGCAGCTCGCCGTAGGCGTCGTCCTCGAGGATCAGGGTGTCGTACTCGTGGGCCAGGTCGATCAGCTCGCGGCGCCGGCGCAAGGTGAGCGAGGGCCCGGACGGGTTCTGGAAGTTCACGATCGTGTAGATGAGCTTGCAGCGCCGGCCCTGCTTCTTGAGGGTGGCGAGGTGCTCGCGCGCGACCTCGACCACCAGGCCGTCCTGATCGACCGGCACGTCGAGCACCTGGGGGCCGTGGCGGCGGATGGTCTGGAGCGTGCCCGAGAAGGTGGGCGCCTCCGAGAGGATCACGTCTCCCGGATCCACGAAGGCGCTGAACGCGAGCGAGAGCGCGTGCCCGGAGCCGTTCGAGATGATGATGTTCTCGGGGCCGACCTTGAGCCCCTCGAAGAGCCCGTACTTGTGGCACACCAGCTCGCGCAGGCCACGGTAGCCCAGGGGCTCGCCGTAGGTGAGGGCCTCCGCGCCCTCGGCCTTGATCATCCGCGAAGTTGCGTCGACCAGGCCGTCGTACGGGAAGGACGCCGGGTCCGGGAAGCCGCCGCCGAACTCGTAGAGCGCGTTGGTGACCGGGCGCGCGGTGGGCGGCGCACCCCAGCCGATGCGGGCGCGGGTGGACAGGAGCTCGACGAAGGAGTCGGGGGCAGTGGTCATCGGATGGCTCTCAGCGCTTCTTGGGCGGTGGCGAGTAGGTGGTCAGCACGTTGACGAAGGGGCGGGCGCTGGCCGGGACCGCGTAGCGCCCGTTGAGGAGCACGTCGCGGGAGTCGGCCTTCGGCCCGTAGAGGGTGCGGATCGCGGAGCCGTCCGGCTGCACGGTGGCGCCCTCGAACGAGGCGCCCGCGAAGAAGCCACTGGATCGCGCGTAGGAGAAGATCTCGGCCTTGAACGAGCCGTCGGTATTGGCCGCCTCGTGCAGGCTCTTGGGCCCGGCGGTGAGCGAGACGTCGCCGCCGAGGGTGGTCTCGCTCTTGAGCAGGCTCTCGATGCCCTTCTCGGTCATGACCACGAGCACGAGGTCGATGACCTGGCCACCGAGCTGGAGGCCGAAGCTTCCGCCCCCGACGGTGAAGAAGGCGGGCGCGCTCCAGCGGCCGTCCGAGACCCGCTTCACGCTCATGACGCCCTGCCCGTGGCGGCCGCCGACGATGACCGCGCCCTTCTTGACCCCGGGGAAGACCGCGATCGCGCGCGCCCGGGCGAGCATCTCGCGAGGGATGCCGGTGTCCTGCTTGCCGCTGGCCATCTCGGAGAGCACCGCGGTGGCCTTGCGGAGCCGCTCGCCGAGCTCGCCGGGGCTGTCGGCCCGCGCCCCGGCCGCCGTCGCCAGCAGGCCCAGCGCGGCCCAGACGATACCCCGGCGGATCGTCGTCATCAGACGACGATTTTAGCCCATTTCCCGTCCGGCGGGCTAGGCGACGATCTTCTTCTCGCGCAGGCTCCGGATCTCCGCCGCGGGCAGGCCGAGCTCGCCGAGCACCTGATCGGTGTGCTCGCCCGAGTAGGGCGCCGCGGTCCGCATGGTCCCCGGGGTGTCGGAGAGCTTGATGGGCTGGCCGAACTGCTTCACGGTCCCGTGCACCGGGTGCTGCATCTCCACGATCATGTCGCGGGCCTGCACCTGCGGATCGGCGACGACCTCTTCCGGCTCGTAGACCTTGCCCACGCAGACGTCGGCCTTGACCAGGAAGTCGTACCACTCGTCGCGGGTGCGGGTCCGGATGATGCCCTCGATCTCCTCGCGGCACTGCACCTCCTCCGCGTTGGCCGCGCGCACGAACTGATCGGCCTTGCGGGCGAACTTCACCATGTCCGGCCGGTTGATCGCCTTGCAGAAGTTCTCCCACAGCCAGGGCTCGGTGCACCCGATGGTCAGATACTTGCGGTCCTTGGTCTCG
Source organism: uncultured Candidatus Rokubacteria bacterium (assembly GCA_963841755.1). Taxonomy (GTDB): domain Bacteria; phylum Methylomirabilota; class Methylomirabilia; order Rokubacteriales; family CSP1-6; genus CAMLFJ01. The sequence goes on from CAWJDX010000005.1 coordinate 151,034, forward strand.
TAGACCGCGTAGTACGGATAGGAGCCGCCCAGGAAGCCCTCGCCGCGCTTGGGCGCCATGCCGTCGCTCCAGAAGAAGCGCATGTTGGGCGTGGCCGCGAGCAGGGCGAGCGAGGTGTCGAGGTAGGAGACGTCCACGTGCTGGCCGCGGCCGGTCCGCTCGCGCGCGAAGAGCGCCATCATGATGCCGAGGGCGCCGTGCATGCTGGCCCCGCCGTAGTCGGCGACCAGGTTCAGCGGGAAGATCGGCTTGCGGTCCGGCTCCCCGATCAGGTTCAGCACCCCGGCCAGCGAGAGGTAGTTGCCGTCGTGGGCGGGATAGTCCTTGTAAGGGCCGTTGTGGCCGAAGCCGGAGAGCGAGCAGTACACCAGCCGCGGGTTCGCGGCGGAGAGCGTGGCGTAGTCGGCCCCCAGCCGCTTCATCACGCCGGGGCGGAAGCCCTCCACGAGGACGTCGGCGGAGGCGGCCAGCTTCTTGAAGATCGCCTGCGCCTCCGGCGCCTTCATGTTGAGCGCGAGCGACCGCTTGTTGCGATTCACGTAGGCGAAGGCGGCGCGCCGCTTGGTGGCCGCGTCCTCGGTGGTCTCGGGCGGGGTCTCGACCTTCAGGACGTCGGCCCCCATGTCGGCCAGGAACATCCCGGGCATCTCGGCGGGCGGAACCCGCGCCATCTCCAGCACCTTGATTCCGTCCAGCACGCCCATGGCGATCTCCGCTGATCTCCCTCTCCCCTCAGGGGAGAGGGTCGGGTGAGGGGTAAGTGGTGAGGGGTGGTTGAGGGAGTTACTTGTACGCGTCCGGCGCCTTGATCGCCCGTGCCCAGAAGGCCGGGTCGTGGCTCGGGAAGATGCGCCCCCCGGTGAGCCGCGCGAGCGTCTTGAGGCGCTGGATCGAGTGCATCGCCCGCGTCGGGTCCCACACGACGCCGGGCGGGATCTCCTCGTCGATCGAACGCTGCCAGTAGCAGCAGTCCCCGGCCAGGATGACCGGGCCGGTCACCGGCAGCTGGACGAGCAGCGACTGGTGGCCGGGGGTGTGGCCGTCGCTGCGCAGCGCGGTCACGCCGGGCACCAGCTCCGCGTCGCCGTCGAGCAGGCGCCAGCGGTAGCCGGGCAGGTCGAAGTTCTTGCGGTAGTAGAACGAGGCGAAGAAGGCGGCCGGGTACTGGGCGTAGGCGAACTCGTCCTTCTGCACCACCAGCTCGGAGGTGTCGAAGATGGCGGCGCCGCCCGCGTGGTCGAAGTGCAGGTGGCTGATCACCACCAGGTCCACGTCCTTGGGCTCGAGCCCGATCGAGTCGAGCCGGTGCACGAGCAGGTCCTCGTCGCTGAAGCGGCAGAGGGGATCCTGGCGCAGCAGGCCGGGCACCGCGCGCGGGGAGATGCCGGTGTCGAAGAGGATCGTCGCGTCGCTGGTCCGGATCAGGTAGCAGGTGACCGGGATCGCCACCCGCTCGGGAGAGCGCTCGCCGTAGAAGAGCCCCGTACGCTCGAACCCGAGAAACCCGTTTTGCAGCGCGTAGAGGGCCTTGACCGCCATGGATCAGGCGCGGGACTTGGCGGGACGATGCGCGCGCGCCCCCTTGGTGCGGGCCGCGGGCTCGGGCTCCATCGGGTCGTACACCCAGATCTTGTTCGAGGCGGAGAGGCCCATGGTCACGGTGCGGCCGTCGAGCACGATCGACACGGTGCCCGCGTAGGGTGCGATCTCGCTCACCACGATGCGGCTGCCCGGGCGGATCCCCGACTCCCACAGGAAGCGCAGGAGCTGACGGTCGGCCTCCGCCTCCTCGGTGATGCGCTCGACCACGAACGGGTGACCGGCGGGCGCCTGGTTGAGGGGGATCGGCCGGTGCGCCTCGGGCGCCGGCATGCCCGGAATCGGGTTGCCGTGCGGGCAGGTGCTGGGCATCCCGAGCTTCTCGGCGAGCCGCTCCTCGACCACCGGCGACAGGGAGTGCTCGAGCCGGTGGGCCTCGTCGTGCGCGCGGGACCAGTCGAGCCCGAGCTCGTCGGTGAGCCAGCGCTCGATCAGGCGGTGCCGGCGCGCCATGGTCTCGGCGATGCCGAGCCCCTTGGTGGTCAGCCGGATCTCCTTGCGGCCGCCGATGCGGATGTAGCCGTCCTTCTGCATGCGGCGGATCGCCTCGGTGATGGACGGCGCCGAGATGTGCATGTGGCGCGCGAGCCGCGCGCCGATCACCGGCTTGTCGGTGCCGGCGAGATCGTAGATGGCCGCGAGATAGTCCTGGATCGCCGGCGTGGTCTCGTCCATGGGCGCCAGCATACCGACCGGGGTGACGGTGGGCAAGTCCCCGGGCGACCGTGATATTCTTGCCCGACCAGGAGGCGGGCTCAATGGACTTCGCGCTGACCGAATCGCAGGAGGTGATCAAGAAAGAGGTGGGGGCGCTGGCCCGCACCTTCTCGCTCGACTACTGGCTCGAGAAGGACGACAAGGCCGAGTATCCGAGCGACTTCGTCAAGGCCTTCGCCGACAACGGCTGGCTCGGCATCACGATCCCCGAGGAATACGGCGGGGCCGGGCTCGGGGTCACCGAGGCCGCCCTGATGCTGCACGAGATCTGCGCGTCGGGAGCGGGCACCTCCGGCTGCTCCCCGATCCACTTCTACGTGTTCCCGCCGACCCCGCTCGTCAAGTACGGCACCGAGGCGATGAAGCGGAAGTACCTGCCGGGGATCGTGAGCGGGGAGACCGTGATGGCGTTCGGGGTCACCGAGCCCAACGCGGGCACCGACACCTCGCGCATCACGACCCGGGCGGAGAAGAAGGGCGACCGCTGGGTGGTGAACGGCCGGAAGGTCTGGACCACCAACGCCCAGCACGCCACCCGGATCCTGCTCCTCGCGCGCACGTCCGACCGCGACCCGGCCAGGCCGCTCAAGGGGATGACTCTCTTCTTCGCCGACTTCAACCGCGCCGCGATCACGGTGCGCCTGATCCACAAGCTCGGGCGGGCCGCGGTCGACTCCAACGAGATCTTCATCGACAACCTCGAGATCCCGGAGGAGGACGTGGTGGGGACGGTGGGGGAGGGCTTCTACCACCTGCTCGACTCGCTCAACCCGGAGCGCATCGTCATCGGTATCGAGGCGGTGGGGATCGGGCGCGCGGCCCTCGAGCGCGCGGTGCAGTACGCCAAGGAGCGCGTGGTGTTCGACCGGCCGATCGGCAAGAACCAGGCGATCGCCCATCCGCTCGCCCACGCGATGGCCCAGCTCGACGCGGCCGAGATGATGTGTCTCAAGGCCGCATGGCTCTTCGATAATGGTAAACCCTGCGGACGCGAGGCCAATGCGGCCAAGATGCTCGCGGCCGAGGCCGGCTTCAACGCCTGCGACGCGGCGCTCCAGACCTTCGGGGGCTACGGGTACGCCAAGGAGTTCCACGTGGAGCGGCTGTGGCGCGAGATCCGCCTCTACAAGATCGCGCCGGTGTCGCAGCAGATGGCCCTCAACTACCTGGCCGAGCACGTGCTCGGCCTGCCGCGCTCGTACTAGCCCCCGGGATCTCGCATGGACCTGATGCTCAGCACCCACGATACCGGCTACGAGCGGCCCGACGGGCCCACCATCGCCAAGGTGCTGGCATCGCTCGACGGGGGGCGCAACGTGCTGGCCACCCTCGGCAGCTCCGACTCGAGCTACATCCAGGCCTCCGGGAGCGTGCAGGCGGGCTTCGGCCTCGATCTGCAGGAAGGCTCGATCGAGCGGCGCTTCCGCACCCGCGACCGCGCCCTGCCGCTCGCCTGGGTGACCGAGGTGTTCCAGCGCTACGCGCGGGCGGATCTCGGGTGGCGGGACCAGGTGGAGTGGGAGCAGGAGCGCATCGTCGTCCCGCGCGAGACGTGGATGAACAGCTGGGCCGCCTACATCGCGCTCATGGTCGCGGTCGCCGGGGCCATCTGGCTCTGGCACACCTGGCGCGCCGTCCCCTGACCGCGGCGGGCACCCGGCCCGGTCGCTCAGCCGCGCGCGCCGGTGACGATCCGCTCGTGGAGCGCGCTCAGGATCTCCGCGATCCCGGCCTGGGCCCACACGTCGGGGAAGGGCGACTCCAGCAGGGCCGTGATCTCCTTGCCGCTGCGGGCCTTGGTCTGGTCGGCGGTCTCGTCCGCGCGCGCGGCCCGCAGGTGCCCGATCACCCGCTCCTTGCGGTAGATGGCCGGGTACTCGATGTAGCGGTAGATCTCGGCGAAGTCCTCGGTGAAGAAGACCGCCACCGGGACCGACGCCCAGCGCTGGCCGTTCTTGTCGTTGGCGTACTCGCACACCAGGTCGCCGTTGCCCACCGTCGGCTCCGGGAGCCCCTTCATCAGCATCGCGTCGCCGTCGCGCGGGAAGATGCGAAGCTCGAGCCCGCCCGCCTGGGCCAGGCGCGCCAGGTACGGCACGTCGCGCCGGCAGTCCGACGACCACTCCTCCGAGATCACCGCGATCTTGGCGGGCCCGCCCGGCTGCGCGGCCAGCCACTGGATGGCCGCGGTCTGCTCGGCGCTGAGCCGCGCCCGGGCGAAGCGCTCGCGCAGGTAGGCGCTCCAGTCCACCCGCGGGCGGACCAGGCTGAAGATCCGGATGTCGAATCCCTCCCGGGCGAGGTTGTCGGGGGAGCCGGTGAACTTCACGTAGTCGTCGAAGGTCATGCCCTTGGCGAAGCGCTCGGAGTTCATGCGCGGAGGATACCAGAGCGGCCCGGCCTTGTGGCGCCCGTCCCGCGTCAGGCCCAGAGGCGCCGGCTCGCGATGGCGGCGCCCTCGGTGAGGGCACCGAGCTTGGCCCACACCACGCCGTGGGCCACCATCTCCGAGCCCGCGAAGGTGCCGAAGCCGCAGTCGGTCGAGGCGATCACGCGCGTCCGGTCGCCCACCGCCTCCACCGCGGCGCAGATCCGGTCGGCCACCACCTCGGGGTGCTCGACGTAGTTCGTGGTGGTGTCGATGACGCCGGGCAGGAGCAGCATCGCGTCGGGCAGGCGATGCTGCCGGAGGACGCGGTACTCGTGCTGGTGGCGCGGGTTGGCGAGCGGCAGCGAGAGGGCCCCGACCCGCGCCCGGGCCACGATCGGCAGCACCGCCTCGAGCGGCACGTCGTGGGTGTGCGGCCCGTCGTAGTTGCCCCAGCAGAGGTGCAGGCGGATGCGCTCGGGCGGGATGGAGGCGGTGGCCCGGTTGATCGCCTCCACGTGCAGCTCGACCATCTGGAGGAAGCGCTCGAGCGAGTCGCGGCGGAAGAACCGGGAGCGCTCCATCGCGAGGTCCGGGCAGTCCACCTGCAGCAGCAGGCCCCGGCGGTGGATCAGCTCGTACTCCTTGCGCATCTCGCGGCTGAGCGCCATGACGTACTGCTCGTGCGAGCCGTAGTGGGCGGAGAGCAGGATGGTGGCGATCACCCCGGGGGACGCCGCGGTCATGAAGCGCTCCGCGAACCGCCGGGGCCGCGCGTCGGTCTCGCGCAGGAAGGCGTCGCACTCCCGCTCGGCCGGCCCCAGGTCCGCGTAGTCGATCTCGGCGATGGCCTGCGGCGCGTCGCCGATGCGGGCCGCGTCGCGCCGCCGCCGGGCCAGCATCTCCGCGTAGTCGGGAAAGTCGATCAGGTCCTGGGCCAGCTCCCGGCGGCTCGTGCCCCCGAAGCCCTTCATGCGGGAGGCCACGTAGGTGGAGAAGCCCGCGCGCGGCTGCTCGCCGTTGTTGCCCACGTCGATGCCGGCCTCGAGCTGCCCGGTGACGACGCGCGAGAGCGCCGCTCCGACCTCGCGCTCGAGCGCGGCCGCGTCCACCGCCTCGCCCCGGTCCTGGCGCACCAGTAGATCCCGGAGCGCGGGCGGGCGCGGGAGGCTGCCCACGTGGGTGGTGAGGATGCGCTCCTCGCTGCGTAGCATCAGGAGCGGGTCCCGCGGCCGAGCTCGCGCCGCACCCAGTCGCCGAGCAGGGCCTTCTCGTAGCGGAGGTGATCGATGGAGGACGAGGGCCCCGCGTTCACCAGGTAGTTCGAGTCGCGGAGCCGGCGGGTGCCCGAGCGGATCTCCTTGCCCTCGCCGTCCAGCAGCCGGAACGTGAGGTCGATGCGCGGCGGGTAGGTGTCCTTCATGACCCGCACGTCGCAGCGCCCCGGTCCGCGCCAGCTCTCGATGTCGCCCGCCATGTCGACGTTGGTCACCGTGATCTCGAGCCGCTGGCCCGCGGGCACGAGCGGCGCGGCGGTCGCGGTGAGAAAGACCTCGAGGTCCGCCATCAGGCTCCGGGCATCCGTGTCGCGGGAGACGCAGCTCAGGCGGAGGTCGGTGTACTTCTCCGGGTGGGCGAAGGTCACCGTGACCGGCGCGTCCGCGGCCCACGCGGCGGCGGAGGTGAGGGTGACGAGGAGCGATGCGAGCGAAGCCAGCCGAGCGATCTGTCGCATATCGGGTTCTCCGGCGCGGGCGAGCCATCAGCCCGCCTTCGGGGTGATCTGGATGAGAGGGGCTGGCTCGGTCTCGATCTGGATGGTGGTGTGATCGATGCCGAATCTGGCGTGGAGGATGACGTGCAGGGCTTCCAGGATCTTGTCGGAGGGCGCGCCCGGCTCGACCACCACGTGGACGCTCATGGCCTCGCGGCCGGAGGTGAGCGTCCACACGTGCAGGTCGTGGACCCGGCGCACCGAGGGGGCGCCGCAGAGCGCCTCCTCGATCTCGGTCACGTCGAGGTGGGCCGGCGCGCCCTCCAGCAGGATGTTGACGGTCTGACGGAGCAGGGCCCAGGTGCGGGGCAGCAGGAAGAGCGCGATCAGGGCGCCCGCGATCGGGTCCGCGATCGTCCAGCCGGTGGAGAGGATGACCACCCCGGCCACGATGACGACGCCGGAGCTGATCGCGTCGCCCATCACCTCGAGGTAGGCGCTGCGCACGTTGAGGCTCTCCCCGGCGCCGCCGTGCAGGAGCCAGAGCCCGGCCAGGTTGACCAGGAGGCCGAGCAGCGCGACGGCCAGGATGGGGCCGCCCGGCACGTGGGGCGGCTGCCAGAGCCGCTCGTAGGTCGCGACCAGGATGCCGACCGCCATCACGCACAGGAGCACGCCGTTGACGAGAGCGGCGAGGATCTCGACGCGGTAGTAGCCGTAGGTCTTGGCCGGAGTGGCCGGCCGCTCCGCGAACCAGACCGCGAGCAGGCTCAGGAGGACGCCGCCCGCGTCGACCAGCATGTGCACCGCGTCGGCGAGGAGCGAGAGGCTGCCGGTCCACAGGCCGACGCCGGCCTCTACCACCAGGAAGCCCGCGGTGAGGCCGAACACCGCGAGGAGCCGGTGCTTGTGGCGGGAGCCGTGGGTATGGCGATGGTGCGCGTGCACGGCGGTCGCGCTCAGCGGGTCGCGGGCACGACCAGCTTGGCTTCTCCCTGGCGAATGCCCTGGCTCGCGAAGAACCCGGCGTGCGCCTCGAGGGCATAGCGGAACTCCCCGAGCGGGCCGTACAGCTCGGTCGGGCTCGGGTCCATCTTGAGGATCGCGAAGATGCGCCCGTCGCCCTTGATGAAGGCGATGTCGAGCGCGGCCGGGACGTTCTGCATGTGGAACTGGGTGAAGATCTCCTTGCCGAAGTCGAAGAGGATCAGGTGCCGCTTGATCTCGTCGGGCGTCGCGCACTGGAAGCCGCCCGCCTGCCGCTCCCCGCTGTCGGCCATCTTCACCCGGAGGGCCAGGGTGCGGGTGCCGGCCTGGATGGAGACCATGCGCAGCGGCATGGTCGCGAAGGCGTCGCGCCAGCGCGGGCACTCGGGGTTCGGGGCCGCCTTGGGCGCCGGGCTCTGGGCGGTGGCGGCCGGCGCGAGCGCGGCCAGCAGGAGGGTCGCCGCCAGCAGGGCGGCTCGGGGCCGGATCATGGATGGACCTCCCGGATGGACGGCCGGAGCCGGCGGCGGAGCAGGCTCACCGCGGCGAAGATCAGGAGCGCGACGAGCACCACCGCGCCGCCCGCGGCCAGCCGCAGGTAGTAGGCCGCGATGAGGCCCGAGATCACCGAGAGCAGCGCGATGCCGACCGCGATCGCGGTGGCGGTGTGGAAGCTCCGCCCCAGCGCGAAGCCGGCCAGGGTGGGGATCACGATCATGGCCGACACCAGCAGCACGCCGACCATCCGCATCGCCACCACCGTGGTGAGCGCGGTGAGCACGGTGAGGAGGAGGTTGAGGGCGCCGACCGGCACGCCGCTGGTGCGGGCGAGGTCCTCGTTGAGGGTGATCGCGAGGAGCTGGCGGTAGAAGGCGCCGATCGCGATGGTCACCGTCGCGCCCAGGGCCAGGATGAGCCAGACGTCGCCCGGGGTGACGGTGAGGATGCTGCCGAACAGGATCGCGAAGAGGTCGGCGTTGAAGCCGCGGGCCAGGCTGATCAGCACCACCGCGAGGGCGAAGCCGCCGGACAGGAAGACCGCGAGCGCCGCGTCGCCCTGGAGCGCCCCGCGCGCGCGCAGCCGCTCCATCCCCACCGCGCCGACCAGCACCACCACGAGCGCGCCGACCACCGGCGAGATCCCCAGCACCAGGCCGAGCGCCACCCCGGCCAGGGCCACGTGGGCGAGGGTGTCGGCGATGAGGGAGAGCCGGCGCGGGATCAGGAAGACGCCGATGGCCGGGCAGATGAGCGCGGTGACCACGCCGGCCGCGAAGGCCCGGTGCATGAAGCCGTACTGGAGGAACTCGGGCATGGGCTAGTGGTCGTGACTGACCACGCGCACCGCGGGGCCGTAGAGGGCGGTCAGGGCCGCGTCGCTCAGGAAGTCGCCCGGGCGGCCGTGGAAGATCAGGCGACGGTTGAGACAGGCGAGCTTGGTGACCTCCTTGGCCACCACGCCGATGTCGTGGCTCACCAGGATCAGGGTCACGTCGCGCTCCCGGTTCAGGTGGTGGAGCAGCGCGTAGAAGCTCGTCTGGGCCTCCGGATCCACGCCGCCGGTGGGCTCGTCCAGGATCAGCATCTCGGGCTTGGACACGAGCGCGCGTGCGATGAGCACCCGCTGCTGCTGGCCGGTGGAGAGCGCGCCGATCCGCGCGGCCGCGTGCTCGGCCATGCCCACCTGGCCCAGCACCTCGTCGATGCGCTGGCGGGCCGCGGGGCCGAGGCGCCCGAAGAGCCCGAGCGAGGGCAGGAGGCCGGTGGCCACCACCTCGCGCACCGTCACCGGGAGCGCGGGATCGAGCGTGGCCTTCTGGGGCACGTAGCCCGAGACGCCCCCACTGGCGAAAGGACGCCGGCGGGTGGCCGAAGAGGCGCACCGTGCCGCGGGTCGGCGGGAGCAGCCCGAGCACGATACGGAGGAGCGTGGTCTTGCCGGACCCGTTGGGGCCGATGATGCCGAGGAAGTCGCCCGCCTCCACCGTCAGGTTGATCCGCTCGAGGACCGACACCGCGCCGTAGGCGAAGTCCACGTCCTCCACCTCGACGAACGGGCGCATCTAGCCCTGCACCCGGACCGCGTCGTCGACCGCGCGCGGCGTCGCCCCGTGGAGGCTGTCCCACCACGCGCCGGCGGCCGCGCAGCCGCCGCCGAGGAGCACGCCGCCCAGGACGTCGGAGGGCCAGTGCGCGTTGAGGATGACCCGGGCGTAGCCCACCGTGCCGACCAGGACCACCGCCAGGACGATCAGGCCCACGCGGGCCCGCGGGGAGGCCGGCTCACGCGAGAGCGCGTAGAGCAGGAGCACCGCGAAGGTCGTCGCCGCGGTGACGTGGCCGCTCGGGAAGCCCCAGTGGACGCCGCGGGGCCGGGGCCGGCCGACCAGGAACTTGAAGAGCTGCTCGATGGCGCCGCCGACCGGCATGAGCGCGCACCAGAGCCACCAGTGCCGCCGCGCGATGGGCGACCACGCGAAGACGGCCAGCATGGCGGGCCCGAGGACCACCCACTTGCCGCCGTAGTCGAACCAGCGGGCGGCCGCATGCGCGAGCGTGCCCCGCGCCTCCAGGATCTCGCCGTGGACCGCCACGTCGCCCGGCAGGAGGCCCACCGCGTAGACCACCCCGCTCAGTCCGAGGAAGGCGCCCAGCATCAGGAGGCAGACCACGCGCCAGCGCGCGACGGCGGATACGTCCATGGCGCTCACATTGTACTCGAACGGGTCGAAGGGGCGGGGACTGCAAAGCGCGCAAGCTCCACGTCCACCCGCGTCGCGGGGCGACTGACGAAGGCCCAGCCCGGGGCGGGATCCACACCGAAGTGTCCCGGTCCGTGCAACACTGGCTGGTCCGATCTGTCTAAAGGCCATGGCGAGGTGATGGACGTGGGAGTGGGCAGATGATGAGCATGCCGGAAGCGTGGGACTGGCATGTCGGACGCACTGGTGACCCCTCCGACCGAATCCCTCGTGGAAGAACCGTACCCGCCAGCTTGACGTGGGATGGCTCCCCACGGGGCCGAACCAGGAGTGGAGACGAGTATGCCCCAGCTGGACGCAGTGAAGATCGTCGAGTCGTTCTGGGCAGATGTGTGGGTCGCCCGCAACCCCGACGCGATCGACCGCTACGTGGTCGAGGACTTCGTGATCACGAGCGGAGGCGTGGACATCCGCACGCGGGACGCATTCAAGGAGTGGGTGCGCCAGTTCCTGTCGAAGATCCTCGATCTCGAGTTCGAGACGATCGAGAGCTTCCAGAATGCGGACGGGAGTCGCGTCGCTTCGCGCTGGCGCATTCGCGGCCGAAACAACGGGGTGCTCGGCCTCCCGTCCGACGGACGGCCGATCGAGCTCACCGGGACCGCAGTCTGGGCCGTGCGTGCCGACGGCAAGCTGCTGCACAACTGGGTTGAACGCAGCGCGTGGGAGCTCTATGAGCGACTCAAATAGAAGGTATTGGTTTCCGGCCAAACGCTACGGTTGGGGTTGGGGTCTTCCGTCTGCGTGGCAAGGCTGGGCGGTTCTCATCACCTACTTCGCGCAGGGCGCGCAAGCCGGCCGTCGTTCTTGGCGGCATTCCATTCATCCAAGTGTCCGAGGGCACCGTGCTCTACGTCGCGTACGTGTCGGTACTCACGGTAGCCCTTGTTGTAGTCTGCTGGCTCACCGGAGAGCCGCCTCGCTGGCGTTGGGGCGGTCGCGATGCCTGACCCTTCGCTCAAGCGAGAGCAGTTGGTGGACTTCTTGCTCGAGGCCAAGCGCACGACGTACGCCGGGCAGGGTGACGACGCGACGGTAACGCCACTGGTGCCGGGATCAAAGCAGCTCGAGCACCGCGATGGTGACTATCTCTACCGCGACATCTACTTTGGGATGGCCTACTTCGTCGGCCAGGAGGTCGTCTTCCATCGGGAACAGGCGGTGTGGTCGATGAGCTATGCCGGAGGGGTGATGCCGCTGGCGCGGGACAGCTCTGAAACGCGCGCGATCTACGCCTTTCTTCGGCTGGCCCTGCGGCACGGAGGCAAGGATGAGCCGTATCGTGGTCCCGCCGCATTCACCCGTGACCTCCTGACGTACACAAACTCGAGTAGCGGGAGTCTCGCCATGTTCTCGGGGGTCGAGGGGATCAGCCGTGAAGGCGCGCAGATCTACGAATGCCGGTATGCGGGCGGCTTTCTGCGGTGACCGCTGGGCCGCGGGCGCGCGACTGGTCGAAGCGCTTGCGGGGCGGCAATTTCCGCGAGGCCGTCGGGGCGGTGGCGGCGTTGCGTCGTTTGGACCCGGCGACCGGCGCAGGCCTCGTCCCGTCGTCGGGGGACACCAAGGACGAGCAGCGGGCATTCCAGCTTCTGGTCGCGCGACTGGTGGCCGAGGGCGGCGTGCACGGCCTGGCCGCGCGGTGGCGCGACTTACCGTCGCCGCAATGGCGCGAAATGCTTGTGAGCGAGATCGGGCAGGCCTTTCACGAGTGGGTCGAGGAAGGCACCGTCGAGCTGTTGCTGGCCGCGCTTGAGGATCCGGACGACAAAGTCGCTCGACGGGCCGTGAAGCCGCTCTCGAGCTGCCTCCGCGAGCCACCCGCCAGGGAGCGCAAGAAGATCGCGAGGACGTTCCGCGGCCGGGCCGCGCTCGAGGCCTGGGACCGGGCCGCCGAGTGGATGACTCCGGCGCGGCGCGCTCGGGTCGCCACCGCCGTGACCGCCGCGCTCGATCGCTGCGCCGACAATCCGAAGGCGCTGACCTGGCCGGACGACTACATCGAGCTCCTCGGCCACAGCGCGACGCGCACCGACCAGCGCGCCATCACGTTGCTAGAAGAGTTTCGCAGGATGGCGGGCGAGGTCCGCCGCTCCGAATTCGAGGCGCTCGATCCCGAGAACCTGCCGGAGCCTACGTCGATCCTCGCCGAAAAGAAGGGGATTCCGCCCGGTACGCGGTTTGTTCGGGTCTGGTCAGTGGCCACCGGCCTCCGCGACCTCAAGGGACTGGAGGACGCCATCGAGCGCATTCGACGCCGCGAGGGCTGACCGGAGGGCCGCCCCTACTGCGATAAATCATTGCTGATCCAGGCGTCGCCGGATCGCCTCCGCGAAGGTCGAGGCGGCGGCCGGCGCGTGGGTGAAGAAGAGGCCGGGCTCGTTGACCTCGACCTCCATGATCAGGAAGCCGGCCGCCGTCTCCACGCCGTCGATCCGCGCGTAGAGCGGCGCCGCCGGCAGGGCGCGCAGGGCGGCCCGCGCGGCGTCGGCGACGCCAGGGGGCGCCGGCTCCGCCCGGGTGGTGCCGCCCAGGTGGGACTGCACGCGGAAGTCGTCGGCGGCCGGCCGCTTGAGCACGCTGTGGGTCAGGGCCGAGTCGATGAAGATCAGCGACCACTCCCCGCGGGTCCGGACCTCCTCCACGAAGGGCTGCACGAGCACCGGCCGGCGGATGCGGCCGGCCGCGATCGCGGCCGCCGCCTCGGCCATCGTCTCGCCGGTCACGAGCCGGGTGTCGTGGGCGGAGGCGCCGATCTCGGGCTTGAGCACGGCGACCGGCCAGCCGCGGCCGCGCATCATCGCCTCGAGCCCCTCGCGGGTCTCGTCCTCCAGGACCGCGGTGGCCACGGTGGGCACCCCGGCCGCGTGCAGGGCGATGAGGTAGCGCTTGCTCACGTTCCAGCGGACGAGGGCCGGCGGGTTGAAGATGCGGGTCCCGGCCCGCTCCAGCCGATCGAGCCAGCCGAGGAAGGCCTCCGGCTCGAAGTGATAGTCCCAGTTCGAGCGCAGCACGACCGCGTCGAAGCCGCCGAAGTCCGCCGCGCGCTCGTTCCACGCGCGCCCCTCCACCCGGACCCCGCTGCGCTCGAGGGCCTGGGCCACCAGGCGGTCGCTCTCCGAGATGTCGGGCCAGAGCAGGCAGGTGACGAAGCAGACGCGCTTCACTTGCAGCCGAGGCCCAGGCGGAGGGTGGCCAGGTTCGCCTGCATGAGCTCGACGTAGCCCGCTCCCGCCGCGGCCTGCTCCCGGCTCATGCCCTCGATCGGATCGAGCGCCAGCGTCGTCGCTCCGATCTCGCGGGCGAGGGTCTCCGCCAGGCGCGGGCTCACGAGGGGCTCGAAGAAGACGTGAGTGACGTGCAGCCGCCGCGCGGTCTGCACGATCGCCGCGAGGTCCGCCGGGCTCGGCTCGGCCTCGGGGGCGCTCCCCATGAGCGGCACCTGGGTGAGCTGGTAGCGCCGGGTCAGGTAGGCGAACGCGGCGTGCGTGGTGACCACCTCGCGCCGGGCGCAGTCGCGCAGCCCCGCCGCGAAGGCCTCGTCGAGCGCGTCGAGCCGCGCGGCGAGCGCCTTCGCGTTCTCCAGGTAGACGGGCCGCCCGGCGGAGTCGGCCTGCGCGAGCCCCTCCGCGATCGTCTGCGCCTGGGCGCGCGCGAGCGTGGGATCGAGCCACACGTGGGGGTCGACGCTCGGGCCCTGCGGGAGCAGGCTCAGGCCGCGCGCCGCGTTCACGACGGTGGTGCGGGCGGGCAGGGAAGCCAGCAGCCGCACCGCCCAGGCGTCGAGGCCGGTCCCGGTGTGGACGATCACGCTGGCGCGCTGCACGAGCGAGACGTCGCGCGGCGAGGGCTCCCAGTCGTGCGGCTCGACGCCGGGCGGCACGAGCGAGGTCACCTCGGCGCGATCGCCCGCCACCTGGCGCGTCAGCTCCCAGAGGGGGTAGATGGTGGCGACCACCTGCGGCTTCGTCGGCGCGGGTGATTCCTGGCAGCCGGCGAGGGCGAGGATCGCCGCGAGGGCGATCCCCCGGAGACAGCGGGTCACGCGCGGCCGCCGCCCGGGTCGGCCAGCGCGGCGGCTCCGAGCGGCCGCGGGCGGAGACGCAGCAGGAGCCCGAGGACGAAAAGGCTCAGGCCGAAGGCGCAGACCACGGTGGCGCCGGTGGGCAGGTCGATCACCGCGGAGGCGACCATCGCCATGATGCTGACACCGGCGCCGAAGGCCCAGCCGACGGCCAGGCGGGCGCCGATGCGGGAGGCCAACAAGATTCCGGCCAGCGCGGGCACGATGAGGTACGAGAAGACGAGCAGCACGCCCGCGATGCGCACCGACGAGGTCACGACGACGCCGAAGGAGGCGTAGAACGCGAAGTCCCACGCCCGCACGCGCCAGCCCTCGCGATAGGCGCGGTCGGGATCGGTGGAGATCAGGAAGAAGGGCCGGCGGCAGAGCCAGTGGAAGAGGCCGACCAGGGCGTAGAGGACCGCGACCTTGAGGACCTCGTCGCCGCGGACGGACAGGATCGAGCCCACGAGCATCCCGCGCAGGTGCTCGGCTCCGTGGGGCGAGCGATCGGCCAGCAGCACCGCGCCCGCGGAGGACACCGCGTAGACCACCCCGATCACCGCCTCGTGCGAGACGCGCCGCGTGCGCGAGCGGGTGAGGGCCAGCACGAGGGCGCCCAGCACCGTGAAGCCGAGGCCGGCCGCGTACGACTCCCACGTCTCGAGCTCGTAGCCCACCAGGAACGCAGCGGTGGCCCCGAGGGCGGCGATCTGGGCGAGCGCGATGTCGACGAACACCACCTCGCGGGCGATCACGTGGAAGCCCAGGTAGGCGTGGATGCCGGTGAGCACCAGGCACATCAGGAACGGAAACCACATCAGGGCGAGCAGATCGCCGCTCATCTCGTCGGGTGTCCCTCCTGCGGAGTCGGCATCACTTGAGCGCCTGCGCGACGCTCCGGACATTGTAGTCGATCGTCTCCAGATAGCCGTCGGTGCCCTTGGCGGAGCCCACCGCGGGCGCGAGGGGGACCACCTTCGCGCCGGTCTCCTGGGCCACCCGCTCCGCGATCTTCTGATCGCCCCAGGGCACCGAGAGGATGACCCGGACCTTCTGGTCCTTCATCAGGGCGATGAGCTTCGTCAGGTGCGAGGGCGTCGGCGGGATGCCGGGGCGCTCCTCGATGGAGCCCGCCTCGACGAGGCCGAAGCGGGTGAGGAAGTAGACCCACATGTTGTGGTCGACCACCACCTTCGTGCCCTTGAACGGCGCCAGCGCCGTGGTCCACCGGGCGAGCGCCTGGTCCACGCGGCCGAGGAAGGCCTGCCGATTGCGATCGAACACGGGACGGGACTGGGGCGCGACCCGCGCGAGCCCTTCGACGATGTTGGCGGTGACCCCGGCCGCCATGCCCGGATCGACCGAGTAGTGGGGGTTGCCCACCGGGTGAACGTCGCCCATCGAGCGGTCGACCTTGCCCTGGGGCACTTCGAGCACGAGCAGGCCGGCCGAGGCGTCGACCCGCCCCGGCGCGCCGAGCCCCACCCGCGAGTTGCCGGCCCCCTGCACGACCACCTCGGCCCACTGGTCGAGCTCGAGGCCGTTCATGACCAGCAGGTCCGCCCGGCGGACCTTGACCATCAGGCTCGGCCGGACCTCGAGGTCGTGCGGATTCTGGGTGCCACGGGCGAGCGCGTCGACCTCGACTAGGTCGCCGCCCACCGCCTCGACCAGGGCCTTGAGGTCGGTCGTGGTCGCCACGACGGAAATCTTGGACGCGGCCTCCGCGAGTCCGGCCCCGGGGCCAATCTCGAGGCCGATCCCGAAGACGAGCAGGAGGCAGAGCGGGCTCAGCCTCCGAGCGAGCGAGCGCATGGGCATGGTCGTCTCCTCGTCGAGTCTAGAACGGGTGCGCCGGATGGGCGCCCAGGATGAACGTGGCCTGGAAGAGGATCTCGTCGACCTTCCGGGCGCTCGCGCCGTTGTCGGTGAAGCCGTCCCGGTCGGCCCGCTCGGTGTACTTGTAGCCGAGGCGGAAGCGCAGGAACTCGGACGGCATGAAGGCGAGGTACGGGCCCACCGCCCACTCCCGCCCGCGCATGACCGGGTATTGCGTCCAGTCGTAGCGGAAGCCGGCGGCCCAGCGGGCAAGCTGGCCGGTGCGGAAGGGCTGCACCTCGCCGCCCACGTACCAGCCCCAGCGGTTGCGGGTGCGGGTCTGGTCCGGCGTGTCCTGGATGCCGTCGCCGTTGGTGTCCTCGCCCAGCACGTTGACGCGCCGGTTCTGGTAGATCATCTCCCCCAGCACGGTCAGGAGCGGGTGCTGCCAGCCCTCGGGCCGGTACTTGTACTTGGCGTCGAAGCCGAGCAGCGTGTTGCGATGGCGCTCGGACGTCTCGCCGTTGGCCACCGAGGCCCCGAGCTGGATGGCGCTCTCGTCGCCCAGCTCGAAGAAGGTGCGCAGGCGGCCGGTCACGAGCGGGGCGTTGAGCTTGCCGCGCCCGAAGGCGGTCTCGTTGTCGCCGTTGAACGCGCCGACCAGCGCCTCCAGGAAGAAGGGCAGCGGCGCCACCCAGGTGAGCTCGGCGCCGCGCTCGACGAGCCCCTCCTCGCCGAGGAAGCGCGCGAGCACGTTGGGCGCGTCGATGAACGGCCGGTCGTGCTCGTGCACCGGGTTGAGCAGTCCGAAGCGGTTGCGCATCTGGCCCATCTTGAGCTGGGTGCCGAAGGGCAGCGACATCAGGGTCAGGTTGGCCTCGGCCAGGTGCAGGTTGATCTCGCCCCGATCCTCCTCGCCGGCCTCGAAGCGGACCTCCGCGCGGGCGTAGGGATCGATCTGGCCGAAGAGCGCCAGCTCGATCTCGCGCGGGAAGAAGCGGTTCTCGCGCCCCGGGAACGAGCCCGCGTTGGCCTTGTCGACATTGCTCTGGGTGAGGTTGCCGATGAAGTCGCCGGCCACGCCCATGTCGAACAGGAGCTGCCCGGGCCCACGCTGGCCGTAGAGGGAGAAGGGCTCGCGCGGCCGCGCCAGATCCATCGGGTTGATCGCGCCCGCGGGAGCCGGCGGGGCGGGGGCCTGGGCGACCGCCGCCGGCGGCGGCGCGGCCGGTGGAGGCGCCGCGGCGGGCTGCGGGCGATTCTCCAGCTGCTGGATGCGCTCGCCCAGCTGGTTGATCGCCTTCTCGTAACCGTCCTTCATGCTGTCGAACTGCTTGCGCATCTGCTCCAGCTCCTTGCGCAGCGTCTCCACGTCCTGGGCCGCGGCGGGTCCGGGCACGAGCAGGCCGGTGAGGAGCAGGCCGATGCCGACGAGTGATCGCATGGATGCCTCCCTCTCGAGGGAAAGTTGGAGTCACCCGGCGGGCCAGGGACCCGGCGGGCAGAGACTACGACGAGAGCGTGGGAGGGCTAGGCGAGACGGGGTGGAGCGCGTGAATCGGCGAGGCTGACGACAGGATCGGCGTGACCCTCGACGGGGCCCGCGGGGCACGGGGCGACGACGAGCGCGACGAAGTCGGTCGGCGGGCCGTCCGGCAGAGGCACGTCGCCGCCGAGGAACTCGAGGCTCGCCAGGACGTGCTCTTCGTTGTAGAGCCCGGCGCTGGTCGCCTGGTGGAGGTGGCGGGGCAGCCCCGCCTTGAGCGGCAGCGCGATCGCCACCAGCGCGAGCAGCACCGCGATGGCGGCGATACGGAATGGGTTTCTCAGGCGCGACGTCGTCACTGGCCCGTACTACAACACGGAAGCGCGATCGCGCGCAACTTCGGACGCGGTCGGATCGGCCGTGGGCGCGGCCCGCGGGGCGGTCCCGGGGCGGAGTATCATGCTTGCGAGGAGGAGAGCATGGCGATCGCGACCTGGAGCCTCATGGTTCTGTTCATCGGCCTCGTCTCCGGATCGGCGTGGGGGCAGGCCGCGCCATCGGCGGCCGACGTCCTCGAGGCGCTCCGCGGCGGCGGCTACGTCATCGTGCTCCGCCACGGCGCCACCCATGCCGATCAGGCGGATACCGATCCGCTCAACCTCGACAACGTCGCCAAGCAGCGGCAGCTGAACGACAAGGGCCGCGCGGACGCCAAGGCGCTGGGCGAGGTGTTCAAGTCCGCCGGGGTGCCGATCGGGAAGTCCTACTCGAGCCGCTTCAACCGCGCGGTCGAGACCGCGCGGCTGGTCGGGGGCCGCGAGCCCGAGGCCACGCTCGACGTGAGCGAGGGCGGTCTGGTGGTGAGCCCGAACGAGAACAACCGCCGGACTCAGGCTCTGCGGACCCTCGCCGGGACCCCGCCGGCCCCGGGCACCAACACCCTCGTGGTGACGCACAAGCCGAACATCCTCGACGCCTTCGGCCAGGACTGGTTCGAGGTCAAGGAGGGCGAGGCCACGATCTTCAAGCCCGCGGGCGGGGGCAAGTACGCGCCGATCGCGCGGGTGCAGACGGGCCAGTGGCCCACCGTGAAGAAGTAGCCCCGCAGTCGACCGGAGAGTCAAGCGACTACTTCACGATGGGGAAGCGGCGGCGGGTCCAGCCGTCGTAGCCCTCCTGCAGCACGACGTGGTTCAGGTAGCCGCGCGTCTCGAGGAACGCGTAGGCGGTGGCCGCCTCCTCGACCGGGCAGCGGCAGTAGAGCACCACCATCGGGGTGGTGGGGATCTCGCCGAAGCGCCGGTCCAGCTCGGTGATCGGGACGGAGAGCGCGCCCGGCAGGTGCCCCGCCACATACTCGGCGCGCGGGCGGAGGTCGATCACCACCACCGGCTGGCGCGAGTCGATCAGCCACCGGAGGTAGTCGGGCTCGGTGAAGGCCACGCTCGGCGTGCCGCCGTGCGCGGCGCGGGCGGCGGGGGCGAGCGCGAGCACGAGGGCGAGCGCGAGCGCGACGGCGATACCGCGACCGTGATGGCCCCGTTTCACGGGGCCTCTTTCGCCAACGCCGTGATCTCCACGTTGGGCGGCACCCCGGTGAGCGTGAATCGGACGCGGTCGCCGATGTCGAGGCCCTCGTACAGCTTGGGATCGTGGACGCGGAAGCCCATGGTCATCGAGCCCATGAAGCCGATCAGGTCCTCGTGGGTGAGCACCACCACGTTCAGATCGGGCAGCACCGCGCGCACCACGCCGCGCGCCTGCCAGGTTCGCTCGACGCCGGCGACCACCTGCTGCCGGCGCGCGATCTCCAGCTCCCCGGCCAGCCGCGCGGTCTCGCGGCCCCACGCGAGATAGCCCAGCAGGAGCCCCAGGCCGAGGGACAGGTTGACGAGCAGGATGACCCGCCAGAGGCGCATGGCGGCCCTAGTGTACGTGCTCGTCGGGCGCGGGCCCGGCGGGCGTTTCCTTGTCGATGAGCTGGATCTGCTCGACGAGCGTCGGAAGCATGTCCCAGCCCGGGCCCGGGGCGCCCGGCAGCCAGCGCGCGCGGATGTAGCCCTGGCGGTCGATGAGGAACTCCGCGTGGAGCGGCGGGGCGCCGCGCGGCGCGGGGCCGAAGCCCCGCGCGAGCAGCGTGTAGGCCGTCGCGATGTCGGCCGCGCCGTCGGTGATCACCGGGTAGAGGATCGGCGGGCGGCCGCCCAGACGGCGAATGATGTCGCTCCCGTTGCCCCGCGGCACCGCCACGATCTCGGTGCCGAGGGCCTGGAGCGTGTTGTAGGCCTCGGCCAGCTGCCCGAGCCGCGCGCGCGACTCCGGCAGCGTGAAGACCACCAGCAGGGTCATCCAGCGATCGCGCAGGTCCTTGAGGCTGCGCGGCGGGGCGGGGCCGACCACGATCGCCAGATCCGGGGCCACGAGCCACGGTCGGCCGGGCGGCACGAGCGCGGTCATCTGCCGGGCCTGCTCGCCGGCCGCGAGCGTGCGGATGAAGTTGATCAGGTCCCAGCGCTCCTCCTCGGAGAGCACGGAGTCGAACGCAGGCATGCCGCCGGCGGGAATACCGTGGGTGAGCCACCAGAACATGTCGCCCGCGGTGTGCTGGGCGGTGTGCGGCGCGGTCAGGTCCGCGGGCGGCCGCGGCAATCCCGCGCCGCCCGCGCCGTCGCCGCGTCCGCCCGCGCCGTGGCAGGTCGCGCAGTGGGTGCGGAAGAGCGCGGCGCCGCTCGCCACCGAGACCACGTGATACGGGACGGACGAGCGGCGAAAAGTCGTGGGATAGGCGTCCACCGTCATCGGCGGTAGCGCGACCCAGAGGCCGGCGACGACCGCGAGGCCGCCCAGGCCGACCAGGATCACCCGCCAGGAGCGGAGCATCAGGCCCACCACCATCGCCAGGAGGCCGAGGAACGCGAGCTGGGCACCGATCAGCACGCGCGTCGGGCCGCCCGGCAGCGCGGCGGCCACGTCCCAGGCGTAGCGCTGCGAGAACGGCCACCACACCGGATCGTGCACCGCGGGCGGCGAGAGCGAGAGCCCGGTCGTGATCAGGAGGATCAGCAGGCCGAGCCCGGCCTCGGCGGCCACGAAGGCTCCGAGGCGAGCCATCGCGGGCCGTCCCACCGTGTCGCCGTCGCCCCCGAGCCGGGGCAGGAGCCGTCGCCGGTTGTGCCGGGCGAGCAGGAGCACCGGGAGCAGCAGGGAGACCTTCGCGAGCAGGAGCCACCCGTAGGACGTGCCGAGCAGCGCGGGCACGCTGCCCACCTGGAACCAGGTATTGGCGAGACCGGTGGCGACGAGCAGGAGCATGACGGCGAAGGCCAGGCGCGAGAACGCGCGCACCGCGAGCACCGCGAAGGGGCGCGCATCCGTGCCCTCGGCGCGCGCCGCGGCCCGCAGCAGCGCGGCGAGCGGCAGGAGCGCCCCCAGCCACGCGCCGGCGGCCAGGAGATGCACGGCGTCGACCAGCGCGGCCGGGAGCCCGACGCCCTCGACCGCGGCGGCGTGCCCGGCCCACGCCAGGGCCGCGGCGCCGACGCCCGCGAGCGCCCAGGCCTCGCCGCGCAGGGCGAGCCGGTCGGCGACGGACTCCTCGCGCTCCCGCAGCAGGAGCAGCGCGGCCAGGAGCAGCAGCACGCCGTGGCGCACCAGCCACACCGTGCCGAACTGGCTGTGGCCGAGGAGCCGCGTCCATTCGCCGATCTCGAGCGCGGCGCCCGGCCGCCCGGTGACCACCGCCGATTGATGCGCGAGCGTGGCGAGCCCGGTGACGAGCACGAGCCCGGTGAGCGCGCGCGCCCAGCGGAGCATGCGCGCCTCCCAGGCGAGCACGGTCGGGCGATCGCGGTGCCCCACCAGCAGGGTGGCGGTGACCAGGCCTACCAGCCCGAGACCGGCGGCCAGGTGGAGCCAGCGCGCCGCCACGCCGAGCGCGATCATCGGCGAGTGAGCCGCATCACGATGACCAGGATCAGCACGCCCGCGACCAGGGCCAGCAGGGCGGAGAGGAGGCCCACCATCAGCGGGCTCAGGCTCTCCGCGCGCAGCGGGCCGCCGTGGTCGGCCCACGCGTTCGCGGCGAGGAGGAGCCAGGCGTTCATGGGCGGCCTCATTATAATGAGTCCGTGCGCGCCGTCATCTTCGACGCCGGCAACACCCTGCTGCGGATGAACTACCGGATCATCGCGGAGCAGCTCGCGACCCGCGGCCGTCCGGTGAGCGCGGAGCAGGTGGAGGAGGCCGAGCTGCGGGCTCGCGTGCGGCTGGACCCGCACCTGGCGCCGGGCAGCTCGACCGAGAGCACGACCACGCACGGCCGCTACCTGCGCTACCTGCTCGAGCACCTGGCGGTCACCGACGAGGCCGAGATCGAGGCCATCGCGCGCTGGCGCCGCGGGTACAACCTGCCGGTGGGGCTCTGGAACCGCGCCGATCCGGAGGCGCTCGAAGTGGTGCGCCGGGTGCGGGCGGCGGGCCTGGTGGCGGGCGTCATCTCGAACTCCAACGGCTCGGTGCGGGCCATCCTGGAGGAGACCGGGCTCGCCGCGCATCTCGACTTCATCATCGACTCCTCGGTGGTGGGCGTGGAGAAACCGGACCCGCGCATCTTCGAGCTGGGCCTGCGGGAGGCCGGGGTGCGCGCCGCGGACGCGGTCTACGTGGGCGATCTCTACTCGGTGGACGTGCTCGGGGCGCGCGGGGCCGGGCTCGACGGGATCCTGCTCGACCCGGGCGGATTCTGGGGGTCGCGGGACTGTCGGCTCGCGCGCGGGCTCGGGGAGGCGGTGCGCCTGGCGCTCGGGTAGTTACTTCGGAAGGGTCACGTAGGGGTAGCGGCGGAGGGCGTCGTAGACGATCTGCATCATCTGCTCGACCGCGGCCGCGGTGCGCCCCTCGAACCGCAGGGTGAGGTAGGGGTTCGTGTTGGACGCGCGCACGAGGCCCCAGCCCTCCGGGAAGATGATGCGCGTGCCGTCGATGTCGATGGTCTCGTAGCGGCTCTTGAACTCGCGCGCCAGCTCCGCCACCAGCTGGAACTTCCGGTCGTCGGGGCAGGGGGCCTTCAGCTCCGGCGTCGAGTGCAGGTGCGGGAGCGTGTCGAAGTGCGCGGAGGCGGGGCGGGGCTCGGCGGCCACCAGCTGGAGGAACCGGCAGGAGGCGAGGATGCCGTCGTCCACCCCGTACCAGTTCTCGCCGAAGAACATGTGCCCCGAGATCTCGCCGCCGAGCAGGATGCCGTCCTCGCGCATCTTCCGCTTGAGGAGCGAGTGCCCGGTCTTCCACATGATGGGCTCCCCGCCGTGCCGCCGGATGTCGTCGACCAGCACCTGCGAGGACTTGACGTCGAAGACGACCTTGGCCCCCGGGTGGCGGACCAGCAGATCGCGAGCCAGGAGCGCGAGCAACAGGTCCGCCTCGTGCCGCCGGCCCTTCTCGTCGACGATGCCGACCCGATCCGCGTCGCCGTCGTAGGCCAGTCCCACGTCGGCGCGGACCTCGGTGACCTTGGCCACCAGGTCCCGCATGTTCTCCTCCATCTCCGGGTCCGGGAGGTGGTTGGGGAAGCTGCCGTCGGACTCGCAGTACAGCTCGACCACCTCGCAGCCGAGCCGCCGCAGCAGCTCGGGGGCGAAGACGCCCGCGATGCCGTTGCCCGCGTCGACCACCACTTTGAGGCGCCGCGCGAGCCGCACGTGTCCGGTGATGGCGCTCAGGTATTCTTCACGAGGGTCGCGGGCGGTCTGGCTTCCGCGGCCCTGCTCGAAGTCGCCCGAGCGGATGGTCGCCAGGAGGCCCTGGATCTCGTCCTCGGTGAGCGGGGCCGCCGCCGCGTGGACCATCTTGACCCCGTTGTCGGAGACCGGGTTGTGGCTGCCGGTCACGGTGGCGCCGCCGTCGAGCCCCCAGTGGGCGGTCGCAAAGTAGAGCAGCGGGGTGTGGTTGACCCCGATGTCGACGACGTCGAGCCCGGTGGAGAGGACGCCGGTCCCGAAGGCGGCCTTGAGCCCGGCCGACGAGATCCGGTTGTCCATGCCGAGGGCCACGGTGCGGCCCCCCCGGCGCTTGACCAGGGTCCCGTAGGCTCGCCCCACCAGCTCGAAGACGGGCGGAGTGATGTCGCTGCCGACCTTGCCGCGCACGTCGTAGGCGCGGAAGATGTACGGGTTCAGCTCGGCCACGACTCCGGCCTGCCTACAGGATGGCGATCGCTTCGATCTCGATCAACCACTCCGGCATCGCGAGGGCGGCCACCCCGACCAGGGTCGAGGCGCACGTCTTCTTGCCGAGGAACTCCTCGCGGATCGTGCCCAGGTCGGCGCGATTGCGGATGTCGGTGAGGTAGGTGTTGATCTTGACGATGTTGTCCATCGTGCCGCCGCCCGCCTCGACCTGGGCCTTGATCGCCTGGAAGACGGCGCGGGCCTGCGCCTTGAAGTCCCCGCGGTGCGCGGGCCCCCCCTTGTCGTCGTAGGCGACCTGGCCCGCGAGGTAGAGAATGGTCTGGGCTCCGGTGACCTTCACGGCCTGCGAGTAGGTCGGCGGATCCCAGACACCCTTGGCGGCGTAGCGCTCGATCTTGACCATGCGATGCGATCTCCTCTGACCGGGAATGGGCTGCTGACGGTTGAGGTACTATAGCGCGAAACGGAGGGATATCGCATGGACGACGCCCTGAAGGAGACCACGCGCAAGACCGCCCGCATGCTCTTCCACTCGATCAAGAGCGGCATCGGGTTCGACACGTGGAAGAAGTTCGACAAGGATCTGGCCCGCGAGCTCAGCATGTTCTTCACCGGCAAGCTCTACAGCCGCGAGATCATCTCCCAGAAGCAGCGCGAGCTGTGCGCGGTGGCCTCCCTCACGGTGCTGAACCGCCGCAACGAGGTGCACGCCCACATTCACGCCGCGCTCAACGTGGGGGCCACGCGCCAGGAGGTCACCGAGGTCATCTTCCAGCAGGTGACCTACGGGGGGATGCCGGTGGTGGTCGAGGCTCTGCAGGTGTTCAAGGAAGTGCTCGTCGAGCGGGGCGAATGGCAGGACTGACCGCGGCCGTCCCGGACGTCGTCACCGCGATGATCCGGGCCGCCGAGGCGGCCGGCGAGGTCGCCATGCGGTACTACCGCGGCGGCTTCGAGGTCACCATCAAGCCGGACCAGACCCCGGTGACCCAGGCCGACCGGGAGGCCGAGCAGGCGATCAAGGCGATCCTGCGACGCGCGTGCCCCGGTCACGGCTTCCTCGGCGAGGAATTCGGGGAGGAGGGGCCGAAGGAGCGGCGCTTCATCATCGATCCGATCGACGGCACCAAGAACTTCATCCGGCGCGTGCCGATCTGGGCGGTGCTCATCGGCCTCGAGGAGGCCGGACAGGTGACCGCGGGAGTGGTGCTCAATCCGGCGAGCGGCGAGATGCTCTGGGCCCACCGGGGCGACGGGGCGTGGGACCGGGACGGGCGCCTGCGGGTGTCCGACTGCGGCCGGCTCGCCGAGGCGACCGTGCTCCACTCCGACCTGCACCTGCTGCGCCAGGGCCCCCACTGGGACGCCTTCCTACGAGTAATCGACGGGAGCCGCCGCAGCCGCGGCTTCGGCGACTACTACGGCTACGGCCTGGTCGCCGCGGGCAAGGCCGAGCTCTATCTGGAGGTGGATCTCAAGCCCTGGGACGTGGCGCCGATGATGGTGCTGCTCGAGGAGGCGGGCGGCCGGCTCACCGACTTCTCGGGGCGCGCCACCATCTACGACGGATCGGTGCTGGCCACCAACGGCCGGCTGCACGATCAGATCCTGGCCCTGCTCCGTGGGTAGCTCGGGCCGGTGCGACTCGAGCCGCTCCGACTGATCCGCCCCGCGCCGGCCCTCGCGGCCGCCATCGCCTCGCCGCCCTACGACGTGGTGAGCCGGACCGAGGCCGCCGCGCTCGCGCGGGACAACCCGCACTCCTTCCTCCACGTCGGCCGCGCCGAGATCGACCTTCCCGACCAGGTGGGTCCCTATGATCCCCTCGTCTACGTGCGCGCGGGCGAGAACCTGGCCGCGCTGCTCGGGCAGGGGGCGCTCCGGCGCGAGCCGGGGCCCGCCCTCTTCCTCTACCGCCAGGTCATGGAAGGACGGACCCAGGTGGGCGTGGTCGGCGGGGTGCGCATCGAGGACTACGAGAGCGGCCTCATCCGCAAGCACGAGACCACGCGGCCGGACAAGGAGGCCGATCGCACCCGTCATCTGCTGGCGCTCGACGCGCAGGCCGAGCCGGTGCTGCTCGCCTATCGCGGGCGGCCCGAGATCGACCGGCTCGTGGCGGAGACGCTGGCGGGTCCGCCGCTCGATGACTTCACCACCGGCGACGGGGTCGTCCACGCGGTCTGGCGGGTCGCCGACGCGGCGCCGTACCTGACCGCGTTCGCCTCGGTCCAGGCGGCCTACGTGGCCGACGGCCACCACCGCTCGGCCGCCGCGGCGCGGGTCGCGGTGAAGCGCCGCGCCGAGAGCTCGCGACCGCGCGGCGACCGCGCGTACGAGTGGCTGCTCTCGGTGCTGGTGCCCGCGGCCCAGCTCCGCATCCTGCCGTACAACCGCGTGATCCGGGACGTCGGCGGCCGGTCCTCCCAGGCGCTGCTCGCCGGGCTGTCCACCTGTGGGACCGTCCGGCCCGCCTCCGACCCGGTCCCGCCCGAGCCGGGGATGTTCTGCTTCTATCTCGAGCGCCGGTGGTGGCGGCTCGACCTGCCCGGCGCCTCCATCGACCGGAGCGACCCGGTGCGCTCGCTCGACGTCTCGCTGCTGCAGGAGCGGGTGCTGGGGCCGGTGCTCGGAATCGTCGACCAGCGCACCGATCCCCGCATCGACTTCGTGGGCGGCGGTCGGGGCACCCCGGCCCTCGAGGCGCAGGTCGACGCGGGCCTGGCCGCGCTCGCGATCTCGCTCCACCCGACCACCGTGGAGCAGCTCATGGCGGTCGCGGACCGGGGACACATCATGCCGCCCAAGAGCACGTGGTTCGAGCCCAAGCTGCTGAGCGGGCTCTTCGTCCACCCGCTGGACTGAGGGAGGCCTCCCATGTTCGCCCGCATCGGCACCTGGCAGGGATCACCCGCCGACCTGGAGCGCTGGATCGTGCGCGGCCGCGAGCAGGTGAAGCCCGCCATCCGGCAGGATCCCGGGCTCACCGCGGTCTACTGGCTCGTCGACCGGGAGGCGGGCAAGGGGATGATCGTCACGCTCTGGGAGAGCCGCGAGGCGATGGCGGCCAGCGAGCAGGCGCGCGCGGCGCGGCAGGCCGCGACGTCGACCGCGACCGGCGCCGCGGTGACCACCGACCGCTACGAGGTCGTCGACTGGCTCACGACGTGACCGACCTCGCCGGGCTCCCGTCTTGACAATCCGACGGGCGCTGCTCCAGAATCCCGCCAGCGCTCGCGGCCCGATCGCCCGTCGCCGCCGACCTACCCCCACATACAGGAGGAGAACCCCGTGAGCACGATCAGCCGACGCAAGTTCCTCGGGAGTGCGGGATTGCTGGGAGCGGGGGCGGTGCTCGCCGACGGAGCGCGGCGGAGGGCGCGCGCGGACAAGCCGATCAACTTCTCGGGATGGGTCTTCAAGCCCGACACCGTGAAGGACTACGTGGAGTTCTACAACAGCAAGCACGGGGGCCAGGTGAAGTACGAGGCCATCCCGTGGGCCACCTACCACTCCACCATGGAGACGCGCGCCTTCGCGGGCGAGGTGGTCGACGTCATGTACTGCAACTCGGCGAACCGCGAGCACTGGTTCGAGAACGGCCTGATCCGGGCCCTCGACGACCTGCCCGGCATGGACGAGCTCAAGAAGAAGATCGCGCCGGCCAGCCTGGACAGCCTGAAGAACCGCGACGGCAGCAAGATCATCGGGCTGCCCTACTTCAACAGCGTGTTCATCCTCATGTACAACGAGCCGATGCTCCAGCAGGCCGGCATCAAGGCCCCGGCCAAGACGTGGGATGAGCTGATCGAGCACAGCGCGAAGCTCAAGCGGGACAAGGTGAGCGACACCCCATACCTCCCCAACTGGAACAACAGCGCCTCCGGCACCATGCCCCAGTTCCTGAGCGACTCCTTCTCGGAGGGCGCCAACGTCTTCGACGCCAAGAACCGGGTCATCGTGGACCAGGAGCCGGGGGTGGCCCGGGCCATGGAGCGCTGGCAGAAGGCCTACGCGGCGGGCCTCGTGAATCCGGAGGTGCTCACCAAGACCTCCTCGACCGACACCCACCGGCTCTTCTGGACCGGGCGCTACGCCTACCACACCAACCACTCCTACTACCTGCGGACCATCGCGGGGGAGCCGGAGAACTCCAAGCTCGCCCCCAAGAAGGCCAAGATCGCGATGTACCCCGGCAACGGGCAGACCCACATGTTCACCGAGTTCTACACCGTGAACGCCAAGACCAAGGCGCTCGAGGACGCGTGGAAGTTCGCCAAGTTCCTGGGCGGCAACGGCAACGGGGACTGGTACGTGCAGCGGCAGTGGTGCCTCATCGCCGGCCTCGACAATCCGTATCCCGAGATGTACGACCACCCGGAGATCATCCAGTCGTACGACAAGTGGATCGATCTCAAGCTCCTGCGCGAGCAGTACAAGAAGGGGCGGACCATCAACGCGTTCAAGGAGTCGTGGTTCTCGGAGTACGACACCAAGGCCATCGCGATCGTCCACAACATCATCCGCGGCTCGTCGACGGTGCCGAAGGGCCTCAAGGAGCTGGTGGCGCTGCAGAAGTCCCTGGTGTAACCCGCGGCTCGCCCGCGGTCCCCATGCGAACGCGCGGCGCGGGCGGGCTCCGTCTCTCCGAGGCGGGGTTCGCCTGGCTGCTCGTCCTGCCGGTCGTGATCGGGATCGGCCTCGTGGTGGTCGTCCCGCTCGCCTACTCCTTCTGGCTCTCGTTCACCGACGTCAACCTCCTGCGCACCGCGGGCCCCGCGCTCGAGGCCTTCGGGATCCGCCTGCCGCTCTACCGCTGGGTGGGCCTCAAGAACTACCTCCAGGTCTTCGACGACCCGCTCTACTGGAGCTCGCTCTGGCGCACCCTCTACTTCGTCGGCGCGTTCGTGGTCGAGGCGACCCTGGCCGGCATGGGGATGGCGCTGGTGCTCAACGAGCGCTTCGCGGGGCGGCCGCTCATGCGGAGCCTGCTGCTGATCCCGTGGTCGCTCTCCCGGATCGTGGTCGGCCTCCTGTGGGTCGGCCTGCTCGACTTCGAGTTCGGGGCGCTGAACGCGCTGCTCCACCAGGCCGGCCTGATCGAGTCCTACGTCGCGTTCTTCAAGAACGGGTGGAGCTCGCTCAACGTCCTGGTCTCCGTCTACATGTGGAACCAGGCTCCCTTCGCCACGCTCCTGTTCCTGGCCGGCATGCAGTCCATCGGGGAGGACCAGTACGCCGCCGCCGAAGTCGACGGGGCGGGCTACTGGCAGCGCTTCGCCCACGTCACGCTGCCCGCCCTGCGGCCGATCCTGTTCCTGGTGCTGGTGCTCTGCACCGTGAACGGCTTCCTGATGCTGGACCTGATCTACATCCTCACCATGGGCGGCCCCGGCTACGACACCACCACCATCTCGTGGCTCGGCTTCCAGACCACCTTCAAGTTCTTCAAGTTCGGCCCCGGCACCGCGATCCTCTACACCCTGACCGGGCTCTGCCTGCTCATGACCCTGCTCTACCACCGGCTGATCCTGTCCGGCTTCGAGGCGGAGGCCTAGGATGATGACCACGCGGAAGCGCCGGGGCGGCGCCTACTGGGCGCGCTCGGGGCGGAGCCGCCTCGTCCTCTACGGGCTCGTCGCCCTCGTGAGCCTCTGGCTGATCGGCCCCTTCGTCTGGCTCTTCGTGACGAGCGTCTCCTACCAGAAGCACCTGATGGCGCGGCCCCTGTCGTTTCTCCCACCGGAGGTCACCTTCGACAACTACCGCATGATCATGGGGCTGATGCGCTTCCACGCCGAGGGGCAGGCGTCCAAGATCCTGCCGTCGATGTGGAACACCCTGGTGGTGGCGGGGGTGGTGACCGCGGTGAACCTGATGCTGGGCACCACCGCCGGCTACGCCTACGCGCGCTTCCGGTTTCCCCTCAAGACGGTGTCCCTCTTCGCGCTGCTCTTCACCCGCATGCTGCCGACCATCGTGCTCATCCCCGCCTTCTTCGTCATCTTCCGCGCCCTCGGCCTGCAGAACACGCTCTCGGGCCTGGTCGTCGCCTACTGCTCGTTCACCCTGCCGTTCACGGTGTGGATCATGAAGGCCTACTTCGAGACGGTGCCCGCCGATCTCGACAAGAGCGCGCTCGTCGACGGCTGCAACCGGCTGCAGGCCTACTACAAGGTCGTGCTGCCGGTGTCGGGGCCGGGCCTGGTGGCGGGCGGGGCGTTCACGTTCATGCTCTGCTGGAACGAGTTCGTGATGGCGCAGGTGCTCAACACCAAGCCGGGCACCACCACGCTGCCCCCGGTCATCGCGGGCATGAACGGCCAGATCAACATCGACTACTCGGTGATCGCGGCGTCCGGCTTTCTGGGGGCGCTCCCCGCGGTCCTGCTCGTGCTGGTCTTCCAGAAGTACATGGTGCAGGGCCTCACCGCCGGATCGGTGAAGGGCTGAGCGCGGTCACTCCGGCAGGTAGAGGCGGGTGAAGTGGTCGTCGGTGACGAGGCCGTCCGGCGTCACCGTGAAGTTGGACGTGATCAGCCCCTGCGCCCCCGCGAAGCGGCCGTCGCCGCCGGTGATGCGCCACATCACCACCCCGTGGCTCCCGATGCCCCCCGCGGCGGGGCCGACGTGACCCCGCCCGACGGTGTCGAACGAGATCGACCCGGCGCGGCCGTAGGTGATGGTGCCGTCCTCTACGAAGGTGCCGTCGGGGAAGCGCTCCACCCTCGACTCGAGGACGGCGGACTCGCCGGGTAGCGCCTCCACCGATCCGCTGATCCCATCCGGTGCCAGCATCGTGCGCAGCGCCTGGCTCGGCGCGGTGGTGCGCGCCCGGCGCTCGGTGGTCGAGCCCGGCACCGGGCCGCCGCGGCCCTTGAACTCGAGCGCGAACGCGATCTCGCGCATGGCTCAGAACACGATGATGCCGCGGCCGAGCTCGCCGGCGGCCAGCGCCCGGAAGGCCTCGTCGGCGTCCTCGAGCGCGTAGCGGTGGGTGATCAGCTCGTCGATGCGGAGCTTGCCCGCCTGGTAGAGCGCGACCAGCCGGGGCAGGTCCTCGCGGGTGCGCGCGCTGCCGTAGCTCGAGCCGCGGATGACTCGCTCGCCGGTGACCATCGGGCGCACGTCCAGCGGCACGGTCGCGCCGGTCTCGGGCACCCCGATCAGCACGCAGGTGCCGCCGGGCGCGAGGGCGTCGACGGCCTGGGTGATGGGACGGGTGGCGCCCACCGCCACGAACGTGAAGTCGGCGCCGCGCCCGGTGATCGCGCGGATGGCGGCGACGGGATCCTGGCGGGACGCGTCGATCAGGTGGGTGGCCCCGACCGCGCGGGCGTGCTCGAGCTTGGTGGGGAGCAGGTCGACCGCGATGATCGGGTGCGCCGCCACCATCGCGCCGCCCTGGACCACGTTGAGCCCGACGCCGCCCACCCCGAAGACGGCCATGCTCGCGCCCGCCGGCACCGCCGCGGTGTTGAGCACCGCGCCGACCCCGGTCATGACCGAGCAGCCGACGAGCGCGGCGCGGTCGAGCGGCATCGCGGGGTCGATGCGGATCGCGCACGACTCGTGGACCACGGTGCGCGAGGCGTAGGTGGCCACGTGGCCGTAGTGGTAGACCGGGGAGCCGCCGAGACTCATCCTGGTCGTCCCGTCGGGGAGCACGCCCTTGCCGGGCTGGCGGCGCTCGCAGAGATTCGGGCGGCCGATGACGCAGTAGTGGCAGCGACCGCAGGTGGGCGCCCACGAGAGGATCACGTGATCGCCGACCGCGAGCTCGGTCACCCCGGGCCCGAGCGCCTCCACCACGCCCGCGCCCTCGTCGCCCAGCACGATCGGCAGCGGCACGCCCTTCCAGCTCCCGTCGGCGGCGTGCAGGCAGCTGTGGCAGACCCCGCTGGCCGCCATGCGGACGGTCACCTCGCCGACCCGCGGCGCCTCGAGCGCCACCTCTTCCACCCGCTGGGGCTTGCCCTGCTCGAAGAGCACCGCTGCGCGCATGAACGCCTCCGTGGGAATCAGCGGCCGTACCGGATCCGCGGATCGAGGTAGCCGTAGAGCAGGTCGACGGCCAGGTTGATGGCCATGAACAGCACCGCGATGAACAGGATGGTCGACTGGGTGAGCGGGTAGTCGCGCTGGTAGATCGACCAGAGCACGAGCCGGCCGATGCCGGGCAGGGTGAAGACCTCCTCGACCACCACCGTGCCGCCCAGGAGGATGCCGATCTGCAGCCCGGCCACCGTGACCACCGGGATCAGCGCGTTGCGGAGCGCGTGCTTGAGCACCACCACGCGGCCGGCGAGGCCCTTGGCCGCCGCGGTGCGGACGTACTCGGAGCCGAGCACGTCGAGCATGCACGAGCGGGTGGTGCGCGCCACGTTGGCCGCGCTCGCGGTGCCGAGACAGAGGGCGGGCAGCACCATGATCGTGAGGTTGCGGCGCCAGTCGGCGCTGAAGTCGACCCACACCACCGGCGGCATCCAGCGCAGGTAGAGCGAGAAGAAGAGGATCAGCATGGTGCCCTGCCAGAACACCGGCACCGAGAGGCCGAGGAGGGTGCCCACCCGGGTGACGTTGTCGATGGCGCGGTCGCGCCGCACCGCCGAGACGATGCCGGCCGCGATGCCGAGCACCAGGGCGAAGGCCACCGAGAAGAGGGTCAGCTCGAGGGTGACCGGCAGCCGCTCCAGGATCAGGGCCACCACCGGCTTGCCGGTCCGCCACGACGTGCCGAGGTCGCCCTGCGCGAGCTGGCCGAGCCACCGCCCGTACTGCACGTACCACGGCTGGTCGAGCCCGAAGAAGCGCTTGAGCTCGGCCACCATGGCCGGGCTGACGACGGCGTCGGCGCCGATCATCTGCTCGACCACGGTGCCCGGGATCAGGCGCAGCATGAGAAAGATCAGGACGGTGAGCCCCAGCAGGGTGAGGCCCATCGAGTAGAGGCGGACGAAGAAGTAGCGGGTCAAGAGCTAGGCTTTGTCGAGCCAGGCGCCCTCGAGGCCGTAGAGCAAGGCGGTGGGGTGCTGCTTGAAGCCCTTGACGTTCGCCTGGGTGAAGTCGATGGTGTCGGCGGAGAAGAGCCAGAGGTGCGGCACCTGCTCCAGGATCATGATCTGCACCCGGTCGTAGATCTCCTTGCGCTTCTTCTGGTCCATGGTGCGGCGGCCCTCTTCGAGCAGCGCGTCGAGCTCGGGCACGCTCCAGCTGTTCCAGTTCTGGCCCTTGGTGGAGTGGAGCGCCCGGAAGAACGCGGTGTCGGGATCGGCGTAGCCGGGGGTGGAGTTCATCGTCATGTCGAAGTCGTGGGCGAGCCAGCGCTTGATCCAGATCGCGTACTCCACCTGCTCGATCTCCATGGTGATGCCGATTCGCTTGAGCTGATTCGCGATGACCGGCGCCCCCGCCACCATGGTGGGGAAGGTGGGGATCACCATGCACTTCACGGTGAAGCCCGCGCTCTGCCCGGCCTCGGCCATCAGCTTCTTGGCCTTCTCCACGTCCGGCTTGTAGTACTTCATCCACGCTTCTTCCGGCAGCTGCCACTGCTTCATCGGCGCGGTGGCCGGCGCGGTGAGGCGGCCGAAGCCGGCCGCGGCCACCCGCAGCACCTGGCTGCGGTCGACCGCCCAGCTGATGGCCTGGCGCACCCGCACGTCCTTCAGCGGGCCGCGGTTGGCGCTCATGTTGAGGTAGTCGTAGCCCAGGCGCGAGCTGCGGTAGCCGGTGAGGGTCTTCTCCTCCTTCAGGAGGTTGTAGTTCTTGTTGTCCTCGATGAAGGCGTGGTGGATCTGGCCGGTGCGCAGCGCGGCCACGATGTTGGCCTCGTCCGGGATGGTGCGCACCACCAGCTCGTCGACGTGGGGCAGCCCCTTCTTGAAGTAGCCGGGGTGCTTCTTCAGCACGAGCTGCTGCTCCACCTTCCAGTCCACGAACATGTACGGGCCGGTGCCCATCGCGGTCTTGTTGAGGTCTCCCCCCGCGGCCTTCACCCCGGCCTCGCTGATGATGAAGCCCCAGAAGCCGCCGAGGGCGGCCAGCATTCCCGCGAAGGGCTCCTTGGTGGTGAACTTCACCGCGTACTTGCCGGCCGGCTCCACCTTGTCCACCGCGATGAAGTCGGACTTGCCGGGGCTCTTCTCGAAGAGGCGGTCGAAGGTGAACTTCACGTCGGCGCTCGTCATCTCCTGGCCGTCGTGGAACTTCACCCCCTGCCGCAGCTTGAAGGTCCAGCTGAGGCCGTCCTTGCTGGTCTCCCACGACTCGGCCAGCTCGGGGGTCGGGTTCATCTGCTCGTCGAAGCGCACGAGCTGGTTGTACGTCAGCGGCGAGCGCCGGCTGCGCGAGAGCGCGGGGACGAGCTGGGGATCGAGCCCGGTGGCCTCGGTGGCCTGCGCGGAGATGAGGGAGCCGCCGGCCCGGGGGCTCTGGGCCGCGGCGGGGCGGCCGACCGCGAGGGCGCCCAGGGCGAGGCCGCCCGCCTGCAGGAGCTGGCGGCGGCTGAGACGGCTTGCGTCGATGTGGCCGGGATCGATCGTCATGGGGCGTTCCTCCTGTGAGGGGTCGCGGGTGAGGGCCGGGTCAGTGGCCGCTGGGGTCGAGGACGTCGCGCAGGCCGTCGCCCAGCAGGTTGAAGGCGAGGACGGTGACCATGATCGCGATGCCGGGGAAGACCGAGATCCACGGCGCGGTTTCGAGATAGGTGCGGCCTTCGTTGAGCATGTTGCCCCAGGACGGGGTGGGCGGCTGGGCCGAGAGGCCCAGGTAGCTGAGCGAGGCCTCGATGAGGATCGCCTGCGACAGGGCCACCGTGCCCTGGACCACGAACGGCGAGAGGACGTTGGGCAGCACGTGCTTGAGGGCGACCACCCAGCGGGTGGCCCCGAGCGCGCGGATGGCCTCCACGTACTCCTTCTCGCGCTCGGCCAGCACCGGCCCGCGCATGACGCGGGCGAAGAGCGGCACGTAGACGATCGCGATGGCGATGACCGCGCTGTTGACCCCGGGCCCGCGCATCGCGGCGATGCCCACCGAGAGCAGCAGCCCCGGGATGCTGAAGAACACGTCGAGCACCCGGTTGATCACGTTGTCCCAGCCGCCGCCCAGGTAGCCCCCGGTGAGGCCGAGGACGCCGCCCGCCGCCATCGCCACCGTGATCGAGGTGACCGCGACGTAGAGCGAGATGCGGGAGCCGTGGATCACCCGGCTCAGCACGTCGCGGCCGAAGCGGTCGGTGCCGAAGAGGGCCTTCGCGCCGGGCCGGGCCTCGATCAGGTCGAAGTTCTGCTCGTCGGGATCCTGGGGCGCGATGGAGCCCGCGAAGACCGCGACCGCCACGATGAGAGCCACGCACAGCGCGCCCGCGACGACCACGGCACTGTGGGTGACGCGACGGAGCTGACGGCTCCATCGAAGTCGGTGCGGCACGACGCCCGTCGAGCCGAGCACCCCTTCGGTCCTGACTTCCACGGGGGAACACTAGGCTCTGCGCCCGCACCTGTCAAGCGCGCGGCGGCCGGGGCGGGGAAACATTTCGGAGGGTTAATCGTTACGGCTTATGATCGGGTTGATGCGCGTCCGGCTCGGGGTGAGCGTGATGTGCGCGGTGGTCGCGACGCTGGCGCCGGCGGCGCGGGCCCAGGTCCCGGACACCGTGCTCCTGGAGGACCTGACCTGGACCGAGGTCCGCGACGCGGTCCGGTCCGGCAAGACCACGATCATCGTCCCGTCGGGGGGCACCGAGCAGAACGGCCCCCACATGGCCCTGGGCAAGCACAACGCGCGGGTGCGGATCCTCTCCGAGCGGATCGCCCGCTCGCTCGGGGACGCCCTGGTGGCCCCGGTGATCGCCTACGTCCCGGAAGGCGGGATCGCGCCGCCGTCCGGGCACATGCGCTTCGCGGGCACCATCACCACGCCGGAGGACGCCTTCGAGAAGGTGCTCGAGTCCGCCGCGCGGAGCTTCAAGCTGCACGGCTTCCGTCACATCGTGCTGCTCGGCGACCACGGGTCGACCCAGGCCGGCCAGAAGGCGGTGGCCGCCCGGCTGAACCGCGAGTGGGCCGCCACCCCGGTGCGGGTGCTCGCGATCGACGAGTACTACCGCGCCGCGGAGGTGGAGGCGGCGCAGCTCCTGAAGGCCCGCGGCTACCGCGACGCCGAGCTGGGGCGCCACGCGGGGCTCACCGACACCGCGCTGACCCTGGCCACCGAGCCCCGGATGGTGCGGGCGGACCGCCTGCGGCCCGCGCGCGACGGGGACGGCGTCGACGGCGACCCGAGCCGCGCCACCGCCGAGCTGGGACGGGCCGGGGTCGAGCTGATCGTGACCCGGACCGTGGAGGCCATTCGCAAATCCATCCCGACGCGCTGAAGGAGACGATCGGCATGACGACTCGACTGCGCTTCATCTCGCTCGCGGCCGC
The DNA here is from genome assembly GCA_963841755.1 of uncultured Candidatus Rokubacteria bacterium. Taxonomy (GTDB): domain Bacteria; phylum Methylomirabilota; class Methylomirabilia; order Rokubacteriales; family CSP1-6; genus CAMLFJ01. Next base: position 187,167 of record CAWJDX010000005.1, read on the forward strand.
GGTGTGCCTCTGGGGCGGCGTGGCCGCGGCCCAGACCGGCCCGCGCCCGGTGGAGACGATCCCCGGGATGCCGCCGGTGGTGAACCCGACCAACCTCTACAGCGAGATCCGCCCGGACAACGTGAGCCCGACGGTGAGCGGCGCGCTGTCGCGCATCTACGTGCCCAATCGCCAGGGCAACGACGTCTGGGTGATCGATCCCGCCACCATGAAGGTCGTCGACAAGTTCCCGGTGGGGGTGAACCCGCAGCACGTGGTGCCCTCGTGGGACCTCAAGACGCTCTGGGTGACCAACAACGCGGAGGGCCGGACCGACGGCACCCTGACCCCGATCGATCCGACCACCGGCAAGCCGGGCAAGTCGATCGCGGTCGACGATCCCTACAACATGTACTTCTCGCCGGACGGGCGCTCCGCGATCGTGGTGGCGGAGGCGCTCAAGCGGCTCGACCTGCGCGATCCGCAGACGATGGCCCTGCAGGGCTCGATCCCGGTGCCGCAGTTGCCGGGGCATCAACCACGCCGACTTCTCCATCGACGGGCGCATCGCGATCTTCACCTGCGAGTTCCAGGGCGGGCTGGCCCGGATCGACATGGTCGGCCGCAAGGTGCTCGGCTACCTCAAGCTCTCCCGCGGGGGCATGCCGCAGGACATCCGCGTCTCGCCCGACGGCAAGATCTTCTACGTGGCGGACATGAAGGCGGGCGGGGTGTTCGTGATCGACGGCGACGCCTTCAAGGAGATCGGCTTCCTCAAGACCGGCATCGGCACCCACGGGCTCTACCCGAGCCGCGACGGCACCAAGCTCTACGTGGCCAACCGCGGCTCCATGCACGTGTTCGGGCCCCCGCGGGGCAAGGGGAGCGTCTCGGTCATCGACTTCGCGAGCCGGCAGGTGGTGACCACGTGGCCGATCCCGGGCGGCGGCAGCCCCGACATGGGCAACGTCAGCATCGACGGCAAGGTGCTGTGGCTCTCCGGCCGCTTCGACAACGTGGTCTACGCGATCGACACCACGAGCGGCGAGGTCCGCAGCATCCCGGTCGGCAAGGAGCCGCACGGCCTCACGGTGTGGCCGCAGCCCGGCCGCTACTCCCTCGGCCACACCGGCAACATGCGCTAACGCTTCGTTGACGCCCTCGTCCGCACGCTCGACGTACGGGAGTACGCCTCGCGTGCGGACTTCGGGCGTCGCCTCGCATCTGGACCTTTTTGAGCAGCCTGCGGCAGGGCCAGATCTCAGGTTGCGGGGGCCCGCGCGCGTCCGCCGCGGGCGGTGGCGAGCAGGAAGAGCGCCCAGCTCAGCAGCACTCCCAGCGGGGCCAGCCCGAAGGGGATCCGGTAGGAGCCGGTGAGGTCGTAGAGGAAGCCGGCCAGGGCCGGACCGATCGCGGCGCCGCAGCGCCAGCCGAGCGTCAGGATCCCCATGATGGCGCCGAGCGCCCGCATCCCGAAGACCTGCGGGACCACCTGGGCGACCACGGTGTCGCTGGCCGCGAACCCGGCGCCGAAGGCCATCAGCGAGAGGAGCAGGGCCGCGCGCGACGGGAGCCACAGCAGGCCGACCAGGGCCACGATCTGCAGCACGAAGGCGGCCGCGATCGTGCGGCGGGCGCCCGCGCGGTCCGACAGGATGCCCCCCAGCAGGCGGCCGATCGCGGAGCCGATCCCGTAGGCGGTGAGCGACAGCGACGCGCCGGTGAGGCTCACGCCCTGGTCGCGGGCGTAGGGCACCGCGTGGACCGAGATCATGATCGCGATCCCGCCGATGAGGAGCCACGAGACGTTGAGCGCCCACTGGCGCGGATCGCTCAGCGACTCCCGGAGCGTGATGCCGTGCGCGCCGCCCCGGGCGGCGCCCGACGCGCCGGCCGGCCGCGGGCGGCGCAGCGCGGCGCGCTCGGCGGGACGGGGCAGGCGCACCGCGAGGGCCGCGACGGTGGTGACGAGGCCGCAGCCGCTGCCGAGCACGTAGTAGGCGACGCGCCAGCCGAGCCGGGTGATGAGCCACGCCGCGGCCGGGCCGCCGGTGATGTAGCCGAGGTTGAAGCCGATCAGCACCAGGGCCAGCGCGAGGCCGCGCCGGTCCTCGAACCAGTGGGTCACGGTCGCGGTGCCGAGCACGTAGAAGCTCGAGGTGCCCACGCCCGCCACGACGCCGACCAGCAGGTAGAGCTGCCAGAGCGCGCTCACCGTCGCCACCAGGGCGAAGCCGGTGCCCGCCAGCGCCATCGTCGCGGCCAGCAGCACCCGCGGGCCGTGCCGATCGGCCAGGGCGCCGACCGCGAAGCCGGCGATCCCGCCCACCAGGAGGTTCAGCGAGAGCGCGGCCGAGACCGCGCCGCGGGTCCACCCGAAGTGCTCGGCGAGCACGGGCAGGAAGACGCCGAAGGCGGCCAGCGGCACCGAGACGCCGTAGGTGACCACGAAGAGGGCGGCGACGATCAGCCAGCGGCGGGTGTCCGCGCGGACGGCCACGGTCGGTGCTCCGCTTCGGGAAGGGGCGCGCGGCGCCGGCTCAGGCCGGCGGCTTCCGCCGGAGGAGGTAGCGGTGCTCGCCCTCCATCACCAGCTCGCGCGCCTGGTTGTGCACGGTGGCCCGCATGGCGACCACGCCGGTGGTGCGCCCGGGCTCGAGCCGGGTGATGGTGAGCAGCGGGTAGAGCGTGTCGCCCACGTAGACCGGCTTGAGGAAGCGCGACGACTGGTCGAGGAAGGCCACCAGCGAGTCGCTGATCGCGTGCGGGAAGATGCCGGCGCCCGCCGCGGCCTGGGCGGTGACGAGGAGGCCGTGGGCCAGGAGGTCGCGGTGGCCGTGGGCCCGGCAGTACTCGCGATCGTAGTGGATCGGGTGGTTGTCCGCGGAGGCGAGCTGGAACGCGGCGAAGAGCGCCTCGGTCATGGTGCGCGAGGGAATCGGGAAGCGCTCGCCCACCGTGAGGTCGTCGAACCAGCGCGGGGCGGCGAGCCGGTGCTCCTCCGGGCTGAAGGCCGGGTCGGGCATGGCGCGGCCTGGCTCGCCCGTCAGCGCGCCGGCGCCGGGGCGGAGGCGGAGGCGGCCGCGGCGGTCGGGATGCGCCCGGGCAGCAGCGAGACGAAGAGGGTGGTCGAGGCGGAGATGCCGGCCATGATCAGGAGCAGGTTGGTGAAGCCGGCCGCCTTCACGGTCGGGCCCAGCAGGTACACCGCGAGCGCGCTGACCCCGAAGGAGACGGCCAGGCGCATGCCGGCCACCCGCGAGCGCATGCGGTCGTCCACGTACTGCACGATCATGGCGTCGATGAACGGGATGGCCCCGAAGACGAACACCATGAACACGACGCGCGATGGCGTAGAAGACCCAGCCCTGCGCGTTCGCGGCGAGGAGGAAGAGCGGCACCTGGGCGGCCACGATCGGCAGGTAGACCGTCTTGAGCGGGTAGCGGTCGATGAGCCGGCCCACCACGATCTGGGCGAAGGAGGCCACCGTGTAGACCAGGGCCAGGAGCACGCCGAGCTTGGCCGGGTCCTCGACGAGGCCGCGCAGCCGCTCGGCCAGGAGCTGGTTGTTGCCGTTGGTGGTGAAGTTGAAGATCATGCTGCCCGAGACCGCGGCGAGGGTCATGACGAAGAAGATCCGCATCATGATCGAGGCGGGCAGGTCGACCGAGCGCCGGGGCTTGCGGGCGGGGGCCATCTCCTCGCGCGGCACCACCAGGGCGAAGAGCACCCCGCACCCGATCGCGAGCAGGGCGGGGACCGCGAAGGCCATGCGCCAGCCCACGCGCTGCACCAGGAAGCCGGTCAGCACCGCGGCCACCGCGATGCCCAGGTTGCCCGCGAGGCCGTTGAGGCCGATGGTGAAGCCGGGCCGGGTCGAGTTCTGCACGATCATCGGGATGCCCACCGGGTGATAGATCGCCGCGAAGGCGCCCATCACGGTGAGCGCCACCGCGAGCTGCCACGGCCGCTGGGCCGCCGCCACCAGCAGGCCCGCCGCGCCGAGCCCGAGGAAGAAGATCACCATCATGGCCCGGCGGCCCCAGAGATCGCCGAGGCGGCCGGCGGGCAGCGAGCCCAGCCCGAAGAGCACGAAGGCGCCCACCGTGTAGGGCATCAGGTCCTGCCAGACCATCCCCCACTCCGCCGCGATCGCGGACACCGCGGTGGCGAAGATGAGGAGGAAGAGGTGGTCCATGGCGTGGCCCACGTTGAGCAGCAGGGCGGTCGGACTCGTGTTGGACATGGGTCGCTGATCTCCGGTGATCGCTACCGTGCCGGCTTGGCCCAGATGCCCCGATCGTGCATGAGGCGGATCTGGCGCCGGATGACCTTCTCGCGATACTCCTTGTGCTTCATCGGTGCGCGCTTGAGATAGAGGTTCTTGGGATAGATCGGCTTCTCGTAGAGCATACCGTATAGCTCGGTCCGGAGGTCCTTCATCCAGTTGTCCCACTGGGCGCGCGCCCGGTGGTCCCGGAGGGCCTCGATGTCGATCACCCCGCCCACGTAGGTCGACCCCGCCCCGTAGTCCTGGCGCCCCACGATGCGCCCCTTGTAGTCGATGACGAAGGAGCGGCCCCCGAAGGTGTCGATGGGGGTGGACTCCTCGGGGAAGAGGTAGTAGGTCCCCATGTTCGGGGCGACCAGGTACATGTTGTTGTCGAGCGCGCGGGCGCGGCTCTGGATCTCGAAGATCTCGTTGCCGGTGGCCGGATGCGGGTAGGAGGCGCGGTAGACCACCTCCGCCCCGTTCAGGGCGAGGGCGCGCGCGTTCTCGGGGTAGGAGCCCTCGTTGGCCATCATGATGCCGAGCCGGCCGATCTCGGTGTCGACCACCGGCCAGAAGGCCTGGAGGTTGCGCCCGTACTTCTCCACCCACCAGTCGTAGACGTCGTGGGGACACATCGAGTGCTCCACCGGGAAGAGCGGCGAGACTTTATAGTGCTGCAGGATCACCCGCCCGCGCGGGTTGATGATGAAGCCCACGTTGAAGTAGCGGTCCTTCCAGTCGGGATGCCGGGCCTTGGCCTGGGCCATCACGAAGGCGTTGTACTCCTTCGCGATCTTGCCGAGGGCCTCGGTCTCCTCGCCCGGGATGTCGATCGCGCACTCCCGCGCGAAGGTCGCGTGGTCGAGATCGAGCACCTCGTCGTTGAAGGCCTGCAGCGCGCCCTCCGGGAAGGCGATGAGGCGGACCGGCAGGTCGAGGCTCGACAGCCACGAGGCGGCCTTCACCAGGTGGGAGAGGTGGTCGAGGTTGATCTGGATGTCCTTGCGCTTCCGGATGCCCCGGACGGTGGGGATGAGCCCGACCGCGGTGTAGGGCTTGATCATGACGCGTCTCCTTGTTGGCGCTGCACCTCTTCCATGATCATCGCGTTGAGATCGTCGACCAGCTTCCCCCGCTCGTGGCGGCCGTCGTTCGCGATCAGCTCGCGGATGCGCGCGGGCCGCGCCGACAGCATGATCAGGGTGGTCCCGATGGCGACCGCCTCCTCGATGGAGTGGGTGACGAAGAGGATGGTACGCCGGGTCTCGCTCCAGATGCGCCGGACTTCCTGCTGCATGATGCGCCGGTTCTGGGCGTCGAGGGCCCCGAACGGCTCGTCCATCAGGAGCACGTCGGGCTCGATGGCGAGCGCCCGGGCGATGGCGGCGCGCTGGCGCATGCCCCCGCTGACCCGGCCCGGATAGTAGTCCTCGAAGCCCTGCAGCCCGGCCAGCTTCAGGTAGCGCGCGGCGCGGGCCTCCCGCTCCGCCGCGTCGAGCCCCAGGGGCCGGAGCACCAGGGTCACGTTGTCGCGCAGCGAGAGCCAGGGCAGGAGGCGGTCCTCCTGGAAGACGATCCCCACGTGCCGCTGGTGGCGCCGATCGGCCTGCACCGGGAGGCCGTCGAGGAGCACCGCGCCCCGGCTGGCCGGCTCGATGCCGCCGACTATTCGGAGAAGGGTGGTTTTTCCGCAGCCGTTCGGCCCGAGCAGGCAGACGAACTCGCCCGCCTCCACCCGGAACGAGACCGAGTCGATCACCGGGATGAGGAAGTCCTTCCCGATCCCGCGCACCTCGAGCTTCAGCGCCATCGGGTGAGCCGCCGGTTGACCGGATCGAACAGCAGCTTGTCGGTGGCGACCATGATGAGGATCATCACCAGGGCCCAGACGAAGACCATGCGGGTGGCCAGGATCTCGCGGCTGTAGTTCATCGCGTAGCCGATCCCCGAGGTCACCCCGAAGATCTCCGCGACCACCGAGACCTTGAGGGCCAGGCCGAAGCCCACCTTCATGCCCGCCACCAGGTAGGGCAGGGTCGACGGGATCACGATCGCGGTGAACTTCTGCGGCCCGCTGAGCCGGTAGACGTCGCCCATCTCGAGGAGCCGGCGGTCGACCGAGGCCACCCCTTCCACCAGGGTGGAGGCCACCACCGGCAGGGTGATCATGAAGGTGGTGAAGATCGGGGCCCAGTTGCTGAGCCCGAACCAGACGAGCGAGACGACGATCCACACGAAGACCGAGGTGGAGTTGAGGATGGCGAGCACGTCCTGCACGATGCCGCGCGCGGTGCGCGACACGAACGCGCCCAGGCCCATCAGGAGCGAGACCGCCACCGCGCTCCCGAAGCCGGCCGCGATGCGGCCGAGCGACGCGCCGGCGTGGCCCCAGATCTCGCCGCTCCGCACGATCTCGACGAACCCGGTCACGATGGACCACGGGGAGGGGAGCACGAAGGCCCCGTAGCGGCGGGCCAGCAGCGTCCAGCCGGCCAGGACCACGACGAGAGCGGCGAGGGTCGGCAGGTGCAGGCGGCCGGCCCAGTCGCGGTAGCGGCTCACGCCCGATGGAAGAACTCGCGACGGATGCGGTCGGGGTTGTCCCAGAGGTCGGACTTGAGGAAGCCGAACTCCTTGTTCAGCTTGAGCTGGACGATCAGGGTCTCGATCTGCTCCTCGGGCAGGCCCGAGAGCATGCGCACCGTCTCCTTGTAGGCCACCGCGATCACGTCCTTCGGCAGCTTCGTGATCTCGGTGACGATGTCGATGGCCCGCTCCGGCTTGCCGTACCAGAGGTCGACCGCGTCCTTCTGCGCCGCGTTCAGGTCCGCCGGGAAGGACGGGTTCTTCTGGATGAACTCGGGGCTCGCCAGGTAGCAGACGTGGACCGGGAAGCCGGTCGCCCGCCCGGTGGCCTTCCGCCAGAGATCGATCTGCTTGGCCAGGTAGACGCCCTCGCCGCGGAACACCACCTGGTCGGTGATGGGCTGCCACGCCACGATCGCGTCCACGTCCTTCTTGCCGAGCATGGTGACCATGTCCGGCGGGGCGGTGGCGGTGACGAGCTGGGTGTCCTTCTGCAGATCCAGGCCGTAGCCCTTGAGGGTGAGCGCCCGGATGTCGAAGAAGGTGGAGGTGCCGACCACCGCGGCGATCTTGCGACCCTTCAGGTCCTCCACCCGGTGAGCCCGGCGTCCTTGCGGGCCACGATGGCCCCGAGCACCGCGGTGGCCACCCCGGTCACCTTGAGCGGCACGCCCTCCTCGAAGGCCTTGGCGGCCAGCGCGAAGCTCATGTCGATGGCGTCGACGTTCTTGGCCGCGAGCTGGCTCAGCAGCGGGCCGGGCGCGCCGGGGACGACGGAGTACTCCGCGCTCCAGCCGTGGCGGCCGAGCAGGTCCTCCTTGTGGATGATCTCGGTGGCGGCCCAGCCGAGCTGGAGGTAGGCCAGGCGCACCTTGCCCTTGGCCTGGGCGCGCAGGACCGCGGGCGCGCCGGTGATCGCGGCGGCCGCGCCCGCGCCGGCCAGCTTGAGCAGCTCGCGGCGGCCGAGCACCGCGGCTAGCCCTTCACCTTCGGCAGGTGCTTGAGCGCCTCCGCCACCTTCTCGCGCGGGGTACTCGTAGTCCTGGAGCTTGCCGGCCAGGTAGGCCTCGTAGGCGGAGAGGTCGAGGAAGCCGTGGCCGGAGAGGTTGAACACGATCGTCTTCCGCTTGCCTTCCTTCTTGGCCATGAGCGCCTCGTCGATCGCGCCCCGCACCGCGTGGGCCGCCTCGGGGGCGGGCAGGATCCCCTCCGCGCGGCCGAACTGCACCGCGGCCTGGAAGGTGGCGATCTGGTGCACCGCGCGCGCCTCGATCACGCCCTCGTCGTAGAGCTTGCAGATCAGCGGGGCCATGCCGTGGTAGCGCAGCCCGCCCGCGTGCACCGGCGCGGGCATGAAGGTGTGGCCGAGGGTGTGCATCTTCACGAGCGGGGTGAGCCCGACGGTGTCGCCGAAGTCGTAGGCGTACTTGCCCTTGGTGAGGCTCGGGCACGCGCTCGGCTCGATCGCCACGATGCGGCGCTTCTTGTTCTTGCCGGTGAGCTTGTCGCCCGCGAACGGGAAGGCGAAGCCGGCGAAGTTCGAGCCGCCCCCGATGCAGCCCACCAGCACGTCCGCGTCGTCGTCGGCCCGCTCGAGCTGCTTCTTGGTCTCGAGCCCGATCACGGTCTGGTGCATGAGCACGTGGTTGAGCACGCTGCCCAGCGAGTACTTGGTGTCGTCGCGGGTGGCCGCGTCCTCCACCGCCTCGCTGATCGCGATGCCGAGGCTGCCCGGCGAGTCCGGATCCTGCTCGAGGATCTTCTTGCCCGCCTGGGTGTCCGGGCTCGGGCTCGCCACCACCTGGGCCCCGAAGGTCTCCATGAGGATGCGGCGATAGGGCTTCTGCTGGTAGGAGACCTTCACCATGTACACCTTGCACTGCAGGCCGAAGAACGCGCACGCCTGCGAGAGCGCGGAGCCCCACTGGCCGGCGCCGGTCTCGGTGGAGAGGCGCGCGACCTTCTCCATCTTGTTGTAGTAGGCCTGGGCCGCCGCGGTGTTGAGCTTGTGGCTGCCCGCCGGGCTCGCGCCCTCGTACTTGTAGTAGATGCGCGCGGGGGTGTCGAGCGCCTTCTCGAGCCGGTGCGCGCGGTAGAGCGGAGTCGGGCGCCACAGGCGGAGGACGTCGCGCACCTGGTCCGGGATCTCGATCCACCGCTCCTGGCTGACCTCCTGCTTGATCAGCTCCATCGGGAAGAGCGGGGCCAGGTCTTGGGGCCCGATCGGCTGGCCGGTGCCCGGATGGAGCGGCGGCGGCAGCGGGGTCTTGAAGTCGGCCTGGATGTTGTACCAGCGGGTCGGGAGCTCCTTCTCGGAGAGGAGATACTTGGTCGTCATGTCGACGGGCTTCCGAGCCATGGGGCGGCCTCCTTCCAGGTCACGCGACGGTGGGACTGATGGAAAACGGGCACCACACTACAGGTCGCGGAACGAGGCCGTCAAGGGGGTCAGGGCCCGCGCGGGCGGCGTGACCGAGAAGACCTCCACCGCCTGGCGGCGGGTCTTGAACTGGGCCGGGCCGACCGACGCGACCGCGATGCCGTCGGCGAGGCCGGCGCGCGTGTTCTCGTCGATCAGGATGGGGTGACCGAGCACCTTGGTGTGCGCCTCCAGGTGGGCGGCCAGGTTCACGGTGTCGCCCACCCCGGTGTAGGTCATGCGCTGCTGGGTGCCGGTGAAGCCGGCGACCAGAGATCCGGACGCGATGCCGATGCCGATCCGGATCTCCATCGCGCCGCGGCGGGCCTGGTCCTGGTTGAACCCGTCCATCAGCTCGAGCATCTCCAGCGCGGCGCGCACCGCGCGGTCGCGATGGTCCGCGCGGGGCAGGGGGGCGCCGAAGATCGCCATCAGGCCGTCGCCGAGCATCTGGTTGACGATGCCGCCGTGGCCCCCGATCGCGTCGAAGGTGAGCGTGTAGTAGCTGTTCAGCAGCTCGATGGTGTCGGCCGGCGCGAGCGCCTCGGTGATCCGCGTGAACCCGCGGATGTCGGAGAACATCACGCTGGCCTCGACCTGCTTGCCCCCGAGCGCGACGCCGGTCGTCAGCAGCTCCTCCGCCACCTCGTCGGTGGCGAACTTCCGGAACAGCTCGCGCTGCTGGTCGCGCAGGCGCTTCTTCTCCAGGCTGGCCCCGACGCGGGCCCGGAGCAGCACCGGGTTCACCGGCTTGAACAGGTAGTCCTCCGCCCCCATCTCGATGCACCGCGCGACGCTGTCCACCTCCTCGACCGAGGACATCATGACCACCGGGAGGTCGCGCAGGCGCGGGTCGGCGCCCAGGGCGGCCAGCACCTGGTAGCCGTCCATCTCCGGCATCTCGATGTCGAGCAGGACCAGGTCGACCGGACGCTTGGCGAGCGTCGCGAGGGCCTCCCGCCCGTTCTCCGCAAAGGTCACGGTGTGCCCGAGCTGCTCGAGGGCGCGGCCGAGCAGGAGGCGGTTGACCCGGTTGTCGTCGACGACGAGGAGGTCTCCGGTGGGGCCGTTACGCGGTGAGGTCACGTCGCAGGTCTCCCAGCGCGCTCGCGGCACGCTCGTAGTGCTCGGTCAGCCGGTCGAGCCGGCCGGCCGCCCCGTCGAGACTCCCGGCCCGCGCGGCGGCCTCGAGCTCACGCGCTAGCGCGGCCAGCCCGGTGGCGCCGAGGCTCTCGGCGGTGGACTTCAGCGAGTGGGCGGCCCGGCGGAACGCGTCGCGGTCGGTCGCGGCGAGGGTCCGGCGCAGGGTCGCGAGCAGCTCGCGGGCGTCCTCGCCGAAGGTGTCGATGAGCTCCGCCACGAAGGGGCCGCCGGTGTTGGCGACGAGGCGCTCGAACACCGCACGATCGATCGCGCCGCCGCGGGCGCGGCCGGGGCCGCGGGGCCCGCGGCCCGCGCCGCGTCCCGATGTGCGGGCGAGCGCTCGAGCGCGGCGACCAGCTCCTCGACCCGGATCGGCTTGGCCACGTAGTCGTCCATGCCGGCGGCCACGCACAGCTCCCGGTCGCCCTGCATGGCGTTGGCGGTCATGGCCACGATGCGGGGCCGGGCGGCCGGCCAGCGGCGGCCGATCTCGCGGGAGGCCTCGAAGCCGTCGAGCTCCGGCATCTGTACGTCCATGAGCACCACGTCGTAGGTCTGGCGCTCCACCGCCTCGATGGCCTCGAGGCCGTTGGCGGCCACGTCCGCCCGGTAGCCCATCTGGGCGAGGAGCCGGAGCGCGACCTTCTGGTTGACCACGTTGTCCTCGGCCAGCAGGATCCGGAGCGGGTGGCGGCGGGCCATCTCCGGATCCAGTTCGCCGCGCGCCGCTCCCCGCGCGGCCACGTGGACCGGCTGATCGGCGACCACCGAGACCAGCGCGTCGAAGAGCTGCGACGGCTTGATGGGCTTGTGGAGATAGGCCGCGAAGCCCTCGTCCTCGGCGTGCGCCTCGCGGCGGCCCAGCGAGGTGAAGAGGATCAGGGGCAGGGAGCTCCCCGCCGGCAGCTGACGGACGGCGTGGGCGAGCGCGACGCCGTCCATCTCCGGCATATGCATGTCCAGGATCGCGACGTCGAAATGCTCGTTGGCCCGGATCCACTCGAGGGCCTCGAGCGGCGATTCCGAGGCGCGCGACGGCATGCCCCAGTTGTCGAGGTGCGCGGTGACGATGCGCCGGTTGGTGGCGTTGTCGTCCACCACGAGCACGCGCTTGTCGCGCAGCGAGGGCTGCACCCCGCTCAGGTCGCGCCGGACCGGGACGGGGACCTCGGTGGCGGACGCCGGGATCGTGAAGTGGAACTCGCTGCCGGTCCCGACCTGGCTGGTGACGCCGATCTTGCCGCCCATCAGCTCGGTGAGCCGCTGGCTGATCGCGAGACCCAGCCCGGTGCCCCCGTAGCGGCGAGTGGTCGAGGCGTCGACCTGGCTGAAGGACTGGAAGAGGCGGCCCAGGCGGTCCGCCGGGATGCCGATGCCGGTGTCCCTCACCGTGAAGGTCAGGTCGTGCCGGCGCTTCCCGCGGCCGGTCCGGCGCGCGCTCACCGAGAGCACGACCTCGCCCCGCTCGGTGAACTTGACCGCGTTCGAGAGGAGGTTCAGCAGCACCTGGCGGAGCCGCGTCACGTCGCCCACGATCGCGGCGGGCACCCCGTCGCCCAGCAGGTAGGCCAGGTCGAGCCCCTTCTCGGCCGCGCGGGTGGCCACGAGATCGAGAGCGCCCTCGACGCACTCCCGCAGGTCGAACGGCTGGGCCTCCAGCTCGAGCTTGCCCGCCTCGATCTTCGAGAAGTCGAGGATGTCGTTGATCACGGTGAGGAGCGTGTCGCCGCTGCCCCGGATGACCTCCGCGTAGTCGCGCTGCTCCTCGGTCAGCCCGGTGTTGAGCAGGAGCCCGCTCATCCCGATCACCGCGTTCATCGGGGTGCGGATCTCGTGGCTCATCGTGGCCAGGAAGGCGCCCTTGGCCTCGTTGGCCGCTTCCGCCTCCCGCCGGGCCCGCAGGAGCTCGGTGATGTCGTGGTAGATCCCGATCATGCCGACCTTGGCGCCGTCGACGATCACCGGGAGAGACGAGATCTCCACGTCGACGGTGGTGCCGTCCTTGCGGGCCCGCTGGGCGATCGCGCGGATCCACTCGCCCGCGAGCGTGTTCTGGATGTTGGCGCGGACCTCATCGCGCAGCTCGGGGGTGGCGATCAGGTCCTCCATGGTGCGGCCGAGCGCCTCGGCGGGCGGGTAGCCGAAGAGCCGCTCCGCCCCGGGGTTCCAGCCGATCACGGCGCCATCGAGATCCATGGTGACGATGGCCACCGGACTCGTCTCCAGCAGCGTGTCCGCGTACTGCTTCTGGCGCTGGATCTCCTGGAACAGGCGGGCGTTCTGGATCGCGAGCACCGACTGGGTGGCGAAGGCCTGGAGCATCGCGACCACCTCGGGTGAGAACGCGCCGCGCTCCCGGCGGATGATCACGAGGCCCCCGAGCAGGCGGTCCTCCCGCACCAGGGGCACCGCGAGGAGAGAGCCCATGCCCTGCTCGAGGAGCTGCCGGCGCACCTGCGGGGCGACGAGCTCCGCGTCGTGCTGGATGTCGGCGACCTGGACCGGGGCCCGCGTGACTCCGGCGCGCCCGATCGATCCCTCGCCGAGGCGGATGGGAGCCGCCCGCACCGTCTCGATGTACTCCGCGGTCATCCGGTGCGTGGCCCGCTGGAGGAAGGTCCGGGTGGCCTCGTCGAACTCGTAAGCGACCCCCTGGTCGCTGCCCGAGAGCTGGACCGCGCGGCCCACGATGGTCTCGAGCACCGCGTCGAGGTCGAGGGTCGAGCTGACCGCCTGGCTGACCTCGCCGAGGGCCTGGAGCTCCTCGACCGACCGGGTGAGCTGGGTGGTACGGGCATCCAGCTCGTTGAAGAGACGCACGTTCTCGATCGCGATGCCGGCCTGCTCGGTAAAGGTCTGCAGGATCGGGATCTCGTCGCTCGAGAACGGCTCGGGCTCACCGGCGGGGCCGCTGCGGGTGATCGCGAGGGCCCCGAGGGCGCGCCCATCCCGCAGGATCGGCACCGCGAGCACGCTCCGGTAGCCCGACGAGCGAGCGAGCTCGCGCACCGAGTCGGCCACCCTCGGCTCCGCCGCGATGTCGGCGATGTTGATGACCTCGCCCTGCTGGATGGCGCGGGCGACGAGGGTGCCGCTCTCCGAGAGCCGCTGCGGGAAGGTGCGCTGGAACTGATCGACCGCGGCGGGGGGCAGGTTGTGATGCGTGACGAACCGGATCACGTCGCCGTCCAGCCGGTAGACGAGCGCGAACCGCGCCCGGCAGAGACGGACCGCGTTCCGCACGATCGCGTCGAAGACCGGCCGGGCGTCGGTCGCGGAGGCGCTGATGACGCGCAGCACGTCGGCGGTCGCGGTCTGCTGCTCGAGGGCATAGGTCAGATCGTGGTTGCGGGCGTCGAGCTCGGTGAAGAGCCGGACGTTCTCGATCGCGATCACCGCCTGGTCCGCGAAGGTTCGGAGAACCTCGACCTGCCGGTCGGGGAACATTCCCGGCTCGGCCCGCCCGACCGCGATCGCGCCGATGGCCCGCCCGTCCCGCATCATCGGGACCGCGGCCAGGCTGCGGAAGTTCATCGCCGCGCCCACCTCGGGAAGCTCGTACTCGGGGTCGGTGCGGATGTCGGGGATCTGGACCACGCCGCTGGTCAGGATCGCGCGCCCGGCGGCGGTGCCCCGATCGACCGGCCTCGGGAACGCGCGGAGCGCGGCGGCGAGGCCCTCGGGAGTTTGCCCCTCGGACGCCACGAAGTGCAGGGATCCGCTATCGGACCGGAAGACCTGGCAGAGCTCCGCCTCGCAGAGCCGTCGCGCGCTCTCCGCGATGGTGTCGAAGACCGGCTGCGCGTCGGTCGGCGAGCTGGAGATGACCCGCAGGATCTCGCCGGTCGCAGTTTGCTGCTCGAGGGACTCGGTGAGGGCTCGATTGCGGACCTCCAGCTCCCGGAACAGGCGAACGTTCTCGATGGCGATGACCGCCTGGTCCGCGAAGGTCTTGAGGAGCACGACCTGCCGGTCCGTGAAGCGCTGATTGGTGGTCCGCCGGAGCTGGATGGTCCCGATCGCGACGCCGTCGCGCAGCAGCGGGACGCACAGGATGGTGCGGAAGCCCATGCGTTGCGCGTTCGCGCTGCTCTCGGGGAAGTCGGCCGTCTCGTCCTGCATGTCCGGCACGTGGACGGTCGCGGCGTCCAGCACCGCGCGACCCCAGGCGTTGCCGCGGGACAGGGGCAGGGAGAATTCACCCACCGGACCGATCGGAATCGGGCCGTGGTGGGCGGCGAGCACGAGGCGGTCACCATCGCGTCGGCACATCGAGGAGTCGAACGACTCGCATAGGCGGGCCGCGCTCTTGACGACCGCGTCGAACACCGGCTGGACGTCGGTCGGCGAGCCCGAGATGACTCGCAGGATCTCGCCGGTCGCGGTCTGCTGCTCCAGGGACTCGGTGAGGTCGTGGTTGCGGGCCTGGAGCTCCTGGAAGAGCCGCACGTTCTCGATTGCGATGACCGCCTGGTCCGCGAAGGTCTGGAGCAGCGCGATCTGCTTCTCGCTGAACGGCTGCACCTCGCGGCGCCGGATGAGGACCGCCCCGATCGGTGTCCCTTCGCGGAGCATCGGCGCCGCGAGCGTCGTCCGGTGGCCGATTCGCCTGGCGAGCTGCCGGCCGAGCGGAAATTCCGGATCGTTCTGCAGGTCGTGCGAATGGACGGCCCGCCCCTCCCGCACCGCCCGGCCGGTCACCGAGTCCCGTCCCAGCGGGAGATGGTCCGTCCAGGCGACCCCGATCGGCCCGTGTGCCGCGACGCGCGACAGGCGGTCGCCCTCGATACGCCACACCACCGCATCGTGCGCCCCGCAGACCTTCGCGGCGTACTCGGCCACCGTGTCGAGGACCGGCTGGATGTCGGTGGGCGAGCTCGAGATGACCCGCAGGATCTCCCCGGTGGCGGTCTGCTGCTCGAGGGTCTCGGTGAGGTCGTGGTTGCGAGCCTCGAGCTCCTTGAAGAGCCGCACGTTCTGGATCGCGATGACCGCCTGGTCCGCGAAGGTCTGGAGCAGCGCGATCTGGCCTTCGGAGAAGGGGCGCGGCGTGGTCCAGGTGTGGAGCACGATGATGCCGACCGCGGCCCCGTCGCGCAGCATCGGCACCGCCAGGACGGTGCGCACCCCGGCCCCCAGGACCCCGGTGAGATTGAAGTCGCGGTCCGCCTGGGCATCCTCGATGTGGACGGGGCGGCCCTGCCGGATCGCTCGCCCGGTCGCGTGGCCGTCGTTCACCGGGGCGGGATACGCATGACGGAGCGCGTCCGCGCCGGCGAAGCCCACGTTGGCGAGCGACTGGAGGTGGACCAGCTCGCCGTCGTAGGTGAACACCGCGGCGGAGTCGGCATCGCAGAGGCGCCGCGCGTTGCGCGCGATGGTGTCGAATACCGGCTGCACGTCGGTGGGCGAGCCCGAGATGACCCGCAGGATCTCGCCGGTGGCGGTCTGCTGCTCCAGGCTGTCGGTCAGCTCGCGGTTGCGCTCCCGGGCCTCGGTGAAGAGGCGGACGTTCTCGATCGCGATCACCGCCTGCTCCGCGAAGGTCTTGACGAGGCCGATCTGGGGGGCGGTGAACGGCTGCACCGACCGCCGGGCGCACCCGATCACCCCGATCGGAACCCCGGCCCGGAGGATCGGGACCCCCAGGAACGTCCGATATCCGGTGACGCGAAGGAGGTGGCCCTGGGTCTGACGGTCGTAGTCGGAATCCGCGAAGACGTCCTCCACGTGCGCGGGCCGGCCGTCCACGAAGGCGCGGCCCATGGCGAAGCCGCGCCCGGGGGCCCGCGGGAACAGGAGCCGGAAGGCCTCCGCCTCCTCCGGCGAGAGGTTGTTGACCGCGACTAGGTGCAGGAGGCCATCCGCGAAGCGCGCCACCGCGCTGAACTCCGCGCCGCACAGGCGCGCCGCGCTCCGCACGATGGCGTCGAAGACCGGCTGGGCATCGGTGGGCGAGCTCGAGATGACCCGCAGGATCTCGCTGGTGGCGGCCTGCTGCTCGAGGGCCTCGAGCAGACGTGCTTCGGGGGTCCCGGGAAGGGTGGGGCGGCGCCCGCTCGCCTTGCCGGCGGCGGGCTTGGTCTTGACGTGGGTCTTCCGGCGGGCCTTCTTCGGCCCGGTACCTGGGGGCATCGCCTCTCCTGGACCTGGGATCGCTCCCGCAAGAGCGCGAGCGTGGACGACAGGCTAAGCGATGGCGCCCGGCTGAACAAGGGCCAAGCGGGCCGGTCGCTTGACGCGGTCGCGGGCTGCCCCGATACTCGACGGTCATGAGCCCCGATTCCGACGCGCGGCCCACGCTCACCGACGCCGACCTCGACGTGATCCTGCGCAAGGCCCGCACGTACCGGGCCTGGCTCGACCGTCCCGTCTCCGACGACCTGCTCCGTCGCGTGTACGATCTGGCCGCGCAGGGGCCGACCAGCGCCAACTGCAGCCCGATGCGCGTGCTCTTCGCCAGGTCGCGCGAGGCCAAGGAGCGGCTGCGGCCGGCCCTGACCCCGGGCAACGTCGACAAGACCATGCAGGCCCCGGTCACCGCGATCATCGGGCACGACATGGAGTTCTACGAGCAGCTCCCGCGGCTCTTTCCCACCGCCGACATGCGGGCCTACTTCGTGGACAAGCCGGAGCTGATCGCGGCGACCGCGTTCCGCAACGGCACCCTCCAGGGCGCCTACCTGATGCTGGCCGCCCGCGCGCTCGGGCTCGACTGCGGCGGCATGTCCGGCTTCGACAACGCCAAGGTGGACGCGGCCTTTTTCCCGGACGGGCGCGTGAAGTCCAACTTCCTGTGCAATCTCGGCTACGGCGACGCGAGCAAGCTCGGGCCCCGGCCCCCGCGCCAGCCCTTCGACGAAGCCTGCCGCTTCATCTAGCAGAGGAGATCCGACCATGGCTTCCAAGCTCCTGGGCGCACACGTCAAGCGCAAGGAAGACCCGCGGCTCATCACCGGCACGTCGCAGTACGTGGGCGACGTGGCGATGCCCGGCATGCAGCACGTGGCGTTCGTGCGGAGCCCGTACGCCCACGCGCGGGTGCGCGGGATCAAGAGCGGCGCCGCGCTCAAGGTGCCCGGGGTGGTCGCGGTGGTCACCGGCCAGGAGCTCAAGCCGCACGTGAGCCCGATCCCGGTCGCGCAGGCCTCGGCCGAAGGCGGCGAGGTGAGCGAGGTCAAGGTGGGCCGCCAGCACTACCCGCTCTCGGTGGACCGGGTGCGCTACGTGGGCGAGCCGGTGGCCGCGGTCATCGGCCTGTCGCCCGAGGCCGCGATGGACGGCGCCGGCGCGGTCGAGGTGGACTGGGAGCCGCTGCCCGCGGTGGCCGACCCCTTCGCCGCGATGGCGGACGGGGCGCCCCAGCTCTTCGACGACGCGCCGAAGAACATCGAGCACTCCACCACCATCAAGGCCGGGGATCCGGACGCCGCCTTCGCGAAGGCCCACAAGATCGTCAAGCAGCGCATGAACAGCCAGCGCCTCTCCGGCATCCCGATGGAGACGCGCGCGGTGATGGCCGCGCCCGACTTCGCGAGCGGCGGGCTCACGGTGTGGGCCACGCATCAGGCGCCGCACGTGCTCCGGGGCGGACTGGCCGACGCGCTCAAGATGCCGCAGAACCAGATCCGGGTGATCGCGCCCGAGGTGGGCGGCGGCTTCGGGGTGAAGTTCGGGACCTATCCCGAGGACGTGACGGTGGCCGCGCTCGCGCGCCTGCGGCGCGTGCCGCTGCGCTGGATCGAGAGCCGGGTGGAGCACATGACCGGCACCACCCACGGCCGCGCGCAGATGACCGATCTGGAGGCCGCGGTGGGAGCCGACGGCCGCATCGCCGGGCTGCGCATGCACGTGGTGGCCGACATCGGCGCCTACCCGATCTTCACGTTCATCCCCGACCTCACCCTGATGATGGGCGTGGGCGTCTACGCGGTGAAGGACGTGGAGCTCAAGAGCACCTGCGTGTTCACCAACACCACCTCGGTGGCGGCGTACCGCGGCGCGGGGCGGCCGGAGGCGGCCTACTACCTCGAGCGGCTCGTGGACTGCATCGCGATGGAGCTCGGCAAGCCGCCGGAGGAGATCCGGCGGGTCAACTTCATCCCGCCGAGCGCCTTCCCGTACGCGGCGCCCACCGGCCAGAACTACGACAGCGGCGAGTACGCGCGCGCGCTCGCCAAGAGCCTCGAGGTCTCGAAGTACACCGCGCTCCGCGCCGAGCAGCGGGAGCGCATCGAGAAGAAGGACCGGATGCTGCTCGGCATCGGCATGGCCTGCTACGTGGAGATGTGCGGCTTCGGCCCCTACGAGAGCGCGATGATCCGGGTGGAGCCGAGCGGCACCGTGACCGCCTTCACCGGCGCCTCCGCGCACGGGCAGGGGCACGAGACCACCTTCGCCCAGCTCATCGCCGACTACCTGGGCGTCGACTACGACAAGGTGGTGGTGCGCCACGGCGACACCTCGAGCGCGCCCATGGGCTTCGGCACCGGCGGCAGCCGCAGCCTGGTGGTGGGCGGCTCCGCCATCGTGAAGGCCTCGGAGAAGGTGCAGGAGCGCGCCCGCCGCATCGCCGCGTCGATGCTGGAGGCCGCCTTCGAGGACATCGTGGTGACCGACGGCAAGTATCACGTCAAGGGCGCGCCGGCCAAGAGCCTGGCCCTGGCCCAGATCGCGGAGAAGGCCTACGGCGAGGGCCTGCCCCCGGGGATGGAGCCCGGGGCTCGAGGCCACCGAGTACTTCCGGCCGCCGCAGCTCGTCTACCCGTTCGGGGCCCACGTGGCGGTGGTCGAGGTGGACCGGGATACCGGCCGGATCCGCCTGCGCGACTACGTCTCGGTGGACGACTGCGGCACGCGCGTCAGCCCGACGCTGGTGGACGGGCAGGTGCACGGCGGCATCGCCCAGGGCGTGGCCCAGTCCATGCTCGAGGAAGTGGTCTACGACCGCGGACGGCCAGCTCGTCACCGGCTCGCTGATGGACTACGCGATCCCGCGCGCCGAGGACCTGCCGTTCTTCGTGACCGACCAGACGGTGACCACCTCCCCGTTCAACCCGCTCGGAGCCAAGGGGATCGGAGAGGCGGCCACCATCGGCTCGACCCCCGCGCTGGTCAACGCGGTGGTCGACGCGCTGAAGCCCTTCGGGGTGCGGCACCTCGACATGCCGCTCCGTCCGGAGCGGGTGTGGCGGGCGATGCAGAACGGCGGCCACGCCGCGCGATAGGGCGCGGGCGATCGAATCGAAGGCGGGAGTGACGGCGTGACCGAGGCGGACGATTTGCGGGACGCGATCCGGGAGGGCATCCTGCAGGGCGCTCTTCCCCGGGAGCACTGCCGGATGACCTGGTACGGGCCCGGAACCGGCGGAGCGTGCGTGGCGTGTGAGCAGCCGATCACGGCCGACGACGTGGAAGTCGAGTGCGATCTGCAGAACGGAGGCACCCTACGATTCCACCGCCGCTGCTACGACGTGTGGTCGAGCGAGTGGCCGACGTGCGGCCCCTAGCGAGGAATGACCGTGTAGGTTGTACGCCGACGCGACGAATCTTCCCCGTCGAGATCCCGGCCGGGAGGGGTAACTACCCGCTCTCGCTTCTCGAGCCAAGCTCCGGAGTACCGGCACTCATCTTGCTCCGCCCCACGGCACCATGCCCGCTCCTCTGACCCTGGTGATCGCCGACGACGATATAGACTACCGGCTCATCATTCGCTACCTCTTGCAGGCGGTTTCCGATGTGATGACGGTCGTCGGTGAGGCCGGGGACGGCGAGGAGGCTCTTGCGCTCGTGCGGCGGCTACGCCCGGACGTGCTGCTCACCGATCTGGTCATGCCGCGCCGTGACGGCATTGAGATCACCCGGATCGTGAAGCGAGAGTTTCCCCTGACCAAGATCATCCTGATGAGCTCCTACACCGAGGACGCGTACCGGCTGATGGCCTCCGACAGCGGGGCGGACGCCTTCCTCAACAAGCAGGTCATCAACAGCAGCCTGCTGCCGGCCATCCGCGACGTCATGGCGCGGCGGCCGGCCGGCGGCGGTGGGTGCCTTCCTCCCAACGGGGGCGCCTCCTCGTCGTCGGCGTCGCCTCCCCCGTAGCCGGGCGGCGGCTCAGCGGCCCCGGGCGGGCGCTGCGGTGGGCGCGCTCGTGGCGGGCGGGCTCAGTCCTCCGCGCGTAGATCATCCACGCGGGGCGGATCGAAGCGCGACGGCGAGCGCCGGCATTCCCCTGAAAATGGCGAATGGGACGGGGTCGTTCGGCGGCTCACTGCCATCCGCCAAACCCAATCGCCAGTAGCCGATGTCGTGCCAGCGGCCGAGCTTGAAACCACAGTCGCGGTGGACGCCAATGGCCTTGAAGCCTGCCCATTCGTGAAGGCGAACACTGCCGGCGTTCGGCAGAACAATCTCCGCGAAGGCCGACCGAAAACCTTGCCGTCGTAACACCTCCAACAACGACAGATAGAGAGCACGCCCGATTCCGCTGCGGCGGGTCGAGCTCCTCACGTAGATTGTCACATCGACGGACCACTGATAGGCTGCTCGCTCGCGATGCTTGCCTGCATAGGCGTAGCCAAGGACCTCCCCGCCGCTATCTGCGACGAGCCACGGATGCATTTCGAGCGTCCGGACGATCCGCTGGGCCATGATCGCGGCGGGCGGCGACTCGGTCTCGAACGAGATGGCCGTGTCCCGCACATAAGGCGCGTAGATCTCCGCAACTGCCGCCGCATCGCCTTCCTCTGCGGGTCGGATGACGGGCTCTTGGGCACTCATGCTGAATATGGTAGCAAGGTTCGGCCTCAGCTCCCCCGCGCAACCCCGCGTAGTGCCACGCCCCTGGGCCTCCGAGCGTTCGTTGGCAGACACGGTGCCGCCGAGTGTAGCATCGGGATGCGAACCATCATGGAGGCGCCGCGATGAGCCAGCCGATCTCCGCGACCGATCCCCATCCTCGCCGGCGCGTGCCGGTGCTCGACACCGAGATGGCCTACGTGGACGTGGGATCGGGCGATCCGGTGGTCTTCCTCCACGGCAACCCGACCTCGTCCTACCTCTGGCGCAACGTGATCCCGCACGTCGAGGCGGCCGGCCGCTGCCTCGCGCCCGATCTGGTCGGCATGGGCGATTCGGGGAAGGCCTCCGCGGGCTCGTACCGCTTCGTGGACCACGCGCGCCATCTCGACGCGTGGTTCGAAGCGCTCGCCCTCCGCCGCGTGACGCTGGTCGTCCACGACTGGGGCTCGGCTCTCGGCTTCTACTGGGCGCAACGTCATCCCGAGCGGGTGCGCGGGATCGCCTACATGGAGGCCCTGGTGCGACCGGTGACGTGGGAGGAGTGGCCCGACGCCGCGCGCAAGATCTTCCAGGCGATGCGCTCACCCGCGGGCGAGGAGATGGTGCTGACCAAGAACGTGTTCGTGGAGCGGATCCTGCCCGCGAGCGTGCTCCGCGGCCTCGGCGAGGCGGAGATGGCGGTCTACCGCCGCCCGTATCTCGAGCCCGGCGAGTCGCGCCGTCCCACCCTGACGTGGCCGCGGGAGATCCCGGTCGGGGGCGAGCCCGCCGACGTCGTCGCCATCGCGGACGGCTACGCGCGGTGGCTGGCCACGAGCGAGGTGCCGAAGCTGTTCGTCAACGCGGACCCGGGGACGATCCTCACCGGGGCGCAGCGCGAGTTCTGCCGGCGGTGGCCCCACCAGGAGGAGGTCACCGTGAGGGGCACCCACTTCATCCAGGAGGACTCACCGCGGGAGATCGGGGAGGCGGTGGCGCGGTTCGTGGGGCGTCTTCCGGCCTAGCCAAGGAAGTCGCGGACGACGCGGAGGAACTCGTCGAACCGGTCGTGATGCAGCCAGTGGCCGGCGCGGTCGATGCCGATGACGATGGCGTCCCGGAAGGGCTCGGCGCGCCCGTCGTCGGCCGGGTTGCCGGAGCGGCTCTCCTTGCCGTAGAGCAGGAGTGTCGGGCACGCGATGCGTGACCAGAGGTGCTTGATGTCCTGCCCGCGCATGTCGTAGGGCGGGAACACCCGCACGTAGTTGTCGAACTTCCAGCTGTAGGTGCCGTCCTCGTTCTGGTTCACCCCGTGCACGGTGAGGTGCCGCGCCTGCTCCGCGGTGAGGTGCGGGTTCTCGTCCTGCATGCGACGGAAGGCGTCCTCGATGGAGGCGTAGCGGCGGGGCAGCCGGCCGGCGAGCCCGCGCTGCTCCCGGATCCACTCGTCCAGGCGCTCCGCGATGGACCTGGCCGAGCGCTCGGCCCACGCCTTCGGCGACGGCCCCAGGCCTTCGATCGCCACGAGCCGCGCCACCGTCTCGGGGTAGAGGCCCGCGTAGCGCAGGGCCACGTTGCCGCCGAGCGAGTGGGCGATGATGGTGACCGGGCCCAGGCGCTGGCCGTGGATGAGCTGCGCGAGGTCGTAGATGTAGCCGGTCATTGCATAGTTGCCGTCGGCGGACCACTGGCTGTCGCCGTGGCCGCGCAGGTCCGGCGCGATGATGTGCCAGTCGTCCCGGAGCGCGGCGGCGGTCCAGTCCCAGTTGCGGCAGTGGTCGCGCCCGCCGTGGATCATGAGCAGCGGCGGCTTGTCGGGGTTGCCCCAGTCTACGTAGTGCAGCCGCAGGCGCTGCGAGAAGAAGGTGTGCGAGGCGGGGCCGGGTGTGCGATCGGTCATCGGCGGGTCACCAGGTAGTCGACGGCGTGGCGGTGGCTCTCGAGCAGGCCCGCGAGGCGCGCGGGCTCTCCGCGGCCCCAGCCGCACTCGGTGGCGACCCCGAAGGCGGGCACCGCGTCGTGCGCCACGTCGATGCGGCGGCGGTCGCCCGCGCGGTCGTCGTGGTGGAGGAGGCCCAGGTAGAGCCGCAGGCCCGCGGGGAGCGCGAGGTCGCGCAGGGGCGCGAGGTAGGCGGCGTCGTCGCGCTCGCGCGGCACCGGCAGGTGGAGGAAGTCGACGCGGCGCTTCACACCTTCCACGATGGCGCGGGCCATCTCGGCCAGGATCGCGGTGTCCTTCGGCATCACGAGGTGCTGGTCGGCCGGGCTGCCGTAGCAGAGGTGATAGCCCATCTCCACGCGCGGCGGCACCGCGTCGCCCAGGCGCGCGAGCAGCGCGAAGATGCGCTCCCGGTAGTCGGCGGGCCGCGAGGGGAAGTAGCCCTCGAGGACGAGCACTTCCTGGCAGATGTCCCACTGGATCGAGAGATCGGCGGGCGGGACGCTCGCCACGATCCTGTCCAGGTCGCGGCGGAGCGCGCGCTCGTAGGCGCGCTGGTAGTCGTCGTGGGCGCGCGGGCTCACGTACATGAACGCGCTCGACATGGGTGTGGGCAGGCAGACCTGGAAGCGCAGGCCCGCGGGCAGCGCGCCTTCCCGGCGCAGCTTCTCGAAGACGAGCCACGACTCGCGCGCCGCCTCCGCGTAGCCGGTCGGGAAGTCGACCCCGTCCGGGTCGACGCCGGGGCGGAAGCGCAGCAGATCGGTGCGGCGCAGCAGCGAGCCGTCCCACTGGCGCAGCTCGAGTAGCCCCGCGTCGGGGTCCACCTCCATGGCCGGGTGTCTCTCGAGCATGGTGCGCTGCCAGTAGATCCAGCGCCGCCGCTCGCCGGTCTCGCCGTCCGGCATGCGCGAGAGCAGCGGGCCGAGCGTCGCGCCGAGGCGGCGGAATACCTCTTCGGTGGTGGGCAGGGGCACGCTGCCGATCAGGTGGGCGAGCCCGCGGACGTCGTCGGCGCTCAACCGATCACCGCCCCGCGCTCGAGCCGCGCCACCCGGTCCGCCACCGTCTTCGCCACTGCGGGCTCGAGCTCGGTGAGGAGCACGCTCACCCCCTGGGCGCGAATCTCGTCGATCAGGCGCGCCGCGGCGGGCCGGTCGTCGGCCGGCAGGCGTCCCAGCGGCTCGTCCAGGAGCAGCAGGCGAGGCCGCTGGGCGAGAGCCTGGGCGAGGCCCAGTCGCCCCATCGCCGCGGCGGGCAGGCCGTCGCGCCGCCGCCGGGCGTCCGCGGTGAGGCCGACCCGGTCGAGCAGCGCCGCCACGCGGGTGCGGGCGCGGGCGTTGGGCCACGCGGCGGCCAGGACCGCGGCGGCGGTGCCGAGCTGCGGCCAGCGCAGCGCGAGCGCCACCGCCTGCGCGACCGTGAGCGGCCAGGGCGGCGAGGGCAGCTCGCCGGCGCGGACCAGCCCCTGCTGGGCCAGCTCGCGCGGGCCCAGCCCGGTGACCTCGCGGCCATCGAAGATGAGCCGGCCCGAGTCGGCGGGCAGCGCTCCGCCGAGGCAGCGGAGACAGGCGGTCTTGCCGGAGCCGGCGGGCCCGCACAGGGCGAGGATCTCGCCTTCCTCGAGCGTGAAGGAGAGCGCGTCCAGGACGGCGGTCGTCCCCACGTGGCAGGTGAGCCCGACGACTTCGAGGATCTTCATGCGCGGCGCATCACGGCATCTTAGCCCGTGCCGGCGGGCCTGTGCTAGCCTCCGAGACGGCCATGCCGCTCATCACCGCGTTCAACCTGTCGAAGGAAGATCGGCTGCCCGAGATGGAGGTCGCCTTGCGAGAGGCCCTCGTCAGCATGCCGGAGCTCCAGATCAATGACTGGGAGGTCGACCTGGTCCCGGTGTTCCGGGCGGACGGATTCGCCGGAGCGGTGACCCGGATCAATGTCGATCTGTGGGAGAGAGGCGAGCGGACGAAGGACGCCCACCAGGAGCTGGCCACCAGGGTCGCCCGAGCCTTCCAGCGCGTGGCGGGCGCCGACCGGAAGGTGAAGGTCGTCATCCGGCCCTACGATGTCGGCACGAGTGGGTGGGTGTCGTTCTGATAGCTCAGTACCGGTTGGCGATCGGCAGCTCGTTGGCCGGGAAGAGCGTGATGATCTGAGCCCCGCGGGGCGTCACGATCACTTCCTCCTCGATGCGCGCCGCCGAGGTGCCGTCGGTGGCGGGGCAGTAGGTCTCCACCGCGAAGACCATGCCCTCCCGCAGCTCCATCGGGTCGTCGAAGGAGTTGAGCCGCGAGATGATCGGGCGCTCGTGCAATCCGAGGCCGAGGCCGTGACAGAAGTTGAGGCCGAACGCGGCCATCTCGCTCTCGAAGCCGATGTCCTGGGCGCGCGGGAAGGCGCGCGCGATCCGGTCGGTGCCCACTCCCGGCTTGATGAGGGCGATGGCCGAGTCCATCCACTCGCGGGCTTTCTTGTACGCGCTCTGCTGCGGTGACGTGGCGCGCCCCACGCTGAAGGTGCGGTAGTAGCAGGTGCGGTAGCCCACGTAGGACTGGATGATGTCGAAGAAGGCCTGGTCGCCCGGGCGGATGATCCGGTCGGTGAAGTTGTGCGGGTGAGGGGAGCAGCGCTCGCCCGAGATGGCGTTGATGGCCTCCACGCAGTCCGAGCCCATCTCGTAGAGCCGCTTGCTGGCGAGGGCCACGATGTCGTTCTCGCGCACCCCGGGCTTGAGCGCCTCGAAGATGTCCTGGTAGACCCCGTCGCCCATCGCGGCGGCCATGTTGAGCAGCACCAGCTCGTCGACGTTCTTGATCACCCGCGCCTCCAGCATCACCTGCTGGCCGTCGCGCACCTCGATCCCGAGCTTCTGCAGCGCGAAGAGGAACGGCGGCTCGACGACGTCGATGCCGAGCGGCATGTCGGCCACGCCCTCGCGCGCGAGGATGTCGCGGATCTCGCGCGCGGCCTGCTCGAAGAGGCCGGCCTTGGGCGAGACCGCCCCGCGCATGCCCACCATGCCGGCCAGGCACTGGTTGGGAGGTAGCTGCGGGGTGGAGAGGCGGTGGTGGCGCGCGGCCGAGCCGAAGTCCCACACCCAGGGCTCGCCGTTGCCGGTGAGCAGGCACCAGCGGGTCAGCTTGTCGCGCGCCCACTCGCCGATGACGGTGCCCGAGATGTAGCGGATGTTGTACTGGTCGAAGAGCAGGAGGGCGCCGAGTCCCGATCGGGCGAGCGCGCCGCGGGTGCGGCCGAGGCGGTAGTCGTGGAGGCGGCGGAAGTCCACCCGCTCCTCGAAGTCGACCTGGGTGTGGCCGGGGGCCTGGATGGGCCGGTCCCACCGGTGCTTCGGGTCGACCGCGTCGGGCTCCCGGCCCCGGGTCTTCCCGGCCCGGGGCGCTGCCGGCTTGCGCGCCATGTCCGCCTCCTGTGATCCGTGGTGGACGACGGCGTCACTCCTATCACAGACGCGTGGTTCGCGATAGACTGGGGTGCACGATGACGCCGCCGCCGTCGTTTCCGCCGCCCGCGCAGGACGCGATGCCGAGCACGAAGGGCCTCAACTTCTTCCTGGAGGACCGGAGCTTCCAGCTGCTCTGCGAGCAGGTCATGGGCCCGGAGGTCTTCGCGCTCGCGCGCCCGCATCTGGTGGCGCTGGGCGAGGTGGCCGGCGACGAGCTCGACGCGCTGGCCGCGGAGGCCGACCGCAACCCACCGGTGCTGCGGCCGTTCGACGCGCAGGGCCGCCGGGTGGACGAGGTCGTGAAGCATCCCGCGTATCGCCGGATGGAGGAGATCGCGTTCGGCCGCTTCGGGCTGGCCGCGATGGCGCACCGGCCCGGCGTGCTCGGCTTCCCCGACCGCGCGCCGCAGGTCGTGAAGTACGCGCTCTCGTATCTCTTCGCGCAGAGCGAGTTCGGCCTGCTCTGCCCGGTCAACATGACCGACTCCTGCGCGCGCATGCTGGGGGCCTTCGGCAGCGAGGAGCTCAAGGCGCGCTACCTGCCGCACCTCACCGCCACCGATCCGGCCGCGCTCTGGCAGGGCACCCAGTGGATGACCGAGCGCACCGGCGGCTCCGACGTCGGCGCCTCCACCACGGTGGCCCGATGCGACGCGGACGGGCAGTGGCGGCTCTGGGGCGACAAGTGGTTCACCTCGGTGGCCAACGCGGAGCTGGCCCTGACCCTCGCCCGGCCCGACGGGGCGCCCGCGGGTACGCGTGGGCTCGCGATGTTCCTCGTTCCCAAGCACCTGCCCGACGGCAGCAAGAACGCGTGGACGATCAACCGGCTGAAGGACAAGCTCGGCTCGCGCTCGATGGCCACCGGCGAGGTCACCTACGCGGGCGCGCGGGCCTGGGTGGTGGGCGATCCGGACGCGGGCTTCAAGCAGATGATGGAGATGGTGAACGGCTCGCGGCTGTCGAACGCGATGCGGGCGGCCGGGCTCATGCGGCGCGGGCTGCTCGAGGCGCTCGTGCACGCGCGGCAGCGGGTCGCCTTCGGGACCCCGCTGATCGAGCTGCCGCTCCTGCGCAGCAACCTGCTCTCGATGCTGCTCGACGCGGAGGCCGCCGCCTCCGTCATCCTGAACGGCGCCGCGCTGCTCGACCGCCGCGACGCAGGCGACGCGGCGGCGCGCGCGCTCGCGCGGGTGTGGACCCCGCTCGCCAAGTACTGGATCACCCTGCGCGCGCGCGACGTGACCGCGGAGGCGATGAACGTGCGCGGCGGCAACGGCTACGTCGAGGAGTGGGTCAATCCCCGCCTGCTGCGCGACGCCTACCTGGGCGCCATCTGGGAGGGCTCCGCCAACGTGGTGGCGCTCGACGTCCAGCGCGCGATCCTGAAGGACCGCGGGCTCGAGGTGCTGGCCGCGTTCATCGGCGAGCGCCTCGGGCGCGTCGCGGAGCCGGCGGCCAAGCCGCTGGTGGATCTGGCCCGCGCGACGCTGGAGACGGTCGCGCGCCAGACCGCGGGCTGGGCCGCGCGGCCCGCCGCGGAGCGAGAGCTGGCCGCGCGGCCGGTGGCCGACACGCTCTACCACCTGCTGGCCGGCTCGCTCCTCCTGGCCGAAGGCCAGGCGCTGCGCGAGCAGGGGCAGGATTGCCGGAAGCTGCTCTCGGCCGGGCTCTACCTCAAGCGATGGCTCGAGGCG
This sequence comes from uncultured Candidatus Rokubacteria bacterium, assembly GCA_963841755.1. GTDB lineage: Bacteria > Methylomirabilota > Methylomirabilia > Rokubacteriales > CSP1-6 > CAMLFJ01. Next base: position 215,446 of record CAWJDX010000005.1, read on the forward strand.
CGCGGCCCCGCGAGCCCGCCCTTCACCGCGCGCCAGGTCGAGTGGCTCGAGCCGCTGGCCGGGTGGCGGTCCATCGAGGAGTCGGCGCTGGCCGACCTGGAGGCCTGAGGGGCGATGGCGACCGACGAGATCATCTGGCGGCCGGATCCGGCGGCGGCGGCGCGCACCCGCATGGGCCGCTTCATGGCCGCGCACGGGCTCGCGACGCTCGCCGACCTGCAGCGGCGCTCGGTGGCGGACCCGGAGTGGTACTGGGACGCGGTCTCGCGCGACCTGGGCTTCCACTGGTTCACGCCCTACCGCCGAGTGCTCGACACGTCGAAGGGCATCGAGTGGCCCCGCTGGTTCGAGGGCGGGCGACTGAACCTGGCCGACAACTCGGTGGACCGTCACATCGCGGCCGGGCGCGGGGACAAGCTCGCGGTGATCGCGGAGGCCGAGGACGGCACGGTCCGCACCCTCAGCTACCGCGAGCTGGCCGCGGAGGTGGGCCGGCTCGCCAATGCGCTCAAGCGTCTCGGCATCCGGCCGGGCGACACCGTCGGCATCCTGCTGCCGATGTGCGCGGAGGCGGTGATCGCCACGCTCGCGGTGGTGCGCATCGGCGCGGTCTACACCCCGTGCTTCTCCGGCTACGGCGCGCAGGCGGTGGCCTCGCGGCTCGACGGCTGCGGGGCGCGCCTGCTGATCACCGCGGACACGTTCGCCCGGCGCGGCCAGCCGATCCCGCTCAAGCGCACCGCCGACGAGGCGGTGTCCGCCTCCCCGAGCGTGGAGCACGTCATCGTGCATCGGCGGAGCGGGGTGGAGGTGCCGTGGAAGGACGGGCGCGACCTCTGGTGGGACGACCTGGTCGCGGTGGAGTCGGCCGAGTGCCCGGCCCTGGCGGTGGAGGCCGATCACCCGTGCCTGATCATCTACACCTCGGGCACCACCGGGCGGCCGAAGGGCACCGTGCTCACCCACGGCGGGTTCTCGATCAAGAACGCGCACGACTTCGCGTATCTCTTCGATCTCGGCGAGAGCGATCGGCTCTTCTGGGTCACCGACCTGGGCTGGCTGATGGGGCCGATGCTGATCGGAGGCGCGCTCCTGACCGGCGGCACCGCGGTGCTCTTCGAGGGCACGCCGGACTACCCGAAGCCCGATCGCCTGTGGTCGGTGCTCGAGCGGCACCGGGTGACCGTGCTCGGCATTTCCCCCACCGCGGTGCGCGCGCTGATGCCGCACGGCGCCGAGTGGGTGACGCGCCACGATCTCTCGTCGCTCAAGCTCATGGCCTCCACCGGCGAGCCGTGGAACCCGGATCCCTATCGCTGGCTCTTCGAGACCGCGGGGAAGGGGCGGCTGCCGATCATCAACTACACCGGCGGCACCGAGATCTCGGGCGGCATCCTGTCGTGCTTCCCGATCGCGCCGATCAAGCCCTGCTCGTTCGCGGGGCCTATCCCGGGCATGGCCGCCGACGTCTACGACGACGACGGACGGCCGGTGCGCGGGCAGGTCGGCGAGCTGGTGGTGACCCGGCCGTGGCCCGGCATGACCGCGGGCTTCTGGAAGGATCCGGAGCGCTACCTCGAGACCTACTGGTCGCGCTGGCCCGGGGTGTGGGTGCACGGCGACTGGGCGATCGTCGACGAGGACGGATTCTGGTTCATCCAGGGCCGCTCCGACGACACGCTGAAGATCGCGGGCAAGCGCGTGGGGCCCGCGGAGGTGGAGTCGGTGCTGGTGGGCCACCCGGCGGTCGCGGAGGCCGCCGCGGTCGGTGTGCCGCACGAGATCAAGGGGGAGACGGTGGTGTGCTTCGCGGTGCTGCGGCCCGGCTTCGCGCCGTCGGAGCCGCTGCGCGCCGAGCTGCTGGAGGAGGTCGTGCGCTCGATGGGCAAGGCCATCCGGCCGGAGCGCGTGCTCTTCGCGCGCGAGCTGCCCAAGACCCGCAGCGCCAAGATCATGCGCCGGGTGGTGCGCGCGACCTATCTCGGCCGCGACCCGGGCGACCTCTCCTCGCTCGACAACCCGGGCGGCGTCAAGGCGATCGCCGACGCCCAGTAGAAAGAGCCCTTCCTCCCTATACCCCTCTCCCCTCAGGGGAGAGGGCAGGGTGAGGGGCGGGTCAGGCTGAGGGGCACGTCACCCCGCCGCCCCCAGCTTCTCCGCCAGATCGCCTAAGTCCTTCGCCACCACGTCCCAGCTCCCCTCCGGCGCCAGATCGGTCGTCTGCCCCGGGCCGTACTCGCGCGGCCGTGGCACGAACGCGGTGCGCAGCCCCTCGCCCTGCGCCGCGCGCAGATCGTAGTTGTGCGCCGCGACCAGCATCACCTGGTCCGGCCGCCACCCGAGCAGCGCCACCGCGGTGCGATAGACGTCCGGGTGCGGCTTGTAGCGGCGCGCGTTCTCGGCGGTGATCACGCAGTCCCAGGGGAGCCCGGCGAACTTCGCCAGGCGCACCATGCCGGTGAAGCTCGCGTTGGAGAGCGGGCTGATCACGTAGCGCTGCTTCAGGCGCGTCAGCCCGCGGACCGCGTCGGGCCAGGGCGCGAGGCGCCACCGGGCCTGGACCAGGCGCTCGATCTCCCGCTCGGTGAGCCCGGTGACGCGGTGGCGGGCCAGCGACTCGCCCAGCGCCTGTCGATGGACGTCCTCCATCGTCATCCAGGGGAGCTCGTCCGCGTTCACGCGATCCATGATCGGCCGCGGGTCCCAGTCGGCCAGGAGCTGCTCGCACGCGATCGAGAGCCCGCGCGCGCGGCCCAGGGCCACCAGCGCCTCGAGCACCCCGCTCCGCCAGTCGACGACGGTGCCGTAGGTGTCGAAGAGGAGCGCCTGGACCTCAGGCGGCATGTCGTGGGTGGCGCCGGGAGTAGGTGAAGGCGGTGAGGATCAGCAGCACCAGCGCGAGCTGGGTGAGCAGCGCCCTGCCACGTCGGGTACACGCCGAGCGACGGGATGGAGGGCAGGTCGAGCGGCTCGACGGGCAGCCGGCCCGCGTGCTGGAGCGCGGCGATGCCCTTGCCGGCCAGCACCACCGCGAGCAGCGCCATCAGCGCCGAGCCCACGCCGAAGAACCAGCCGACCGGTAGCCGCAGCCCCATCTTGAGGATCAGCCAGGCCAGCAGCACGAGCCCCGCCGCGGCCGCCGCGAAGCCGCCCGCGACCGCCACGTGGCCCGACGGGCCGGCCTCGATCCAGAGCGCCTGGTAGAAGAGCACGGTCTCGAAGGCCTCGCGGTAGACCGCGAGGAACGCGATCGACGCCAGCGCCCAGCGGGTGCGGCCGGACAGCGCGGCCTGCACCTGCGTCTCGATGAAGGTCTTCCAGCGCGCCGCGTGGGCGTGGCGATGCATCCAGAAGCCCACGTAGAGGAGCATGCCCGCCGCGATCAGCGCGGTGACGCCCTCGGTGACCTCGCGGCTCGCCCCGCTCAGCGTGACCACGTAGGAGGCGGCGACCCAGGTGACCGCGCCCAGGGCCAGCGCGGCGATCCAGCCCGCGTGCACGTAGCGCAGCGCCTCGCGGCGTCCCGACTTGATCAGCATCGCGACGAGGGCGGCCAGCACCAGGATGGCCTCGAGGCCCTCCCGCAGCAGGATGACGAGCGCGCTGGTGAACGTGGTGGCCGGCGAGAGCCGCGCCGCGTCGAGCCGCTGCCGCGTCGTCTCGAGCAGGCCGAGGATGGTGCGCCCCTCCGCCTCGACCGCGTCGCGCGGGGCGTGGGACTGGATCAGGGTGCGGTAGCGGAGCATCTCGGCCTCGACCCGGGTCTTGAGCCCGCCGTCCACCGCGCTCAGCTGCGTCTCCACCAGCTCGAAGCCCTCGAGATAGCTCGTGATCGCGAGCTGGTGCGCGCGCGTCGCGTCGCCCTGCCGGTACGCCGCGAGGCTCTCCCCGAGGAGGCGCGTGCTCAGGTCGAGGGGAGACTCGCGGACCGCCGCGAGCGCGCCCGGGTCGCCGCGCAGATAGGCGAGCACCGCGACCCCGTCGCCGCCCGCGCGGGCCGCCACCTCCTTCGGGGTGGCCATGACCAGCGATCGCAGATCGCGCAGCTCGCCCCGCCCGGCCCCGCTCTTCCACAGCTGCGCGCCGCGCTCTCGCTCGGCGGGGGGCGTGGCGAGCGTGCTCACGTAGAAGGCGAGCGCCCAGCGCTGGGCCTCGCCGAGGGGCGCGAAGCCGGTCATGGCGGTGCCCTTGATGCCGAGGGTGATCGTGTTGTAGAGGCCGAAGAGGCTGTGCTCGCCCATGCGGGCCGCGTCGGTGAGATCGGCGGGCGGCGGGGTCAGGCCCTTGGCGCCGGGCCCGTCGCCGCGGCCGGCCGCGCCGTGGCAGACCGCGCAGTGGGTGGTGAAGTCGGCGGCGGCGGGCGCCAGGTCGGGGACCTGTCGCGGGGTCACGCGCACGTCGTAGAGATCGATGATGCGGCGGCGGAGATCGCCCGAGATCGCCGCGACCTCCTCGCCGGGGCGCTTGTCGCGGATCGCGCCGAGGAGGCCGGCCGCGGTGGCCTCGAGCGCGGCGCGCTCGGGGCGGGCGGGGAGGCCGGCGATCAGGCCGCGCACCGAGGTGGCGAACTCGACCTGCTCGGCGTACTCGCCCTGGTCCAGGACCTTGCCGTCCTTGACCGCGCCCGGGTAGTCGACCGCCAGGTAGTCGAGGGCGTGCAGGATCGGCGCGAAGGGGTCGGGCTCGTCCGCCGCGGTGGGGGACGCGGCCAGGCCGGTCAGCAGCCCGATCGCGACGACGACGAGCGCGAGGGCCCGCCCCGAGGTCAGCGTTGCGCCTCCCGCGGCGAGACCGCGATCGCGAGCTTGCCCACGCCGGCCAGCCGCACCGCGTCCATCACGTCCACCACGCGCCCGTGCAGCACCTCGGTATCCGCCTCGATCACCACCGCGAGGTCGGGCTCGGTGCGCCCGCGGGCCTGCAGGCGCGCGGTGAGCTGGGCGGGCTCGATCGGCTCGCGCTCGAGGTAGACGACGCCGTCGCGCGCGATCGAGATGGACACCGGGGCGCGCGCGGCCTCCGCCTTGGCCGCCTTGGGCAGGTTCACCGGGATGCCGCCGTGCACGGTCATGGCGAGGCTCGCCATCATGAAGAACACCAGGAGGAAGAACACGGTGTCGATCATGGGGATGATCTCGATCCGCGCCTTGCGAGGCGGCCGCCGGCGGAGCCTCACGGGATCTGCTGCTCCTTGAGGGCCACGTCGAGCCGGGTGGCGAGCCGCTCCATCGCGTCCATGGCCTGCTCGGCCCGGGCGGTGAAGTAGTTGTAGGGCACCAGGGTGACGATGGCGATGCCGAGCCCGGCCGCGGTCGCGATCAGGGCCTCGGCCACCCCGCCGGTGATGGCGGTGGGCTGGTTCATGCCGGTGGTGGAGAGGATGCCGAAGGCCGCGATCATGCCGGTGACGGTGCCGAGGAGGCCCAGGAGCGGGGAGAGGGTGATGATCGTGTCGAGCACCGGCAGGTAGCTCCGCAGCGGGCCGATCTCGGCCTGGGCCGCCGCTTCCATCGCCGCGGTGGCCGTCCCCGGCCGCTCCGCGAGCCCGGCCGCGACCATCCGGGCGGTGGGGCCCTGGGCGCGGCGGGCGACCTCGAGGGCCTCGTCGAGCTTGCCGCGCTCGGCGAGCTCGAGCGCGCGCAGCGCGGGGCCCTGGTCGCCCTGGCGCCACCAGAAGGCGAGGCGCTCCACGACCACCGCCAGGGCCACGATCGAGCAGGCGAGCAGGGGAATCATGACGGGACCACCCTTGGCGAGTGTCTGGACGAGCGTTCCGATCTGTGACACGGGTCCCTCTCGGTGACTACTTGGTCAGGATGAGCTTGTCGGCCTTCGTGATGTGGAGCCGGTACTCCTGGCCCCGGTGGACGATGACGATCTCGCGCCGGCCCCGGAAGAGCTCGGTGCTCACGATGCGCACGGCGGGGCCGGTGGTCACCTCGCGGGCGGCGGCCGCCTCGCCGGAGTCGTCGATCACGCGTCCTCTTCCTTGATCTGCTGGGCGAGGTAGTGGGCCTCGCCCACCTGCTTGATCAGCTCCATCTGCTCCTCGATCCAGTCGATGTGCCCCTCTTCCGACTTGAGGATGTCCTCGAGCAGGTCGCGGCTGCCGTTGTCGCCCGCGCCGCGGCAGAGCTCCACCCCCGCGTTGAGCGCGGCCACCGCGCTGCGCTCCAGCTCGAGGTCGAGCCGGAGCTGCTCGGGGACGGTCTGGCCCACGTTCACCTTGCCGAGGCGCTGCACGTTGGGCACGCCCTCGAGGTAGAGGACGCGCTCGATCAGCCGGTCGGCGTGGCGCATCTCACCGATCGACTCCTCGCGGAGCTTCTTCCACAGGCGCTTGTAGCCCCAGTTCTCGCACATGCGCGCGTGGATGAAGTACTGGTTGATGGCGGTCAGCTCTCCGGTGAGGATCTCGTTGAGCAAGGTCACCACCTGGTCGTGTCCCTTCATGGCTCGCCTCCGTGAGGACGTTAGTGGGCCGCGGTCGCGCCACTATAGTGCCTCTCACGGACACGCTCGACCAGGCATTCGAGCGCCTCGCTGCAGGCCCCGCAGTCGCCCCCCGCGCCGCAGCTCCGCTCGATCTCGTCCACCGAGCGGGCGCCCGCGGAGATGACGGCGTGGACGGTGTGCTCGGAGACGCCACGGCAGAGACAGAGGATCACGGGCGGGCCTTCCGGGAGCCGAGCGACGACCTGTTCATTCGGGCTGCTTTCCGTTCACCTTTAGGGTGGTGATAGCCAGCGGATTAGGTATACCTAAACAGAAAGCACCCTGTCAACCGGGAAAAATGGCCCGCGCCGGGCGAGCCCGGGAGGGTCGACGGGGGCGGGTGGGGCGGCCTAGAGCACGTGCAGGAGGGGGCGCCCGCGCAGCGAGCCCTCCTGCCAGAAGCCGCTGGCGCGCAGCTCCTCGAGCGCCTTGTCCGCGTCCGGGGCGCGCATGACCGCCAGGGTCTCGCCGCCGGGGAAGAAGCCGCCGAAGGCCATCCGGCCGGCGCCGCGCGCCTCGATCAGGGCGAAGGAGGCCATCTCCACGTCGGGGGCGATGCCCTTCCGCGATGGTGACCGGGCGGGAGCCGTCGGTCACCAGCGGGGCGCAGCTCCCAGGGCTCGAGGAACTGGGCGAAGCTCCGCGACCGGTAGCCGGACCACGCGCCGCCCGTGAAGTAGGGATCCGTCTCCACGAGCCCCCGGAGGTCGTCGGGCTGCTGGACGCGGTAGAAGATGTCGGCGCCGCGCCCGTCGGGCGAGGGCCCGCCCCCGATGACGAGGCCCTGGCCGCGCAGGGCCATGAGCCGGTCGAGGTGCACGCGCCGGTGCGGCTCGCGCCTGGCCACGTAGTCGCCCGCGGTCTCGATCGCCACGTGGTAGACGATCACGGCGTCACCCAGCCGCCCGCGAAGGGGATGACCTGGCCCACGAAGAAGTCGGCGTCCTCCGAGGCCAGGTAGACCGCGAGCCGGGCGGACTCCTCGCTGCGGGCGAGCCGGCCGGCCGGGATGTTCCGGATCATGCGCTCGCGCTTCGCCGGGTCCGCGACGAGCGCGGGCGGGAAGTAGGTCGGGTTCTCGACGTAGTTCTGCGCGATCGCGTTCACCTGGATGCCGTCCTTCGCCACCTCGCGGCCGACCGCCTTGGTGAGCCCGTTCACGCCGGCGCGGGCCGCGGTGTAGGCCGCGTAGTTGGGCAGGCCGGGGAAGGCGGCCGCGGAGGACATGTTGATGATCTTGCCGCGCCCGGCCGGCCGCATCACCCGCAGCGCGGCGCGCAGGCAGAAGAACGGCTCGTCGAGCAGGCGGGACTGCATCTCGCGCCAGGCCGCGTCGGTGATCTGCTCGACCGGGCTGCCCGGAGGGCGGGTGCGCGTTGTTGTTGACCAGGATGTCGAGGCGCCCGAAGCGCGCCACCACCGCCTCCACCGCGCGCTCCGCTTCCGCGGAGCGGCTCAGGTCGCCGCCGAGCGCGAGCACGTCGCGGCCGAGCCGCTCCGCGATGGTCGCGAACGGCTTGATCAGGGCCGGCTCGCGGTCGTGGAGCGCCACCGAGGCGCCCTCGCGGCAGAACTCCTCGGTGATGGCGGGGCCCATGAAGTGGCTCACGTTGGTGATGAGGGCGACCTTGCCGGTGAGCTTCATGGCCCCAGAGCCTACGCGGGGCTTCGCGGCCACGCAAGGCCGTGGTACGGTGAGGGCGCGGGCAAGGGAGGTGCCGCGGCCGTGGCCGAGGAACTGCTCCAGTCGTTCAAGGCCCGCTACCCGTTTTCGCTCGACGATTTCCAGCTCCGCGCCATCTCCGCCATCCTCGACGGCAAGTCGGTGATCGTCTCGGCGCCGACCGGCTCCGGCAAGACCCTGGTGGCCGAGTTCGCGATCCACGCCGCACTGCACCGCGGGCGCCGCATCGCCTACACCACGCCGCTCAAGGCGCTCTCCAACCAGAAGTACGCCGACTTCGGCCGGCAGTGGGGCGCGGAGAACGTCGGCATCCTCACCGGCGACGTGAAGGTGAACACGCGGGCCCCGGTGGTGGTCATGACCACCGAGATCCTCCGCAACATGTTCTACTCCGGCGGGCTCGCGGGGCTCGACACGGTGGTGCTCGACGAGTGCCACTACATGGGCGACGAGGGGCGGGGGACGGTGTGGGAGGAGATCATCGTCAACTGCCCGAAGGACGTGGCGCTGGTGGCGCTCTCCGCGACGGTGCGCAACGTCAACGAGATCGCGGACTGGATCGGCCTCGTGCACCGGCCCATCGTGCCGATCACCCACCCGCATCGGCCGGTGCCGCTGCAGTACCTGGTCGCCGACCTCTCGGGAGAGATCCACACCTACGACGCGGTCCGCCAGGGCAAGGTGCGCCTCCTCGGCGAGGAGCGCGAGGGCGGCTACAACGACCGCGGGCGCTGGTACACGCCGTCGGGTGGTCGATCCCACCGTGATGCTCGACGAGCTGGAGAGCCGCGGGTGGCTGCCCGCGATCTACTTCATCTTCAGCCGCGCGGGCTGCGAGCGGGCCATGGAGACGGTCCTCGCGGAGGGCAAGCCCCTGCTCTCGCGCGAGCAGCGGCGCCAGGTGGACGAGGCCATCCGCGAGCAGATCGGGGAGAACCCGACCATCGCGGAGTCGCCGCTCAACCAGACGATCTTCCAGGCCCTCGGCATGGGCGTCGGGCTCCACCACGCGGGGATCCTGCCCACCGTGAAGCGCTTCACCGAGCTGCTGTTCGAGCGCGGGCTCTGCAAGGTGGTCTTCGCCACCGAGACCATGTCGCTCGGCATCCACATGCCGGCCAAGAGCGTGGTGCTGCAGTCGCTGACCAAGCGCACCGACCGCGGCTTCCGCAGCCTCACCCACAACGAGCTCACCCAGATGGCGGGGCGGGCGGGCCGGCGGGGCATCGACCCCGAGGGCAAGTGCGTGATGGCCCTCGACGTGCGCGACGGCTTCGACGACATGAAGCGGGTGGTGGACGGGCCGCCCGAGCCGGTGGTGAGCCAGTTCAAGCTCGGCTACGGCTCGGTCGCGCTGCTGCTGTCGACCGGCAGCGACCTGCCCACCATCCGCCGGATCGTCGAGTCGTCGTTCGGCCAGTACCAGAACATGAAGCGCATCCGGAGCCTCGAGACCGACGTGGCGAGCCTCGAGATGGCGGTGACCGACGGCCGCGGCTTCGACGCGCCCTGCGGCGACTTCCCCCGCATCGGCCGCTACCGGACGCGTGCGCTCCGAGGTGGAGGTGGCCCGCATGGCGCGCGGCAAGAGCGGGCGCCGGGGCGGCTCCGCGTCGGAGGCCGAGCCCGGCCGGCTGGCCCTGGTGCGGCGCAAGAGCGGGGCGGTCCTGGGCCTGATCGTCGGGGTCGACCGGCGCCGGCACCGCAACCTGATCCAGGTGATGCTGCCCCACGGCGGGACGGTCGCGATGAAGGAGGGCAACGTCAAGCGGGTGTTCTGGCAGACCCCGCCGCTGCACGTGCCGCGCGACTGGGAGCAGCGCACCCGCGGGCTCACCGAGCAGATGGATCGGCTCTCGGTGCCCGAGCTGATCGAGCGCGAGCGGAGCCACGGCCCGGAGGGCGCGCTCGCGGCCATCGAGTGCCACCGCTGCCCGTGGGGCTCGCAGAACCGCTGCGAGCAGGCCTGGAAGGGGCTCGAGGGCGTCGAGCGGCAGCTCGCCCAGAAGCGGGAGATGCTCGACGCCTTCCGCAACGCGTACTGGCAGGAGTTTCTCCGGGTGGTCGAGGTGCTCGAGCGGTTCGGCGCGGTGCAGGACGCCAAGCTCCTGGCCAAGGGCCAGCTCATCGCGGGGCTGCGGCACGACAACGAGCTGCTGGTGGCCGAGGTGGTGGATCGCGGGATCCTCGCCGACACCACGCTCGCGGAGGCGGCCACCCTCTGCTCCGGGCTGATCGAGGAGTCGCGCTCGGGCGACGCGGCGGTGGCCCGGCTCTTCCTCAAGAAGCGCCCCAAGCTCAAGCGCAAGCTCCAGGAGATGGAGTCGGTCGCCAGCACCGTGCTCGAGGTCCAGCGCCGTCACCAGCTCCCGATGCCGGTCTCGGTCTCGACCGGCTTCATGCCGTCGGTCTTCCGCTGGGCCTCCGGGGAGGACGACTGGGGCGCCATCGTGGAGGAGTCGTTCGGGGGCCACGAGGGCGACCTGATCCGGGCCATGCGGCGGCTGATCGACGTGCTGCGTCAGCTGGCGGAGTCGCCCGAGGTGGAGCCGGCCCTGGCCGGCCTCCTCGCCCGGGCCGCCCGGGTCATCGACCGCGGGATCGTGCTGGAGTCCGCTCTCATTTGAGGGGCGGGCGGAAGCGCGGCGATATAATGGGCGCCATGCGGTGGCTGACCCGATCCTCGGGCCTGGCGGCGGCGGCGCTCGTCGCGGCGGCGTGCTCGTCGCTGACCGACACCACGCTCGAGCGCACCACCCGGGGCCCGAACGCGGAGGAGATGTTCATCCAGCAGTCCTTCGCGTCCAACGGCCGCGCGCCCTCCTTCGACGAGAAGCGGGTGTGGCAGGACCAGATGGACGAGAAGGTCTTCAAGTACCTGCGCGAGCACCCGGAGATCGAGACGACGTCGCGCTACAGCGAGTTCCGCTTCTGGCGCCAGGTCGCGCCGGGCAGCACCCCGGGCGAGGTGAAGGTGCTGCTGGGCGAGCCGCGGGAGCAGACCATCGACCCGGCCCTGATGGGCTCGCTGGGCGAGCAGCACTGGGCGGCGATCCGCACGACCGCGAAGGAAGCCTGGGTCTACCCGCTCGGCTGGGTGGTCTACTTCGACGACAAGGGCGGGGTGGTCGACATGCTCCGCAAGGTCTCCCCGCTCGACGTTCGCGACGAATAGCCGCGTGCTAGACTTGGGCGTCTTCACGACGCCCATGCCGAGTACCGCGCTCCCCCACGACGCCGGGATCTGGACGTGCCGGCTCCACCCGTTCGAGTTCGCGAAGGAGACGCCCGCATGATCCGCTCCACCCTCTCCGTGACCAAGCAGACGCCGTCCACCGCCCGGGCCCTCGTCGCGGCCGAGCATCCGCTCGGGGCCGAGGTGGGGGCGGGGATCCTCGCGCGCGGCGGCAACGCGGTGGACGCGGCGGTGGCCACCGCCTTCGCGATGACGGTCGTCGAGCCGTTCATGTCCTCGGTGGCGGGCGGCGGCACCATGCTCGTGCACCTGGCCAAGCGCGGCGAGACGGTGGCGCTCGACTTCAACGTGCAGGCGCCCGCGGCCTGTCACGAGGGCTGCTTCGAGCTGGGCGAGGGCGTCGCGCAGGCGCTCTTCCCGTGGCGCCAGGTGGTGGGCGACGCCAACAACTTCGGGCCGAAGTCGGTGGCCATTCCCGGCTCGGTGGCCGGCCTCGCCCTGGCCCTCGAGCGCTTCGGCACCATGGATCTGGCCGACGTGATCGCGCCCGCGATCCGGCTCGCCGAGGAGGGCTTCCCGGTCGACTGGTACGTGACCCTGACCACCGCGCCCTACTGCCAGGAGCTGGCCGCGTTCCCGGAGACCGCCCGCACCTACCTGCGCGGCGGCCACTACGTCCACCGGCCCGCCTCGCTCGCCCCCGCCGACGTGCTGCGCCAGCCCGATCTCGGCCGGAGCCTTCGCCTCATCGCCAAGGACGGGCCGGCCGCGTTCTACCGGGGCGCGATCGCGCAGGCCATCGACCACGAGATGAAGCGGACCGACGGCTTCCTGCGCGCGAGCGACCTCGCCGGCTACGAGCCGCGCGTGGCTCGAGCCGCTCACCGTGAAGTACCGGGGGCTCGAGCTGGCGTTCTCGCCCGGGGCCACCGGCGGGCCGACCGCGGTCGAGATGCTGAACGTCCTCGCCCAGTTCCCGGCCGCCAAGGTGGGCTACGAGACGCCGGCCGGCCTGCACCTCCGCGCCGAGGCGCTGCGCTACGCGTTCCTCGACCGCCTGCGCCACCTGGCCGACCCGCTCGCGGTGCGCGTGCCGTGGCGCGGGCTCGCCTCGCGCGAGTACGCCGCCGAGGTCGCGGCGGGGCTGCGCGTCGCGGGGCCGCGCAGCGAGGCCAAGCTGCCCGACGCGTGGGCGCACGACGTGGCGGTGGGCGGGCTCGGCCGCGGCAAGGTCGCCGCCCCGCGCGGCCGCCGCCGCGTGCCCACCGAGGGGGCCGACTGCACGACCCACATCTGCGCGGTCGACCGCCAGCGCAACATGGTCTCGCTCACCAACACCGCGGTCTCGCTCTACGGGTCGCGCATGGTGGTGCCGGGCACCGGCATCCTGCTGCAGAACGGCATGCTCTGGTTCGATCCCGAGCCCGGGCGCGCCAACTCGGTGGCTCCCGGCAAGCGCCCGGTGGTCAACATGGTGCCGGCGCTCGGCTTCCGGCAGGGCGAGCCGTACCTGACCGTCGGCGCGCCGGGCGGCCGGAAGATCGTGTCCGCCATCCCGCAGGTGATCGCCAACGTGGCCGACGCGGGCGACACGCCCCAGCAGGCGATCGAGGCCCCGCGCGTGCACACCGAGGGCGGGCGAGCTGTGGGTGGACGACCGCGTGGGCGAGAAGTCGCTCGCCGCGCTCCGGCGAATGGGCCACGACGTGGTGCCGAAGCACCAGAGCTACGGCACGCTCTACTTCTCGCGCCCGGTGGCCATCCGGATCGGCAAGCGCGGCCTCGAGGCCGGCCTCGACCCGCTCTGCGCGGCCGCCGCGGCCGGCATCTGACCATGGCCGAGATCAGCCTGACCGCCGCGTTCTCCTCGGTGCCCGCGCCCGAGCAGGAGGCGATCCGGCGCCTGCTCACCGAGACGATCGAGCAGCTCGCCCAGGAGGACCGGAGCTTCACGCGGGCGCGCGTGGTGTTCACCGAGTCGGACGAGCGCTGCGGCCTCACCGCCGAGCTCGACGGGGTGAAGAAGGAAGGGGTGCCGCTCGCGATCGACATCGAGCAGCTCGAGGACGCGCAGACCGGGGCGGGGGCCCGCGCCCAGCTGAAGGAGGCGCTGCGGCTCTACTTCCGGCGGGTGATGGGCAAGTGACCGACGATCGCGGGGTGCTCCTCTTCATTCACGAGGGCGCCACCTTCAAGGTGGTGGACGGGGCGCAGCCGCCCAAGGCGGGCTCGCTCCTCTTCTGCCGGCACCTGCACGCGCGGCCCGGCGAGCGCGTCCTCGAGATCGGCACCGGCATCGGCCTCGCCGCGGTGCGCGCGGCGCGGGCGGGGGCCCGGGTGATCGCCACCGACGTGGTGGAGGCGGCGGTGCGCTGCGCGCGGGAGAACGCGGCGCTCAACGGGGTGGCCGACCGGGTCGAGGTCCGGCTCGGCGACGGCTTCGACCCGGTGCGCGGGCTCGTGTTCGATCTCATCTGCACGAGCCCGCCCCAGATGCCGACGCCCCCCGACCGCGAGCGGAGCGACGCGATGGCCGCCGCCGACAACGGCGGCCGTGACGGGTGGAGCCTGCTCGACCGGGTGATCGCGGAGGCGCCCGCGCACCTGCGGCCCGGCGGCCGCCTCGTCTTCACGCTCTTCGGGTTCCTCGGCATCAAGGCCGCGCTCGGCAAGCTCGCCGACGCGGGGCTCGAGCCGGCGATCCTCGGCCAGGAGACCCAGGGCTTCCCCCGGATCGGATACGAGCGGCTCGAGCACATCCGCGCGCTCGACGTGGAGGGCACCCTGCCGCGGAGCGGGTGGCCCGCGACGGTCGAGCGCTACGTCGTCCAGGGCACCAAGGCCAGGGAGGATTCGCGATGAAGCCGGCCCGCTCGCTCATCGTCAACGCCGACGACTACGGCCTCACCGCCGGGGTGAGCCGCGGCATCATCGACGCGCACCGCCGCGGCATCGTGACCAGCACCACGCTGCTCGTCAACCGGCCGGTGGATCCCGCGCTGATCGAGGCGCTGCAGTCCTCGGGGCTGGGCGTCGGCCTGCACATGAACCTCACGCTGGGGCCGCCGGTCGCGCCCGCGAAGCGGGTGGCGTCGCTGCTCGACGGAGAGGGGCGCTTCGTGCGGGACGCGCGCGAGGCGGCGCGACAGGCCCGGCCGGACGAGGCGCGGATCGAGCTCGGGATGCAGATCGACGAGTTCCGCCGGATCATGGGCCGCTTCCCGACCCATCTCGATTCGCACCATCACGTGGGCCGGCAGGAGCCCATCCTCGAGCTGGTGCTCGACTTCGCGCGGGCCATCAAGGTCCCGGTGCGGACCCAGGATCCCGAGGTGCGGGCGATGGCCCGGAAGCTCGCGCTCAAGACCCCCGACCACTTCATGGGCGAGTCGGGGCCGGACGCCTACTGGTCGTCCGAGCGCGTGCTCGGCCACCTGCGCGAGCTGCCCGGCGGCGTCACCGAGTTCATGACCCACCCCGGCTACTACGACGACGAGCTCTCCTACAGCCGCTACGGCCGCCAGCGGGAGACCGAGATGACCGGGCTCACCGATCCGGAGGCGCGCGCCCTCATCGAGCGGGAAGGGATCCGGCTCATCCACTTCGGGAACCTGTAGGGCGTCCCGGCGGTGAGCGGCGTCACGATCGGGGTGGACGTGGGCGGCACCACCGTCGCGGCCGGCCTCGTGACCGCGGACGGGCTCGTGCTGGAGCACGCCCAGGCGCCCACCCACGCGCACGGCGCCGGCCGCGCGCTCGAGACCATCGAGGAGCTGCTCGACCGGCTCCGGGACGGCGCGCGGGCGCGCGGCGTCGCGGTGACCGGCGTCGGCGTCGGGGTGCCCGGCACGGTGGACGCCGAGCGCGGAGTGGTGGGCGTGGACGTCAACTACGCCCCCGAGCTGGCCTCGCCTGCCGCTCGCCGAGCGCCTCCGCTCGCGCGTGGAGGTCCCGGTGTTCGTCGACAACGACGTCAACGCGCTGGTCCTCGCCGAATGGATGTGGGGCGCGGGCCGCGGCGCGCGGTCCCTGGTCATGCTGACCCTCGGCACCGGCGTGGGGGGTGGCATCGTTCTCGACGGCCGCCTGCACCGCGGGGCGGCCGGCAGCGCCGGCGAGCTCGGTCACGTGCCGATCGACTTCAACGGGCCGCCCTGCGTGTGCGGCGGCCGGGGCTGCTTCAAGAGCTACGTCTCCGGCACCGACATCGCGCAGCGGGGGGAGGAGCGGCTCGGCCGGCCCGTCGCCGCCGCCGAGGTCTTCCGGCTCGCCGCGGCCGGTCAGCCGGAGGCGGAGGCGATCGTGGAGGAGGCCTGCCGGGCCCTCGGGGCCGGGCTGGCCGTCATCGTGAACGGGCTCAACCCGGAGCGGCTGCTGCTGGCGGGCAGCGTCGCCAAGTCGCTCCGCCCGCTCGAGGCGCGGATCCGGGCGAGCCTCGCCGACTATGCGTTCGCGGCGGCGATCGCCGCGACCCGCCTCGAGATCCTGAGCCTCGACAAGGACGCGACCGTGCGGGGCGGCGCGGCCCTCGTGCGTTACGAAACCGACCGACGAAGGACGCCTCGATGAAGCCGGGCTCTCGCTACGGTCGCCTCGGTGCGAGCCACGACAACGACTGCTCCCGCCAGAGCATGTAACACGCCTCGTGCGCGGGCAGGACGTCACCGGGGACCGCGACTTCGAATGCCACGTCGGCCGCCTCGATCCCCCGACGACATATGATGCACGGCCGGCCCGCGCCTCGACGCGTCTTGTACACGCCATCGGCGCCGGGCAGCCGCTCCTGCGCGAGCCGAACCCGTATCTGCTGGCTCAGCTGCTCGGGTGAGAGTAACGAGGTGGTCATGACCGCGGGGCTCCCCTCAACGCGGGCTGCACTGGAACGTCACGGTCCGGGTCCCGTCCGGGTTGGCCAGCACGCTGCTGGAGGTCATCGACTGCGAGCCGTTCCTCAGGCAATACGCGCTGGCGGTCTGCGATGCTTGCACCAGCTCCTGGTCCGTCCGATACGTGTAGCTCAGATTGGGATTGACCACCGGCGGCGGCGCGGGAGCCGCGGTCGTCCGCACGCATTCGAAGACCGCGGTCTTGCTGCCGTCCGCGTTGTTCGTGATGGTCGCCGCGCGCGGGGCGGTCTGGTACTGACCGCAATAGGTGGTCGCGTTCTGGCTCGCTCGGAGCAGCTCCTGGTCGGTCCGATAGCTGTAGGTGACGGTGGGGTTGCTCGCTTGCACCGGCTGCGGTGACGAGGGCATCTGGGCGCAGGCGGCGAGCGTCCCCGCGGCGAGCAAGGCGATGTTCAGGGTGCGCAAGTGACGAAGAGTCGTGATCATGGGCAAGCCTCCCGGGCTGATGGTGTAGCTACCACGCTAGCGCGTCACGAGCGGGTAAGGTATCGGACCTAGGTCCAATGGCCGCTCGAGAGATGACCGCCGCGTTACTCGCCGGGGCCGTACTTCGGGAGCTGTACGGCGGTGTCGTCCCGGCCGGGCGCGCAGCGCTCCGAGTCCCACACGTGGAGGCACCCGACATGGAACTGGATGCCCTTGCCGCCCGTCGTGCTGACGCCTTCCATGACGAACTGCGTCTTGGAGATGATCTCCTCGCAGGCGTCACACGTCTCGCCGTTGCCCGCACCACCCCAGAGGCGCGGGATGCTGTTCTGAGGCAAGCGACCGTCGGCGAGCTTCTCACGGATGAGGCGACGAAGGGGTTCCTGTTCCATGGTGGTCAAGGCTCCTCCTCTGGCGTGTCGGAGGGGGCCAGATTCACCGGGGTCTCGGCGCCCCAAGCGCCAACCTGTGAGACCGGGGTGCAGGCGGGTCGATTGTGCGGCTTCGCCCGGGCGGCGCCAAGTGGACCTTGGTCCATGGCCCGCTAGGACTCCAGGCGCCGCAGACCGGCATCGCGCTTCGACTCCGCGCGCCACTGCTTGTAGCATGTCTCGTGAGCCCGCATCACGATCCCGACGCCGACTTCGCGCTCGACATCGGTCGGAGCGATCGCCTCACGGCACACGATGCAGGGCAGGCCGGTCCCCCGATGGGATCTGGAGATGCCGTGGATGGGCGGCAGGGGGTCTTCCGATAGCCGAGCGATCCGCCGCCTCAGCGCATCGTCGGCGGCGCAGGAGGCTCCCCACTGGGCGGCGGCTCGCGCCTGCTCGCGCACCACGGACGCGCTACCGGTCTCGTGTCTCACGGGAACCAGCCTAGGACGCGGCCGCGAGGGTCAGCAAACAGGCGGTCTCTTCCAGGGCCTCGACCTCATGCTCGATCGCGGATTCGAGGACGATGAGCTCGCCAGCCCCGAGCGTGTCCATGCGCTCGCCGGTCCGAAAGGCCACCGAGCCACTCAGGATGTGCAAGGTCAGAGGCCCCGCGGCCTGATGCTCCGAGATCTTGTGCCCCTTGCCGAGGAGCATCAGTACGAGGCGCAGCGCGGGTTCCTTGCTCAGGGTGATCGCATTGCGTCCACTCGTGCGCCACGTGGACTCCTCCTTGAGCCGCTTCAGGTGCTCGGCGAGCCGTACGTGAAGGAGGGGAACCCCGACCGGTCGATCGAGTCTCGCTGTCCAGGTATCCGCCATGGTCTTCTCCACTCTTCCCCCGCGAGGATTGTCGGCCGTGCGCTTACCAATCTAGTCGCCGCGGGCCGGCTTGCCTATTGGACCTTCGTCCGGGGCTTCGCCCAGCGGGTCGGCGGCAAGTAAGGACGTCGGGCTCCTCCGTGCGTTGCGATGCACGCGAGGGCCGCGGGGTTTCCGGCGGGTTACGTCAGCGGGTCGGAGGGGCCTCTCGCTAGCGCGTTCTTGCGTGATCGGGTGAAGACTGCGGGTGGAACCCGGGCTTCTCCGCGTCCACCGTGACCCGCACGAATGCGATACACATCTCGTCGGTCGTCTCCTCGCCCCAGCGCACCTCGCGGGGAGGAGCGTTCGGATTGCGGCGATTGGCGGTGGAGTTGTCGTAGACGGCTTCCAGATCGATCCGCGTGCCGCCCGGCAGCGGCACCGGCTTCGCGAACGTGTAGATGCCCTGCCAGTGGAAGTCCCAGTCGTCGATGTAGATCAGCGGCTGCCGGCTCCCGTCGGGATAGGTCGCGGTGACCTTCATCGAGCGGCCGAGGAGGTGCATGTGGGGCGAGAGCCCGACCGCGTGCAAGTTCCGGCCGGGTGGAATGGTGTACGAGGCGCGGACCTCGTGCTGCGGCGCCCCGGCGGGGATCAGGAAGACGCGGTTCATCAGCTGGAGCCAGCGCACCTGCTTGTCGACGGGCTTCTTCGCGAAGTGGAGCCCGATCTGGGTCCGGTCGCTCTCGAGTCCGGCCCCGCGGTTGTGATAGTGGACCTGCATCACGACGCGAGCGCCCGCCGGCAGGAGCACCCCCACGCCATCGGGATCCACGATGGGCCGCGCCCCGGGTGCCCACCCGCCGAGGCCCCCGGTGGGCAGGAAGCCCGGGGCGTCGAAGCAGGTGTAGCCCAGACCCGGCTCGGCCGCGTCGAGCGCGACCGAGGCGCCGGTGGTATCGAGATAGGTCAGGACGTGGTGGACGATCGCCCGATTCCCCGGCACCAACTCCACCGCCGATAGATGGCGATCCTCGGCAAAGTCGGTGGGAATCACGAAGCAGCAGTAGACATCCCGGTCGCTGGACGGCACCTCATAGGCGTCGGGCGCCAGGACCATATCCGGGGTGCCCAGCGTCCATGTCTCTGGCCACGATGGCGCCGGCGCCGCTTTCTGCTGGGGGCCCTCCGGCGCGCCCGCCGCGACCCAGTCACGGATCGACGCGATGTTGCCATCGCTGAGTCCGCGGGCGTCGAGGAATTCTCCGAACCCGGAGACCGGTTTCCAGGGCGGCATCTTCCGGCGGTCGACGGCGCGCAGCAAATTGGCCTGATCTGGCATACCGCTTGCTCCCTTCGATCCATGGTCCCGTTCGGGCGATCGTTCGGTCTCGATTTGGACAGATTGACACCGGCGGTGACGGAGGAGCGTACATGGACTCGATGCAGATCAACCCGGCCGGCGGCGGCGCCAGCCCCTTCCGGCGACCGCCCCGGGCGACCGCGGTGCCGGCCGCTCGCCCGTCCCCCGCGTTCGGACCGATCCCGGACGCGCCGCTGACCGCGCCCGCACCGGTCCCGACCACCGCTCGTCCCGCCCCGCCGTCCCCGGCCGCGGCCGACGACAAGCGGGAGCGACTCCTGCGCCTGCGTCGCAGCGGGGCGCTCTGGTTCTACTGGGTGGCCGGCCTCTCGGTCGTCAACTCGCTGGCCTCGCTCAGCGGGCAGCAGTGGCGCTTCATCCTGGGACTCGGCATCACCCAGCTCGCCGACGCGCTCGCCGTCCACGGGGGCCGCGGGGTCGGGGCGGTGGCGGTGATGGACGCGGTGATCGTCGGCGGCTTCGTGCTGCTCGGCCGCTTCGCGGAGCGGGGCCGGGTCTGGGCCTTCGCGGTGGGCGCGGTGATCTACGCGCTCGACGGTCTCATCTTCGTGGGCCTGCGCGACTGGATCGGGGTCGCCTTCCACGTCTTCGTGCTGGTGATGACGGTGCGCGGCCTCGACGCCGCCCGCCGCCTGGCCTGACCGGCCGCGCGCCCGATCCGGGCGCGCCGAATCCTACTGCAGCCGCGCGGGAGGCTTGCGCGCGGGCGCGGCCTTCACGAGCGGATCGAGGATGCGGGACAGGCGCGCCTCGTCGGCGCGACCGTGGATGCGGGCCACCATCTCGCCCCGCTTGTTGACGACCACGGTGTAGGGCGTGCCGCGGAAGCCGAAGCGGTTGGCGATCTTGAGCCGCGGATCGAGGCCCGCCGGGTAGGTCGCCTTGTTGACCTTGAGGAAGTTCCGCGCGTCGGCCTCGGTGTCCTGCACCTGCACGCTCACCAGCTCCACGCCGCGCGTCCGGTACTTCTGATAGAGCCGCTCCATCCCCATCGCCTCCTCGTTGCAGACCTTGCACCAGGAGGCCTGGAAGCGCACCACCAGCACCTGCTTGCCGATCTGGGCGCGCGAGTCGAAGTGCTGCCCGGAGCCTTCCAGGAGCGTGATCGTGAACGCGGGCGCCGCGGGGGCCGCCGCGGCCGGGGTCGCGAGCACGAGCCAGCCCAGCGTGATCAGGAGCCGTCGCACCGCCCCAGTATAATCCGCGCCGGGCGCGGACGGGCGGAGCCGGGCGGGGGCGCTCAGACCGGCCCGAATCCCGGCCGGGGCGCGGACGGGGGGGCGGGACGACGGAACGCGGAGCGCGAGTCGAGCATCTGGCGGATCGCGGCCAGCAGGTCGTTGGTCCGGAACGGCTTGGACAGGAGCGGCCGGCCGGAGGTCTTCACCGCCGCGGTGACGTAGCCCGACATCAGGAGGACCTTCGTGGTCGGGCTCGCCGCCTCCACGCGCTGAGCCAGCTCGATGCCGTTCATGATCGGCATCACGACGTCGGTGAGGAGGAGCTGGATCGGCTGCCGCTCCGCGATGCGCCGCGCCTCGAAGGGATCGCCGGTGTCGATCACGGTGTAGCCGTTGAGGGTGAGGACTTCGCGGATCAGCGCACGCACGTCCGGCTCGTCGTCGACCACGAGGATCGTCGCGCGGCTGCCGTTGTCTGTCGTCTCGGGCATCGATCCGTGTCCTCCGGCGCCTCCACGACTGCAGGGGAGGTGCCAATGGCGGTCCCATTGTAACCCATCGGTTTCGTGGGACCGGACGATGTACGCGCACCGGCATCGTGTATTTTCTCCCCGCCGGAGCCCGGTGCTTGCTTCCCGATCGGCGGGGCCGCGGCGAAGTTGCGAACGTCGCGGCCTTGGCCCCATAATCCCGCCATGAACGATCTCGAGCACGAGCTGCGTCGTCGCGTCGAGGGCGACGTGCGCTTCGACACCTACTCGCGTCTGCTCTACTCCACCGACGCCTCCATGTACCAGATGGAGCCGATCGGGGTGGTGATCCCGCGGCACGCGGGCGACGTGCAGGCCGCGGTCGAGATCGCCAACCAGCAAGGAGTGCCGCTCCTGCCCCGGGGCGGCGGGACCTCGCTCACCGGCCAGACCGTGAATCGGGCGGTGGTGATGGACTTCTCGCGTCACATGGGCGACGTGCTCGAGGTCAACCGCGAGGAGCTGTGGGCGCGCGTGCAGCCCGGCCTGGTGCAGGACGAGCTCAATCACCACGTGCGGCCGCTCGGGCTGCTCTTCGGCCCCGATACCTCGACGTCGAACCGGGCCACCCTCGGCGGCATGATCGGCAACAACTCGGGCGGCTCGCACTCGATCGCCTACGGGCTCACGGTGGAGCACGTCATCGAGATCCAGACCATCCTGGCCGACGGCAGCCGCGCCACCTTCGGGACGGTGACCCCCGCCGAGTTCTCGGCCAAGATGCGCGCGCCCGGCCTGGAAGGCCGCATCTACCAGGAGATCGACCGCATCCGCACCCGGTACGACGCGGAGATCCGCACGCGCTATCCGCGGCACTGGCGGCGGGTCTGCGGCTACAACCTGGACGAGCTGGTGAAGGACCGCCCGCTCAACATGGCCCGCCTGATCGTGGGCTCGGAGGGGACCTTCCTCACGGTGGTGGAGGCGAAGGTGCGCCTGGTGAAGAAGCCCAAGGCCACCGCGCTCGACGTCATCCACTACCACGACATGCAGGAGGCGCTCGAGTCCTCGCAGGCGATCCTCGAGACCGGGCCCTACGCGGTCGAGCTGACCGACAAGATGATCCTCGACCTGGCCCGCAACAACATCGAGCAGTCCCAGCGCATGGGCTTCGTGCAGGGCGACCCCGCCGCCATCCTCATCGTGGAGTACGCGGGCGACACCGAGCAGGAGGTGAAGGCCAAGGTCGCGGACCTCGAGGCCCGCCGGAGCCGCGGCCGCTTCGGCTACGCCTCCCACATCGCGGCCGACTCGGCCGAGCAGCAGTCGATCTGGAAGCTGCGCAAGGCCGGGCTGGGCCTGCTCCTGGGGACGCGCGGGGAGTCCAAGCCCATCGCGTTCATCGAGGACACCGCGGTGGACCCGAAGCACCTGCCCGAGTTCGTGCCGCGCTTCACCGAGATCATGGCCAAGCACGGCGCCGACGCGGCCTACTACGGCCACTGCTCGGTGGGGTGCCTCCACATCCGCCCGCTGATCAACCTCAAGACCGAGCGCGGCCTCGAGCAGGTGCGGGTGATGGCGGAGGAGATCTTCGATCTCGTCCTCTCCTTCGGGGGCGCGATCTCGAGCGAGCACGGCGACGGCCGCGCGCGGAGCCCGTTCCTGGAGCGCGTGTTCGGCCCCACCATGTTCCGCGCCTTCCAGGAGACGAAGGCCGCCTTCGACCCGCGCGGGCTCATGAACCCCGGCAACATCGTGGGCAGCCCCGGCGTCACCGAGCACCTGCGCTACGGCCCCGCCTACAAGACGTGGGAGCCCAAGACCCTGCTCGACTTCAGCGCCCAGGGCGGCTTCACCGCGGCGGTGGAGATGTGCAACGGGGTCGGGGTCTGCCGCAAGAAGCTCGAGGGCACCATGTGCCCCTCCTACATGGCCACCCGCGACGAGGAGCACTCGACCCGCGGGCGCGCCAACGCGCTGCGCGCGGTGCTCTCCGGCAAGGTGCCGGAGGCCGACTTCGCGGGCCGGCGCCTCTACGAGGTGATGGACCTCTGCCTCGAGTGCAAGGGCTGCAAGGCGGAGTGCCCGTCCAACGTGGACATGGCCAAGATGAAGTACGAGTTCCTGCACCACTACTACCGGGTCAACGGGCTGCCCCTGCGCAACCGGATGTTCGGCCACATCGCGAAGCTGTCCTGGCTCGGCTCGCGCCTCGCCCCCATCTCGAACTGGATCGCGCGCTCCTGGCCGAACCGGTGGCTGATGGAGCGCATGGCCGGCATCGACCGGCGCCGCCCGCTGCCCCGCTTCGCGCGGGAGACCTTCACCGACTGGTTCGACGCCCGGCGCGCGCCCCGGGAGGCGCCGCGGGGCGACGTGGTGCTCTTCCACGACACGTTCATCACCTACAACGCCCCCGAGATCGGCCGCGCCGCGGTGGAGCTGCTGGAGGTGGCCGGCTACCGGGTCCAGCTCGTGGACAAGAAGTGCTGCGGGCGGCCCCTCATCTCGAAGGGCATGCTGGAGGAGGCGAAGGCCCACGCGGAGTGGAACGTGGCGCGGCTGCATCCGTGGGTGGCGCGCGGCGCCGCCATCGTCGGCCTCGAGCCGTCCTGCCTGCTCACCCTGCGCGACGAGTCCGTCGAGCTGGTGCGGACCGACGAGGCCCGGCAGGTCGCGGCCGCGTCGTTCCTCCTCGAGGAGTTCCTGCTCCGCGAGAAGGCCCGCGGCCTCACCCTGCCGTTCCGCCCGCCGCTCCCGGGGGCGCCCGGCGTCAGGCGCTGCTCCACGGCCACTGCCACCAGAAGGCGATCGTGGGCACCGCGCCCACCGTGGCCGCGCTCCGCTGGGCCGGCTTCGACGTGGCGGAGGTGGACTCGGGCTGCTGCGGCATGGCCGGCTCGTTCGGCTTCGAGCGCGAGCACTACGACCTCTCGGTGAGCCTGGGCAACCGGCGCCTCGCTCCCGCGGTGAAGTCGGCCGCCGCCGACACCGAGATCGTGGCCCCGGGCGTCTCCTGCCGCCAGCAGATCGAGCACCTGGCCGGCCGCCCCGCGCGGCATCCGGCCCAGGTCCTCCGCGACGCGCTCTCCGCCTGACGCCGGCCGTCGCCGGGTCGACCGATGGACAACCTGGCGCTCAAGCTCGTCCTGACGCCCGCCCTGATCGGGACCGCCACGCTGGCCGGGCGGCGATGGGGCCAGTCGGTCGGCGGCTGGCTCGTGGGCCTGCCGCTCACCACCGGGCCGGTCGCGTTCTTCATCGCGCTCGACCACGGCACCACGTTCGCGGCCGCCGCGGTGGTGGGCTCGCTGGTCGGGGCCGTCGCGGAGGCGGCCTTCAGCGTGGCCTACGGCTGGAGCGCGACCCGCACCACGTGGCTGCCCGCGCTGCTGGCGGGCTCCGCCACCTACGCGGTCGTCGCCGCGATCCTGCAGCCCCTCGCGCTCGGCCCGGCCGCGCTGTGCGGCCTGGTCGTCGCGGCGCTCGCGCTCTCGCTCCGCCTGATGCCCGCGCTCGGCGCCGGGGCCGCGCCGGCGCCGCCGCCGGCGTGGGATCTGCCGGCCCGCATGGTGCTCGCCACCGTCGTGGTCCTCGCGCTGACCGCGCTCGCCCCGCGCCTCGGGGCGCGCTGGAGCGGGCTGCTCGCGACGTATCCGCTCTTCGCGGCCATCCTGACCGCGTTCGGCCACCACGTGCAGGGCGCGGGCGCGGCGCTCGGCGTGCTGCGCGGGCTGCTCTTCGGCCTCTTCTCCTTCGCCGCCTTCTGCCTGGTGCTGGCGGTGGGCCTGGTCCCGCTCGGCATCGCGGGCGGCTTCGCGGCCGCGATCGCGGTGGCCCTGCTGGTGCAGGGCATCGCGCTCTGGCGGATGCGGGCGCCGCGCGTGGCGGGAGCCCCTTGACTGGGACGCGCCGTGCCGTCTAGATAGTCCAGGCACCCCGACAAGGAGATCCGCGCATGAGAGCGTCCTTCTACGAAGGCTCCCGCACGTTTCGCACCGGCCCCATCCCCCGTCCGTCGCGCGCCCCCGACCAGGCGCTGGTCCGGGTACGGCGGGCCGGCATCTGCGGCACCGACCTGCACATCTTCCAGGGGCACCTCGATCACCGCATCCCGAAGGGCGGCATCATCGGCCACGAGACCTTCGCGGAGGTCGAGGAGGCGCCGGCGGGCAGCGGCTTCCAGCCGGGCGATCGGGTGGTGGTGGAGCCGATCCACTCGTGCGGGGAGTGCCGCGCGTGCAAGATGGGCGGCTACTACCTCTGCTACCGCCTGAAGATCTACGGGGTGGAGCTGCCGGGCGGCATGCAGGACTACTGGGCGGTGCCCGCGGCGCGCATGCTCCACGTGCCCGACGCGCTCGGCGACGACCAGGCGGCGATGATCGAGCCGCTCGCGGTGGCCACCCACGACGTGCGGCGCGCGGAGGTGAAGGCGGGCGACGCGGTGCTGGTCCTGGGCGGCGGGCCGATCGGCGCGCTCATCGCGATGGTCTGCCGGCACCGGGGCGCGCGCGTGATCGTGAGCGAGGTGAACCCGTTCCGCATCGATCTCCTGCGCGGCCTCGGCCTCGAGGTGATCGGCATGGACGCCGACCCGGTGCGCTTCGTCAACGAGTGGACGGCGGGGCAGGGGGTCGACGTGGCCTTCGAGGTGACCGGGCATCCCGCGGCCGCGCGGGTGATGACCGAGACGGTGCGCGTGTGGGGGACGGTGAGCATCGTGGCGATCCACTCGGAGCCGACCCCGGTGAACCTCTACCCGATGTTCGCGCGCGAGGTCACCATGCACGGCAGCCGCCTCTACAACCGGCAGGACTGGGAGGAGGCGATCCGCCTGGCCGCCGCCGGCTCGGTCACCCTCGCGCCGCTGGTGAGCCGGAAGATCCCACTCGAGGGGCTGCAGGAGGGGATGGAGGAGGCGCTGCGGGGCGGGCCGGTGATGAAGGTGCTGGTCGATCTGACCGCGTGAGCCCCGCACCCGACCCTCTCCCCTGTGGGGAGAGGGCAGGGTGAGGGGTTCTCTCCGCTACTTGTCCTTGATGGCCGCCTGCACCTTGGCGATCATGTCGGGCGGGATGGCCGTGAGCCCGTGGTCCTTCTTCGCGTGCTCGGCTCCCTTGGCCATCACCTCGGCCACGTCCTTGCCCTCCAGGACGGCGCTGCAGCCCGGCATCAGATCTCCACACCGTAGAACCTTGGCCATGTCGCTCTCCTCTTCGGTGACAGATGGGGTTGAGGTCGACCGGCCTCGCGCCCGGGCGCGAGGCCACCGCCGGAGCACCCGTCAACGCTACGCCGAATCCGGCGCGCGTGCCATCGGTCGTCGGGTCGAGGGATCGGGAGCCGCGGAGCGGCGCTAGCGGCCGGGCGAGACGACGAGGTTGCTCGGCTTGCCCTGCAGGTAGTTCTCGATGTTGGCGACCGCGGCGATCAGGCCGTCGCGGATGACCTCGGGGGTCTGCCCCGCGTTGTGCGGGGAGACCACCACGTTGGGCAGGGCCAGGATCGGATCGTCGGCCGCGAGCGGCTCCTGGTGGAAGACGTCGAGGCCGGCGCCCATGATCTTGCGATCGCGCAGGGCGGCGAGCAGGGCCTCCCGATCCACCAGCGCGCCGCGGCCGGTGTTCACGATGATGGCGGTGGGCTTCATCATCGCGAGCTCCTTGCGGCCGAGGAAGTTGCGCGTCTCGGTGGAGAGGCGCACGTGCAGGCTGACCACGTCGGCCTGGGTCAGGATCTCTTCCTTGCTGGCGGGCCGGGCACCGGTCTTCCGGATCCGCGCCTCGTCGCCGAGCGCGCTCCAGCCGAGCACGTTCATGCCGATGCCGCTCGCGATGGTGGCGAGCCGTCCCGCCGATCGCCCCCATGCCGAAGACGCCCAGGGTCTTGCCCACGCACTGGGTCATCAGCTCCCGCGGCCAGCGGCCCTTGCGCATCTCCGCGTCGATGGTGACCACCCGGCGCGCCACCGTGAGCATCAGGGTGAGCGCGTGCTCGGCCACCGCGAAGGCGTTGACCCCGGGGGTGTTGCAGATCGTGACCCCGCGCATGCCCGCCGCGTTCAGGTCGAGGTTGTCGGTGCCGGTGCCCCACACCGAGACCATCTTGAGCTTGGGGCAGGCCTGGAACACGCCCTCGCTGAAGCGGGCGTGGGCCCGGATGTTGACGGCGCTGGTGGCGTCGCCGATGCGGCGGATCAGCTCCGCCTCCTGGTCCGCCCCGCGCTCGGTGAAGACGCGGACCGGCCCGAGGCGCTTGGCGCGCTCGTGGCCCTCGCTGCCCTCGAAGACGGAGGGGAAGTCGTCCGGGACGACGATCACGCGGGCGGGCTCGAGAAGACCGCCTGGGCCGCGGAGACCCCCGCGCCGGCCTCGCTGCGGTAGCCGAGGTCGCGCAGCGTCATCTCGATCGCGGACAGGGTGGGCAGCACGTACATCGGGCTCGAGGTGATGCCCATGTGCCCGACCCGCAGGGTGGTGGTGCGGATCTTGTCGAGCCCGGTGCCGATCAGGATGCCGTAGCGATCGCGCATGTGGCTCACCACCGCGCCCGGGTCGATGCCGGCCGGCGCCTTGAAGCACGACACGGTGTTGGACAGGAGCGAGGCGTCCGGGAACAGCTCGAGCCGCATCGCCTCGAGGCCGGCCCGGAAGGCGCGCCCGGCCACCGCGTGACGGCGGAAGCGGTGGGCGAGGCCCTCCTCGAGGATGAGCCGGCTCGCCACGCCCAGCGCGTTCGTGAGGTGCGTCGGGATCGAGACCGGCTGCCGGCGCGGGCTACCGTCCGGGATGTGGCCGCCGCGCGAGACCGGGATCCAGTTCTCCTTCCAGCGCAGCAGGTCGTAGGCCCACGACGAGGACTTGTGCTTGCGGCGCTCCATCGCCTCCCACGCGGCGGGGCTGACCGACACCACCGCCATCCCGAGCGGCGCGGCGAGGCACTTCTGCGAGCCGGTCATGTTGAAGTCGACGCCCCAGTCGTCGGTGCGGACGTCGAGCCCGGCGAGCGACGACACGGTGTCGAGCATGAAGAGGGCGCCGTGCCGCTTCACGATGCGTCCCACCTCCGCGGCGGGGTAGGTGGTGCCGGTGGAGGTCTCGTTGTGCACCATGGAGACCGCCTTGGGCTTCACGCGCTCGACGTCCTTCTCGAGGCGGGCGAGATCGAGCGGACGTCCCCACTCCACCGTGTGCTCGGTCACCTCGGCGCCCGCGCGGGTCATGATCTCGCGCATCAGGGAGCCGAAGACCCCGGCCACCACCACGAGGACGCGATCGCCGGGCTCGATCACCGAGATCGTGGCGGCCTCGAGCGCGGTCCGACCCGAGCCGGGCATCACGATGACCTCGCCGCGGCTCGTCTGGAAGATGTCGCGCAGCGCGAGGGTGACCGGCTCCAGGATCTTGACGTCGAAGTTCATGTCGTACTGGATGGTGGCGGGCTGGCTCATCGCCTGCACGACCGCGAACGGCAGCTCGGTCGGGCCGGGGATCATCAAGATCGGCTGCGACTGGGTCGTCCCCCAGCGGATGGTGGCGTCCATGAAGACTCCCTTGCGTGACGTGGAGGCGGCTAGGCCCTGGCCTCGGCCAGGCCGCTCTGCTTCCGCCGGATCAGATAGAGGTTCCGCAGATACACGAAGAGGCCGGCGCCCTGACCGAGGATGAAGACCGGATCCATGCGGTACAGCGCGTAGACGAGCAGGGTGAGTCCGCCGCCGATCGAGAAGAACCAGAAGGAGACCGGGATCACGCTTTCCTTCTTCCGCTCGGACGCGATCCACTGCACGAGGAAGCGCATCGAGAAGAAGGCCTGCCCCAGGAACCCGATCGTCAGCCAGAAATGCTCGGACGTCATCATCGCCCCGTCTCCTCGGTGGCTCGTCGCATCATGCTAGAATCACAGCCACTCACATTATCGGACCAACCCGCGGGTCGCAAGGAGTTTCGTCACCGTGCGAGGCATCGACCGGGCGCTGGTGAACGAAGTGTGGCGCGAGATCACGTCGGGCTGATGCCGCGGGTCGCGGTCAACGGGATCTCGCTGCACTACGACGAGATGGGCGCCGGCCCGCCGCTCGTGCTGATCCACGCCTTTCCGGTCGGGCGGCGGATGTGGCAGCCGCAGATGACGGAGCTCGCGCGGCGACACCGGGTCGTCGCCTACGACGTGCGGGGCTTCGGCCTGTCTGACGCCCCGCGCGAGCCGGGCGCCTACTCCCAGGCCCAATCGGTGGAAGACGCGCGCGCTCTGATCGAGACCCTGGGCGCCGCGCCGGCCGCGGTGTGCGGCCTCAGCATGGGCGGTAACATCGCGCTCAACCTGGCCCTGATGTACCCCGAGACGGTCTCGGCGCTCCTGCTCTGCGACACCGGCGCGGGCTCGGAAGACCCGGCCGCGTTCGCGGCCCGCTGCGAGGAGTACGCGGCGGCCGCCGACCAGGGCATCGAGGCCTTCTTCGACGCGGCGCTGACGTGGCCGGTGTTCGCGGACTACGGGGCCCAGGGCGGGCGCCAGCACGCGTTCCTGCGGGAGCTCATCCTCGGCCATCCGGCCCACGGCATCGCGCTCACCGCCCGCCACGCGCTCGCCACCCGCAAGCCGGTCTACGCGCTCGAGGCGGGCATGCGCGCGCTGCGCGTGCCGACCCTGGTCGCGTTCGGCGAGCGGGACGAGGCGTGCGTGCGCAGCTCCGAGTTCATGGCCGCGACGATCCCGGACGCGCGGCTCTGGCGCGTGCCCGCCGGCACCCATTTCATCAACCTCGACGAGCCTGAGCTCTTCAACCGCGCGGTGCGTACGTTCCTCGCGCATTGAGAGGAGCGGGCGGGGGGCGGCGGGAGCCCGCGGGGGGTGGTGGGGGGTCCTGGACCACGGCCCGCTTGGCTTCGTTCTTGGCCGCCAGGATTTCCCAACCTGGGTGGTTGGCGGCGTCGCGACGCGCGGCGGGAACGGGTCCGAGACCCCCCACCACCCCCCGCGGGCTCCCGCCGCCCCCCGCCCGGTCCTTTTAAAGGTCAGCCATGCCGTGCGGTCGACGTTTCCAACATATGAAAGCACATTGAGGTGTGAAGCTTTGAGGCGCTTCAGATTTTTTGAAGGGCTTGGGATGCGGCGAGAGCGGGCGTGGCGTCGCTGTTTACCGCGCGGGTAGGTGGGGGTGTGGGCGGGGGCGGGGCGGGGGTCCTCCCCGGAGCCGTGTCTTCTGCGCGTTGCCGAAGCCTGGGGCGCTAGTCTCGTGGCTCCATCGAGTGCACACGAGGGTTGCGAGTCAGCGGCTCCGGGGAGGACCCCCGCCCCGCCCCCGCCCGCACCCCCACCGGGCCAGCACGTGAAACCGAAGACGCCGCGCCCGCGAGAGCTAAACCGGTTCCGTTGGCCCGGAGGTGATGGCGATGACGAGGGCGCCGGCGGGGCTGGTCACGGTGTGGATGCAGCCGGGCGGGCGGCGGGCGTAGTTGCCCGCGGTGCAGACGCCGGTCTCGTCGGCCACGCTGCCTTCGAGCACGTAGATCTGCTCGTCGCCCACGTGGCGATGGCGCGGGATGACCGCGCCGGGCTCGTAGCGCATCAGGATCGCCTTGTGCCGGCCGTCGGCGTCTTCCCAGAGCGTCTTCCAGAAGACGCCCGGACGGCGCTCGACCCACGGCACGGTGCTCGCGTTCACGAAGAGGCTGACCGGCGGTGTCGTCACGGAGCGGGTCTCCTTGTCAGCGGGATGGGGCGCCGCCGGCCTCGCGGAGCGCGCGACGGACCGCCTCGCGGAACTCCTCGATGGGGAGCGCGCCCTCGATCTTCCGGCCGTTGACGAAGAACGTGGGCGTGGCGCGCACCCCCGCCGCGCGCCCCTCGCGCTGGTCGGCCATCACGTCGTCCTGGAACCGGGCCGCGTCCAGGCATTCGGTGAAGCGCGGCACGTCGAGGCCCAGGCGCCGCGCGTACCCCACGAGCTCGTCGCGGGCGAAGGCGGGCTGCGCCACGAAGAGCAGGTCGTGGTATTCCCAGAACCGGCCCTCGGCGCTCGCGCAGCGCGCGGCGAGCGCCGCCGGCACCGCCAGCTGGTGCGAGCGGAGCGGGAAGTCCTTGAAGACGAGCCGCACCTGTTGCGGGAACTCGGCCAGGAGCCGGGCCAGGACCGGCTGGACCTCCGCGCAGAACGGGCACTGGAAATCGCTCCACTCGAGGATCGTCACCGGCGCGGCCTCCGGGCCCCGGGTCCGGGCCGGATCGACGATGACGCCGGGTACGCCCGGCGCGGCTCCGGCCACCCCGGCCAGCAGGAGCAGGCCCGCGGCGAGGAGCAGGGTGTAAACTCGGGGCCGGGCCATGGGATTCATCATCCGGGTGGTGGTGTACACGCTGGCGCTGCTGCTGGCCGCGCACGTGGTGCCGGGCATCAGCCTGTCCGGGCTCACCACCGCGCTCGTGGCGGGGCTCGTGCTGGGCATCATCAACGCGGTGGTGCGGCCCATCCTGGTGGTGCTCACCTTTCCGATCACCCTGCTGACCCTCGGCTTGTTCCTGCTCGTGCTGAACGCGTTCTGCCTGTGGCTCGTGTCCGTGTTCGTGGCCGGCTTCCACGTGACCGGGTTCGGGCCGGCCTTCTGGGGCGCCCTGCTGGTGAGCGTGGTGAGCTGGATCCTGACCGCGCTCATCAGCGATAGCGGGCGGGTGAAGGCCATCCACCGGCGCGACTAGCTAGGCGGCGCGGTCGCCCTCGATCGACGTGATGATGTAGGTGCCGCTCTTGGCGTCCCGCTCGAGCGTCAGGATCTTCTGCTTGGCCGCCTCCTCCAGGAGCTTCGAGAACGTCGAGTAGCCGTAGTAGGACTCGTTGAAGGCGGGGTTCTTGCGGATCATGGTCTGCTTCACCATCGAGCCCCAGAGGGTGTCCTTGTTCTCGCGCTGCAGGGCCTGGATCGCCTCGATGAGCTGGGCGAACGCCTCCGCCTTCTTCTCGGGCAGCCCGCGCAGGGACGTGGTCTTCTTCGACTCGCGGATCAGGTCCTCGTAGAAGATGAACTCGTCGCAGTTGCCCACCAGCAGCTCCGACGAGGACGACTTCACCCCGAGGCCGATCACGTAGCGGTCGTTCTCCCGGAGCTTCGAGACCAGGGGGGAGAAGTCGGAGTCCCCCGAGACGAGCGCGAAGCTGTCCACGTGCTGCTTGGCGTAGGCCAGGTCCATCGCGTCGACCACCATCCGGATGTCGGCCGAGTTCTTGCCGCTGTAGCGGCTCTGGGGGACGTCGATCAGCTCGATGGCGTGCTCGTGGAAGGGGCGCTTGTACTCCGCGTACCGGTTCCAGTCCGCGTAGGCCCGCTTGACCATGATCTTGCCCTTCTCGACCAGCCGCTCCAGCACCAGCTTGATCTCGAATTGCTTGTACTGCGCTTCCTTGACCCCGCGGACGATGTTCTCGAAGTCCATGAACATCGCCAGCTTCCGGTCGTCACTCATGCGTTCCATCCTTCCCGCTGCAGGTTGCCCCGGCGTCCTGTGCTGCCGGGCGGGCCCATGCCCACCCGCTCGCCGATTCTCATTATAGGCGGCCCCGCCGGGGGGTACCGGCGAGAATTCACAGCCGCGTGACATCGCGGGGCCCCGTCCGGCTAGACTCTCCCTGGAGGTGGACCATGCGAGCGATTCGAGTGCTCACACTGTGTGCGGCGGTGCTCCTGCTGGCCGCCACCGAGCCGGCGACCACCCCGGGGGACGCGGCCGGGCGCCAGGTGCGGGTGGGGCAGGCGGCCCCCGAGATCACCGGCGGCCCCTGGATCAACAGCGAGCCGCTCTCGCTCGCCGCTCTGCGGGGACGGGTGGTGATGGTGGAGTTCTGGACCTACGGCTGATACAACTGCAAGAACGTGATCCCGCAGTTGCGGGACTGGCACGCGAAGTACGCCAAGCAGGGGCTCACCATCGTGGGCGTGCACTCCCCGGAGTTCTTCTGGGAGAAGCCGATCGACAAGCTCACGAGCGCGACGAGGGATCTGGGCGTCCGCTACCCGGTGGTGCAGGACAACGACTTCGCGATCTGGCGCCGCTACGACAACTGGGCGTGGCCGGCCGCGGTGATCGTGGACAAGAAGGGCGTCGTGCGGTTCACCCACGTGGGCGAGGGGGCCTACGCCGAGATGGAGCAGCTGATCCAGCGTCTCCTGCTCGAGCCGGCGTGACCGGACCGCGGCTGCCGCTCCTGATCTTCGGGGTGGTCTTCGCCGCGGCCCTCGTGCTGGCCGCGCTCGGGTATCTCTCGCTCCGGCGCTGGGAGCAGGCCGCGGAGCGGCAGCTGCGCGAGCAGGCGCGCGACACCGCCCTCATGGCGGCCGAGAAGGTGGAGATGGCGGTGGTCCGCGCCGAGCAGGACGGCATCGCGGACATCCAGGCCGCCGCGCTCGATCCCGCCTTCGGCCCCCGGGCGGTGGAGGCGTGGCGGAGCCGGCATCCCCTCTTCGACGCGGTCTACCTGTGCGGCCGCGACGGGCGCGTGCTCTACCCGGTGCCGTCGTCGCCCGAGGACGGCCGGGTCATCGCGGCGCTCCAGGGCGAGATCTCCCAGGGATTCTGGGACCGCGGCGGACGGCGTCACCTCGACGTGGACGGGCGCGTGGTGCTGGCCGCCGTGCTCCAGGGCTCGCCGCGCGGGCCGCTCCTGATCGGCCTCCGGCGCGACGACCACACGCTGGGCCGCGACGTGCTCGGCCGCGCCCTCGCGGCCACCGAGGGCCGGAGCGCGCTGGTGGTGGTCGACGCGAGCGGCCGCTCGGTGTGGGCCTCGCGGCCGCCCGAGAGCGCGGCGCCGGTCCTGACGGTGGCCTTCGGGGAGGCGCTGCCCGCCTGGCGGGTGGCGCTCTACGAGCCGGCCGGCCTGGCCCCGCGCGACATGGTGCGGCGTCAGGCCATGACCTTCATGACCGCCTTCGCGCTGCTGCTGGCCCTCATCGGCACCGGGCTGGTGGCGACCTACCGCCTCCAGCGGCGCGAGTCCGAGATCGCGCGGCTCAAGTCCGACTTCGTGGCCAACGTCTCCCACGATCTCAAGACGCCGCTCTCGCTGATCCGGATGTTCGCGGAGACCCTCGAGATGGACCGGGTGCCCGACGAGGCGCGGCGCCGCGAGTACTACGCGGTGCTCACCCGCGAGAGCGAGCGGCTCACCCGCCTCATCGACAACGTGCTCGACTTCTCCCGCATCGAGAGCGGGCGGCAGCGCTACGACATCGGGCATGGCCCGGTGGAGCCGGTCGTCCACGAGGTGCTCGAGAGCTTCCGCCACCCGCTCCACCAGCAGGGCTTCGCGCTGGAGGTGTCGATCGCCCCGGACCTGCCCGACGTGCCGCTGGACGCGGAGGCCTTGAAGCAGGCCCTCGCCAACCTGCTCGACAACGCCATGAAGTACTCGGCGGACCGGCGGAGGATCGCGGTCACCGCCCGCCGGGAGGGCGACGGGGTGGCGGTGGAGGTGGCCGACGAGGGGATCGGGATCCCGCTCTCCGAGCGCGAGCGAATCTTCGAGAAGTTCTACCGCGTCGGACGGAGCGAGACGCAGGGACGCCGGGGAAGCGGGGTGGGGCTGGCGCTGGTCAAGCACATCGTCCTGGCCCACCGGGGCCGGGTGACGGTGGACGGTGGGCCCGGCGCGGGCAGCCGGTTCACGCTGCATCTCCCGGGCGCGTGAGGACGCGGTGCCGCGCATCCTGATCGTCGACGACGAGCCCGAGATGGTGCGCGGGCTGGAGGACAACCTGCGCTTCGAGGGCTACCAGACCGTCGCCGCGCCGGACGGGCGCCGAGGGCTGGCCCTGGCCCTGTCGGAGGCGCCGGACCTGATCCTGCTCGACGTCATGATGCCGGGCATGAGCGGCTGGGACCTCTGCCGCGAGCTGCGGCGGCGCGGGCTCGACGTGCCGGTCATCATGCTGACCGCGCGGGGCGAGGAGGTGGATCGGGTGCTCGGGCTCGAGCTCGGCGCGGACGACTACGTCACCAAGCCCTTCAGCCTGCGGGAGCTGATGGCGCGCATCCGGGCCGTGCTCCGCCGCCCGGGCCCCCGGCAGAAGTTCGAGGAGTTCGCGTTCGGTGACGTGCGGGTGCACCTCCGGGCGCGCCAGGCCTTCAAGGGCGGGCGGGAGGTGCGGCTCACCCGCAAGGAGTTCGACCTGCTGCGCTACCTGATCGAGCACCCCGGCGAGGTCATCACCCGCGACCGGCTCCTCGACGAGGTGTGGGGCTACGAGCAGTTCCCGACCACCCGCACCGTCGACACGCATATCCTGAGACTGCGGCAGAAGTTCGAGGACGATCCGGAGCGGCCCGCGCACATCCTCACCGCGCACGGGCAGGGCTACCGCTTCGTCGCCGAGAGAGGAGCGTCATCATGAGCGAGATCGCCCAGGACCTGGCCCGGCGGACGCCGCCCGGCCAGGTGCTGACCACGAAGTGGCCGGTGCTCACCTACGGCCGGACCCCGCGCTTCGACCCCCGGAAGTGGTCGTTCCGGGCCTTCGGCCTCGTCGAGGAGGAGACGAGCTTCAGCTGGGAGGAGTTCCAGGCCCTGCCCCGCGTCGAGGTCGCGTGCGACATCCACTGCGTGACGCGCTGGTCGCGGCTCGACAACCGCTTCGAGGGCGTGTCGGTCCGGGAGATCGTGCGGCGCGTCCGGCCGAAGCCCGAGGCGAAGTACGTCATGGTCCACGCCGACCCCGACTACACCACCAACCTGGCCCTGTCGGACCTGGTCGACGACGACGTGGTGCTGGCCCTCCGGCACGACGGCCAGGACCTCACGCCCGACCACGGCGGGCCGCTGCGCCTGGTGGTGCCGAAGCTCTACTTCTGGAAGAGCGCGAAGTGGGTGCGCGGCTTCGAGTTCCTGGACGTGAACCCGCCCGGCTTCTGGGAGGTGAACGGCTACCACATGCACGCCGACCCCTGGGCCGAGGAGCGCTACTCCGACCAGGAGACGCACGCGATGCAGACGATGCGGGCCGAGGCCGCCCGCCGCCTCCGCGCCCGCTAACCCTCAGCCCCCCTCTCCCCTCTGGGGGAGAGGGCAGGGTGAGGGGTCCGAGGCTGAGAGGGCCGAGGCCCCTACGCCCCGAGAAACTCGCGGATCGTCCGCACGAACTCCTCCGGCCGATCCGCCGGCACGGTGTGGCCGGCGCCCGCGATCTCGACCACGCGCCCGTCGGGCAGCCGCTCCGCCATCTTCTTGGCCACCTCCGCGGAGAGGATGTCGCTCTCGGCGCCGCGGACGACCAGGGTGGGGCAGGGAATGCGCGGCAGCGGCTCCCAGAGATCCACCGCGTCGCGCCGGCCCTCGCGCATCATGTCGCGCAGCCCCTTGGCGTACTTCCAGGTCAGCTCGCCGTCCGGCAGCCGCTTGAGCCCGTGCCGGACCCGCTCACGGAGCATGTCGACATCCTGGAGTGGATTGGCGCGCCGGATGTACTCCACCGCCCACTCCTCGCTCTCGATGCGCTCGGGAGACTTGGCCATCATGTCGCGCACCCGCTGGAGCCCGGCCAGGTTGATGTCGGGGCCGATGTCGATGATCACGAGGCGCTCGAGCCGGGCCGCGTGATCGCCCGCGTACTTGATCGCGATGCGCCCGCCCATCGAGTGGCCGACCAGGGCGAAGCGCGGCAGGCGCAGGCCGTCCGCGAAGGCGGCCACGTCGTCGGCCATGGTGCCCACCTGGTAGTCGTCGTCGGGCGCGGGATCGCTGTCGCCGTGCCCGCGCTGGTCGAGCGCGAGCACCCGATGCCCGGGCACGAGCCGCGCGGCCAGGTGGTCCCACACCCGCGCGTGGCCGGTGATGCCGTGCAGCAGCACCACCGGCGGAGCGTCGGCCGGCGCGAGTCGAGCCCCAGTCGAGATAGTGCAGCGAGATGCCGTTGACCTTGGCGGTGCGCTCGAGGAAGGACATGCCGGGCAGTCTAGTCTGCCGATGGCCTCCGGTCAAACTCGCGCGGCTTGCCTATCGTCGAGGCGGGACGGTAGAGTGGGCTACCCGGCTGCCCCTCACCCCGGCCCTCTCCCCCGAGCGGAGAGGGGGAAGAGAGACCCGACATGGCGACGCACGCGATCACGGATGTGGCGATCGTTCTGAAGCCCGAAGACGACGTGGCGATCGCCAAGAAGGAGATCCCCGCCGGCACCATCCTCGAGGACGCGGGTGGCCGCATCGAGGTCAGGCAGGACATCAAGCCGGGCCACAAGGTCGCGCGGCGGGCGCGCCGCACCGGGGAGACGGTCCGCCGCTACGGGCAGCCCATCGGGTTCGCCACCGCCGACATCGCGGTCGGCGACCACGTCCACACCCAGAACGTGGCGGTGGGGGACCTCAAGCAGCAATATGAAGTCGGCACCGACGTGCAGCCGGTCGCCTTCTACCCGCCGGCCGAGATGCGATACTTCGACGGCTATCCTCAGGGAGGACGGCCGCGTCGGCACTCGCAACTACGTCGCGGTGATCTCGGGGGTGAACTGCTCGGCCAGCGTGAGCCAGTTCGTGAAGGACAAGTTCCGCGACGTGACGCGCGACTATCCCAACATCGACGGGGTGCTCGCGATCACCCACAAGTCCGGCTGCGGCACCAAGCTGTTCGGCGAGGACCACATGGCGCTGCAGCGGGTGCTGGCCGGCTACGCCAAGCACCCGAACATCGCGGCCTACATCCTGATCGGGCTCGGCTGCGAGGTGAACCAGGCCGCGGTCATGGTCGACCGGCAGCGCATGGCCGCGCCCGGCCATCCGGAGCGCAAGCCGTTCGTGGTCAACATCCAGGAGGCGGGCGGGATCCGGAAGACGGTGGAGACCGCGGTCCGCGAGGTGGCCAAGCTGCTGCCCCTGGCCAACGAGGCGAAGCGCACCAAGCAGCCGGTGTCGGAGCTCACGCTCGCCACCAACTGCGGCGGCTCCGACGGGGCCTCCGGCATCACCGCGAACCCCGCGCTCGGCTGGGCGGTCGACGAGCTGGTGCGCTACGGTGGCACGGGAGTGCTCGCGGAGACCCCGGAGATCTACGGGGCCGAGCACCTGCTGATCCGGCGCGCGATCAACGAGGGCGTGGCCAAGAAGCTGATCGACCGCTACAAGTGGTGGGAGTGGTACTGCCGCGGCATCGAGGCGATGGACAACAACCCCGCCCCCGGCAACAAGGCGGGCGGCATCACCACCGTCTACGAGAAGTCGCTCGGCGGCGTGAGCAAGGGCGGCACCACTCCGATGATGGACGTGTTCCAGTACGGCGAGCCGATCACCACGCGCGGCTTCGTGTTCATGGACACCCCGGGGCACGACCCGGTGTCGATCACCGGGCTCGTGGCGGGCGGCTGCAACATGATCTGCTTCACCACCGGCCGCGGCTCCGTCTTCGGCTGCAAGCCGGTGCCCTCGATCAAGCTCGCCACCAACAGCCTCATGTACCGGCACATGTCGGAGGACATGGACATCAACTGCGGGGTGATCCTGGAGGGCACGCCGCTGCCCACGGTCGGCCGCCAGATCTTCGAGGAGATCGTGGAGGTCGCCTCCGGCAAGCGCAGCAAGAGCGAGCTCTCCGGCGTCGGCGAAGAAGAGTTTGCGCCCTGGATCATCGGGCCGGTCATGTAGCAGGGCGCAGGGCCGCCCGCCGGCGGCTAGCTGCGGACCGCGACGGAGCGGGGCTCGGGCGGGGCGGGCGGCTCGACGACCTCGTCGGCCAGCCGTCCTCCCGCGAAGAACGGGCCCCAGAACTCGTCCGGGGGCACCGGCACGACGCGGCGATCGGTGAAGCGGTCGGCCCGGAAGCCGGCGCGGGCGCGCACGATGAAGCTGTAGAAGTGGACGAACCCGCCCGAGGCGAACTTGGCGTTGAAGATGATGTCGAGCGGTAGATGCAGTAGCATGCCGAAGACCCAGCCCCACAGCCAGTCGATCCGGGTGAACCACGCGAGCGCGGCCAGCAGGGCCAGCAGCTCGTAGGAGTGGAGCACGAGGACGACCCGCTCGACGCGCCCGCCCATGTAGTACCGGAGGAACGAGCCGGGGCGGAGGTCGCGCTGGCGCTCGAAGAGCACGTAGTCGACCACGTGATCGACGTCGATCAGGAAGCCGCCCGCGGCCAGGCCGGCCACGAGCTCGACGCTGCCGGTGCCCGCGTAGACCGCGGCACAGGCCGCAGCGGTGGTGACGAGATGTCCTCCGGGGCTCATGGGCTTCGGCTACCGCGCGTAGGGGCGGCGGAAACGACGGACCGGAACCGGGACCGGCCGGCGGTACGGCTCGAGCCACCCGAGCGGGATCGTGTCGATCAGATCGAGGATGCGAAGACCGAGTCGCTTCAACATGTAGCCTAGAGGGAGCAACTCCGGTGCCAGTGGCTCCCGGGCTGCAAGTAGTTGAATTGTCGAGAGACCACGGGCTGGATGGGGACTTCGCGGGCCAAAACAGGAAGATCCTTGGACCAAAATGGGGAGAACGATGCCAGGAGAATCGGCATGACGGCGAGAAGGGCAACCGCGATCGGGTTCGCTGAGATCGTCTCCTCCGAATCGACCGCCTGGGAGATCCAGACCACCGGCCCGGGCCCGCAGGGGAGCCTGCCGCTGACCGCCGAGATGCTGCTCGAGCGGCCGAGCGGCGACATCTTCGGGATGACCCAGAACGCGGGCATGGGCTGGGATCCGCGCGAGCTGGGCCGGCCCCAGTTCCTGATGCTGTCCACGCAGGGCGGTATCCGCGCCGCCGACGGCCGTCCCATCGCGCTCGGCTACCACACCGGGCACTGGGAGATCGGCCTGCTCATGCAGGCCGCGGCGCAGGAGCTGGTGGCGCTCGGCGGCCTGCCCTTCGCCGGATTCTGCTCGGACCCGTGCGACGGGCGCACCCAGGGCACGCCCGGGATGATGGACAGCCTGGCCTATCGCAACGACGCGGCCATCGTGCTGCGGCGGCTGGCGCGCTCGCTGCCCACCCGCAAGGGCGTGCTGGGCGTGGCCACCTGCGACAAGGGCCTGCCGGCCATGATGATGGCGCTGGCCGCCCTGCGCGACCTCGCGTGCGTGCTGGTGCCGGGCGGCGTGACCCTGCCGCCGCAGGAGGGGGAGGACGCGGGCACCGTGCAGGCCATCGGGGCGCGCTTCGCCCACGGCGAGCTCACGCTCGAGCGGGCCGCCGAGCTGGGCTGCCGCGCCTGCGGCTCCCCGGGCGGCGGCTGCCAGTTCCTCGGCACCGCGGCCACCGCGCAGGTGGTGGGGGAGGCCCTCGGGCTCTCGCTGCCGCACAGCGCGCTCGCGCCCTCGGGCCAGCCGATCTGGCTCGACATGGCGCGGCGCTCGGCCCGCGCGCTCGTCTCGCTCGAGGCGCGCGGCCTCGCCACCCGCGACGTCGTCACCGACGCGGCGATCCGCAACGCCATGATGGTGCACGCGGCCTTCGGGGGCTCGACCAACCTCCTGCTGCACCTGACCGCGGTGGCCCACGCGGCGGGCCTGCGGCGCCCGGTGGTGGACGACTGGATCGACGTCAACCGCCGCGTGCCTCGCCTGGTCGACGTGCTGCCGAACGGGCCCCGCAATCACCCGACGGTGCGGGTGTTCCTGGCCGGCGGGGTGCCCGAGGTCATGCTCCACCTGCGCCGCGGCGGCCTCCTCGACGAGCGGTGCCTCACCGTGTCCGGCGAGACGCTGGGGCGCGTGCTCGACTGGTGGGAGGGCTCCGAGCGGCGCCGCGCGCTGCGCGAGCGCCTGCGCGCGCAGGACGGGGTCGATCCGGACGACGTCATCATGGACCCGGAGCGGGCGCGGGCCCGCGGCCTCACCAGCACGGTCACCTTTCCCCGGGGCAACCTGGCTCCGGAGGGCGCGGTGATCAAGTCCACCGCGATCGACCCGTCGGTGGTGGACGCGGACGGCGTCTACCGCAAGGTGGGGCCCGCCCGCGTGTTCACCACCGAGCGGGCGGCCATCGCCGCGATCAAGAGCACCGGGCCCGAGCGGGTCAAGCCGGGCGACGTGATGGTGCTGATCTGCCGCGGGCCGCTGGGGGCGGGCATGGAGGAGATCTACCAGATCACCTCCGCGCTCAAGCACATCTCGTGGGGCAAGCAGGTGGCGGTCATCACCGACGCGCGCTTCTCCGGCGTCTCCACCGGCGCCTGCATCGGCCACGTGGGGCCGGAGGCGCTCGCGGGCGGCCCCATCGGCCGTCTGCGCGACGGCGACCTCGTGCAGATCGTGATCGATCGGCTGAGGCTCGAGGGCGCGGTGGACCTGGTCGGCGCCGACGGAGTCACCTTCGGCGCGGCGGAAGGCGCGCGGGTGCTCGCGACCCGGGCGCCGCGGCCGGACCTGGCGCCCGATCCGGGCCTGCCCGACGACACGCGGCTCTGGGCCGCGCTCCAGCACGCGGGAGGCGGCGCCTGGGGCGGCTGCGTCTACGACGTCGACGCCATCGTCCACGCGCTCTCCACGCGCCCCCCTCTCCCCTCAGGGGAGAGGGCAGGGTGAGGGGTCCGAAGGTGAGAGGGTGGTCTCTTACGACTGGGTGACGGTGACCACGAGACCGATGGCGGCGAGGATGTTCCCGACGCGCACGCACTCGGTCTCGGCGCCGACCTTGACCACCGCCCGCCCGGAGTTGTGCACCTCCCACGCGAGCTCCCAGCCGCGCTCCTCCGAGCAGGCGATCGCCTTCATGAGCTGCTGCACGACCTGCTCGAAGGTGTGGCAGTCGCAGTTGTGGAGCACGGTCATCCACGGCGGCGCCACCTCCACATCGGTGGCCTCGGCATCGTCGACCTGGGGGCTCTCGGTCGAAGCCCACATCGCCGCGGCTACCCCCCACATCACCGCAGCTACCCCCCACATCACCGCAGCTACCCGATGACGCCGGCCGAGCGGAGCCGCGCGATCGTGCTGTCGCTGTAGCCCAGGACGTCGCGCAGGATCGGGTCGGTGTGCTCGCCGAGGCGCGGGGCCCGCTGCGGCCGGCGGATCTCGCCCTCGGTGCGCACCGGGCTCCGCACCTCGCGCAGGGTCCCGAACTCGGGGTGCTCCACCTCCACGATCATGTCGCGGGCCAGCACCTGGGGGTCGGCCAGGGCCTGGCGCACGTCGTTGACCGGCGCGCACGGCACGCGGCCGCGCAGGCGGTCGAGCCAGTCGGCGGTGGTGCGGGTGGTGAAGCGCGCGTGCAGCAGCGAGACCAGGGCGTCGCGGTTGGTGAAGCGGTCGGCGAAGGTGCGGAAGCGCTCGTCCTCGGCGAGCTCGGGGAC
Organism: uncultured Candidatus Rokubacteria bacterium; assembly: GCA_963841755.1. Taxonomy (GTDB): domain Bacteria; phylum Methylomirabilota; class Methylomirabilia; order Rokubacteriales; family CSP1-6; genus CAMLFJ01. The sequence continues at coordinate 257,696 of CAWJDX010000005.1, forward strand.
GCCGAGGGTCTCGACCAGGTCGCGCCAGAACTTGTCCTTGTTGCAGAAGATCACGATCCAGCCGTCGCGGGTGGGGAAGTTCTGCGCCGGGACGAGGGTCTGGTGGGCCGACTCGCGGGTGCGCTCGGCGATCCAGTCCCGGTTGAGGGTCCAGATCGCGAAGTAGGAGAGCATGCTCACCGCGGTGTCCAGCAGCGAGATGTCGATGTCGCGCCCGACGCCGGTGCGCTGGGCGTCGAAGAGCCCGACCATCAGCCCCACCATCGCGGCGTAGCCGCCCGCGAAGTCGATCACCGAGACCCCGCACTTGCCCGGCGGGCCGTCGGGCTCGCCGGTCACCGACATGTAGCCCGCGTAGCCCTGCACCAGGTAGTCGAAGGCGGGCTCGCCCGCGCGCGGTCCGGTGCGTCCGTAGCCGGTGAGCGAGCAGCAGACCACCCGCGGGTTGGTGTCCTTGAGCTGCTCGTAGGTGAGGCCGAGCTTGTCGGGCAGGTCGCCGCGCGCGTTGTTGAAGACCGCGTCCGAGACGCGCACCAGGTCGCGCAGGACCGCCTGACCGTCCGGATGCCGCAGGTTGAGCGAGACCGACCGCTTCCCGCGGTTGAAGGACTGGAAGTAGGGCGAGTCGGCCTCCCCCTGGAACGGCGGCACGTAGCGCGCGCTGTCGCCGCCCACCCCCGGATCCTCGACCTTGATGACGTCGGCGCCCAGGTCGGCGAGCATCTGGGTGCCGAAGGGGCCGGCGCCGAACTGGGAGACCGCGAGGATGCGGAGACCGTCGAGCGGCGGGCGGCTCATCTCAGTACGGGAGCCGGCCCTCGCCCAGGGTGGCGTGGCTCTTCTTCGGCACGAGGACCTTCCGGGTGTAGGAGCAGACCACCTCGTTGCGCTGGTTGAAGCCCTCGGTCGCCACCGTGACGATGCCCGCGGTCGCCCTGGCTCGACTCCCGGAGCTCCAGCACGCGGGTGCGCGCGTAGAGGGTGTCGCCGATGAAGGTGGGCTTCTCGTGCTTGAGCGCGTTCACCTCGAGGTTGGCGATGGCGCGCCCCGAGATGTCGGCCACCGTCATGCCGATCACCACGCTGTAGACGAGCGGGCCCATCACCACCCGCTGCTTGTGCTGGGTGTGGGTCTGCGCGTAGTGGGCGTCGGAGTGGAGCGGGTGCTGGTTCATGGTCAGGAGCGCGAACCAGGTGCAGTCGGCCTCGGTGATCGTGCGGCCCGGCCAGTGGGTGAACTCCTGGCCCGCGGCGAACTCCTCGTAGTACCGCCCGTAGCTCATGGGAGCTGGCTGGCGAGCCACCGGGCCGCGAGCCGCCGGCGCTCGGCGGCGGGCTCGCGCGGGCCGAGCAGCAGCGCGGCCGCGTCGCGATAGTAGCGCTCGACCGGGAACTCGCTGGTGTAGCCGTAGCCGCCGTGGATGCGCATCGCCTCGAGGCTCACCGCGTAGGCGGTCTCGCCCGCCGCGAGCCGGGCCATGGTGGCGCCCGCGTCGTCGCGCGAGTCCACGTCGAGGCGCGCGGCCGCGCGGGCGGTGAGCAGCCGCGCGACGGTGATGCGGGTGGCCATGTCGGCCAGCTTGAGCTGGATGGCCTGGTGCTGGCAGATCGGCTGGCCGAAGGTGGAGCGCTGCTGCGAGTAGCGGAGCGCGGCCTCGAAGGCGGCCTGGGCCAGCCCGACCGCGGTGGCGGCGGTGCCCACGCTGCTCACCGCCTCGAGCAGGGTCTCGGCGCCCTCGCGGAGGATGGCGGTGGTGCCCAGGCGGACGCCGACCAGCACCACGTCCGCCGCGCCCAGGCCGCGCAGGCCCACGGTGTCGGAGGCGAGGCCCACGGTGAGGCCGGCCCGCCCCGCTTCCACCGCGAAGCAGCGGCTCCGGCCGTCCTCGAGCGCGGTGTTCACGAGGAAGAGCTTGGCCCGGCCCGCGTTGGCCACCACCGGGGCCGACCCGGTCAGGACCCAGTCCTTGCCGGCCTGGCGCGCCCCGATCGACGGGCCGATGATCGGCGCGGTCCAGCGCTCGCCGCGGGTCATCGGCGGAAGCAGCCGCTCGCGGACGTCGCGGGGCGAGTGGCGCGCGATGGCGAGGCTGGCCGCGAGCTGGGCGCCGAGCCAGCCGCCCAGGGTGGCCGAGCCGCGGGCCACCTCCTCCACGATCATGGCCGCGGTGGCGAGCGAGAGACCGAGGCCGCCGTGCTCGGGCTCGGCGAGCGCGCCGAAGAGGCCGAGCTCCGCGAGCCGCGCGACGAGCGGCTCGGGGTCCCGGCGCCCCGCGTCGTAGTCGTGGATCACCGGCGCCACGTCCTTCTCCACCGCCTGCCGCACCGCCAGGACCAGCTGGCGCTGCTCGTCCGGGAGATCGTCCCGGCTGGTGAGGGCCCCGGGGCGCTCGCCGTACCGCTCCAGCAGGTTCCGGCAGATGATGAGCCGCTGGATCTCGTTGGTGCCCTCGCCGATGATCATGAGCGGGGCGTCGCGATAGAGCCGCTCGGCCAGCCCGGAGGCGAGCTGGCCGCGCGCGCCCTCGATCCGCATGGTCTCGACGGCCACTTCCTGGGCGGCCTCCGAGGCGTGCAGCTTGGCCATGCCGGCCTCCAGGTCGCAGCGGTCGCCCCGGTCCTTCATCGCCGCGGCCCAGTAGGTGACCAGCCGCGCGGACTCCACGCGCGTGGCGATGTCGGCCAGGGCCGCGGGCGGCTCGGGCAGGGCGCGCGCCACCCGCACCGCCTCGTCGAGGCCGGCCTGGGCCACCCCGACCGCCCGGGCCGCGATGTTGATCCGTCCGGTCTCGAGCCCCGACATCACGTGCTTGAACCCGCGGCCCTCGACCCCGCCCACCAGGTTGGCCGCGGGGCAGGGGAAGCCGTCGAAGACCAGCTCCGCGGTGTCCACCCCCTTGTAGCCCAGCTTGGCGATGGACTTGACGACCTCGAGGCCGGGGGCGCCCTTCTCCACGATGAAGCAGGACATGCCGCGGTGACGGGGCCGCGCGTCGGGCTCGGTGAGCGCGAGCAGTGCGAAGGTATTACCCTCCCGGCCGTTGGTCACGAACATCTTGGAGCCGCTGAGCAGGTAGCGGTCGCCGTCCCGGCGGGCCACCGTCCGGATCGCCTGCACGTCGGAGCCGGCGTGGGGCTCGGTGAGGCAGAGCCCGCCCCGGGCCTGGCCGCTGGCGAAGCGGGGCAGCAGGCGGAGGCGCTGCTCCTCGGTGCCGTGGTGGTAGACGATCAGCGCGGCCATCGTGTGGCTGTTGATGACCCCGGCCAGGGACATGAAGCCCCGGCACAGCTCCTCGATGATGCGGGCGTAGGTGGTGACGTCGAGGCCGAGGCCACCGTACTGGGCGGGGACCAGAGCCCCGAAGAGCCCCATCCGCGCCATGCGCTCGACCAGATCCCGCGGGTACCGGTCCGCGTGCTCCAGCGCCGACGCGGTGGGCCGCACGTCCCGCTCGACGAACTCGCGGACGGCGTCCACGAGGGAGGGAACGACGGCTTGAACCTGGACTCACGGGGGCCAACCTCGCGATGATCGCTCTCTAGGCTGCGTCGAGACTAGCAAAGCCCGCGAGGCCATTGCAAGGCTCGGCCCCTCGTTTCTTGGACGCGGGTCGCCGAGCCCGGTATGCTGGAGGCATGAACTTCACCGTGGCCAGCTACAACATCCACAAGTGCGCGGGCCTGGACGGCCGCGTGGATCTCGACCGCACCGCCGACGTGATCCAGGAGATCGACGCCGACCTGGTCGGCTTGCAGGAGGTGTTCCGGCCGCAGGCCCTGAGCCTGGCCGAGCGTCTCGGCGTCCAGGTGGCGATGGGGCCGACCCGGGAGCGCGACGGGCTGCCCTACGGCAACGCGATCCTCACGCGGCTCGCCATCCGGGGCAGCCGCATCTTCGATCTCTCGCAGCCGGACCGTGAGCCGCGCGGCGGCATCCGGCTGGACCTCGAGATGCCGGACGGGCCGCTCCATCTCTTCAACGTGCACTTCGGCCTCCAGATCCGCGAGCGGGCCGAGCAGGTGCGGCGGCTGGTGCGCGAGCACATCCTCCACGACGAGCTGACCGGCCCGCGCGTGGTGGTGGGCGATCTCAACGAGTGGTTCTGGTTCCCGGGCGCGGTCGGCCGGACCCTGCGGCGGGAGCTGCACGGCCCGCGCATCCGGCGGACGCATCCGGCTCCGCTCCCGCTGTTCCCGCTCGATCGCATCTACTGGGATCGAGATCTTGCCGCCGACGGCTTCCACGTTCACCGGAGCCGTCTTGCCCGCGTGGCCTCGGACCACCTCCCGGTGGTCGCCCGCCTGCGGATGGCGCCCGCGCGCGGCTGATCCGCCGCGCGCTGCCGGTCGGGTCGTGGCGGACACCGAGCGGCTCCTGCACGCGGCCCAGCAGCTGGGCCGCGGCGAGGCCGACGTGGCGGACGTCGAGCTGGTGCGGGACGCCCACCCGGCGGATCTCGCCCACGTCCTCCAGCACCTGGCCCCGGAGGAGCGCCACGCGCTCTTCCGCTCCTTCGGGCGCGACCGGGCCGGCGACGTCCTGTCCGAGATGGACGACCACACCCTGCTCGAGCTGATCCGCGGCCTCGACGACGTCGAGCTCTCGCGCATCCTCGAGCAGATGCCGGCCGAGCACGCCGCCGACGTGGTGGACGAGCTGCCCACCGAGCAGGCCGAGAAGATCCTCGACCTCATGGAGGAGCAGAAGTCCGAGGAGGTCCAGGGCATCCTCGAGTACCCCGAGCAGTCGGCGGGGCGGCTCATGTCCCCGGACTTCGTGGCCCGTCCCGAGGACGCCACGGTGGAGGAGGCGATCCAGTACATCCGCCGCTCGATCGCCCAGGAGCGCCCCTTCGAGCTGTACGTGGTCGACGACCACCAGCACCTGGTCGGGCGCGTCCCCCTGCGCCGCCTGCTCATCGCGGCGCCCCGACACCACGCTGGCCACGCTCCTCGACGACGAGCTGGTGAGCGTGCGGCCGGAGATGGACCGCGAGGACGTGGCCCGGCTCGTGGCCAAGTACGACCTGGTGAGCCTGCCGGTGGTGGACGAGCAGAACCGGCTCCTCGGCACCATCTCGGTCGACGACGTCATCGACATCATGCAGGAGGAGGCCTCGGAGGACATCTTCCGCATCGCGGGCTCCGACGCGGCCGAGCTCGAGCGGCGCACCCCGTACCAGGTGGCCCTGCTGCGCCTGCCCTGGGTGCTGAGCACGCTCCTCATCGAGCTGCTGGCCGGGCTGGTCATCCACTTCTTCGACCGCACGCTCGGTCAGGTCATCCTGCTCGCGTCGTTCATGCCGGTGATCCAGGCGATCTCCGGCAACACCGGTCTGCAGTCGGTGACCATGGTGGTGCGCGGCCTCGCCACCGGGCAGGTCCAGCTCTCCCGCTGGTGGGAGCCGCTGCGACGGCAGGCGCAGACCTCGAGCATCCTGGGCGCGGTGTGCGCGCTCGTGGTGGGCGTGGTCGGCTGGCTCTGGCACTCGCCCGCGTTCGCCCTCGTGGTCTCGGTGTCGATGTTCATCTCGGTCAACCTCTCGGGCACCGCGGGGACCGTGATCCCCATGCTGTCCAAGCGATTGGGCTTCGATCCGGCGCTGACCGCGGGCCCGTTCGAGACCGCGTTCCAGGACGTCCTCGGCGTGACCATCTTCCTGTCCCTGGCCACGCTTGCTCCTGCACTGGCTCACATGACCACCGACGCTTTGTTGCCGACCGGTGCCGCGCTTTGTATCGGCAGCGGGGACGCGCAATCTTGCGGGGTCAGGAGATCGCTCAATGTTCTCGATATGTTGGGGCCTCTATCCGGCTGGCAAGCGCCTTGCTCCCTTCCTCTATCGCCATGGACGTGCGGTCCTCGGAACCGGAGCTGGTGACGTACCCGGCGCAGGCGCTCGCCGAGTCGGGACCGTCCCGTCTGCCGTCGCGGGCCCTGGTGGTGGACGACTCGATGGTCGTGGCCGACGTGGTGACCGCGCTGCTGCGCCGCACCGGCTGGACGGTGGACGTGGCGAACACGGTCGACGCGGCGCTCGAGCACGTGCGCGGCGTGCCCTACGACCTGGTGGTCTGCGACGTGTGCATGCCCGATGGTGGGGGGCCCGCGGTCTACTACGCGGCCACCACCCGGCGGCCGGACCTGGCGAGCCGCTTCCTGTTCATCACCGGGAACATGGACGACCCGGAGCCCTGGCGCTTCCTGGCCAAGATCCGCGCCCACGTGCTGGAGAAGCCCTTCACCGGCCGGGCGCTCCGTCACGCCCTGATCAAGGTCATCGCCTGACCCGCCGGCTCGCGCCGGCGCTCCTCCTGCTCCTGACGCTCGCCGCCCCCGCCTGGGCCGGCGCTCCCACCGAGCAGCTCCGCGCGCTCACCGACCGCGTGGTGAAGGTCCTCCAGGATCCCGCGCTCGACCAGACCCAGCGCCGCGCCGAGATCCGCGCCATCGCGCTCGAGGCCTTCGACGTCACGGAGGCGGCGCGGCGTACCCTGGGCCCGCACTGGCCGAAGCGCACCCCGGCCGAGCGGCAGGAGTTCATCGGCCTCTTCCAGGGCCTGCTCGAGCGGGGCTATCTCTCCCGCATCGGCGAGTACGGAGGCGAGAGCGTGCAGTACGTGGGCGAGCGGATCGAGGGCGAGTACGCGACGGTGCGGGCCCTCATCGTCACCCAGAAGGGCACCCAGGTGCCGGTGGAGGCGCGGGTGCTGCGCCAGGGCGACCGGTGGCGGATGTACGACGTGCTGATCGAGAACGTGAGCCTGATCGCGAGCTACCGCTCCCAGTTCGACCGGGTGATCCGCACCTCCTCCTACGAGGAGCTGGTCCGCCGCCTCAAGGCGCGCGAGTAGCCGACTCGGCGCCCGCCAGGCGCGCGCACGCGAGCAGGAGCGCGTTGGCGCCGTGCTCGATGTCGTCGAGCGGGGTGAACTCCTCCTCGCAGTGGCTGCGGCCGCCGCGGGAGGGGACGAAGATCATGCCGGTGGGGCAGATGGCGGCCATGTACTGCGCGTCGTGGCCGGCGCCCGAGAGGATGCGGCGATGGCCGCAGCCGAGCGAGGTGGCCGCGGCCTCGACGACGTCCACCACCTCCGGATCGAAGGGCGTCCGCGGCACCCGCCAGTAGTGCTCGACCTCCGCGCGCACGCCCTCCTGCCGGGCGGCCACGTGCACCACGTGGTCCAGCATCGCGAGCGCCCGATCGAGGTTCGCCTCCTGCGGGTCGCGGAAGTCCACCGAGAGGCTGACCCGCCCCGGGATCGCGTTGGGGATGTTGGGGGTCAGGTCGAGGCGCCCCACCGTGGCCACCATGTCCCCCGCGATGTGCCGGGCGATGCCGCGCACCCCGGTCACGATCTCGGCCGCGGCCACCAGCGCGTCGTGGCGCAGGCGCATCGGGGTCGGCCCCGCGTGATCCTGCACCCCGTGCAGCGTGATCCGCGACCAGGCGATGGCCACGATGCCCTCGACGACGCCGAGCGGGAGCCCTTCCTCTTCCAGGAGCGGACCCTGCTCGATGTGCAGCTCGAGGTAGGCGCGCATCGGCCGCGGCACGCACGGCTCGGAGCCGAGATACCCGATGCGCTCGAGCTCGTCGACCAGGCGCAGCCCGTCGCGGTCGCGGGTGTTGTAGGCGTCCTCGAGCGGGATCTTCCCGGCCATGACCCCCGAGGCGATCATCGCGGGCTGGAAGCGCGCGCCCTCCTCGTTGGTGAACACGATCATCCCGACCGGGTGACGGGTGCGCGCCTGCCGGTCGTTCAGGCTCCGGAGCGTCTCGAGCGCGCAGAGCACGCCGAGCTGGCCGTCGTACTTGCCGCCGCTCGGCACCGAGTCCGCGTGCGAGCCCATGAACACCGGCGGGCGCGCTTCCGTCCCCGCCCGCAGCCCGAAGATGTTGCCCATCTGGTCGACCGTGACCGCGAGGCCCGCCTCCTTCATCCAGCGCACCAGGAGGTCGCGGCCGCGCCGGTCGTCGTCGGTGAGGGCCACCCGGTGGAGGCCGCCCCGCGCGGTCTCGCCGATCTTGCCGAGCGCCTCCATGCTCTCCGCCAGCCGGGCCCGATTGATCCGCATCGGCTCCCTCCTCACATGCCGAGATAGGCCTTCTTGAGCCGGTCGTCGGCCAGGAGCTCGCGGGCGGGCCCGGACAGGACGACGCGACCGTTCTCGAGGGCCACCGCGCGATGCGCCAGCGCGAGCGCGCGGCGCACGTTCTGCTCCACCAGCAAGATGGTGACCCCGTCGCGGTTGATCGCGGCCACCGTCTCGAAGATCCGCTGCACGAGCACCGGGGCGATGCCGAGCGTCGGCTCGTCGAGCATGAGCAGGCGGGGCCGCGCCATCAGGGCCCGGCCGATCGCGCACATCTGCTGCTCGCCGCCCGAGAGCGAGCCCGCGAGCTGGGTGGCGCGGTCCTTGAGCACCGGGAAGAGCCGCAGCACGTAGTCGAGCGAGGCGTCCTGCTGCGCGCGGGCCTGGGGGGCGTGCGCGCCCAGCAGCAGGTTCTCGTGCACGGTCATGAACGGGAAGAGGCGGCGGCCCTCCGGGACCTGGACGATGCCCTGGGCCACCCGCAGGTGGGCCGGCATCGCGGCCAGGTCCTGGCCGTCGAAGAGCACGCGGCCCCCGCGGGCCGGCAGCGTGCCCGAGATCACCCGCAGGGTGGTGGTCTTGCCCGCCGCGTTGGCCCCGACCAGGGCCATCAGCTCGCCCGCGCGCACCTCGAGGCTCACCCCGTGGAGGGCCTGGAGGTCGCCGTAGAACGCGTCCACGCCCTCAAGCGTCAGCAAACACGAACTCCTCCCCGAGGTAGGCGTCGACCACGCGGGGGTCGCGGCTGATCTCCTCCGGCCGGCCCTCCGCGATCTTCTCGCCGTGGTGGAGCACCACGATCCGCTGGGCGAGCCGCATCATGGCGGCCATGATGTGCTCGATCACGATCAGGCCGAGGCCGTCTCCGTGCAGGCGGCGCAGGATCTCGATCATCTCGACCAGCTCGGTGGGGTTGAGCCCCGACATGACCTCGTCGAGCAGCAGGAGGCGGGGCTGGGTGGCGAGGGCGCGGGCCACCTCGAGCCGCTTGCGCAGGCCGATGGGCAGCGAGCGGGCGCGGCTCTCCGCGAAGGCCTCGAGCCGGCACGTCGCGATCACCCGGCGCGCGGCCTCCCGCGCCGCGCTCACCGCGTGCACGCGGGTGAGCGCCCCGATCATCACGTTGTCGAGCACCGAGAGGTTGCCGAACGGCTTCACGAGCTGGAAGGTGCGGGTGAGGCCCAGCGCGCACACGTGGTGGGGCGCCAGCCCGCTGATGTCGCGCCCGTCGAGCCGCACCGTCCCCGCGTTGGGGGCGTAGAAGCCGGAGATGACGTTGAAGAGCGTGGTCTTGCCCGCCCCGTTGGGCCCGATGATGCCGAGGATCTCCCCGGGCGCCGCGCGCAGGCTGACGTCCTTCACCGCGGTGAGGCCGCCGAAGCGCTTGGTGACCGCGTCAAGCTCGAGCATAGCGTCCCATCGCGCGCAGCCGCTCCCCGATCCAGCCGACCAGGCCCTGGGGCACGAAGCGCACGACCACGATGAGCAGGCAGCCGTAGATGATCAGGTAGATGCCGATGAGCCCCGCCTTGAAGTCGCTGAACGTCGCGCGCAGGTAGGTCTCGAGCGAGGTGATGAGGAGCGAGCCCACGAAGGGGCCGAGCGCGGTGCCGAGCCCGCCGATGATGCTGTTCAGCGCGAAGCGCACCGAGAGGTCGACCGAGAACACGTAGAACGGATCCACGAAGCCCACGTACTGGGCCCAGAGCCCGCCGCACACCGAGGTGAGCGCGGCGCTCGCCGCGACCGCCGCGACCTTGAGGCGGCGGCACGGGATGCCGAGCGCCTCCGCCGCGTCCTCGTCCTCGCGCACCCCCGCGAGCTGGTAGCCGGGGCGCGAGGTCTCGAGGTAGCGCGCGACCAGGTAGATGCCGACGGCCAGGGTCAGCACCAGGTAGACCCACGGGACCTTGGACTGGAAGCCGAGGGTCGCGAAGCCGGGGCGGAACGGCACCGGGATGCCCTCGGAGCCGGAGGTGACCGCGCGCCAGCGGCTGGCCAGGATCAGGAGGACCTGGGAGAAGGCGATGGTGGCGAGGCCGAAGTAGGGGCCCTTGAGGCGGTTCGCGAGGTAGCCGATGACGAGGCCGGCCACGGTGGCGAGCAGCGCGCCCACCAGCAGCCCGAGCCAGGGCGACTGGTTCCACCGGGTGGCGAGCAGGGCCGCCGAGTAGGCGCCGAGCCCGAAGAACGCGGAGTGGCCGAGCGAGACCTGGCCCGCGTAGCCGCCGGCCACGTTCCAGGCGCCCGACACCGCGCCCCACAGGAGGATCAGGATCAGGCTGTCGAGCAGGAAGCCGTCGCGGGTCACGAGCGGGGCCAGCGCGGCCAGGCCGAAGAGGACGAGGGCGGCGCGCCACGATCGTCGGCTGCCTGGCTGCACCTCGCCGCCATGTTCACGCGCCGAGCGTCTCGGACCCGCGCTGGCCGAAGAGGCCGGCGGGGCGGAACACGAGGACCGCGATGAAGAGCACGAAGTAGATGACTTCCTTCCACGCGCTGCCCGAGGTAGTAGGAGCCGAGCACCTCGACGCCGGCCACGATCAGGCTGCCGAGCAGGGCCCCGATCATGTCGCCGAGGCCGCCCAGCACCACCACCACGTAGGCGAGCAGCACGAACTGGAGCCCGGCGGTGGGATACACCGAGTAGAGCGGCGACATCAGGACCCCCGCGATGCCGACGCAGACCAGGCCGATCGACCACGCGAGGCGGTAGACCCGGTCGGTGTCGATGCCCATCAGGGTGGCCGCCTCCACGTCCTGGGCGGTGGCCCGCATGATGCGGCCGGCCCGCGTCCACTTCATGAAGGCCACCAGCGCGGCGGTGAACAGCACCGCGACCAGGAACGCCACCACCTGGGAGAGGTTGAAGGCGGCCTCGCCGATCCGGATCACCACCCCGGAGTGCCACGGCCGCACGAAGCGGAAGTCGCCGGTCCAGGCCACCAGGGCCGCGTTCTGGAGCGCGGTCGACAGCCCCACGGTGGTGAAGATCTGGACGTTGTGGCTCGCCTTGACCACCCCGCGCATCACGAGCGCGTAGGTGAGGAGCCCGATGGCGAAGAAGAGGGGCACCGCCACCAGCAGGATCACGTAGGGGTCGAGGCCCCAGAGGGTGAACGACCAGAAGGCGAGGTACATCCCGAGCATCAGGAACTCGCCGTGGGCGAAGTTGACGACTCGCATGATGCCGAAGATGAGCGTGAGGCCCACCGCGATCAGGGCGTAGATGCCGCCCAGGAGCACGGTGGAGACGATCGAGCTGGGGGACGGCGCCCACCGGGCGCGGGGCCCGCTACTTGCGCTGGTCCCAGGCCGGCAGCGGCATCCACTTGGCCCGCAGGGTGGAGAACTCCTCGGGCCACACCGTCACCATCTGCCCGTTCTGCCACTGCAGCATGTAGTGCTGCACGCGCTCGTTGGCGTTCTGGCCGTTCTCCGCGAACTTGACGCCCCAGCCGTTGAGCATGCTGCCGACCGGCAGGTCCATCGACATCACCGCGGAGCGGAACTTCTCGAGCTCGTCGGTCTTGGCCTGATCGAGCACGAGCTTGAGCAGCCAGAGGCCCGCCCCGGCGAGCCGGTGGCTCGCGTAGGGCTCGGTGCCGGCTCGCTTCTTCACCGCCTCGGTGAAGTCCCGCTCGAGCTTCTGGGCCTCGGGGCGGAAGGCCTCCAGGCGCAGGCCGGCGCTGGGCTCGGCGAGCACGAACGGCCCGTTGCCCTCGGCGCCCAGGGCCTTGCCGAAGTCGGGGGAGCCGTAGCCGGTGGCGCCCGCGTGCACGAGGGCCTTGAACATGAAGTTCTGCTCGCGCGACTGGCGCCAGAAGAGCACCGCGTCGTTGCCGCGCGCGATGTGGTGGACCACGTCGGGGTTGACCTGCTTGAGCTTGGCCACGATCGGGGAGAAGTCGTTGGTGGAGGCGAAGGCGTAGTACTCCATCGCCACCTCCTGCATCCCGAAGTCCTTCTTGGCCCGCTCGCGCGCGGCCTCGGTCACCCCCTGGCCGTAGGAGGAGTCCTCGGAGAGGAACGCGATCTTGATCTGGTTCGGCTTCAGGTTGAAGCGGGGGGCCAGGTGCTTGGCGATGAACTCGATGTTGTACCAGCCGAAGCCGGTGCCGTCGATCTCGGTGCGGAACACGTTCTTGAGCCCCCGCTTGCTGAAGCGCGGGTCCACGCAGGAGGACTCCCAGTAGATGACGTTCTGCCGCGAGGCCGCCTCGCTGGCCGCGCCGCAGAGGGTCGAGGAGTAGGTCCCGGTGATGATCTTGACGCCCTCGCGGGTGATGAGGCGGTTGGCCTCGCTCGCCGCCGCGGTCGGGTCCACCCCGTCGCCCACCACGAAGACGAGCTTCTTGCCCATGACCCCGCCGCGCTCGTTGATCAGGTCGCGCATGATCTCGTAGCCCTCGAGGTGCCGCTTGCCCTCGAAGGCGAGCGCGCCGGTCAGCGGCTCGAGCACGCCGATCTTGTACTCGCCCTGGAGCGCCTGCCCCTCGGTGCCGCGGATCAGCGCGGCCGAGACCAGGGTGACGGCGATGAGCAGCACGATGGCGGTCAGGCGTCCGCGGCGCTTCGACATGGGGGCTCCTCCTCGGGATAGGGGATGGCTCGGCAGTTCTAGCATCGCGCCCGGCGCGGTGTCAACGGTCCGGCGATCACTGCTCCTCGGCCTGCTGCTGCTCCTGGGCCGCGATCTCCGCGGCGGCCTGCCGGAGGCGGTCGCCGCGCCGCTCCGGGACCTCCTGGTAGACCGGCACGTCGATCTGCTCCATCTCCTCGTGCAGGGCCGAGATGTCCTTGGGGGTCGAGGCCTGGGTGCGCACCTCGGTCTTCAAGATCTCGTCCGCGTTGCCGCGGAAGATGCCCTTGTTGGGCGGCACGTCGTCGTAGTGGCGCCCGTGGCCGACGACCACGTAGTGATCGTCGACCGGGCGGTTGTGGGTCGGATCGAAGGGCACCCAGCCCGCCGCGGGCGAGTGGAACTCGATCCACGCGTGGCTCTGCGCCACCTCGCCCTCGGCCGGGGACACGTGGAGGTAGCCGCTCACGTAGCGGCAGGGGATCTGGCGGAGCCGCAGCAGGCCGAGCATCAGGTGGGTGAAGTCCTGGCAGACCCCGGCGCCCAGGCCGAGGAAGTCGTCGGTGGTGGAGTCGTAGCGGGTGACGTTCTTGCGGTAGGTGAAGTGCTCCTGGATGTGCCGGCCGCAGGCCCGCACCACCTCGCCGATCGGCGCGGTCGGCGCCACCTCCACCCCCTGGGAGAACTTGCGCAGCGCCGCGCCCGGGCGGACCGGCCCGTCGAAGGCGAGGAAGTCGAGCAGCGGAATAGGGCGGGTCCGGGAAGGGGCGGACGTCGGCCACGGTGTCGAGCGCGGGGGCGACCGGGTGGGTGCTCACCGCGGAGCGGGCCACCACCTCGATGCGGTCGTGGAAGTGGACGATCGTGAAGTGGTGCACCGCGTTGCCGTTCCAGTCGCGGTAGCGGGCGATCTTGGTGGGCGGCCCCACCGCGAGCACGAAGGACTGGAGCGTCTGGTCCGCGGTGGTCTTGGGCTGCATCCGCAGCTCGAGGAACGACTCGCGGATGTAGGCGTCGTAGGCGAGCGACAGGGTGTGCTCGATCTCGAGGAACACGGTCGCGCTCAGCTCCCGAAGTACACCGCGGAGAGCGCCTCGTGCGCGCGCCCCAGCTCGGTCAGCACGTGGTCGAGGAACGAGAGGATCTGCCCGTCGCGGATCAGGTCGTGGCCCTGGTAGGAGAGCTCGGCGGCCAGCTTGCCCACGATGCGCGCGGGCTGGCTCACGTCGCTCGCGCTCGAGATGCGGTCGAGGTGCTCCTTCACCGCGCTCGCCCCGTAGCGCACCGAGCGCGGGGTCTGGGCGTCGAAGAGCAGGAACTGCAGCACGTCGATCGGCTCGAGCCGGGCCCCGAAGACCTTGCGGTAGTTCTCGAGGCAGGAGAGGCCGCGGAGCAGGCTGCGCCACTGGCTGTAGAAGAGGGGCAGGTCGACCTTCGGCTCGTCCGAGACCAGCGCCGGGCAGCTTGGTGCGGAGGATCACCACGGTGCGGAAGACCCGCTCGAGCGACTCGCCCAGCTTGAGGAAGAGCCAGCCCGCGTCGCGGGTCAGGGTGTGCTCGATGGCCCCCACCGTGCTCATGAGCCCGCGGTGGGTGGACTGCATCTCGCTGCGGAAGGTGGCGGGGTCGGCGAGGTGGCGCCGGGTCTGGCCCTCCAGCTCCCGGTAGGTCTCGTTGAGGTTGATGAAGACCTCGAGGGACAGGGCCTCGCGCACCGAGCGGGCGTTGTCGCGCGCCTTCTTGAGCGAGTGGAAGACCGAGTAGCGGTTCTCCGGATCGATGGAGAGGCCCAGGAGCGACGCGGAGGCGAGGCCGGCCAGGTGGCGGAAGGGCGGCTCGCCCTCCGGGAAGCCGGGGAAGATGGCGCGCAGGTCCCGCCACTCGCCGCGGGCCAGGTCCTCGTCGAGGCCGAGCACCTCGGTGGAGAGCTCCTCGGTCACCAGCAGGAGCCGCGTGGTGTTCTCCGCGCGCTCGAGGTAGCGCCCCATCCAGTAGAGCCCGTCCGCGACGCGGGAGAGGATCATGCCTCGCGGGGCGCCAGGACCCAGGTGTCCTTGCTGCCGCCGCCCTGGGAGGAGTTGACCACGTAGGAGCCGGCCCGCAGGGCCACCCGGGTGAGCCCGCCGGGCAGCACCCGGATGCGGTCGCCGTAGAGGATGAACGGGCGGAGGTCCACCCGCCGCGGCTCGAACTTGCCGCCGATGTGGGTCGGGTGCGTCGACAGCTCCACCAGGGGCTGGGCGATGTAGTTGCCCGGGTTCTTCTTCATCGCGGCCAGGTAGCTCTCGCGCTCCTTGGCCGCCGCGAAGGGCCCCATCAGCATGCCGTACCCGCCCGCGTCGCCGGTGGTCTTCACCACGAGCTGGTCCAGGTGCTCGCCGATGAACTTGAAGTCGTCCTTCTTGTGCCCGAGGTAGGTCGGCACCTGCGGCAGGAGCGGATCCTCGCCCAGGTAGTACTTGATGAGCTTCGGCATGTAGGCGTAGACCGACTTGTCGTCGGCGACCCCCGCGCCCGGCGCGTTGGCGAGCGCGACGTTGCCCTCGCGGTAGACGTTGAGCAGCCCGGGCACGCCCAGCATGCTGTCGCGCCGGAAGGCGAGGGGATCGAGGAAGTCGTCGTCGATCCTTCGATAGATGACGTCCACCTGGCGCTTGCCGTGGGTGCGGCGCATGAAGAGGTGGTTGCCCTCGACCAGGAGATCGCGGCCCTCCACCAGCGGCACCCCCATCTCGCGGGCGAGGAAGGAGTGCTCGAAGTAGGCCGAGTTGTGGATGCCCGGGCTCAGGATCACCACCACCGGGTTCTGGCCCCGCCGCGGGGCCACGAAGCGCAGGGTCTCGAGCAGGAGCGTCGGGTAGTCCTTGATGGGGCGGACCGGGTAGGAGCCGAGGAACTCGGGGAAGACGCGGCTCAGGAGGTTGCGGTTCTCCAGCACGTAGGAGACGCCGCTCGGCACCCGGCAGTTGTCCTCCAGGACGAGGTACTCGCCTCGATCGTCGCGGATGATGTCGGTGCCCACCACGTGGGTGTAGATCTTGCGGGGCGGGACCAGCCCCAGCAGCGCCCGCTTGTACTCCTTGCGCGAGAGGATCAGCTCGGCGGGGAGGATGCCGTCCTTCAGGCACTTCTGGTCCTGGTAGATGTCGGCCAGGAAGAGGTTGAGCGTGGTGATGCGCTGGATCAGCCCGTCCTGGATCGCCTTCCACTCCGCGGCGGGAATGATGCGCGGGACGAAGTCGAACGGGAAGATGCGCTCGAGCCCGTCCTTCTCGCCGTACACCGTGAAGGTGACGCCCTGGTTGCGCAGGGTGAGCTGCTGCAGCCGCTCGCGCCGCTCCACGTCCTCCTTGGTGAACGACTCCAGGATGGAGATCAGGGGCGCGTAGTGGGGCCGGGCCTGTCCGCGCGCGTCGAAGACCTCGTCGAAGCCGCTGCGGGGCGTGACCCATTTCATGCGCGCGTCTCCTTGGGCCCTCGAGCCTCTCGTGCCGGGCCCCCGGGTGTCAAGACGCCGCGCGAGCGCGTGCTAGACTGACCGGCACCATGGCCGACGCCGCGCACCCGCCGCATCGCCACCTCTCGCCGGAGACGATCCGCTTCTGCCCGCTCTGCGGGGCCGGGCTCGCGCCCAAGGCGATCGACCCCGGCAAGCGTCCGGAGATGGTCTGCTCCGGCTGCGAGTTCATCTTCTACGTGAACCAGAAGGTGGTCGCCGGCACGATCCCGTGGCAGGACGGCCGCCTCCTGCTCACGCGCCGGGCCATCGAGCCCGCCATCGGCAAGTGGACCTTCCCCGGCGGCTACGTGGACTGGGGCGAGACGGTGGACGCGGCCGCGCTGCGCGAGACGTGGGAGGAGACCGGCCTCCGCGTGGAGCTGGGCGGGCTGGTCGGCGTCTACTCCTACGCCAACGCGCCGGTGGTCATCGTCGTCTACCGGGCGCGGGTGCTGGGCGGCACGCTCACGCTCTGCCACGAGAACGACCGGCTCGAGTGGGTCACCCCCGCGGAGGTCCGGTGGGAGGATCTGGCCTTTCCCTCCACGGTGGCGGCGATGCGCGATTTCCTCGCGCGGCCGAGCTCCGGGGATCACGCGGCGGGCAGCGCTTCCTAGCTCGCCCGGGCCGGGCCGCGGCCCTTGGTGGTGGTGCGCTCGAGGAACCGCGCGAGATTCGCCACCACGTAGCGCTCGTGTCGCCCCTCCGCGATCTTCTCCACCTCGTCCCAGGCCTCCACGTCGAAGAGGCAGCGGCGCCCGTCGGTCTCGCGCAGCACCGCCTTGGCCCGCACCGTCATCCCGACCGGCGTGGCGGCCAGGTGCCGCATGTCCACCGCGGTCCCGACGGTGGCCCCTCCCGGCGGCAGGTGGGGGACCATGACCGCGTGGGCCGCGTTCTCGATCAGGGTCACCACGAACGGAGTCGCGAAGACGGTGACCCCGGCGTTGCCCAGGACGTCGGCGGTGAGGTCGGGCGTGACCACGCGCTGCACTTCGGCGGTCTGTCCGGGGACGAGCGGCATGGCGGCTTCTCCTTCTACCCCGATCGCCCCGCCACGTCAACGCCGCCGCCGGCTCGCCGGCACGTATACTTGCCGAATGCCCGTGCTCCTCGCGGCGCTGGGAGCGCTGCTCATGTCGCTCGACTCCGCGATCAACATCGCGCTGCCCGCGATCGCGGAGGCGTTCGGCGTCGAGCCGGCCGCGATCCGGTGGGTGATCATCTGCTACGTGCTGACCTACGCGCTCACCGCGTTCGTGGCCGGCGTGCTCGCCGATCGCTTCGGGCCGGGCCCGGTGTTCACCGCGGGGCTCTGGCTCTCCGGCCTCGTGTTCGTCGGCTACGCGTTCGCGCCCGCCTACGGCACGGTCCTGCTCCTCCGGATGGCGCAGGGGCTGGGGGGCGGGCTCGTCTACGGCACCGCGCCCGCGCTGGTCACGCTCTCGCTGCCGCGCGAGCGCCACGGCCGCGGGCTCGGCCTCATGAGCCTGGGGATCGGGGTGGGGCTCGGGGTCGGGCCCCTGCTCGGCGGCGTGCTGCTGGCCGGCTTCGGCTGGGCGTCCACCTTCGTCTTCCGCGCCCCGCTCTTCCTGGCCCTGGCGGTGCTGACCCAGACGCAGGTCCGTCGGCTGGGCGGCGCCGCGCCGGTGAGGCGTCGCTTCGCGCTCGCGGACCTGCTCCGGCTGCCGGTCCTCCGGGCCGCGCTGCTCGCGTTCCTGTCGAACCACGCGCAGTTCGCGGTGTGGCTGCTGGTGCCGTTCTTCCTGGTCGGCACGCTCGGGCTCTCTCCCACCGTGGGCGGGCTGGTCTTCGCCCTCACCCCGCTCGCCAACGCGCTGGTGGCTCCGCTCGGCGGCGTCATCACCGACCGCGTCGGCGCGCGCGGGCCGCTCGCGTGCGGCCTCGTGCTCGAGGTGGCGGGCCTCCTGATCATCGCCACGCTGACGTCCACCACCTCGCTCGTGGTGGTCGGCGCCGCGATGGCGCTCGTCGGCCTGGGCGTCGGGCTCTTCCAGGTGCCGAACCTGGCCCTGATGATGGCGTCCTTTCCGCCCGCCCAGCAGGGCGTGGCGG
This sequence comes from uncultured Candidatus Rokubacteria bacterium, assembly GCA_963841755.1. Lineage (GTDB taxonomy): Bacteria > Methylomirabilota > Methylomirabilia > Rokubacteriales > CSP1-6 > CAMLFJ01. The sequence continues at coordinate 275,951 of CAWJDX010000005.1, forward strand.
GCGGCCTCGCCTTCCTGAGCCGCACGCTGGGCAGCGCGGTGGGCGTGCAGGTGACCGCCGCGCTCTTCGCCGCGCGCCTCGGCCGCGACGGCTTCCTGCCCGCGTTCCACGGCGCGTTCCTCGCGGCCGCCGCGGTGTGCGCGGTCGGCGCGGTGCTCGCGCTGCTGCCCGGCGGCTCGGCCGGCGCCGCGCGCGCGGCGCCGGGGGCGCGCCCGGGCCCGTGACGACCGCGGAGGCCTCGCCCTACCGCTGGGCGATCCTCGCGGTGTGCGTGCTCGGGTTCATGCAGACCCACGTCCACCGCGTCGGCTTCGCCCCGCTGATCCCCACGTTCATCGCGGACATGGGATTGAGCTACGCGGCGGCCGGCACCATCATGGCCGCGTACTTCTGGACCTACGCGCTCATGCAGGTGCCGGTCGGCGTGCTCACCGACCGGCTGGGCCCGCGCCGGGTGATGCTCGCCTGCATGGGGGTGATGGCGGTGGGCGCGCTCGCCTTCGCGCTCGCCCACACCTGGACGCAGAGCCTGCTCGCGCGCTGCGTGGTGGGGGCGGGCGCGGCGGCCACCTGGCTCCCCGGGCTGCGGCTCATCCACGAATGGTTCCCGCTGCGCGAGCGCGGCCTCGCCACCGGGCTCTTCTCGGCGGGCGGCGGCGCCGGCGGCACCACCGCGCTCCTGCTCCTGCCCGTCCTGGCCCAGCATCTCGGCTGGCGCGTGGGCTACGCCTTGCTCGCGCTGCCGGTGCTGATCACGATGGCCGCGGTATGGGCGCTCGTGGGGCCGCCGCCGCGGGAGCGCGACGCGGCCCCCACGAACCAGATCGCGGGGGCTCCGGGCGGCTTCACGGCGAGCGTGCGCGACGTGCTGACGATGCCGGTGCTCTGGCCCTTCAACCTCTACGTGCTCTTCTCGTACGGCGGCTACTTCGCGCTGCTCACCTGGCTGCCGACCTTCCTGGTCAAGAGCGAGGGGTTCAGCCAGGCCGGCGCGGGCGTCGTCACCGCGCTGATCAGCGGCGGCACCATCGTGTCGGTGGCCGCTGGCCGGCGCGCTGTCCGACCGCTCCGGCCGCCGCAAGCCGATCTTCCTCGTGAGCCAGGCCATGAGCGTGGTGGTCTGCCTGCTCTTCGCCTACGTGGTGCCGGGCCGCGGGGCGGGCGTCGCCGCGGTCGCGGCCGCGCTCACCGGCCTCCTGCTGGGCGGGCTCATCACCCCCTTCGTGATGGTGACCGAGCTGGTGCCGCCGCGGCTCATGGGGACCGCGTCGGGGGTGGTGAACTTCTTCTGCTTCGTGGGCGGTCTCGTGGTCCCGGTGGTGCTGGGCTACGCGCTCGACCTCACCGGGAGCTTCCGCACCGCGTTCGCGGCGTGCGCGGCCTTCGAGGCGGTGGCGCTCGTCATCGCGTGCTTCACGCGGGAGAGCGGCGACCGGGGGGTCAGGGCTTCGGGATCCGGAGCGTCTTGCTGATCATCAGGCTGCCCGAGAGCAGGAAGATCAGCGAGACCAGGTGCAGGTCGAGCCCGAGCACGTGCACCGGGTAGAGGGTCCGGTAGTGGAAGGCCAGCATCAGCAGGCCCAGGGGCACCACGCTGGTCGGGATCGGGGTGCCCTCGAAGTAGGTGACCTTGCCGGTGTCGCGGGAGAGATCGGCGGCGGTGACGTTGTAGCGGGCGAGCCGGCTCACCCCGCACCCCACGAAGTACATCAGGATGGCCTGGTCCGCGGGGCGGTCGAGGCCGGCCGCGTAGGCGATGCCGGCCGGCGCCACCCCGAACGAGATCACGTCGGCCAGCGAGTCGAGCTCGCGCCCCATCGGCGAGGCCACGTGCCGCCAGCGCGCGATGCGGCCGTCGAGGACGTCGAAGATCAGGGCCAGCGGGACCAGCAGGGCGGCCCAGTACAGATGCGGGCGGTCGCCGGTGGCGAGGAACCGCATCGCCGCGAAGAGGGCCCCGACGCCGCAGAAGCCGTTGGCGATCGTGAAGAGATCGGCCAGGTGGAAGTCCCGCAGCATCGAGAAGTGCCGTCGCGGCGTCGCCAACGCTAGCGCTCCCGCGCCCCGCCCACCGCGGGGGCCAGCACGTAGGTGGCGAACAGCTCGTCGAGGGCACGGGCCGGATCGTCGGTGAGGCCCGCGTGCACCGGCGAGCTCTGGAGCACGTCCGAGCGCGGGGAGGTGAGCCAGTGGAAGCGCTCCGACGGTGGCGCGAGCGCGACCGGCCCCGCGGTGGGATCGCCCGCCGCGACCGCGCAGCCGGAGGCCAGGTAGCGGGCGAGCAGCTCGTGGTCGACGTCGTGCACGCGCGCGCGCAGCTGGTCGACGCCGACCAGGGTGCGCATCCCGAGGTAGCCCGCGGTGCGCGCGTGGACGACGACCCCCACCGGCACGAACGCCCCCAGGTGCACGTGGGGCACCGCGCGGAGCACCGCGAAGTCGTACGCGATCGCGCCCCCCGCGCTCATCGGCGGGCCGAGAGCGGGCGCGCCGGCGCGCGCCGGGCCTGCTCCTGCGCGCGGGTCGCCTCGCCCACGAAGTCGCGCGGGGCGCGCAGGCGCACCGCGAGGTATTCGCGGTAGCGGGCGCGGGCCGCCGCCGCGGAGGCGAACTCGCGCCCCCCGGCCGGCCCGCCCACCGGCCCGCCCACCGGATCGACGAACAGCTCGTCGGGCACCTCGTCGAGCACGCGGGCGATCACCTCGGAGGTGAGCGCGGCGGCCAGCGTCGCGTCGATCGCGCCCAGGTCGCCGGCCCGATCGAGCAGCACGTGGTCGCGGATGCGGGCGAACGGGGTGCGCGTCCGCGCCTCGTCCACCGCCGCCCAGTCGTGCTGCGCGTAGAGCGTGCCGCCGTGATCGATGAGCCACGGGCTCCGGCGCCACACGAGCAGGTTGGGGTTGCGGTGGCTCCGGTCCGGGTTGGTGACGAGCGCGTCGAGCCACACGAGCCGGGTGGCGAAGTCGGCGGAGATCAGCTCGCCGGCCGCGGTGGCGTCGAAGTTGAACGCCCCGTCGAGGTAGCGCAGCCCCACGTTCACGCCCTGGCTCCCGCGCAGGATGTCCTGGATCTCGGGATCGGCCTCGGTCCGGCCGAAGGCGGCGGAGAGCTCCACGATCGCGAGCTCCGGCACCGGCAGGTCGAGCGCCTGGGCGAGCTGGCCCACCACCAGCTCGGCGATCAGCGCCTTCGGGCCCTGCCCGGCGCCCCGGAACTTGACCACGAAGAGGCCTCCGGCGGCGGTGTCCACCACCGCGGGCAGCGAGCCGCCCTCCCGGAGCGGCTGCACGTAGCGGGTCGCCGCGTGGCGCGGCAGCGATCGTGGTGTGGGCATCCCCGCCCAGGACTGTACTACACGGACCGGGGCGCGCGGTATGATGCGGGCCATGGAGATCCTCGACCCGGTCGGCCCGACCACCGCCACCACGCGCACGCTCGCGCCCCGCCCGGCCTCGCTGCAGGGCGCGGTCATCGGCGTGCTCGACAACTCCAAGCCCAACGCGCGCGTCCTGCTGGAAGGCGTGGCCCGCGCGCTCGCGGCGAAGCTCGGCGCCGCGGAGGTGCGGGTCTGGCGCAAGCCCGGCGCCTCCATCGGGGCCACCCGCGCCGTCCTCGACGAGATGGCGGCCCACTGCGGGGCCGTCCTCACCGCCTCCGCCGACTGAGGGTCGTGCACGTCGTGGAGTATCCACGACGCCACGGAGCTGGAAGGGCGCGGGATCGCGACCGTCGTCCTGGGCACGCACGAGTTCCGCCCGCTCGCGCTGGCCGAGGCCCGCGCCAAGGGGATGGCCGCGCTCGGCATCGTGACGGTGCCGCACCCGATCGGGGGCATCGCGGAGGAGCTGGTCGCGCGGAAGGCGATCGCCGCGGTCGACCAGGTGCAGGCCGCCCTCATCGGCACCGTCGCGGTGGGCGGCGCGCCCGGAGCGGTGACCGAAGGCGCGGTGGCGGAAGGCGCGGTGGCGCGCCATCCCGCCCCGGACGATCTGCTCGACTTCCAGGGTTGGCTGATGGAGCGGGGCTGGGGCGACGGGCTGCCCGCGATTCCCGCCACCGCCGAGCGCGTGAACGCGATGCTCGCGGGCACGCGGCGCCCGGCGGGCGACGCGGTCGCGGTGCTGTCGCCGCGGCTCGGTCGCGCGACCGTGGAACGGGTGGCGGTGAACGCGGTGCTGGCGGGGGCGCTGCCCGAGCACCTGCCGGTGATCCTCGCCGCGGTGGAGGCGGTGAGCCAGCCCGCGTTCAATCTCCAGGCGGTCCAGACCACCACGCATCCGTGCTCGCCGCTCGTCATCGTCAACGGCCCGCTCGCGCTCCGCCTCGGCGTCAACGGCGGCGGCAACGCGCTGGGGCAGGGGCACCGCGCCAACGCGGTGATCGGGCGCGCCCTGCGCCTCGTGCTGCAGAACGTGGGCGGCGCGCGGCCCGGCCGCGAGGACCGCGCGACGCAGGGCCACCCGGGCAAGTACAGCTACTGCGTGGCCGAGAACGAGGCCGCGTCGCCCTGGGAGCCGCTCTCCGTCGAGCGGGGCTTCGCGCGGGAGATCAGCACGGTGACGGTCTGCGGCTCCGAGGCCCCGCACAACATCAACGATCACGGCTCGTCGACGCCCGAGGGCATCCTCACCACGGTGGCGGGCAGCGTGGCCACGGTGGGGAGCAACAACATCTACCTCGGGGGCGAGCCGCTCGTGATCCTGGGGCCCGAGCACGCGGCCACGGTGGCGGGCGGGGGCTGGAGCAAGAGCGACTTCAAGCGCGCGCTGTGGGAGCGGGCCCAGGTGCCGCTCGCGCGCTTCGATCCCTCCAACCTCGAGCGCTTCGCGGTGATCCACCCCGCCGGCTTCAAGGACCGGCCGCCCGAGACCCTGGCCCCGATCGCGCGGGAGTGGTCGGACATCATGATCGTGGTGGCGGGGGGAGCGGGGAAGCACTCGGTGTTCGTGCCGACGTTCGGCGCCACCCGCTCGGTCACCGTCCGCATCGAGGAATGAGAGCTCCGCGGGGACGGCGAGCGCGCCCGCGAGCTGTCCGAGGCTATCGCGCGGGGGCGGTGACCGAGTAGAGCCGCTCGAAGTACTCGCGGACCATCCGGTCCGAGGAGAAGCGCTCCACCCCCATCCGGATCGACGCGCGCATCATCCGCGTCCAGCGTCCCCGATCGGCGAAGGTGGGCAGCACCTCGGTCTCGAGGGTGTCGTAGAGCGCGCGCAGGTCGCGCGGATCGGGATCGCCGCTCACGGTGCCGTCGCCGATGGCCCACCCGGTCACGCCGTGCTCGCAGCCCTCCGGCCACCAGCCGTCGAGCACCGAGAGGTTCAGCGTGCCGTTCATGGCCGCCTTCATGCCCGAGGTGCCGCTGGCCTCCATCGGCCGCACCGGGGTGTTGAGCCAGACGTCGCAGCCGCGGGTGAGCAGGCGGCCGAGCCCCATGTCGTAGTCCTCGAGGAAGGCCACGCTGTCGGGCCACTGGCGCAGGCCCTCGACGAGCCGCGCGATGACCGCCTTGCCCTCCTGGTCGGCCGGATGCGCCTTGCCCGCGAAGAGGAGCTGGACGCGGTGGCGCTTGATCAGGGTCGCGAAGCGGCCCGGGTCGCGCAGGAGCAGGTCGGGGCGCTTGTAGGTCGCGGACCGCCGGGCGAAGCCGATGGTGAGCGCGTCGGGATCGAGGCGCGTGCCGGTCCGCGTGCGCACCTCCGCGAGCAGCTCGCCCTTGAGCGCGCGCTTGGCCGCGAGCAGCCGCTCGTCGTTGCCGTGGGCGGCCGGGATGCGCGCGTCCTGCCAGGTCCCGGCGTGCACCCCGTTGGTGATCGCGATGATGGGCGCCGCGTCCTCCACGTGCGCCCACATCGCGCGGGCGGTCTCGCCGTGGAGCTGGGCCACCGCGTTGGCCATGTGGGCGAGCCGGAGGCCCGCCACCGTCATGTTGAACGGATCGCCCCCGATCTCGGCCAGCTCGCCCGGCACCAGCTCGCAGCCCGCGCCGAGCCGCCGCAGCTCGGCGATGGCGTGGACCTCGTTGCCGGCGGGGACCGGGGTGTGGGTGGTGAAGACGATCGAGCGGCGCGCGTCCCGCCACGCCTCGCGGAAGGCGCGCCCGGTCTCCATCCGGTCCGCGATCAGCTCGACCCCCGCGAAGACCGCGTGCCCCTCGTTGAAGTGATAGCGCTCGACGGGCAGGTGGAGCGCCCGCAGCGCGCGCACCCCGCCGATGCCGAGCAGCATCTCCTGGGCCACCCGGCAGTCGGGCCGCGGGTCGTAGAGGCGCCGGGTGATCCAGAGATCGCGCGGATCGGTGGGCTCGAGCAGGTAGAGCGGGGCGATGGCGTAGCGGCCCACGCGCCACACGCGGCACTCGACCTCGCGGGCCTTGACCCGCACGCGCACGCGCGCGCCGGTGTCGGAGAGCACGTCGGTCTTCTGGTCGGCCCACTCGTCGTAGGGGTAGCCGTCGGTGCCGATGTGCTGCGAGGTGTAGCCCTGGCTCCAGCGGAGCCCGACCCCCACCACCGGGAGCCCGAGATCGCCGGCCGACTTCATGAAGTCGCCCGCGAGCACCCCGAGGCCGCCCGCGTACGAGTGGAACTCCTCGTGCAGCCCGTACTCCATCGAGAAGTACGCCACCAGCGGCAGCCGGCTCGTCGCGGTCATCGGAGAGGTGCCCGTCTAGTGACCACGGCGGGTCAGCGGGTCGAGATGGATGCTCACCAGATCGAGCATAGGCCAAACGTCAATGAACACAAAATCGCGGGTGGCGCGGCAGGGGGGCGGGGGCGGCGGGGGCCCTCCGCGAAACACGCTGACTCGCAGGGCGCGTGGGCACTCGATCGGGCCACGAGACGGAGCGCGTTTTTCCTTCGGCGACGCGCAGAAGACACGGTTTCGCGGAGGGCCCCCGCCGCCCCCGCCCCCCTGCCGCGGGTACCGTTAGTGTCTTGAGGTCAGTGTCTTGCGGTCAGTGTCTGGAGCGCCAGGGGCCCGTGATCAGGCGCGCGCCGCGCTGCCAGCTGAGGTAGGCCCAGGCCCACTCGAAGAGGACGAGGAAGCGGTTGCGGAAGCCGATCAAGAACGTGATGTGGACGAAGAGCCAGGCGAGCCAGGCGAGGAGGCCCGAGAGGCGGAGGCGGCCGACGACCGCGACGGCGGCGGCGCGGCCGATGGTGGCCATGCTGCCGCGGTCGCGGTAGTGGAAGGGCTCGGTCGGCTCGCCCGCGAGGCGGTGCAGCACGTTGCGGGCGGCGGCGCGGCCCTGCTGCAGCGCGACCGGGGCCAGGCCGGGGAGCGGGCGGCCGTCCTCCCCGGTGAGCGAGCAGAGGTCGCCGATGGCGAAGGCCTCGGGGTGACCGGGGATCGAGAGGTCGCGCTCGACGAGCACGCGCCCGGCGCGGTCGAGCGGCACGCCGAGCGTGCGGGTGAGCGGCGCGGCGGCCACTCCCGCGGCCCACAGCACGGTGCGCGCGCGGATCTGCTCGCCGCCCAGCCAGACCGCGTCGGAGGTCACGCGCGTGACGGTGGCGCCGGTGCGGACCTCGACCCCGATGCGGGCGAGCGCGGCGGCCGCGCGCGCGGGCAGGGGATCGGGAAAGGCGGCCAGGATGCGGGGGCCGCCCTCGAGCAGCACGATGCGCGCCTTGGTGGGGTCGATCACGCGGAAGTCGCGCGCGATCGTCTCGCGCGAGATCTCGGCGAGCGCGCCGGCCAGCTCCACCCCGGTCGGGCCGCCGCCGATCACCACCGACGTGAGCAGCGCGCGCTGCTCGGCGCCGTCCTGCTCGCGCTCGGCCTCCTCGTAGGCCACCAGCACGCGGCGCCGGATCTCGAGCGCGTCCTCCAGGGTCTTGAGGCTCGGGGCGAGCGGCTCCCAGTCGTCGTGGCCGAAGTAGGAGTGGCCCGCCCCCGCGGCCAGCACGAGCGCGTCGTAGGTCATCGGGCCCTCGTCGAGGACGAGGCGGCGGCCGGCCAGGTCCACCGACTCGACCTCGGCCAGGAAGACGGTGACGTTCGAGGCCCCGCGCAGGATCGAGCGCAGCGGCGTCGCGATGTCGGACGGATTGAGGGCCGCGGTGGCCACCTGGTAGAGCAGGGGCTGGAAGAGGTGGTGATTGCGGCGGTCGAGCAGGGTGACGCGGACCGGCCGCTCCGCGAGCGCGCGGGCCGCGTAGAGCCCGCCGAACCCGCCGCCGACGATGACCACGTGCGGTCGCGTGTCGCGCTCGCCCACCGCCTCATCTTCCGGGCGACCGGGGACGGTGTCAACCGAGCGCGCGCCGCGCGCCGGCTTGACAGGACGCGGGCTTCGCCCTAGGGTGAGCCCACACAGGAGGAGTCGCTCATGACCGCGCGGATCTCGTCACAGCGCTACGCCGTGGAGGACTTCCAGCAGGCGCTCGACCTCTGCTACAGCCGGGGCTGGACCGACGGGCTCCCGGTGGTTCCCCCCACCGAGCCGGCGGTGCGCGCGATGCTCGACGCGGTCGGGCTCGAGCCCGACACCCAGATCGCCTTCATCACGAACCGGCAGGTGGCGATCACCGCCGAGAAGGTCGCGATCAACGCGGTGATGGCGGGCTGCCTGCCCGAGCACATGCCGGTGGTGGTGGCCGCGCTCGAGGGCATCGCGGATCCGCGCTGGGGCTACCACGGGCCGGCCACCTCGACCGGGAGCGCGGCGGTCCTCATCATCGTGAACGGGCCCATCGCGAAGCGGCTCGACTTCAACTCGGGGGACAACCTCTTCGCGCCGGGCTGGCGGTCGAACGCCACCGTCGGGCGCGCGGTGCGCCTGGTGATGCGCAACGTGATCGGGACGATGCCGGGCCGCCTCGACCGCGGCACCTTCGGCCATCCCGGCCGGTATACCTACGTGATGGCCGAGAACGAGGCGGAGAGCCCGTGGACGCCGCTGCACGTCGAGCGGCTCGGCTGCCGGCCCACCGACAGCGCGGTGACCGTGATGGCCGCGCTGGCCCCGATCCAGTTCTACAACCAGCTCTCGAGCACCGCGGCCGGCGTGCTCGGCACGCTGTGCGACACGCTGCGGTACCCGGGGCAGATCGGGCAGCCCAACTACTGCGTGGTGCTGGCCGGCGAGCACATGCGCACGATCGCGGCCGACGGCTGGTCCAAGGCGGACATCCGCAAGTTCATCTTCGAGAACTCGACGAACACGGTCGCCCACTTCAAGCGGACCGCCCGGATGCCCGGCGCGGTGAAGCCGGAGGACGAGACCGCGAACCGGCCGATCGTGCAGTCGCCGGACGACATCCTGGTGGTGGCGGCGGGCGGGCGCGCCGGCTCCTTCTCGTGCTTCATCCCGGGCTGGGCGAGCCGCACCTCGTCGGAAGCAGTGACGGTGGTCATCAAAGAGAGGAGCGCATGATGGCAGGCTTCGAGATCCTCGACCCCACGGTCGAGCCGCGGCGACAGCCGCTCACGTACGTGCCGCGCCCGGATTCCCTCAAGGGCAAGCGGGTCGGGCTGGTGGAGAACACCAAGTTCAACTCGGACAAGCTGCTGCAGAAGATCGGGGTCATCCTGAAGACGGAGTACGGCGCCGCCGACGCGCGCATGTGGCGCAAGCACAACTCGGGGGTGCCGGCCCACAAGGAGATCCTCGACGACGCCAAGCAGGCGGTCGACGTCGTCGTCGCCGGCATCGGCGACTGAGGGTCGTGCTCGTCGGGCAGTGTGCTCGACGGAATCCTGTTCGAGAAGATCGGCGTCCCCGCCGCGTCCATCGTGACCGACGTCTTCGAGAGCACCGGTCACGCCATGGCCCAGTCGTGGGGCGTCCCGGAGTACAAGTTCCTCTCGGTCCCGCACCCGATCGCCAACCTCACCGACGCCGAGCTCGACGCCCGGGCCCGCGCCATCGCCCCCGAGGTCGTGACGACTGCTGCTCAAAGGCCAGGAGCGCTAGACGGACGGCTGAACCAGGCGACGAGGCGCCTGGGGGAGCGGGGCCATGTCGGGCCCCCGCAGCTCAGACTGACGAGTGTCCGCCACGCCGCGAATGCCTAACGCTACCGGCCTCCGTTCTGGTACCGGGGCCGGCATCTGCAGACGCTGTGGGGGCCGCTGCTGCGTCACTGGCGGCGGCCCCCGGTGCGCCGGGAGCGGCTCGAGACGCCCGACGGAGACTTCGTCGATCTCGACTGGCTCGACGGGGCTCCCGGATCCGGCCCGCTGATCCTCATCCTCCACGGCCTCGAGGGGTCGTCGAGGTCCCACTACGCGCGCGGCCTGCTGCGCGAGACGGCCCGGCTCGGCTGGCGCGGCGCGGTCCTCCACTTCCGCTCGTGCAGCGGGGAGGTGAACCGGCTCCCGCGGCTCTACCACTCGGGGGACACGCGCGACCTCGAGTGGGTGGTCGAGGGCCTGCGGAAGCGCGAGCGCGCTGGCCCGGATCGGCCTGATCGGGATCTCGCTCGGCGGCAACGTGGTGCTGAAGTGGCTCGGGGAGCAGGGGGAGGGCGCGCCCGACGCGGTGGTGGGGGCGGTCGCCATCTCGACCCCGTTCGACCTGACCGCGTGCGCCGAGGTGCTGGATCGCGGCTTCAACCGCACGGTGTACACCGAGAGCTTCCTGCGCACCATGAAGGCCAAGATCCGGGCCAAGACCCATCTCTACGACGGCCAGATCGACGTGGCCGCGGTGCTCCGCTCCCGGACCTTCACCGAGTACGACCGGAGGTTCACCGCGCCGATCAACGGGTTCGCCGACGAGCGCGACTACTGGAGCCGGGCGAGCAGCGCGCCCTATCTCGAGCGCATCCGGCGGCCCACCCTGCTGATCAACGCGGCCAACGATCCGTTCCTGCCCGGGGAGCGCCTGCCCACCGCGGAGGTCGCGCGCTCGCGGTGGCTCGAGGCGGCCTTCGTGGAGCAGGGCGGCCACGTGGGCTTCCTGGACGGCCCGCTCGGCCGCTCGTCGTGGGCGGAGCGGCGCGCCCTCGCGTTCCTCCGGCGCCTTCTGCTACCATGACCGCCGTGCTGCGCGACGCGTACGGCCTGCCGGTGTCGACCTCGTCCCGCGCCGCGGTGGACGCCTACGACGACGGGGTGCGCGCGCTCCTGGGCTTCGGGGCGGACACGGTGGAGTCCTTTCGGCGGGCGGTGGCCGCCGACCCCGACTTCGCGCTGGGCCGCGCGGCCCTCGCGGTGGCGCTCTACCTCGACGAGCAGATCCCCGCCGCGCGGCCCGAGATGGAGCGGGCGGTGGCGGACGGCGCCGCGCAGGCCGCCTCGCTCACCGCGCGCGAGCGCCGGCACCTGGAGGCCCTGCGCCTCTTCGTGGGCGGGCGCGGCAACGACGCGATCGCGGTCATGCAGGAGGTCCTGGCCGACTTCCCGCGCGACATGCTGCTGATGCAGCGGCTCTACTACATCTACTTCTGGCAGGGCCGCTCGGCCGAGATGCTCGAGGTGACGCGCACCGTGCTGCCGGCCCTCGCCGACGACGGCTACACGTGGGGCTACCACGCCTTCGCGCTCGAGGAGAACCACCGCTTCGACGAGGCGCTGCCGCTCGCCGAGCGGGCGATCGCGCGGAACCCGCGCGACGCGTGGGCGGTGCACGCCATCGCCCACGTCCACTACGAGCGGGGCGACAACCGCCGCGGCATCGAGAGCCTGCCGGGGCAGATCCATCCCTGCGACCACCTGGGCTACTTCCGCAACCACCTGCTCTGGCACCTGGCCCTGCTCCACCTGGCCGAGGGCGACTACGAGCGAGGCGGGCGGCTCTTCGAGAGCGTGTTCGGCCGGATCCCGATCGCGATCGCCTCCGACCTGCAAGACTCGGTGGCGCTCGCGTGGCGCCTCGACCTCTTCGGGCGGCCCGATCCGCGGCGCTGGTCCCAGCTCGGGGAGGCGGCGCGGCGCTGGCTCGACATGCCGCTCCTGCTCTTCCACGACCTGCACGTGGGGATGGCGCTGGCCGCCGCGGGCGACTGGAGCGGCGCGACGCTCCAGCTCGACCGGCTCCGGCAGCGCGCGACCAAGTCGAAGAACCCGACCCTCGGCGAGGTCGTGGTGCCGCTGATGGAGGGGCTCCACGCCTTCGCGCGGGGCGAGTACGGGGCCGCGGTGGCCCGCATCGAGCCCGTGGAGGCCCGCATCGTCGAGGTCGGCGGCAGCCACGCCCAGCGCGAGGTCTTCCACGACACGCTGCTGGCCGCGGCCCTGCGCGGCTCCGAGCCCCGCGCGGTCGCCCTGCTCGAGCGCCGCCTGGCCAAGCGACCCAACCCCGGCCACTTCTGGGAGCAGGCGCGCGCGTCATGAACTGGGAGGCCCTCGGGCGCGAGACCGTCGAGCTGCTCCGGCAGTACCTGATGCTCGACACCACCAACCCGCCCGGCAACGAGACGCTCGGGGCGCGCTTCCTCGAGGACGTGCTGGGGCGCGACGGCATCGCGAGCGAGACCGCGGAGTCCGCGCCCGGCCGCGGCAACCTGGTGGCGCGCCTGCGGGGCGACGGGTCCGAGGGCGGCATCGTGCTCCATCACCACATCGACGTGGTCTACGCGGACCGGCGCTACTGGACGGTGGACCCGTTCGGCGGCGCGATCCAGGACGGCTTCCTCTACGGCCGCGGAGCGCTCGACATGAAGTCGACCGGCATCCTCCATCTCGCCGGGATGCTGGCGATCAAGCGGGCCGGGGTGCCGCTCAAGCGCGATCTGGTCCTGCTCGCGACCGCGGACGAGGAGGCGGGCAGCCGCTTCGGCGCCCAGTGGGTGGCCGACCGGCACCGGGAGTGGCTCGCCGACGCCGAGTACGCGCTCTCCGAGCTGGGCGGCATCTATCCAGAGGGCGGGCCCGCCGGAGGGCACCGGGCGCCCTTCGCGAGCATCGTCACCTCCGAGAAGACGGGCCTGCCGCTCCGGCTCACCGCGCGCAGCGAGCCCGGGCACGGCTCGATGCCGTGGCCCGACACCGCGCCGAACCGGCTCATCCGCGCGCTCGGCCGGCTGCTCGAGGCGGAGCGGCCGCTCCGCGTGCTGCCGGAGATCCAGGAATACTTCGAGCGGCTCGGCTCGGTGATGGCGGGCGACGCGGGCACCGGCTACGAGGATCTCGCCCGATCGCTCGAGGACCCGACCTTCCGGCGCGCGTTCCTGGCCGACCGGCACCAGGCCGCGATGCTGCGGACCACCTTCGCGGTCACCATGCTGCGGGGCAGCGAGAAGCGCAACGTGATCCCGCCCGAGGCGATCGCCGACGTCGACTGCCGGATGCTGCGGGGCGACGATCCGGAGGAGATCGTCGCGTGGGTGCGCGGCGCCATCGCGGACCCGCGCGTGGAGGTGAGCCTGATCAACCCGCCGCCGAAGATCCCCAACGCCTCGCCGCCCGATACGGCGCTTTACAAGGCGCTCGGCGAGGCGCTCCGACGCCGCGCCCCGGGGGCGGTGGTCGCGCCCGACATCCTGGTCGGCTTCACCGACAACTGGGTCTTTCGCAACTGCGGGCTGCACGGCTACGGCTTCAGCCCCTTCATCCTGGAGGAGAGCGAGTGGCGTCGCGTCCACGGCAACGACGAGCGGATCTCGCTCGAGAACCTGCGCGAAGGCGTGCGGTGTCACACCGAGATGCTGCTCGACATGGCGGCGGCCTGATGGCCCGCGCCTCGCTCGTCATCCGGGCCGGCACCGCGCGGGACGTGCCGACCATCCTGGCCCTCATCCGCGGCCTGGCCGAGTACGAGCGGCTCGCCCACCAGATGGAGGCGACCCCCGCGCGGGTGCGCGCCCACGGCTTCGGCCCGCGCCGCTACTTCCAGACCCTCATCTGCCGGCGCGGCGGCCGTCCGATCGGCTTCGCGCTCTACTTCTTCACCTACTCCACGTTCCTCGCGCGGCCGAGCCTCTACCTGGAGGATCTCTTCGTGCTGCCCGAGGAGCGGGGCACGGGGGCCGGGAAGGCGCTGCTCCGCGCGCTGGCCCGCATCGCGGTCCGGCGCGGGTGCGGGCGGATGGAGTGGGCGGTGCTCGACTGGAACCGGCCCGCGATTCGCTTCTACCGGCGCCTGGGGGCCCAGCTCAGGCGTCAGTGGATCCTCACCCGCCTCACCGGGACTCCGCTGCGCCGACTGGCGCGCTGACCGGGCTCGGGTGGCCCACCTCGTCGTCGCGGTCGTGTCGCTGGGCCTGCTGCTCTCGCTGGCCGGGCCCGCCGCCGCGCAGCCCATCACGTGCCCCGATGGCACGAGGCTCGGCAGCAGCGAGAGTCCGGCCGGGAAGCTCCAGTGGTGCGAGCGCGCCGACCCGCGGGGCTCGATCCGGCACGGGCCCATGGTGGGCTCCTATCCGAACGGGAACCGCCGGCTCGAGCTGCACTTCGTGGACGGCACCCCGCGCGGGCCGATCCGGGCGTGGTACGAGAACGGGCAGGCCAGCGCGATCGGCGAGACGCGGCCCGACAACGGCACGCTGACCCTGCGCGACGAGAACGGGCGCAAGCGCGCCCAGGTCGACGTGCGGGACCGGCAGCTGGTCACCCAGGCGTGGGACGCGAACGGGAAAGAGGAGCGCTACGAGGAGGCGAAGCTCGCCAAGTCGCTCGCGGCCAACCGCGAGCTGGCCCTCATCATGAACCTGTTCGCGGTGGGCATCGGCATCCAGTGAGCGGTCGCCGCGATCAGCCGCCGGCCACCACCGGCGGGATCGCGGCGGCCCACGGCGCGGCGGCCTCGAAGGCGGCGGCGGCCCGCAGCACCGCGGCCTCCTGGCGCCGCCGGCCGACGATCTGCAGTCCCACCGGCAGCCCGCTCCGGGTGAAGCCGCAGGGGACCGAGATGACGGGCAGGCCGGTCACCGTGATGCCGTAGGTCAGGAAGAACCACTGGGTGTAGTTGTCGAGCGGCTTGCCGTTGATCTCGGTGGGATAGGGCTGCTCGACCGGAAACGGCGGCACCGCGACGGTGGGCAGGAGCAGGAGGTCGCGGGTGGCCATGAACTCGCGCACGCGGTGCCACAGCTGGGTGCGCAGGACCTCGCCCCGGCCGATCTGCTCCGAGGTCAGCGCGAGTCCCTGCTTGATGTTCCAGATCAGGCCCTTCTGCATGACCGGCTCCCACTCGGCGAGCTTGTCGGCGTGGCGCGCGACCATGCTGAGCCCGCGGCTCGCCAGCACGATGTCGTTGACCTCGCCGAAGTCGGGACACGCCTCCTCGACGCGAACCCCGAGGGAGCGGAACACCGAGGTGGCCCGCTCGGCCACCGCGGCCACCTCGTCGTCCACCGGGATCAGGCCGTTCAGGTCCCGCGTCCACGCCGCGCGCCAGCCCTTGACCGACGGCTGCTTCACCGCGGCCGGGAAGCGCCGCGGGTCGACGTCGTAGGACAGCGGCGCGCGGTCGTCGGGGCCCGCCATCGCGGAGAGCATCAGGGCCACGTCGCCGACGGTGCGGGCCATGGGCCCGGTCACGCTCAGCGAGTCCCACCCGAGGTCGGCGGGATAGACCGGGATCAGGCCCGGCGTGGTCCGGAAGCCGACCACCCCGCAGAAGGCGGCGGGCGTGCGCAGCGAGCCGCCCAGGTCCGAGCCCTGGGCGAGCGGCCCCATGCCGGTGGCGAGGGCCACCGCGGCGCCGCCGCTCGAGCCGCCGCAGGTGAGCGCGGGGTTCCACGGGTTGCGGGTGGCTCCGAAGACCGCGTTGAAGGTGTTGCCGCCGGCCCCGAACTCCGGGGTGTTGGTCTTGCCCACCACGATGGCCCCCGCGTCCTTGAGCCGCGCCACGTAGAGCGCGTCCTCGTCCGGCACGTGGTGCTCGAAGACCTTCGAGCCCCACGTGGTGCGGATGCCCTTGGTGGGGGTCAGGTCCTTGATCGAGACCGGGATGCCGTGCAGCGGCCCGAGCGCCGCGCCCTTGCGCCCGAGCGCGGCGGTCGCCTTCTTCGCGGCGGCGAGCGCCGCCTCGCGGGCCACCGTGACGTAGGCGTTCACACGCGGGTTGACCGCGTCGATGCGGGCCAGGACCGCCCGCATCACCTCGAGCGGGGAGACCTTCCGGGTCCGGTAGAGGCGCAGCAGGGTGGCGGCGGGCACGAAGCAGAGGTCACGGTCGGTCACGGCGGGTCTCCCTCCCTGTACTCGCTACCCTAACTAGCACACTTGGAAGGAACGATGGACTACTATCCGGGAGCTCGACATGGACGATCTCGTCATCCGCGGCGGGGAGGTGCTGGACGGCACCGGCGCGGCCCCCGTGCGCGCGGACGTCGCGATCCGCGACGACCGGATCGTCTCGATCGCCGCGCCCTACGCGGGGACGGCGCGCCGCACGATCGACGCCCGCGGCCTGGTGGTGGCGCCCGGGTTCATCGACATCAAGACCCACTCGGACTTCACGCTGCCCTACGCGCCGGGGGCCGAGAGCAAGGTCTTCCAGGGCGTGACGACCGAGGTGATCGGCCACTGCGGGCTCTCCGTCGCGCCCGCGGTGCCCGGGCGCGCCGGCCTGCTCCAGGAGTACCTGGCCGGGTTCGCCCCCTGGATCGAGGCCCGGGAGACGAGCTTCGCGCAGTACATGGACCGCTTCCCGGCCACCGCGGTGAACGTGATCATGCAGGTCGGCCACAACACGCTGCGCCTGATGACGGTCGGGCTGGACGACCGCGCGCCGACCGACGAGGAGCGGGCCGCGATGGGCCGGCTGCTCGACGAGGGCCTGGCGGCCGGCGCCATCGGCCTGTCCTCCGGCCTCTTCACCGCGCCCGGCTCCTTCGCCCGCCCGGACGAGCTGCACGCGCTGCTCGCGGTGGTCCGGCGTCACGGCGGAACGTACGCCACCCACGTTCGCGACGAGGCCGGAGGCGTCTTCGAGGCCGTGCGCGAGGCGATCGCGGCGGCCGAGGCGACCGGGGTCCACGTGCAGATCGTCCACCTGAAGCTCTCGGGCACCGACAACTGGGGGCGCGCCGGCGAGCTGCTCGCGGAGATCGAGGCCGCGCGGGCGCGGGGCGTGCGGGTCGATTGCGACGCCTATCCGTACACCTTCGCGGCCAACCCGCTCCGCAACCTGCTTCCCCTGTGGGTGCAGGAAGGCGGCCTGCAGGCCATGCTCGGGCGCCTCGGCGATCCGGACGTGAGACGGCGCATCGGGCGCGAGATCGAGGAGCGCGGTCTCACCAGCTTCGGCCGCGTCCCGTCGTGGGACGCGGTCAGCATCGGGACCTCGCGGACCCGGTCGCGGGACGCGGGGCGAAGCCTCGGAGAGCTCGCGCGGAGCGCCGGGGTGGCGCCGATCGACCTGGTGCACGACCTCCTGGCCGCGGACCAGGGCGCGACCTACGTCGCGGTCTCGTCCATCGACGAGGCCGACGTGCGGGAGCTGCTCCGCTCGCCCGCGGTGCTCGTCGGCTCGGACGGGCGGTCGGTCGCGCGGGACAGCGTGGCCGGGCAGGGCCGGCCGCACCCGCGCTTCTACGGCACGTTCCCGCGGGTGCTCGGCCACTACGCGCGCGATCTCGGATTGCTGTCGCTCCCGGACGCGGTGTTCAAGATGACCGGCGGACCGGCCCGGGTGCTCGGGCTCCGCGATCGCGGCCTCCTGCGCGAGGGCTACCGCGCCGACGTCACCGTCTTCGACCCCGCGACGATCATCGACCGGGCCACGTTCGAGGCGCCGCACCAGTACCCGGCGGGCATCGCGACCACGATCGTCAACGGGGTGGTGGTCGTCGAGGACGGGCGGCACACCGGCGCGCGGCCGGGGCGGGTGCTGCGACGGGGCGCGGCCGGGGTCGCCTGACCCCGGCGGCTACGAGAGGACCTTGCGCGGATCGAGGGCGTCCCGGAGCCCGTCGCCGATGTAGTTGATGCTGAGCACGGTGAGGAAGATCGCGGTGCCCGGGAAGATCGCCCAGTGGGGCGCGAAGTCGAGGTTGTCCTTGGCGTCGAAGAGGATCCGGCCCCAGGTCGGGATGTCGGGCGGGAAGCCCAGCCCCAGGAAGGACAGCGACGACTCGGCCAGGATCGCGGCGGCCACGTCGATGGTGGCGGCCACGATGACCGGCCCCACCGCGTTGGGCAGGATGTGGCGGACCACCTGGCGGAGCGGCGCGGCTCCGAGCCCGCGCGCGGCCTCCACGAACTCCTTCTCGCGCAGCGACAGGAACTGGGCGCGCACCAGCCGGGCCACCGGCATCCAGCGCAGGCCGCCGATGACCACCACCATCAGCATGAACACGCCCATCTCGGGCCCCAGCACCTTCTTCAGCGCGTCGCGGAAGAGGTAGGCGAGCAGGAGGAGCAGCGGGAGCTGGGGCAGGGACAGGAAGAGATCGGTGAAGCGCATCAGGACGTGGTCGACGGTGCCGCCGAGCTGCCCGGCGATGGCCCCGATCATCGTCCCGGCGGTGATCGCGATGAGCATCGCGACCACGCCCACCGCGAGCGAGATGCGCCCGCCGTAGAGCATGCGGGCGAGGAGATCCTGCCCGAGGTCGTCGGTGCCGAGCGGGTGGGCCCACGAGGGCGCCTTCAGCTTGGCCTTGAAGTCGATCTCGTCGATCGGGACCCGGTAGACGAAGGGGCCGGCCACCACCGCGATCACCATCACCACCAGGATGCGCGGCCCCGACGCTCGCGAGGCGATGCTTGCGGAAGCGCCGCCACGCCTCGCTCCGCATCGATTGGGTCCCGCGGACGCGCGCGCGGGCCACCGTGGGGGAGACCGCCTCCGACGCGACGCCGTTGGGTGGGGTCATCGGCTAGCGGAACGAGATGCGCGGATCGAGCCAGCCGTAGAGCAGGTCCGCCACCAGGTTGAAGAGCACCACCAGGCAGGAGAACACGAAGGTGATCGCCATGATCACCGGGGTGTCGTTGGCGAGGATCGAGGTGATGAGCAGCGAGCCGATGCCGGGCACCCGGAAGATCTGCTCGGTGATGACCGCGCCGGTGAAGATGCCGGGGATCTGGAGCGCCACCAGGGTGACCACCGGGATCAGGGCGTTGCGCACCGCGTGCTTGAGGATCGTCACCTTCTCGGTGAGGCCCTTGGCCCGCGCGGTGTTGATGTAGTCGAGCCGGATGACCTCGAGCATCGCGGAGCGCACGAAGCGGGTCATCGAGGCGCCCTGGGCCAGGCCGAGCACCGCCACCGGCATGACCGCCTGGCGCGCGTTCTCCCAGTACCAGCGCCAGCCGGTCGCGCTGATGTCGGCGCGGTAGATGAAGGGGAGCCAGTCGAGGTAGATGCTGAAGAACAGGATGAACAGGATGCCGGTGAAGAAGGTGGGCAGCGAGAAGCCGATGAAGGCGAAGGTCGTCGCGATCTGGTCGAAGAGCGAGTACGGGCGCAGCGCGGCGTAGATCCCGACCGGCAGGGCCACCAGGAGGCCGAGGAACTGGGCCAGCCCCAGCACCCAGAGGGTGGTGGGCAGCCGCTGCATGATCAGGGTGCCCACGTTGATGCGGCTCACGAACGAGAAGCCCCAGTCGCCCTTCATCATCGAGCTGAACCAGCGCAGGTAGCGGACCGGGATCGGATCGTCGAGGCCGAACTGGGCGCGGAGGTTGGCGCGCACCTCGGGCGGGACGTTCGGATTGGTGGCGAGCTCCTCGAACGGATCGCCGGGCGCCAGGGCCAGCACCGTGAACAGCACCAGGCTGATCCCCGCGAGCACGGGAATCATGATCAACACACGCCTCAGCAGATACTTTGACATGGTGTCACCGCCCCGGGCGCCGAGAGAGGACCAGCTGCGAGGCGGCGCCCGAAGGCGGCACGCGAGGCGTACTCCCTGTACGTCGAGCGTGCCGCCGAGGGCGCCAACGAAGCAGATGGCCCTCTCTCGGCGTCCGGGTCAGGCTTCCTTGTGCCAGAAGGGGAGCTGCCAGAAGTCCGAGTCCCAGCCGCTCTGCACCGCCTTCAGCTTGTTGCTGATCGCGGCCACCCGCGGGCGCCACGCCACCGGGATGACGACCACGTTCTTGATCACGAGGTCGTTCATCTGGATGAACAGCGCGGCCCGCTTGACCGGGTCGAGCTCGCTCTCGCGCCTGGTGGAAGAGCTTGCCGTACTCCTCGCTCTGCCAGCGGATCATGTTGCGGCCCTGCCACTTGTTGTCCTTGGACGCGATCTCCCAGGGGGTGAAGGCGAGCATGAAGTCCTGGGGATCCGGCATGGTCTGGGTCACGGTGTACATCTGGATGTCGGTGGCGAAGTGGGGATAGGTGTCCCAGTTCGCCGGGTCGGACGAGAAGTAGACCGACGCGGTGACCGACTTGATCTCGACCTCGATGCCCGCCTTGGCGCACGCCTGCTTGACGATCTGCTGGGTCTTCTGGCGCGGGGCGTTGATCGAGGTCTGGTACACCATCTTGAGCTTCTTGCCGTCCTTGGCCCGGATCCCGTCGCCGCCCTTCTTCCAGCCCGCCTGCTCCAGGATCTGGTTGGCCTTGTCGACGTTGAACTCCCACTTGTTGTTCTTGGAGGAGAAGCGGGCGGGCGCGTTCAGGTAGTTCGCGGTGGTGATCGCGGTGCGGCCGTAGATCTCCTCCTGCACCGAGGCCCGGTCGACCAGGATCTCGAGGGCCTGGCGCACCGCGGGGTCGGTGAGGAAGGGGTGCTTGCTCTTGATGCTGGAGCGCTCGCCGTCGACCTCGGTCCACGGGTCGGTGTTGTTGAGCTGGATGTGCTCCATGTTGCCGCCGGTCACGATGTCGGCCTTGCCGCGGCCGCCCTGCTCGAAGCGCTTGAGGATCTCGTCCTCCACCTGCATGTTCCAGGCGTAGTCGAACTCGCCGGTCTGCATGACCGCGCGCGCGGCGGAGACCGCGTCGCCGCCGCCCTTCATCTCGATGGTGTCGAAGAACGGGCGGTTGGGCACGTGGTAGTTCAGGTTGATCTCGCCCCGCACGATGTCGCCCGGCTTGAAGTCGACGAACTTGTAGGCGCCGGTGCCGACCGGCTTCAGGTTGTTGGGCGCCTCGCGCGACTTCTCGCCCATGTAGGCCTCGAAGAGGTGCTTGGGGATGATCATCCCGTTGACGCCGCAGAAGGGGTTGGCCCAGAACGGCACCGGCTTCTTGAAGACGAGCCGCACGGTGTGGCTGTCGATCGTGTCGATCTTCTCGATGTCGGTGTAGGACCCGATGGTGCGCGCCGCGGTCTTGGGATCGCGGACGAACTCCCAGTTGAACACCACGTCGGCGGCGGTGAACGGCTTGCCGTCGTGCCAGGTCACGCCCTTCTTGAGCTTCCAGATGACCGACTTCCCGTCCTTGCTCACCCCGCCGTTCTGCACCGTCGGGACCTCGGCGGCGAGCACCGGGAAGAGGTTGCCCTCCGGGTCGTAGGAGGCGAGGGGCTCGTAGAAGATCCGGGAGCCGTCCTGGTCCTTGGTGCCGGTGGCGAAGTGGGGGTTCAGCAGGGTCGGGGCCTGCCACCACAGCACCTTGAGCTGCCCGCCGCCCCCGCGCTTGGTGGGGTTGAACATGGCGGCGCCCTTGGACTGGGCGTGAGCGACTCCGGCGGAAGCCAGCATCTGCCCCGCGAGAGGCGCGGTCAGGCCGAGCGCCAGCATGGCCTGGACGAACTCGCGACGGCTCACGGTGCCGGCCTTGACCTGGCCGATCATGTCCCTCAGCTCACGTTCTTGCATCGATGGTCCTCCTCCGGGGATGCGGTCAGCGGCGACCGGGCTGGATGGCCCGTTATACGATCCCGGGGCTGAAATTGTCAAGTTGGCCGCTGCTTTCCGCGCTATGCCGACTTGTACCAGTAGGGCAGCCGCCAGAAGGTCGAGTCCCAGCCGGTGAGGTCCATGCCCATGAGCGCGGTGGACGATCCGGAGACGCCGTTGCGCCAGAGGACCGGGATGACCACCACGTTGGCGATCACGATGTCGTTCATCTTGATGAAGAGGGCCGCCCGCTTGACCGGGTCGATCTCGCTGTCGGCCGCCTTGTAGGTGCGGTCGTACTCGTCGCTGCGGAAGCGGGTGATGTTCCGCCCCTGCCACTTGTTGGCCTTCTGGGAGACCTCCCAGGAGCAGAACTGGTTCATGAAGTATCCGGGGTCCGGCGCGGACATGGTGGTGTTGTACATCTGCAGATCCGCGTAGAAGTGCGGATACGTGTCGGGGTTCGCGGGATCGGAGGAGAAGAACACCGACGCCACCACCGACTTGAGCTCCATCTCGATGCCCGCCTTCGCCGCCGCCTGCTTGACGATGGCCTGGTTCTTCTGCCGCGGGGCGTTGATGGAGGTCTGGAAGAGGAACTTCAGCCGCTTGCCGTCCTTGGCCCGGATGCCGTCGGCGCCCCGCTTCCAGCCCGCCGCGTCGAGGACCTGGTTGGCCTTGTCCACGTTGAACTCCCAGCGGGTGTTCTTCGAGAAGTAGCGCGACGGCGCGTTGAGGAAGTTGGCGCTGGTCTGCCCGCCGCCGGCCGTAGATCTCTTCCTGCACCGCGGCGCGGTCCACCAGCAGGTTCAGCGCCTGGCGGACCGCCGGATCCGAGAGGACGGGGTGCGAGGTCTTGACGTGCGACCGCTCGCCCTCCACCTCGGTCCACGGGTCGGAGAGGTTGCACTGCATGTGCTCGGGGTTGCCGGTGGGCCAGATGTTGACGCGCCCCTTGCCGCCCTGCTCCATGCGCCGCAGGATGTCGTCCTCCACCTGCAGGTTCCAGGCGTAGTCGTACTCGCCGGTCTGCAGCACCGCGCGCGCGGCGGAGGCCGCGTCGCCGCCCCCCTTCATCTCGATGGCGTCGAAGAACGGGCGGTTGGGCACGTGATAGGCGGGGTTCGCCTCCCCCCGCACCGTGTCGCCCGGCTTGAAGTCGACGAGGCGGTACGGTCCGGTCCCGACCGGCTTCAGGTTGGCGGGCGCCTCGCGGCTCTTGGCCCCCCGGAACGCGTCGAAGACATGCTTGGGGAGAATTCCGCCGCGGTTGCCGCAGAAGGGATCGGCCCAGAACGGCTGGGGCTTGTTGAAGGTGATCTTGACGGTGTGGCTGTCGACCCGGTCGATCTTCGAGATCTCGTGGTAGGAGCCGCTGCTCACCGCGGCGGTGGCCGGGTCGGAGACGAACTCGTAGGTGAAGATCACGTCGTCGGCGGTGACCGGCTTGCCGTCGTGCCAGGTCACGCCCTTCTTGAGGCGCCACGTGACCGAGGTGAGATCGCGAGCGAGCCCGCCGTTCTGCACGCTCGGGGTCTCCGCGGCCAGGACCGGGATCACGTTGCCGTCGGGATCGAAGCCGGCCAGCGGCTCGTAGAAGATCCGGGAGGCGTCCTGGTCCTTGGTGCCGGTCGCGAAGTGCGGGTTGAGCAGCGTGGGCGCCTGCCACCAGAGGGTCTTGAGCAGCCCGCCCCCGCCGCGCTTCGTGGGGGTGAACGCGGGCGCCTTGGGCTGGGCGTGCGCCACCCCGGCCGAGGCCAGCATCTGGGCCGCGAGGGGGGCGGTGAGCCCCAGCCCGACCATGGTCTGGACGAAGGCGCGACGGTCGAGACGGCCGGCCTTGACGTGCGCGATCAGCTCGTGGAGTGCGTGATGGTCCATGGGATCCTCGTAGTCGCTTCGGGTAGTCGCGTTAGAGGGCGGCGATCACGGCGTCGGCGCATTGCCGGGTCGAGGCGGATCCGCCGATGTCCTGGGTATGAGCGCGGGAATCGGTGAGGGCGCGGGCCACCGCCGCGTCGATGCGGTCGGCGGCGGCGGTCACCGCGGGGTCGCGTTGCTGGAGGCCGAGCCAGCGGCACAGGAGCGCGGCCGAGAGGATGGCCGCGATCGGGTTGGCGACGCCCTTGCCCGCGATGTCGGGGGCGCTGCCGTGGCAGGGCTGGAAGAGCGCGTAGCGGTCGCCCACGTCGGCCGAGGGGGCGAGGCCGAGCCCGCCCACGGTGGCGGCGCCCAGGTCGGACAGGATGTCGCCGAACATGTTCTCGAGCACGATCACGTCGTAGCGCCACGGCGCCTGCACCACGTACATGCTCATCGCGTCCACGTAGGCGAAGTCGGTGCGCACGTCGGGGTAGTCGGACGCGGTCTCCTGGAACACCTGGCGGAAGAACGCGTAGGAGCGGAACACGTTGGCCTTGTCCACGCAGGTGACCCGGGTCACGCCGTCCACCGGCGCCCCGTGGCCGCGCACCCGCGCGGTCTCGAAGGCACGGCGCACCACCCGCTCGGTGCCCTTGCGCGTGATCACCAGGGTGTCCACCGCCAGCTCCTCGCCCACCTTCGAGCCGCCGCCGAGCGAGGCGAAGAGGCCCTCGGTGTTCTCGCGGAAGATCACGTAGTCGATGCGCCCGTCGGCGGGCAGGCGCAGGGGGCTCGGCACGCCGGGGTAGAGCTTGACCGGGCGCATGCCCGCGTACAGGTCGAGGCCCATCCGGAGGGTGATCTGGGGTGTGAGCTCGGTGCCGTCGGCGTGGCGGATGTCGGGCAGCCCGGCCGCCCCGAAGAGGATGGCGTCGACCGCCCGGCAGAGGTCCACCGTCTCGCGGGGCAGATCCTCGCCGGTGCGCCGGTAGAGGGCGGCCCCGACCTCCGCCTCCTCGAACGAGAAGCGCAGTCCGTCCCGCTGGGTGGCCTCGAGCACGCGCACCGCCTCGGCCAGCACCTCGGGCCCGATGCCGTCGCCGCCGATCTGGGCGATGCGGTAGTGGGGCATGAAGCTAGCGCGCGTGGTGATTGCGGTCGGGGCGGCCGTTCGTGGGCCGCGACCCTGACGGCTTGTTCTGATCGGGGGGGAGCGAGCGCCGCTCCTCCCCCGAGCCCCCCCACCGCTCTCCGTATGTCCCGCGCCGGTGCGGGCTCACTGGTCTCGGTTCGCTTTTCCCGCGGTGAGCATGCGCACGGCGACGTCGATGGCTTCGAGCATGCTCTCGGGGTTGGCGATGCCCTTCCAGGCGCGGTCGAAGGCGGTGCCGTGGTCGACCGAGACGCGCAGGAACGGCAGGCCCACCGTGACGTTGACCCCGGAGAGCCCGGTCCAGGTGCCGCTCTTCTCGTCGTAGTTGAAGCCGAGGGTCTTCACCGGCACGTGGCCCTGGTCGTGGTACATGGCGACCACGATGTCGAACTCGCCGCCGCGGGCGCGCGAGAAGAGCGTGTCGGCGGGCAGGGGGCCGTACACGTCGAGGCCCTGGCGCCGCGCGTCCTCGACCGCGGGGATGATCTGGGTCTTCTCCTCGTCGCCGAAGAGCCCGTCCTCGCCCGCGTGGGGGTTGAGCCCGCACACCGCGATGCGGGCCCGCGGCCGCCCGAGGCCGGTCATGGTCTGCTGCGCGAGCTGGATGACGCGGCCCACGCGCTCGCGCGTCACCAGGTCCGGCACCCGGCGGAGGGCCACGTGGGTGGTCACGTGGATCACCCGCAGCTCCTTGCCCAGCAGCAGCATCGCGAAGTCCTTGGTGGCGGTCAGGCGCGCCAGGATCTCGGTGTGACCGGAGTGCTGGACGCCGGCCGCCGCGAGGGCCTCCTTGTTGACCGGCGCGGTGACGATGCCGTCGATCTGCCCGGCCTGGCAGAGGCGCACCCCGGTCTCGATGTAGGCGTAGGCGGCCCGGCCGGCGTCCGCGCTCACGGTGGACTTGGGCAGCGTCGCGCAGTCCACGTTGGCGAGGTCCAGGCACTCGAGGTGGCCCGGCCGGAACTCGCACGCGTCCACCGAGGAGACCGCGTGCAGGACGAGCGGCGAGCGCAGCAGCTCGAGCGTGGCCGCCATCACCGACCGGTCGCCGATCACCACCGGCCGGCAGGAGGCGACGACCTCGGGGTGGGCGAGGGCCTTGGCGGTGATCTCCGGCCCGACGCCGGCGGGATCGCCCATGGTGATGCCGAGCACGGGAACGCGGGCAGCGGTCACGGGGTTCCTCCAAGGAGCGTGGTGAAGAGATCCGGCCCGCCGAATCCGCCCGCCTTGGTGAGCAGGGGCAGGACGCGCCCGTCCTCGAGGGCCAGGCGGCCCAGGGCGAGGCCGGCCGCGGGGGCACCCAGCAGCTCGAAGTGCCGGGGCCGGAGCGCCTGGATCAGCGCGTAGGCGGTGTCGCCGCCGGTGACCGCCACGAGATCCGCGGGCGCGCGGTCGAGGATGCGCGCGGCGGTCCGGGCCAGGTGACCGGCCATCGCCTCGCGGGGAGCGGGCGCGGCGGTGCTCGCCACCACCGCGGCGCGCCCGCCCTCGAGCGCGGCGATCGCGGGCGCGAGGTCGCCGTGGCCGAGGGCGTCGACGGTCACGACCGCGACGCCGGCGCGGCCGAGCGCCTCGAGCTGCGCACGGCTGGCCGGGTGGAGGCTGCCCACCACGACGAGTCGGGCCGGGCCCGCGGGCAGGGCGACCGCCGGCGCGTGGAGCCCGAGGGCGTGGCTCACCGCGCGTCCGAGGCCCGCCGAGCCCACCGCGAGCGTGCCCGGCACCGAGAGCGCGGCCTGGGCCAGGCTCGCCAGGTCGTCGTCGGTCTCCGCGTCGGCGGCCACGACGGCGCCGCGGATGCTGCTCGAGCACGTGGGCGATCTTCTCGCGACCGGCGCGCACGTCGTCGAGCGAGAGGGATACCACCGGCGCCGCGCCGGCGAGCAGCGCGGCCAGGCTCGAGGTGGCGCCGCGGAAGCCGGGATCGCGGGCGATCGGGGATTCGTGAACCGGGATGGAATCGACGAGGAGACGACCGTGGCGCACCACGCGACGCTCGGCGGGAAAGGCGGGGCACACCAGCGCGCCCGCGAAGGGCGGCCCGTGCGCGAGCAGCGCGGCCACCTCGGCGGCCACCGGCCCGCGCATGGTCGAGTCGATCTTCTTGAAGACCGGGCCCGCCCCGAGCCGCGCGCGGAGGAGCGCGGCCGCGTCGCGGAGGGCGCCGGCGGCGGCCGCATCGGGGAGCGTGCGGGTCTCGGTGTCGACGGCGATCACGGGCCGATCGTCGGCGGCGCGGATCGGGGAGATCACCACCGCGACCGGCCCCGCGCCCGCGAACAGGCAGCCCGTGTCGCAGGCGCCGGTGAGGTCGTCCGCGAGAATCGTCACCACGGGGAGGGGCGTCGCCGCCATGGGTGCATCACCCTACCATAGAATCGCGATGGCACCGATCGCGCCCCGGCGGCCGGGGCGGCGGGGGACGCAGTGTATACTGACCGCGTGAAAAGCCGCGTCGTCGTGGCGCTCGTCGCCCTGGCCGCGGCGCTCCTGCCCGGTCGGATGGCGCCCGCCGAGGATCCGGCGGCGGCCCTCTCGCTCATCCGGCCCAAGCCGGTCAAGGACGCCCCCGACTTCCAGGTCCGCACCCCGGACGATCGCTCGCTCCGCCTGGCCGACCTCAAGGGCAAGGTCGTCTTCCTGAACTTCTGGGCGACCTGGTGCGAGCCCTGCCGGGAGGAGATGCCGAGCATGGAGCGGCTGCACCGGGCCTACAAGGATCGGGGCCTGGTGGTGCTGGCGATCTCCCTCGACTCGCAGGGGGCATCGCGTGGTGAATCCGTTCGTCAAGAAGTTCGCGCTCACGTTCCCGGTGGGCCTCGATCCGAAGATGGCGGTGCGGGAGTCGTACGGGGTCTGGGCGGTGCCGTCCACCTTCATCATCGATCGCCAGGGCAAGCGCGTCCTCTTCGCCAACGGCTCGCGCGAGTGGGACGGCAAGGCCGCGCACGCCCTCTTCGAGTCGCTGCTCAAGTGAGCGAGTCGCTCGGCGTCCTGGTGGCCTTCTCGGCGGGGCTCTTCTCGTTCCTCTCGCCCTGCGTGCTGCCGCTCTTCCCGTCGTACCTGTCGTTCATCACCGGCATGTCGGTCGATCGGCTCACCAACGAGGTCACCGCGGGCGCCCGCACCCGCGTGCTCCTGCACTCGGTGGCCTTCATCCTGGGCTTCAGCGTGGTGTTCGTGAGCCTCGGCGCCTCCTTCAGCGCGGCGGGCCAGTTCCTGCTCGACTATCGCGACTGGATCCGGATCGGCGGCGGGGTGCTGATCGTCGTCTTCGGCCTCTACATCGCGGGGGTGCTGCGCGTCGGCATCTTCGGCCGCACCCAGCAGCTGCAGATCCGCAGCAAGCCCGCCGGCCTGCTCGGCTCCTTCCTGGTGGGGCTGACCTTCGCGATCGGCTGGACGCCCTGCGTGGGCCCGATCCTGGGCTCCATCCTCACCCTCGCCAGCAACGACAAGACGGTGGGGCAGGGGATCACGCTGCTGCTCTGCTACTCGGCCGGCCTCGGCCTGCCGTTCCTGCTCTCGTCGATCGCCCTCGGCAGCTTCCTCCGCTTCTTCAAGCGCTATCGCCCGTTCATCCCGACGGTGGAGCGGGTGGCGGGTGTGCTCCTGGTCGCGGTGGGCATCCTCGTGGCCACGAACTACTACGTGGTGCTGAACTCGTGGGCCATCAGCCTGACCCCCGAGTGGCTGCTGAAGCGTCTCTAACCTGAGCTTGGAGGCCGCGCATGGTCATCAACCGGGTAGGGCCCCTCTCGAGCGCGAAGGTGGTCGGCCTGCTGTACGCGATCGTGGGCCTGGTGTTCGGGGCGATCATCTCGCTCATCGCCGCCATGGGCAGCCTTCGGCCAAGGCGGCGGTGCCGCCGGTCCGTTCTTCGGGATCGCGGCGGTCGTGTTCGCGCCGGTGGCCTACGGGATCATGGGCTTCGTCATGACCCTGATCATGGCCGCCCTCTACAACGCGCTCGCGAAGCTGGTGGGCGGCGTGGAGATCGATCTCCGCTGACCGGGAGCCCCGGTCAGACGAGGCCGCGGAGCCAGGCCGCGATCTCGTCCTGAACCTGGACGAAGACCTGGGCCTGGGGCACCGCTCCGCGCTTCGGCACCTTGAACGAGTGGTCGCCGTCGGCCACGACGTGCACGCGGACGGTCGGGCCGAGCGGGGCCAGGATCGGCGCCAGCTCCTCCGGCGTGCCGAACGCGTCGCGGGCGCCCTGCACGAACAGCATCGGCTGCCGGATTCGCGCCAGGTGCTCGGCCCGGAGCTTCTGCGGCTGACCGGGCGGATGGAGCGGGTAGCCGAGGAAGACGAGGCCGGCCAGGTCGTCGAGGCCGGCGGCGGCCACGTGCGAGGCCATGCGCCCCCCGAGCGACTTGCCGCCGATGACGAGCCGGCCCGCTCCGGCATCGGCTCGCTCGCGCACCGCCGCGATCACCGCCCGGAAGCAGGCCTCGAGGGTGCTGGACCGGTCCGGTAGGCGGCGGCCCTCTTCCATGTAGGGGAAGTTGAACGTCACGGTGGGGAAGCCCCGGCGGGCCAGGGCCTGCGCGAAGTCGACCATGAAGGCGCTCGTCTGCGGGGCTCCCGCGCCGTGGCCCAGCACCAGGGTGAGCGGGGCGGCCGGCTCCGTCGCCGGATAGCGCAGCGCGGTCACCGCGCCGGGGGGAACGATGACCCGGATCGACTCGGCCACGACCGGGCTAGCCGAGGAGGTTCTCGGCCGCCTCCATGAGCGTCTCGGAGAGCGTCGGGTGCGCGTGGATGGTCGCGGCGACGTCCTCCACCAGGGCGGCGGTCTCGACCGCGAGGGTCGCCTCCGCGATCAGCTCGCCGGCCCCGGGCCCCACGATGCCGACGCCGACCACGCGCCCGGACGCGGCATCGGCGACCAGCTTGGTGAGCCCGTCGGCGCGCCCGATCGTGGCCGCACGGCCGGACGCCGCCCACTGGAATTTCGAGACCTTGGTCTCCATTCCCTGACTCTTGGCCTGAGCCTCGCTGAGCCCGCACCAGGCGATCTCGGGATCGGTGAAGACCACCGCCGGGATGGCCACGTTGTCGAAGGCGGCCGGCTGCCCGGCCAGCGCCTCGGCCGCGACCTTGCCCTGTCGCATGGCGCGATGGGCCAGCATCGGCTCGCCGGTGACGTCGCCCACCGCGTAGACGTGCGGGTCGTCGGTCCGGCAGCGATCGTCGACCTGGACGAAGCCGCCGCGGTCGGTGAGCCGGACGCGGGTCGCCTCGAGCCCGAGGCCACCGCTCCGGGCCCGACGGCCCACCGCGACGAGCACCCGGTCGAACGTCTGGGGGTCCTGGCCCTCGAGCGTCGCCTCGACGCGGTCGCCGGTCTCGCGCAGCCCGGTCACCTTCGTGCGCAGGTGGACGGCCGCGAACAGCTTCTCGATCCGGCGCTGCAGGGGCTGGACCAGGTCGCGATCCACGCCGGGCAGGAGGCCCTCGGTCATCTCGACGAGGGTGACGCGGCTGCCGAGGGTCGCGTACACCGTGCCCAGCTCGAGCCCGATGTAGCCGCCGCCGATCACGAGCAGGCGCTCCGGGATGTCGGGCAGCTCGAGCGCGGCGGTCGAGTCCATGACCCGGTCGCTGCGGAGCGCGACGCCCGGGCAGCGGGCTCGGCTCGGAGCCGGTGGCCACGATCGCGTGCTTGAAGCGGATCTTCTGGAGCGTGTCGCCCTCGATGCGCAGCGTGCTCGAGTCCTCGAAGATCGCGCGCCCGCCGATCAGGGTCACGCCCTTGGCCTTGGCCACCCCCGCCAGGCCGCGCGCCAGCTTGCCCACCACGCGCTCCTGCTTCCACTTGCGGAGCGGATCGAGCGAGATGCGCGGCTCGCCGAAGTCGACGCCCCACTCCTTGGCGCGCTCCGCCTCGCTCACCACCGCGGCCACGTGGAGCAGCGCCTTGCTCGGGATGCAGCCCTCGAAGAGGCAGGCGCCGCCGAGGCGCCGGTCGGCGTCGATCACCACCGTCTCGAGCCCCAGCTCGGCGCAGCGGAAGGCGGCCGAGTAGCCGCCGGGCCCGCCGCCCACCACCGCGACGTCCACCTCGTCGACCATGTCGCCCATCACCATCAGCCGAGGTCTCCGATGAGGCGCTCGGGCGCCTCGAGCAGGCTCACGATCTCGGTCGCGAAGCGCGCGCCGTCGGCGCCGTCGGCGACGCGGTGGTCGAAGGTGAGCGTGATCGGCAGCATCAGCCGCGGCACGATCTGGCCCTGGCGCACCACCGCCTCCTGGCGGGCGCGCGAGACGCCGAGGATGGCCACCTCGGGGTAGTTGATGATCGGGATGGCCGCGGTGCCGCCCAGCGCCCCGATGTTGGTGATGGTGAAGGTGCCGCCCCGCAGGTCTTCCAGGGTGGCCTTGCCGTCGCGCACGCGCTGGGCCAGGGCGCCGAGCTCGCGGCCGATCTCGAGCACCGGCTTGCCGTCGAGGTCGCGGAGCACCGGCACGATCAGGCCGCGCGGGGTGGCGACCGCCACGCCCAGGTGGTAGTAGCGCTTGAGGATCAGCTCGCCCGCGGCCGGGTCGAGGCTCGCGTTGAACTGCGGGTGGGCGCGCAGCGCGAGCGCGGCCGCCTTCAGCAGGAAGGCGGTCAGGGTGAGCGTCACGCCGCGGGCCCGCGCCGGCTCGAGGTTGCGGGTGATGATCGCGTCGAGATCGGTGATGTCGGCGCGGTCGAAGTGGGTCACGTGCGGGATCAGCGTGGCCGAGAGCGTCATGCGCTCCGCGATGGTCCGGCGCAGGTGCGAGAGCGGCGCGCGCTCGACCGGGCCCCACTGCTCGAAGCGCGGCAGCGGCGGGGGCTCGAGCCCGATGGCGGCCAGCGGCTTGGCCGGGCCCGCGGGCGCCGCGTCCCGCGCGGCGGGCTGCGGGCGCGCTTCCGCCGGCGCCGCCGGCGGCCGGGCCCCGGTGGCCGCGCGCACGTCGGCGTCGAGGACGCGGCCGCCCGGCCCGCTGCCCCGCGACCGCGCGGAGGTCCACGCCCAGCTCGCGGGCGAGCCGGCGGGTGGCCGGCGTCGCGGCCACCGGCCCACCCGCGGGCGCGGTCTCGCGCACGGGCGAAGGCGCAGCGGGCGCGGCGGCGCCGGCGCCGCCGCGGTCGGCTGCGGCCGCGGCGTGGAAGCGGCGGGCCGGGCGGGGGCGCCGGCCGGGACCGGCGCGCCGTTGTCGGCGAAGGTCACGAGCACGGCCCCGACCTTCACGGTCTGCCCGGGCGTGACGTGGATCTTCTCGACCCGCCCGCCCGATCGGCGACGGGATCTCGACCTGCGCCTTGTCGGTCTCGACCTCGAGCAGCGGGCGCGTCCTCCCGGATGACGTCGCCCTCGCGCACCAGCACCGCGACGATCTCCGCCTCGGTGAGGCCTTCTCCCAGGTCCGGCAGGGTAAACTGGCGCGACATATCTGAAATCTAGAAGGCGAGCGTCTCGCGGCAGGCCGCGAGCACGCGGGGGACGTCGGGCACGTTGGCGCGCTCGCGGGCGAAGCCCACGAAGGGCAGGTCGTTCGCGGTCACGCGCCGGACCGGCGCCTCGAGCGACAGGAACGCGCCCTCCATGATGCTGGCCGCGATCTCCGCGCCGGGCCCGAAGCTCCGCGGGGCCTCGTGCACGATGACCGCGCGGCCGGTCTTCCGCACCGAGGCGGCCAGGGTCTCGCGGTCGAGCGGCGAGATCGTCAGCAGGTCGACGATCTCGACCTCGGCCCCGCTCTCGGCGTGGAGCTGCTCGGCCGCCTCGCGGGCGACCCGGACCATGGCCCCGTAGGCGATCAGGGTCAGGTCGGTGCCGGGCCGGTCCACGCGGGCGCGCCCGATCTCCATGGTCTCGATCTCGTCCGGGACGTCCTCCTTGGCCGCGTGGTAGAGCGCCTTCGCCTCGAAGAAGATCACCGGGTCGGGATCGCGGATGGCCGCGGCCAGCAGGGCGCGGGCGTTGCGCGGGCCGGAGGGGATCACCATCTTGAGCCCGGGCACGTGGGCGTAGAACTGCTCCTCGCTCTCCGAGTGGTGCTCGAGCGCGCGCACCCCGCCGCCGTAGGGCATCCGCACCACCATCTGGCAGCCGAAGCGGCCCTGGCTGCGCATGCGGTACCGCGCCACGTGGTTCTCGATCTGGTGGAAGCACTGGAAGGCGAAGCCCGAGAACTGGATCTCGCAGACCGGCTTGAGCCCGTAGAGCGCCATGCCGACCGAGGCGCCGATGATGCCGGCCTCGGCGAGCGGGCTGTCCACCACGCGGGTGCCGCCGAACTTGCGGTGCAGGTCCTCGGTGACGCGGAAGACGCCGCCGTCGACGCCCACGTCCTCGCCGATGACGAGCACGTCGGGGTCGCGCTCCATCTCCTGCAGGAGCGCCAGGTTGAGGGCCTTCACCATGTTCAGCTTCGCCACGGTCGCCTCTGTCCCCGCATGGGCGGGCTCTGAGCCTCGGTCGGCGCGGTCCCGGCCGCGTCCTCCGCTCCCGCGCGGGCGGCGCGGGCGCGACCGGCTCCGGCGCGGCGTCGGGCGCCTGGGCGAGGCGCGCCTGCATCTCGGCCCGCTGCGCCTCGAGCGGGGCGGTCCGCGTGGCGTAGGCGTGGTCGAACATGGCGAGCGGGTCGGCCGGCGCCGATCGCCTCGAAGGCGGTGACGGCGCGCGCGATCTCCGCGTCGACCGCCTCCTCGAGGCCGGCCTCGAGGAGATTCCGCTTCTGGAGATAGGCGCCGAAGCGGGTGAGGGGATCCTTCCGCTCCCACGCCTGCACCTCTTCCGTCGAGCGGTACTTGGTCGGGTCGTCGGAGGTGGTGTGCACGCCCAGCCGGTACGTCACGCACTCGATCAGCGTCGGCCCCTCGCCGCGGCGCGCCCGCTCCACCGCCTCCCGCGTCGCGGCGTAGACCGCGAGCAGGTCGTTGCCGTCGACCTGCAGCGCCGGGAAGCCGTAGGCGAGGGCCTTCTGGGCGATGGTGCGCGAGTGGGTCTGCTTCTTGAGCGGGACCGAGATCGCCCACTGGTTGTTCTGGATGACGAACACCATCGGCACGTGCCAGACCCCCGCGAAGTTCATCGCCTCGTGGAAGTCGCCCTCGGAGGTGGCCCCGTCGCCGCAGTAGGCCATCACCACCGCGTCGTCGCCGCGATACTGCGCCGCGTAGGCCAGGCCCACCGCGTGCGGCAGCTGGGTGGCGACCGGGATGCAGATCGGCAGGTCGCGCTGCTCCGGCCCGGGCTGCCCGCCCTCCAGGTAGCCGGCGAAGAACAGCAGGATCTTCTCCATGGTCCAGCCGCGCCAGAGCATGGAGGCGGTCTCCCGGAAGGACGGCACCATCCAGTCGGTGCGGCGCAGGGCCGCGACGCTGCCGATCTGGGCGGCCTCCTGGCCCTTGATCGGCGCGAAGGTGCCGATGCGCCCCTGGCGCTGCAGCCGCAGCATGCGCTCGTCGAAGCGGCGGCCGAGGAGCATCGCGCGATGGAGGCGCTTGAGCTCGTCGGGGGCGATCGCGGGCTCGAGGGCGGAGTCCAGGTTGCCGTCGCTGTCCAGGATGGACAGGTGCTCGACGGTGAACTGCGGCTCGATCAGGGTCCTCGGCATGGCGGCCGGCTCGTTTCCCTCGCATTCTACCCCGGTCCGCTCTAGGCGGCCTCCGCGAAAGCGGGTAATCTCTCTGCCATGCGCGTCCGGGTGCGGGTGCCCGCCACCTCAGCCAACCTCGGTCCCGGATTCGACGCGCTGGGCCTGGCGCTGGCGCTCTACAACGAGGTCACGCTCGAGGAGGCCGACCGGGTCTCGGTCGCGGTGGAGGGCGAGGGGAGCGGCCGGCTCGACGAGGGCGCCAAGAACGTCGTCGCGCGCGGGGCCGCGCTGGCCTTCGAGATCGCGGGCCGCGCGTTTCCGGGCGTGCGCCTCCGCTGCGTCAACCGCATCCCGCTGAGCCGCGGCCTGGGCTCGAGCGCGGCCGCGTGGGTCGGCGGGCTGGTCGCGGCCAACGCGCTCATGGGCGAGCCGCTCGACCGGGACGCGCTGCTCGCCGCCGCCACCCGCGCGGAGGGTCACCCGGACAACGTGGCCGCCGCGATCCTCGGCGGGCTCACCGTCTCCTGCGCGGACGGCCCGCGCGTCACCGCGGTGAGCCTGTCGGTGCCGCGCGAGATCGAGTGGGTCGTGCTGGTCCCCGAGACCGAGAGCTCGACCCGCGAGGCGCGCGCGGTGCTGCCCGAGTCGGTGCCGCGCGCCGACGCGATCTTCAACGTGCAGCGCGTGAGCCTCCTCCTGGCCGCGCTCGCCGCGGGCCGCGCGGAGCTGCTCGCGCTGGCGATGCAGGACCGGCTCCACCAGCCCTATCGCCTCCGGCTCTTCCCGTGGATGGACGCGGTGGCCGCCGCGGGCCGCGCGGCCGGCGCGCTCGGCTGCGTCCTGAGCGGCGCGGGGCCCGCCATGCTCGCGGCGGTGCGGCCGCGCGGCGGGGAGTCGGTCGCCCGGGCCATGGAGCAGGCCCTCCGCGGCGCCGGGATCGCGGGTCGGGCGCTCCACCTGCCGGTCGACGCGACCGGCGCGACGTGGGAACGGCTTCCCCAGACTTGACTCGCCCTCTCGGCAGGCAGTACGATCCGAGCAAGGTGTATCCGTGATCAAGAGTGACCGCTGGATCAGGCGGCAAGCCCTGGAGAAGGGCATGATCAAGCCCTTCGAGGACCGCCAGGTCCGCAAGGGCGGGATTTCCTTCGGGTTGTCCTCCTACGGCTACGACATCCGCATCGCGGACGAGTTCAAGATCTTCACCAACATCAACACCACCATCGTGGACCCGAAGGCCTTCGACCCGCGCTCCTTCGTCGACTACCAGGGCGAGGTGGCGCTGATCCCGCCCAACTCCTTCGCGCTGGGGCGGTCGGTCGAGTACTTCAAGATCCCGCGCAACGTGCTGACGATCTGCGTGGGGAAGTCCACCTATGCGCGGTGCGGCATCATCACGAACGTGACCCCGTTCGAGCCGGAGTGGGAGGGGTACGTGACCCTCGAGATCAGCAACACCACCCCGCTTCCGGCCAAGATCTACGCCAACGAGGGCATCGCGCAGGTCCTGTTTTTTGAATCGGACGAGGCCTGCGAGACGTCATATGCTGACAGGCAGGGGAAGTATCAGGGCCAGCAGGGGATCGTGCTCCCGACCGTCTAGGCCCTGAGACCGGTCCCGCGAACGCGGGGCCAGGAGGTGACGTCCGATGGCTGAGCAGAAGAAGAAGGAGACGAGGCCGACCAAGCCCAACGAGGGCGGTGGCGACGACGCCGGCGCGGGAAGCGCCGACCTGTCCAAGAAGGGCAAGAAGATCAAGGAAGAGCTGGACAACCTGCTGGACGAGATCGACGACATCCTCGAGGAGAACGCCGAGGAGTTCGTGAAGAGCTACGTCCAGCGCGGCGGCCAGTAGCCGCGCGTCAGCCCGAGGAGCCGGAGGCGTACCATGCCGATCTACGAATACGGGTGCTTGGCCTGCGGAGCGCAGTTCGAGAAGTTCATGCAGGTGGCGACCGCGGTGGCCTGCCCGTCGTGCGAGAGCGATCGCGTCAGCCGTCGTCTCTCGGTGGTCGGCGTGAAGGTGGGCGGGCGCGCGAGCGATCCGTCGGCCGCGCCCATGGGCGGGGGCGGAGGGTGCTGCGGAGGCGGCTGCGGCTGTCACTGATCACCGTCACCCATCCCGCGTGAGTCCGGAGGGGCCTTCGGGCCCCTTCGCTGTCTCTGAGTCGTTCGACCGGCCTCGCTGGACAGCGCCCCGCCTCGCTCCTATACTCGCCCCGTGGATCTACGCCAGCTCGAGATCTTCGTGAAGGTTGCCGAGCTCGGCTCGTTCTCCCGGGCCGCCCAGGCCCTCTTCCTGACCCAGCCGACGGTCTCCGAGCACATCCGGACCCTGGAGGACGAGCTCGGGCGTGCGCCTGCTCGACCGGCTCGGCCGCGGGGCCGCCGTCACCAAGGGCGGCGCGCTGCTGCTGGGCTACGCGCAGCGCATGCTCGCGCTGTCGCGCGAGGCGCGGCAGGCGATGGAGAGCTTCCAGGGGCGGATGAGCGGAGACCTGCTGGTGGGGGCCAGCACCATCCCGGGGGAGTACATCCTCCCGGCCCTGATCGGCCGCTTCAAGGAGAAGTTCCCGGACATCGCCATCACCCTGCTGATCGGCGGCAGCCAGGCGGTCACCGAGTGGGTGCTGGAGGGCCGGGCCGAGGTGGGCGTGGTGGGCGCGCGCTCGGGCCACCGCGCGATCGAGTACCGCGAGCTGTTGCCCGACGACATCGTGCTCATCGTGGGCGCGACGCATCCGTGGCAGGGGCGCCCGCTGGTGACGCTCGACGAGCTGCGCGCCGAGCCGCTGCTGCTGCGCGAGCAGGGGTCGGGCACGCGGGCCGCGCTCGAGTCGGCCCTGGTCGCCGCGGGCACCGACATCGGCGCGTTCCGGGTCGTGGGCGAGATGGGCTCGACCCAGGCGATCAAGCAGGCGGTCAAGGCCGGGGTCGGGGTGTCGATGGTGTCGCGGCGGGCGGTCGAGGAGGAGTGCCGCGCGGGCAGCGTCTGGTGCCTGCGCGTCCGCGACCTCACGATCACCCGCGCCTTCTACCTCGCCACGCATCGGGAGCGGAGTCGCTCGCCCCTCGCGGAGGCCTTCCGGGCCTTCGTCGAGACCGAGGCCAGCTGACGCCGCGCTCTCGTCGGTTCTTCCCCCGATGGATCCCCACCTGATCGATCCGAAGACCGGCAAGGAGATCCGGCTCACCGCCTACGCGGCCTGCGCCGGGTGAGCGTCGAAGATGGGTCCTGGAGATCTCCAGGACGTGCTGGGCGACCTCCGACACGAGGAGCACGCCGATCTCCTGGTCGGCCTCGGCCGGAGCGACGACGCCGCGGTCTACCGGGTGACCGACGACGTGGCGATCGTCGAGACGGTGGACTTCTTCCCGCCCATCGTGGACGACCCGTACCTCTACGGCGCGATCGCGGCGGCCAACTCGATGTCCGACGTCTACGCGATGGGCGGGCAGGTGCTCTTCGCCCTCAACGTGGCCGGCTTCCCGCGCGACCTGCCGAAGGCGATCATCGCGGCGGTCTTCCGGGGGGGCGCCGACAAGGTGCGCGAGGCGGGCGGCGTCATCGCGGGCGGGCACACGGTGGTGGACGCCGAGCCCAAGTACGGTCTCTGCGTCACCGGCCGCGTGGACCCGCGCCGGATCCTCATAAAGGGCGGCCTGCGTCCGGGGCAGCGCGTCTTCCTCTCGAAGCCGCTCGGCACCGGAGTGATCGCCACCGCGGCCAAGAACGACGCGTGCGAGGCGGCGGTGCTGGACGGCGCGGTGCAGAGCATGCTCCGGCTGAACCGGGTCGCGGCCGAGGTCGCGCAGGAGGCGGGCGCGGGCGGGGCGACCGACATCACCGGCTTCGGCCTGCTCGGCCACGCGAGCGAGATGGTGGAGGCCTCCGGCGCCGGGCTCACGCTGCGGAGCCGCGACCTGCCGCTGCTGCCGGGCGCGCTCGCGCTCGCCGAGCGGGGCACCTTCAGCGGAGGGATGGGCCGCAACCGGCGTTACCTGGAGGACGCGCTCGGCGCCCGCGGACAATTGCGCATCGACCCCGCGGTGCCCGAGGCCCTGGTCAAGCTGCTCTGCGAGTCGGAGACGTCGGGCGGGCTGCTCTTCGCGGTGGACGCCGGACGGGTCGGGGCGGTGCGGGACGGCTTCGCGCGGCGCGGCGAGCCGGTGTGGGAAGTCGGGGTGGTGACCGCGGAGCCGGGGCTGGCGCTGGTCTAGCGCGCGGCGTCGGAGCGCTTCAGGAACGCGATCAGCTTCTGGCGCAGCTCGGGGGGCAGCTTGGCTTCGGGGGTCTCACGGAGGCGGCGGGCGGCGTCGACGGTGCCTCGGTAGGTGTTGACGAAGGCCACGCACGGCGGGCATCCATCCAGGTGCCACTCCAGCAGCTCGGTCTGGTCTCGTGGAAGGGTGCCGTCGATGTAGTCGGCGAGGAGCTCGACACACTCCGAGCAGCCGATTTCCCGCGAGGACCCGTCCATTCGCTCTCCCTCACCGATGAGGCACTGGGCTTGTGACGCAACCTTAACACACGCCCGCGCCGAGGCAAGTCGGTCTTTGCCCGCGGGGTCCCCGCCCGCATTGCCTTCCCGCGCGGCCCCAGTGTAGGCTCGTCGCACCCATGGCCGCCCGCGTGGCTATCTTGACGCCGTTCGCCGCTCCCTCGGTTCGAGGCAACGCGATCACGGTCGACCGCATCGCTCGCGGGCTTCGGGAGCGCGGGGTCGAGCTGCGCGTCTGGGATCTGTCGGTGGCGCCCGAGACCGCGGTCGAGCATCAGATCGGCCAGTTCCGGCCCGCGGTCGTGCACGCCTTTCACGCCCTCCGCACCGGTCCGGCCGCGCTCCGCCTGGCCCGTCGCGTGGACGTGCCCCTGCTCGTGACCGTCACCGGGACCGACGTCAACCAGGACCTCCTCGATCCGGACTCGGCCCCCGTCGTGCGCCGGGTGCTCGAGGGGGCGGCCGCGATCAGCGTCTTCGACGAGTCGATGGCCACCGCGATCGTGGAGGCCCTGCCGGAGGTGGCCGGTCGCCTGGTGGTGATTCCCCAGAGCGCCGCCTTCGAGCCGGCTCCCGTCGGGCACTGGGCTCCCGCCGCGACGCTGCAGCGGGCGCCCGGCCCGCTCCTGCTGTTCCCGGCCGGGATCCGGGACGTGAAGCGTCCACTCCTGCCCCTCGATCCGCTCGAGGGCCTGCTCGCCGAGTATCCGGGCCTCGAGCTGATCTACGTCGGGCCGATCCTCGATCCGGCCGCGGGAGAGGGCCTGCTGCGGACGCTCCCGTCCTACCCGTGGGCGCGCCACATCGGCGCGGTGCCGCATCACCGCATGCCGGCCCTGCTCGAGCTGTCCGACGTGGTGCTCAACTGCTCGCTCTCCGAGGGCGGCATGGCCAACTCGGTGCTCGAGGCGCTCGCGCTCGGCCGCGCGGTCCTCGCCTCCGACATCCCGGGCAACCGCTCGCTCGTCGAGGACGGGGTCACCGGGCTGCTGTTCGGCGCGCCCGAGGAGCTGGCCGCCAAGGCCGATCGCCTGCTCAAGGATCCCGACCTCCGCGCCCGGCTCGGCCAGGCCGGTCGCGAGCGCGTGAGCGCGCGCTTCGGCCGCGACCGCGAGACGGACGGCTATGTCGCCGCGTACACGCGGCTGACACCCACGGTCACTAGGCGCTCGCGGCACGCTCCTTGCCCCGCTCGCGCTGGAGCGCGCGCGGGCGCCCGGCGGATGGGGTTTCGAGCGCTCTTCGCGCGACGCGTTGAGCGAATTTTCGGCACGTCGCACACGCGGAGGGCAAGCGCGAGAGCAGACGCGCGACAACATCGGGGGCAAGTAGTTGACGGGGGTGGGACGCCCCCCTATGATGAGTCAATTCCAAGGCGGGAAAGGAGCCGTTCATGGCGCAGCCTCCCGTGTCGAGCGAGTCCCAGGAGCAGCGGGTCACGGAGTTCGTCAGCGCTTACCAGTCGCTCCGGGCCGAGGTCGGCAAGATCATCGTCGGCCACAGCGAGGTCGTCACCCAGGTCCTGATCGGTCTCTTCGCGGGCGGTCACGTGCTCCTCGAAGGCGTGCCGGGTCTCGGCAAGACCCTGCTCATCAAGACGCTCGCCGAGAGCCTCGAGCTGTCGTTCTCGCGCATCCAGTTCACCCCGGACCTGATGCCGGGCGACATCATCGGCACCAACATCATCGTGGAGGACGCGCAGGGGCGGAAGCACTTCCAGTTCCAGCGCGGGCCCATCTTCGGGCACATCCTGCTCGCCGACGAGGTGAACCGGGCCACGCCGAAGACGCAGTCGGCGCTGCTCGAGGGCATGCAGGAAGGCGCGGTGACCGTGTCCGGCTCCGCGCACCCGCTGCCGGCGCCGTTCTTCGTGCTCGCCACCCAGAACCCCATCGAGATGGAGGGCACGTACCCGCTGCCCGAGGCCCAGCTCGACCGGTTCCTGTTCAAGGTCCGGGTGCGGTACCCGGCCCTCGAGGAGCTGACCGAGATCATCGACCGCACCACCCACGTGCGCGCGGTCGAGGTGCGGCGCGTCCTGACCGGGCCGCAGGTGCTCTCGATGCGCGAGCTGGTGCGCGAGATCCCGATCGCCACCCACGTGCGCGATCTCGCCTCGTTCATCGTCCTCGGCACCCATCCCCAGTGGGAGCGGGCGCCCGAGTCGGCCCGCCGCTACATCCGCTACGGGGCGAGCCCGCGCGGCGCGCAGGCGCTGGTGCTGGGGGCGAAGGTCCGCGCGCTGTCCGACGGCCGGTTCAACGTCAGCGTCGACGATCTGCGGGCGATGGCGCTGCCCGCGCTGCGTCACCGCCTCATCCTGAACTTCGAGGGTGAGGCGGCGGGGGTGGACGTGGACGACCTCGTGGGCCAGATCGTCGAGTCCGCCGAGGCGATGAGTGGGACGGGGAAAGAGGTGTTCCTGAGGTAGAGAGGAGGCAGTCGATGCCCGGTCCCACGGTGATCGAGCGGCTGGTCGCGGACGTCGCCCGGCAGATCCGGCTGCGGCGGGCGGAGTTCTACGGCCTGCGCGGGCTCTTCTGGGGCGCGGTGGCCGCGGTGCTGCCGCTCCTGCTCAAGGAGTCGCTGGGCCCGTGGAGCTACGCGGGCGCGGGGCTGTTCCTGCTCGCCGGCGCGGCCGCGGGCGCCGGCTACGGTCTCCTCCTGAAGCTCCCCGCCGCCGAGGCGGCCCGGCTCGCCGATCGCGGCTACGGGCTGCAGGAGCGGATCAGCACCGCGCTCGAGTGGGCGGAGCGCCCCGACCGCACCCCGATCGTGGACGCGCTGGTGGCCGACGCGACGACGCGGGCCGGGCAGCTCGGCGCCCGGCGCATCATCCCGCGGCGGATCCCGCGCGAGGCCCGGCTCGTGCCGGTCCCGCTGCTGCTCGGGCTCGTGCTCGCGGCCGCGCCGCCGATCCCGCTGCCCCAGGGGCGTCTGCCCAACTTCTCGGTCTCCCGCGAGGAGGACGAGGAGAAGGCGGCGGTCGACCGCAGCGGGGAGGCCCAGCAGGCGGAGCGCAAGCAGGCCACCCGGCGCGACCAGGTGCAGCGCACCGACGTGCAGGAGCGCAACCTGAGCCCGCGCCTGGGCGGCGGCGGGCAGAGCCAGCCCGGCGACCTGGCCGCGGTGTTCAAGGACACCTCCCTGGGCGGGCGCGCGCCCGACTTCAACTCGTTCCTCAAGAAGGGCGACGAGCGCCTCCGCATGCTCGATTCGCTCGAGCGGCTGCCGGATCTGCAGAGCGACTTCACCCAGAGCCAGGCCCGCATGGTCTTCCAGAAGGCCAAGGCGCTGCGGGGCGGGCTCGACCCGAACAAGAAGGTCTCGCCGGAGAAGCTGCGCGAGCTGCTGAGCGAGATGGAGCGGCTCGGGCGCAAGAACGGCGGGCAGGGCCAGGGCAACTGGTCGGGCGACGCCTACGAGGGCATGGAAGCGCTCGAGGGCGGGCAGACCGACAAGGCGATGGAAGCGATGGAGCGCGCGCTCAACAAGATGCGCTCGATGGAAGAGCGCGGGCGCGACGGCAAGGGCCTGAAGGGCGGGCGGGAGAGCGAGCGCCGGGGCGGCAAGCGCGGCGACAAGGGCAGCGGGCAGCCGGGCGGCGGGCCGGGGGACGAGGGTGATTTTCCGGAGGGCGAGGGCCTGCTGCCCGGGCGCGGCAAGAGCGGGGCGCCGAAGGGCGACGCGACCGCGCGGCTGCGCGGCAGCCCGTTCGACGTGGGGGTCGAGGGCGAGGCGCGGGCCGGGCGGAAGCAGGGCATCGACACCAACATGGTGGGGCGCGGGGCCCAGATGCCGTCGCGGCTGCAGTACATGGGCGTGCTCGGGCAGTACCGGAAGATGATGGAAGAGTCCATCGCGCGGGAGCAGGTGCCGCGCGACTTCCAGAGTCAAGTGAAGGAGTACTTCCAGTCGCTGGATGAGAAATAGCGGCGTGGCCACCGTCCGCGCGGGCCAGGAGCTGCTGTCCGCCGACTTCCTCAGCCAGCTCGAGCGTCTGAGCCTGCTCTCCCGCCGCTCGTTCCGCGGGCGGGTCAAGGGAGAGCGCCGCAGCCCGCGCAAGGGCATCAGCGTCGAGTTCTCCGACTACCGCCCGTACGGCGTCGGCGACGACCTGCGCTACGTCGACTGGAACGTCTACGCCCGCCTCGATCGCCTCTACCTCAAGCTCTTCGTCGACGAGGAGGACCTCTGCCTGCACCTCCTGGTGGACGCCTCCGCCTCCATGGGCTTCGGAGACCCCTCCAAGCTCGACCACGCGGCGCGGCTGGCCGCGCGCGCTGGGCTTCGTGGGCCTGGTGGGGCTCGAGCGGGTCGGGGTGGGCGTGGTGCGGGAGCGGATGGCGGAGGGCTTCAACCCGGCCCGCGGGCGCAGCCAGGTGCTGCCGCTCATGAACTTCCTGGGACGGCTCGAGCCCGGCGGCGCGACCTCGCTCAACGAGGGGCTCGCCGCCTACGCGCTCCGCTCGCGCGAGGCGGGCCTGGCCGTGCTCGTCTCGGACCTGATGGATCCGGGCGGGTACGAGCGCGGGCTCAAGGCCCTGCTCGAGCGCCGCTTCGACGTGCACGTCGTCCACGTGCTCGCCGCCGACGAG
Organism: uncultured Candidatus Rokubacteria bacterium; assembly: GCA_963841755.1. Classification (GTDB taxonomy): domain Bacteria; phylum Methylomirabilota; class Methylomirabilia; order Rokubacteriales; family CSP1-6; genus CAMLFJ01. The sequence continues at coordinate 319,292 of CAWJDX010000005.1, forward strand.
ATGAATCCCGGCTTCGGCGGCGACCTGCGGCTGCTCGACGCGGAGACCAACGAGCTGCGCGACCTGACCCTCGACGCCGAGGCCCTGCGCGGCTACCACCAGCGGCTGCGCGAGTTCCTCGAGCGCGCCGAGCAGTTCTGCCGCGGCGAACGAGATCGCCTATCACCGCGTGGTGACCGATAGCCCGGTGGAGGAGTTCATGCTCCGCCAGCTCAAGGGGCTGCTGCTGGCATGAACTTCCTGAGCCCGTTCGCGCTGCTGCTCGGCACCCTCGCGGTGCCGCTGCTGCTCCTGTACTTCCTGAAGGTGCGCCGCCGGCAGATGCCGGTCTCGAGCCTCCTGCTCTGGCAGGCGGCCCTGCGCGACCGCGAGGCCTCCACCTTCTTCCAGCGCCTGCAGCGCGATCCGCTCCTGATCTTGCAGATCCTGGCCCTGCTCGCGCTCACCGTCGCGCTGGCCCGGCCCGCGGTGACCGTGATGGGGCAGGGGGCGAAGCGGGTCGCCATCGTCATGGACACCTCGGCGTCCATGAAGGCCACCGACGTCTCTCCGTCGCGCTTCGTGCAGGCGCAGCGGGCCGCGCTGGGGCTGCTCGGGCGCCTGGGCGAGGGCGCCGAGGTGATGGTGGTCGAGGCGGGCGTGCAGCCGAAGGTGGTGGTGCCGTTCACCCGCGAGCACGACCGGGTGGCCTCCGCCCTCCGGTCCATGGAGGGGCACGACCTGCCGAACCGCCTCGCGGAGGGGCTCCGCACCGCGCGGGCCCTGGTCGGCGCGGATCCGCGGGCCGAGATCCACGTCTTCACCGACGGGGCGCACCCCGAGGCCGCGAAGGCGCAGGGCGACGACGTGCGGGTGCGCTGGACCGGGGTGGGCCGCCGCTCCCACAACGTGGGCATCACGAGCCTCGCGGTGCGCCGCAACTACTTCGGCACCTACAACTCGCAGGCCTTCTTCTCGGTGGGGAACTTCTCCGCCGAGCGGCAGAGCTTCTCCCTCCGCCTGACCCTCGACGACGAGACCCTCACCGAGCGCACCCTCACCCTCGACCCGCAGGTGCGGCGCGCGATCGTGGTGCCGTTCAGCGAGCAGCGGGGCGGGGTCCTCAAGCTCCGGCTCGACGTCTCCGACGATCTCGACGCCGACAACGTGGCCTACGCGGTGATCCCGGCGCCCCGCACCCTCTCGGTGCTGCTGGTCAGCCCCGGCAACCTGTTCCTCGAGAAGGTCCTCCACACCGATCCCCAGGTGAAGCTCGAGGTCCGCAAGCCGGACGCCTACCAGGGCGGGATGGAAGGCTTCGACGTGGTGGTGGTCGACAGCGTGAGCCCGGCCAAGCTCGGCAACGGGCGCTTCGTGCTCGTCAACACGGTGCCCGCCGACGTGCCGCTCGAGGTGCTGGGCCGGCTCGACAACCCCACCATCATGGACTGGGATCGGACGCATCCGATCATGCGCCAGATCGACTTCGCCAAGGTGACGATCGAGGACGCGATGCGCGTCCGGCCGGTCGCCGCGGGCAAGACCCTGGTGGAGGCGGTGGGCGGCCCGCTGATCTACGCCCTCGAGGAGCGCGACCGCAAGGCGCTCTTCTTCGGCTTCGATCTCTTCCGCACCGACTTCCCGCTGCGGGTGGCCTTCCCCCTGATCCTCTCCAAGGGGCTCCGCTGGCTGAGCCCGGTCGGCCTCGACCAGTCGAGCCTGCAGCTGCAGGCGGGCCAGCCCATCCTGCTGCCGGTGGAGCACGGGGTGACCACCGCCACCGTGCGCACCCCGTCGGGGCGCAGCGTGCGGGCCCAGGTCAACCGGGGCATGGCGAGCTTCACCGACACCGACGAGGTGGGCGTCTACACGGTCGTGACCGGCCGCGGCGAGACCAAGGTCGCGGTGAACCTGATGAACGCCGACGAGTCGGATCTCACCCCGCAGCCGGTGCCGACCTTCGTGGAAGGGGCGCGGCCCGAGTCGCCGCCGGTGCTGATCCAGCGCGAGCTGTGGCCGTTCTTCGTCATGCTGGCCCTGCTCCTGTTCGCGCTCGAGGGCTTCCTCTACTGGCGGCGCCAGACCGGTGGCCGGCTCGGGCTGCCCCGCGGGCCTGGGCGACCGGTGGGCGCTCGGCCTGCGCTGCGCGCTGCTCGCGGTGCTCGCTCCTGTCGCTGACCAAGCCGACGATCCCGCGCTGGGCCGACCGCCTGAACGTCACGTTCCTGCTCGACGTGTCGGACAGCGTGAGCCTGGCCGCGCGCGAGAGCGGGTACCGCTTCGCGGCCCAGTCGGTGGCCGCGATGCAGCCGGGCGACCAGGCGGGCGTGGTGGTGTTCGGGGAGGAGGCGATGGTGGACCAGCCGCTGCGCCCGACCTCGAAGATCGAGCGGCCGCAGGCGCACGTCCCCGGGCGCGGCACCAATCTCGCGCAGGCCCTGCAGCTCGGTCTGGCCACCGCGCCGCCCGGCCAGGCCAACCGCTTCGTGCTCCTCACCGACGGGCGCCAGAACATGGGCAACGCCCTCGCGGTCGCCCAGGCGGCCAAGGACGCGGGCGCCGACATCTACTACGTGCCGGCGCCGCTGACCTTCCCGCAGGAAGTGGTGGTGGAGTCGATGGTGCTGCCCCAGGAGGTGAAGTTCGGCGAGCCGTTCCAGGCCAAGGTGGTGGCCTGGAGCCAGGCGGAGGCCCAGGGGCGGCTCTCGCTCTACCGCAACGGGGAGTTCCTCGGCTCGCAGGTGGTGCGCCTCGCCCCCGGCAAGAACGTCTACACCTACCGCCAGTCGCTCGAGCAGAGCGGCATCCACGTCTACCAGGCCGCGCTCGACGTGGAGGGCGACACCATCGAGGAGAACAACCGCGCGCTCGGCACCCTGGTGGTGCGCGGGCGGCCGCAGGTGCTGCTCGCCGAGAAGGACCGCGACCAGGCCCAGGCCCTGGCCGCGGCCCTGCGCTCGCAGCACGTGGACGTGACGGTGGTGGAGGCGGACAAGATCCCGAAGGACATGGCGGGGCTGCAGAAGTACGACGGCCTCGTCCTGTCCAACGTGTCCTCGCTCAAGATGACGAAGAAGCAGATGGAGAACATCCGCGACTACGTCCGCGAGCAGGGCGGCGGCCTCATGATGCTCGGCGGCGAGGAGAGCTTCGGCCTCGGCGGCTACTACCGCACGCCGATCGAGGAAGCGCTGCCGGTGACCATGGAGGTGAAGCAGAAGATCGAGATCCCGAGCCTCGCGGTGGTGCTGTCGATCGACCGCTCCGGCTCGATGGCCATGACCACCGACGAGAAGGTGACCAAGCTCGACATCGCCAAGGAGGCCGCCCACCTGGTGGTCGATCTCCTCGACGAGCGCAACGAGGTCGGGGTGATGAGCTGGGACACCGAGTTCATCTGGGACTCGCCGCTCAAGCCGGCCCGCGACAAGCAGTCCATCCACCACGCGATCGCCACCATCAAGGCGGGCGGCGGCACCGACGGCTACCCGGCCCTCAAGGAGTCGTACCAGGTCCTCTTCGACCGGCCCGCCCTGCTCAAGCACGTCATCTTCCTCTCCGACGGCCAGATGACCCGCGGCGACTTCTCGGGGCTCCTGCGCCGGATGGCCAAGGACAAGATCACGGTGTCCACGGTGGCCATCGGCAAGGACGCGGACGTGCCCCTGATGGTCGACGTGGCCAAGTGGGGCCGCGGGCGCTTCTACTACACCGAGGACGACTCCACGATCCCGCGCATCTTCACGCTGGAGACGCAGCTCGCCTCCAAGGCGTCGCTCGTCGAGCAGCCGTTCAAGGCGGTGGTGGCGAGCCCGGCCCACGAGGCGATCCAGGAGATCGACTGGAAGGAGGCGCCGCCGCTCGGCGGCTACGTGGCCACCAGCATGAAGGCCAACGCGGACCTGGTGCTGATGACGCACCAGGAAGACCCGCTGCTCGCCACCTGGCGCTACGGCCTCGGCCGCTCGGTGGCCTTCACCTCCGACGCCAAGGCCAAGTGGGGCGTGCTGTGGGTGCGCTGGGGCGGCTTCAACAAGTTCTGGTCCCAGGTGACGCGGTGGACGTTGCGCACCGGCACCCGCAGCGATACGGTGGCCACGGTCTCCCGGACCGACAACGTCGGCGAGGTGACGGTGGACGCGATCGATCCCAAGGGGGAGTTCATCAACTTCCTGGACTCCCAGGTCGGGGTGGTCGCGCCGGACAAGACCGCGGACCGTGGTCGATCTGGAGCAGATCGGGCCGGGCCGGTACCGCGGCCGCTTCCCGGCCGGGCAGGAGGGGGTGTACCTGGTCGGCATGGCGCAGCGGCGCGCCGACCAGATGGTGGGCTCGCAGCTCGCGGGCCTCGTGGTGCCGTACGGCCAGGAGTTCCGCGACCTGGGGGTGGACGAGTCCTTCCTGCGGGAGCTGACCGAGCTCACCGGGGGCGGGATGCTGAGCGAGCCGAAGGATGCGTTCCTCCAGAACCGGCACCGGTCGCGGCTGAGCGTGGACATCTGGCCGTGGCTGGTGGGCATGGTGGCGATGCTGCTGATTCCGGAGATCGCGCTGCGGCGGATCGGGCCGGTGGGGCTCGGTCGGTTGTGGACGCGGATGCGGGTGGGCCGGGCAAAAGGAGGACCAGGACATGAGAGCGCTGACCAACGCTAGGTGGGCCGTCGTCCCCGCGCTGCTGCTCGCGCTCGTCGGCGCGGCGGGTGCGGAGGCCGCGTCCAAGCCGCGCAACGTCCTGATCCTGCCGTTCACCACCGTGGACCTCACCCGCGAGGAGCAGTGGATCGGCGAGGGCATCGCGCAGTCGCTGATGCTCGCGCTCGTGCACGTGCCCGGCCTGGTCCAGATCGACCGCGAGCGGGTCCGCGCGCTCCCGCAGCCGGAGGCGTGGGACGAGACGACCGCCGCCAGCGCGGCCAAGCAGCTCGGCGCCGATCTCGCGCTCTTCGGCGAGGTCAAGCGGACCGGCTCGGACCTGATCGTCCAGCCGCGCTTCCTCGAGCTGCGGGGCGACAAGGTGGAGCGGGGCGCGCTCGACACCTTCGCGGTCGCGGACGGCCAGCTCCTCGACCGCCTGCGCCCGCTGCCCGCCGCCTACCTGCAAGGCGCTGAAGGCCCCCGCCAGCGACGTGGAGCTGGCGCGCGCCCAGAAGTGGGCCGCCCCGACGAGCGTCGCGCGCGCGTACGAGCTGTACGTGCGGGGCCGCCACGCGAGCTATCGCGGCACCCAGGACGCGAGCGAGGCCGCGGTGGAGTTCCTGAGCCGGGCCATCGAGGCGGACCCGCAGTTCGTGGCGGCCCAGTACGCCCTGGGAGTGGTGCACCAGAACCTCGGCAATCGCTGGAAGGCGGCGGCCCAGTTCCGGGCCTCGGCCCAGCTCGATCCGACCTACGCGGAGCCCTACAAGGCGCTCGGGGATCTCTACCTGACCGCGCCGCGCCGGCTCTTCGAGGAGGCGATCAAGGCCTACGCCAAGGCCATCGAGCTCCGGCCGTTCTACGCGGAGGCGCACGTCGGCCTGGGCGACGCGCTCGCGGCCAAGGGCGAGGTGGACCCGGCGGTGGCCGCGTACCAGAAGGGGCTCGAGTACAACCCGATGAACGCCAAGGTGCACGTGAGCCTGGGCAAGATCTACTACTCGGAGAAGGGGCTCTACTACGAGTCGGTGCACCGCCTACAAGAAGGCGATCGATCTCGACCCGGGCTACCTCGACGCGCGGATGGGCCTGGCCGAGGTGTACGAGGACAAGGGTCTCTACAAGGAGGCCATCGAGGAGTACCGCAGGGTCGTGGACGCGGACGCCAAGAACACCGGCGCGCTCTACAACCTGGCCCTCGTCTACGAGAAGGTCGACCCGAAGGAGGCGGTCAACCTCTGGGAGCGCTACATCGGCCTGGCCGGCAGCCAGCCCTCAGAGAAGGACTGGGTCGACGTCGCGCGCCTGCACCTGAAGAAGCTCAAGCAGCAGGGGAACTAGAGCCCGAGCAGGCTCTTGAGCGCGGGCTTGTTGAAGCCGCGCACCACCTGATCGCCGACCACGATCACCGGGATCGTCATCTGCCCGGTGAGCTTGACCAGCTCGTCGCGCGCGTCGGCATCCGCCAACACGTTGATATCCTCGAACGCCACCCCCTGAGACGAAAGATACTCTTTCGCCGCCTTGCAGGGCCCTCAGGTGGGACTGCTGAAGACCCGGACCTTTACGGATGCGTCAACCACTGGCTCTTCCTCCCTTTCGTGTGTGGTGGCGAAAGACGCGACAGAAAGATTCTGCCACAAGTAGCTATGCAGAGTAAGGGCATCGGGGATCAGAGCATGCCGGCCAGTCCGCGCCGAGCAGGCAACTCAACGGCGTGTCGTTGCACCCAGTAAGCACACCGCGTCCGGCACACCTGATTGCACAAGCAGGAGAAATCTGGCGGCTCGGAAGAGCGCCCGTGCCCTGGCCGCGACGTAGGTTTCCGTCTACGTAGCGATACCTAGCCCGCGGTCGCCGGCTCCCGGCCCGAATGAAGCCCTCCGCCAGGGCCGGAGATATACTCGCGGCGTGGAGGAGTCTCACGGGTCCCGTGATTCGCTCCAACGCGAGCTGACCCGCGAACGTCTGAAAAACGCCCGCCGCAGCAACGCGGTCCGCTTCTGGGGAGTGTCCGCGTTCTTCCTGCTGTTCCTCGTGCTGGGCGGCCTGCTCCGGCTCCCGGCGTGGTCCGGCAATCTCCCGCTCTTCGCGCTGTACTGGCTCGCCACCACCGTGATCTTCCTGGTCAGCCGGCGTTCCGAGCGCATCGTGCTCGCTTCCGGCATGGCGGTCGCGCTCTTCGACGCGCCGATCATCTTCTTCCTCCAGTGGGCGACATTCCCGACCAGCAATCCGAGCGGGGTCGCCGGATTCACGGTCGGGGTCTACGTCCTCCTCGTCATGCTCGCCGCGTTCTCCCTGCAGCACTGGTACGTCGTCTTCACCGCGGTGGTGGTGGTCGTGTACGAGGTCCTGCTGCAGCACTTCGCCGGCGTGAGCGTCGGCGCGATGGTGTCCACCGCCATCCTGATCGGCCTCGCCGCCGCGATCTGCTCCTACGCGCAGTACCGGCTGTTGCGCTTCGTCCGGCGCGTCGACCGCCACATCCGCGCCCACCGGGAGGTCGAGGCGGCGCGCCGGCAGGCCGAGCGGGTCTCGGCCCTGGCCGCTCTCGCCCGCGAGCTCTCCGGGACCCTCGATCCGACCACGGTGGCCGAGCGGACCGTCGACAGCATCGTCCGCCTGCTCGGGGCCCGTACCGCGATCCTGTTCCGGCTCGACCCCGCGTCGGGCGATCTGGTGACGGTCGCCACCATCGGGCTCGACCGCCAGAGCTTCCCGCTCGGCACCCGCCTTGCCGCGGGAGCGGGGGCGACCGGGCAGGCGGTCTTGCGGCGCGAGGTCGTGATCACGGCGGACGTTCTGGCCGAGCCCGGCATCTCGATGCCCCCCGAGCTGGAGGCCCGGCTCCTCGAATCCAATCACCGGGCGGCGTGCGCGGTCCCCCTGATCGTGCGCGGCACCGTCATCGGCGCGCTGCGGGTGGCGGACGTGGCGGGACGACCCTTCACCGACGACGAGGTCCATCTCGCCCAGGCTTTCGCGGACCACGCCGCGTTCTCGCTGGAGAATGCGCGCCTCTACGCCGAGCTGGACGCGCATCTCCATCAGCTCGAGACCACGCAGCAGCAGCTCGTACAGGCGGGGAAGCTCGCCGCGGTCGGCCAGCTCGTGACCGGCATCGCCCACGAGATCAACAATCCGCTCGCGACCATCATGGGGCAGGCCGAGATGCTGAGCCGTCGCCTCTCGGATGCGGGCCAGCTCGAGCGGGTGGCCAAGATCGCCGATTGCGCGATGCGCGCGGCCACGATCGTGCGCGGTCTGCAGACGTTCGTCCGCCCGCAGCCCCACGAGGTGGCGGCGCTGGACCTTCGCGACGTGGTGGCGCGGGTCACCTCCCTGCGCCGGGACGCGATGCGGTTCAACGGGGTCGAGCTGATCGAGGATCTTCCGGAGGGCGTGCCGCTCGTGCTGGGCGACGCGGGGCAGCTCGAGCAAGTCCTGCTCAACCTGGTGATCAACGCCGAGCAGGCGGTGGCGGCGGTCACCTCGGCCCCCCGCATCGCGCTCAGTCTGAGCGTGCACGACTCGCGGGTGCGGCTGAGTGTCGCCGACACCGGGCCCGGGATCCCCGCCGACATCCTGCCGCGCATCTTCGAGCCGTTCTTCTCGACGAAGGCGCCCTAATCAGAACTCGGGGCTGGGCCTGTCCATCTCCTACAGCATCGTCCAGAATCACGGAGGGCGGCTCATCGCGGAGAGCGTCGCGGGCAACGGGGCGACCTTCGCGATCGAGCTGCCCGCGCATCGGGGCCCGATCCCCGTCGCGCCGCGCCCGGACCCGGAGAGCCCGCCGCTGCGTCGCGGAACCGTCCTCGTGGTCGAGGACGAGCCTCACGTCGCGGGTATGCTGCGGGACCTCCTGACCGACCTGGGACTGGACGTGACGGTCACCGCCGATGCGGAGAGCGGGTGGCGGCTCCTGGCCGAGGACGCGAAGGAGTTCGACGCGATCACGGTGGACCTCCGTCTCTCCGGTCTCTCGGGGCGGGCCCTGTTCGAGCGCCTCGAGCGCGAGCTCCCGAGGGTCGCCGCCCGGGTCATCTTCATCACCGGCGAGATCGCGGATGCGGAGAGCGAGGCATTCCTCGAGCGCTCGGACCGGCCCACCCTGCGAAAGCCGTTCAGCGTGAAGGCGCTCATCGCGAGCCTGGCCACCCTGCTCGCGCGCGGTCCGGCCTCGACGGCGCGGTGAGCGTCGGCTCGGCCAGAGTGCGAAAGAGCGGCCGTCGCGCGAAATCTGCCTGTGCGAGGCTAGGGGTATGCGCCGGCGCGGGTGGATGGATACGGGCGACGCCATAGTGCGCCTCGCCTGGAAGCTCTTGTGGAGCTGGAGACGACGGTAGGGGGCCGAGCGAGACTTCGCCCACGATACCGCCGGTTTCAGTCACTTTCCCTGCCTGGCCTCGTCAGCTTCCCACCGCCAAGAGACGTGAAATCAACAACATAGCCCGGTGGCCCCTGTCTTGCTCCCTACTGAGGCATTTGCGGCCCACTTCGGAGGGGACGATCATGATCGGCAGGTCAGCGGGTAGGGAGCGAGGCTTCACGCTCGTCGAGCTGATGGTGGTCGTGGCCGTGATCGGTGTCCTCGCCACGATCGCGATCCCGCTGTTCGCGAACGTGCAGGCGCGCGGGCGGCTCGCCAAGGCTCAGGCCGATTCGCGCACGCTCGCATCCGCGGTGAGCATCTACGGCGCTCACATGGGGCGGATTCCCTCCACGCTCGCCCAGCTCACCTCGGTGTCGACGAATGGCCTCGGCCAGCCGGGCGGACCCTTCATGGCCCAGGTCCCGACCCCTCCCGGCGGGTGGTCGAGCTACACCTACAATCCCAACGTCGCCGCCGGCACCTTCACCATCAGCACGAGCGGCGACGGGACCAGCGTCGCCCTTCCGTAGCCCACGCGTTTCTGCCCGGCGCGATCGGACTCGGTCCCGCGTCTCCTTGACTTAACGGGAGGCATTTCCTATGGTGGCCGAGTCATGAGCGATCTGCGCAAGGATCCGACTCGGGGCCGCTGGGTGCTCGTCCGTCCCGGCGGCAAGCCGCCCGCGTCGTCGGCGTGCCCCTTCTGTCCCGGCAACGAAGCGCTCACGCCCCACGAGATCTTCGCCTATCGCAAGGAGGGCTCGCGATCCGACGGGCCCGGGTGGTCGGTGCGGGTGATCCCGGAGGCCGATCCGTACTTCCGCATCGAGCAGGAGCTGGTCCGCGAGGGCCTCGGGCTCTACGATCGCATCTCGCCGCGGGGCGCCACCGAGCTGATCGTCGAGAGCCCCAACCACGACGACACCGCCGCGACCCTGGGGGACGGGCAGTGGGAGCAGGTGCTGTGGATGTACGGCGAGCGCATCCGCGATCTCAAGCGGGATCCGAGCATCCGGGACATCCTCGTCACGCGGCGTCACCGGGCGCCACGGCTCGCGCATCACGCATCCGTACTCGCGGCTGACCGCGATCCCGATCATCTTCGACGAGGTCCGCCGCAAGCTGCGCGAGTGTCGCGAGCACTACGAGTACAAGCGGCGCTGCGTGTACTGCGACATGCTCCGCCAGGAGATCGCGGGCGGGGATCGGGTGGTGCGCCTGACCGATCACTTCCTCGCTCTCTCTCCCTACGCGGCCCGCTCTCCGTTCGAGACCTGGATCCTCCCGCGCCAGCACAACTGCCTCTACGAGGGCTCGCTGTCCGGGGAGGTGGTGGCGGACCTGGCCGGGATCCTCGGGGGCCTCTTCCGCACCCTGGCCGCCAAGATGGGCGATCCCGCGTTCGAGATGACGCTCTACACCGCCCCGAACCTGACCGCCAAGATCCTGCCCGGGGAATGGGCGACCATCGCCGACGATTACCACTGGCACATCGAGGTCTGCACCACCCCCGACCGATCCAACGGGGTCGGGGGGATCCACGTCAACGACACCCCGCCCGAGGAGGCCGCCAAGCAGTTCCGGGACGCCTGGCTCTGAGCCGGGCCCCCCTGGTTGGACCGCCGTAAGATCAGGCGCCAGCAGCCAAAGTCCCCATCGAGCTTGACAAGGGGCTACCCGGGTGGCAGAGTACGACCGTACGGGTCGGAGACCTCTGGGGTCGGATATAACAAATCGGATATAGGGGGCAGGCGTGCTGAGATTCACGAAGCGGGCGGATTACGGGCTGATGGCGATCCACTTCATCGCCTCCCACGGGGACGACGGAGCGGTGAGCGCCAAGCGCATCGCGGAGGAGTTCCGCATCCCGCCCGAGCGGCTCGCCAAGATCCTCCAGCAGCTCGCGAAGAAGAAGCTGATCACGAGCCACAACGGGCCCAAGGGCGGCTACGTGCTGACGCGCCGGCCGGGGGCGATCACGGTGGGCCAGGTGGTCCGGGCGCTCGAGGGGCCGCTCAGCGTGGTGAGCTGCATGACCGAGCACGACGATTGCCCGCAGTTCGCGCGCTGCAACCTGCGGGGTCCGGTGCAGAAGATCCAGGCCAGCATCACGCACGTACTCGATAGCATGACGCTCGCGGAGCTGGCGGCGGAGCCCACCGTCACGGTGATGCCGCTCGCGGGCATTCACTAGGAGAGACATCGCAATGGCGTTGAAGCTTCCGATCTTCATGGACAGCCAGTCCACGACCCCGGTGGATCCGCGGGTGCTCGAGGAGATGATCCCGTACTTCACCGAGAAGTTCGGGCATCCCGCGAGCCGCAACCATCCCTTCGGCTGGGAGGCGGAAGGTGGAGTGGACAAGGCGCGCGAGCAGATCGCCAAGCTGATCGGCGCGCGGGACCCCAAGGAAGTGGTGTTCACGTCCGGGGGCACCGAGGCCATCAACCTCGCGCTCAAGGGCGTGGCCGAGATGTACCGGGAGAAGGGCAACCACATCGTCACCACCACCATCGAGCAGCGGGCGACGCTCGACGTCTGCAAGCGGCTCGAGCGGCAGGGCTTCGAGGTGACCTACGTCCCGGTCGGCCGCGAGGGCCTGGTGGACGTGGAGGCGGTCCGGGCCGCGCTCACCGACAAGACCATCCTGATCTCGATCATGTTCGCCAACAACGAGATCGGGACGATCCAGCCGGTGGCGGAGCTGGGCAAGCTGGCCAAGGAGAAGGGGATCATCTTCCACACCGACGCGACCCAGGCGGTGGGCAAGATCCCGGTCGACGTCGAGGCGATGGGCATCGATCTGCTGTCCATGACCGCCCACATGCTCTACGGCCCCAAGGGAGTCGGCGCCCTCTACGTGCGGCGCAAGAGCCCGCGGGTGCGCCTGGCCCCGATGGTGGACGGCGGCGGCCACGAGCGGGGCATGCGCTCGGGCACGGTGCCGGTGCCGCTGGTGGTCGGCTTCGGAAAGGCGGCCGAGATCTGCCGGGAAGTCATGGGCGAGGAGTCCAAGCGCCTGGCCGCGCTGCGGGACCGGCTGCAGGAGCAGATCGTCTCCAAGGTGGACGAGGCCTACGTCAACGGCCATCCGGAGCGGCGGCTGCCCCACAACCTCAACATCTCCTTCGCCTACGTCGAGGGGGAGTCGGTGCTGATGGGGCTCAACCGGGAGGCGGCGCTCGCCTCGGGCTCGGCCTGCACCTCGGCGACCCTCGAGCCGTCCTACGTGATCTCGGCGCTGGGGGTGGACTCGGAGCTGGCCCACTCCTCGATCCGGTTCGGGCTGCATCGCTTCTCCACCGAGGAAGAGGTGGACTTCGTGGCGCAGAAGACGGTCGAGGTCATCCATCGGCTGCGCGAGATGTCGCCGCTCTACGAGCTGGCCAAGGAAGGCGTGGACTTGAAGTCGATTCACTGGAAGGCAGAGTAACAAGCTCAGGGAGGCTCTACCGACATGGCCTACAGCGATAAGGTGGTCGACCACTACAACAACCCGCGCAACGTGGGGTCCTTCACCAAGGACACCCCGGGGGTGGGGACGGGCCTGGTGGGCGCGCCGGAGTGCGGCGACGTCATGAAGCTGCAGATCAAGGTGAACGTCGAGACCGGCGTGATCGAGGACGCCAAGTTCAAGACGTTCGGCTGCGGCAGCGCCATCGCCTCGTCGAGCCTGGCCACCGAGTGGCTCAAGGGCCGCACGGTGGACGAGGCGGCCAAGATCAAGAACACCGACATCGTGAGCGAGCTGAAGCTGCCCCCGGTGAAGATCCACTGCTCGGTGCTGGCCGAGGACGCGATCAAGGCCGCGCTCCAGGACTACAAGGAAAAGTGGAACAAGAGCGAAGCCCCCGCGGGCCGGGACGCGTCGTAAGAGAGAGGACAAGGAGACCCACGCCATGGCGTTGGCGCTGACCGAGACGGCGGTGAAGCAGGTGAAGGAGCTGATGAAGACCCAGAATCTGGAGAGCGTGTATCTCCGGATGGGGGTCAAGGGAGGCGGCTGCTCCGGGCTCTCGTACTCGCTGGAGTTCGACAACGAGACCGGCCCCCGCGACAAGAAGTTCGACATCGACGGGGTGCAGGTCGTGGTGCGACGCCAAGAGCTACCTCTATCTCAACGGCACCACGCTCGACTACGTCACCCAGGGACTGACGGGCGGCTTCACCTTCGTCAATCCCCAGGCGAAATCGAGCTGTGGCTGCGGCACATCGTTCTCGGCCTAGGGCCCGGCCTCGAGAGACGGAGACAACGGGCCCCCGACGGGCCCGTTCTTCTTTTCAGGGATTGCTCAGGGACTGACATGACCGACTACTTCACGGTGTTCGGGCTGCCCCGCAAGCTGGCGGTGGACGCGCCCACGCTGCAGCGGCGCTTCTACGAGCTGTCGCGGGAGCACCATCCCGACTTCCACCACGGGGCCGAGGCGGCCCGGCAGGCGGAAGCGCTGGCCGCGTCCGCGCTGGTCAACCGCGCCTACCGCGCCCTGCGGGATCCGCTCGCGCGGGTGGAGTACCTGATCGCGCTGGAGGAGGGGCGGGAGGTCCGCGAGGGCGCCACCGACAAGCCCAAGGCGCCGCGCGAGCTGCTCGAGGAGATGCTGGAGGTCCAGGAGGCGCTGGAGGAGGCGAAGGCGGAGGGACTCGGCGGGGACGCCGGCACCCGGCTCCGCGAGGAGCGGGCCCGGCTCGAAGCGCGCTACGCCGGCGAGGCCGACGCCATCGTCGGGCGCGCGGGGGACTGGGACCGGCTGGTGGACGAAGGGGGCGACCGCAAGCCGCTGCTCGAGTGGTTCAAGCAGCGGCTCGCCACGCGCGCCTATCTGCGCACCGTGATCGACGACCTGAGTGACGCGCTGGGAGAGCGTGAAGAGAGCCATGTCTCGCATCGTCGGCATTGACCTCGGGACGACCAACAGCCTGGTCGCCTACGTGGAGGGCGGCATCCCGCGGGTGATCCCGGACGCGGAGGGGCGCACCCTGCTGCCCTCCATCGTGGCGTGGACCCCGAACGGGGTGGTGGTGGGCGAGGCGGCCCGCCGCCAGCTCGCCCGCAACGCGGCGCGCACCGTCTACTCGGTGAAGCGGCTGATGGGCCGCGGCTACGAGGACGTCAAGGACGAGCTGGCCCGCCTGCCCTTCGCGGTGACCCCGCAGGCGGAGGTGGTGAGCATCCGCATCGGCGACCGGGAGGTCACCCCGCCCGAGGTGTCGGCCCACGTGCTGCGCGCGCTCAAGCAGCGGGCGGAGGCCCACTTCGGCGAGCCGGTGGAGCAGGCGGTGATCACGGTGCCGGCCTACTTCAACGACGCCCAGCGCCAGGCCACCAAGGACGCGGGGCGCATCGCGGGCCTCGAGGTGCTGCGCATCGTCAACGAGCCCACCGCGGCCTCGCTCGCCTACGGGCTGCAGAAGATGGCCCAGGGCGTGATCGCGGTCTACGACCTGGGCGGCGGCACCTTCGACATCTCGATCCTCCGGGTGAAGGACGGGGTCTTCGAGGTGCTCGCCACCAACGGCAACACGCACCTGGGCGGCGACGACTTCGACCGGGCGATGGTGGACTGGCTGCTCGCCGACATCCAGGCCCGGCACGGGGTCGATCTGTCCGGCGACGCGGAGGCGATGCAGGAGCTGCGGCTCGGCGCGGAGGCCGCGAAGTGCCGGCTCTCCTTCGACGAGCGCACCGTGCTCACGATCCCGTTCGAGCGCTTCGCCTACCATCGCGACATCACCCGCGGCGACCTCGAGGCGATGGTGGAGCCGCTGGTGGCGGCCACCCTCGGTCCGTGCCGACAGGCCCTGACCGACGCCGCGCTGGGGACCGATCAGGTGGACGAGGTGGTGCTGGTGGGCGGCTCCACGCGGATGCCGCTCGTGCAGCGGCGGGTCGCCGAGCTCTTCGGCCGGCCCGCGCACAGCCGGCTCAATCCGGACGAGGTGGTGGCCCTGGGGGCCGCGGTGCAGGCGCAGATCCTGGCCGGCGGCATCACCGACATGCTGCTCCTCGACGTGACCCCGCTCTCGCTCGGCATCGAGACCCTGGGCGGCATCGTGAGCGTGCTGATCCCGCGCAACACCACGATCCCGACCCTGGCCAAGGAGTACTTCACGACGTCGGTGGACGGGCAGACCGCGGTCGACCTCCACGTGCTGCAGGGGGAGCGGGAGCTGGCCAAGGACAACCGCTCGCTCGCGCGCTTCGACCTGGCCGGGGTGGACCCGATGCCGGCCGGCATGCCGAAGATCGAGGTCACGTTCCTGATCGACGCCAACGGGATCCTCCAGGCGCAGGCCCGCGAGCTCCGCACCGGCAAGGCGGCCAGCATCGAGGTCAAGCCGACCTACGGGCTCACCGAGACCCAGGTGGAGCAGATGGTGGAGGACTCCTACACCTACGCGGAGGACGACGTCAACGCGCGACTGCTGATCGAGACCCAGACCGAGGCCGACACCGTGATCAACCACGTGGAGCGCGCGCTGCGCCAGGCGGGCGGCATCGCCACCGCGGAGGAGCGGGCCCGGATCGAGGCCGCGATGGCCCTCCTCCGGACGACGCGGGCGGGCACCGACCGGGACCAGATCCGCGAGCGCACGATCGAGCTCAACCAGGCCACCGCGCCGCTCGCGGATCGCATGATGGAGGCCGCGATCAAGGGCGCGGTCGCCTCCAAGCGGGCCGATCAGCTCCTGGAGAATTCATAGATGGCGGTGCACAAGGTGACGTTCCTGCCGCTCAACCGGACCGTCGAGGTCGACGACGCCAAGTATCCGCTCGCCGATCACGGGCGCCCCGGCTCGCTGCTCGACATCGCGCTCGCCCACAACATCCACCTCGAGCACAACTGCGGCGGCAGCTGCGCCTGCACGACCTGTCACGTGGTGGTGCGCGAGGGCGAGGGGAACCTCTCGCCGATGGAGCAGGACGAGGAGGACCGCCTGGACACCGCGGAGGGCCTCACCCTGCACTCGCGCCTCGGCTGCCAGGCGGTGGTGCGGGGCGACGTGGTGGTGGAGATCCCCAAGTGAGGTCGGCCATATGACCTGGAAGGACGCGGAGGACATCGCGCTGGCCCTGATGGAGGCGCATCCGGACGTGGATCCGCTCACGGTGCGGTTCACCGACCTGCACCAGTGGGTGGTGGCGCTCCCCGGGTTCCGCGACGACGCCAAGAACTCGAACGAGGGGATCCTCGAGGCCATCCAGATGAAATGGCACGAGGAATACCAGGACCGCTAGGTCACCAGGTGATGACGTGGTCGTGAGCGAAGATCAGGTCGAGCAGGCCCGGGTAGTCGAGCTCGCCGTCGGCGAGCCGACGCACCGCCACGCCCGCGGGCAGCGACGGCGCGATCGCGCCGTCGAGCAGCACCACCGTGACGCGGGCGTCCGGCTCGGCCAGGTTCGACTCGATGACGGAGGCGGCCAGGGCGGCGGCCGAGTCCGCCTTGAGGAGATGGAGGAACGCGGCCATCAGAAGACGAGATACCGCGTGGCGCGAGGCACCAGCGCGGCGATCTGGGCCCGGCTCACCGAGTCCACCGGATGGCCGTCCGCGTTCCAGCCGGGCGCGGTGGGCAGCGCGCCCTCCACGTGGAACGTCACCCCCAGCTTCTTGAGCGCGGCGCGGAACTTCGCGATGTCGTCGCCGTCGACCAGATCGTCGGTGTCCTCGTCGAGCAGGTGCACCGCGGGCCCGGTGAGCACGACGTGGACCTCGTTGTCGCCGGCCACGATCCCGAGCGCGATGCGCATCGCCTCGTTGGCCCGGTGCGAGACGCGCGGGTCCTCGGAGATGACGACCAGGGTGGGCTGGTTCTGGCTCACGCGCCAGCTAGTTCAGCGAGACGAAGCGGTCGGTGCCGTTGATCACGTCGGTGAGGACCACCAGGCCGCAGTTGGTGGCCCGGTCCGACAGGGGCCGGCGGCGCTTCTGGCAGCCGTAGGCGCACACGAAGAGCTTCAGCCCGCGATCGGCGAGGGCCTGCAGGCGCTCGTCCTCCACCGCGGCGACCGCGTCGTCGATCAGGTAGAGGTACACGTCTCCGCCCCCGTCGAGCGCCGCCTTCGAGAGGCCGAGCGCGGTCTCGAGGTTCGGGTGGTCGGGGGCGGTGGACACCATCAGGCCGAGCTTCCGTCTGGCCGAGGCCATGCGGGCGCAGCGTAACATCGTGAAAGGGGAGCGTCAATGAACCGACAGGTCTATCTCGATCACAATGCCTCGACTCCGGTGCATCCGGAGGTCGTCGAGGCGATGCTGCCGTACTTCAGCGAGCGGTTCGGCAATCCGTCGAGCGTGCACGGCTTCGGCCGCGAGGCGCGCGAGGGTCTCGAGACCGCGCGCGAGCAGGTCGCCCACTTCCTGCGGGTCGGCAAGGAGGAGGTCGTCTTCACCTCCGGCGGCACCGAGTCCGACAACATGGCGGTCAAGGGCGTGGCGCTGGCCCGGGGCCGGGGCCACATCATCACCTCCCGGATCGAGCACCACGCGGTCCTGCGCGCGGTGGAGACTCTGGAGACGCAGGGGTTCGCGGCCACCTATCTCGACGTGGACGGCTACGGCATGGTGGACCCGGACGCGCTGCGGCGGGCGATCCGTCCCGACACGATCCTGATCTCGCTCATGCACGCCAACTCCGAGATCGGCACCATCCAGCCCGCGCGGCAGCTCGGGGCGATCGCCCGCGAGCGCGGCATCCCGTTCCACATGGACGCGGTGCAGACCTTCGGCAAGGTGCCGATCGACCTCGACGCGTTCAACATCGACATGCTGTCGTTCTCGAGCCACAAGATCTACGGGCCCAAGGGAGTCGCCGGCCTGTACATCCGGAAAGGCACCAAGATGGTCTCCCTCCAGCACGGCGGCGAGCACGAGCGGCGGCGGCGGGCCGGGACCGAGAACGTGGCCGGCATCGTGGGCTTCGGCAAGGCGGTCGAGATCCGCGGCCGCGACATGGCCGAGGAGGGCCAGCGGCTGACCGGGCTGCGCGACCGGCTCTGGGAGGGTCTGAAGGCCCGGGTGCCCGAGGTCCGGCTCAACGGCCATCCCACCGAGCGGGTGCCCGGCACCTGCAATGTGTGCTTCCGGCACGTGGAGTCGGAATCCATCGTGCTCGGCCTGGATCTGAAGGGCATCGGCGTGTCGGCCGGCTCGGCGTGCACCTCCGGCAACGTGGAGCCGTCGTACGTGCTGGTGGCGATGGGCGTGCCGGTGGAGTGGGCGATGGGCGCGGTGCGGCATTCGCTCGGTCGGAGCACGACCGCCCAGGACATCGACTACGTGCTCGACTCGACGGAGCCGCTGGTGGCCAAGCTGCGCAGCGCGATGCCGGTCCGGGCCTGAGGACGGCCGAGCCCAGGCACGCCGGTGCAGTACAGCCCGGCCCTCATCGATCACTTCCGGAACCCGCGGAACGCGGGGCGGATGCGGGATCCCGATGGGGTCGGGGAGGGGGAGTACAAGGAGTGCATGGACCTGGTGCGGTTCCACCTGAGGGTCCGGGAGGGCCGGGTGGTGGAGGCGCGGTTCCAGGCTTACGGCTGCGGGCCGACGATCGCGGCGGCCAGCGCGGCGACCGAGGTGGCGACGGCGTGCGGGCTCGAGGAGCTGCTCGAGCTGTCGGCGGCGCGGGTCGAGGCGGCGGTGGGCGGGCTGCCGGACGCGCGGCGACACGCCGCGGAGGTCGCGGTGCTGGGGCTGCGGGCGGCCGCGCGTGACGCGCTCGATCGGAGCCGGACAAGGAGCGAGCCGAATGTTTGATCGGATGCGGCAGGACGTGAGAACGGTGAAGGAGCGCGACCCGGCGGCCCGCTCGACCCTCGAGGTCGTGCTGTGCTACCCGGGCGTGCACGCGATCTGGAGCCACCGCGTCGCCCACGCGCTCTGGCGCGGCGGGTGGCGGTTGACCGCCCGCTTCGTGTCCCACGTGGCCCGCTTCCTGACCGGTATCGAGATCCACCCCGCCGCGGTGCTGGGGCCGGGGCTCTTCATCGATCACGGGATGGGGGTGGTCATCGGCGAGACCGCCGAGGTCGGCCGGAACGTGAGCATCCTGCAGGGGGTCACCCTCGGCGGCACGAGCGTCAAGCGCGAGAAGCGCCACCCCACCATCGGCGACAACGTGGTGATCGGCTCGGGGGCCAAGATCATCGGCGCGTTCACCATCGGCGCGGGGAGCCGGATCGGGGCCGGCTCGGTGGTGGTGCGCGAGGTGCCGCGAGAACTGTGTTGTGGTCGGGGTGCCGGGTCGCATAACATTCCGCAACGGCGAGCGGGTGACCGGGGCCATCGACCTCAACCAGGCGGATCTGCCGGATCCCCTGGCGCGGACCCTGGAGCAGATGCTCGACCGGATCCACACCCTGGAAGCGGAGATCGAGCGGCTCAAGAAGGCGTCCGACGCGACGGCGGGCGCCCGCGCAGACTGATCCACGACAGGAGGCGATCGCCGGTGCTGCCAAAGGACATGCTGCCCAAGGACACGATGGACGTGAAGGAAGCGGCCCGCTATCTGGCCATGGACGAGAAGACGGTGGCCGCCATGGCCGTCGAGCGCCGTATCCCCGCGCTCGAGCACGAGGGGAAGTGGCTCTTCTCGAAGAAGTCGATCGACAAGTGGCGGGGACGCAGCGCCACGCAGTGAGCCCGGTTGGGCCCGAACGGCTGTCCGCATCGGCGTGAAGCAGTTGACCGCAATGCCTGAAACGGTTGCCCGCAATGCCTGAGACGGTTGCCCGCCGTTGGGGGAGTGCGGGGGCCATTTCTGGGCCCCCGCAGATGAAGAGCCTGAAGAAGTAAACGGTGGCGCGGTAGCCGGTGACCCGCACGATCCTGCACGTCGACATGGACGCCTTCTACGCGTCCGTCGAGCAGCGCGACCGGCCGGAGCTGCGCGGCCGCGCCGTGATCGTGGGGGCGGACCCACGGGGGCGCGGGGTGGTCTCGGCCGCCTCCTACGAGGCGCGGCGGCTTCGGCGTGCACTCCGCGATGCCGATCGGCCGCGCGGCGCGGCTCTGCCCCGACGGCGGCGTTCGTGCCGGTCGACATGGACAAGTACGCCGCCGTCTCCCGGGAGGTCATGGCCATCCTGGCCGACGTTCACGCCGCTGCTGGAGCCGGTCTCCATCGACGAGGCCTTCCTCGACGTCACCGGCACCGAAGGGCTCTCGGGCGACGGCCCCACCGTCGCCGCGACGATCAAGGCGCGCATCGCGGAGACTCTCCGGCTGACCGCGTCGGTCGGGGTGGCGGCCAACAAGTTCGTGGCCAAGGTGGCCTCCGACCTCCGGAAGCCCGACGGGCTCGTCGTGGTCCGGCCGGGCACCGAGGCCGACTTCCTCGCGCCGCTGCCGGTCTCGCGCCTCTGGGGCGTGGGCCGGGTCACCGCCGAGGGCCTCGAGGCGCATGGGGGTCACCACCATCGGGCAGCTCGCGGCGGTCCCGGTCGCGTATCTCGAGGCGCGCTTCGGGTCGAGCGGGCGCGGGCTCCACGATCTCTCGCGCGGTCTCGACGACCGCGCGGTCGAGCCGTTCGCGCCGCCCAAGTCGATGGGCGCGGAGGAGACCTTCGGTCACGACCATCGGGACGTCGAGCGCCTCGCGGCCACGCTGCGCGGCCAGGCCGAGCGGGTGGCGCGCGAGCTGCGGGAAGGGGGCTACGCGACCCGCTGCGTGACCCTGAAGCTCCGCTTCGCGGACTTCTCCACGCTCACCCGTCGCCACACCGACGATCCGACCCAGGACGGTCTCGTGATCTACCAGCGCGCCCGCGCCCTGCTGGATCGCATCCCGCTCCGCCAGGCGGTGCGCCTCATCGGCCTCTCGGCGTCCGGGCTCGGCCCCGCGGAGGCCGGCCAGCTCTCGCTCCTCGGCCCCGACCCGACGCGCCGCGAGCGGCTGGCACGCGCGATGGATCGGGTGACCGCTCGCTACGGCGAGGACTCCCTGCGCCCGGCCAGCGTGCTCCGCGGCCGGCGTCGCGCCCGGCCGCCCGAGGACCCGGGCTCCCCGTTGCCTTCGACATAGGCTTCGGCTAGACTCGCTGAACAGCGGTTCATTTCGAGAGGGAGCGGCCCATGGAACGCCTCATCGCCTACGACAAGCTGGCCCGCGAGGATCGCCTCGTGCGGATGCGGGCCCGCGAGGTCGCGCAGCTCAAGGTCGACCAGGGGCTGCCGCCGTTCCCGGACCTGCTCTCGCGCGACTCCATCAAGGAGCGGGTCCACGGCATCATGGTGGGCGAGCTGCAGGCGATGGAAGGGGCCGGGCGCTCCGTGTACGACTTCCCGGACACCCCGTGGGAGTTCACGATGGACATGGCCCGGCAGGTCTGGGACGAGTCGCGCCACGTCGAGATCTACGTCCGGCTGCTCGAGCACCTGGACGGCTACATCGGGGAGTTCCCGGAGACCACCATCCTGTGGCGCTGCGCGTGCGCGGAGGACGCGGCGGCGCGGGTGGCCGGGGTCAACCGCGGCCTCGAGGGCCTGGCCTGCGACGTGTTCAACCAGCTCGTGCACATCGCGCGCAAGATGGGCGACCCGATCCTGGAGCGCGCGGTCGACTACGTGCTGGCCGACGAGATCACCCACGTGCGGATGGGCTCGAAGTGGCTCACCCGGCTCACCGAGGGCGATCCCGAGCGCCGCCGCCGCGCGGTGGAGTTCCAGGAGACCATCGACGAGCGGTTCAACCTGGGCGGGATCCGGCGGGAAGGCGAGCACGACGCGGTGCCGATCTCCATCGCGACCGAGGCCCGCCGCGAGGGCGGGTTCACCGACGAGGAGATCGCCCGGCTGATCCGGACGACGCAGCGCTCGGCCGTCTACTAGACCCGCCCCGCCGGCCATGACCCATCCCCTGTCGGGCTTCCTCGAGGTCGACGAGTCCGCCCGGACCGTCCGCCACTACCGCTACGCGGTCGAGCGGATGATGCGCATCCTGGGCGGCTGGATCGCGCTCACCCCGGAGCTGTCGGTGAAGCTGCTGCTCGGCCGCCACGTCTGGGACAACGCGCAGCACGCCGACCTGTGGGGCAGGCGGCTGCCCGAGCTGCGCGCCGCGGCCCAGGTCTCCGAGCCGGCCAACGCGCGGCTGGTCGCGTTCATGGACGCGCTCGAGGCCGCGGAGGCGCCCGGGGAGACGATCGAGCGGGTGGTGGGCGTGTACCGGGTGCTCAAGCCGCAGCTGCTGGCCACCTACGAGGCGCACCTGGCGAGCGCCAACGCGGTCTACGAGCCGCCGACCTGCCGGATCCTCTCCCGCTGCATCGAGGACGAGCGCCGCCACGTCGCGGCGGGCGAGACCATCCTGCGCCACCTGCTGCGGACGCCCGCGCTCGAGGCGCCGCGCGCGGGCCGTCGAGGCGAGTCTCTGGGCGCGGCTCGAGGCGGCGGGCGGGGTGACCGGGGCGGGGCCGCTCGCGCGGGCCTCGGCCGCGGGCGCGACCGACGCGCCGCTGAGCGACGACGCACGCGAGTTCATCCGCCTCGAGCAGGCCACCGGGGCGTGGCCGATCGCGCCGGAGCTGGCCGCGGCCCTCGGCGCCTTCGGCGACGCGCTCGCCGCCGGCGATCCGGAGGGCGCGCGCCGGTGGCTCGATCCGTCGGTCGAGCCCGGTCCGGATCTGCAGAGCCGCCTGCTCGCCGCGCGCGGGGGCCGCCATCGGGTCGTCGCGTTCGCGCGCGTGGGACAGCAGCGCCTGGTGAAGCTCCAGCTCGACGGCGGCGCCGAGAGCCTCACCCTGCTGCTCCGCTGGGTGCCCACCGCGCGCGGGCTGGCGCGTCGCCGCGCTCGAGCCCGTCGTCGCCTCCGCCGCGCAGCCCGCCTGAGGCCCCGTGCTGCAGAGCGTCCTGGTCGCGAATCGGGGGGAGATCGCCCGGCGCGTCATCCGCGGCTGCCGCGCGCTCGGCGTCCGCTCCATCGCGGTGTACTCGGAGGCCGACCGGTCCTGGCCGCACGTGGCCGACGCCGACGAGGCGGTCGCCATCGGGCCCGCGCCGGCCCGCCAGAGCTATCTCGACATCGAGCGCATCCTCGACGCCGCGCGCCGCACCGGCGCCCAGGCGATCCACCCCGGCTACGGGTTCCTCTCCGAGAACTGGCGCTTCGCCCAGGCCTGCGAGGCCGCGGGGCTGATCTTCGTGGGGCCGTCCTGGCGCGTGATCCAGCAGATGGGGGACAAGATCGCGGCGCGACGGCTCATGGCCGCGGCCGGCGTGCCGGTGGTGCCGGGCAGCGACGGCCCGGTGGAGTCGGTCGAGGCGGCGCGCGAGGCGGCGGCGCGCGCGGGCTACCCGGTGATGCTCAAGGCGGCCGCGGGCGGGCGGCGGCATCGGCATGGTGAAGGTCGCGGACGAGGCGGCGCTGCCCGCCGCGTTCGCCTCGGCCCAGCGACGGGCGCAGGCCGCGTTCGGCTCGGGGGGCCTCTTCCTGGAGCGCTACGTGGAGCGCGCCCGTCACGTCGAGGTCCAGGTCTTCGGCGACGCGAGCGGGCAGCGTGGTCCACCTGCACGAGCGCGAGTGCTCGATCCAGCGCCGGCACCAGAAGCTGGTCGAGGAGAGCCCCGCCCCGCGCCTGCCCGCCGCCCTGAAGGCGCGCCTCACCGAGGCCGCGGTGACCGGCGCCCGGACGGTGGGCTACGTCAACGCGGGCACGATGGAGTTCATCGTGGTGGGCGACGAGTTCTACTTCCTCGAGATGAACACCCGGCTGCAGGTCGAGCACCCGGTGACCGAGGAGGTGACCGGGCTCGACCTGGTGCAGGCGCAGCTGCGCGTGGCGGCGGGCGAGCCGCTGCCGTGGACCCAGGCCCAGATCTCCCAGCGCGGGGCCAGCATCGAGTGCCGGATCTACGCCGAGGATCCGGCCAAGGGCTTCATGCCGTCGCCCGGCCGGCTGACCCGGCTGGTGCTGCCCGAGGGCCCGGGCGTCCGGCTCGAGTGCGGGGTGGCGGAGGGCGTGGAGGTCTCGGTGCACTACGATCCGCTCCTCGCCAAGCTGATCACCACCGGCCGGGACCGCGACGAGGCGATCGCGCGGATGGCGGCGGCGCTCGACGGCTTCGTGGTCGAGGGGGTCAAGACCGCGATCCCGTTTCACCAGCGCGTCATGCGGAGCGACCTCTTCCGCTCCGGGTCGGTGCACACGCAGCTGATCGAGCAGGGCGCCTTCAGCTGAGGCGCCGTCTCCGGGCCGGCATGGAGACCACTCTCACCGAGGCGCGGATCCGGGCCATGACCGGGGCGGGTCACTGGCGCGACGAGAGCCTCGAGGACTACCTCGACCGGTGGGCGCGCGAGCGCCCTTCCCGGACCGCGCTCGTCGACGCGCGCGGCCGGTACTCGTGGGAGGACCTGGCCCGGGCGGTCGATCGGGTCGCCCACGGCCTGCGGGCGCACGGGCTCGAGCCGGGCGGGGTCGTCTCCTGCCAGCTCCCGAACTGGAACGAGGTGGTCGTGCTCTTCCTGGCCGCGCTCCGCCTGGGCGCGGTGGTCAACCCGATCCCGCCGACCTACCGGGCGAGCGAGCTGCGGTTCATGCTGGGCCTGCTGGAGTCGCAGGTGGCGGTGGTGCCGGCCCGCTTCCGCGGCTTCGACCACGCGGGCATGCTCGACGCGCTCCGGCCCGGGCTGCCCCGGCTGCGGTCCGTGTTCGTGGCCCGCGGCGACGGGCCCGACGGCACCACGCCGCTCGCCGCTCTCACCGACGAGCCGTGGGAGTCACGGAGCGATCGCGGGCCGCTCGCCGGCACCGACCCCAACGCGGTCCACGAAGTGGTGTTCACCTCCGGCACCACCGGGGAGCCGAAGGGCGTGATGCACACGCAGAACACCACGCTCTCCACGCTCCACCGGGCGATCGAGCGGCTCGAGCTATCGGACCGGGACGTGATGCTGATGGCGTCCACCGTCGGCCACCAGACCGGCTTCCTCTTCGGCTACTGCCTCAACCTGCTGCTGGGCGCCACCACGGTGTGGATGGATATCTGGAACGTCGAGGAGGCGGCACGGCTGATCGAGGCCGAGGGCGTCACGTTGACGATGGGAGCGACCCCGTTCCTGCGCGACCTCACCTACGCCGAGGCGCGGCAGGACCTGCGCTCCCTCCGGCTGTTCATCGCGGCGGGCGCGCCCATCCCGCGCGCGCTCGTGCGCGACGCGCGGGCGCGGCTCGGCTGCGTGGTCTCGGCGGGGTGGGGAATGACCGAGGACGGGCTCGTCACGTGCAACGGGCTGCGGGACCCGGAGGAGAAGATCTGCGGCAGCGACGGCTTTCCGCTGCCCGGGCATGGAGCTGCGGGTCGTCGACGACGTCGGCGCCCCGGCCCCCATCGGGACCGAGGGCGATCTGCTGGCCCGGGGAGCCGCCCAGTTCGTCGGCTACTTCCGGCGGCCGCAGTTCACCGCGGAGGCCCACACCGCCGACGGCTGGTTCCGCACCGGAGACCGCGCCACCATCGATCGCGACGGCTACCTCGCCATCACGGGGAGAGCCAAAGACATCATCATCCGGGGCGGGGAGAACATCCCGGTCGTGGAGGTCGAGAACCTGCTCTACACTCATCCGAAGATCGCGGGCGTCGCCATCGTGGCCATGCCCGATCCCCGCCTGGGCGAGCGGGCGTGCGCGGTGGTGATCCCCCGGGAGGGGCAGACGCTCACGCTCGCGGAGATCGTCGGGTTCCTCGAGCGGCACGAGCTGGCGCGCCAGAAGCTGCCGGAGCGCCTCGAGCTGGTCTCCGAGTTCCCCACGACCCCGAGCGGCAAGATCCAGAAGTACAAGCTTCGCGACCTGATCGTCCAGCGCATGGAGAGGCCGGCATGAATCTCAATCTCGAGGGCAAGAGCGTGGTGGTCACCGGGGGCGGCTCGAACATCGGGCGCGCCATCAGCCTGGCCTTCGCGCGGGAGGGCGCGCACCTGACCGTCGCCGAGATCGACGAGGGCCAGGGCGGCAAGGTGGTGGCGGAGGCCCGGAGCCTGGGGGCCGCGTCCGCCACGCTGGTGCCCACCGACGTGACCCGCTGGGAGTCCGTCCAGGCCATGGTCCGCGAGGTCGAGGGCCGCGCGGGCCGGGTGGACGTGCTCGTGAACAACGTGGGGTGGACCTACGACCGGCTCTTCGTCGAGAAGGAGCGCACCGAGTGGGAGCGCGAGATCCAGCTCAACCTCTGGGGCATGATCAACTGCACCCGCGCGGTGCTCGACGGCATGATCGCCCGCAAGGGCGGCGCGATCGTGAGCATGGGCTCGGACGCCGGGCGCATGGGCGAGTTCCGCGAGGCGGTGTACGGGGCCTGCAAGGCCGGGGTGATCGCCCTCAGCAAGAGCCTGGCCCGCGAGGTCGGCCGTCACGGCATCCGGCTCAACGTGGTGTGCCCGGGCATGACCATCCCGGCGACCGAGGAGGACTTCGGCGGCCTGAGCATGTGGGCCGCCGACGCCAACCGAGCCTTCAGCACTCCGGAGATGCAGGCGCGCATCGCCAAGGCCTATCCGCTGCGGCGCGTCGGCAAGCCGGAGGACGTGGCCCCCACCGTGGTGTTCCTCGCCTCCGACGCGGCCGCCTTCATCACCGGGCAGACCGTGTCGGTGAGCGGCGGCTACACGATGATGTGAGGCGGGAGAGAGTCATGGAGAGAGTCAGGGACTTTCGAGCGATCACCTGCGCGACCGGCGGCGGCATCGCGCGCATCACGCTGAATCGGCCCGCCCAGCTCAACGCGATCAGCCCCGAGCTGCTCGAGGATCTCGACCGGGCGTGCGCCCTCGTGGAGGGTGACGCCGAGCGTCCGCGCGGTCACCCTCACCGCGGCGGGGCGGACGTTCTGCGCCGGGGCGGACCTGCGCGCGGTGCGGGAGCTCTCGCCCGATCCGGTGCGCTGGAGCGCCTTCATGGGCCTCTGGCATCGCGTCTTCGATCGGATCGAGGCGCTGCCGGTCCCGGTCATCGCGGGCGTGCACGGGCTCGCGCTCGCCGGCGGGCCTCGAGCTGGTGCTGGTGGCCGATCTGGTCGTCGCCGACGAGGCGGCACGGCTCGGCGACCAGCACGCCAACTTCGGCCTGGTCGCGGGCGGCGGGGGCAGCCAGCGCCTGCCGCGGCTGATCGGGGCCCGGCGCGCGAAGGAGCTGATGCTCCTCGGCGGCTGGCTGGGCGCGGGCGACGCGCTGGCGTGGGGCCTCGTCAACCGGGTCGTGCCCGCGGGGACGGTGGGCGCCGCGGTGGAGGAGATGGCGGCCGGCCTCGCGGCGGGCAGCGCCTCCGCCAACCGGACCGTGAAGACGCTGGTCAACCGCGCGCTCGACTGCGATCTGGCCGACGGGCTCGAGCTGGAGCGCCGGCTGGTGGCCGAGCACATGCGCTCGGCCGACGCCGCCGAGGGGCTGCGCGCCTTCGCCGAGAAGCGCAAGCCGGTCTTCCGGGCGCCGTGATGGACCTCGCGTTCACGCCCGAGCAGGACGAGCTGATCCGCATCCTCCGCCAGTTCGCCCGCCGGGACCTGGCCCCGCACTCGGCCGAGTGGGATCGGAGCGGGCAGTTCCCGTCGGAGGCGTGGCGCCGGATGGGCGAGCTGGGCCTGCTGGGCCTGCGCGTGCCCGCCGCGTACGGCGGACAGGAGTCGGACTTCGTCACGTACGGCATCGCGATGGAGGAGATCGGGCGCGGCGACTTCGCCTGCACCTACGGCATCCAGCTCGCGGGCCTGGCCGGCCAGATCCTGGGGCGGAGCGGGTCGGAGGAGATCAAGGCGCGCTGGCTGCCCCCGACCGCGCGCGGGGAGGCGGTGGTGGCCCTGGCGCTCACCGAGCCGGGCGCGGGCTCGGACGCGGCCAACCTGGCGTGCCGGGCCGAGCGCGAGGGCGACCACTACGTGATCACCGGCGAGAAGTCCGGGATCAGCCTCGGCATGGTGGCGCAGGCCGCCATCGTCTTCGCGCGGACCGATCCGGCGGGCCGGGCCCGCGGGGTCAGCGCGTTCCTGGTGCCGCTCGACGCGCCCGGCGTCTCGCGCAGCCCGCTGCGGGACATGGGCACCCGCGCCATCGCGCGCGCGGTGCTCGCCTTCGACCACGTCCGGGTGCCCGCCTCGCACCGGCTGGGCGAGGAGGGGACCGGCTTCTACCAGGTCATGCAGGGCTTCGACTACAACCGCATCGGCATCGCGCTGGCCTGCCTGGGCGTGGCCCAGCAGTCGGTCGAGGAGACCATCGCCTACGTGAAGGAGCGGAAGGCCTTCGGCCGGCCGATCGCGCAGTTCGAGGGGGTGTCCTTCCCGATCGCGGAGGCGGCCACGCACCTCGAAGCCTGCCGCTGGCTCTGCTACCGCGCGCTCTGGCTCGCGGATCAGGGGCGGCCCCACACCAAGGAGTCGGCCATGACCAAGTGGTGGGGGCCGCGCCTCTCGGTCGACACCATCCACCAGTGCCTGCTGCTCCACGGCCACTACGGCTACACCGACGAGCTGCCGTTCGAGCAGCGCATGCGCGACGTCATCGGGCTCGAGATCGGCGACGGCGCCGCCGAGGTGATGAAGATGGTGGTGGCCCGCGAGCTCCTGGGCCGGGAGAGCCTGCCCTACTAGGCGGCCCGCCCGCTCCCGCCCGGATGTGAGAGAATGCCCCCGCTTCAAATCCCTCCGTGGCACGACAAGGAGCGCTCAATGTCTGAGGACGTCAAGGCTCACATCACCGGCGTGGTCTTCCAGGTCACGACCAAGCCGGGCGACGCGGTGGCGGCCGGGGACCCGGTCATCGTGCTCGAGTCGATGAAGATGGAGATCCCGGTGGAAGCCCCGCGCGCCGGCAAGGTGCGGGAGATCAAGGTCAGCGAGGGACAGACGGTGCAGGAGGGAGACACCGTCGCGGTCCTCGACTGAGCCGCCGTCCGGAGGAGGAGACGCCATGTCCGTCGCGCTGATCCGCGAGCACTACGACTATCACCACTGGGCGAACCGACGCCTCTTCGACCTGGCCGTGGACCTGGGGGACGGTGTCACCCGGGACATGGGCCAGCACTGGAGCTTCCCCACGCTCAAGGGGATGTTCGCCCACATCTACGGCGCTGACGACGCGTGGCTCACGCGCTGGAAGGGCTCGTCGCCGGGGCGGATCCTGGGCGACGCCGACTTCGCCACCGTGGCCGACCTCCGCGCGCGCTGGGACGCGCTCGAGGCCGAGCAGCGGAGCTTCCTGGCCGGGCTCGGGGAGGCCGACCTCACGCGCCCGGTCGTGTACAAGAACACCCAGGGCCAGGAGTTCCGGGTCGCGCTCGGCGCCTCTGCTCCAGCACGTGGTCAACCACGCCACGCATCACCGGAGCGAGGCCGCGACCATGATGACCATGATCAGCGGCTCGCCGCCCGACACCGGGATCAATACCTATCGCACCGCCGTCGTGAAAGGTTGACCCGAAAGGAGAGAGTCATGCACATCGGAGTCTGCATGTTCGCCACCGACTACGCGATCCGGGCCGACGAGCTGGCCCGCGCGGCCGAGGAGCGCGGGTTCGAGTCCCTGTGGGTGCCGGAGCACACCCACATCCCGGTCAGCCGGCGCACCCCGTTCCCGGGGGGCGCCCAGCTGCCCAAGGAGTATTCGCACACCTACGATCCGTTCGTCTCGCTGATGGCGGCGGCCGCCGCGACCAAGCGCCTGAAGATCGGCACCGGGATCTGCCTGATCATCGAGCGCGACACCATCACCACCGCCAAGGAGGTGGCGAGCCTCGACGCGCTGTCGGGCGGCCGCTTCCTCTTCGGCATCGGGGCGGGGTGGAACGCGGAGGAGATGGAGAACCACGGCACCGAGTTCAAGAGCCGCTTCAAGCGGATGCGGGAGCAGGTGCTGGCCATGAAGGAGATCTGGACCAAGGACGAGGCGCAGTACCACGGCCAGCACGTCAACTTCGACCCGATCTGGGCCTGGCCCAAGCCGGCCCAGAAGCCGCATCCCCCGGTGCTCCTGGGCGGGGAGAGCGGTCACACGCTCCAGCGGGTCGTCGACTTCTGCGAGGGGTGGTTCCCGCGAGGGCGGGCCGGCGACGTGATCCTGGCCGGCCTCAAGGACCTGCAGGCCCGCGCCGCGCGGGCGGGGCGCGACATGAAGACGATCTCGGTCTCGGTGTTCGGGGCCAAGCCCGACGAGGCCACGCTGGAGAGCTACGCGGGCGCCGGCATCACCCGCTCGATCCTGCGCCTGCCGTCGGACGGGCGCGACGTGATCCTGCCGCTGCTCGACCAGTACGCCAAGCTGATCCACTGAAAGCCGAAGGGGTCAGGTCTTACATCCCGACAATGTCGGAATGTAAGACCTGACCCCGGGGTGTGAGGTTCGGAATGGGGGCGTGAGCCCCCCTCCGAGTCAATTCTCGACGAAGGCGCGGAGGGCGCGGCCGCGGAGCGGGTGGCGCAGCTTGCGCAGCGCCTTGGTCTCGATCTGGCGGATGCGCTCGCGGGTCACCGAGAAGCGGCGGCCCACCTCCTCGAGCGTGTGCTCGCCGGCCTCGCCGATGCCGAAGCGCAGGCGCAGGATCTCCTTCTCCTTGGCCGACAGCGTGCTGAGCGCCCGCTCCACCTGGGTGGTGAGGTCCTGGGTGATCAGGTTGTCGTTGGGCGACTCCGCCGCCTTGTCCTCGAGGAAGTCGCCCAGCTCCGAGTCGTCCCCGATCGGGGTCTCGAGCGAGAGCGGCTTGCGCGAGGACTCCAGGATGAGCCGGACCTTGCGCGCCGGCACGCCGGTGTGCTGGGCCAGCTCCTCGGGGGTGGGCTCGCGGCCCATCTCGTTGACCAGGGAGCGGTTCACCCGCGAGATGCGGTTGAGCGTCTCGACCATGTGCACCGGGATCCGGATCGTGCGCGAGTGGTCCGCGATCGCGCGGGTGATGGCCTGCCGGATCCACCACGTGGCGTAGGTCGAGAACTTGAAGCCGCGCCGGTACTGGAAGCGGTCCACCGCCTTCATGAGGCCGATGTTGCCCTCCTGGACCAGGTCCAGCAGCGACAGCTCGCTGCCCAGGTAGCGCTTGGCCACCGAGACCACCAGGCGCAGGTTGGCCTCCATCAGCTCCTTCTTGGCCTGCCGCACCACGCGGTCGTGCTCCTCGATCTCGCTCAGCGACGCGAGCAGGGCCTTGCGACCGAGCCCCGCGGTCTGCTCGAGCTGGCGCAGCTCCGATCGCGTCTTGTTCGCGCCCATGCTCTTGACGAGCTGGCGGATGTCGCCCACGAGCTGGTCGGCGAGCGCCGGCTTGAGCGGGAGGTTCTCCAGCACGGACTGGATCGAGGCGCGATTCTGGGCGATCCACTTGTTGTAGTTGGCCCGCGTGGTCTTGCTCCGCCGCTTGTCGACGAGCGCGGTCTGGAGCCGCTCGATCTCCCGCTCCAGGCGCCGGACGCGCGCGAACGCGGCGAGGCTCGACCGGATCTCGCTCGGGGTGGGCTCGCCGCCCTCGGGGAGCAGGATCACGTCGTCGAGCGGGACCTCCTCGCGGCGCACCCGGTCCACCAGGGCCAGCAGCTTGGCGGTGGCGAACGGCACGCGGCCCAGAGCCCGCCGCAGCGCGATCTGGCCGACCTCGATCCGACGGCCGATCGTCACCTCTTCCTCGGCCTTCAGGAGCGAGACCTTGCCGATCTCCTTGAGGTAGAGGCGGACGGGGTCCTCGGCGGGCGACGCCGACGGGCGCAGCGCCTCCTCGGAGAGGGCCGGCGTCTCGTCCAGCTCGACCGCGGTGTCCACCACGCGATCCAGCTCGTCGTCGACCGGCGGGTTCGCGCCCTTGTTCGGAACCTGGGGCTGACGCCCGCGTCGCTTTGGCTCCGTCGAGCCCCCTCTGAATTGGCCTGTCTCGATCGCGGTCACGCTGTCGGTCTCTCTAAAGGTCATTACGGCCTCTCGTATTCGTCGGGATGCTGCCGG
Source organism: uncultured Candidatus Rokubacteria bacterium (assembly GCA_963841755.1). Lineage (GTDB taxonomy): Bacteria > Methylomirabilota > Methylomirabilia > Rokubacteriales > CSP1-6 > CAMLFJ01. The sequence goes on from CAWJDX010000005.1 coordinate 351,206, forward strand.
TAATTGTTTCCCTGATTCGTCCTTTTCGGCTCCGCCCTCAGTGGTTTAGATGGTGTACGGTGCGCTTCGGTTGCAGCGCCCGAGATCACGATCCGAGGTCACAGCCCAAGGGTTGATCGAGGAACCGGTGAGCGATGGAGATCGTTCCTCGCAACTCCGCGCCGTTCCAAGCAGACGCGTCCGGAAGGGCGCGTATTCAACGGAGAGATCGGCGACCCTCGCGACCGGCCGACCCGTCTATGGCCGGCCGGTCGCTCAAGGAAGGTATGGAATACCGGCCACTTACTGGGACTTGTTCAGGGTCAGGTCGAATATCGCGAGCACGCTGTCCTTCATGCTGACCAGCCAGGATCGGATCAGGGGGACCCCCCAGTCCCGAGGCTTCAGCCAGCTCTCGCCCCGGATCCAGAGCGCACCCCCGGGCCGGAGGCGAATCCGGCCCGCGAACGTGGTGGGGCGCTCGACGCCCTTGACCGAGAGCACGCCGTGGATGGTCAGGATCACGTCGTTGTTCTCGGCCAGCGAGGGGAAGGAGCTGTCCATCTTGTCGATGCGGTACTGGATCTCCGGATGATGGTCCACGTCGAGCGCCCGGCGGATGTCCTTGTCCCGGCTCTTGTCTCCCGATCGGAAGCCGGCCGCCGACACGGTGAGCCCGCCCTTGACGGGCTGGCGGAGGTCGGAGATGTCGATCTCGAACTCGCCGGTCGGCCCCTCGCTGGCCGCCGAGAACACGCCGACGGTCCACGGATGGAAGGCGTCGAAGCTCACGCGGCTCTTCGCCGACTCGACGGTGAAGCGCTGCGTATCGGCGCGCGCGAGCGAGGGGGAGGCCGCTCCGGCCACGAGGACGCAAACGAGCACAACGAGGTCGCGTGGTCCGGGCACAGGGTGGAATACCACGGCGCGCGGTGGCCGGTCAACTTGCCGGGGTGGAAATAAGTTGACTCCAGGTGGGGTGGGTCTTACCGTCTAAATGCCCGCCATGATGAGAGATTGCTGATTGTGAGAAATTGATGGCCGTCGCTCCCAGCGCCTCCTACAGCTTCACCGTCCGTCTCGAGATCCGGAACAAGCCCGGCATGCTGGGCCGCGTCACCTCGGTCATCGGCAAGGCCGGCGGCGACATCGGGGCGGTGGACCTGGTCGAGATGACCGGGGAGCGGGTGCTCCGCGACATCACCATCAAGGCCCGCGACAGCCGTCACGCCCACGACATCGTCGACCGGGTCAAGTCGACGGCCGGGGTCCGCATCGCCAACATCTCGGACCGCACCTTCCTGATGCACCTGGGCGGCAAGATCGAGATCCACAGCAAGGTGCCGATCCGCAGCCGCGACGATCTCAGCATGGCCTACACCCCGGGGGTGGCCCGGGTCTGCCTCGCGATCAAGGACGACCCGAGCCGGGCGTTCACCCTGACCATCAAGCAGAACGCGGTCGCGGTCGTCACCGACGGCACCGCGGTGCTGGGGCTCGGCGACATCGGCCCCGAGGCCGCGATGCCGGTGATGGAGGGCAAGGCCATGCTCTTCAAGGAGCTGGCCGGCGTCGACGCGTTCCCGATCCCGCTCGCCACCAAGGATCCCGGCAAGATCGTGGAGACGGTCAAGATGATCGCGCCCGCCTTCGGGGGGATCAACCTGGAGGACATCTCGGCGCCCCGCTGCTTCGAGGTGGAGGAGCGGCTGCGCAAGGAGCTCGACATCCCGGTCTTCCACGACGACCAGCACGGCACCGCGGTCGTCGTGCTCGCCGCCCTGCTCAACGCGCTCAAGATCGTGCGGAAGGACATCCGCCGGATCAAGGTGGTGGTCTCCGGGGTCGGCGCGGCGGGCACCGCCACGATCAAGATCCTGCTCTCCCTGGGCGCGCGCCAGATCATCGGGGTCGACGAGCACGGCACGATCTACCGGGGCCGGCCGGTGGGCATGGACTTCATGAAGACGTGGGTGGCCGCCGCGACGAATCCGAGCAACCTCAAGGGCCGGCTGTCGGACGCGATCCGCGGGGCGGACGTGTTCATCGGCCTCTCGGTGCCGCGGGTGCTGACGGTGCGGGACGTCAAGAGCATGGCGCGCGACCGCATCGTGTTCGCGATGGCCAACCCGGTGCCCGAGATCCAGCCCGAGGAGGCCGAGCGCCACGTGCGGGTGATGGCCACCGGCCGCTCCGACTACCCGAACCAGATCAACAACGTGCTCTGCTTCCCGGGATTCTTCCGCGGCCTCCTCGACTCGCGGGCCCGGATGGTGAACGACGAGATGAAGATCGCGGCGGCCCACGCCATCGCCTCCTGCGTGGGGCGGGGCGAGCTGGGCCCCGAGTACATCATCCCGAGCGTGTTCAACAAGAAGGTCGCGCCCGCGGTGGCGCGCGAGGTGGCCCGGGCCGCGCAGAAGACCGGCGTGGCCCGGCGGCGGCGCCGCGCCGACGCCCCCGTCTGGGCCTAGCCACCGCGGTGAGCCGTCCCGCCCTCCGCTGGTCCGTGGTCATCCCCGCCTACAACGAGGCGGTGCGCCTGCCCGGCTACCTGAAGGACGTCCAGGCCTACTTCGAGGGGCGCGACGAGCCGTACGAGGTGATCGTGGTGGACGACGGCAGCCGCGACGGCACCGCCGAGCGCGTGCGCGAGGTGGCGGCCGGCCGCGCGGGGGTGATCGTGCACGCGCTCGAGCGGAACCGGGGCAAGGGGCACGCGGTGCGCGTCGGCATGGCGCGCGCGGTCGGCGCGCTCCGCCTGATGGCGGACGCCGACGGGGCCACGCCGATCGCGGAGGTGGCCCGCCTCGAGGCGGCGATCGCGGCGGGCGCCGACCTCGCGGTCGGCTCGCGGGTGCTCCACGACCCCGCGGTGGCCCGGCAGGTGCGGACCCACCGCATGCTCTCGGGCCACGTCTTCAACTTCCTGGTGCGACGGCTCGGGGTGGTGGACGTCGTCGACACCCAGTGCGGCTTCAAGCTCTTCCGGGGCGCGGTCGCGGAGGCGCTGTTCCCGCGGCTCGGCACCGACGGCTTCGGCTTCGACGTCGAGCTGCTCCTGCTGGCCCAGCGGCGCGGCTACCGGATCGCGGAGGTGCCGGTGAACTGGGCGGACCAGCCCGGCTCCAAGGTCGGCGTGCTGCGCGACGGCCCCCGCATGCTGCGCGAGGTGCTGGCCGCGCGGCGGCGGCTCGCGCGGCTTCCCGACGGAGGGCGCGCGTGATCGCCCGGCGCACGCAGGAGATCGAGCCGTTCCTCGCGGTGGAGGTCTTCCAGCGCGCGCAGGCCCTCGAGCAGCAGGGGATCGACGTCATCCACCTGGAATTCGGGGAGCCCGACTTCGACACCCCCGCGGTGATCCGGGAGGCGGCCGAGAAGGCGCTCAAGGACGGGCGCACCCGCTACGCGCACCCCCTCGGCATCCTGCCCCTCCGCGAGGCGATCGCCGAGCACTACCACACCCGCTACGGGGTGACCGTCTCGCCGGACCAGGTCCTGGTGACCGCGGGGACCTCGCCCGCGATGCTGCTGCTCTTCGGCGCCCTGCTCGACCGCGGCGACGAGGTGATCCTCTCCGATCCGTACTACGCCTGCTATCCCAAGTTCGTGAAGTTCGCGGAGGGCGAGCCGGTCTACGTCCCGGTGGACGAGTCCGACGCCTTCCAGTACCGGCCGGACGCGGTGGCCGCGCGGCTCTCGCCGCGCACCAAGGCCCTGCTCGTCAACTCGCCGGCGAACCCCACCGGCACCGTGCTGAGCGCGGAGCGCCTCGCCGCGCTCTGCCGGCTCGGCCCCTGGGTGGTCTCGGACGAGATCTATCACGGGCTCACCTACGAGGGCCCGGAGCACACCGTGCTCGAGTTCACCGACCACGCCTTCGTGCTCAACGGGTTCTCCAAGGCCTTCGCGATGACCGGCTGGCGGGTGGGGTACCTGATCGCGCCGCGCGCCTTCATGCCCGCGCTCACCGCGATGCACGGCAACTTCTTCATCTCCACCAACGAGTTCGTCCAGTGGGCGGCCCTGGCCGCCCTGCGCGAGGCGGGGGAGGAGAGCGCCCGCTTCCGGCGGATCTTCGACGAGCGGCGGCGGGTCATGGTCGACGGCCTGCGCGGGATCGGGCTCGGGGTCGGCGCCCCGCCCACCGGGGCGTTCTACGTGCTGGCCAACGCCCGGCGCTTCACGAGCGATTCGCTCGCCTTCGCGTTCGAGATCCTGGAGCGCGCGCACGTGGGGGTCACCCCCGGGGTGGACTTCGGCCGCAACGCGGAGGGCTACCTCCGCTTCTCCTACGCGCAGTCGCTCGAGCGGATCCAGGAGGCGATGGGCCGCATCGGGCGGTTCCTGTCCGAGCGCCGGTGACCGCCCCCGCCTGCGTGATGTGCGGCAAGTACGGCGGGGCCGGTCCGCTGCTCATCGCGGAGCTCGGGACGTCGCGCGCCTTCCTCCACGAGGACCAGTTCTTCCCGGGCTACGTGCTGCTGGTGCTGCGGCGCCACGCCACCGAGCTCTATCAGCTCGAGGCGGGGGAGCGCGGGGCGCATCTCGAGGAGGTGAGCCGCGTGGCCGAGGCGCTCGCGCGCGTCTTCCGGCCGGTGAAGATGAACTACGAGCTGCTCGGCAACCAGGTGCCGCACATCCACTGGCACCTCGTCCCGCGCCTGCCCACCGACCCGGATCTTCTCTCGCCCATCTGGCGCGTCGACCATCAGCCGGCGCCGCTCGCTCCCGCGGCGGCCCGCGAGCGGATCGAGTCCATCCGGCGCGCCCTCGACGGAGCGGCCTGATCGTGGATCCCGACTACGCGGCGGTGCACGCCGAGGAGGACCGGGCCCACTGGTGGTTCCAGGGCCGTCGCGCGATCCTCCTCGCCGAGCTGGCCCGCCTCCTGCCGGGCGGCGGCCGCCGGGTGGCCGAGATCGGCTGCGGCAGCGGCGGCCTGCTCGAGGCGCTGGCGGGCCTCGGGACCGCGGTGGGGGTCGAGATGGATCCCGCCCTGCGCGGGATCGCGCGAGCGCGCGGCCTCGACGTGCGGGCCGGCTCGCTGCCGGACGACATCCCGCTCGAGGCGGGGCGGTGGGACGCGGCGTGCCTCTTCGACGTGCTCGAGCACGTCACCGACGAGGCGGGCGCCCTGCGGGCGTGCCGCCGCCTGCTCGCGCCCGGCGGTCGCCTGGTGGTGACGGTGCCCGCCTACGCCTGGCTCTGGAGCCGTCACGACGAGCTCCTGGGCCACCGGCGCCGCTACACCGCGGGCTCGCTGCGCGCGGTGGTCGAGGCGGCGGGCTTCGCGGTCGACCGGGTCACCTACTTCAACACGCTGCTCGCGCCGCCGATCATGGCGATGCGGGTCGTGCGGGCGGCGCTGCGCCGGTCCAGCCACGATCTCGAGCGGCCCGCGCCGCTCGTGAACCGGCTGCTGGCCCGCGCCTTCGGCGCCGAGGCGCCCCTCCTGCGTTTCGTCTCGCTGCCGTTCGGCATCTCGATCCTGCTGGTCGCCCGCGTCGCCGAGCCCGCGCCCGGCCGATGACCGGCCGCGCCGCGGTGGCTCTGGCCGCGCTCCTCCTGGGGCTGGCGGCGGTCATGGCGGTCTGGCTCTCCATCGATCGACGCCCGCCGGAGTGGGATCACGCCAACCACCTCGAGCGGGCCGTGCTCTGCCAGCGGAGCCTCGCCGAGCCGGGCCGGGAGGCGCTCCAGGAGATCATCGCGGAGTCGAGCTTCTATCCGCCGATCGTCACGTGCGCGGCGGGTCTGCTCGGCCTGGCGCTGCCCCCGCTCGCCGCGGCGCACGCGGTCATGTGGGGCTTCCTGGTGGTGGGCACGCTCGCGGTGTTCGGGCTCGGGCGCCGCCTCCTCGATCCCGCCGCCGGGCTCCTGGCCGCGTTCCTCTTCGCCACCGCGCCCTTCGTGGTCTTCTCGCTCCTGCACTTCCAGCTCGACCTCCCGCTCGCCGCGATGGTGGCCGTGACCCTCTACGCGCTCGCGCACCCCGAGGCGCTCGCCGGCCCGCGCGGCGCCCTCGGGCTCGGCGTGCTCCTGGGGCTCGGCATGCTCACGAAGCCCCCGTTCGCGGCCTACGTGTCGGGCGCGCTGCTGTGGGCGGCGTGGCTCGCCGGCCGCGCGCCCGACCGGCGCGCCCGCCTGGGACGCCTGCTGGCCGCGGTCGGGGTGGCCGCGCTGATCGCGCTGCCGTGGTACGGCCCGCGCCTGGTCGGGCTGCCGATGCAGGTCCTCAATCGCTCGTTCAAGCAGGCCGCCGAGTCGGGTCACGCGCCGGCGCTCACCTCGGGCGCCCTGCTCTTCTACCCGCGCTGGATCGTCCCGCAGCTGGGGCTCCTGGCCACCCTGCTGCTGATCGGGGGCGTGGTCGCGGTCGCGCGGCGGGAGCGGGCCCGCGGCCTCGTCTGGGCCGCGCTGGCCCCGGCGGTGATCTTCTTCCTGATCCAGAACAAGAACCTGCGCTACACGCTGCCCCTGCTGCCCGCCGCCGCGCTGGCCGCGGCGGCCGCGGTGGCGGCGCTCGCTCCGCGCGCGCGCGCCGCGGTCACGTGGGCCTGCCTCGCGGTGGGCGTGCTCCAGGTCGGCTCGGCCGCGTTCGCGCTTCCGTCGCCGACGGCGCTGGCGCCCGTCGTGCCCACGCTCGCCTTCTCGCAGCCGCCCGACGGCCGCGACTGGCACCATCGCGAGCTGCTCGCCGCCATCACCGCCGCCGCGGCCGGCCCCGGCGAGCCGCGGGTGGCGGTGGTGGCCAACGACAACTTCTTCTCGGTGTCCAACTTCCGCTACGAGGTGGTGCGGGACCGGCTGCCGCTCCGGCTCTCGCGCGCCTGGGACCAGGCTCCGATGGGCGTCGACTTCGCGATCGTGAAGACCGGCGACCAGGGACCGGACGCGGCGTCGGCCAAGCCCGACCGGATCATGGCCGCCCTCGGGGGCGGCGACCCCTGGCTGGCCGCGGCCTATCCGGTGATCGCGCGCGTGCCGCTGCCGGACGGCAGCGAGGGCATGGTGCGGATGCGGCGCCTCGAGCCGGTTCGCGCGCTCGCGCCCGCCGAGCTCGCGGAGCGGCTCCGGCGCGGGGCGGAAGGGCTCCTGGCCGACGTGGTGCGCGACGCCCGCGGGCTGCGGATGACCCTCGACTACCGGGACGACGCGCTGCTCGCGGGTCAGGTCGATCACGTGACGCTCGAGGCGGAGTCGGCGCTGGTCGGCGAGTTCACGCGACGCAAGCCGCCCCTCCGCGTCGGGCCGGTGCGGATCCGGGCGAGCGGGGTGCTGGTCAATCCGGGCCGACTGGCCGCCACCGGGACGATCGAGCTGCTGGACGTGCGCTCGCTCGCGGTGGAGCGGCTCGGGGTCACCCAGGAGGACCTCGCCGAGTTCCTCGCCCGGCAGCGCGGCCTCTCCGGGCTCGCGGCCACCGTCGAGCGGTGCGGGATCGGCGTCCACTGGACGCTGCCCGGCCCGGACCTCCAGGCCCGGCTCGGGCTCAGCGCGGGGCCGGACCCGGCGCCGTTCACCCTGCACGTCGACGGGGTCAGCTACGGGGGCCTCCGCCTGCCCGGTCTCCTCGTGCGCTGGATCGTGAGAAACTTCGACCCGACCCCGCGCCTGCGGCGACTGCCCATGGCGGTGTCGGTCGCCCCGATCTCCATCGGGGCGGGGCGGGTCGAGATCGGTCGAGATCCGGATCCGTCCTGCCCGCCAAAGGAGTCACGCTGATGGCCGAGAGCCTGCCCGCCAAGAAGGCGCGCGCCCGCAAGATCATGAGCCGCCTCGCCCGCGTGTACCCGGACGCGCGCACCGAGCTCAGGTTCGACACCCCGCTCGATCTGCTGGTGGCCACCATCCTGTCCGCGCAGTGCACCGACGAGCGCGTCAACGCGGTCACCGCGGAGCTGTTCCCGCGCTACCGCCGCGCGCAGGACTGGGCGGGCGTGCCGCTCCCGGACCTCGAGCGCCTGATCCACTCGACCGGGTTCTTCCGGGCCAAGGCCCGCTCGATCTCCGGGATGGCGAAGGCCCTGGTCGAGCGTCACGGCGGAGAGGTGCCCCGCACCCTCGACGAGCTCGTCGCGCTGCCCGGGGTGGGGCGGAAGACCGCCAACGTGGTGCTCGGCAACGCCTTCGGCATCCCGGCCCTGGCGGTCGACACCCACGTGTTCCGGGTCTCGCAGCGCCTGGGCCTGGCGCGGGGGGACGACCCCGAGAAGATCCACGACCAGCTCTGCCTGGTGCTGCCCCAGCCGGGCTGGACCCAGGCGAGCCACCTGCTCATCCTCCACGGCCGGCGGGTCTGCTTCGCCCGGAAGCCGGCCTGCCCCACCTGCCCGGTGGAGGCCCTCTGCCCCTTCCCGGGCAAGACCAAGGCGGCCAAGCCAGCCAAGGCCGCGGCCCGACCCCGCCCGCGACGGGCTCGCAGTTGACCCTGGCAGTTGACCGGGTGGAGCCGTTCCTTTATGATTACCCGTTGCCATTCAACGGGGGGCTCCGGACGAGATCATGACGACGCTGATGCCGAAGGAAGAGGAAGTCGAGCGCAAGTGGTTCCTGGTCGACGCCAGTGACCGGGTGCTGGGCCGTCTGGCCACCCAGGTCGCGACGGTCCTCCGGGGCAAGCACAAGCCCCAGTTCTCCCCGCACCTCGACGTGGGCGACCACGTGGTGGTCATCAACGCGGAGAAGATCCACCTGACCGGACGCAAGCTGACCGACAAGATCTACCGCTGGCACAGCGGCTACATCGGAGGCCTGCGCGAGGTGAGCGCGGAGCGGATGATCAAGACCCATCCCGAGCGCGTGATCGAGTGGGCGGTGCAGGGCATGCTCCCCAAGGGCCGCCTGGGCCGCGCGATGGCCAAGAAGCTGAAGGTCTACAAAGGGGCGGAGCATCCCCACGCCGCCCAGAAGCCCGAGCCGCTCGCCACGCGCGCGCGCGCCCGCTGAGGAGTCCCATGGCCGTCGTCACTCGTTTCTATGGAACCGGACGCCGCAAGACCTCGGTGGCGCGTGTCTGGCTGCGGGCCGGCAACGGCCGCATCCTGGTCAACCGCCGCCCGTTCGAGGACTACTTCCCCCGCGAGACGCTGCGGATGGTCATCTCCCAGCCGCTCCAGCTCACGAACACCCTGGGCCAGTTCGACGCGATCGTGAACGTGGGCGGCGGCGGGCCCACCGGTCAGGCGGGCGCGGTTCGCCACGGCATCGCGCGGGCGCTGCTGCAGTTCGACGACAAGCTGCGCCAGACGCTCAAGCGGGCCGGCCTCCTCACCCGCGATCCGCGGATGAAGGAGCGCAAGAAGTACGGCCAGCCCGGCGCCCGGTCGAAGTTCCAGTACTCGAAGCGGTAGCCCGCCCGCGGATCCGGCCATGCTGAAAGTCGCGGTCACCGGAGCCAGCGGGTACATGGGCGCGGAGCTGCTCCGTCTCCTCTCCGTGCATCCGAAGGTGCGCATCGCCGCGGTCACCTCGGAGCGCCTCGCGGGCGAGCGCCTCGACAAGAGCTACCCGCACCTGCGCGGGCTCAGCGACCTCGTCTTCCAGGACATCGACCCCGAGCGGCTCGCCGCGCGAGTCCGACCTGGTCTTCCTCGCGCTGCCCCACATGGAGTCGCAGCGGCTCATGCCGGTGCTGCGCCGGAACGGCCGGAAGGCGATCGACCTCTCGGCGGACTATCGCCTGAAGGACGCCGCGCTCTACACCACCTGGTACAAGGCCCCGCACGAGGACGCGGCGGGGCTCGCGGAGGCGGTGTACGGGCTGCCCGAGCTGCACCGCAAGCAGATCGCGGGCGCGTCGCTCATCGCCTCGCCGGGCTGCTACCCGATGGGCGCGGTGCTCGCGACCGCGCCGCTGCTGAAGAGCGGGCGCGGCGCGGTCGACGGCATCGTGATCGACGGCAAGTCGGGCGTCACCGGCGCCGGAGCGCAGGGGCGCAAGGCGGACGCCGATGTACCTCTTCACCGAGGCCAACGAGAACGTCCAGGCCTACGGCATGGCCACCCATCGCCACACCCCGGAGATCGAGCAGGAGCTCTCCGCTCTCGCGGGGCAGCCGGTGGTGGTGAGCTTCACCCCGCACCTCGTTCCCCTCAACCGGGGCCTGTTCACCACCGCGTCCGTCCCGCTCACCCGGCCCGCCACCACCGCGGAGCTGGTCGCGCTGTACCGGGAGTTCTACGCGGGCGAGCCGTTCGTGCGAGTGCTCGACGAGGGGCAGCGGCCGACCACCCGGTCGGTGGTGGGCTCGAACTACTGCGACGTCACGGTGGTGGCCGACCCGCGCACCCGGCGCGCGGTCTGCGTGTCGGCGCTCGACAACCTCGGCAAGGGTGGCTCCGCCAACGGCATCCAGAGCCTCAACATCATGATGGGGTGGGACGAGCGGACCGGTCTCGAAGCGCCTCCGGTGTATCCGTAGCCCGCATGGCGGACTTCCAGTGGCTGGAGGGGGGCATCACCGCCGTGCCCGGCATCCTCGCCTCCGGCATCGCGGCCGGTATCAAGCCGAGCGGCAAGAAGGACCTGGCCCTCGTCTACTCCTCGTCGCCCGCGCGCGCGGCCGCGGTGTTCACGACCAACCAGATCAAGGGCGCGCCGGTGCTGGTCTCGCAGGAGCACGTGCGCGACGGCCGGGCCCAGGCCATCCTCGCCTCCGCGGGGTGCTCGAACGTCTGCACCGGTGAGCAGGGAGTGAAGGACGCGCGCGAGATGACCCGGATCACCGGGGAGCTGCTGCGCATCGCGCCGCGCCAGGTCCTGATCGCCTCCACCGGCGTCATCGGCCAGCCGCTGCCGATGGACAAGATCCGGGCCGGGCTGCCCAAGCTGGTGAAGGGGCTCTCGCCCCAGGGCGGGCGGCTCGCGGCGGAGGCCATCATGACCACCGACACCCGGCCGAAGGAAGCGGCCCTGCGGGTCGACGTGGCGGGCCGGCCGGTGACCATCGGGGGCATCGCCAAGGGCGTCGGCATGATCGAGCCGCACATGGCGACGATGTTCTGCTTCCTCGCCACCGACGCGATGGTGGCGCGCGACTCGCTGCCCCGCGTGCTGCGCCGCTCGGTCGAGCGCTCGTTCAACCGCATCACGGTGGACGGCGACCAGTCCACCAGCGACACGGTGGCCCTGCTCGCCAACGGGCTGGCCGAGAACGCGTCGCTCGAGCGCGGGGGCAAGGGGCTGCGCCAGTTCGCGCGCGCGCTCGAGGCGATCACCGAGCGCCTCGCCCGCATGCTCGTCGAGGACGGAGAGGGCGCGACGAAGCTGGTGGAGATCGCGGTGCGCGGGGCCCGCACCCGGCGGGAGGCGGTGCTGGCCGCCCGCTCGGTGGCCAACTCGCCGCTCGTGAAGACCGCGATCAACGGCGCCGACCCCAACTGGGGCCGCATCATGATGGCGCTGGGCAAGGGCCCGGCCCGGGTGGCCGCGGACCGGGTGGCCATCGCGATCGGGGGCGAGCTGCTCGTGGAGAAGGGGATGCTGCGGGCGGGAGCCCGTCTCGACCGGATTCACGAGATGATGGGTGGGGCGAGCTACACCATCGCCATCGACCTGGGACTGGGCCGGGGCGAGGACGCGGTGTGGACATCGGACCTCAGTGAGGAGTACGTTCGAATCAACGCGAAGTACACGACCTAACACGCACGGTTGCGAGCTTCGGTCTCCGCGGGCCGCGTCGGCCCCGGGGAAGTGTCGCCCCCCTTTCCGGGGGCCGGCCGCTCGCGACCGGAGGCCAACCGAACGACGACGGAAAGGAACGCCGGATTATGGCATCACTGACCATGAAGGAGCTGCTGGAGGCCGGGGTGCACTTCGGCCACCAGACCAAGCGCTGGAACCCGAAGATGCAGAAGTACATCTTCGGCGAGCGCAACGGCATCTACATCATCGATCTGCAGAAGACCCTCAAGAAGTTCCGCGAGGCCTACGCCTTCGTGCGCGACCTCGCCGCCGACGGCGGCACCGTGCTGTTCGTGGGCACCAAGAAGCAGGCCCAGGAGACGGTGCTGGAGGAGACGGCCCGCTGCGGGCAGTTCTACGTCAACCACCGCTGGCTGGGCGGCACCCTCACCAACTTCACGACGATTCGCAAGTCGATCGCCCGCCTGAAGAAGCTCGACGAGATGAGCGAGACCGGCGAGTACGAGCGCCTGCCCAAGAAGGAAGTCATCGGGCTCGAGCGCGAGCGGGCCAAGCTCCAGAGCGCGCTGGTGGGCATCAAGACCATGGACCGCCTGCCCTCCGCGATCTTCATCATCGACCCCAAGAAGGAGTCGATCGCGGTGGAGGAGGCGCGCCGGCTCGCGATCCCGATCGTGGCCATCGTGGACACCAACTGCGACCCCTCCGGGATCGACTACCCGGTGCCCGGCAACGACGACGCCATCCGCTCGGTGCGCCTGATCACCTCGCGCATCGCGGACGCCATCATCGAGGGCAGCGGCACCCTCGCCAAGCAGGAGGTGGAGGAGATCCCCGCCTCCCCCGACATGCCGATCGTGACCGAGGCCGAGATGTCGGCGACGGCGGAGCCGGGCGCCTGACGCCCCGAGGCGAGGACACTCACGTCATGGCATCCTCGGCGGAACAGGTGAAGGAGCTCCGGGAGCGCACCGGAGCGGGAGTGATGGACTGCAAGGCCGCGCTCGAGGCCTCCAAGGGCGACATGCAGGGCGCGATCGAGCACCTGCGCAAGAAGGGGCTGGCCGACGCGGCCAAGAAGGCCCACCGCGAGGCCAAGGACGGGGTGGTGGCCTCCTACATCCACCCCGGGAGCAAGATCGGGGTGCTGGTGGAGATCAACTGCGAGACCGACTTCGTGGCCCGCACCGACGATTTCCAGCAGCTCGTGAAGGACGTGGCGATGCAGGTGGCGGCCGCGAATCCCTCCTACGTGTCGCGCGAGGACGTGCCGGGGGCGGTGGTGGAGAAGGAGCGGGAGATCTACCGGCAGCAGATGGCCGACCAGAAGAAGCCGCCCCAGGTCGTCGACAAGATCATCGAGGGCAAGCTCGAGAAGTTCTACGCCGAGTCCTGCCTGCTGGAGCAGCCGTTCATCCGCGACGCGTCCGGGAAGACCCGCCTCAAGGACATGGTCGACCAGTCGACGTCCAAGATGGGCGAGCGCATCGTGGTCAAGCGCTTCGCCCGATTCCAGGTGGGCGAGAGCTAGGCCTCCATGGCCGCCGGCGCGGCTCCCGCCTACAAGCGCGTCCTGCTCAAGATCTCGGGCGAGGCGCTCGCGGGTAGCCAGGGCTACGGCATGGATCCCGACGTCATCAGCCGCATCGCGGAGGAAGTGGCCGAGGTGGTGCGGCTCGGCGTCGAGCTGGCGGTGGTCATCGGGGGCGGCAACATCTTCCGCGGCATCGCGGCGAGCGCGGGCGGCATGGACCGCGCGACCGGCGACTACATGGGCATGCTCGCCACCGTGATCAACGCGCTGGCCCTGCAGGATGCGATCGAGAAGGCGGGCGTGCCCACCCGGGTGCTCTCCGCCATCGAGATGCGCGCGGTGGCCGAGCCCTACATCCGGCGGCGGGCCATCCGCCACCTGGAGAAGGGACGGGTGGTGGTCTTCGCGGCGGGCACCGGCAATCCATTCTTCACCACCGATACCGCGGGGGCCCTGCGCGCGGTGGAGATCGGCGCGGAGGCGATCTTGAAGGCGACCAAGGTGGACGGGATCTACACCGCCGATCCGGCCAAGGACAAGACCGCGGTGCGGCTGCCGCGGGTCGGCTACATCGAGGTGCTCAATCGCGGGCTCCAGGTGATGGACACCACCGCGATCTCGCTGTGCATGGACAACAAGCTGCCGATCGTGGTCTTCGACCTCACGCGCAAGGGCAATATCCGACGGATAGTCACGGGCGAGCCGGTCGGATCCGTCGTCTCCACCGACGCGGTCCCCCCGAAGGGGTGAGCCATGACCCAACAAGCGGTGCAGAAGGATCTCGAGACCCGGATGCAGGCCGCCGTCGACGTGCTCGCGCGGGAGTTCGCGAGCGTGCGCACCGGCCGCGCCAACGCGGCGCTGCTGGACGGGGTGCGCGTCGAGGCCTACGGCAACATGACCCCGCTCAACCAGGTGGCGTCGGTGTCGGTGCCCGACCCGCGCACCATCCTGATCCAGCCGTGGGACGCCACCCAGCTGAAGGAGATCGAGAAGGGGATCGTCAAGTCGGACCTCGGGCTCTCCCCGAGCAACGACGGCAAGGTGATCCGGCTCACGATGCCGACGCTGACCGAGGAGCGGCGCAAGCAGCTCGCGAAGTCGGTGGGCAAGTTCGCGGAGGACGCGCGGGTCGCGATCCGGAACGTGCGGCGCGAGGCCAACGACAAGATGAAGGGGCTCGCCAAGGAGAAGAAGATCTCCGAGGACGAGGAGCGCCGCGGCCACGACCAGATCCAGAAGACGACCGATCGCTTCACCGCCCGGATCGACGAGCTGACCAAGAAGAAGGAGCAGGAAGTCCTCACGGTGTAGGGCGGGCGGCAAGTCGGCTTACTGCCGGTTATTCTTCAGGCTCTTCATCTGAGGGTCCGCGAAATGGCGGGAGTGCGGGGGCCATTTCCACTGGCGGCCCCCGCAGATGAAGAGCTCTTTCCCCAGAAGGAGACGGTTGTCTCGCCGGTCGGCGGACGCTCGTTGACTCCACTTTGCGGACGCTCGTTTGCGCCCTTTGCCGGGCACGCGTTCGTCACCGGATTTCGCCTGTATTTCGGCCTTTTTACTGGCAATCCGTGGGGGGCTCACGTAACATCGTTTGCTATGGCGGCGAAGGCCGGGGCCTCGGTATCGGTGGCGGAGTTGTCGACGCTCCCGGAGGACGACCTCAGGCGGCGCGTCATGGCGGGCCCGGTGCCGCGCCACGTCGCGGTCATCATGGACGGCAACGGCCGCTGGGCCACCAGCCGCGGGCTTCCGCGCGTCGCCGGCCACGGCGAGGGCGTGAAGGCGGTGCGGGGCATCGTGCGCACCGCGGGCGAGCTCGGCGTGCAGTTCCTCACCCTCTACGCGTTCTCCTCCGAGAACTGGCAGCGCCCGCACCAGGAGGTCTCGACGCTGATGGCGCTGCTCGAGCGCTCCATCGAGCGCGAGCTGCCGGAGCTGATGGAGCGCAACGTCCGCTTCCGGATGATCGGGCGGCCCGAGGGCGTGCCCCCGCGGGTGGGCGAGCGCATCCGGCGCCTCATCGACACCACCGCGGGCAACACCGGCCTCACCCTGCTGATGGCCTTCAACTACGGCGGCCGCGACGAGCTGGTCGACGCGGTCCGGACCCTCGCGCGTGAGGTCCAGCGCGGCGCCCTCCGCCCGGAGGACATCGACGAGGTGCGCGTCTCGCGCGCGCTCTACACCGACGGGGTGCCCGATCCGGACCTCCTCATCCGCACCAGCGGCGAGCTGCGGCTGTCGAACTTCCTCCTGTGGCAGGTCGCCTACACCGAGCTGTGGATGACCTCGACGCTGTGGCCGGACTTCGGAGCGCGCGAGTTCTACCTCGCGGTGGCCGACTTCCAGCAGCGGGACCGTCGCTTCGGGAGAGTCTGATGTCCCGGGCCGAGGGCGTTCGCATCCCGCGCCCGGTCGAGGCGGCCCGCCCGTCTCGCCTGGCCGCCCTCGTGCGGCGCCTGCTCAGCACGCTGGTCCTGCTCCCGCTGTTCGTGTGGATGGTCGTGGAGGGCCCGGTGTGGCTCTTCGGCGCGATCATGGTGCTGGTGGGCGCGCTCGGGCAGTGGGAGTTCACCGGCATGTTCGAGCGGGCCGGCGTCCGGACGCTCCGGATGGTGGGTCTGGTGGGCGGGACGGTGCTGACCGCGAGCTTCGCGCTGCCGATCTCGGAGCGGGTCACGCTCACCGCGGTGCTCTTCGCGATCTTCGGGATCGGGCTCCTCCGGGTCGACGTGGCGGGGCGCGCCGCGTGGGAGCCGGTGGCGGTCACCCTCTTCGGCGTCTGCTACGTGAACTGGCTGCTCGGCTACACCTTCTGGCTGCGCGAGCTGGATCACGGGGTGGAGTGGGTCCTGCTCCTGGTCTCGGTCACGTGGCTGGGCGAGACCGCCGCCTACGTGGCCGGCTCCACCCTCGGGCGGCACAAGCTCGCGCCCTCCATCAGCCCGCGCAAGACGGTGGAGGGCGCGGTGGCCCAGCTCGTGATGTCGGGGCTCGCGGCCCTCGGCGCGCGGGCGTGGTTCTTCCCCGCGCTCTCCCTCGAGAGCGCGATCGTGGTCGGACTGCTGCTCGGGGTGGTGGGGCAGGCCGGCGACCTCATCGAGTCCGCGATCAAGCGGAGCGTCGGCACCAAGGACACCGGTCGGCTCATCCCCGGCCACGGCGGCATGCTGGATCGCGTGGACAGCCTGCTCGTCAACACCCCGGTGCTCTTCTACTACGCAACCTACGCGAGGTCCCTGGGCGCATGAAGCGGCTGACCGTGCTTGGTGTCACCGGCTCCGTGGGGCGGCGCACGCTGGAGCTGGTCGAGCATTTCCCGGAGGAGTTCCGGGTCGAGGGCATGGCCGCGCGCGGCTCCAATCCCGAGCTGATCGTGGAGCTCTGCCGGCGTCACCGGCCCCGCGCGCTCGCCCTGTCGGATGCGGCCGCGATGGACGCGGTGGCCCGGGCCCTGCCCACCCCGCGCCCCGAGCTGCTCGCGGGCCCGGCCGGCCTCGTGACGCTCGCCCGCGAGGTGGAGGCCGACGTGGTCCTCTCGGCCATCGTGGGCGGCGCGGGCCTGCTGCCGACCATGGCCGCCATCCAGAGCGGCAAGAGCGTCGCGCTCGCCAACAAGGAGACGCTGGTGATGGCGGGCAGCCTGATGACCGCGGCGGCCCGGGAGCGCGGGGTCGCGCTCCTGCCGGTCGACTCCGAGCACAGCGCGGTCTTCCAGTGCCTCGAGGGCCACAACCGATCCGAGATTCGCCGCATCCTGCTCACCGCGTCCGGCGGTCCCTTCCGGACCATGAAGGCGGCGGACCTCGCCCGGGTGACGGTGGCGGAGGCGCTCAACCATCCCACCTGGCGGATGGGCGCCAAGATCACGGTGGACTCGGCCACCCTCATGAACAAGGGGCTCGAGGTCATCGAGGCGCGCTGGCTGTTCGACGTGCTGCCCGAGCAGGTCCAGGTGGTGGTGCATCCGCAGTCGGTCGTGCATTCGCTGGTCGAGTACGTCGACGGCTCGGTCATCGCCCAGCTCGGGGTGGCCGACATGGGCATCCCGATCCTCTACGCGCTGACCTACCCGCAGCGGCTGCCCTGTCCGGCCGAGCGGCTCGACCTCACCCGGGTCGGCTCGCTCACCTTCGAGGAGCCGGACGCGGAGCGGTTCCCGTGCCTGGCCCTCGCGCGGCGGGCGCTGCTCGAAGGGGGCTGCGCCCCGGTCATCCTGAACGCGGCCAACGAGATCGCGGTGGCCGCGTTCCTGGAGGGCCGGATCCGCTTCACCCAGATCCCGGAGCTGATCGCCGACGCGCTGGCGCGGGTGCCCGCGCGGGCCCTCGACGGGATCGACACGTGTGTGGACGTCGACACCCGGACGCGGGCCACGGTGCGGGAGTGGCTTCCCGGCCCGGTGGCCGCGGCGGTCGAGATAGAGGAGGCGCTCGGTGGCGACGGTACAGATGCTCGTCTCGTTCGTGGTGGTGCTGGGGATCCTCATCGTGGTGCACGAGCTCGGCCACTTCCTGATGGCCCGGCTCGCCGGGGTCGGGGTCGAGCGGTTCTCCATCGGCTTCGGCCCGGTGCTCTGGCGCTTCCGCGGCAAGGAGACCGAGTACTGCGTGTCCGCGATCCCGATGGGCGGCTACGTCAAGATGATGGGAGACGACGAGAACCCGCTCGAGGGCGGCAAGGGCGCGAGCATCGACCCGACCAAGGCCTTCAACGGCAAGCCGCTCGCGGCCCGCTTCCTGATCGTGTTCGCGGGCCCGGCGATGAACTTCGTCCTGGCCGCCGTGATCGCGGGGCTGATGTTCATGCTGGTCGGGCGGCCGGTCGCCCCCGCGCTGGTGGGGCGGGTCGCCGACGGGAGCCCCGCCGCGCAGGCCGGTCTCAAGACCGGCGACCGCCTGGTCGCGATCGACGGCAAGCCGGTGCAGTACTGGGAGGATCTCGCCCGCATCGTGCAGGCCGCGCGCGGACGCGCGCTCCAGGTCGCGGTGCAGGGGCCGGCGGGCGAGCGCACGGTGGCTCTCACTCCGGCGCAGACCAAGCGCAAGGATCTCTTCGGCGACGAGCAGACCGTCTGGGAGATCGGCGCGAGCCCGTACATCCCCGCCGCCATCGGCGACACGGTGGCGGGCGACCCGGCGGACCAGGCCGGGCTCAAGGCGGGCGACGTGGTGGTGTCGCTCGAGGGGCAGCCCGTCCTCTCCTGGGACGAGCTGGCCGAGCGTATCCACCAGCGCGCGGGGCAGCCCACGAGGCTCGAGGTCAAGCGCGGGACCGAGACGCTCGCGATCACGGTGACCCCGAAGAAGGGCAAGGTCCCGGGACCCGACGGCAAGGAGACCGAGGTCGGCCTGGTCGGCATCCGCCCCGGCGGCTCGGTGACGATGGTGCGGTCGAATCCGATCTACGCGCTCTGGGAGGGGGTCGCGTGGTCGGGCGACGTCACGATGAAGACCGCGATCGGGCTCTACAAGATCGTGGTCGGCCAGCTCGACCGCAGCAATATCGGCGGCCCGATCCAGATCGCGAAGACCGCGGGGGAGCAGGCGCGCCAGGGCATCGTGAGCCTCGCGCTCTTCACGGCGGTGATCAGCATCAACCTGTTCCTGCTCAACCTGCTGCCGGTGCCGATGCTCGACGGCGGCCACCTGCTCTTCTTCGCCTTCGAGGCGGTGCTGGGCCGGCCGCTGTCGGTGCGCAAGCGAGAGGTCGCCCAGCAGGTCGGCTTCGCCCTGCTGATGCTCCTCATGGTGTTCGCCTTCTACAACGACTTCAAGCGGATCGGCCTCTTCTGATGGGACAGTACCAGCGGCACGTCTTCGTGTGCACGGTGGGGGACAGCTGCCCGGTCCAGGGCGACGTGGAGAAGTACGTGAAGACGCTCAGGACCGGGGTGGTCACCGCGGGGCGCCAGGTCGAGGTCCGGGTGAACAAGGCGGGCTGCTTCTCCCAGTGCGGGCACGGCCCCATGATCGTGGTCTATCCGGAGAACGTCTGGTACGCGGGGGTGCAGGAGAGCGATCTCCCCGAGATCCTCGAGTCGCACCTCCTGAACGGGGTGCCGGTCAAGCGCCTGATCTACGATCCGGGAGTCAAGGGCGCGAACAAGGTCAAAGAGAAAGAGAAGAGCTAGGCCCGCCATGCGCTGGACCCGGTCGCTGATCCCCACGCTCCGGGACGATCCCGCCGACGCCGAGGCCATCAGCCACAAGCTCATGGTGCGGGCCGGCCTCGTCCGGCAGCTCGCGGCCGGCATCTACGTGTACCTGCCGCTGGGCCTGCGCGTGATCGAGAAGGTCAACGCGATCATCCGCCAGGAGATGAACGGCATCGGGGGGCAGGAGATCGAGATGCCGGTGCTGCTCCCCGCCGAGATCTGGCAGCAGTCGGGCCGGTGGGACGTGATCGGCGGCGAGATGTTCCGCCTGAAGGATCGCAACGGGCGCGACATGTGCCTCGGCATGACCCACGAGGAGGTCATCGCGTGGCTCGCCGCGCGCGAGATCCGCTCCTACCGCGATCTGCCCCAGATCTGGTACCAGATCCAGACCAAGGAGCGGGACGAGGCGCGCCCGCGCTCGGGGGTGCTGCGCACGCGCGAGTTCCTGATGAAGGACTCCTACACCCTCGACCCGGACGCGGCCGCGCTCGAGATCTCCTACAACGCCCACAAGGACGCCTACTGCCGCATCTTCGACCGCTGCGGGGTCACCTACGTGGTGGTGCAGTCGGATCCCGGCATGATGGGGGGCTCGGGCTCCCACGAGTTCATGGCTCCGAGCGCGGCCGGCGAGGACGACGTGGCCCTCTGCGAGGCGTGCGGCTACGCGGCCAACGTCGAGCTGGCCCGCGGGGTGCCGAGCGCCGCCCCGTCGTCGGACGCCAAGCGCCAGGAGGTGGCGACGCCGGGCGCCCGCACCATCGCGGAGGTCTCGGCCCAGCTCAAGATCGATCCGGCCGCCACCATCAAGACCCTGGTCTTCATCGGGCCGGACGGGCCGGTGCTGGCGCTCGTCCGGGGCGACCACGCGCTCCACGAGCGCAAGCTCGCCCGGGTGCTCAAGGCCGAGGGACGGCCGGCCCATCCCGAGGAGATCGAGAAGACCCTGGGCGTGGCCCCGGGCTCGGTCGGGCCGCTCGATGTCCGGGGCGCCCGCATCATCGCCGACGAGTCGCTCCGCGAGGGCCGCTACGTGGTGGGGGCCAATCGCGAGGGCTTCCACGTGACCGGCGTGAAGCCGGGGGAGGACTTCGACTGCCGAGTGGGCGGACCTCCAGGTGGCCCTGGCCGGGCGAGGGCTGCCCGACCTGCGGCAAGCCGCTCCGGATCGAGCGGGTGATCGAGGTCGGCAACATCTTCAAGCTCGGGACCAGGTACTCGGTGCCGCTGGGGGCCACCTACCTGGACGAGCGCGGCCAGCAGCAGCCGATCGTGATGGGCTCCTACGGGATCGGCCCGGCCCGGATCGCCGCCGCCGCGGTGGAGCAGCGCCACGACGCCGACGGCATCGTCTGGCCCTGGGCGATCGCGCCCTTCCACGTGCACCTGGTGCCGGTCTCGGTCAAGGATGCCGGGCAGATGGCCGCCGCCGAGGAGCTCTACCGGGACCTGCGGGCGGCCGGGCTTCGACGTCCTGATGGACGACCGCGAGGAGCGGGCCGGGGTGAAGTTCAAGGACGCCGACCTGCTCGGGGTGCCGATCCGGGTGACCGTCGGCAATGCCCTGGCGAAGGAGGGCGTGGTCGAGGTGCGCCAGCGCGCCACGAAGGCGGATCGCCGGGTGCCCAAGGCGGAGGTCGTCGGCGTGATCCGGGAGATGGCGCAAACGATTTCATAGACCATCCGCGTCTCCGTCCCCTTGCAGGGGTCGGATCCCTGTGCTAAAGTCCTGAAAAAAGTGGGCCGTCGCCCACTTTTTTTTCTGGGGGGCAGGGCATGGTGGATGATGCACAGTGGCTCGACCGGATCGAAGCGGTCGTGGCGCCGGTGCTCGCCTCGCGCGGCCTGGACCTCGTGGATACCGAGTGGCACCGCGAGGGGCGTCGCTGGGTGCTACGCTTCTTCGTGGACAAGCCGGGCGGTGTCGGCATCCAGGATTGCCAGTCCTTCAGCCGGGAGGCCGGCGACGTGCTGGACGTCTCCGGACTGATCGAGCCCTCCTATGACCTCGAAGTGTCCTCGCCCGGGCTGGATCGGGTGCTGAAGAAGGATCGCGAGCTCCGCTGGGCGGTCGGCCGCGACGTGCACTGCTGGGTCGGCGAGCCGCTGGACGGGCGGACCGAGTTCTCGGGACGGCTGGTGGATGTCTCGCCGGCCGCGTTGATGCTGGAGGAGGATGCCGGAACACGGCGCGAGGTACCGCGCCGGCTGGTGACGAAAGCGCGCCTGCAGCTTCAGGCGTTTGGGCGGACCAAGGGATGATGAACAAAGATCTCATCTACGTTATCGAGCAGATCGGCCGCGAGAAGGGGATCGGGAAAGAGGTCCTCTTCGAGGCGCTGGAGTCTGCCCTGCTGTCGGCGTCCAAGAAGACCATGGGCGCGGCCGACAACGTCCGGATGCAGATCGACCGCCAGACCGGAAGCCTGCGCGTCTTCGCCCGCAAGAAGGTGGTGGGCGCGGTCACCGATCCCAAGCTCGAGATCACCCTCGACGAGGCCCGTCGGCTCAACGCGGCGGTCGAGATGGAGGACGAGATCGAGCAGGAGCTCGCGCCCCAGGAGTTCGGGCGCATCGCGGCCCAGACCGCCAAGCAGGTGATCCTGCAGCGGGTCCGCGACGCCGAGCGCGACGCGGTCTACGCCGAGTTCATCGACCGCGAGGGGAAGATCGTCCGCGGCGCGGTGCATCGCATCGAGAAGCGGAACGTGGTGGTGGAGCTGGGCAAGGCGGAGGCGGTGATCACCGAGCGCGAGCAGCTGCCCGGCGAGCGCTACAATCCGGGCGATCGGCTGCGGGCCTACATGCTCGAAGTCAAGAAGACGGCCAAGGGCCCCCAGATTCTCCTGTCGCGCACGCATCCCGGCTTCCTGGTGCGGCTGTTCGAGACCGAGATCCCCGAGATCGCGGAGGGCATCGTGCTGGTCAAGGCGGCGGCCCGCGAGCCCGGCGAGCGCGCCAAGGTGGCGGTGTCGTCGACCAAGCGCGACGTGGATCCGATCGGGGCGTGCGTGGGGCTGCGCGGCACGCGCATCCAGGTGATCAGCCGCGAGCTGCGCGGGGAGAAGATCGACATCGTGGAGTGGTCGCCCGATCCGGCGGTCTTCGTGGCCCGGGCCCTGTCGCCGGCCAAGGTCTCCTCGGTCACGGTGGAGGAGCGGCCGGAGGGCGAGGAGGGCGACGACCTGCGCTCGGTGCTGGTGGTCGTGCCCGACAACCAGCTGTCGCTCGCCATCGGCAAGAAGGGGCAGAACGCGCGGCTCGCCGCGAAGCTCACCGGCTTCCGCGTCGACATCAAGAGCGAGGGCGAGATCGAGGAGGAGCGGCGGCGCGACGAGGAAGAGCGCACCGAGGGTCGCCAGACGCTCGTCCACCTGCCCGGGGTCGGCCCGCAGCTGGTGGAGAAGCTGGTCGAGGTCGGGCTGCACTCGCCGGCCCGCATCGTGGCCGCGGGCCTGCCCGCGCTGCAGGCGCTGCCGGGCGTGGGCGAGACGAAGGCCTCCTCGATCCTGGCCGCCGCCACCGCGTGGATCGCCGAGCATCCGGCCCCGGTGGCCGCGGAGCCGTCGGCCGCGGCCGAGGGTGATGGGGGGTCGGAGGTCGAGCCGAGCCCGCTCGAGCGCTGAGCGGGCGGGGCGGTCGGCCGGAGCGGACCTGCATCGCGTGCCGGACGGTGCGGTCGCAGGCGGAGCTGATCCGGCTGGTGCGGGACGAGACGGGCGACGTACGAGTGGATCGTGAGGGGATCGCGGCGGGACGGGGCGCGTACGTGTGCGCCGCCGTCGAATGCATGGAGAAGGCGCTGCAGGCGGGACGACTGGGCCACGCGTTCAAGCGGCCGAGCCGGCCGCCGCAGGAGAGTCCGGTAGTCATTCTCGCGAGCTGGCTCGCGAGCTGGAAGGGGAGGTAATCGCGCGTGGCGGCACGGGTAAAGGTCATCGACCTGGCGAAGGAGCTGGGCGTCACCAGCAAGGACTTGATCGTGGCGCTCGAGGGCATGGGCCACAAGGGCATGCGGGCCATGAGCCCGCTCCTGGCCGCGCAGGCCAACGAGCTGCGGGTCAAGCTCGGGCGCGGGCGCGAACTGCCCGCGGAGGCGAAGCCCAAGCGCGCTCCGAAGCCCAAGCCGGCGGAGGGGGACGCGGTCGCGGCGGCACCGAAGAAGAAGGCCGGCGAGGGATCTGCCCGCGGCAAGAAGGCCGCCGGGAAGGTTGCCGAGGACGCGGCGGTGGTCGAGCTGACGCCGACCCCGGGGCCCGAGCTGGCCAAGCCCGCGGCGACGATCTTCCGTCCCGCTCCCGCCCCGCTGACTCCGC
This sequence comes from uncultured Candidatus Rokubacteria bacterium, assembly GCA_963841755.1. Classification (GTDB taxonomy): domain Bacteria; phylum Methylomirabilota; class Methylomirabilia; order Rokubacteriales; family CSP1-6; genus CAMLFJ01. The sequence continues at coordinate 374,848 of CAWJDX010000005.1, forward strand.
CGGTGGCGCCCGAGATCACCCCCGCGCCCCCGATCGCGCCGGCCGCCACGGTGACGTCTCCGCCGGCGCCTGCCGCTCCCGCGGCACCGCCCCGGCCGGCGGCCGCGCCCGCGCCTGCGCCGCCCGCGCGGCCCGCGGTGGTGAGCCCCGCGCCCCCGATCGTGCGTCCGGCGCCCGCGGCCCCGCCGCGTCCGATGTCGCCGTCGTCGCCGCTTCGTCCCGCGGTGCCGCCGGCCGCGGCGCCGCGCCCGGCCGCCGCCCCGGTGCCCCCGCGCCCCGCCGTGCCGCCGATCCCGGCCCGGCCAGCCGCTGCCGCGGCAGCGGTGGCCGCGCCCGCGGTGACGCCCGCCGCGCCGGTGCGTTCGGAGTCGCTCCCGATCCCGCCGCCGCCCGAGCCGCCGCAGGAGATCAAGCGTGAGCTGATCAAGCTGCCGGAGTCGGTCACGGTCGGCGAGCTCGCGGCCGGAATGCGGCGCAAGTCGACCGAGGTGATCAAGGCGCTGCTCGAGCTGGGCGTCATGGCCACCGTCAACGAGGTGCTCGACCCGACCGCGGCCAAGCTCGTCGCGGACCGGTTCCACTTCGACGTGGAGGTCCGCTCCCTCGAGGGCGATCTGCTGGAGGAGGAAGAGTCCGATCCGGCGCAGATGCGCACGCGGCCGCCGGTGGTCACGGTCATGGGCCACGTCGACCACGGCAAGACGTCGCTGCTCGACGCGATCCGCACCACCAAGGTGGCGGAGCGCGAGTTCGGCGGCATCACCCAGCACATCGGCGCGTACCAGGTCGACACGAGCCACGGCAAGGTCACCTTCCTCGACACCCCCGGCCACGAGGCCTTCACCGCGATGCGGGCCCGCGGGGCGCAGGCCACCGACATGGTGATCCTGGTGGTCGCGGCCGACGACGGGGTGATGCCGCAGACGGTGGAGGCGATCAACCACGCCAAGGCGGCCAACGTGCCGATCCTGGTCGCGGTGAACAAGATCGACAAGCCGGGCTCCGATCCGGACCGGGTCAAGCGCGAGCTCGCCAACCAGGGCCTGGTGCCGGAGGACTGGGGCGGCCAGACCATCTTCATCCACACCTCGGCCAAGCGGGGCGACGGCATCCCGCAGCTCCTCGAGATGACCGCGCTGCAGGCGGAGATCCTCGAGCTGCGCGCCAATCCCGGTCGGTCCGGGCGCGGGGTCATCGTGGAAGGCCGGCTCGACCGCGGGCGCGGTCCGGTGGCCACCGCCCTCATCCAGTCGGGCACGCTGCGGGAAGGCGACGCGGTGGTGGTCGGCTCCCACGCCGGCCGCGTGCGCGCGATGTTCAACGATCGCGGCAAGAAGGTCGCGAGCGCGGGCCCGTCGGACCCGGTCGAGATCCTGGGCCTCTCCGGCGTGCCGCAGGCGGGCGACACCATGCTGGTGGTCTCCGACGAGCGCAAGGCGCGGCAGATCGCCACCGTGCGCAGCGAGCGCGACCGTCTGAAGGGCAAGGGCGCGACCCGGATCACCCTCGAGGACCTGCACAAGCAGATCGCGGCGGGCGAGGTCAAGGAGCTGCGCCTGGTCATCAAGGCGGACGTGCAGGGCTCGGTCGAGGCCCTCACCGAGTCGCTCGAGCGCCTGTCCACCGACGAGGTCAAGCTCAAGGTCATCCACAGCTCGGTGGGCGGGGTGACCGAATCGGACGTGATGCTCGCCTCCGCCTCCAACGCCATCGTGCTCGGCTTCAACGTGAAGGCGGACCCCAAGGCGACGAGCCAGGCCCAGGCCAACGGCGTCGACATGCGCAGCTACAACGTGATCTACGACGCGATCAACGACGTGAGGGCCGCGCTGTCCGGCATGCTGGCCCCCGAGATCCGCGAGGTCGTGCTGGGGCGGGCGCAGGTGCGCCAGCTCTTCCCGATCTCCAAGGTGGGCACGATCTACGGCTCGTCGGTCACCGAGGGCAAGATGGTCCGCGGGGCGCGGGCCCGCATCAAGCGCGGCGACACCGTGCTGGGCGAGAGCACCGTCAACTCGCTCAAGCGGTTCAAGGACGACGTGCGCGAGGTGCTGCAGGGGCTCGAGTGCGGCATCGGCATCGAGGGCATCAAGGGCGTGCAGCCCAACGACGTCATCGAGGCCTTCTCCACCGAAGAGGTCGCCCGCACCCTGTAGGGGCGTCGACCAGTGTCGGGAGCGCGGGTGGCGGTCGGCACCGTCGAGCTGCATCTGCCGGACATCGGATCGCTCAAGGGCAAGCGCCACGCCCTGAAGGGACTCAAGGACACCCTGCGCCGCCGCTTCGAGATCTCGGTCGCCGAGGTCGACCACCACGACGTGTGGCAGCGCGCGACCCTGGCGCTCGCGTGCGTGTCCGGCGACTCGCGCCACGCCAACGAGGTGATCTCCAAGGCCATGGACTACATCGAGGACCACGTCGACGGCTGGGTCACCGACGTGCAGGTCGAGATACTCTAGCCGGGCGAGGCGCAGCCGAAGGCGAGACGAGCGAATACGAGAAAGGTGCTACCGGCGTCATGCAAGCCAAGCGTCTGGAGCGGGTGAACCAGCTGATCAAGGAAGAGATCTCGATGCTCGTCCAGCGTCAGCTCAAGGACCCGCGCCTCGGCTTCGTCACCGTCACCGAGGTGGACACGAGCCCGGACCTCAAGCACGCGAAGGTGTACTTCTCGGTCCTCGGGCCGGAGGAAAAGTGGGCCGCCTCGTTCAAGGCCCTCGAGAGCGCGCGCGGCTTCGTGTGGAGCTGGCTCCGCCGCCACCTCGATCTGCGCACGACCCCGGAGCTGCTCTTCCGCCCCGACCGATCCATGGAGCACGCCGCGCACATCCAGGCTCTCCTGGCCGACCTGCGCTCGAAGGCGCCCGACTCCCCGGAGAGCGAGTGACGTGAGCGACCCCACCCCCGCCGGCATCACCGTGGTCTCCGAGCAGCCCCCCGCGCAGCTGCTCGACGCGCTCCGCCGGCCCCGCGGCGCGGCGCTCATGCTGGGCCACGTCCATCCCGACGGCGACGTGCTCGGCACGCTGCTGGGCCTGGGCCTCGCCATGGAGGCGGCCGGCTGGAGCGTCAGCTACGGGGGGCCCGATCCGGTGCCCGCGGTGCTCGACTTCATTCCCGGGCGGCGACCGCTGGCAGGTGTGGCGGACCGCGCCGCGGCGCTTCGACACCATCGTGCTCACCGACTGCCCGAACGACGGGCGCACCGAGGGGCTCCTGGCCGGGGTGCGCGGGCCGGAGAGCCAGGTGCTCAACATCGACCACCACCCGGACAATCGCCGCTACGGCACCGTCAACTGGATCGACCCGACCGCGGCCGCGACCGGCGAGATGATCCACGATCTGCTCGTCGCTCTCGGGTGGCCGATCCGACCCGAGACCGCCCTCGGCCTCTACACCGCGGTCCACACCGACACCGGCTCGTTCCGCTACTCCAACACCACCCCGCGCACGTTCCGGATCGCGGCCGCCCTCACCGCGGCGGGGGCCGAGCCCGCGCTCGTCACCGACCGGCTCTACCAGCGCCGGCCGAAGGACGCGCTCGCGATCCTCGGGAGCCTGCTCGGCCGCGTGGAGATGAGCGACGACGGACGGGTGGCCACGCTCACGGTGCCCGAGGGCGCCGCCTCCGAGGAGTTCATGGCCGCCGAGGACCTCGTGACCTACCCGCGCTCGATCGCGGGCGTGAAGGTCGCGGTCCTCCTGCGGGCCGAGCCGGACGGGCGGGTGAAGGCGAGCCTCCGGGGCAAGGGCGACGTGCCGGTCAATCGCATCGCGCATCGCTTCGGCGGCGGCGGCCACGAGAACGCGGCCGGCTGCACCCTGCCGGGCCCGCTCGCCGCGGCGAAGACCGCGCTGCTGGCCGCGGTCCGCCAGGCCCTCGACGGCGGGCGCCGTGAGCGATCGCCATCGCGCCGGCATCCTGCCGGTCGAGAAGGGCCCCGGGGTCACGTCGTTCCAGGTGGTGGCCCACCTGCGACGCGTGCTTCGCGCTCCGCGCATCGGCCACGGCGGCACGCTCGATCCCGCCGCGACCGGCCTCCTCCCGATCCTGATCGGCGAGGCCACCAAGCTCACCCCGTACCTGGTGGACCTCGACAAGGAGTACGTGGCCACCGTGCGCCTGGGCGTGACCACCGAGACCCAGGATCTCTCCGGCGCGGTGCTCGAGACCCGGCCGGTGCCGCCGCTCGACGCGGCCGCGATCGAGGCCGCTCTCGCGCCGCTCGTCGGGGTGATCCAGCAGGTGCCGCCGATGTTCTCGGCCCTGCGCCGGGGCGGCAAGCGGCTCTACGAGCTGGCCCGGCAGGGCGTCGAGGTAGACCGCGAGCCGCGGGAGGTCACGGTGCACTCGATCCGCCTGGTGTCGATGAGCCTGCCCGACTTCGTGATCCACGTCCGCTGCGGCAAGGGCACCTACGTGCGCACGCTCGCGGCCGACGTCGGCGCGACCCTCGGCTGCGGCGCCGCGCTCGCCGGCCTCGTCCGCACGCGGGTCGGGCCGTTCGCGCTGGAGTCCGCCGTCACCTGGGACGAGGTGCGGCAGGCCCGCAGCGGCGAGACCCTGTGGCCGCGGCTCCTGCCGCCCGACGCAGCGCTCGCGGGGCTGCCCCCGGTGCGCCTGGACGCGGACGGGGCGCGGGCGTTCGCGCACGGCCAGGCGGTGGCCGCGGGCGGCCGGGTGCTGGGCTGGCTCCGCGTGTACGGCCCCGACGATGCGCTGCTCGGGGTGGGGCAGGGGCTCGGCGATCGGGTGAAGCCTGAACGACTGCTGCATGCAGATCCTCAAGGGTCTTCCGTCCTTCCCGCCTGAGCTGCGGCCCTCGGTGGCCGCGCTCGGCGCGTTCGACGGCATCCATCTGGCCCACGCCAAGATCCTCGACACCGCGGTGGCCCGCGCGCGCGCGCTGGGAGTGCACGCGGTCGCCTGCACGTTCGATCCGCACCCGACCGTGGTGCTCCGGCCGGCGCAGGCGCCCCCGCCGATCGCGACCCTCGAGGAGAACCTGGCCCGCATCGCCCTGCACGGGCTCGACGCCGCGCTCGTCATCCCGTTCACCCACGAGCTCTCGCTGATGGAGGCCGAGGACTTCGTCGACGACGTGCTCGTCCGCACGCTCGGCGTGCGCGAGGTGGTGGTGGGCTTCAACCACACCTTCGGCGCCGGGGCCCGCGGCACCGCGGCGCTGCTCCTGGAGCTGGGCCGTCTCCGCGGCTTCGTGACCCACGTGCTGCCCCCGCTGCAGGTCGACGGGCTCACCGTGTCGTCGAGCACGATCCGGGAGGCGCTGAAGGAGGGCGACGTCGAGCTGGCGCGGGCGCTCCTCGGCCGGCCCTACTCGGTCTCCGGCACCGTGCAGCGAGGGGCGGGCCGGGGCCGCACGCTCGGCTTTCCCACCGCGAACCTGCGGCCGGACCGGCCGCTGGTGCTGGCGGCCGGGGTGTACGCGGCCCAGGCGCGATGGGGGACGGAGCGGGCCGACGCGGTGGTCAACCTCGGCTACCGGCCCACCTTCGACGAGTCGCAGTACTGGATCGAGGCCTACCTGTTCGACTTCTCGGGCGACCTGTACGACCGTCCCCTGACGCTCGACTTCCTGCGCCGGATCCGGCCCGAGAGGAAGTTCCCGGGCGTCGACGAGCTGCGCGCGCAGGTATTCGCGGACATGGAGGAGGCGCGGCGCCTGCTCCGGGCCCAGCCAACGGGCTGACGAGTTGAACGCCCCCTGGGCGCGTGGTACACTCCGCTCTGTCTTGACGCGGGTTTGAGCGGTTCACGAACCCGTCCCAACGGAGCCGCAGGCGGGCCCTGGGGACGTGGCGATTGGGGGGGGAACCCCCGGGAGGATCAAGGTATGCGGCTGTCCCCGGACAAGAAGAAGAGCCTGATCGAGCAGTTCAAGGTCCACGAGGGCGACACCGGCTCGCCCGAGGTGCAGATCGCGCTCCTCTCCGAGCGGATCAACGGCCTCACCGACCACTTCAAGGCTCACAAGAAGGACCACCACTCCCGTCGTGGTCTCCTCATGCTGATCGGCAAGCGCCGGGGCCTGCTCGAGTACCTGCGCAAGAAGGACACGGAGCGCTACCGAGTCATCACGGAAAAGCTCGGAATTCGCAAGTGATCGCGGATTCCGATTGGATCGACCTACCACTCGCCCGGCGCGGCCGGGCCCCCTTCGAAGTCGTACCTACCCAAGCTGGAGGACGCTGAGCGTATGACACCTCACACTGTGCAGATCAAGATCAACAACACGTCACTCACCATCGAGACCGGCAAGGTGGCCAAGCAGGCCGACGGCTCCGTGGTCGTCCGCTGCGGCGGCACCGTGGTGCTGTCCACCGCGGTCGCCTCGCGGACCGCGATGGAAGGCCGGGACTTCCTGCCGCTGACCGTGGAGTACCGCGAGCGGGCCTACGCGGGCGGCCGCATCCCGGGCGGCTTCTTCAAGCGGGAAGGCCGGCCCGACGAGAAGGAGACGCTGACCTGTCGCCTGATCGACCGGCCGCTCCGGCCGCTCTTCCCCAAGGGCTTCCGCAACGAGATCCAGATCATCAACCTGGTGATCTCGGCGGACAACGAGAACGACCCCGATATCCTCGCCATGATCGGCTCGTCCTGCGCGATGGCGCTCTCCGGGATCCCGTTCTCGGGCCCGGTGGGGGCGGTGCGGGTGGCGCTGGTGGACGGCAAGCTGGTCGCCAACCCCACCTACAAGCAGGTGGCCGCCTCGCCGCTCGAGCTGGTGATGGCCGGCAACGAGGACGCGATCCTGATGGTGGAGTCGGGCGGCAAGGAGATCGCCGAGGAGCAGATGCTCGAGGCGCTCGCCTTCGGCCACGAGCGCTGCAAGGAGCTGACCCGCATCCAGAAGGACCTGGTGGCGCGGGCCGCGAAGCCGCGCTGGGTCTTCGAGCCCGCGGGCGCCGACCCGGCGCTGCAGGCGCGCGTGAAGGAGCTGGCCTCGGCCAAGGTGGGCCAGGCCCTCTCGGTGCACGAGAAGCAGGCCCGGGCGAAGGCCCTCGACGCGATCTTCGAAGAGATTTTCGCCGCGGTTGGCGGCGACGAGACCCAGCGCCCCAAGGTGCGCGAGGCCTTCGAGAAGGTGGAGAAGAGCGAGGTGCGGCGGCTGATCGTGGACAAGGGCATCCGGGTGGACGGCCGCAGCGTCAAGGAGGTGCGGCCGATCTGGAGCGAGGTGGAGTACCTGCCCCGCGCCCACGGCTCGGCCCTGTTCACCCGCGGCGAGACCCAGGCCCTGGTGTCGGCCACCCTCGGCACCAAGGACGACGAGCAGAAGATCGAGTCGTTCGAGGGCAACGGCTACCGCCGCTTCATGCTGCACTACAACTTCCCCTCGTTCTCGACCGGCGAGGTCAAGCGGTTCGGGTCGGCGGGCCGGCGCGAGATCGGCCACGGCGCGCTCGCCCAGCGGGCGGTGGAGGCGGTGCTGCCCACCCGGGAGGAGTTCCCCTACACGATCCGGGTGGTGTCGGACATCCTCGAGTCCAACGGCTCGTCGTCGATGGCCACCGTCTGCGGCGCCTCGATGGCGCTGATGGACGCGGGGGCGCCGCTCAAGGCTCCGGTGGCGGGCATCGCGATGGGCCTGGTCAAGGAAGGCGACAAGGTCGGGATCCTCACCGACATCATGGGGAGCGAGGACCACTACGGCGACATGGACTTCAAGGTCGCCGGCACCGAGAAGGGCATCACCGCGCTCCAGATGGACATCAAGATCGGCGGGGTGTCGGTCGACATCATGCGCCAGGCCCTGGCCCAGGCCAAGGAGGCGCGCCTCCACGTGCTGGGCAAGATGGCCGAGACCATCAAGGGGCCCCGCGCCGAGCTCTCGCCGAACGCGCCGCGCTTCCTCACCATCAAGATCCGCCCGGAGAAGATCCGGGAGATCATCGGACCCGGCGGCAAGGTCATCCGCGGCATCCAGGAGAAGACCGGCGCCAAGATCGACGTGGAGGACGACGGCAAGGTGACCGTGTTCTCCCCGAGCGCCGAGGCGGCCCAGATGGCCATCGGCATCATCCAGGACATCTGCCGCGAGGCCGAGCTCGACCGCATCTACGTGGGCAAGGTCAAGTCGATCAAGGAGTTCGGCGCCTTCGTGGAGATCATCCCCGGCAACGAGGGGCTGCTCCACATCTCCCAGATCGCGGAGAGCCGCATCCGCTCGGTGGGCGACGTGCTCTCCGAGGGCGACATCGTGGCGGTCAAGGTGATCGAGATCGACGGCAACGGCAAGATGCGGCTGTCGCGCAAGGCGGCGCACCGGGACCAGCCCGCGATCACCGAGCAGGAGAAGCTGAAGATCGCGCCCGCGGCGGCGGGGGGCTCTGCCTAGTGACCGATCGCAAGAGCGCGCTGCCCAACGGCATCCGGCTCGTCACCGAGACGATGCCGCATGTGCGCTCGGTGGCGGTCGGGATCTGGGTGGAGACGGGCTCGCGGGTCGAGCCCGAGCCCCTGGGCGGCATCTCCCACCTGATCGAGCACCTGGTCTTCAAGGGCACCGCGTCGCGCTCCGCGGAGGACATCGCCCGCGCCATCGACTCGGTCGGTGGGCACATGGACGCGTTCACCGCGAAGGAGCACACCTGCTTCTACGTGCGGGTGATCGACGAGCACCTGCCGCTCGCGGTGGAGCTGCTCACCGACATCCTCCGGCACCCGCGCTTCGCGGCGGACGACATCGAGAAGGAGAAGGCGGTCGTCCTCCAGGAGATCAAGATGGTGGAGGACACCCCGGACGACCTGATCCACGACCTGTTCGCGGAGCGGGTGTGGGCCGGCCACCCGCTCGGGCGGCCGATCCTCGGGCAGTGGGACGTGGTGAAGGGCTTCGACCGGGACACCGTGCTGGGCTACTTCGAGCGCGAGTACGTCCCGAGCCGCATCGTGGTCTCGGTGGCCGGGAACGCCGAGCACGCCCAGGTGGCCGACCTCTTCGCGGCCGGCTTCGAGGGCTGGGATCGGGCCGCCGAGCCGCACCGGCTGACGCCGCCCGCGATCCACCCCGGCGTCCACACCGTGCAGAAGCCGCTCGAGCAGGTGCACCTGGTGATGGGGCTCCCCGGGGTGCCGGACGCCGCGCCCGAGCGCCACGCGCTCTACCTGCTGAACGACATCCTGGGCGGGAGCATGTCGTCGCGGCTCTTCCAGGAGATCCGCGAGCGGCAGGCCCTGGCCTACTCGGTGCACTCGGGCCAGCAGGCCTACCGGGACACCGGGCTCTTCTACGTCTACGCGGGCACCGACCCGGCCAACTTCGGCAAGGTGATGAACGCGCTGATGAAGGAGATCCGCAGCCTGAAGAAGGACGGGGTCACCGCCGAGGAGCTCGGCCGGTCCAAGGACCACCTGAAGGGCAGCCTCATGCTCTCGCTCGAGTCGACCTCGTCCCGCATGGACCGGCTCGCCCGCCACGAGATGCGGTTCGGCTCGTTCATGTCCATGGACCAGATGCTGGCCGCCATCGACGCGGTCCGGATGGAGGACGTGGACGCGCTGATCCACCGCGTGCTCGACGAGGAGCAGCTCTCGCTCATGACCCTGGGGGCGGTCAACCGCCGGCACTTCCCCCGGGGCCTGCTCCGCGCCTAGGAGGCTCCCCGGTGATCTCCCGCTACGCGCGCCCCGAGATGGCGCGGATCTGGACCCAGGACGCGAAGTACGAGGCGTGGCTCCAGGTGGAGCTGGCGGTGTGCGAGGTCTACTCGCGCCGCGGGCTGATCCCGGTCGACGCGCTGGGGCGCATCAAGGCGCGCGCCCGGGTCTCGGCCGAGCGCATCGACCTGATCGAGGCCACCACGCGGCACGACGTCATCGCGTTCCTGACCAACCTCGAGGAGGCCCTGGGGACGGACTCCCGCTACGTCCACATGGGGCTCACGTCCTCGGACGTGGTGGACACCGCGCTGGCGCTCCAGCTCCAGCAGGCCTCGGAGCTCTTGATCGCGGGCCTCGAGCGCTTCCGGGGCACGCTGCGCGCGCTGGCCCTCCGCCACCGGGACACCCTCTGCGTGGGGCGCACCCACGGCATCCACGCCGAGCCGATGGTCTTCGGCCTCAAGGCCGCCCTCTGGTACAGCGAGGCGGGGCGCAACCTGGAGCGCCTGCGGCGGGCGCGCGAGACGGTGCGGGTGGGCAAGCTCTCGGGCGCGGTGGGCACCTTCGCCCACGTGGACCCCGACGTGGAGGAGGAGGCGTGCCGCCTCCTCGGTCTCGAGGCCGCGCCCATCTCGAACCAGATCGTGCAGCGGGACCGGCACGCCGAGTTCTCGACCACCCTGGCCATCGTGGCCGCGTCGCTCGAGAAGGTCGCCACCGAGATCCGCGCGCTGCAGCGCACCGAGATCTTGGAAGCGGAAGAACCGTTCGCGGTCGGGCAGAAGGGCTCGAGCGCGATGCCCCACAAGCGCAACCCGATCTCGTGCGAGCAGGTGTGCGGGCTGGCCCGGCTGGTCCGCACCAACGCGCTCGCCGCGCTGGAGAACGTGGCCCTCTGGCACGAGCGGGACATCAGCCACTCCTCGGTCGAGCGCGTCATCCTGCCGGACTCCACGTGCCTGGTGGACTACATGCTCCACCAGATGACGCGCATCATCGACGGGCTCCAGGTCTACCCGGAGCGGATGCGGGAGAACATGGAGCGGAGCTTCGGGCTCCTCTTCTCCCAGCGGGTGCTCCTCAAGCTCACCGACAAGGGCCTCGCCCGCCAGAAGGCCTACGAGATGGTGCAGCGCAACGCGATGACCGCGTGGCGCGATCGCACCGCCTTCCGGGACCTGCTGGCCTCCGACCCCGAGGTGATGGCCCACCTGACCCGCCCCGAGCTGGACGAGTGCTTCGATCCCGCGTGGCACCTGCGCAACGTCGCGGCCATCTACCGGCGGATCGGCCTGCCCGCGGAGGGAGGCTCCGCGTGAAGGCGCGCGTCCTCGTCCGCCTCAAGCCGTCCATCCTGGACGCCCAGGGCGCCACCGTGCAGCGGGCGCTGGCCGGGCTGGGCTTCGCGGAGGTGCAGGACGTGCGCGTCGGCAAGGTGGTGGACGTCGAGCTGACCGGTCTCGCCCCCGACGAGGCTCGTCGGCGGGTCGACGAGATGTGCGCGCGCCTGCTCTGCAACCCGGTGATCGAGGACTTCACGGTGGAGATGCTCGGCGACGGTCGCTAGCGGCCGGAATCGACCTCTTTTCGCTCCGCGAGCCTCTTGTCAGATCGTAGACGGCGGGTTAGAGTGACGAAGTAGCACCCACAAGGAGGAACACACGGTCCCATGAACTTTGGCGTGGTGATCTTCCCGGGCACGTGGAGCGATTGCGATTTTCACTACGTCATCGGCGAGGTGCTGCACCAGCCGGTCCGCTACGTCTGGCATCGGGACGCCAACCTCGCCGACTTCGACTGCCTGATCCTGCCCGGCGGGTTCTCCTACGGTGACTATCTCCGGGCCGGCGCGGTCGCGGGACGCTCCCCGGTGGTCGAGGCCCTGCCCGAGTTCACCGCGCGCGGCGGCCTCGTGCTCGGATCGTGCAACGGCTTTCAGATCCTCTGCGAGGCCCGGCTCCTCCCCGGGGCCCTGATGCGCAACGAGTGCCTGCAGTACCGCTGCCAGTCGACCCACCTGATCGTCGAGAACGCGGACACCGCCTTCACCCGCGCGATGCGTCCCGGCCAGGTGCTCAAGATGCCCATCTCGCACGGCGAGGGCAAGTACCACGCCGACGCGGAGACGATCCGCGCGCTCAAGGCCAAGAACCAGATCGTCTTCCGCTACTGCACCGAGAACGGCCGGGTGGTGAAGGAAGCCAACCCCAACGGCTCGATGGACAACATCGCCGGGATCATCAACGAGGAAGGCACCGTGCTCGGCCTGATGCCGCATCCGGAGCGGGCCGCCGAGTCCGCGGTGGGGGGTACCGACGGCACCCTCATCTTCCACTCGATCCTCGGCACCCTCGTCGAAGACGGCTCGTTCCTCAAGCGGTAGGTCACGCGTGCGAACCGGGTGGGGGCGGGGTGACCGCGGGCGAGCCTAAGGTCACGCTGGACCTGGCCCAGAGCCACGGCCTCACGGCCGAAGAGTACGATCGCATCATCCGGCGCCTCGAGCGCGAGCCCACGTTCACCGAGCTGGGACTCTTCTCCGCCCTCTGGTCCGAGCACTGCGCCTACAAGCACTCCCGGGTGTTCCTGCGCGGGCTGCCCACCCAGGCACCGCACGTGCTCCAGGGGCCGGGCGAGAACGCGGGCATCGTGGATCTGGGCGGGGATCTCGCCCTGACCTTCAAGATCGAGAGCCACAATCACCCGTCCTTCATCGAGCCCTTCCAGGGGGCGGCCACCGGGGTGGGCGGCATCCTGCGCGACATCTTCACGATGGGCGCCCGCCCGATCGCGGTCCTCGACTCGCTCCGCTTCGGCGATCCGGCCGATCCGCGGACGCGGCGGCTGATCGAGGGCGTGGTGTCGGGCATCGGCTGGTACGGCAACTGCTTCGGCGTGCCGAACCTGGGCGGCGAGGTCGGCTTCGCGGCCGAGTACGCGGGCAACCCGCTGGTCAACGCGATGGCGGTCGGGCTCGTCAGCAAGCGGCGGATCTTCCGGGCCCGCGCCGACGGGGTGGGCAACCCGGTCTTCTACGTCGGGGCCAAGACCGGGCGCGACGGCATCCACGGCGCCACCATGGCCTCGGCCACCTTCGACGAGACCGCGGAGGAGCGCCGGCCGACGGTGCAGGTGGGCGATCCGTTCACCGAGAAGCTGCTCCTCGAGGCCTGCCTCGAGGCGATGGCGACCGGCGCGATCGTCGGCATCCAGGACATGGGCGCGGCGGGGCTCGCCTGCGGCTGCTCGGAGATGCCCGCTCGCTCCGGCACCGGCATGGAGATCGAGGCCTCCCGCGTGCCCCAGCGCGAGACCGGCATGACCGCGTACGAGATCATGCTCTCGGAGTCGCAGGAGCGCATGCTGCTGGTGGCGGCGCGGGGACGCGAGGAAGAGGTGCGCGCGACCTTCGCCCGGTGGGAGCTGGACGCGGTCGAGATCGGCACCGTGACCGGCGACGGGATGCTCCGCGTCCGCTTCCACGGCGCGGTGGTCGCGGAGGTTCCGGTTCGCGCGCTGGCCGACGAGGCGCCGGTCTACGACAAGCCCACCGTGCGCCCCGCCTGGCAGGACGCCCTGGTCGCCTTCGACCCGCCCGCCCTGGCCGGGCCGTCCGACGCGGCGGAGACGCTGCTGGCCCTGGTGGGCTCGCCCGGCATCGCGTCGAAGGAGTGGGTCTATCGCCAGTACGATCAGCAGGTCGGGATCAACTCGCTGGTGCTCCCCGGCTCGGACGCGGGCGTGCTGCGCATCAAGGGCACCCGCATCGGCGTCGCGGTAACCACCGACTGCAATGCGCGCTTCGTGTACCTCGATCCGCGGGCCGGCACCGCCATGGCGGTGGCGGAAGCGGCCCGCAACCTCTCGGTCAGCGGCGCCCGCCCTCTCGGTCTCACCGACTGCCTCAACTTCGGCTCGCCCGAGCGCCCCGAGATCCTGTGGCAGTTCAAGGAGTCGATCGCGGGGCTCACCGACGCGTGCCGCGCGCTCGAAATCCCCGTGGTGGGCGGCAACGTCTCCTTCTACAATGAGACCCTGGGTCAGGCGATCCTTCCCACGCCGGTGATCGGAATGGCGGGTATCCTGGACGATGCGGAGGCCCGCTGCACCCAGTGGTTCGCGACGCCGGGCGACCGGGTGGCGCTGCTGGGTCCGGAGGCGGTCAGCCTGGGCGGGTCGGAGCTGCTGTGGCTGCGCCAGCGCCGGATCGCGGGCCGTCTGGCCCCGCTCGACCTGGTGGTGGAGCGGGCGGTGCAGGAGGCGTGTCGCGCCGCGATCGGCGCGCGGCTGCTCGCCTCCGCGCACGACTGCGCGGAGGGAGGGCTGGCGGTGACCCTGGCGGAGTGCTGCGTGAGCGGGCCGCGGCCGGTGGGCGCCGATGTCGACGTCGGGGCGATCGGGGAGCGCGCGGACCTGACGCTCTTCGGGGAGGGGCCGTCGCGGGTGGTGGTCTCGGTGAAGGCGGAGGCGGTGCGCCACTTCGAGCAGTTGATGAGCGAGTTCCGCGTACCGTGGCGGTTCATCGGTACGGTCGGCGGCGAGCGGCTGGTCGTCAAGTCGGGTGAGACGCGTCTCGTGGATCTGGACCTGCACCGCATCTCCGGCGCCTGGAGGGACGGCTTTGAGCGACATGTCAGCTGAGCCGACGGCACTCGATCTGGACGACAAGTTCCACGACGAGTGCGGCCTCTTCGGCGTCTGGAACCACGCCGAGGCCGCCAACGTCGCCTATCTCGGGCTCTACGCGCTGCAGCACCGCGGACAGGAGTCGGCCGGGATCGCATCGACCGACGGCCATCACTTCCAGGTCGAGAAGGCGATGGGCTGGGTGGCGGACGTCTTCAGCCGGGAGCGGCTCAAGCGCCTGCCCGGCCACCGCGCGATCGGCCACGTCCGCTACTCCACCGCGGGCAGCTCCAACCTGCGCAACGCCCAGCCCATCACCGGCACCACCGCGCACGGGCCGGTGGCCATCGCCCACAACGGCAATCTCGTGAACGCGGAGGCGCTGCGGGAGGAGCTCGAGAAGGACGGCGCGGTCTTCCAGTCGTCGTCCGACACCGAGGTGATCCTGCACCTCATCGCGCGGTCCGAGGGAGCGACGCTGGCCGACCAGCTCGCCCGGGCGCTCACCCGCGTGCGGGGCGCTTACACCCTGCTGCTGCTGACCCCCGACAGCATGATCGGGGTGCGCGACCCGTCCGGCTTCCGGCCGCTCACCCTGGGGAGCCTCGGGGACGCCTGGGTGCTCGCCTCCGAGACCTGCGCGCTCGACCTCATGGAAGCCAAGGTGGAGCGCGACGTCGAGCCGGGCGAGATCCTGATCGTCGACGAGCGCGGCGTCACCTCGCTCAAGCCGTTCCGGCCCGCGGCCCGGCTGCAGTGCGTGTTCGAGTACGTCTACTTCGCCCGGCCGGACTCGGTCCTGTGGGGGCGCAACGTGCACACGGTGCGCAAGGCGCTCGGCCACCAGCTGGCCCGGGAGTACCCGGTGGCCGCCGACCTGGTCATCCCGGTGCCGGACTCCGGGGTGGGGGCCGCGCTCGGCTTCTCGGAGGAGTCCGGGCTGCCGTACGACAGCGGGCTCGTCCGCAACCACTACGTCGGCCGCACCTTCATCGAGCCCCAGCAGGGCATCCGTCACTTCGGGGTCAAGGTGAAGCTCAACCCCAACAAGGAAGTCCTGGACGGCAAGCGGGTGGTGGTGGTCGACGACTCGATCGTGCGCGGCACCACCAGCCGCAAGATCGTCAAGATGATCCGCGCCGCGGGGGCGCGCGAGGTGCACGTGCGCATCTCGTCGCCGCCGATCCAGTGGCCGTGCTACTACGGCATCGACACGCCCACCCGGCGCGAGCTGATCGGGTCGAGCCACAAGGTCGAGGAGATCCAGCGCTACCTGGGCGCGGACTCCCTCGGCTATCTCTCGCTCGAGGGCATGCTCAAGGCCACCGGGTCGGACCCGAATCAGTTCTGCCACGCGTGCTTCACCGGCCAGTACCAGGTCGGCTTCGAGTCCGAGGAACTGGCGCAGCTCAGGTTGTTCGACTCGTAGGGGGTAATGGATCCGCTGACGTATCGGGCGGCCGGCGTGGACATCCAGGCCGGCGACCTCGCCGTGCGGCGCATCGCGCCGCTGGCGGCGTCCACCCGGCGACCGGAGGTGCTGGGTGGCCTCGGCGCCTTCGCGGCCTTCTGTCGCGTCCCCGCCGGCTATCGCGAGCCGGTGCTCGTCTCCTCCACCGACGGGGTCGGCACCAAGCTCAAGATCGCGATCATGGCCGATCGCCACGACACGGTGGGTCTCGATCTCGTCGCGATGGGCGTCAACGACCTGCTCGTGCACGGGGCCGAGCCGCTCTTCTTCCTCGACTACCTCGCGGTGCACCGGGTCGACCCCGACCGGATCGAGACGCATCGTGGCCGGCATCGCGGAGGGCTGCCGCCAGGCGGGCTGCGCGCTGGTGGGCGGCGAGACCGCGGAGATGGGCGCCCTCTACGCGCCCGGCGACTACGACCTGGCCGGCTTCGCGGTCGGGGTGGTGGAGGAGAGCCTGATCATCACCGGCGAGGACGTGGCGATCGGGGACCGGGTGCTGGGCCTCGCCTCCTCGGGACTCCACTCCAACGGCTACACGCTCGCGCGCGAGGCCATCTTCGGCCGCATGGGGCTCAAGCTCAACGATCCCATCCCGGGGGTGGGTCGGCCGGTGGTCGACGAGCTGCTGGAGCCGACCCGCATCTACGTGCGTCCGGTGCTGGGGCTCCTCCGCGAGGTGGCCGTGAAGGCGATGGCCCACATCACCGGCGGCGGCATCACCGAGAATCTGCCCCGCGTGCTGCCGGGGGGCCGGCGCGCCCGGCTCACCCCGTCCGCGTGGCCCGTCCCGCCGATCTTCGCGGCCATCCAGCGCGCGGCCTCGGTCGACGACGCGGAGATGCGGCGCACGTTCAACATGGGCCTGGGCTTCCTCCTGGTGGTCGCGGCCGACGACGTGGCCGCCGCGACCCAGCGCCTGGAGACCGCGGGAGAGCGGGTCTTCACGGTGGGCGAGATCGTCGCGGGCGAGCCGGGAGTCGAGTATGCCTGAGCCTCTGCGGGTCGGCGTGCTCGCCTCGGGCCGCGGCTCGAACTTCCGCGCCCTCGCCCTGGCCGCCGAGAGCGGCCGCATGCCGGCCGCGGTGGTGGTGCTCGTCGCCGACCGGGCCGGCGCGCCGGTGCTCGACATCGCCCGCGAGCACCGCATCGAGGCGGTGGTGGTCGATCCCCGGCAGCATCCCTCGCGCGAGGCGCACGAGAAGGCGGTGATCGGGGTGCTGGAGGAGCGCCGGGTCGGCCTCGTGTGCCTGGCCGGCTACATGCGCCTCCTGACCGCGGGCTTCGTCGCGCACTTCGCGGGCCGTCTCCTCAACATCCACCCCTCGCTGCTGCCCGCGTTCCCGGGCCTTCATCCGCAGCGGCAGGCCCTGGCCCACGGGGTGCGGGTGTCGGGCGCCACCGTGCACTTCGTGGACGAGGGCGTCGACAGCGGGCCGGTGGTGCTGCAGGCCGCGGTGCCGGTGCGAGCCGGACGACACCGAGGAGAGCCTGGCCGCGCGCATCCTGGTCGAGGAGCACCGCATCTACCCGGAGGCGGTGCGCCTGTTCGCGGAGGGGCGGCTCGAGATCCACGGGCGCCGCGTGATCATCGGGGAGACGCCATGACGAAGGTAGGACGCGCTCTGATCAGCGTGCACGACAAGACCGGGGTGGTGGAGTTCGCCCGGGGCCTGGTCGCGCTCGGCGCCGAGATCGTCTCCACCGGCGGCACCGCCCGGCTGCTGCGCGAGTCCGGGATCGCGGTGGTGGACGTGGCCGAGGTCACCGGCTTCCCGGAGATGCTCGACGGGCGGGTGAAGACGCTCCACCCCAAGGTGCACGGCGGGCTCCTGGCCCGGCGGGAGCTGCCCGAGCACGTGGCCGCGCTCGAGCGGCACGGGATCCGGCCCATCGACCTGGTCGCGGTGACGCTCTACCCGTTCGAGCAGACGGTGGCGCGGACCGGCGTCACGCTCGAGGAGGCGATCGAGAACATCGACATCGGCGGCCCCAGCATGATCCGGGGCGCGGCCAAGAACCACGCCCACGTGGCGGTGCTCACCGATCCCGCGCAGTACGGGCCGGTGCTCGACGAGCTGCGGAAGGCGGACGGGACGCTCTCGGACGAGACTCGCTTCCGGCTGGCCGCGGAGGCCTTCCGGCGCACCGCGCAGTACGACGCGGCGATCGCGGCCTACCTGCGCGACCCGGCCGCGGCGGCCCGGCCCGCCGCCGCGGGCTTCCCGGAGCGGCTGGCCATCGACGGCGTGCGCGTGCAGTCGCTCCGCTACGGCGAGAACCCGCACCAGGCCGCCGCGTTCTACCGCCCGGCCGCCGGCCCGCTCGGGCTGAGCGCGGCCGCCCAGCTCCACGGCCCCGAGCTCTCCTACAACAACCTGCTCGACTGGTCGGCCGCCCTCGGGCTGCTGCTCGAGTTCGACGACCCGGCCGCGGTGGTGATCAAGCACACCAACCCGTGCGGCGTCGCCCTCGGGGCGGGAGCGGGCGAGGCCGTCCGCCGGGCCAAGGCCTGCGACCCGGTCTCGATCTACGGCGGCATCGTGGGGCTCAACCGGACGGTGGACCTCGAGGTGGTGAAGGAGCTGTCCGGCATCCTGCTCGAGATCCTGTTCGCGCCCGCCTACGAGCCGGACGCGCTCGAGGAGATCCGCCGGACCAAGAAGAAGTGCCGGGTGTTCCAGCTCCCGTGCGCGCGGCGTGACTATCCGGCGCGCGCGCCGGAGCTGCGGAGCGTCTGGGGCGGGGTGCTGCTCCAGGAGGCCGACCTCGTCGACCTGGACGAGGGGAGCCTCAAGGTGGTCTCGCGCCGGGCCCCGAGCGCGGCGGAGCTGTCTGCCCTGCGCTTCGCGTGGCGGGTGGGCAAGCACGCCAAGTCCAACGCCATCGTGCTCGCCACCGCGGAACAGGTGGTGGGCGTCGGGGCCGGTCAGATGAACCGGGTGGACTCGGCGCGGCTCGCGGTCATGCGCGCCCGCGAGGTCGGGCTCGAGACCAGGGGCTCGGTGTGCGCCTCCGACGCGTTCTTCCCGTTCCGCGACGGGCTCGACGTGGTCGCCAAGGCGGGCGCCACCGCGGTGATCCATCCGGGAGGCTCGCTCCGGGACGAGGAAGTCGTGGCCGCGGCCGACCAGCACGACATGGCCATGGTGGTGTGCGGGATACGCCATTTCAAGCACTAGTCATCCTCCCGAGCGGGTGTTCTCGCTGCGCGAGCTGACGCGGCTCCTGCGGCTGTCCCCCAAGCGGCGCTCGCAGCTCCGGCGCCTGGGGCTCCTGCGCGACGACCCGCGCGGGGTCCGCTTCCGCGAGCTGGTCTCGGCCCGCGCCGCCGCGCAGCTCCTCGAGAGCGGCGCGAGCGTGCGCCAGGTGCGGGCCGCGCTCGACGGGGCCCGGCGCCTCGTCCCGGACGTGCAGACTCCGCTCGCCGAGCTGCGGCTCGTCGTCCACGACCGTCGCGTGGTCGTGGAGCAGGACCGGCTGCGCCTCGACCCGGGCACCGGGCAGGCGCTCCTCGACTTCGCGGCGGGCGACCTCGAGCGCGAGACGCGCGAGGTGCTGCTGACCGGCATGGTGCGGCCGCTCATCCCGCCCGCCGACGCGGCCGAGGTGTGGTTCCAGCGCGCCTCGGAGTGGGACGGCGACCCGGAGCGCTGGGAGTCGGCGGTCGACGCCTACGAGCGCGTGCTCGACATGGATCCGGGCTACGCGGCGGCGTGGAACAACCTGGGGCTCCTGCACCACCGCATGGGGCAGTACGAGCGGGCGGGCGAGTGCTATCGCGCCGCGCTGGACGCCGACGACAGCTGCTGCCAGGCCGGCTTCAACCTGGGCTCGCTCCACGAGGACCTCGGCGACTTCCCGGTGGCGGTGACGTGGTACCGGCGCGCGCTCGAGCTGGACGCCGACTACGCGGACGCTCACTTCAACCTGGCCGGGCGTGCTGGCCAAGATGGGGCGGAGCGAGAGCGCGGCGGTCCACTGGCGGCGCTACCTCGAGCTGGATCTCGGCAGCCCGTGGGCCAAGATCGCGCGCGCCCACCTGGACGGCGAGGCCGGGGGCGCCGACGACGCGGCGCCGGAGAGCGACGAATGACCGACGTGCTCCTGGTCGGCGGCGGCGGGCGCGAGCACGCGCTCGCGTGGAAGCTCGCCCAGAGCCCGGGCCTCGGCCGCATGATCGCCGCGCCCGGCAACCCCGGCATCGCCGCGCACGCCCGCTGCGTGCCGATCAAGGACACCGCCATCGACCAGATCGTGGCCCTGGCCCAGCAGGAGCGGCCCGACCTCGTGGTGGTGGGGCCCGAGACCCCGCTCGCCCTCGGCCTCGCCGACCGGCTCCGCGCGGCCGGCCTCGCGGTGTTCGGGGGCAGCGCGGCCGCGGCGCGGCTCGAGAGCTCGAAGGCCTTCGCCAAGGACCTGATGGCCCGTCACCGCATCCCGACCGCGCGCTTCGGCACCTTCCGCGACGCGGCGGCGGCCCGGCGCTACTGCCGGGAGCTGGGCGCGCCGCTGGTGGTGAAGGCCGACGGCCTCGCCGCGGGCAAGGGCGTGGTGGTGTGCCGGAGCCTCGAGGAGGCGGACCGGGCGGTCGCGCAGTGCCTCGAGGCGCGCGCCTTCGGCGACTCCGGGCTCACGGTGGTGATCGAGGAGTTCCTGGTGGGCGAGGAGGCGTCGTTCTTCGCGCTCTCCGACGGGACCGCCGTGCTGCCGCTCGTCGCGGCGCAGGACCACAAGACGGTGCAGGACGGCGACCGCGGCCCCAACACCGGCGGCATGGGCGCCTACTCGCCGGCCCCGGTGATGGACGCGGGCATGCAGGAGCGCGTGATGCGCGAGATCGTCCGGCCCACCATCGCGGCGATGGCGGAGGAGGGCGCGCCCTACACCGGCGTGCTCTTCGTGGGCCTGATGATCACGCGCGAGGGGCCGAAGGTCATCGAGTTCAACTGCCGCTTCGGCGACCCCGAGTGCCAGGCCATCCTGCCGCGCCTCGAGGACGACCTGCTGGCCCTGCTCCTGGCCGCCGCGACCGGCAAGGGCCTGCCGCCCGCGCTGGCCTTCAGCGCCGCAGAGCTCGGTGTGCGTGGTCATGACCTCGGCCGGATATCCCGGGGCCTACGAGACGGGCCGGGCCATCACCGGGGTGGAGGCCGCCGCGCGGCTCCCCGGCGTCAACGTGTTCCACGCGGGCACCGCGCTCGCGGGCGGCGCGCTCGTGACCGCGGGCGGCCGCGTGCTCGGCGTGCAGGCGCTCGGCGCGCGACGTGGCCGCCGCGATCCGCACCGCCTACGCCGCGGTCGAGCGCATCCGCTTCGACGGGGCCCACTACCGGCGCGACATCGGCCATCACGCCCTGAGACGTCTCGGGTGAGCGCCGCCGCCCATCCGCACGCGTATCCGCGCGGTGGATCCCGAGCAGCCCGACGTGCGCGCGATCGCGGCCGCCGCCGCGGTGGTCGAGGCGGGCGGGCTGGTGGCGTTCCCGACCGAGAGCTTCTACGGTCTCGGCGCCGACGCCCTCGACTCCGACGCGGTCGCGCGGGTGTTCGAGGTGAAGGGGAGGCCGGAGCACAAGGCGCTGCTGGTGCTGGTCGACTCGATCGACATGGCGGCGGGCCTGGCCGCCCGCATCTCCGACGGCGCCCGGGCGCTGATGGCGCGGTACTGGCCCGGCCCGCTCACCCTCGTGCTGGAGGCGGCGGACCGCGTGCCCGCGGGGCTCACCGGGGGCGGCTCCACCATCGGGGTGCGCATGCCCGGCCACGCGGTGGCCCGCGCGCTCGTGCACTCGGCGGGACGCCCGATCACCGCGCCGAGCGCCAATCCGAGCGAGGCGCCGCCCGCGCTCACCGCGGCCGCGGTGCGCGAGTACTTCGAGGGGCGGGTGGAGCTGATCCTCGACGGCGGGCCGACCGCGGGCGGCGCGGGCTCGACCGTCGCGGACTGCACGGTGTGGCCCCCCCGGATCCTCCGGCAGGGCCCGGTGATCGTCGAGGCGGCATGCGGATAACCGGCGTGATCCAGGCCGGGGGCCGGAGCGTGCGGATGGGCGGGCGGCCCAAGGCCCTGATGGAGCTGGGCGGGCGGCGGATCATCGACCGGGTCGCCGACGTGGTGCGCGCGGTCGCCGACGACGTGCTCCTCGTGACCAACACCCCCGAGCTCTACGCCTCGCTCGGACTGCCGATGGTGCCCGACGCGTTCCCGGACCACGGCTCGCTCGGCGGCATCTACTCCGGCCTCCGCGCCGCGCGCGGCGACGCCGCGTTCACGGTGGCCTGCGACATGCCGTTCCTGATGGTGGAGGTGGCGCGCCTGGTCACCGCGCGGGCCGCGGAGGCCGACGTGGTGGCTCCCGCGCGTGGGAGCGCAGTGGGAGACGCTCCACGCCTGCTACGGCAAGGCGTGCCTCGCGCCGATCGAGACGCGGCTGCGCGCCGGGCGCCTCAAGATCGTCGGCTTCTACGAGGACGTGCGCGTCCTCGCGATCGGGGAGGACGAGGTCGCCCGCCACCGCGCCCCCGAGGTCGTCTTCATGAACGTCAACACCCCCGAGGATCTCGAGGCCGCGCGCGGGCTCCTGCCCACGCTCGAGCCCGGCCCCGCGCCGGCGGGACCCCGCTAGGGCGCGACCGGACGCCATGGACCTGCGCGCGGAGGGGCTCGGACTCGGCTCGATCCAGGAGATCAACGCGCTGCCGCGCGAGGTCGCGGAGGCCCTCTACGCGCGCCTGGTGCCCGACGAGCTGTTCGACCGCTTCGGGATCGATCCGTCCACCCTCTGCGACCGGGACGGGGCGCGGCTGGTGCGGGTGACCGCGCCCCCGGACAAGCCGTGGGCCCGCGTGGAGGTGCGCTCCTCGACCGAGGACCGCGATCCCGCGCTGCTGGTCGACGTGGAGATGTCGCCCCTGTCGGTGCCGGAGCTGGCCTTCGTGCAGATCACCGACCCGGCCGGGCCGCGCTTCGCGATCGACCGCGACCCGGACGGGCGCGACACCCTCTTCGGCACCGCGTCGCGCAACGTGGTGGAGGAAGCGCGCGCGATGCAGGACGGGCTCGCCCCCGGGCAGGTGCGGCGCGGCCTGCGGCTCCTGTCGCGGGTGCTGGACGCGATGGAGAGCTTCTGCACGCTGATCGGCAAGGAGATCTACCTCATCGAGCCGCTCTTCTACCACTCGGCGATCCTGTACGAGCGCCGGGGCTGCGGCTACCTGATGGGCCGCGACGTGATGGAGGAGATCCACGCCGGCTTCTCCGAGGGCGGGTCCCTGCTCACCGCGCTCGACGGCTCCTCGCACTTCCGCCGGCCGGACGCGGCGCGGACCGTGCGCGGCCGGAGCTGGGCGCTGCACGACGGGGTCATCGAGGGCCTGTGGGGCGGGGCGGGGGTGGGCGCGGTGAAGATGTACAAGGCGGCGGGCCGTCCCGCCGGGATCGACACCTTCCCGGGCGCGCCCTATTGACCGCGGACCGGCGGGATATACTTGCCGGATGAAGCAGCGCCGGAAGCCGATCCACACGCCCATCCACATGAAGGTCCGCAAGCCGATGCCCGCCAAGCCGCCCAAGGTGGAGGTGCCCCGGACGGTCTACCGGCGGCGGCCCAAGCACGCGCCGGTCGGCGGAGGCCGAGTGATGGCGAGCCCGGCCCCCGGGCATCAGACCGCGCCCGCCGCGATCCTCCACTACCACGAGATCAGCCTCAAGCGGGGCAACCGGCCCCTCTTCCTCCGGCACCTGCAAGAAAACCTGCTGCGCGCGATCGGCGACCTCGGTCCGGTGCGGCTCGTGCAGCTCACCGGGCGCATCATGCTGGATCTCTCACGCCACCCGGATCCGGCGCGCCTGCGCGAGCGGCTCGCCCGCGTGTGCGGGGTGGCCAACTTCTCGCTGGCCCTGCGCACCGGCGTCTCGCGCGAGGCGCTGCGGGCCGCGGTGGGGCAGGCGATCGAGGGCCGCGAGTTCCGGACCTTCCGGATCTCGGCCCGTCGCGCCTTCAAGACCTTCCCGATGACCTCGGTCGAGCTCAATCGCGACCTGGGCGCGCACGTGCTCGCGCTCCGACCCGACGTGCGGGTCAGCCTCGAGCACGCCGAGCTCGACGTGCGGGTGGAGGTGCTGCCCGGGGAGGCGTTCGTCTACGCGGACCGCGACCAGGGGGCGGGCGGCCTGCCGGTGGGAGCGAGCGGCACGGTGGCCGCGCTGCTGTCGGGCGGCATCGACTCGCCGGTGGCGGCGTGGCGCCTCATGAAGCGGGGCTGCCGCGTGGTCTTCGTGCACTTCCACAGCGCGCCCTACCTGCCCGATCTCTCCCGCCCCAAGGCGCGCGAGCTGGTGACCCGTCTCACCCAGTGGCAGTACCACTCGCGGCTCTTCCTCGTCCCCTTCGGGGAGATCCAGCGCGAGGTGGTGCTGGCGGTGCCCCCGCCCGCCCGCGTGGTCGTCTACCGGCGGCTCATGGTGCGCATCGCCGAGCGCCTCGCCCGGCACGCGGGCGCGCCCGCGCTGGTCACCGGCGAGAGCCTGGGGCAGGTGGCCTCGCAGACGCTGGCCAACATCACCCGCATCGACGAGGTGGCCGGCATGCCGATCCTGCGGCCCCTGATCGGCATGGACAAGCTCGAGATCACCGAGCAGGCGCACGCGCTCGGGACGTACGAGATCTCCATCGAGCCCGACGCCGACTGCTGCACGCTCTTCACCCCGCGCCATCCGGACACCCGCATGGAGGCCGCCGCGGTGGCGGCGATGGAGGCGCGGCTCGACATCGAGCGCCTGGTCACCCTGGGGGTGGAGACCGCGGAGCAGGAGACGTTCGAGTTCCCGGCGGGGGCGGGCCCGTACCCGATGCGCGGCGAGCGCCGGCGGTCCGTGCGGGAGTCCATCTCCGAGTGACCGCGACCCTGACCTTCCTCGGGGCGGCCGGGGGCACCGTGACCGGCTCCAAGCATCTGCTCGAGGACGGGGCGAGCCGGCTCCTGCTCGACTGCGGGCTCTTCCAGGGTCTCAAGCCCCTGCGCCTGCGCAACTGGGCCCCGCCGCCGGTGGATCCGAAGACCCTCGGCGCGGTCGTGCTGAGCCACGCCCACATCGACCACTCCGGCTACCTGCCGCGCCTCTGCCGCGACGGCTTCACCGGACCGGTCTACTGCACCGGCGGGACGCTCGATCTCCTCCGGATCATGCTCCCGGACGCGGCGCACCTCCAGGAGGAGGAGGCCGCGTTCGCGAACCGCCACCGGACGAGCAAGCACGACCCCGCGCTGCCGCTCTACACGGTGGCGGACGCGGACCGCGTGCTCGCCCAGGCCCGCCGCGTGGCCTTCGGGGAGCGCTTCACGCCCGCGCCCGGCGTCGAGGCCCGCTTCACGCCGTCGGGGCACATCCTGGGAGCGGGGCTCGTCACGTGCGCGATCGGCGGGCGCCGCCTCGTGTTCTCCGGCGACCTCGGCCGCTACGACGTGCCGATCATGGTGGACCCGGACCCGGTGACGGAGGCCGACGTGCTGCTGGTGGAGTCCACCTACGGCAATCGCGTGCACCCGCCGGACGATCCGGTCGACCGGCTCGCGGCCGCGGTGCGGCGGGCGGTCGATCAGAAGGGCTGGCTCCTCATCCCCGCCTTCGCGGTGGGCCGCTCGCAGGAGATCCTGCACGACCTGCGCGCCCTCGAGACGAAAGGGGCGATCCCGAGCCTCCCGGTCTTCCTCGACAGCCCGATGGGGATCCAGGCCACCGCGATCTACGCGAGCCACACCGAGGAGCACGACGCGGCGCTGATCGCGCTGGAAGCGGACGGCACGCGGCCCTTCGCGCCGCGCCGCTTGACCCTGGCCCGCACGGTGGACGATTCCAAGCGGCTGAACGACACGCCGGGCCCGGGCATCATCGTGGCGGGCAGCGGCATGGCCACCGGCGGGCGCATCCTCCACCACCTGAGGCGCCTCCTGCCCGATCCCCGCACCACCGTGCTCTTCGTCGGCTACCAGGCCGCGGGCACCCGCGGGCGCCGGCTCAAGGACGGCGCGACCGAGATGAAGATGCTGGGCGCGGAGGTCCCGGTGCGCGCGCAGATCATGGTGAGCGACGCGTACTCGGCGCACGCCGACCGCGAGGAGATCCTGCGCTGGCTCGGCGGCTTCACGCGGCCGCCCGGCATGACCTACGTCGTCCACGGCGAGCCGGACGCGGCGTCCGCGCTCCGGGACGCGATCACGAGCCGTCTGGGCTGGCCGGCCGCGGTGGCCGAGGACGGCCAGCGCGTGTCGCTCTGAGCGACGCCCCCGCGCCCTATCGGCTGGTCCGGGCGCTGGCCCGGCTGCTGCTCGCGCTCTTCTATCGTCGCGTCGACGTGATCGGCGCCGAGCGCATCCCGCGCGCGGGTCCGCTCATCGTGGCCGCCAACCACCACAACGCGCTCGTGGACGGGGTGCTGCTGCTGGGCCACTTTCCCCGGCGCCTGGTCTCGGTGGCCAAGGCGCCGCTCTTCTCGAATCCCCTGATCGGGCCCTTCCTCCGCCTGATCGGGGCGCTGCCCGTGCACCGTCGCCAGGAGGGCGGCACCGATCCGGCGCGCAACACCGCGCTCTTCGAGGCCTCGTCGGCGACCTTGCGGAGCGGCCAGGCGATCCTGATCTTCCCGGAGGGCGTGAGCCAGCCCGAGCCGCTGCTGATGCCGCTCCGCACCGGCGCGGCGCGGATGCTGCTGGCCGCGGAGGCGGACGCGGTCGGTCCGGTGACCCTGCTGCCGGTCGGGCTCATGTTCCACGAGCCGGGCACGTTCCGCACCGGCTGGGCGCTGGTCTCGATCGGCGAGCCGGTGCCGGTGGCCGACTGCGTGGCGCTCGCGGCCGCCTCGCCCGAGGAGGCCGCGCGCCGGCTCACCGCGCGGCTCGGCGAGGCGATGCGCGGGCTCATCGCGCTGGTGGACGATCGCCAGACGCTGCGGCTCGTCGAGCACGCCGAGCGGCTCTGGCGCCAGGAGCGGGGCGGGGAGTGGGACGCGAGCGCGCGCGCGGACTGGCGGCGGCGCGCCACGCGCGCCTATCGCTACCTGAGCCACCACGACGCGACGCGCCTCTCGCTGCTGCGCGGCCAGATGGAGCGCTACGTGAAGGATCTGGACGAGGCGGGCCTGCGGACCGCGGTGCTGCTGAAGGCGCCGCCGCCGAGCGTGGCGCTCCGCTACGCGGGCGGCCAGCTCGCGGCCCTGCTCGGCGGGCTCCCCCTGGCGCTCTGGGGGCTCGCCACCCACGCGCTGCCGTACTGGCTCACCTGGGCCGCGGTGCGGCTGCTCCGGCCCGAGGGCGACGTGGAGGCCACCTACAAGCTGGTGGCCGGCGTCGTGCTCTACCCGCTCGCGTGGGTCGGGGAGGCGTGGCTGCTCTGGCGCTGGGGCGGCGGCCCGCTCCTCGCGCTCTTCATCGTCCTGCTCGCGCCCGGCGGCTTCTTCGCCCTGGCGTGGAGCGAGCGCCTGCGCCGGCTCTACCGGGAGACGCGGGCCCTGCTACGCCTCGTGCTCGACCGCGATCTCGCGCGCCACCTGGCCGATCGGCGCCGCGAGATCCTCGCCGAGATGGACGCGGTCGTCGCGCAGGTGCCGGAGCCGGTGCTCGACGGGCGCGAGGAAGTCGGGACCTGATCGCGGCGGCCCGCGGGCCCCACCGGTAGCGGGTTCCTTGACACCCAGCCCCGACGGAGCGTAAGGTTGGCCCGTGGTTTCCACCATTGCGCTCGGCGCCGATCATGCCGGATACGGGCTCAAGGAAGCCCTCAAGGGCTGGTTGATAAACCACAACTACCAGGTGCTTGATCTCGGCACCCACTCCACCGAGTCCGTCGACTACCCGGACTATGCGGCCCTGGTCGCGGAGTCGGTCGCGGATCACAAGGTCGAGCGGGGCCTGCTGGTGTGTGGCACCGGCATCGGCATGTCGATCGCGGCCAACAAGGTCCCGGGCGTGCGCGCGGCGCTGTGCGCCGATCTCTACACCGCGCGCATGAGCCGCGAGCACAACGACGCCAACGTGCTGGTGCTGGGCGGCCGGCTCATGGGCGCCGACATGGCGGCCGACATCCTCCAGGCCTGGCTCGAGACCGACTTCGCGGCCGGCCGGCACGCGCGGCGGGTCGCCAAGATCGCCGACGTCGAGTCCCGCCACGCCGGCGACCGGGCGCAACCATGAGCCCGCTCGAGCAGACCGACCCGGAGATCGCCAAGGCGATCCGCGCGGAGACCGAGCGCCAGTCCCGCAACCTCGAGCTGATCGCGTCCGAGAACTTCGTCTCCGAGGCGGTGCTGGAGGCGGTGGGCTCGGTGATGACCAACAAGTACGCCGAGGGCTACCCGGGCAAGCGCTACTACGGCGGCTGCGAGTTCGTGGACGTCGCCGAGGAGCTGGCGATCAGCCGCGCGCGCGAGCTGTTCGGGGCCGAGCACGTCAACGTGCAGCCCCACTCGGGCTCGCAGGCCAACATGGCGGTGTACTTCACGCTGCTCAAGCCGGGCGACACCGTGCTGGGCCCGAACCTGGCCCACGGCGGGCATCTCACCGCGGGCAGCCCGATCAACTTCTCGGGCCGCTTCTACAAGATCGTGCCCTACGGGGTCCGCAAGGACACCGAGCGCATCGACCTGGACGAGGTGCGCGACCTGGCCCGGCAGCACCGGCCCAAGCTCGTCATCGCGGGCGGCTCCGCCTTCCCGCGCGCGATCGACTTCAAGCCCTTCCGCGAGATCGCGGACGAGGTGGGCGCCGCCTTCATGGCCGACATCGCGCATCCGGCCGGGCTGGTGGCGGCCGGCCTCCATCCCTCGCCGCTGCCGTTCGCCGACTTCGTCACCACGACCACCCACAAGACGCTGCGCGGGCCCGCGCGGCGGCATGGTGATGTGCCGGAGCCAGTACGCCAAGGATCTCGACCGCACCGTGCTGCCCGGGCATCCAGGGCGGGCCGCTCATGCACGTGATCGCGGCGAAGGCGGTCGCCTTCCGCGAGGCGCAGACGCCGGAGTGGCGCGCCTACCAGGGGCAGATCGTCAAGAACGCCCGCGCGCTCGCGGAGGCGCTGATGGCGCGCGGCTTCCGCCTGGTCTCGGGGGGGACCGACACCCACCTGATCCTGGTGGATCTCACCACCCGCAACGTCACCGGCAAGGACGCCCAGGAGACGCTCGACCGGGCCTGGATCACCGTCAACAAGAACGGCATCCCCTTCGACACCAAGGGCCCGATGGTCACGAGCGGCATCCGCATCGGGACGCCGGCGGTCACCACGCGCGGCATGAAGGAGCCGGAGATGGCGCGGATCGCGGACTTCATCGACCGGGTGCTCCAGCGCGCCGGCGACGGGGCGGTGGAGGCGGCGGTGCGGGGCCAGGTGCAGGAGCTGACCTCCCAGTTCCCCCTCTACGCGGGGCGCCTCAAGTGAAGTGCCCGTTCTGCGGCCACACCGAGGACCGCGTGGTGGACTCGCGGGTGGGGCGCGACGGGGAGTTCATCCGCCGCCGGCGGGCGTGCCTCAAGTGCCACCGGCGCTACACCACCTACGAGTACATCGAGGACGTGCTGCCCCACGTGGTCAAGCGCGACGGGCGCCGCGAGCCCTTCGACCGGCAGAAGCTCCGCGGCTCGATCCTCAAGTCCTGCGAGAAGCGCTCGGTCGGGGTGCAGGCGGTGGACGACGTGGTGGCCGACATCGAGGCCAAGCTGCACGACCGGGCCGAGAAGGAGATCACGAGCCTCGAGCTGGGCGAGATCGTGATGGAGCACCTGCAGAAGCTCGACCAGGTCGCCTACGTGCGGTTCGCCTCGGTGTATCGCCAGTTCAAGGACATCTCCCAGTTCATGGACGAGGTGAAGCACCTGATCAAGGACGACAAGCCGGCCAAGCCGGCCTCGAGCAAGGGGCCGAAGGCCTCGGCCAAGCGGTAGCCGCTCCTCATCCGGCCCTCCCCCGGCCGGGGACCGGGCGCGAGCGGCGCGTCGTCAGCACCACGCCCCCGATCACCCCGATCGCGCCCACCCAGTGGTACCAGTGGATCGGCTCGCCCAGCATCAGCCACGACAGCCCCAGCACCATGAACGGGATCAGGTTCATGAAGACCGCGGCCCGGCTCGGCCCCACGGTGCGCACCGCCTGGTAGAAGGCGATGTGGGCCGGCGTCCCCAGAAAGGCGCTGTAGAGCACGACCGAGAAGCCCACCCACGAGGCGTGCGCGAACGCCTGCCACGGCCGCTCCACCAGGGCCATCGGCAGCAGCAGGCCCGCCGCGACCACGTGCGCGCCGGCCAGCATCTGGAGCGGCGAGAACGTGGAGAGGTTGGCGCGGCTGTAGAGCGTGTAGACCACCCACAGGCTCTGCGAGACCAGGATGATCACGTCGCCGCGGTTGACGGAGAGGGTGAGCAGGGTGCGGGGCGATCCCTGCGCGATGGTCAGCAGCACCGCCACGAGGGTGAGGCCGATGCCGGCCAGGTTGACCGGGGACACGCGCTCGCGCAGCCACGCCGCCGCCGCGAGGGCCACCACCACCGGGGAGGCCGCGCCCAGGATCCCCGCGTTGGCCGGACTCGTCAGGCGCAGCCCCACGTACCACAGCGCGGAGTTGCCCACGAAGCCGCTGACCGCCAGCACCACCACCGCGATCAGGTCGCGGCGGGCCAGCGGCGGCAGCGGACCCTCGAGCAGCCGCGAGACCAGCACGAGCAGCGGCGCCGCGATGAGGGCGCGCAGGGCCGACATGGTGATCGGACCGAGCTCGTGCAGGCCGATCTTCGCGAGCGGATAGTTTCCGGCCCAGAGCAGGGCGACGCCGAGGAGCAGCGCGTAGGCGCGTCGATGGGTCACGGCGTCGGGTTCGGGTAGGGGCGGGCTCGGAGATGGAACGGCCCTGCCGGGATGGGGCCGACAGGGCCGAGCGCCACGAGTGGCGCGTTACTTCTTCTTTTTCTTCTTCGCGGCCTTCTTCTTCGCCATGTGATGTCACCCCCCTCCCGATCCCCGCGCGTCACGCGGTCGATCTGTCCGGACAATAGGGGAGGGCAAAAAACGTGTCAAGGGGAAAATACCGGATAGAGGGTTCCCGGCGCGAGGCAGCCCCCATATCTTGGGGGCGAGTCGTCAGGACTTCTCGTGGGCGGACGACGGCTTGCGATGCTCGCGGCGCTTCACGTACTCCTGGTTGAGCGCCACGCCCTTCTTGCAGAGCGGACAGGTCTCGGGCGCGTACGTCGGGAAGTCGCGGCTCACCAGGCTGAAGATCTCCTTGCCGCCGATCTCCGCCTTCTTGGTGCGGCGCCACAGCGCGCCGATGCCGATCACCTGGCCGCCGAGATCCTCCACGAGCTGGGAGAGGAGCCGCACCGTGGTGCCGGAGCTGACCAGGTCCTCGACGATCAGCACCTTGGTGCCGGTGCGGATGAAGCGCTGGAACTCCACCGGCAGGGTCACCCGCCGCTTGCCCGCGCTGACGCCCTTGGTGCCGTAGGCCAGGGTGGGCCGCGACGGATGCGCGCGCGCCACGCAGTGGGAGAGGATGAGGGCCCCGGGCCCGGTCGAGAGCACCACGTCGATGGGCCACTGGGCGAAGTGCTTGGCGATGACCGCCCCGAGCCCCTCGGTGAAGGAGGCCTCGGTGGTGACCAGGGTCTTCTCGATGTACTCGCTGGTGTGATGGCCGGAGGGCAGCAGGACGTGGTCGTTGGCGTGATAGGCCCCGGTGCGCTTGAGGATCTCGAGATGGATCTTCTCGCGAACCTCCGCGTCCATCTGGCTGTCGGTTTGTCGCGGCGGCGGGGCCATCAGTCGAGTCAAGGATGCGGGCCGACGCGATGGGTTGTCAACTCGAAAGTGGCCGACCGCGTGCGGCCGCCGCGCCATGCTAGACTGCCGCGCATGAGGCTGCTGGCGCTCGAGACCGCCACGCTCGCGGGCGGGGCCGCGCTGCTCGACGACGGCCGCCTGGTCGGCGAGAGCCGGCTCAACATCGCGCTCACGCACTCGGAGCGGCTCATGGCGGTGGTGGACCGGCTGCTCCAGGACTGCGGGTGGGAGATGTCGACCCTGCGCGGCCTCGCGGTGTCCATCGGGCCCGGCTCCTTCACCGGCCTTCGCGTGGGCGCGGCCACCGCCAAGGGCCTGGCCCTGGCCCTCGACCTGCCCATCGCGCCGGTCCCGACGCTCGACGCCCTCGCCGCCACGCTGCCGTTCGCCGACGCGCCGGTGTGCCCGCTGCTCGACGCGCGCAAGGGCGAGATCTACTGCTCGCTCTACCGGTGGAGCGGCGTCGAGATGGTCCGGGTGTGGGACTACCTCGCGCTGCCCCCCGCCGAGGCGGCCGCGCGCCTCGAGGCGCCGGTCATCGTGGTGGGCGACGGCGTCGCGGCCTGCCGGCCCCACCTGGCCCGGCTCGGCGCGGGCCTGCGCGAGGCCCCGCCGGCCCAGTCGCTGCCCTCGCCCGCGGTGGTCGGCGCGCTCGGCCACGCGATGCTGCGCGGCGGGCGGCGGCATCCCGGCCGAGCGCCTCCAGCCGCTCTATCTCCGCCCCTCGGAAGCCGAGCTGAAGGCCCGGCATGCGTGACTCCGGCATGCGTGATGACGACCCGCTGACGATCGAGCCGATGACGCTCGAGGACCTGGACGACGTGCTCGTCATCGAGCGCGCGTCGTTCCAGACCCCGTGGTCGCGCGGCGCCTTCCGCTACGAGCTGACCCAGAACCGCGTCGCCCGCTGCCTGGTGGCGCGCCGGGGCCGCCGGCTGCTCGGCTACCTCTGCCTCTGGGAGATCGGCCACGAGATCCACGTCACCAACCTGGCCGCGCACCCCGACCTGCGCCGCCGCGGGGTGGCCCGCGCGCTCCTGGGCGCGGTGCTGGGCGACGCCAAGACCCGCGCGGTGAGCCTCGCCTTCCTCGAGGTGCGCCCCACCAATACGGAGGCCCTCGGTCTCTACGAGAGCTTCGGGTTCCGGGTGATCGGTCGCCGCAAGGGCTACTACTTCGACACCGGCGAGGACGCCCTGGTGATGGAGGCCCGGCTGAGCGCGGAGCCGTCCGAGTCCGCCGCCTCCCCGCGGCCGGGCGCCTGAGCGCGGCCGCGCCGGTGACCGATCTCGTCCGTCGGATGCTGGACGGCGACCGTCTGGCCCTCGCGCGCCTGATCACCCGGGTCGAGAACCGCGCGTCCGACGTGCCCGAGATCATGCGCGCGGTCCACGCGCGCACCGGCCGCGCCTACGTGCTCGGCATCACCGGGCCGCCCGGCGCGGGCAAGTCCACGCTGGTGGACCGGGTGACCGCCCGGCTGCGCGCGGAGAAGCAGCCGGTGGGCGTGATCGCGGTCGACCCGTCGAGCCCGTTCACCGGCGGCGCGGTCCTGGGCGACCGGATCCGCATGCAGACCCACACCCTGGATCCCGACGTGTTCATCCGCAGCATGGCGACGCGCGGCAGCCTGGGCGGCCTCGCCCGCGCCACCGGCGACGTCATCAAGCTGATGGACGCCTTCGGCTTCCCGTGGATCATCATCGAGACGGTCGGGGTGGGGCAGACCGAGCTCGACATCATCCGGCAGGTCGACACCACGGTGGTGGCCCTGGTGCCGGAGTCCGGCGACTCCATCCAGGCCATGAAGGCGGGGCTCATGGAGGTGGCGGACGTCTTCGTGGTCAACAAGGCCGACCGCGACGGGGCGCACGCCCTGATGGCCGAGCTGCGCTTCAGCGTCCACCTGCACTACACGAGCGGCGGCGCCCCCAAGGACGTCGACTGGGAGGTGCCGGTGCTGGCCGCCCAGGCCGCCAACGACGTGGGGATCGACGAGCTGATGGGCCAGGTGAAGCGCCACCGCGCGGTGCTGGAGCAGGCGGGCGCGCTCGAGACGCGCCGGCAGGCGCGGCGGCGCGCCGAGCTGGAGGCGCTGCTGGTGGAGGAGTTCACCGCCCAGGTCACCGCGCGGGTGCAGACCGACGCCGCGCTCGGCGCCACGATCGAGGCGGTGACCGCGGGCCGCCTCGATCCGTACTCCGCGGTGGCCGAGATCCTCGCCCAGACGCTCCGGCGCCCTTGACACCTCCGAGGGCGCACCCCACACTATCGAACCCATGAGGCGTCCCTGATGCTGCCCTCTCACCAGTGGTACGGAATCATCCCGGGCTGGCTGCTCTTCTACGCGCTGATCGCGGCCGCCGCGGTGCTCTTCGGGCGCCGGGCCTTCTACCTGCTGCGCCTGTTGCTCAAGGGCAAGCCGCTCGCCCGCTGGGACCACATCCCCGCGCGCGTGGGCCGGGTGATCGTGTACGTGTTCGGGCAGGCGCGGCTCCTCGCCAACGACTTCTGGCCGGGCCTGATGCACGCCACCATCTTCTGGGGCTTCGTGATCCTGACCCTCGGCACCGTCGAGTTCTTCGGCAAGGCGGTCACCGAGTCGTTCTTCCTGCCGCTGATGTCGGACACCGCGCCCTACCTGATCGTCGAGGACGTGTTCAGCGTGCTGGTGATCCTGGCGGTGGGCTACGCGATGTTCCGCCGGCTCGTCACCCGGCCCCGCCGCCTGAACCTCTCGACCGAGGCCAACGTGATCCTGCTGCTGATCCTGGGCCTCATGGTCACGGACCTGGTGGCGGACGCCGGCCGCATCGTGCTCGCGCCCGGCGCCGTCCGACCACTGGCAGTTCGCGGGGCAGGCCATCGCCCGCGTCCTCGCCGCGCTGCCCCCGGCCGCGGTCACCGTGATCTTCCACGCCGCCTGGTGGCTGCACGCGGCCACCCTGCTGGGCTTCCTGGTCCTGCTGCCGTACTCCAAGCACCTGCACATCCTGGTCTCGCCGCTCAACGTGTTCTTCTCGCCGCTCGAGCCCAAGGGCCAGGCCCGCAACGTGGATCTCGAGAACTCGGAGACCTTCGGGGTCGGCAGCCTCACGGACCTGGCCTGGAAGGATCTCTTCGACACCTACAACTGCACCGAGTGCGGCCGCTGCACCTCGCGCTGCCCGGCCAACATGAGCGGCAAGGAGCTGGACCCGAAGTGGCTCATCCTGCACCTGCGGGAGCGGCTCATCGAGGAGGCGCCCGCGCTGCTGGGGCAGGCGGGGGCGGCCGCGCGCCGCGAAGGCCCTCGTCGGCGACGTCATCCACGACAACGTGCTGTGGGCCTGCACCACCTGCCGCTGGTGCGTGGACGCCTGCCCGGTCTTCATCGAGCACGTGCCGAAGATCGTCGACATGCGCCGCTGGCTGGTGCTGACCGAGTCGCGCTTCCCGGCCGAGCTGCAGCCCGCGTTCCGCAACCTCGAGACCAACGGCAACCCGTGGCAGATGTCGTGGGAGACGCGCGCGGAGTGGGCCAAGGACCTGGGCGTGCGGCAGATGGCCGACGTCCACGAGGCCGAGTACCTCTACTGGGTCGGCTGCTACGGCTCCTTCGACGAGCGCAACAAGAAGGTGGCGCGCGCCCTGGTGCGGGTGCTGCAGGCGGCGGGGGTGGACTTCGCGATCCTGGGCAACGAGGAGAAGTGCACCGGCGAGCCGGCCCGGCGCCTGGGCCACGAGTACCTCTACCAGACCCTGGCCCAGGGCAACATCGAGACCCTCAAGCGGTACAAGTTCCAGACCATCGTGACCGCGTGCCCGCACTGCTTCAACACCATCCGCAACGAGTACCCGCAGTTCGACGGCCACTTCCGGGTGGTCCACCACACCCAGCTCATGGACGAGCTGCTGAAGTCCGGGCGCCTGCAGCCCGCGCAGCGCGACAACGAGCGGATCACCTACCACGACGCGTGCAACCTCGGCCGCTACAACGACATCTACGACGAGCCGCGCCGGGTGCTCGCCGGGGTGACGCGCGGCAGCCTGGTGGAGATGAAGATGAACCGCTCCAAGGGCTTCTGCTGCGGCGGCGGGGGCGGACGCGCGTGGGTGGAGGAGCACGAGGGCCGGCGGGTGAACCAGCTGCGCGTGGAGCAGGCGATGGAGGTGAAGCCCGACATCCTGGCCTCCGCCTGCCCGTTCTGCCTCACGATGTTCGAGGACGGGGTGAAGGCGAAGGAGGTCGGCGACACCATCAAGACCCGCGACATCGCCGAGCTGCTCGCCGACCGCCTGGAGTAGCCGCCCGGGCGATGAAGGAGCTGCTGCTCGCCCTGCCGCGCCTGGCCCGGATGCTGGTGTCGCTGGCCGGCGACCGCGACGTGCCGACCGCGGCCAAGGTGGTGCTGGCCGCGGTGGCGGTCTACCTGGTGAGCCCGATCGACCTGATCCCGGACTTCATCCCGTGGGTCGGCTACCTCGACGACCTCATCATGGCCGCGGTGGTCGTCGACGGCGTGATCAACTTCATCGAGCGGCCGCTCCTGCTCCGCTACTGGCCGGGCTCGCCGACCTCGCTCGACCGCATCGGCGCGGTGGCGAGCCGCCTGGCCCGCTGGGTCCCGTCGCGGGTGAAGAGCCGCATCTTCGGCGCCCGCCGTGCCGCCTGACCATCTCCCCCTCTCCCCTGGGGAGAGGGCAGGGTGAGGGGTCCCCATGCTGAGCCAGTCATTCCAGGACGCGATCCGCCAGCGCCTCTCGATTCCGGTCCACGAGGGCCCCGACAAGACCACCACGCTCGAGGCGGCCATCCGCCAGCACGTCCCCGCCGGCGCGACGGTCTACCTCGGCGCCGCCCACGGCCGCCCGAACCCCGCGGTCCGCGAGCTGGTGCGCCAGTGGTGGGGCAAGAGCCCCGGCTTCACGCTCGCCACCGTCGGCCTGGGCTCGCCCTGGACCGCGCTCGTGCACGGCGGGCCTCGTGCGCCGGGTCATCACCACGTTCATGGGCGAGGGCTACCCGTTCCCGACGCCCCAGGCGCTGATCTCGCGCGCGGTCCTCGAGGGCCGGCTCGAGGTCTCGAACTGGTCGATGCTGACCTTCCCGCTGCGCCTGCTGGCCGGCGCGATGGGCGTGCCGTTCCTGCCCACCCGCTCGCTGCTGGGCTCGACCATGGAGGAGGACAACGCGCGGTCCGGTGACCTGATCGCGGCCGACGATCCGTTCGGCGCCGAGGGCCGCGTGGCCTACGTGCGGGCCCTCGTCCCCGACGTGGCGCTGCTCCACGGCTGGGTCGCCGACCGCGCCGGCAACGTGATCACCGCCTCGCCGCTCAACGAGAACATGTACGGGGCGATGGCGGCCCGGGGCGGGGCGGTGGTGACGGTGGAGAAGATCGTCTCCACCGACTTCATCCGACGCCACGCGGACCTGGTGCGGCTGCCGTCGCAGTACGTCCGCGCGGTGGTGGAGACCCCGCACGGCAACCATCCGGGCGGCATGTACGGCATGAACGTGCCGGAGCTCGAGGGCTACGCCGAGGACATGGAGTGGATCCTCGAGTGCCGCCGCGCCTTCCGCAAGCCCGACACCGCGGACGCGTGGATCCGGGAGTGGATGCTGGACCTGCCCGACCACGC
The DNA here is from genome assembly GCA_963841755.1 of uncultured Candidatus Rokubacteria bacterium. Lineage (GTDB taxonomy): Bacteria > Methylomirabilota > Methylomirabilia > Rokubacteriales > CSP1-6 > CAMLFJ01. The sequence continues at coordinate 412,027 of CAWJDX010000005.1, forward strand.
GGCCTATCTCTCCAAGCTCGGCTACGCCCGCATCATGGAGACGAAGGGGCGGGCCCACACCGACGCCTGGGTCTCGGAGCTCGACACGCTCGCGCCGAAGCTCTCCACGAGCGCGACCGCGACCCCGAGCGAGTGGATGGTGGTGGCGGCCTCCCGCATGCTGGCCGAGAAGGTGCGTGCCCACGGCTACAAGAGCTTCCTGGCCGGGGTGGGCAACTCCAACCTGGCCGCGTGGCTGGCCGCGTACCAGCTGAAGCAATCGGGCGCGGAGGTCGAGCTGATGGCGGAGACCGGCATGGTCGGCTACCTGCCGCGCCCGGCCGAGCCCTTCGTGTTCTCGTTCCGCAACTTCCCGTCGTGCAAGATGCTGACCGACATCCTGCACGTGATGGGCATCTTCATGGGCGGGCGCCACAACCAGTGCATGGGCTCGCTCGCGGCCGGGCAGATCGACAAGCACGGCAACATCAACTCGACGATCATGCCCGGCGTCACCTACATCACCGGCTCGGGCGGGGCCAACGACATCACCTCGTCCTCGCGCGAGGTCGTGGTGTGCCTGCAGCAGTCGCCGCGGCGCTTCGTGGACAAGGTGCCGTACATCACCGCGCCCGGCCGGACCGTGCGCACGGTGGTCTCGGACCTGGGCGTGTACGAGAAGACCACCGAGCACGGCGAGCTGACGCTGACCGGGCTCTTCGGCGAGGGCCCCGAGGCGGCCGCGGTGCAGGCGGCCCGCGAGGCCTGCGGCTGGGATCTGCAGGTGGCCCCCACGCTGCGCCGCTTCGAGGCGCCGACGGCGGAGGAGCTCGCCCTCGTCCGCCTCTTCGACCCGCGCCGCTACTTCCTGGGGGAGTGAGCTTCCCTCTCCCCGGGGAGAGGGCAGGGTGAGCGGACTCTCGGCTATCTCGCGCTCTGACCACTCATCATCTGCCGGATCAGGCCGACAACCACCATCACGACACCGCCACCCACCCCACCGCCCACGATCTGCGTCACGATCGAGCCGACGTCGAACCCACCCCCGGCAGCTCCGCCGGCCGCGGCGCCGCTCCCCGCGAGCAGCATGCTCAGGAGCTGGCCGCCCAGTCCGCCGCCGACGATCCCGGCAATGGAGTTGCCCGCCGTTCCGAGGCTGAACTGCTTCAGGAGACCGCCGGCGACGTTGCCACCCACGGCCCCCGACACCAATTGGATGATGAGGTTGATGACAGTTGGATTCATGACCTGTTCTCCTTTCCTCACGACTTGAGGGCGGCCGGAGCCTGCATGCCGAGCTTCGTCATGAGCTCGGCGGCCTGACTCTTCAGCGCGTTGGCCTTCGCGAGGGCGTCGGCCAGGTTGCCTGCACTGAACGACGCCTGGGCATCGGCCCAGGCCTTGTTCATCGAGTCGAGGCCGGTCTTGGCTCCGTCGACGGTGGCCCTGTCCACGTTGGCGGGCAGGGTCTTGGCCTTGGACAGGATGTCCACCCGCCCCTGAATGGTCTGGAGCACCTGCGGGAGCCCGCCACTGAGGTCGGCCCAGCTCTTGGCGAGCTCGGCCTTCTTGGCGGCCGCCGTATCCGCCAGGGCCTTCGCCTGGGCGGTCAGATCCGGCGCGCCCGCCAGGACGGTCTTGTACTCCCCCTTGGCAAAGCTGTCCTTGAGGCCATTGAGGCGGTCCTGCAGGCCCTTGGCCTCGTCCGGCACGTACTTCGACGCCTCGGCGACCGTCGCGGTGACCGCGCTCTCCGCCGCCTTGAGGGCCGTCTCGGCGGGCACCTTGTCGCTCGCACAGGCGCTCAGCAGCATTCCCGCGAACACCAGCATCGTCAGGGCACACCAGCGCTTCACCATGACATCTCCTCCACGTAAGGGTGGGCTAGGGGATCCGGAGCTTCTGGCCAATCCGGATGAGATTGGGATCCTTGAGCGTGTCCTTGTTGGCCTCGAAGATCTTCGGGTAGAGGCTCCCGTCGCCGTAGTACTGCTGGGCGATCTTCCAGAGGGTCTCGCCCTTCTTGACCTCGTGCCACTGCGTCGCGTCCCACGCGTCCTTCTTCTCGTCGACCATAGGCGGCCCCTCCTGGGGACCCGTGGGAAACGCGTGCAACGGTCGTGCCCTCCACGCGCGCGACGCTAAGTCCTTGGTGCGGCGGGATAGTGTAGGACGCGCCTCCGCCCGCGAATGTGGCCCGGCGCTCTCACGTGGGACTCATGGGCCCCAGCGCGATGTTCAGGATCGCCCGCGTCGGGTAGGCGGAGACTCCGGCGTGGCGCCCGGCCTGCGCCTGTCCCGCGCTTGCCGCAGCGTCTGGGACATCAGATCCCCACGCCGCGACTCCAACTGGCACCGAGCGCGCTGTTAGTCCCGTCGCCAAAGGGGGAACGTCTCCGCATCAGGATGGCAGGCTCGATGCAATGGGTTTTGCCACGGGAAGGGGGCCGAGATGAGAGCCTGGGCGGTGATGATGGTCATATCCATACTGGGGCTCTCCGTTCCGGCCGAGGCCGGCGCCCCTCTCGACCGGGTCCAGTCCGCGGTCGCCGCCGTCATCCAGATCGTGACGCGCCCGGATCTCCATGGCCCGGCCCACCTCGTGGCCCGACGCGCCATGCTCCGGGAGGTCGCCGATGACCTGTTCGACTTCCCGGAGATGGCGCGCAGCTCGCTCGGCTACCACTGGGCGACCCCATCGGAAGGGGAGAGGGCCGAGTTCCTCGTGCTCTTCACGGATCTCCTCGAGCGCTCCTACGTGACGACGATCGAGAACTATGCGGGTGAGCAGATCGTCTACCTGAGCGAGACGATCGAGGCCGACTACGCGACGGTGCGCTCGAAGATCCTGACCGCCCGGGGGGCGGAGATCAGCGTCGATTACCGGCTGCGAAGGTCGGCGGTCGGCTGGTCCGCCTTTGACGTCGTGCTGGAGAACGTGAGCCTGGCTGCAAACTATCGCGAGCAGATCAATCGCGTCCTCCGGACGACGTCGTTCGCCACGCTGCTCGCCCGGATGCGGGCGGGCCAGCTGACGGCGGTGGCGATCCCTCGGGGCGCGGGGAAGCCGCGGTAGGCACGCCGCTCGACGGACACTACGCCGCTCATGCCATCGTCCATGCGGCACGGTGAATCCCATCGTGCCGAGCGTATCGGTTGGCTTCGCGCGGCGGTGCTCGGCGCCAATGACGGCCTGATCTCGACGAGCAGCCTCGTCGTCGGGGTGGCAGCGGCCGAATCCGGTCGAGACCCGGTCTTGCTGGCGGCCCTGGCGGGACTGGTAGGCGGGGCCCTGTCGATGGCGGCCGGCGAGTACGTCTCGGTCAGCTCGCAGGCGGATACCGAGCGCGCGGATCTCGTGCGGGAACGCCGCGAGCTCGCGACGATGCCGGAGTCCGAGCGAGCGGAGCTGGCCGCGCTCTACGTGGCGCGTGGGCTCACGCCAGAGCTCGCGGGCCAGGTCGCGGAGCAGCTCATGGCCGGTGACGCCCTCGCGGCTCATGCCCGAGACGAGCTCGGCCTGTCCGAGGCTACTCGCGCCCGCCCCATCCAGGCGGCCTTGGCCTCGGCCGCTTCCTTCGCGGTTGGCGCCGCCCTGCCGCTCTTCCTGGTGCTGTTCCTGCCCATGGCGGTACTCACCCCTGCCATCGTCGGGAGCTCCCTGGTCCTCCTCTCCATTCTGGGTGGCATCGCGGCGCGCCTGGGCGGTGCGCCGCTCATCGCTGGCGCGGCACGGGTGGCTTTCTGGGGGGCGGTCGCCATGGGATGCACCGCCTTGGTCGGCCGCTTGTTCGGAGCCGCGGCATAGGAGAAGAGTCCGGTGTCGCCCATGAACGCGCGGGCGGCATTGCGCCATTTGCCGGTGGGCATCTGGGCGCTGGGGCTCGGCTCGCTGTTCATGGACGTCTCCTCGGAACTGATCCATAGGCTCCTGCCCGCGTTCATGGCCACCACTCTGGGCGCGTCCATGGTCACGATCGGGCTGATCGAGGGCGTGGCGGAAGCGACGGCCGCGATCGTGCAGGTGTTTTCGGGGGCGCTCAGCGACTACCTCGGCAAGCGCAAGCTCTTGCTGGTCTCGGGCTATTCGCTCGCCGGATTGACGAAGCCGATCTTTCCGCTGGCCCCTCGATCGGCTGGGTGTTCGCCGGGCGGTTCGTCGACCGGGTCGGCAAGGGGATCCGCGGCGCGCCCCGCGATGCGCTGATCGCCGACCTCCTGGCGCCGCAGCGGCGGGGTGCGGCTTACGGACTGCGCCAGGCCCTCGATTCGATCGGAGCATTCGTCGGCCCGCTGCTGGCCGTGATCTTCCTCGTCTGGTTCGCCAACGACGTCAGGCCGGTGATGTGGGTGGCCGTCGTGCCGGCATTCGTCGCGGTGGCGCTACTGGCCACGGCGGTGCGTGAGCCGCCGCACGCAGAGGCCAGCGACCAGGTCAAGGCGCCGCTCGCGATGGCCGCGGTCAGGCAGCTCCCGGGGCGGTATTGGCTCATCGTGCTGCTTGGCTCGGTCTCACCCTGGCCCGCTTCAGCGAGGCATTCCTGTTGCTGCGCGCCCAGGACGTCGGCCTAGTCCTAAGCTACGTCCCCCTGGTGCTGATCGCGATGAACGTGGTCTACACCGGGTTGGCCTATCCGGCCGGGGCGGCCGCCGACCGCGTCAGCCCGCGCGCCCTGTTTCTGGTCGGGCTCGCTCCGCTCATTGCCGCGGACGTTCTGCTGGCCGCCGCCACGTCGCCGGGGATCGCCTTTGTCGGTGCCGCCCTGTGGGGAGGGCACATGGCGCTCACGCAGGGCCTGCTGTCGAAGCTGGTGGCAGACGTCGCACCCCCGGCGCTGCGCGGCACCGCGTATTCACCAGAGCGCGCCCGCGATCACGCTGGCGAGCAGGCGGGCAACGCCGCTCACGAGGTTGGAGCACTCTCGGCCCGTCCGCGACCTTCCTGGCCGGGGCGGTATTCGCGGCCGTGACCGCCATCGCGGTGTTCGCCCGCCGGGGGACACCCAGGACGACACCGAGCGAGGAGGGACCGAGGCCCCATGGGGCATCCAAGCCCCGGTCGGGGCGATCGAGCCTCGGGCCTCTCACGGCGAGAGCATTCGGCAGCGACGCTCGGTCCGCATTGAAGTTGGCGACAATTCGGCAAGTCGCATCTCCCCGACCGAGGACAACGTCAGGGCATGATCGCCAGCGCGGCGATGAGCCTCAGCTCGGGCGAGCATGCATCCGATGTGGGGGATCCGGGGAATGTGGGGCGTGGGGATGCTCGTCTTCTGGGTCGTGGTCATCGGCGGCATCTTCCTGCTCATCGGTGGCTGGCGAGCCAGGGCCGGAGGCGAAGAAGCGAGACCTCTCTTAGGCTCGGCTACCGCAAGACGTCACTCTTGAAACGCTCGAGCGTTGTCACGTGCTCGTCGGGACTCGGCAGACCGAGCCCCATGGTGTTGATGCACAGGTGCGTGATGCCGCGCATCGCGCGCCAGGCGGCCATCTCCTTCGCGCGGGTCGCGGGCGAAACCTGGGCCAGGGCCACGCGTCCCTCGATCCCGAACGTGGTGGGATCGCGACCCGCCTCCCGGACGAGGCCGTGGAGGCGGTCCACGGTTTGCTGGGCGGCGGGGCCCGGGCGGAACGTCTGCAGCGTGATCCAGCCGTCGGCGAGGCGGGCCGCACGCCGGAGAACCGGCTCGCTCTCGCCGCCCATCCAGATGGGAATGGGCCGCTGGACGGGCAATGGCTTGATGCCGGCGTCCGGGACGCGGTGCCAGCGGCCCTCGTAGGTCACCAGCTCCCGCGTCCAGAGCAGCCGCATGACCTCGAGCTGCTCAGCTCCACCCGCTTGCCGCGATCGTGGATGTTCTCGCCGAGCGCCTCGAACTCGACCGGGTTCCAGCCGACCCCGATGCCGAGGCGCAGCCGTCCGCCCGAGAGGACGTCGAC
>CAWJDX010000006.1:0-34214 GCA_963841755.1 uncultured Candidatus Rokubacteria bacterium
GAGTAGCGGTAGCCTGGGTGCTACTGAAAGGATAGCACTCGTCCCCGACTCGCCCCTGGAGGATCGACACGATGAGCGCCCCCCGCATCGCCCCGCTCGAGCCGCCGTACCCGGAGCCGGTCCAGGCCGCGCTGGACCGCATCATGCCCAAGGGCGTGCCCCCGCTCGCTCTCTTCCGCACCCTGGCCCGCAACGAGCGCGTGTTCCTGCGCCTGATGGCGGGCGGCCTCCTCGACCGCGGCTCCATCAGCCTGCGCGAGCGCGAGATCGTCATCGACCGGACCTGCGCCCGCTGCGGCTCCGAGTACGAGTGGGGCGTGCACGTGGCGTTCTTCGCCGAGCGGGTGGGGTTCAGCCCGGAGCAGGTGGCCGCCACCGCCGGGGGTGATGCCACCGCCTTCCCGGAGCGGGAGCGCCTGCTCCTCCGGCTGGCGGACGAGCTGCACGACCGGGCGCAGGTGAGCGACGAGCTGTGGGCGGCGCTGCGGGCGCACTTCGCCGAGGAGCAGCTCATCGAGCTGGTGGCGCTGGCCGGCTTCTATCACCTGATCTCGTTCGTCACCAACGCGCTCAGGATTCCCCTCGAGTCCTACGGGGCCCGCTTCCCGCGATAGCCCGCGCCGGGCGGATCTGGTGGTGGACGTTCGTCCCGCGCGTCTCGTGGAGCAGGCAGGTGATCGCGGCCCCGATCAGGACGAAGAGCGCGCAGAGCGCGAAGCCGGCGCGGTAGGACGCGACCGGGTAGACGCGCGCGCCCTCGGCCATCGTGCCCGTCCAGCCCGCGTCGAGCACCGCTCCGATCGGGCCCTGGGTGAGGGCGGCGCCCACGAAGCCGCCGAGATTGGTCACCGCCACCGCGATGCCGGCGAGGCCGGGCGGGTTCACCTCGGCCCCGAGCGGCCAGGTGAGGACGAAGGCGCCGCCCATCACGCCCATCAGAAGGAAGAGGAGGCAGACCCCGGGGAGCGGCAGCGTGCCGAGGGTCAGCACGAACGCGAGCCACACGAGGAACTGGCCGGAGGCCAGCACGGTGTACGGGAGCTTCCGGCGGCGCAGGACGCGATCGGAGAGGTAGCCGGTGAACGGGGCGGAGGCGAGCAGCGCCATCGACGGCAATGAAGCATAGAGCGCGGCCTTGGTGGTGGTGAGGCCGTAGATGTCGCGCAGGAACGGCACGCTCCAGAGGAAGAAGTTCCCCATCGCGGCGTAGAGGAAGAAGAAGCAGAGGAACGGCGGCCAGGTGTACGGGTTCCGGAGCACCTGGACCATCCCGGCCATCATCTCCCGGGGCGAGCCGCCGCCCGGCCCGGCCTCGGGCCCGCGCGCGGGCCGGTCGCGGACCAGCGCGGCGCAGAGCAGGGCGCCCGCCATCGTGACCGCGCCGACGATGATCAGCGCGCCCCGCCAGGAGAGGCCGGCGGCCAGCGCGGCGAGCGGCGCGCTGCCGATGAGCGCGCCGAGGACGCCGACCGTCGCGGTGAGCGCGGACATCATGCCGAACTGGGACGGCGGGAACCAGTTCGCCGCGATCTTGAGCGCCCCGGTGAAGGTCACGGTGGCGCCCAGCCCGACCAGGAGGCGCCCGACGAAGAGGATGAGCGGAGCTGCTCGCGAGCCCCATGGCCACCGAGCCCAGCCCCATCACCGACGCCGCCGCCCGCGATCACCCAGCGCGGGCCGACGCCGTCGATCAGGAGACCGCCCGGCACCATGAAGCCCGCGTAGGAGTAGAAGTACATCGCGGAGAGCAGGCCCACCGCCGCGCCGGTCATGCCGAAGGCCTGCATGAGGTCCTTGGCGATGACGCCGGGCGCCGCGCGATGGAGGAAGGCGATCAGGAAGACGAGGGCCGGGATGCCCCACATCAGCCACCGTCGCGCCGCCGGGGCCGTGCCGTCGGACACGGATCAGCGCGTCCAGAAGCCCGCGGGATCGCACGCGCGCACGATGGCGAGCTCCTGGCCGCTCGGGGTGGGCGTGGGCGCGACGTCGGGCGCCACCGCCAGGTCGAAGCCGGTGGCGGCCCGCACGCTCTCCACGCTCTGCCCCGGGTGATACGAGGCGAGGTACATCTGGCAGGTGGCGGGATCGAAGCGGAAGACGCCGAGGGTGGTGACCACCGCGGTCGGGCCGCCGCCGCGGAGGCCGACGCGCTCGCGCCAGCCCGGACCGTCGCCGAAGCCGGGCGAGGTGATGAAGTCGACCCGCTCGCGGAAGCGGTGCTTCTCCTGCGGCATGATCACCACGAAGCGGCGCGCGAGGCTCGCGATGTCGCCGCCGCCTCCGCTGCCGGGCAGGCGCAGCTTCGGCTGCCGCCAGTCGCCGATGTAGGAGGTGTTGAGGTTGCCGAAGCGATCGATCTCGGCGCCGCCGATGAAGCCCAGGTCCACCAGCCCCTGCTGGAGCAGCGCCATGATCTCCAGCGTGCCGGTGCACCAGAGCGCGCCCGCGATGTTGGGCGGGTCGCTCATCGTGAGCAGCGTCTCGGGCGACGGCTGGTCGCGCACGATGCCGTTCTCGAAGAGACCGGTCGCTCCGGGAGCGTGGGTGCGCTTGGCGTACGCGAAGGCGATCAGCGGCAGGCGCATGCCGACGAACACCAGATCCTCGTCGCGGATCTCGCGCGCCGCGGCGATGACCATGAGCTCGCGCTCGGTGAAGTCCACGCGGCGCGCTATCTGAGCACGAAGGGCTGGGCTGCGTTCTTCACGAACGGGTGGCGGCGCAGGGCTTCGTCGTTGATCTCGACGCCCAGGCCGGGACCGCTCGGCAGCTCGAGCCAGCCGTCGCGGGCCTGGATGGGCCGGGTGAGGAACGGGGTCTCCTGGTCGCCGGTCGGGAACTCGACCGGGAGCGGGCCGCCGAACGTCGCGGCCACGTGCAGGGTGGCGGCCAGCCCGGGCCCGAAGTAGAAGGAGTGCGGGGCGATCGGCAGGTTGGCGGCCTGGGCGACCGCGGCGATCTTCTTGAACTCGGAGATGCCGCCCACCTTGGTGATGCTCGGCTGCAGGATGTCGCCGGCCCCCTGGCGCACGATCTCGTGGAAGCCGTGCACGGTGGACTCGTTCTCGCCCAGCGCGATCGGGGTCTCGGTGGCGGCGGCCACCCGCGCGAGCCCCGCGTAGTCCTCCGGCGGCCACACCGGCTCTTCCAGCCAGAACAGGCGATAGGGCGCGAGCGCCCGCGCCATCGCGATGGCCTCGAAGGGCGTCCACGGGCAGTTGGTGTCGAGCATCAGCTCCACGTCGGGGCCCACCGCCTCGCGGGCCGCGCGGACGGAGGCCACGTCGGTCTGGTGGAGCTTGAGCATCCGGAAGCCCTGGGCCACGAAGTGCCGGCAGGCGCCCGCGACGGCTTCCGGCGTCTCGTAGCGCAGGAGGCTCGCGTAGGCGGGCAGGCGCGGGCGCAGGGCCCCGCCCAGCAGCTCGTAGACCGGCGCGCCGCGCACCTTGCCGAGCAGGTCCCACAGCGCGATCTCGATGCCGCTGATCGCGAACATCCCGAGCCCGCGCCGCCCGTAGATCATCGTGCCCCGGTGCATCAGGTCGACCACCGCCTCGATGCGCAGCGGGTCCTGGCCGACGATCAGGGGCGCGAGGCTCTCCTCGATGACGCTCACCACCGCGAGCGGCGCCCCGTAGGCGAAGGCCTCGCCGAGCCCGCTGACCCCCTCGTCGGTGTGCACCCGCACGAAGATCTGCTTGCGGGTGCCTCCCGTCCAGGGGGACGGGGGGTTCATGGGCCGGAGCGGGATGGCGAGCGGAACGGCCTCGATGGCGGTGATCTTCATGGCGGTCAGGCTCCGTAGTCGAGCGGCTCGGAAAGCTGCGGGCGCTTCACGCGCAGGCCGTCGAGGACGCCCGCGTCGAGGCGAGAGAGGAAGCCGGCCCAGTCCGGGACCTCCTGCACCCAGTGCGCGAGCCAGCGCTGGAAGCCCTCCACCGTCCGGCTCTCGTCGTGGAAGCGGTGATAGAAGTCGTGGTGACGCCCGTAGTGGCCCTGCACCGGCGAGGGAAAGGCGCCGAACGGCTGGTGCACCACCGCGGCGACCTTGAGCGCGGGAGTGAGCACGAGGCCCGGGTCGCTCAGGATGCGCTCGCGCGGGCGGATCTCCTCCGCGACCAGGATCACCTGCCGGGCCGCGAGGGCGGCCGGGCGGGTGACGCCGAGGGTGCCCCAGACGTGCGCGTGGCCCTCCTCGTCGGCGCGCTGCACGTGGAGGATGGCCACGTCGGGGGCGATCGCGGGCACGAGCAGGAGCGGGGCGCCCGACCACGGATCGGCCGCCTCCTTGAAGGTCGGGTTCGCGCGCGGGAGATCGGTGCCGAGCAGCGAGCGCGTGGGCAGGTAGGGCGCGCCGAGGGCGGCGGCCTGCAGCGCGAAGGCGATGGTCAGGTTGGAGTGGTCCTGGACCTCGATGGGAGCGGGGATCCGCTGCTCGACCGCGCGCCGGTAGTTGTAGCCGAGGCCGGCGCTCACGTTGCCGACCCACGCCGCGATCACCCGCCGCACGCAGCCCGCGCCGATGAGCTGGTCGAAGAGGATGTCCGAGATCGGCCCGATGAGGGTGAGGTCGCGTCGCCGCTGGCGGATCAGCTCGTGGCCCGCCGCGAAGGGGATGAGCGCTTCGAGCGCGGCGCCCATGCAGATCGAGGTGCCGTCCGGCACGAAGCGGGCGACGGCCTCCCGCATGGACATGAGCTTGGGCCGAGGCACCCGGGTATCTTACTCCACGCGTCGTGACGGCCTAGATCGGCTTGAGCGGGGGCTCCTCGCCGGCGGGCAGCGGGTAGCGGTCGACGTTCAGGACCATCGACACGATGGAGTAGTACCCGGCGGCCGCGATCAGGTCGATGACGCCCTGGTCGCCGAAGCGGTCGACGACCGCCTTGAAGGCGGCGTCGGAGACCGCCCGGTCCCGGAAGAGCTCGGAGCAGAAGTCGTACACGACGCGCTGATCGTCGCTCATCGCGGCCGGGCGCCGCCCCTCCGCGATCGCGTCGATGATGGCCTCGGGGAGGCCGGCGGCCAGGGCCAGCCGGCGGTGGGCCCAGAACTCGAACTGCGCGCCCCAGAAGCGCCCGGTGATCAGGATCGCCATCTCGTTGAGCGCGGGCGGGATGGTGGTCTGGAAGCGGACGTACTCGCCCACCAGCTGGACCCGGTCGGCCACCTCGGGGCTGCGGAGCAGGGCGTTGAACGGACCGCTCGCCCCCTTGCGCGGGCCGGAGACGATCTTCTGATAGCTCTCCCGCTGGCGCGGCGTCATGGTGGCTTCGGTGAGGAGCGGGAAGCGGCGGTCTTCGGAGCGGCTCATGGATGTTCCTCCTCGCGATGGATGGCCGCCACGACGGCGGCGCCGCCACAGCATATCGCGGTAAGCTCTCGCCGTGGATCCGCGACTCGAGGCCATGGTGGAGGCGGCGCGCGCCGGCGGCGCCGTCGCCCTCGAGCACTACCGCCGCGGGTTCGAGGTCACGCTGAAGGCCGACCGGTCGCCGGTGACCGAGGCGGATCGCGCGGCGGAGCGGGCGATCGTGGGCGTGCTCCGCGGGCGGTGTCCCGATCACGGGGTGCTCGGCGAGGAGCTGGGGGAGGCGGGGCCGCGCGCCCGCCGCTTCATCATCGACCCGATCGACGGCACCCGGAACTTCGTGCGGCGCATCCCGACCTGGGCGGTGATGATCGGGCTCGAGGAGGAGGGCGTGGTCACCGCGGGCGCCATCTTCCAGCCCGTCACCGGCGCGCTGCACACCGCCTGGCGCGGGCAGGGGGCCTTCCGCGACGGCGAGCCCATCCGCGTCTCGCGGGTGGACGCGCTCGAGCGCGCCCTGGTGGTGCACTCCTCGCTGAACTTCCTGCGCCGGAGCCGCTACTGGGACGGCTTCCTGCACCTGGTCGACCGCACCCAGGTGCAGCGCGGCTTCGGCGACTACTCGGCCTATCTCTGGGTCGCCGAGGGCCAGGGGGAGATCGCGCTCTCCACGACAGTGAAGGCGTGGGACGTGGCCGCGATCAAGGTGATCGTCGAGGAAGCGGGCGGGCGGCTCACCGACCTCGACGGGCACGGGGGGATCTACGGCACCACCGTGCTCGCCAGCAACGGGCTGCTCCACGACGAGGCGCTGGCCGCGCTGCGCGGCCGGCCCTGAGCCGACCGCTTGCCCGGCCTCCCGGGTCCCGCTATCCTGCTCGGGCCCGCGCCGTCCGCCGGCGGGCAGGTCCGGGAGGAGAACGACGCGGGATGGGACGCTACTGGCTCGGCATCGACATCGGCGGAACCTTCACCGATTTCACGCTCTACGACACCACGAGCCACCACGTCACCGGCCTGAAGGTGGCGTCGACTCCGCCGGACTTCGCCCGGGCCGTCGAGGATGGCCTCGACCGCCTGGCCGGGGAGCACGGCATCGATCTGGGCGCGATCGACGTGGTGGTCCACGGCACCACGATCGCGGTGAACACGCTCATCCAGCGCACCGGCGCGCGGCTCGGCCTCCTGGTGACCGAGGGGTTCCGGGACATCCTCGAGATCCAGCGCCTCCGCCTGCCGAACCCGCTCGATCTCTACGGCGGCCGTCCCGAGCCGCTGATCCCGCGCGCGCGCGTCGCCGAGATCGCGGAGCGGCTCCGGGCCGACGGGCGCGTCGACACCGCGCTGGACGAGCCCGCGGTGAGTGAGGCCGCCCGGCGGCTGGCCGAGCAGGGCGTCGAGGGGCTCGTCATCAGCTTCATCCACGCCTACCGCGACGCGTCCCACGAGCGCCGGGCGCGCGCCCTGGCCGAGACCGCGGCGCCGGCCGTGCCGGTGACCGCCTCGCACGAGGTGTGGCCGGAAGCGCGCGAGTACGAGCGCACCGCGCTCTCGGTGATGAACGCCTACGTGCAGCCGAAGGTGCGCCGGTACCTCGAGGGCTTCGAGGCGGCGCTGACCACGCGCGCGGTGCCCGCGGTCCCCTACGTGACCAAGTCCAACGGCGGCATCATGCCGGTGGCGGCGGCCCGGTCGCAGACGGTGTCGACGCTCCTGTCGGGGCCGGCGTCCGGGGTCATCGGGGCGGCCTACGTCGCCACCGCGGCCGGCCTCGGCAACCTGATCACGCTCGACGTGGGCGGCACGAGCGCGGATATCGCGGTGGTGGAGGACGGGCGCCCGCGCTACAGCACCGCGGAGCACATCGGGGGCATCCCGGTGATGATGCCGGTGGTGGGGGTCACCGCCATCGGGGCCGGGGGCGGCTCCGTCGCCTGGGTCGACGAGGTCGGCGTGCCCAAGGTGGGTCCCCAGAGCACGGGCGCCAGCCCGGGCCCGGCCTGCTACGGCCGCGGCGGCAAGGACGCCACGCTCTCCGACGCCTTCCTGGTGTGCGGCTTCCTCGACCCCGATCGATTCCTGGGCGGGCGGATGCGGCTCGACCGCGCGCTCGCCGAGGAGGCGGTCCAGCGGTTCGCGGACCGGCTCGGCATGAGCCTGCACGAGGCGGCGGAGAGCGCGGTGCGGGTCGCGGTGTCGAACATGTACGCCGCCTCCACCAAGATCCTCTCGCGGGCCGGCGTCGACCCACGCGACTTCGCGCTGGTCGCCTTCGGGGGAGCGGGACCGCTGGTCGGGAGCCTGCTCGCCCGCGACGTGGGCATCCCCACCGTCTTCGTGCCGCGATCGCCCGGGACGCTCTGCGCCCTCGGCGCCATCACCACCGACGTCCTGAACGACGCGGTGCGGACGGTGCACGGCCGCCTCGACGCGCTCGATCTGGCCGCGCTCGCTCGCGAGCAGCGCGGGCTCGAGGCCGAGCTGCGCGCGTGGGTCGCAGAGCACCACATCGAGGTGGAGAGCGTGGCGTTCCGCCACGGCGCGGACATGCGGTACGTCGGCCAGTCCTACGAGATCGAGGTGCCGGTCGATCCGGAGTGGCTCGCGACGGACGGGCGCCCCCGCCTCCTCGAGGCCTTTCACCGGGCGCACGAGCGGGTGTTCGGCCACGCCGACCCGCACGCGCCGGTCGAGGTGGTGAACCTCCGGGTGCAGCTCCGCGGGGTGCGGCCGCGAGTGCCGCTCGTCGAGGTGGCCGCCGGCACCGGGGCGAAGGCGACCGGCGCCCGCCGGATCTGGCTCGACGGCCGCCCCGCCCAGGCGCAGGTGTACGAGCGCGCGGGCCTGGGGCGGGGCGATCGCGTGATCGGCCCGGCCATCGTGGAGCAGGCGGATACCACCGTGCTCGTCCCGGCGGGCGACGCCGCGACGGTCGATCGGTTCGGCAATCTCCTCATCCGACGGGAGGCGTGATGCGTCTCGATCCCCTGACTCTCGAGCTTCTCCGGAACTACCTGCACGGCGCGGTGGAGGACATGGCCTACGCGGTCGAGCGCACCGCGCACACCACGTTCGTGAAGGAGACCGCCGACTTCACCTGCGGCCTCATCACTCCGGCCGGCGACTTCTTCGCCTATCCGGTCGAGCTCGGGGTGGCGAGCATGGCCGGGATCAACTACGCGCGGACCCTCGAGGCGGTGGGTCCGCTCGAGCCGGGCGACGTGGTGATCACCAACGATCCCTACGGCTCGGCGGCCGCCGCAACCCATCTCCCCGACCTGCACCTGGTGCGCCCGATCTTCTGGGAGGGGCGGCTCGTCGGCCACGGCGCCGGCTTCCTCCACTGCTCGGACATCGGCGGGATGGTGCCGGCCAGCATCTCGCCGCGGGCGGCGGAGATCTTCCAGGAGGGGCTGCGCCTGCCGCCGAAGAAGCTGTTCGTGCGGGGCGAGCCGAACCGCGACCTCCTCGACGTGATCCTGGCGAACTGCCGCATCCCCGAGCAGAACTGGGGCGACCTCCAGGCCCTGGTGGCCGGCCTGGTGACCGGCGAGCGCCGCGTGCACGCGCTGATCGGCCGGTTCGGCGTCGATACGGTCGAGAAGGGCATGGACGATCTCATCGACTACACCGCGCGGAAGGTCGAGGCGCTGATCCGGCGGATGCCCCGCGGCCGCTACCAGTTCTGCGACTTCATCGAGGACGACGTGGTGTCGGACATCCCGATCCGCCTCAACGTCGGGATGACGGTGGGCGACGGAGAGATCCACCTGGACTTCACCGGCAGCGACGTGCAGGTGGGCTCCGCGCTCAACGTCCCGACCGGGGGCCGCGCGCACCCGTTCATGGCGATCGCGCTGTTCAACTACTTCATCACCAAGGACCCGGGCATCCCGCTGAACGCGGGCGTGCTGCGGCCGATCCGGATGACGCTGCCGGTCGGGTCGGTGGTGAACCCGCAGTTCCCCGCGGCCTGCGGCGTCCGCTACGCCACCGTGCTGCGCATCTACGACGCGGTGCTGGGCGCGCTGGCCCGCGCGCTGCCCGCGGAGATCCCGGCCGCGAGCGGCGGGCAGGGCTGCATGGTCGCCCTCGCCCTGCCGGACCTCGAGGCGGGGCGGCGCCACGTGACCGTGATCGAGCCGATGATCGGCGGTGGCGGCGGCCGCCCCGGGCTCGACGGGATCGACGGCTGCGACGCCTCGCTCGGCTTCCTCAAGACGACGCCGGTGGAGACCCTCGAGGTCGAGGTGCCCGCCATCCTGATCCGCCGCTTCCACCTCATCGCCGATTCCGCCGGCCCCGGGTGCTGGCGCGGCGGGCACGCGGTGCGGCTCGACATGCAGGTGTTCCGGCCCGAGGGCCAGGTGACCGCGCGGGGGATGGAGCGGCTCCGCTTCGCCCCCTGGGGCGTGGGCGGAGGCCGCGCGGGCGCCACCGGCCGGGCCGTGCTCAACCCCGGGACGCCGGGCGAGCGCGCGGTGCCCAAGATCGATCTGCTCGCGCTGGAGCCGGGCGACGTGCTGAGCATGCGGACGCCCGGGGGCGGCGGGAACGGCGATCCCCTGGAGCGTCCGATCGAGGCGGTGGCCGCCGACGTGGAGGCCGGCCTCGTGACGCCGGCGCACGCGCGCGCGGCGTACGGCGTGGTGATGGCGGACGGCGCCGTCGACCCGTCGGCGACGAGCGCGCTGCGGGCGGAGCGCCGGGCCGCCGCCGGCCCGCTCGGCCCGTTCGACTTCGGCGCGGCCCGCGACGCCCACGAGCGGCGCTGGCCGCCCGAGCTGCAGGACGCGCTCGTCGCGCTGCTCATGACGCTGCCCGCGCCGTACCGGGCGTACGTCCGCCGGGCGCTCTATTCGCGGGTCACCGCGCGGACGGACCACGGGCCGGTGACGGCGGACGATCTGACCCGTCTCTGGACGGAGCTCGCCGCGTCGTCCGGCCTGTCGGCGAGCCGGGGAGGGAACTCGTGAAGAATCTCGCCGGGAAGGTCGCGGTGGTCACCGGCGCGGCGAGCGGGATCGGGCTCGCACTCGCGGAGCGCTTCGCGGCCGAGGGCATGAAGGTGGTGATGGCCGACATCGAGGCCGGACCGCTCGCGACCGCGGCGGCGGCGGTGCGGCAGAAGGCTCCCGCGACCCTGGAGTTGCGGGTGGACGTCTCCAAGCCCGACGACGTGGAGCGCCTGGCCCGCGAGACCTACGCCGCCTTCGGTGCCGCGCACGTGCTCTGCAACAACGCGGGGGTGGCCGTGATCGGCGCGGTGCACGAGCACACGCTCGCGGACTGGCAGTGGGTGATCGACGTGAACCTGTGGGGTGTGATCCACGGGGTGCGCGCGTTCCTGCCCCGCATGCTGGCCGGGGGCGACGAGGGGCACATCGTCAACACCGCGTCGATGGCGGGGCTCACCACGTCTCCGTTCATGTCGGTGTACGACGTGACCAAGCACGGCGTGGTCGCGCTGTCGGAGTCCATGTACAAGGAGGCGCAGGTCACCGGCTCTCCGATCGGGGTCTCGGTGGTCTGCCCCGGGCTGATCGACACCAACATCATGCGGTCGTCGCGCAACCGGCCCGAGGCGCTCGCCGAGGAAGGCAAGGCGGGGCCGATGGCGCAGGCCTTCGGGCAGAATCTGGGTGACCGGCTGGCGGGTGGCTATCCGCCCTCCGAGGTGGCGGAGCAGGTCGTCCAGGGAATCCGCGATGGCCGCTTCTACATCGTGCCCGCGCAGCCGGAGGTGAAGAGCGCCATCGCGGTCCGCGCGCAAGATCTCATCGAGCTGCAGAACCCGACGGTGCGACGGCCTAGCTAGGTCGTCCTCAGGCGAAGTTCTTCAGCACGTCCGTGCAGCCGCAGAGGATCTCGGGCAAGGCCGCGATCCTCGAGAGGGCCGCGGTCAGGAGCAGCCCCAGTACCCGGAGCCGGGGCGTCACTTCGAGAAGAGGTTCGAGAAGAACCCGGTGACGCTGTGGCCGAAGCTGACCGCGCCATCGCGCGCGTCGCCCCAGGCGGTCCTCGCGGGCGGCTCGGCGGCCTTCCCCGCTTCCTTCAGCTTTTCCCCGCTGTACTTGGCACCTTCCGTGACCGTGTTGCCGATACCCTTGGCCGTCTCGCCGACGCCTTCGCCGACCTTGCCGTCGGGGATCTTCTTGGCGCCGCGCTCGACTTGCTCGGTGGCGGCCTTCACCTTCGAATCGTCGGCCGCGAGGGCGAATCCCGATGTGAGGAGCGCGAGCGGGAACGCGAATACCAGGACCAGTCCGAGTTGTTTCATGGGAGCTCCTATTCTGACCGCGGCGCGGGCGACGGTCCCATCGATCGAAGTCTAGCGACGATCGACCCGCTTGCCTATTGGACCTTGGGCTCTCCCTGAGGGGCCCGGGTCTCCCCCGAGAGGACCCGGGCGTCCCCCGAAGGCCGTAGCCCCAAGAGCCAATAGGCGCGCGCGCCACCCCTGCGTAGAGTCCAGGTCAGGTCGAGATCCTCGCAGTCAGATCCTGAAAGGGGAAAGCACATGAACATCTTCTACGTCATCGGGGTCGTCGTCGTGGTGCTCGCGGTCCTGGGCTATCTGAGACTGGGTTAGCGGTTCGACTGAACCGGTAGTATGAGGGGAGAGTCGGGACCCGGTCCCGGCGTTCTCCGGGAGATCATGGGTATGAAGGAATGGGCCGCGTTTGCCAGTGCGGTGGGGATAACGCTGCTGATCCAGATCTTCATCGTCGGGCTGTAGGTGAGGGCGTCGATCGTGACGCCCTCACTACTCTCCTGGCCTGAGCTCCGGTCATGACCGAGGACCGGGACGGGTGGTCGATCGACCAGATCAGCGCGGTGACGGTGGCGGTGCTCGAGATGGCCGAGTCGGTGCCGTTCTACGAGAAGCTGGGACTCGAGGTCTCGTACGGCGGGCCCGATGCGCCCTTCACGACCCTGCGGGCCGGGCAGAGTGTCATCAACCTTCGCCAGGTGCCCACCCGGGCCGGCAACCCCTGGGATCGGATCATCCTCCGGGTTCGCGGAGTGGACGCCCTTCATCGCCATTTCGTCGAGAAGGGCCTTCGCCCGACCGCGCCTCGGAACGCCGAGTGGGGCGAGCGCTACTTCGAGGTCTCGGACCCTCAGGGAGTCGTGATCAGCTTCGCGGAGGTGCTCTGAGCTCAGACGCGCGGAGTCCGTCCCATCGTCATGCGATATGCGGCCAGCAGCACGATCGAGCCGACGACCGCCATGACGAACCCCACCGGATCGCCGTCCCCGTACCAGCCGACCAGCCGGCCGAGAAAGCCCCCCACGAGAGAGCCCACGATTCCGAGAAGCACCGTGATGAAGAAGCCGCCCGGATCACGCCCCGGCATGAGGAACTTGGCGACGATTCCGACGATCAGACCGAAGAGTATCCATCCGATGATGTGCATCGCGTTGTCTCCCCTCAAAAGGTCAGTTCATTCTTGACCGCACGGACCCCCGGCACCTCGCGGGCCAGCTCCGAAGCGCGGGCGCTGGCCCCGATGCTGGCCGCGGCTCCGGTGAGCATGACCACGCCGCCGTCCGTCCGGACCGCGACCCCGGTCAGCTGATCGGTCTTCGCGAAGCGGCTTTCAACCTGCCGGGTGATGTCCTGGTCCGAGATGTCGGTCATCTTGCGGTCTCTGGGCGCCACCACTTGAAGATCGTTCTTGACGACCTTGACCCGCTCGATGCCCCCCGCAATCGCGGCGGCCGCCGTCCTGGCCTCGTCCGAGTCGACCTTGCCGTGGAGACGGACCGTGCCATTGACGGTCTCCACGCTGACCTGGCTGCCCTTGACCCGCTCGTCCGCGTAGAGGGCGATCTTGGTCCGGGCGGTCAGCCATGAGTCGGTGACCTCGGTCTTCGCGTCCCGGGCCGCGCTCCTGGCCTTCCGCTCCATCTTGTCGGTGGTCGTCTGGGACGCTACGCAGGCGGGTGCCACCAGGAGCCCGACCGATGCGAATGCGAAGGCGGCGAAAAATCTCGAGTGACGCATCGTCCTGGCCCTCCGTCTGGTGCCATGCCCTCGACGTGCTTGCTTCGAAAGGGTCAGCGCGCGGCTGGACCGACGGGGTGGTTGTCGTCGGCGGGCCGGATCGCCTCTTGCCCACTCTGAAGCGTGGAGCCGATCTGCTCCGCCGCGGTGGCCAGGGCCTGGATCTGGTCGGCGGTCCGGGTCCGCACGCCCCGGGTCTTTTCGGCCAGGTAGCCGTGTAGATCGTCTCCCCACATCCAGACGGCCAGAGCGCCGGCGATCGCGCCCGCGAGGAATCGAAGCATGGCCCCTAGCCTCGCTTCCCGACCACGAGCAGAACGACGCCGGCCGCGAGCGCCACCGCGCCGAGGATGGGCGGGAGGGGGATCGTCTTCTGCTTGTCGACCGAGGCCTTGATGGGGCCCAGATCGACGACCTTCTCGCGAGTGGTGTAGGTGATGCCCTGGTAGGCCAGGGCGAGAGCGCCCAGGACGATCAGCACGATCCCGACGAGGGTGGCGGGTTTCATCGGCGGCCTCTAGGCCCGGCCCGGGACGAACAACCGGATGAGCCAGAGCAAGGCCACCGCGCCGACGAACGCCATGAAGAGGCTGATGAAGTAGCCTCCGCCCCCGACGCCCAGGAACGTGGCGAAGATCCAGCCGCCCACGAACGCGCCGACGACCCCGACGACGATATCCCCGAACACACCGTAGCCATGGCCGCTGACCACGCGTCCGGCCAGTGCGCCCGCGATCAACCCGATCATGATGAAGAGTACGAAGTGCATGGATTCCTCCCGTGTGGGTGCTTCTGGTGGTCACGCTAACAGGGCAGGAGAGGGCCGCCTAGTGGACGTTGGTCCCATCGCGGGCCGGGACCGGATACTGGACTTTGGTCGCATTGGCGCAAAGTCCCCGTGACGCTACAGTCGCAATCAGATGTCGAGACCGGTGTCTTCCTCCAAGCGTGGGCACCCCGGCGGGAGGGTGCTACTCGTGGCCCTGCTCGCCCTGCTCTGCGGTGCGCCCTCGAGTCCCGTCCGTGAGGTGAAGCCGGCCCGGATCGTGGTGCTCCTGTATCCGGAGGCGCGGCTGCTGCCGGAGATCCTCGCGGTGGAGGACGCGATCCGGCCCGCTCTCGACCCCGACGGTGCGGTCAGCCTTTACACCGAGTATCTCGACCTTGCGCGGGCGACGGACGAGCAGTACGAGCGCCAGGTGATCGCCCTGCTGCGCGAGAAGTATGCGAGCCGAAGAGTGGACCTCATCATGCCGATCGCGTTTCCGGCCCTGGGGTTCTTTCTGCGGCACCGCGCGGAGCTGTTCCCTGGAGTACCGGCGGTGTTCGCCGCCGCGAACCTGGACGCGGTCACCGGGCTCGACCTCGGGCCCGACATCACCGGGGTCCGGCTACCGTCGGAATGGGGCGCGACTCTGGAAGCGGCGCTCGCCCTCCAGCCGGAGGTACGACGGGCGGTGGTGATCAGCGGGACCTCGGCGACCGACCAAAATCTACAAGCGGCGGCCGCCCACGATCTCGCCCGGTACCGCGGGCAGATCGAGATCACGTATCTCACGGGCTGGCCGATCGCGCGCGTGCTGGACGAGGTCGCCTCCCTGCCGAGGAACACCATCGTGCTGTTCGTGTCGCTGCTCCGGGATCAGGGAGGACGCCTGTTCACCGACCCGGAGGCGGTGTCCCTCATCACCCGCGCCTCGAGCGTGCCGGTCTACGGCTGGTCGGAGACCCACCTCGGACACGGGATCGTCGGGGGAAGGCTGGCCAGTTTCGGGACCCAGGGCACTCGCGCGGCCGAGCTGGCGGTGCGAGTCCTCGGCGGCGAGCGGCCGGGGGCGCTTCCCGTGGTCGACGGGAGCGGAACCGCGTACATGTTCGACGAGCGACAGCTCCGGCGCTGGGGCCTCCGCGCGAGCCGGCTTCCGGCCGGCAGCATCGTGCGGTACCAGGACGCCTCGCTGTGGGACCTGTACGGCTGGAACATCGTCGGGGCGGGGGCCCTGGTGGCCGCGCTGGCGGTGCTCAGCACCGGTCTCTTGATCGAGCGCACGGGGCGACGGCGCGCGGAGCTCTCGCTCGGCGAGCGACTTCGCTTCGAGACGTTGCTGGCGGAGCAGGCGGCCATCTTCAGCCGGGTGTCCGGGACCGACGTCGATCGGGAGATCGAGCGGGCGCTGCGTCGGATGGCCGACTTCCTGGCGGTGGACTGGAGCACTCTGACCGAGTACTCCGAGGACAGCCGGACCGCGCGGGTCACCCACTGGTGGACGGCGGAGGGGATGGATCCGCAACCGGTGGCGCTCGGATTCGGAGAGATTCCGTGGAGCGTGGCCCAGCTACGCCGCGGCGCCACCGTCCGGTTCTCCCGGCTCGAAGAGCTGCCGGACGTGGAGGCGGCGGTGGACCGTCAGACGTATCGCCGGCTGGGGGTCAAGTCGCAGGTGGCGATCCCGTTGACGGTGGAGGGCATCGTGATCGGGGCGCTGGCGTTCAGCGCGGTGGCGACCGAGCGCGCCTGGCGGGACGAGTTCGTCCAGCGATTGCAGCTGCTCGGCGAGGTGTTCGCCAATACCCTGTCGCGGCGTCGCTCGGAGATGGAAGGGCAGCGGCTCCGGCAGGATCTCGCCCACATCGGGCGGGTCTCGACGGTCGGGGAGCTGACCGCCTCGCTGGCGCACGAGCTGAACCAGCCCCTGACCGCGATCCTGGCCAATGCCCAGGCGGTGCGGCGCATCCTCGACGCCGACACGGCCGATCTCATCGAGGTGCGCGCCATCGTGGACGACATCGTCGACGACGACAAGCGCGCGAGCGAGGTGATCGGACGTCTACGGGGCTTCCTCAAGAAGGGCACCCTGGAGCGCTCGAGCCTCGACATGAGCGAGCTGGTCGGGCAGGTGGCCCGATTGGTGGCCGGCGACGCGGTCCTTCGCAGCGTGGGGATCCGGCTCGAGCTGGCCCCCAATCTTCCGGCGGTGTACGCGGATCGGGTGCAGCTCCAGCAGGTCATCCTGAACTTGATCCTCAACGGGTTCGACGCGATGCGAGATTCGGAGGTCGGGAAGCGGGATCTTCTGCTTCGGACCACCGCGGATGGCGCCGGCAGCGTGACGGTGACGGTCGAGGACTCCGGGGCCGGCATCGAGGGGACGGCGGTCGGCCACGTCTTCGACGCGTTCTACACGACGAAGGCCGAGGGGCTCGGGATGGGGCTGGCGATCGTGAAGTCCATCGTGGAAGCGCACGGTGGTCGGGTGGAGGCGCGGAACAACCCCGCGGGCGGGGCCACATTCTCGTTCGCGCTGCCGACCGGCCAGGAAGGGCCGTGATGGCTCCGGCCGGGTCGCTCGTGTTCGTGGTGGACGATGACGCGTCGGTGCGGAAGAGCCTCGCCCGGCTGGTCAAGGCCGCCGGCTACGAGGTGGAGGCGTTCGCCTCGGTGGGTGACTTCCTCGCCCGAGCTCCCTTCGAGGGCCCCGGCTGCTTGCTCCTGGACGTGCGTATGCCCGACCGGACCGGGCTCGATCTGCAGGAGACGCTCCGCGCCGCGGGGCGGCGGTTGTCGATCGTCTTCATCACCGGCCACGGCGATGTCCGGTCGAGCGTCACCGCGATGAAGGGCGGGGCGGTCGACTTCCTGACCAAGCCGCTGGACGAGGAGGCGCTCCTGACCGCCATCCGGCAGGCGGTGGGCCGGACGATCGAGGAGCAGGCCGAGCAGGGGCGAGTCACCGCGGTCCGGAACTGTGTCGCGACCCTCACTCCGCGGGAAGCCGAGGTCTTCACTCTCGTGGTGACCGGGATGCTGAACAAGCAGATCGGGGCCCGGCTGGGAATCGCCGAGAAGACGGTCAAGGTGCACCGCGCCCGCGTCATGGAGAAGATGCAGGCGGGCTCGCTCGCCCAGCTCGTCCGGCTCGCCGGCACCGGGGGAATGATTGCCGCGCGAGTCTGAGGTGATTTCCATCGTGGACGACGATCTGTCGGTGCGCCGGGCGCTCCGCCGGCTCGTCGGGTCGGCCGGGTACCACGTGGAGACGTTCGCCTCGGCCCGGGAGTTCCTCGGCTCGCCGCGCCAGGCCGCCATCGGTTGCCTGGTCCTGGACGTCCACATGGACGGGATGAGCGGCTTCGAGCTTCAGGAGCGGTTGGTCTCGGATCACCGCGTGATTCCGATCATCTTCATCACCGCCCACGACGACGCCCGGACGCGCGAGCGGATCAGGAAATCCGGGGCCGCGGGATACCTGGGCAAGCCGTTCGACCCCCAGGCCTTGCTCGACGCCATCCACCGGGTGGCCGGCGCGGCGTGACCCGGGGGAAGCCGGGTTCGACCAAGGTCCAATAGGCGAGGCTCAGGGCGACGGCTAGAGTGATTGAGCCATGAACACCTTGAGCCGGGCGGTACTGATGATCTCGATGGCCGCGCTCGCGATCGGTACGCAGGCGGCGGATGCGCAGCCGAAGGTTGCGGGCGACCAGGCCGGACCTACCGAGCGCGTACGGACGTCCGTTTCCCGGGTACTCGCCATCGTCCAGGCCCCGCACGCGGTGTCGGTGGCGAGCGGGGGTGGTCAGCGACGGACCGAGATCCGGCGGATTGCCCAGGGCCTGTTCGACTTCAACGAGATGGCTCGCCTGACCCTGGCCCGGCACTGGAAGGATCGCTCGGTCCGGGAGCAGGAGGAGTTCGTCCAGCTCTTCACGGAATTGCTGGAGCGCTCCTATCTGACGACCATCGAGAACTACGCCGGCGAGAAGATCACCTTCGTGGGGGAGACGATCTCCGGCCCCTACGCGCAGGTGCGATCGAGGATCACCACCGAGCGGCGGATGGAGATCTCGATCGACTACCGGTTGATCGAGAGCGGAGCGCGCTGGGCGGTCTACGACGTGGTGCTCGACGGCGTGAGCCTGGTCTCGAACTACCGTAGCCAGTTCAACTCGATCATCCGGACGTCTTCCTTCGCCGACCTCCTGACGAAGCTTCGAAGCAAGGAGATCGAGGCGCATGCAATTCCACGGGCGGGTCGCGGCTCCCGAGAGGGGACCGATTGAGAGAGAGGGTGTCATGGGGAAGCGACTGATCGCACCGATCGTCGGGGTGTCGATGCTGCTGTTCACGGCCGCGGGCTGCGGGACGCTGACCGGGGCCGCGGTGGGAGCGGGAGGAGGCGCCGCGATCGGCGCGGGCACCGGATACGGGGCGGGGAAGGGTGCCCTCATCGGCACCGGCGTCGGGGCGGTCGCGGGGGCGGTCTATGACATCTACAAGAAATAGGAGAGACGCGATGCGGGTGATGCTGAGTGTGGTGGCGGGAGTCGCGCTCTTGACGATATCGTGGACGGGCGCCGCGCTGGGGCAGGTGAAGCCGGCGTGTGACGCGCAGGGCAAGGCCAGGACCGCCGAAAAGGTCAGCGGGCAGGTCGTCCGGGTAGAGCCCGCCGTGAACAAGATCGGCGTCCGTGAGGCCGACGGCACGGTCCACGAGTTCCAGGCCACCCGGGAGACGCTCCAGGACTTCAAGGTGGGTGACCAGATCGAGGCGCGGCTTCGGGAAGCGCCGAAGTGTCCCTGAGTGCCGGCGCGCTGCGACGGTCGGCGCTGACCGTCGCGCTCGTCCTCGGGCTCGGAGGCCAGGCCTGGGCCGGCCCGGCGACCGACCAGCTCCGAGCCTACACCGACCGCGTCATGAGCGTGCTCGAGAGCCGGACCATGACCGCCCCCCAGCGGCTCGAGGCAGTGAGGGGAGTCGCCAGCGAGGCCTTCGACGTGTCGGAGACCGCCCAGCGCGCCCTCGGGATCCACTGGCAACAGCGCACGCCGGCCGAGCGAGAGGAGTTCGTCCAGATCTTCCGGGGCCTTCTCGAGCAGACCTACCTGTCGCGGATCGGCGAGTTCGGCGGGGAGAGGATCAAGTACGTGGGCGAGCGGATCGACGGGGATCGCGCGATCGTCCGGGCGCTCATCGTCACCAAGAACGGGACGGAGGTGCCGGTCGAGTCCCGGCTGCTCCAGAAGGGCGATCGCTGGCTCATCTACGACGTGCTGATCGAGAACGTGAGCCTCATCGCGAGCTATCGCTCCCAGTTCGACCGCGTGATCCGGACCGCGTCGTATCCCGAGCTGGTGCGGCGACTCAAGAGCCACGGAACCCTGTGAGCACGCCCCGGACCTTTGCTCCGAAGGTGTATGCCGAGCAGCCGTTCACGTTGCACGGCCTCGAGGGAATCTCCGACGCCCAGATCCAGGAGCACCTCACTCTGTACGCGGGCTACGTGAAGCAGGTGAACCTGCTGAACGAGGAGCTGGCCGCGATGACGGGCCGGGGCCTGGCCGCGCTCAAGAATCCGGAGTTCACGGATCTGACCCGCCATCTGGGCTTCGAGTACAACGGGATGCTCCTGCACGAGCACTACTTCGCGAACCTCTGCCCGGGGGCCGAGCCGAAGCCGGCGGATGGGTCGGCGGTGGCTACCGCCCTGGCCGACTCGTTCGGGTCGGTGGAGCAGTGGATGGCCGCCTTCCAGGCGATCGGCGCGACGCGAGGAGTCGGCTGGGTGATCCTCTTCCAGGACCCGGCCACGCGCTGGCTGACGAATCACTGGGTCACCCTGCACCACGAAGGGGTGCCGGCCGGCTTCAAGCCTCTCCTGGTGATGGACGTGTGGGAGCACGCGTTCGTGCGCGACTACAAGGCCACCGAGCGCGGAAAGTACATCGAGGCCTTCTTCCGGAACGTCGACTGGAAGGTCGTCGAGCGTCGGCTCGAGTGAATACGAGGGCCCTGGCCTGGCTCGTGGTGCTGCCAGGACTGGCCGTGCTCCCGGTCTTGGCCGGTCCGCGGGCCCGGGCGGCGGTCACGCCGGCCGCCGCGCCGTCCCCCGCGGTCGCCTCGACGCCCGCGGGGGCCTGGCTGGTCGGAGACTCCATCCATTTCGAGGCGGGCGGAACGCAGATCCGGCCGAGCGACAAGAAGATTCTCGATGCGCACGCGGCCTGGCTGCGCGGCAATCGGACGCAGCGGATCCGGATCGAAGGCTATACCGACGGCGCGATGGACAGTGCGTTCAGCCGGCAGGTCGGCGACGACCGGGCCAAGTCCGCGAAGGCGTATCTGGTCTCGAAGGGAGCGCCCGCGGACCAGATCGCGATCTGGTCGGGCGGTGGCGGAGAGCCCGCTTGCGGGGAGAAGACGGCTACGTGTCGGGCCGCCAACCGTCGCGCGACATTGTCGACCGGCGTGCAGCCATGAACGCGAGAGAGGAAACGAGATGAGCCTGATCGGAGTGGTCCTGACCCTGGTCGTCGTGGGAGTGCTGCTCTGGCTCCTGAACAACTACATCCCGATGGACGGGAAGATCAAGCGGATCCTGAACGCGGTGGTCGTCATCGTGGTCGTGATCTGGCTGCTTCAGGCCTTCGGGCTGATCGGCTCGCTGCAGAACATCCGCATCCGCTGACCCGCAGATCGGGCCGGAGCGATTCGTCGCCCCGGCCCGATCTCTGTTGCGGAGTCCCCTAGCTGCCGGGGCGGACCAATACCTCGACTCGACCGTCACGCTGCGAGCAGAGCTCCGGTGAATCGCTGCACTTCATCCTCGCCACCCCGAAGCCGCCGGTCTCCATGCGGTCGGTCGACACGCCGGCCTGCACCAGCGCGTCACGGACGTTGCTGATCCGCTGCTGGCTCAGGGCCACGTTGTACTGATTGGTCCCGCGCAGGAGATCGGTGGAGCCGTCGATCCCGAGGCGGGCGGACGGGTTCTGGTTCATATAGGTCGCGATGTCCGAGGTCTTGCTCATCTCGGACGGCCGGATCGCGGCCTTGTCGTAATCGAACATGATGTCCTTCAGTGAGGTCCAGCGCGTCATCGCGGCGGCGGGGCCCTGAGAGCCGGTCGTGCCGGTCTGGCCCTGCGAGCCGGTCATGCCGGTGGCGCCCTGTGCGCCGGTCTGACCCTGGGCGCCGGTCATGCCGGTCGGACCCTGGACGCCCGCGATGCCCTGCGCGCCGGTCATGCCGGTGGGACCCTGGACGCCCGCGGGGCCGGCGCACCCGAACGCGAATGCCACTGCGAGTGCTGCGAGTGAGAATCGGTATGTCATCTTCGTGCCTCCTGCTAGGTGTGAGCCTCTGCGATGTATCTGTTCATCACCCTAGCAGTGGGCGCCGTCGACGCCTATTGGACAAAGGACCAACCGAGCGCCGGCTCACTCCCCCGAGGTGCGCAGCTCGTGGAGCGAGAAGTGGTGGTCGCGGAAGAGAATACCCAGCATCACCAGCGCCGCCACGAGGTTGCCGCCGAGAATGGCCCACGGCTGGAGCGTGTCGAGCAGCCACGAGCCCAGGATCATCATCGCCGCGAAGACCGCGACCTCGAAGCAACAGAAGAGCGTGAAGACACCGAACAGCAGGTGGCGGTCACGCTCCGCGATGGCGAAGAGGCCGGCGACGGCCAGGCCGAAGACGATGAAGGCCAGCCCGTGGACCGCGGTGTACTTGAGGACGATCCGGGTTGTGATCGTGAGGGCGGCCGGATCTCGGAGGCCGTCGAAGAGGACGGCGCCGAGCAAGGCCGGGGTCCGGAACGGGGTGGCGGTGATCAGATCGAGCACAAAGAACCAGACCGCGACCGCGGCCGCCCCGGCGAGCCCGACCAGGATTCCCTCGGTAAGCACTCTCTGTCGATTCATGGTTGTCTCCTCGTAGCGCTGTGCCCCAGCTCGGGGCGCGACCGCCCTTCCCGGCGCCACCAGAAGTGGCGCTTGAGATAGGCCATGCCTCTCTTGCCGACGAGGGCGGACCCCACGAAGAAGAGGCTCCAGCTCAGGACCGCCAGCCCGATCCCGACGCCCCCCTTCTGCCAGAGCGAGATCGGCAGGAAGGGCACCAGGGGGTATGCGGGATAGATGCCGAAGCTCAGCAGGATCAGGAGGCCGCCCGTCCAGAGTGAGACCCGGCTCGGTGGCTCCGGGAGCGCCGGAAGGGGCTCGCCCGTCCCTGTCGCCGGCGGGCTACTTTGTGGCAGGAGCACCGTCGGGTCCTGGCGCGGAGCCCTCGTCCCGGGTCGACGCACCCGGGGCCGGCGGGTCTGCTGGCGCGCCGGCCCCGCGGCGGGTGCTGTCGAAGCGGCTGCGCACGTTGGCCGCCCGGCGCAGGATGTCCTCCCGCTCGACGGTCGCGGCGTCCGTGGGCTGGTTGCTCTTCTTGTTCTTCCCGTGGCTGCGCCGGATTCCCATCGGTGCTTCCCAGTCTAGGCTTCGGATTCAGGGTGGCTATTGGACCTTAGGTCCACCGGAGGGCCACGGGGAGTACGGCCCGCGCTTGACAGGCGACGGCCTGATTTAGTACTACTTAAGTCCAGTTTCATCCTCACGTAACCACCCATGAAGACACTCCTGGCCCTCAGGATCAACGGGGAAGAGCGCGACGTCCTCGCGGCGCCGCACAAGACCCTGCTCGAGGTCTTGCGGGAGGAGCTGAACCTCACCGGCACCAAGCACGGCTGCGAGCTGGGCGAGTGCGGCACGTGCACCGTGCTGGTGGATGGCCTGCCGGTGCTCTCGTGCCTGGCGCTGCCCGTCGAGTGCCAGGGGCGCGAGATCAAGACGGTCGAGGGCATGGCGCAGGATGGCGAGCTGCACCCTCTGCAGCAGGCCTTCGCGGAGCTCGGCGCCGCCCAGTGCGGGTACTGCACCCCCGGCATCCTCCTGACCGCCGAATCCTTGCTGGTGGAGATCCCCACGCCGACCCGAGACGAGATCAAGCACGCGCTCTCGGGCAACCTGTGTCGCTGCACGGGATACACGAAGATCCTCGACGCGGTCGAGCTCGCCGCCTTGCGGATCAAGAGGGGCCGGACATGAAAAAGGATCGCTTCTCGATCATCGGCCAGTCGCTACCCAAGATCGACGCCTGGGCCAAGGTGGTGGGCGAGACCAAGTTCGCCGACGACCTGCTGATGTCGCGCATGGCCCACGGCAAGCTCCTGCGCAGCCCGCACCCCCACGCGCTGATCAAGCGCATCGACACCACGCGCGCTCGCGCCCTGCCCGGCGTCTACGCGGTCATCACCGGGCACGACCTGCCCCGGGTGAAGTTCGGCATCCTGCCGGTGTCCCAGGACGAGGAAGCGCTCTGTGTGGAGAAAGTGCGCATGGTCGGCGACGCGGTGGCCGCGGTGGCCGCGGTGGACGAGGAAACCGCGGAGCGCGCGACCGAGCTGATCGAGGTGGAGTACGAGCCGCTCCGGCCGCTCATGTCCATCGAGGACTCGCTGGCCCATCCGGAGGTGCGGATCCACGAGTACGGTGACCGGCCGAACGTGCACAAGGCGGTGGCGCTCCAGTTCGGCGACGTGGAGGCGGCGTTCGGCGCGGCCGACCTGGTCCGCGAGGACGTCTTCTTCTTCGAGGGCAATACCCACCTGCCGATGGAGCAGCACTCGGCGGTGGCCCAGTGGGGGGCGGACGGCAAGCTGACCCTCTGGTCCTCGACCCAGACACCCCACTACGTGCACCGGCTGCTCGCCAAGATCCTCGCCCTGCCGCAGGCCCACATCCGGGTGGTGGCCGCGCCGGTGGGCGGCGGCTTCGGCGGCAAGCTCGACCCGTTCGCGCACGAGATCGCGGCGTGCAAGCTCTCGCAGCTCTGCGGCCGCCCGGTGAAGATCACGCTGACTCGCGAGGAGGTCTTCTACGTCCACCGCGGGCGCCACCCGGTGCTGATGTGGGTCAAGACCGGCTTCACGAAGGACGGCGCCATCACCGGGATGCACTTCCGCTCATGGCTCGACGG
Organism: uncultured Candidatus Rokubacteria bacterium; assembly: GCA_963841755.1. Classification (GTDB taxonomy): domain Bacteria; phylum Methylomirabilota; class Methylomirabilia; order Rokubacteriales; family CSP1-6; genus CAMLFJ01. The sequence continues at coordinate 24,128 of CAWJDX010000006.1, forward strand.
CGGGGCCTACGGCTCCTACGGGGTGGCCTCCACCTTCTATACCGGCGCGCTCCAGACCGTGACCTACAAGATCCCGGTCTACAAGTTCGAGGGCGCGCGGGTGTTCACCAACAAGCCGCCGTGCGGCCCCAAGCGCGGGCACGGAACGCCGCAACCCCGATTCGCGATGGAGTGCCAGATCGACAAGGCGGCCGAGCAGCTCGGCCTCGATCCGGCCGACATGCGGCGGCGCAACCTGGCCGAGCCGTTCGTGAAGACCGCCAACCACCTGACCGTGACCACCATCGGCCTCGGCGAGTGCATCGACCGCGTGGTCGAGGCCTCCGGCTGGCGCGAGAAGCGGCGCACCTTGCCGCCGGGCAAGGGGATCGGTATCGCCTGCTCGTCGTATCTCACCGGCGCGGGCACCGCGATCTACTGGAACGACATGCCGCACTCGGGCGTGGTGGTGCGCGCCGATCGCAGCGGCCTGGTGGCGGTGCTCTGCGGAGCCACCGACATCGGACAGGGCTCGGACTCGATCCTGGCCTACCTGGTCGCGGAGGTGCTCGGCATCGAGCCGAAGGACATCCGCGTGCATCCGGCGGATACCGACCTCACCCCGGTGGATCTCGGCTCCTACTCCTCGCGGGTGACGCTCATGGCGGGCAACGCGGCCATCCAGGCGGCGGAGCGGCTGCGGGCGAAGATCTTCGAGGCGACGGCTCGCAAGCTCGAGGTGACGCCCGACAAGCTGGTGGCCGGCGACCGCCGCGTCTTCGTGGACGGCGATCCCGAGCACGGGGTGGACTTCGCCCAGGCGGTGGTGCTGGCCGAGAGCATGTTCGGGGTCCTGGCGTTCCCCGGCTCCTACGCGCCGCCCAAGCGCGCCGGCAAGTACAAGGGCGGCGGCGTGGGGCCCTCGCCCTGCTATTCCTACTCGGCGTGCGTGGTCGAGGTGGACGTGGACCGCGACACCGGAGAGGTGAAGCCCACCGAGATCTGGATCGCCCACGACGTGGGCCGGGCCCTGAACCCGCTGCTGGTGGAAGGCCAGGTCGAGGGCTCGGTCTACATGGGGCTCGGCGAGGTGCTGATGGAGGAGCAGGTCTTCCGCAAGGGCGTGCACAAGATCCCGTCGCTCCTCGAGTACAAGAGCCCGACCACGCTCGAGACGCCGGAGATCCACACGATCCTGGTGGAGAGCGACGACCCGGAGGGGCCGTTCGGCGCCAAGGAGGCCGGGCAGGGGCCGTTGCTGCCGGTGATCCCGGCGGTGGCCAACGCGGTCTACGACGCGGTCGGCGTGCGGATCGACGAGACGCCGATCACTCCCGAGAAGGTGGTGAAGGCGATGGACAGCAAGCGTCTCGGGAAGACGACGCGGCTCGGACCGGTGCGGCTACCGGTGTTCACGTTCCCGGAGGCCAAGATCGTGGAGTCGGCCTTCGGCCTGCCGGCGGAGGCCGTCGCGGTGAGGCCTTTCGCTACCCCTCACCCTACCCTCTCCCGAGAGGGGAGAGGGGGCTCGTCATGATGCGGCTGCCGCCGTTCTCGTACCTGGCGCCGGTGTCGGTGGCCGACGCGGTGAAGCTCATGGCCGATCACGGGCCGGAGGCGATGCTGGTGGCGGGCGGGACCGATCTCTACCCGAACATGAAGCGCCGGCAGTTCGAGCCCACCGTGCTCGTGGGGCTACGCTCGGTGCGTGACCTGGCCGGGGTGCGTCGCGGGGACGGCGGCGGGATCGCCATCGGAGCGGCGACGACGCTGACCGCGGTCTCGCGCCACCCCGATGTGCGCGGGCACTACGCGGGGCTGGCCACCGCGGCGGGGGCGGTCTCCACGCCCCAGCTGCGCAACATGGGCACCCTCGGCGGCAACGTCTGTGTCGACACGCGCTGCAACTACTACAACCAGTCCTACCAGTGGCGGAAGGCGGTCAACTTCTGCATGAAGAAGGACGGCGAGATCTGCCTGGTGGCGCCGGGCAGCCCGCGCTGCTGGGCGGTGTCGTCGTCCGACACCGCGCCGGTGCTGTGGAGCCTCGGCGCGACCGTCCGGCTGGCGGGACCCGCGGGCCTGCGCACGATCCCGATCTCGACGCTCTACCAGGACGACGGCATCCAGTACCTGACCAAGCAGCCGGGCGAGATCGTGACCGAGATCGTGCTGCCACCCGCCGACGGCGTGCGCTCGGTGTACCTCAAGCTGCGGCGCCGTGGCTCGTTCGACTTCCCGGTCCTGGGAGTGGCCGCCGCGCTCCACATGGACGGCGAGATCGTCCGCCAGGCGCGCATCGTGCTGGGCGCGGTCGCCTCGCTGCCCCGCGAGGCGGTCGAGGCCGCGCGGCTCCTGGTGGGCGAGCGCCTGAGCCCCGAGCTGATCGACCGCGCGGCCGATGCCGCGTACCGCCCGGCCAAGCCGCTCGACAACACCGACCTGACCCACCCGTACCGCAAGAAGATGACGCGCGTCTTCGTGACGCGGGCCCTGCGGCGGCTGGCCGGCCTGCCGGAGGTCGCGGAGGCATGACCGCGCTCGGCCAGCGGATCCGGGCCTTCCGGGCCGAGCGGGCGCTGCAGCAGCGCCAGCTCGCCGAGAAGGCGGGCCTCAGCCCGAGCATGCTGTCGCAGATCGAGTCCGGGCGCCTCACCCCGTCGCTGCCGACCCTCGGCAAGCTGGCGGGGGCCCTCGGGGTCTCGATCGGCTCGCTCTTCGAGCCGGCCCCGACCGGGCGCCTGCACGTGACCCGCAAGGCCGACTACCCGGTCGTCTCCTTCGACGGCTCGTCGGAGAAATGGCACGTGTTGGGGGCGGGGCTCTTCCAGGGTAAGATCCGGGCGGTGATGTCGACCCTGGGTCCGCGGTCGCGGGGCGTCAAGACCGACAAGGTGGTCATCGAGGCGGGACAGATGAAGCTCTTCTACGTCATCGAGGGCAAGGTGGCGCTCCAGTACAACGGCGATCGCCACGTGCTGGAGGCGGGCGACAGCGCCTACCTCGACGGCGGCACCTCGCACGGCTGGGAGAACGTGGGATCCAAGACGGCGAAGGCCCTCTGGGTCATCCTCGGATGACGAACCGGGATGACGCGGATCCACGACGGGTCGACCCGACCGAGACGGCCCACGGTCAACATGCCTTGGGCATGTTGAAGATGAAGAGGGATCTATGAGCGAGCGAGTCGCGGTGGACTTCCGGACCGATCCGGAGCGCTACAAGCACTGGAAGCTCTCCTTCGACGGACCGGTGGCCACGCTCCACATGGACGTCAAGGAGGACGGCGGCCTCGTGCCCGGCTACGAGCTGAAGCTCAACTCCTACGACCTCGGGGTGGACATCGAGCTGTACGACGCCATCCAGCGGCTGCGCTTCGAGCATCCCGAGATCGGCGCGGTGGTGCTGACCTCGGGCAAGGAGCGGATCTTCTGCGCGGGCGCCAACATCCGGATGCTGAGCCAGTCCTCCCACGGCTGGAAGGTGAACTTCTGCAAGTTCACCAACGAGACCCGGAGCGCGATCGAGGACGCGACGAGCAATTCGCGCCAGGCGTGGCTCGCGGCGGTGAACGGGCCCTGCGCGGGCGGCGGGTACGAGCTGGCGCTGGCCACCGACCGGATCATCATGGCCGACGACGGCTCCACCACGGTGGCGCTGCCCGAGGTGCCGCTGCTCGCGGTGCTGCCGGGCACCGGCGGTCTCACCCGGCTGGTGGACAAGCGGCGGGTGCGCCGGGACCGCGCCGACTACTTCTGCACGCTCGAGGAAGGCATCAAGGGCCAGCGCGCGGTGGAGTGGCGGCTGGTCGACGAGGTGGTGCCGCGCTCGCGCCTGGCCGAGGTCACGAAGCAGCGGGCGGGGGAGCTGGCCGCGCGCACCGATCGCCCGGCCGGCGCGCGGGGGATCGCGCTCGGCCCGCTCGAGCGGCGGATCGAGGGCGACCGCGTCGTCTACGCCCACGTCGCCTGCGCGATCGACCGCGCGCGCGGCGTGGCCGAGATCACGGTGGCGGCCCCCGAGGCCGCCCCCCCGTCCGACGTGGCCGGCATCCACGCGGCGGGCACGCGCTTCTGGCCGCTCGCGGTCGCCCGCGAGCTCGACGACCTCATCCTGCACCTGCGGACCAACGAGGAGGCGATCGGCCTCTGGGTCCTGCGCACGACGCGGAGCGGCCGACGCGGTCGAGGCCCACGACCGCGCGCTCCTCGAGCACGAGGCGGACTGGCTCGTGCGCGAGATCCGCCTCTATCTCAAGCGCACCCTCAAGCGCCTCGACGTCTCGTCGCGCTCGATCTTCGCGCTGATCGAGCCGGGCTCCTGCTTCACCGGCACCCTGCTCGAGCTGGCCCTGGCCGCGGACCGCGTCTTCATGCTGGACGGGGCGCGCGAGGGCGAGGGACGGCCCGCCGCCGCGATCCGGCTCACCGGGATGAACTTCGGCGCCTATCCGACCGTCAACGGGCTCACGCGCCTGCAGAGCCGGTTCCTCGACGAGGCGGGGCGGGTGGACGACCTGAAGGGCCGCACCGGAGAGGACCTGGACGCGGCCGCCGCGGCGGAGGCCGGGCTCGTGACGTTCACCCCGGACGACATCGACTGGGAAGACGAGGTGCGGATCGCCATCGAGGAGCGTGCCGCGTTCTCGCCGGACGCGCTCACCGGCATGGAGGCCTCGCTGCGCTTCGGCGGACCGGAGACGCTCGAGAGCAAGATCTTCGCCCGGCTCTCCGCGTGGCAGAACTGGATCTTCCAGCGGCCCAACGCGGTGGGACCCAAGGGCGCGCTCAAGGTGTACGGCACCGGCGAGCGGGGTGACTTCGACCGCAGGAGAGTGTGATGGCGCCCATCGACTACAACGAGCGGATCCCCAACAACGTCGACCTCGCCGAGAACCGGCGGCTGCTCCGCGCCCTGGAGGACTGGCAGCCCAAGTTCCTCGAGTGGTGGAAGGACATGGGGCCGGAGGGCTTCCAGGCCAAGGAGGTCTACCTGCGCACCGCGACCAGCGTGGACGCCAAGGGCTGGGCCCAGTTCGACTACACCCGCATGCCGGAGTACCGCTGGGGCATCTTCCTCGCCGAGCCGGAGCCGGGGCGCCAGATCAACTTCGGCGACCACCTGGGCCAGCCCGCGTGGCAGGAGGTGCCCGGCGAGTACCGCGGGACGCTCAGACGGCTGATCGTGACCCAGGGCGATACCGAGCCCGCGTCGGTCGAGCAGCAGCGGCACCTCGGCCGGACGTGCCCGTCGCTCTACGACCTCCGCAACCTCTTCCAGGTCAACGTGGAGGAGGGCCGCCACCTGTGGGCGATGGTGTACATCCTCGACGCCCACTTCGGGCGCGACGGCCGCGAGGAGTCGGAGGCGCTGCTGCAGCGCCGCTCCGGCGACCACGACAAGCCCCGCATCCTGGGCGCCTTCAACGAGCGGACGCCGGACTGGCTCTCGTTCTTCATGTTCTGCTTCTTCACCGACCGGGACGGCAAGTACCAGCTCGCGAGCCTGGCCGAGAGCGGCTTCGACCCGCTGTCGCGCACCTGCCGCTTCATGCTGACCGAGGAAGCCCACCACATGTTCGTGGGCGAGAGCGGGGTGGGGCGCATCGTGCAGCGGGCCTGCGAGATCATGCGGGAGCACAAGACCGACGACGTGCGGCGCCACGGCGGGGTGGACCTGCCGACGATCCAGAAGTACATCAACTTCCACTGCTCGGTCTCCCTCGACCTGTTCGGCTCCGAGGTCTCCACCAACGCGGCCAACTTCTACACCATGGGTCTCAAGGGCCGCTTCGAGGAGACCAAGAAGAAGGACGATCACCGGCTCAAGGACGGCACCTACACGGTGGCGACGCTGGCCGGGGACAAGATCGTCACCCGCGAGGAGGGGGCGCTCGTCTCGCTCAACGAGCGGCTGCGCGACGACTACATCGCGGACTGCCAGCGCGGGGTGAACCGCTGGAACGAGATCATCAAGAGCCACGGCATCGACTTCACGCTCACCCTGCCCCACCGCGGCTTCCGGCGCGCCATCGGCGCCTTCGCGGAGGTCAAGGTGTCGCCGGACGGCCGGGTCATCGGCGAGGCGGAGTGGGACGCGCGCCATCGCGACTGGCTCCCCACCGAGGAGGATCAGGCCTACGTGGGCAGCCTCATGCAGCCGGTGACCGAGCGCGGCAAGATGGCCAACTGGATCGCGCCGCCCGCGCGCGGCATCAACAGCCAGCCCGCCGATTTCGAGTACGTTCGTCTCGGCTGAGCCGGGAGACCCCGTGAGAGCGGTCACCTCGAAGACGCTGGGACCGACGTTCGGGATGTACTCGCACGGCATGATCGCGCCGGGCGGCGAGCTGGTGGTGGTGGCGGGGCAGGTGGCGGCGGATCGGGCCGGCAAGCTGGTCGGCCGCGGCGACGCGGTGGCCCAGACCCGCCAGGCCTTCGAGAACGTGCGGGCGGTGCTCGAGGCGGCGGGGTCGAGCATGCGCCAGGTCGTCCGCTTCCAGACCTTCCTCACCCACGCGGCCGACATCGAGGGCTTCATGCAGGCGCGGAAGGAGCTCTTCCCGCGCTACTTCCCGGACGCGGTCTACCCGCCCAACACCATCCTGGTGGTGTCGCGCCTCGTGCTGCCCGACCTGCTGGTCGAGATCGAGGCGATGGCGGTGAAGCCGGTCGGGGCCGCGGCCAAGGCGCCGGCTCCCGCGCGCAAGCCGGCCGCGAAGCCGGCGCGCCCCGCCCGCGCCACCGGCCGCGGCAAGGCGTCGCGGAGGCGCGGATGATGTCGGTGCCGGCGCGGTTCAACGCGGCGAGCTTCTTCGTCGACCGCCACGTCGCCGAGGGGCGCGCGGACAAGGTGGCCTTCTTCCACGACGGCGGCTCCATCACGTACGGAGCGCTCCAGGAGCTGGTCAATCGCGCGGGCAACGCCCTGCTGGACCTGGGGGTGCGGCCGGAGCAGCGCGTGCTGTGCCTGCTGCTCGACTCGCCGGAGTTTCTCGCCACGTTCTGGGGCGCGATCAAGATCGGGGCGATCCCGATCCCCGCGAACACCATGATGCGGAGCGACGACTACCGGTATTTCCTCGACGACAGCCGCGCGCCCGTCGCGGTCGTCTCGGAGCCCCTGCTGGCCGAGGCGGGCCCCGCGCTGCCGGGCGCCCGCTTCCTGCGGCACGTGGTGGTGGCCGGGCGCGCCTCCGGGAGCCCAGATCGCGTTCGACGACTGGGTGGCCAAGGCGAGCCCGCGGCTCGAGCCCTTCGACGCCTCCAAGGACGATCCCGCGTTCTGGCTCTACTCGTCGGGCTCGACCGGCCGTCCCAAGGGCGCGGTCCACCTGCAGCACGACATGGTGGTGTGCGGCGAGACCTACGCGAAGCAGGTCCTGGCCATGACCGAGGCCGATCGCACCGTCTCGGCGGCCAAGCTCTTCTTCGCCTACGGGATGGGCAACAACATGACCTTCCCGCTCCAGGTGGGCGGCCAGGGCGTGCTGTTCCCGCACCGGCCCACGCCCGACGCGATGTTCGAGCTGATCCACCGCCACCGGCCCACGCTGTTCTTCGGCGTGCCCACGCTCTACGCGGCGATGCTGCAGGTGAAGGAGGCCGAGAAGCGCTACGACCTCTCGTGCCTGCGCCTCTGCGTCTCGGCGGGGGAGGCGCTGCCCGAGGAGCTCTACCGCCGCTGGCAGGAGCGCTTCGGGGTGGAGATCCTCGACGGCATCGGCACCACCGAGATCCTCCACATCTTCCTCTCGAACCGGCCGGGCCGCGCCCGCCCGGGCTCGACCGGCCAGGCGGTGCCGGGCTACGAGGCGCTGGTGGTGGACGACGAGGGCCGCCGGATGCCCGCGGGGGAGATCGGCAACCTGCGGGTCAAGGGCGACTCGACGATGGCCTACTACTGGAACCAGCACGAGAAGACGAAGGACACCCTGCTCGGGCCACTGGATCCAGACCGGCGACAAGTACTACGAGGACGCCGACGGCTACTTCTGGTACTGCGGGCGCGGCGACGACATGCTGAAGGTGGGCGGGATCTGGGTGTCACCGATCGAGGTGGAGAACACCCTGATGGGCCACCCCGCGGTGCTCGAGACCGCGGTGGTGGGCCACGCCGACACCGACGAGCTGATCAAGCCCAAGGCCTTCGTGGTGCTCAAGGACGGGCACGTGGGCTCGGCCCGCGCTCGAGGCGGAGCTCAAGGCCTTCGTCAAGGACAAGATCGCGCCCTACAAGTACCCGCGGTGGCTCGAGTTCGTGTCGGAGCTGCCCAAGACCGCGACGGGCAAGATCCAGCGCTTCAAGCTCCGGCAGTGAGGGCGGAGGACTGATCCAGGAGCTGGCGCACCTTGTCGGTCAGGCTCCCGATCGTGAACGGCTTGTCGATGAACGCCAGTCCCGTCGCGGCCATCTCCGACATCGCGTACGCCGACATCAGCAGGATGCGGGTCGACGGGCTCTCGCCGCTCACGCGGGAGGCCAGCTCGGTGCCCCGCATCTGGGGCATCACCACGTCGGTGACCAGCAGGTGAATCGGCTGCTCGCGCGCGAGCCGGAGGGCGTCCTGCGGGTCCTCCGTGTCGATGACGGTGTGACCCTCGGGCTCGAGCATGTCCCGCACGACGCAGCGAACCACTTCCTCGTCGTCCACCACCAGGATCGTCGCCACTTGGAATCCTCCCGTTCTCGAGTGTAAGCCATGACCTCGCTCGAGACGCTCGATCCAGAAGCGCGGCGGCGCCATCAGTGGGCGCGCCTGGAGGCGCTGGCCCACGCCGCGATGCCCGCCAACCCCTTTCTCGCCGCCCGCTGGCGGCACGCCGGCCTGGCCGGGCCGCGCGATCTGCGCGGCTGGGACGACTTCCAGCGGCTGCCGCTCATCCGCAAGAGCGAGCTGGTCGAGGACCAGGCGGCGCACCCGCCCTTCGGCACCAACCTGAGTCATCCGCTCGACCGCTACGTGCGGGTGCACCAGACCTCGGGCACCACCGGGACGCCGCTGCGCTGGCTCGACACGCAGGAGTCCTGGGACTGGTGGGCCCGCTGCTGGACGGTCGTGCTCCGGGCGGCCGGGCTCGGCCCGGGCGACCGCGTCTTCTTCCCGTTCTCGTTCGGCCTCTTCGTGGGCTTCTGGGCCGGCTTCGACGGGCGTGCGCGCGCTCGGGGCCCTCGCCATTCCCGGCGGCGGCCAGGACACCGCGCAGCGCCTGGCCGCGATGGAGAGCCTGGGCGCGACCGCGGTCTGCTGCACGCCGTCCTACGCGCTGCACCTGGCCGAGGTCGCCCGCGAGCGCGGGATCGCGCTCGAGCGCCTCGGGGTGCGGACGACGGTGCACGCGGGGGAGCCCGGCGCGGGCATCCCCGCGGTGCGGGCCCGCATCGAGGCGGCCTGGGGCGCGCGGGCGTACGATCACGCGGGCATGACCGAGATGGGCGCCTACGGCTTCGAGTGCGCGGCGCAGGCCGGGCTGCACGTGAACGAGGCCGAGTTCATCGTCGAGGTCATCGATCCCGGCCACCGGGCATCCCGCGGACGAGGGCGAGCTGGTGCTGACCAATCTCGGCCGCGTGGGCTCGCCGCTGCTCCGCTACCGCACCGGCGACCGGGTGCGGGTGGCCCGCACGCCGTGCGCGTGCGGCCGCACCTTCCTGCGCCTCGACGGCGGCATCCTGGGACGCGTCGACGACATGCTGATCGTCCGGGGCGTCAACGTGTTCCCCTCCGCGCTGGAGGGCATCGTGCGCCGCTTCCCCGCCGTCGACGAGTTCGTGATCGAGGTCTATCGCCGCGGCGAGCTCGACGAGGTGCGCCTGCTCCTCGAGGTCCGGGGCAGGCGCCGGCGCGGTGGTGGCCGCGGTCCAGGAGGCGGTGCGCGTCGATCTGGGGATCCGGGTCGAGGCGGTCCCGGTGCCCGGGCAGAGCCTGCCCCGCTACGAGCTGAAGGCCCGCCGGCTCGTCCGCCGCGCCGCAGACCTCCAGTAATCCTACGCGCGGGCCCGGGAGCGCGGATGTGTTGACTGACCTGCCCCCCACTTGTCGGGGTACTGGGTGAAGGGGAATTCGCCCGGTGGCGAGTTCAATCCGCAGATCCTCACGACGGTCAGG
>CAWJDX010000007.1:0-51615 GCA_963841755.1 uncultured Candidatus Rokubacteria bacterium
GCGGTTGGTGCGCATCTGGGCCACGTACTCCGGCAGGGTCAGGCCCTGGGCGAAGCGCTCCGCGGTGACCATCAGCGCATGCTCGAGAGGTCGACGGTGAACTTCGCGACCTGCCGCTCTTCCACGTCGCGCACCAGGAGGGTCACCGTCGACTTCGGATCGACGCCCTCCGCCGGGAACACGTAGAGACACCGGGCGGTGTACTGGCCGTCCTCGCCCCGGAGCGCGGTGCGCTCGTTCTGGGTGAACGAGGCCTTGATCTCCTGCTGGCGGGCGACCAGGGTCGGCGCGTAGTGGCGCGCGAAGTCCACGCGCGGGCCCCGCAGGGTCGCCCAGAGCACCAGCTTGCCCTCCTGATCCTTCAGCGCGGTCTCCACGTCACGCGGCTTGAGCTCCCGATCCTGGAAGGCCGAGTTGCGCGCGGCCAGGGCCAGCCGGTGGAACGGGGTCATCACGGTGAGGAGCTGGCCCGCGCCCGCGTCGACCCGCCATTCCCCGCCCCAGTTCTCGTCGGTGATGCTGCGTCGTCCGGCCCGCACCGCCTCGTCACGATCCCGGGGCGTGAGGGTGAACAGCAGCGCGTCGAGAGGAGGAACCCACGTGAGCGACAGGGCGGCGAGCAGCATCGAGCACCACCACCGGCATGAGCGAGCCCGCCCCATGTGGTGCGCATTGTAGCACAGCGGTTGCAGGCCTCCGGAGCCGAGGGTATCGTGAGCCATGCGCTGGCTCGGGCTCGCGCTCGCGGTGCTCCTCGGCGGCTGCGCCTCCGCGTTCCCCACCGAGGTGATGCGCACGGTGGACACCCGGATCTCGGCCGACGACCTGCGCCGCGATCCGGCCGCCTACAAGGGCGCGCGCGTGATCGTGGGCGGGGACGTCCTGTCGACCCAGCCCAAGCCCGGCGAGACCGAGATCGAGCTGCTCGCCCGCCGGCTCCGCGACGACGACTCGCCCGGAGCGGAGCGATCGCTCCCCCGGGCGGCTCCTGCTCCGCTCGGCCGACTTCCTGGACCCCGCGGTGTACGCGGCGGGCCGACGGATCAGCGTCATCGGCACCGTGACCGGCGTGGAGGAGCGCAAGGTGGGCGAGCTGCCCTACCGGTACCCGGTGATCGCGGTGGAGCGGATCCGCCTCTGGCCGCAGGAGGTCGCGGAGTACGGCGCGTACTATCCCTGGGGCGTCTGGCCCTACGGGCCCTTACTATGACCCCTACTACTTCGGCCCGCGCTCCCGCTTTGGGCCGTACGGCTGGTGGTGGTGAGCCGGACGGCGCCGCCGGCTACTTGCCGACCATCACCGAGCTGAAGCGTCGCCGGATCGAGGTACTTCGCGGCGACCCGCTGCGCGTCCTCGGCGGTGACGCGCGCGATGCTCTCCTTGTAGCGCTCCGGATAGTCGAGCCCGAGCCCGAACTCCTCCACCGCCCCCAGGAAGCGGGCGAGCTTGCCGGAGGTGTCGAGGCGCAGCGGGAAGCTGCCGATCAGGTACGACTTCGCCAGCTCCAGCTCCCCCGGGGCCATCGGCTCGCGGCCCATGCGCGCCATCTCCTCCCGCACCAGCCGCACCGCTTCCGCCACCGCGTCGGTCCGGGTCTGGAGCGAGACGAGGTACGAGGCCCCGTAGCGGCCCGGCTGCGCGCCCGCGTAGACCGAGTAGGCGAGGCCCTTCTCCTCGCGCACGCGCGTGTAGAGCCGCGAGGCGGAGCCGCCGCCCAGCACGTAGGTCGCCACCGCGAGCGGGAAGTAGTCGGGGTCGTCCTGGCGGATGGACGGCCGCCCGAGGAACACGGTGGTCTGGCTCAGGTCGCGGGTGATCTGCCGGCTGCTCGCGGCGACCGTCGCGGTCGGCGGCGGGGACCGGGGGCAGCGGGGCGGCCGGCGCGGTCCAGCCCGCGAGGCGCTGCAGGAGCGCCCGTCGGATCTCCGGCTCGGTCACGTCGCCGACCACCACGATGTTCGCCCCGTCGGGCCGGTAGTGCAGCCGGTGGAAGGCCACGACCTGCTCGCGGGTCAGCTTGCCGACCGACTCGACGGTGCCGGCCGCGGGCTGGCCGTAGGGATGGCCCGGAAAGATCAGCGGGCCCAGCACCCGCCCGGCCACCGTCTCCGGGCTCTGCTCGGACCGGCGCAGGGAGGCCTGGATGTCGGCGATCTTGCGGGTCAGCTCGTCGGCCGGGAACGTGGGCTGCCGCAGCACCTCCGCCAGCAGGTCGAGCCCGAGGGCCAGGTCCTTCTTGAGCACCGAGAGCGTGATGGTCGCGCTGTCGCGCCCGGCGTCGGCCTCGAGGCTGCCGCCCACGAACTCGATGGCCTGATCCAGCGCGGGCCCGGAGCGACGCGCGGTGCCGCGCGTGAGCATGTCGGCGGTCAGGTTGGCGAGGCCGAGCCCGTCCGCGGGATCGCGCACCGCGCCCGCCGGCACCGAGACGCGGACCACCACGATCGGGATGGCGGGCCGCTCCGCCACGAGCAGCACCGCTCCGTTCGGGAGGACCTCGCGCCGGGCCAGCGGAGCCCGCCGCCTGGACGGACGTCGCCCCCATCGGGGCGAGCACCGCGTCGAGGGCGAGGACGGCCGCAACCGCCCAGAGTCTCCGGGGGCGCCTCATCGGGCGGCCGCCGCGGCGGGCTCGGCCGGGAGCAGGATCGAGATGTTCTTCCGGTCGACCGGGAAGTAGCGCCGGGCGACCTGCTGCAGATCGGCCGCGGTCACCTTGCGGATCCTCGGCAGGTAGTCGTCCAGCAGGCGCCACGAGCCCAGCATCTCGAAGCGGCCCAGGATCGACGCGCGCGAGAAGACCGAGTCCTGCTGCCACACGAACGAGGCCTCGATCTGGTTCCGCGCCCGCTCCAGCTCCTCGGCCGGCACCGGCTCCTTCTTGAGCTGCTCCACCTCGCCGAGAAGCGCCTGCTCCACCGCCTCCGGGGTCTGGCCGGGCAGGAGCGTGGCGTAGAACCAGAAGAGGGTCGGGTCGAGCGAGGAGTAGGAGTACTCGCCGCCCGCTCCCAGCGCCATGCGCTTCTCGTAGACCAGGTGCCGGTAGAGGCGCGAGGCCCGCCCTTCCGAGAGGATCGTCGACAGCACCTCGAGCGCGGGCGCGTCGTCCGAGCGGAAGTTCGGCACGTGCCAGGCGATGTTCACCACCGGCAGCTGCGCGTCCTCCTTGCGCACGATCACCCGCCGCTCGTCGCTCTGGGGCGGCTCGAGCGCGGTCACCGGGGCGGGGTTCGCGCCCCGCGGGATCGGCCCGAAGTGCCGGCGCACGAGCGCGAGCGCGTCGGGGGCCTTCACGTCGCCCGCGATCACCAGGATCGCGTTGTTCGGCTGGTAGTAGGTGTCGTAGAAGGCGCGCAGCTCGGCCGGGTTGATCCGCGCGATGTCCGACATCCACCCGATGATCGGCCAGCGGTACGGATGCGCCAGGAACGCCATCGAGCTCATCGCCTCGTAGACCACGCCCTCCGGATCGTCGTCGATCCGGCTCCGGCGCTCCTCCATGACGACCTTGCGCTCCGAGTCGATCTCGGCCGGGGCGAGCAGGAGGTTCCGCATGCGATCGGCCTCGATGGTCAGCACCAGGTCGAGGCGGTCGGCCGCGATGTTCACGTGGTAGCCGGTCATGTCCTTGGTGGTGAACGCGTTGTCGCGCCCGCCGTTCAGCTCGATCAGCCGCGAGATCTCCCCGCGCCCGCGCGTGGGCGTGCCCTTGAACATCATGTGCTCGAGGAAGTGGGCCAGCCCGGTGGCCCCCGGCAGCTCGTTGCGCGAGCCCACCCGGTAGAAGATCTGGACCGCGACGATGGGGTTGCGCGGATCCTCCTGGATCAGCACCCGGAGCCCGTTGTCGAGGGTGGCCTCGGTGACCGCGAGGCGCGCGGGGCCGGAGGCGCGGGCTGAGCGGCCGCATGCGCGGCGAGCCCCAGGCAGAAGACGAGAGTCCAGAGCGAGAGCACGTGTGATCGCGGCATGCCGACCATGGTAACACCCCGCCCCCGGGCCGCCCGGACAACGGGTGTGCGCTACCGACCGGCCAGCCGTCGGGCCTGCGTGAACACCGCGCGCAGCATGGGGCGAGTCAGCTTGCCGGTGAACGTGTTCTGCTGGCTCGGGTGGAAGCTCCCGAGCAGCGTGACGCCGTCTCCCGGCATCAGGGCCCGGGCCCCGTGGCCGAACCGGGGCAGCGGCCGCGGCAGCCCGAGCCCCAGCTCGCGTCGCGTGCGGAGATAGGCGTCCCAGCCGATCTTGCCGAGCGCGACCACCACCTGCACCCGGGAGAGCAGCCCGAGCTCCTCGAGCAGGAACGGCCGGCAGTGCGCGGTCTCGACCGGCAGCGGCTTGTTCGCGGGTGGCGCGCACCGGATCGTCGCGGTGATGTAGGCGCCGTCGAGCCGGAGCCCGTCGCCCGCGTGGGTCGACGTGGGCTGGTTCGCGAAGCCCGCCTCGTAGAGGGCCTGGAAGAGCCAGTCGCCGCTCCGGTCGCCGGTGAACATGCGCCCGGTCCGGTTGCCGCCGTGGGCCGCGGGCGCCAGGCCCATCAGGAGCACCCGCGCGCGCGGATCGCCGAATCCCGGGAGCGGGCGCGCCCAGTACACCTGCCCGCGGTAGCGCGGCGGCGGGACCGCGCCCACCGCCTCGCGGTGGGCCACGAGCCGCGGGCAGAGCCGGCAGCGGGTGATCCGCTCGGCGAGCGAGACGAGATCCGGGCGCGAGGAGTCCGTCTTCATGGGAGCCCGACCCGGATGCTAAGCTCTCCGGCATGACGAGTCGAGTCCCCGCCCTGATCGTCCACGGCGGCGCGGGCGCCGATCCGGGCGGCCGCGACGAGCTGCGCGCGGGCATGCGCGAGGCGATGCTGGCCGGCTGGCGCGCCCTCGAGTCGCGGCGGCACCGCGCTCGACGCGGTCGAGGCCGCGGTCCGGAGCCTCGAGGATCATCCCCGCTTCAACGCCGGCCGCGGGTCCGTCCTCACCAGCGAGGGCACCGTCGAGACCGACGCCTCCATCATGGAGGGCGACCGGCTGCGCAACGGGGCGGTGGCCTCGGTCACCGGAGTGCGCAATCCGATCACCCTGGCCCGGCGCATCCTCGAGGACGGTCACCACAGCCTCTTCGTGGGGCCGGGCGCGGCCGCCCGGGCCCGCGCGCTCGGCGTCCCTCTGTGCGATCCGGAGGAGCTGATCACCGAGCATCAGCGCCGCCGCCTCGCCGCGGTGCAGGCCGGGACGGTCGGCGCGGTGGCGCTCGACCGCGCCGGGACGATCGCGGCCGCCACCTCCACCGGCGGCACCGCGGGCAAGCTGCCCGGGCGCGTGGGCGACTCGGCCCTCATCGGCTGCGGCACCTACGCGGAGAGCACGCTCGGCGGCGTCTCCTGCACCGGCGACGGCGAGGCCATCATCCGGGTCGCGCTCGCCCGGCGCACGCTCGAGATCCTGAAATCGGTGGGCGATCCGACCCACGCCGCCGAGGTGGCTCAGAGCGTGCTGGTGGAAGAGGGGCGCGGCCAGGGCGGGCTCATCGTGATGGACTGGCGCGGCCGGATGGGCTGGGCGCGATCGACCGTGCTGATGCCGGTGGGCCTGATGTCCCCCGGGCGGACCGAGCCGGAGCTGCCGTTCTGATCAGGAGCGCGACTGCGTGAACCGCGCGGTCACCTCGGCGCCCGGCCCCGCGAGCCACTCCTTCACGGTGCGGTAGCCGTAGCGCAGGGCGGCCCGGCTCGCCTCGAAGCCCATCGACGGCCCCACCAGCGGCGAGGGTACGGGCTCGGGCTGGACCACCAGGATCTGCACCTCCGGATGCATCAGCTTGATCTCCCGCAGCCCGACGTTGAAGAGGTTGAGGCTCGCGATGTGGGTGGTCTGCTCCATGATCGCGTAGAGGCCGCCCTTGCGAATCGCCATGTCGACCCCGTTGAGGCACTGCGGCACCGCCGGGTTGAGCGCGACCAGTACCGTGGCCCCCGCATCCACCGCGAGATCGGCGTGGCCGGTGTAGCCCACGTCGCCGTCGACGTAGTCGCGCCCCCGGATGCGGTACGGCTCGAAGAAGCCGGGTATCGCCGAGGACGCCGCGATCGCCTGGGAGATCGGCACGTCCATCACGTCGCCGCTGCCGAACACCACGCGCTCGGCCTGGTCGAGCGCGATCGCCGCGATGAGCAGGGGCCGCGGGGTGCCCGCGAAGTCGTTCGAGAGCCCCTTGGCCAGCAGCGCCTCCCGCACGTAGGCCTCGAGCGGGGCCAGCGAGAAGAAGCCGGGCGGCATGTCGCCGCCGCTGCGGGCGAGCAGGTCGGGCCACTCGAGGCGGAAGTCGGTCACCGCCCGCTTGCCGATGGCCCACACGAACTGGGCGAGGTTGCGGGCCGCTCCCGAGAACGAGCCCTTGTGGTACACCGCGCCCTTCTGGAAGTTGAGCGGATCCTCGCGCTCCTCGTCGAGGATCGCGTAGAGCTCGGCCGGGCGCACCCCGTTGGCCATGAGGGCGCCCACCACCGAGCCCGCGCTCGACCCCACGTAGAGGTCGAAGTCGTTGGCGCGGAACCCGGGCAGCTCGTCGAGAGCGGCGAGCGCGCCCACCTCGTACATCCCGCCGATGACCCCGCCCCCGGCGAGCACCATGGCCCGCCGCTCGGGCGCGCGGCTCCAGCCCGAGGCGCTCGAGCCAGCCGCGCATTCCCCTCGGGGACGTCACCGGTCCGCGTCGATCATGCGCCGGTGAACTTCGCGGGCCGCTTCTCGAGGAAGGCGCGCACCCCTTCTGCGTGGTCGTCGGTGGTGATGGCCTGGGCCTGCGCGTAGGCCTCGAACCCGAGCGAGGTGGCGAGGTCCACCGTCACCGAGCGGTTGAGGAGCGCCTTGGCGAGCCCGAGCGCGCCCGGCGGCCCCGCCACGATGCGGGCCGCGAGCGCGCGGGTGGTCGATTCGAGCTCGGCCGCGGGCACGACGCGGTTCACGAGGCCGATGCGCAGCGCCTCCGCCGAGTCGATGATGTCGGCCGAGAAGACCAGCTCCTTGGCCTTGGCGAGGCCCACCAGCCGCGGCAGGAGCCAGGTGCCGCCGCCGTCCGGGACCAGGCCGATCTTGGCGAAGACCTCGCCGAAGCGGGCCCGATCGGAGGCGATCAGGATGTCGCAGCCGAGCGCGATGTTGCAGCCCGCGCCCACCGCGAACCCGTCCACCATCGCGATCGTCGGCTTCGGGAACTCGAAGAGGCGGATCACGAAGCGGTTGAGCGACTCCACGCGCGCGCGGCCCTCGGCCGCGGTCTGACGCTTGGCCGCCATGGTCTTCACGTCGCCGCCCGCCGAGAAGTGCCCGCCCGCGCCGGTCAGGATGACCACCCGGGTGGCCGCGTCCGCCTCGAGCTCGTCGAGCGCGGTGAGCAGCTCGCGGCGCATCACCAGGTCGAGCGCGTTGCGCGCCTCCGGCCGGTTGAGCGTGATGGTCGCCACCCCGTCGGTCCGGTCCACCAGGATCGTGCTGTAGCCCATCAGCGTCCTCCGGCCACCGGGTGCGGCTCGCGTCGCCCCGGCAGCGTCATCGCGCGGCCCGCCGGGCGCGCCGCCTCGTTGATCGTGATGCTGAGCCCGGCCGCGATCAGCAGCAGGGCGCCCGCCACCGAGAAGGCGGCCCCGTAGCCGCCCGTCAGGTCGAAGAGCGTGCCGCCCAGCCACGAGCCGAGCGCCGCGCCCGTCTGGTGGAAGAGGAAGATCAGCCCGAAGATGGAGCCCACCGAGTACCGGCCGAAGATATCCCCGGTCAGCGCGGAGGTCATGGCCAGGCTGCCCGACATCCCGACGCCGCCGATGGCGGCCACCACCAGCAGGAGCACCGGGTCGCGCACGAAGAAGAGCATGCCGAAGGCGAACAGGCGCAGCACGTACACCGAGGCCAGCACCGGGGTACGGCCCCAGCGGTCCGAGATCAGCCCGAGCAGGAGCCCTCCCCCGATCGCGGTCAGGCCGAGGAAGCCGATCGCGGAGGAGGCGGTCATCGGGTCGAAGCCGTGGTCGGTGAGCATGGGCACCCCGTGCGCGGAGAGCAGGCTCATCGAGAAGCCGCAGTTGAAGAGCCCCACGCTCAGGAGCCAGAAGGACGGCACCCGCAGCGCGTCGCCGATCGAGGTCCGCTCGCCGATCGCCGTCCGCTCGATGATTCGGGTGGCCACTGCCGGCGCGGGGGCCGCGTCGCCGTCGGGCTCGAGGCCCATGCTCTCCGGCCCGTCGCGGAGCACCCACAGGGTGAGCGGCAGCATGATCGCGAGCGAGCCCACGCCCAGGATGACGAAGGTCGCGCGCCAGCCGTAGCGCAGGATGCACCACATCGCCACCGGCACCACCAGGGCCATGCCCGCCATGCCGGCCGCGCCCAGCGTGCTCATCGCGAGCCCGCGGCGCCGCACGAACCAGCGGGCGAGGGCGACCGAGCCCATCACGTGCCCGGTGGCGGCCAGCCCGAGCGAGCCCACCACCGCGTAGTAGAGGTAGAACTCCCACAGCGTGGTCATGCGGGCGGTGGCCACCAGCGAGGCCGCCATAATCACCGCGCCCACCGAGCAGACCACCCGCGACCCGAAGCGATCGACCACGCGCCCGACCAGCGGCATGAACGCGCCGTAGAGGAAGAGCGAGAGCGAGATCACGAGTGAGAAGGTGCCGCGATCGATGCCGAGCTCCGCCGATACCGGCTTGAGGAACGGGCCGATCGCGAAGCGGATGCCCATGGAGAGGAGCACGATGAGCGAGAGCGCCAGGACGACCCAGTAGCCGTAGAAGATGCGGGCGGGCGCGTCGGCGGGCGTCTTCGCCATGACGAAATGATATCATCCCGCCAGATGAGTCTCGCCGCGATCATCGGCCTGCCCGCGCACGTCACGCGTGCCATCATCGGCATGGTGCATCTGCGCGCGCTGCCCGGCAGCCCTCGCTGGGACGGCGACATGGACGCGGTGGTGCGCGCCGCGCTCGACGACGCACGGGCCCTCGCCGAGGGCGGCGTCGACGCGCTGGTGGTGGAAAATCACGGCGACGTCCCCTTCACCGCGGGCCGCGTCGACGCGGCCTCGGTGGCCGGGATGACGGTCGCGGTGGCGGAGATCCGCCGGCAGGTGACGCGGCCGATCGGGATCAACGTGCTGAAGAACGACGTGCGCTCCGCGCTCGCGGTCGCCGCCGCCACCGGCGCGCGCTTCGTGCGCGTCAACGTGCACGTGGGCGCGGTCGCGGCGGACCAGGGCATCATCCAGTCCGAGGCGCACGACTCCCTGCGCTACCGCCGGCTCCTCGGGCTCCAGATCGCGATCTTCGCCGACGTGCAGGCCAAGCACGGCATGCCGCTGGCCCCGGTGCCGATCGAGCACGAGGCGCGCGACTGCTACGCGCGCGGGCTGGCCGACGCGCTCGTGGTGTCGGGGGTGGCCACCGGGGAGCCCACCCCGATGAGCGATCTCAAGCGGGTGCGCGGGGCGGTCCCGGAGGCGCCGCTGCTCGTCGGGAGCGGGGCCTCGCCCGAGACGGTGGCCGAGCTCCTGTCGGTGGCCGATGGCGTGATCGTCGGCACCTCGCTCAAGCGCGACGGCCGCCTCGCCAACCCGGTCGACGTGGAGCGCGTCCGCCGCCTCGTCGCGGCGGCCCGGGGCGCCCGCGGGTGATCCCCCGCCCTTCCCCCTCTCCCTCTCGGAGGGAGAGGGCCCGGGTGAGGGTGCTCCCCGGGCGCGCCGCGCTGGTCTCGCTGTCCCTCGCGCTGGCTCTCTCCGGCTGCGCCCTCGTCACCCCCCGCCCGGCCCCCGATCCCGCGCGCCTCCGCATCGCCGACCTCCTCCTCATCGGCTTCACCGGCACCCAGGTCGCGGGCAACGAGGAGGTGCGCCGCCTGGTGTGCGACGTGAAGGTCGGCGGGCTCCTCCTCTTCGAGCGCTACACGTCGGGACAGCCGCGCAACATGGTGAGCCAGGAGCAGATCGCGACCCTGACGCGCGATCTGCAGGCCCTCGCCGCGCGCTGCGTCGGCCGGCCGCTCTTCATCGCGGTGGACGCCGAGGGCGGCCGGGTGATGCGGCTCTCTCCGCGGCTGGGCTATCCGCCCACCTTGCCGGCGCAGGAGCTGGGCGCGCGCGACGATCCCGCCTTCACCCGGGCGGAGGCGCGGCGCATGGGGCTCATGCTGCGCGAGGCCGGCATCAACTGGGACCTGGCCCCGGTGGTGGACGTCGCGGTCAATCCGACGAATCCCGCCGTCGTCGCGCTGGGGCGGACGTACTCGGCGGACCCCGCGCGGGTGAGCGCGCACGCGCGGGCGTTCGTCGAGGGCATGCACGAGGCGGGGGTGCTCACCGCGCTCAAGCACTTCCCCGGCCACGGCTCGAGCCGGAGCGACTCGCACCAGGGCTTCACCGACGTGACCGACACCGCGAACCTGTCGGTCGAGCTCAAGCCGTACCGCGCGCTGATCGCGGACGGGATGGCCGACAGCGTGATGACCGCGCACGTGTTCAACCGCGGCCTCGACCCGTGGGACCCCGCCACGCTCTCGCGCTTCACGGTGCGCCGCGTGCTGCGGGGCTGGCTCCACTACGACGGGGTGGCGGTGTCCGACGACCTGCTGATGGGCGCGATCGCCCAGCACTACGGGCTCGAGGACGCGGCGGTGCGGGCCCTGGACGCGGGCGTCGACGTGCTCCTGATCTCCCAGAACACCGGCCGCATCGACGATCGCGCGGCCGAGCGCGTGGTCGCCGCCATCACCCGCGCCATCGCCGACGGCCGCCTCGCCGAATCCGCCGTCACCGCCGCGGTCCGCCGCGTCGACCTCCTCCGCGCGCGCCTGAAGTAGCCGTCAGCTCGGGGTCAGGTCTTACATTCCGACATTTTTCCCGCCTGAGGCGAGCACCACGCGTCCCACGAAAATGTCGGAATGTAAGACCTGACCCCAGACTAGCGGTCGCGGAGGGATTGGAGGAAGTGCTCGACGTCGGCGCGGACGGGGAGCGCGTCCTGGGCGCCGCGGCGCGTGCACGTGAGGGCGGCGGCGGCGCTGGCGAGCGGGATCACCTGCTCGAGGCTGCCGCCGGCGGAGAGGCCCACCGCGAGCGCGCCGTTGAAGGCGTCGCCGGCCCCGGTGGTGTCGATCGCCTCGACCGGGAAGGCCTCGAAGTGCACCGCGGTCGTGCCGTCGCAGACGAGCGCGCCTTCCTCACCCAGCGTGATGATCACGGTGCCCACGCCCCGCTCGCAGAGCCGCGCGGCGGCCCGTCGCCCCGAGTCGAGGTCGGTCACCTCGATGCCGGTGAGCGCGGCCACCTCCCCCGCGTTCGGGGTGAGGTAGGTCACCAGCCCCAGCAGATCGTCGGAGAGCTCCTGGACCGGCGCCGGATTGAGCACGGTCGGCACCCCGTGGCGTTTCGCGGTCTCGAGGGCCCAGCGGACGACCGGGACCGGCACCTCGAGCTGGCTGACCAGGACCTGCGCCCACGCGATCGACTCCTCCCCCGCGCGCGCCATGTCCACCGTCAGCCGGTGGTTGGCTCCGGGCGCCACCCCGATCTGGTTGTGCCCCTCCCGGTCCACGAAGATGAGCGCGGTCCCGGTGGCCACCCCGGGCGCCGTCACCACGCCGTCGACGCCGATCCCCTGCTCGCCGAGCGCGCGGCGCATCGCGGCTCCCGCGTCGTCGTCGCCCACGCAGCCGATGAGCCGCACCTCCGCCCCGAGGCGCCGCGCGGCCACCGCCTGGTTCGCGCCCTTGCCGCCCCGGTTCACCAGCAGCGTGCCCGACGAGACGGTCTCGCCGACGCGCGGTAGCCGCGGCAGGGCCACGGTGTAGTCGGTGTTGGCGGAGCCGACTATGCAGACGCGGGGCACAGGCGCTCCAGGAAGAGCCGCAGCACCGCGTCCGCGTCGACGTCCATCGCGACCCGGCAGCTCGGCACCCGCTTGCGGTGCGAGGGGAGCGCGCGGCGATCGGCCAGGGAGAGGCCCCGGGTCAGCTTGCCCTCGCACTCGACCTCCACGCTCATCGGCTCGAAGCTGACGACCGACGGGTCGAGCGCCACCGCCATCGCGAGCGGATCGTGCAGCACGATGCCGCCCCCCTCCTGCGAGGCGCCGAAGGCGAAGCCGTGCAGGGTGAAGTCGAGGATGAAGCGGGCGATGCGGTCGTCGGGGCAGCGCCGCAGCCGCTCGGTGAGGAGCGCCTGGGCCAGGACCACCCGGCGCGTCACGTCGAGCGGGATGAGCTCGACGGCGAGCCCGGCCTCCAGCACCTGGGCGGCGGCCTCCGGGTCCACGAAGAAGTTGAACTCGGCCGCCGGGGTCACGTTGCCCGATACCGCGACCGCCCCGCCCATCACCACCACGCGCCCGGCCCGCGCGAGCCGCCGCGCGTCCAGCGCCGCCGCGGCGGCCAGGTTCGTCAGCGGCCCGAGGGCCACCACCGTCAGCTCCGAGCCCCACCGGTCGACCGTCTCCAGAATCGCTTCCGCGGCCGACCGCGTCTCAACCATGGGAGGCGGCTCGGGGTAGCGGAGCCGGCCGTCGGGCTCGACGAAGCGGTCCAGGTTGCCGAGCCCGTCCTGGCCGTGGACGTGCCCCGCGGTGATCAGGGTCCGCTTCAGCGGCGCCTCGGCGCCCCGGATCACCGGCGGCATCGGGGTCGGGGCGGCCACCGCGAGGATGCGCCGGGCATTGGCGGTGGCCAGGTCCACCGGCACGTTGCCGGCGACCACGGTGACCGCCTCGATGTGGGCCCCCGGCGAGGCGAGCGCGAGCAGGATCGCGAGCGCGTCGTCGATGCCGGGGTCGGTGTCGATCAGCAGGTGGCAGGTCATTTGACACCCTCTCCGAGGGTCCGTATCATACGCGGCAGCCTGGCGCCAGTACCTCGCAAAGGAGGACTCGGATGCACATCCGGATCACGTACTGCGGCGAGTGAAACTATCTACCCCAGGCCTCCAGTTTGCAGGCCGCCATCAAGAGTAAGTACGGCATCGACTCCGAGCTGCGGGAGGGCGTCGGGGGCATCTTCACCGTCGAGGCCGACGAGAAGATGATCTACGACAACCAGGTGACGTACCGCTTCCCGGAGGATCAAGAGGTCTTCGCCGAGATCGACAAGCTCAAGGCCTGACCTCCCGCTCGATCAGCTCCCGGAACGCCGGGTCGGCGATGTGGAGCAGCTCCCTCGCCCGCCCGGCGTCGCTTTTTCCCCGCAGCGCCGCCACCCCGTGCTCGGTGACCACGTAGTCGGCGAGGAAGCGCGGCGTGGTCACCCGGGCTCCCGCCCCGAGCCGCCCCACGATGCGCGACCGGCTGCCCCGCGCCGCGGTCGCGGGCAGCGCGATGATCGACCGGCCCCGCTCCGCGCGCGCCGCGCCCAGCACGAAGTCGAACTGGCCGCCGATCCCGGTCACCTGCCGCCCGTCCACGCTCTCTGCGTTGACCTGCCCGAGCAGGTCGACCTCCAGGGCGGAGTTGACCGAGACGAAGTCGCCGAGCGTGCCCACCACCTGCGGGTCGTGGACCACGTCGGACGGCTCCATGTTCACCACCGGGTTCTCGTGGCTCCACTCGAAGAGCGCGGTGGTGCCCATGATCTCGCCCACGTCCATGCGGCCGGGATGGAGGCGCTTGCGCGCGTTGGTGATGACCCCGCTCCGCACCAGGGGCAGCATGTGGTCGACCAGGAGCGAGTGCACCCCCAGGTCCTTCTTGCCCGAGAGCGCCTCCATGACCGCCTGGGGGATCGAGCCGACGCCGACCTGGAGCGTGGCCCCGTCCGGGATCAGCTCGGCCACGTGCCCCGCGATGCGCCGCTCCACGTCGCCGACCGGCGTCGGCGGGTACTCGAGCAGCGGCTCGTCGACCCCGGTCCACACGTCGACCTGGGAGCGGTGCAGGAACGCGTTGCCGAGGGTGCGCGGCATGCGCGCGTTCACCTGAGCGATGACCAGCGGGGCGCGACGCGCGGCGGGCAGCGCGAAGCTCACCGAGACGCCCAGCGAGAGATGCCCGCCCCGGTCGGGCGGCGCGGTGTGGACGATCACCGCGTCCGGCGCCCACGGGCCGCCCGCCGCGAAGAGGCGCACCGTATCGAAGTAGCGCGCGGGCACGAAGTCCACGTCGCCCCGGGCCGCCGCCTCCGCGAGGCGCGGCGACATGTGCCAGGTCGCGAAGCGGATCTTGCCCGCGTAGGCCGCCGCGCCGAATGGATAGTCGTCGACGCGCAGCCCGCCCATCAGGGTCAGCGGCGCGAGCCGATCGGCCTGCCGCAGGATTTCGCGGAGCAGCGCGGAGGGATCGCCGCAGCCGGCCGGAAGCAGCACCTTCATCCCCGGTCGGAGTCGGCCGACCGCGTCGGCCAGGCTGGCCTGCTCGAACGAACGGCTCATGGAGCCCGGGTAGTATACCCGTTGAGCGATGGAGCTTCTCGGCTGCGCTCCCACAGGGCCTTTGCTAGACTCCGCCACTGGATGGAGCCGGCGATGCGGCGACGAACGTTTATCGGCACCTTGGCGGGCGGCCTCCTCCTCGTCGCGCGTCGCGCCGCGGACTCGCAGGTCGCGGGGAAGGTCTACCGGATCGGCCTCCTTGACTACAGTGCGCCGGATCCCGCCCGCCAAGCTTGGTGGAACACGTTCCGTCAGCGGATGCGCGAGCTCGGGTACGTGGACGGGCAGAACGTCATCTTCGAGCCGCGTTTCGCGCAGAGCGATGGCGATCGAGTCCAGACGCTTGCCGCCGAGCTCGTCGGCCTCAAGGTGGACCTCATCGTCACGGGAGGGCAGAACGCCGCGATTGCCGCGAAGCGGGCGACCTCGACCCTACCCGTCGTGATGGCCACTGGATCGGACCCGGTGGCCCTTGGCCTCGTCACGAGTCTGCGGCAGCCGGGCGGCAACGTCACGGGGATGACCTCCATCAACAGCGAGCTGGCGGCCAAGCGACTCGACGTGGTCAAGACCATCGCGCCACGCGCGTCCCGTATCGCGATGCTCTGGGACGGGCGGGACGCAGGGTCCCGGCTCGGCGTGCAGGAAACCGAGGCCGCCGCCAAGGCGGCGGGGCTCGTCATCCAGAGCGTTCCCGTCGGCAGTGCCGCCGGACTCGACGCGGTATTCGCGGGCGTGGCCCGAGGCGGCGCTGGAGCACTCATCATCATCAGCACGGCGAGGCTCTTCAGCAGCCGCAAGCGGTTCGCCGAGCTTGCGGTGAAGCATCGGCTACCGACCGTCGCCGGCCTCCGTGAGTATGCGGAAGCGGGGGGCCTGGCCAGCTATGGCACCGACTATCCGGACCTCTTCCGCCATGCGGCCACGTTCGTCGACAAGATCCTCAAGGGCGCCAAGCCCGGTGACCTCCCAATGGAGCAGCCCACTAAGTTCGAGCTGGTCATCAACCTCAAGACCGCGAAAGCGCTCGGGCTGAAGATCTCCCCGGTCCTCCTGCAAAGGGCCGATCACGTGATCGAGTAACAGAACGGAGGAATCCATGCCCAAGCTCACGCAAGCCATCAACCCCCCGACCCTCGTCAAGCCGGCCGGCTTTTCCCACGGCTGGGAGACCCAGGGCGGCAAGACGGTCTACATCGCGGGCCAGGTCGCGGTCGACAAGGAGGGCCACGTGGTGGGCGCGGGCGACCTGGTCGCCCAGTTCCGCCAGGTGTGCGAAAACTTGAAAGCGGTGCTGGTCTCGCGCGCGGGCCAGATGAACGACATCGTCAAGATGACGATCTACGTGCTGTCCAAGAGCGACTACAAGACCCGCGCGCGGGACATCGGCGCGGTGTACCGCGACTACTTCGGACGCCACTACCCGGCCATGACCCTGGTGGAGGTCAAGGGCCTCTTCGACGACGCGTACCTGATCGAGATCGAAGCGATCGCGGTGGTGGGCTGAGCCATGCCGGTGCACCCGCAGTGGGTGACGACCGGGTTCGAGTTCGAGGGGCACCGCATCGTGGGCCATCGGGGCGTGGTGCGCGGGATCACGGTGCGCTCCCGGAACATCATCGTCAACCTGGGGGCGACGATCCAGACCCTCTTCGGGGGTAACATCACGCTCTACACCGAGCTCTGCGAGCGCGCGCGCCAGGAGGCGTTCGAGCTGATGCTGGAGCACGCCTCCCAGATGGGAGCCAACGCGGTGGTGGCGATGCGCTACGACGCCAACGACGTGGCGGCCGGCGTGACCGAGGTCCTCGCCTACGGCACCGCGGTGGTGATCGAGCCGGTGAAGCCCTAGCCGAGCCCCTGGCCTCCATCGCTCGCGCCGGACTATACTCGCGGGCGAGCCGTCCACTCGTGGGCCGAAGGAGGAGAACGTCATGGTCACGGATCGCCGGGGGTTCCTCAAGAGCACGATGGTGGGCGCGCTGGCCGCGACGGCGGCCGCCGGGGTGACGCGGGCGCACGCCCAGGGCGCGCTGAAGGCCTCCCCCAAGGGCACCCAGGTCAAGCCGGGGCCCCGCGACGTGCTCCTGGTCGTGGACGTGCAGAACGACTTCATCCCCGGCGGGGCCCTCGCGGTCAAGGAAGGCGACGCGATCGTGCCGCTCGTGAACCAGCTCGGGGCCGGCTTCGAGCACGTCATCCTGACCCAGGACTGGCACACCCCGGGCCACGTCTCCTTCGCCTCCTCGCACCCCGGCAAGAAGCCCTTCGAGACCACCACGCTTCCCTACGGCACCCAGGTGCTCTGGCCGGATCACTGCGTGCAGGGGACGCCGGGGGCCGACCTCCACAAGGACCTCAAGATCCCGCACGCCGAGCTGATCATCCGCAAGGGCTACCGCAAGCAGATGGACTCCTACTCCGCCTTCTTCGAGGCCGACGGCAAGACCACCACCGGGCTCGCCGGCTACGTGAAGGACCGCGGCTTCCGCCAGGTCTACCTGGTCGGGCTCGCCACCGACTTCTGCGTCTGCTGGTCGGCGCTCGACGCGCGCAAGGTGGGCCTCGGCGCCTCCGTGATCGAGGACGCCTGCCGGGGCATCGACACCAACGGCTCGCTCGGCAAGGCGTGGGACCAGATGACCAAGGCCGGGGTGAAGCGCATCCGCTCCGCCGACATCGCGGTCTAGCCCCGCGGTGACGGGCCGCCGGGCCGGGGTCCGGGCGCTGCTGCTGGCCCTGCTGCTGGCCAGGGTCGTGGCCTGCACCGCCCCGCTGCCCGCGCCCCTCCCTCGATGAGCGTCCAGGCGGCCGCGGCCCAGCCACCCGAGCGTATGGATCGATTCTATTCGTACGTCCGGATGGTTAGCCGATTCTGGCTCTGGTTCTTCTTCAAGGACGTCTCGGTGCTCCACGCCGAGCGGGTGCCGCGCGGCGGCCCGGTGCTCCTGTGCATCAACCACCCCAACAACCTGATCGACTCGCTCCTCGTGGGCGGGGTCCTCTCCCGCAAGGTCCACTACCTGGCCACCGCCGCGCTCTTCCGCAATCCGCTGGTGGCCCGGTTCCTGTCGACCTGCGGCGCCATCCCGGTCTATCGCAGGCAGGACGATCCCACCAAGATGGACAAGAACGCGGACGCCTTCGCGGCCTGCTTCCGTGCCCTCGAGGCCGGGCGGCTCGTCGGCATCTACCCGGAGGGGACGACCCACTCCGAGAGCCGCGTGCAGCGGATCAAGACCGGGGCCTCCCGCATCGCGCTGGACTACCAGGCCACCGCCCGCGGCGGCCCCCTCACCTTGATCCCGGTCGGCCTGAGCTTCGACGCCCGCAAGTCGTTCCGGAGCCGCGTGCGCGTCTCCTTCGGCGAGCCGATCCCGGTGGCCCCGTACGCGGCGGTGCATCGGGAGGACCCGGCCCGCGCGGTGGAGGCGCTGACCACCGCGATCCAGGGCGGCATGGAGGCGGAGATCCTCCAGGTGGCCCGTCCCGAGCGCCAGGATCTCATCCGCGCCCTCGAGCAGATCTACCGCGGCGACCTGATCCGGGAGCTGCAGGAGGAGCGCGGCCTGGGCCAGCGGCAGATCGACCCGCTGCGCCTCTCGCAGGCCATCGCCGACGCGGTCGCCCACTTCGAGGAGCGGGACCCCGAGCGCGTGGAGCGGCTCTGGGCGGGCGTGCAGCGCTATCGCGGCCTGCTCTCGGCGTACCGGGTGCGCGATCAGGCGGTGCGCGCCCGCGGCGAGCACACCGCCCGCCGCACCCGCCTGCGCCGCTCCTGGGAGGCCGCGGTCGGGCTCCCGTTCTTCGCCTACGGCTGCGTCGTCAACGGCCTGCCCTACCTGCTGCCGCGCCTGATCGCCCACCGCACCGCGCGCAAGGAGACGGACTACGCGACCACCCGTCTCCTCGCCAGCATCGTGGCCTTCCCGCTCTTCTGGGCGCTCGAGACCTGGATCGTCTGGCGTCTCGCGGGGCTCGGCTGGGCCCTCGGCTTCGCGGCCTCGCTGCCGATCAGCGGCCTGCTCGCGTATCGCTACCTGGGCGGCGTGGGCCGGCTGCAGGGCCAGCTCCGGTTCGGCTGGCTCTCGCTCACCCACCGCCACTTCGCGACCCGCCTGCTGGCCGAGCGGCAGGCGCTGGTGGCCGAGCTCGAGCACGCCAAGGACGATTACCTCCGGGCGACGCGGGGCAGCAGCTTTTGACCGTCCATCGCCTGGAGGAGCTCTCCACCCCGGGGCTCGACGCGCTCGACCGCGATCGCACCGTGGTGATCCTCTCGGTCAGCCCGCTCGAGACCCACGGGCCGCACCTGCCGCTCGGCGTCGACGCGTTCGCCGCGCGCTATTTCTCGGAAGCGATCGCCGAGCGCATCGTCGCGAGCCGCCCGGGCTGGGCCGCGGTGCTGGCGCCCACGCTCCACCTGGGCTCGTTCACGTTCGACACCGTCGGCACGGTCCGGGTACGGCAGCGGGTGGTCCGCGACGTGGTCGTGGACTACGGGCGCGCGCTCGCCCGCGCCGGCTTCCGCCACATCCTGGTCTCGAACGGCCACGGCGGCCCCGGTCACCTGGTGGCCCTCGAGGAGGCGGCCGCCATCGTCTCGCGCCGGCACCGCGTCACCATGGCCTCGTTCACCGGCCACCTCGCGTGGGAGTTCCTGCGCGGCCGTCTGCTGCCCCGGATCGAGGCCGGCCTGGGGCGCCCGCTCTCGCCGGCCGAGCGCGCTGGCGTTCTCCGAGGACGCCCACGGCGGCTGGTGGGAGACCTCGCTGATGCTGGCGCTGCGGCCCGACCTGGTCGACGACGGCTACCGCACGCTGCCGGCCGCCCGCTATTCCCTCCCCGAGCGCCTCGTGCCCAACTATCCCCTGCGCCGCGGCGGGCAGGGCTACGTGGGGCACCCGGCCATGGCCGATCCCGCCTTCGCGCGGGCGACCACCGACGTGCTGCTCGCGGAGGCCATGACCCTGGTCGACGGCCTGCTCGACGGGCGGATCCGGCCCGCCGAGCGCCGCTCGCCCTTCTTCGCCATCCCGCTCTTCCGCACCAACTTCCGCCCGGTGGCGGGAGCCGTCGCGGCCGCGGGCGCCGTCCTGGCCGCCTGGCGGATCCTGCGCCGACAAAGGAGACCACGATGAAAGCCTACGTGCTGATCGAGACCGCGGCCGGCAAGACCAAGAACGTCAAGAAGGCGCTCGCCAAGATCAAGAGCGCCCGCGCGACGGTGGCGGCCATGGACGCCGTCACCGGGCCCTACGACTTCATCGCCATCGTGGACGGCCAGACCCTCGACGCCATCGGCAGCCTCGTCACCGACTCCATCGGGATCATCGACGGGGTGACGCGCACCACCACCTGCGTCGCGGTGACGGTCGGCTGATGCCGGGATCGAACCAGGGACCGGTGGTCGCCTGCGCCGCCTACGCGGGCGGCTGCCGGGTGGCCGACGTGGCGATCGAGGACATCAGCGAGGTCCTGACCCAGCACGACCGCTTCGTCTGGATCGGCCTCTACGAGCCGGACGAGCCCCTGCTCAAGGAGGTGCAGGCCGAGTTCGGCCTGCACGACCTCGCCATCGAGGACGCCCACCTGGCCCACCAGCGGCCCAAGCTCGAGCGCTACGGCGACTCGCTCTTCATCGCGCTCCGCACCGCCCAGCCCGACCGCGAGCAGGGGCGGATCGCCTTCGGGGAGACCCATCTCTTCGTGGGGGCCCGCTACGTGGTCTCGGTCCGGCACGGGGCCTCGCTCTCCTACGCCGACGTCCGTACCCGCTGCGAGGCGAGCCCGCAGCTCCTGGCCAAGGGGCCCGGCTTCGTGCTGCACGCGATCATGGACTTCGTGGTGGACCAGTACTTCCCGATCGTGGACTCGCTCGAGGACGACCTGGAGACGCTCGAGGCCCACATCTTCGGCGACGCGGTCAGCCGCGACACCACCATGCGCATCTACACGCTCAAGCGCGACCTGCTCGAGATCAAGCGCGGGGTCTCGCCCCTGGTCGACATCTGCAACCGGCTGATGCGCACCGACCTCGACCTGATCCCCGACGACGCGCGGCCCTACTTCCGCGACGTCTACGACCACGCGATCCGCCTGAGCGAGAAGGTGGACGGGCTGCGCGAGCTGCTCGGCACCGCGCTCGAGGCCAACCTCTCGCTCACCACCATCGCCCAGAACGAGGCCACCAAGCGGATCACCGGGTGGGCCGCCATCTTCGCGATTCCCACCATGATCGCGGGCGTCTACGGCATGAACTTCGAGTTCATGCCCGAGCTGCGCTGGCGCTGGGGCTACCCGGTGGTGATGGCGGTCACCGTCTCCCTGTGCGGGATGCTCTACTACCGCTTCAAGCGCTCCGGCTGGCTCTGAACCGGCCTCAGCCGGTGCGGCCACCCAGGCTCGCCACCGCCAGCACCAGCTCGGTGGGATCCGCGGGCTTGGCCAGGTGGAGGTTGAAGCCGGCGGCCAGGACCCGCACGCGATCTTCGGAGCGCCCGTAGGCGGTCAGGGCCAGCGCGGGCAGCCTCCGGCCGCGGAGCGTCGCCTCCCGCCGCGCGCGCCGCAGGAACGTGTAGCCGTCCTCCTCCGGCATCTCCAGGTCGCTCACCAGCACGTCCGGCGCCCAGTCGCCGAGGATCGCGAGGGCCTCGCGCGAGGACGAGGCGGTCCGGGTCTCGGCGCCCGCGTTGGTGAGGATCAGCGCCGCCAGCTCTCGGCCCTCGGCGTCGTCGTCCACCACCAGGACGCGGAGATCGCGCAGCGAGATCGGCTTGACGCTGTCGGTGTCGATCGGCTCGACCGGGCTTGCCATGGTCGGTGCGGGAGCCGGGAGCTCATGCAGCAGGGAGACCGGCAGGGTCACCGTGAAGATGGCGCCCTGATCCACTCCGGGACTCGCCGCGGTCACCTTCCCTCCGTGCAGCTCGACCAGGTGCTTGACGAGCGAGAGTCCGATCCCCAGGCCCGCGTGCCGCCGGGTCGGCCCGGTGTCGGCCTGCCGGAACCGCTCGAAGATGTGGGGAAGGTGCTCCGGGGCGATGCCTTGCCCGGTGTCGCTCACCACGATGTCGATGTGCGAGTTCACCCGCCGCAGGTGCAGCTGGACCCGGCCGCCCTTGGGGGTGAACTTGACCGCGTTCGACAGCAGGTTCCACGCCGCCTGCTGGATCCGGTCGGGGTCGCCCATGATGGGCGCGGCGCGGGGATCGAGGACGATGTCGAGCCGGATGGACTTCGCCTCTGCCGCGGGCTGGATCGTCTCGACCGCCCTCTCCAGCGCCGCGAGCACGTTCATGGGCCGCACGTCGAGGCGCATCTTCCCGGTGATGATGCGGGAGACGTCGAAGAGATCCTCGATCAGCTGGACCTGGATGCGCGAGTTACGGAGGATCGCCTGCGCCGCGTTCCGGGTGGCCGCCGGATCCAGGGCCCCATCGGCGAACATCCGGGCCCAGCCGTAGATCGCGTTCAGCGGGGTCCGGAGCTCGTGAGAGAGCGTGGCGAGGAACTGGTCCTTGCTGCGGTTCAGGGCCTCGGACTCGTTGCGGGCCCGCTGCTCCTGCTCGAGGAGCATCTGGCGCGCCCGCTCCACCAGGCGCCGCTCCGAGATGTCGCGCGCCACCTTGGAGGCGCCCACCACCGTGCCGCTCCGGTCGCGCACCGGCGACACGGTGAGGGACACCGGAAAGCGGGTGCCGTCCTTGCGGTGGCGGATGGTCTCGAAGTGGCTGATCCGCTCGCCGCGTCGCAGCCGCGCCAGCACGTGGCTCTCCTCCTCGTGATACTCGGAGGGGATGATCAGGGTGATGTGCTGCCCGACCGCCTCGTCGGCGGACCATCCGAACATGCGCTCGGCGGACGCGTTCCACGACGTGATGACGCCGTCCAGCGTCTTGCTCACGATGGCGTCCTCGGACGACTCGATGATGGCGGCGAGGCGCGCCTGGGCGATGTCGCCGCGCCGCCGCTCCGAGATGTCACGCGCGATCTTCGAGGCGCCGATCACCCGGCCGGAGGCGTCCTGGATCGGCGAGATCGTCAGCGACACGTGCACGATCCGACCGTCCTTGGCGACGCGCACGGTCTCGAAGTGGTCCACGCGCCGGCCGGCCCGGATCTCCTTCATCACCTCCACTTCCTCGGCCTGGCGGTCTCTCGGGATGATCAGGTTGATCGACTGCCCGATCGCCTCCCCCGCGGTGTAACCCAGGATTCGCTCGGCGGCCCGGTTCCAGGAGGTGATGGTCCCGTCGAGGGTCTTGCTGACGATCACGTCGTCCGAGGAGTCGACGATGGAGGCCAGCCGCGCGGCGATTTCGTCCGCTGGGTTCAGAGGCTCAGGCAAAGCGATGACCTCCCGGATACAGACAGCAAGTAGAGCGCCAGGATCGAGGGACGCGATTCCGACTACATACGAGGCGGAAGTAGTCGGGGTCCGGAAGAAGGGACCCGGAGGAGGCCGGAAGATTCTTCTCGATCGGTCCCGGCCGTCTCCCCCGGCTCGTCTGGTAGAATCACGTCGCCATGCGCGTCCTCGTGATGGGCGGCACCGAGTTCATCAGCCTGCACCTGCTGCGGGCGCTGCAGGCCCGCGGCCACGAGGTCACCGTCTTCAACCGTGGCCGCCAGCCCGACCGCCTGCCCGCCGGCGTCACCCTCATCGCGGGCGACCGGAAGGACCACGCGGGCCTGCGCGAGCGCCTGGCCGGCCGCCGCTTCGACGCGGTCTACGACGTCACCTACGCGCCGACCCTCGGCGAGGACGTGGCCGCGCTGGTCGACGCGCTCGCGGGCGCGCCGCACGTGATCTTCGTCTCGACCTGCCGGGTCTACGACCACGCGCTGCCCATCCCCTACTCCGAGGAGACCGCGCGCGGGCTCTACTGGGGCGACTACGCGCGGCACAAGATCGGCGGCGAGGACGTGCTGCTCGAGCGGCACCGCCGGGACGGCCTGCCGGTGACCATCGTGCGGCCGACCCACGTGATGGGCCCGCTCAACACCCGCAACAACGAAACCTTCTTCATGGACCGGATCCATCGCGGGCGCCCGGTGCTGGTGCCCGGCCACGGCGGCTGGCTGCGCCAGTTCGGCCACGTCGAGGATCTTGCCGAGGTGATGGCCGCGCTGCTCGGCGACGCGCGCGCCCACGGCCAGGCCTACAACGTCATGGGCGAGGACGTGGTCAGCCAGGTCGGCTTCGTCGAGCTGGTCGCGGAGGCGATGGGCCGCCCGGTGACCTTCCGCCACTTCGATCCCGCGCTGCTGAAGAGCTTCGCGAAGCCGGGCCCGGTGTTCGGCCAGAACCTCGTCTACGACTGCCACGCGGTCCACACCACGACCAAGCTGCGCGCGGACCTGGGCCTCCGGCCGCGCTACACGCTCCACGCCGGACTGGTGCAGACCTGGGAGTGGTATCGCGCCCAGGGCCTGGCCGATCGCCCGGTCGACTTCTCCTTCGAGGACCAGATCCTCTCCAAGATCGGCGCGTGACCCGCCGCATCCTCGTGTACCACCCGGAGCCGACGGACACCCGCGCCTACGCGGAGCTGATCCGGGTTCCCTCGCGGGAGCTGGGCGGTCACCGCGGCGCTCACGCCCGAGGCCGCGATCGCGGGCGCCCCGGAGGCCGAGGTCCTCTACTGCTGGCGGCCCCCGCGCGAGCTCCTGGCCGCCGCCACGCGCCTCCGCTGGATCCAGTGCATGGGCGCCGGCGTCGAGCAGCTCCTGGTGCCCGAGGTCTCTCCCCGCGTCACGATCACGCGGGTCGCCGGCATCTTCGGCCCGTGGATGGCCGAGTACGCGCTCGGCTGGTGTCTCTGGGTCACCCAGCGCATGGACCGCTTCCGGGCCGATCAGCGCGCGCGGCGCTGGGCGCCGGTCGACCCGATTCCGCTGCGGGGCCAGACCCTGTGCGTGGTGGGCCTGGGCGACATCGGCGCGCGCATCGCGCGCACCGGGCGCGCCCTGGGCCTGCGCGTGCTCGGCGTCTCCCGGAGCGGTCGCGCCGTCCCGGCGGTGGAGCGCGTGTACCGCACGGGCGCGCTCCGCGCCGCGCTCCGCCTCGCCGACTTCGTCGTGCTGACCCTGCCGCTCAGCGCGGCCACCCGCGGCATGCTCGGGCCCGCCGCGCTCGCGGCCATGAAGCCCTCGGCGTGGCTGATCAACGTCGCGCGGGGCCCGATCGTGGACGAGGCGGCCCTGCTCGACGCGCTCCGGGCCCGCCGGATCGGCGGCGCCATCCTCGACGTCTTCGACACCGAGCCGCCGCCCCCCGAGCACCCGCTGTGGGCGCTCGACAACGTGGTGATCACCCCGCACATCTCGGGGCCCAGCACCCCGCGCGAGATCGCCCCGATCTTCGCCGACAACCTGAGGCGCTACCTGGCCGGGCGCCCCCTCCGGAACGCGGTCGACCGCCGCCGCGGCTACTGATGGCGACGACGATCGAGGCGCTCTGGGCCGCCTGGGATCAGCCCGGTCTCGAGCACCTCCGCCTGCGGGTCGACGCCGGCGGCGCGCGGGCCGACAGCGTGATCATCGCGCTCGACGACGACGGCCGGCCCTTCCGGGCCCGCTTCGCGATCGAGACCGACCCGGGCTGGCGGGTGCGCCGCGCGCGGATCGAGCTGCTCGGCGACTCGGTGCGGGCCCTCGACCTCCACGCGGACGGGCTCGGCCACTGGACCGACGCGGTCACCGGCGCCGCGCTGCCGCTCGACGGCTGCGTCGACATCGACGTGTATCCGTCGCCCTTCACCAACACCCTGCCGATCCGGCGGCTGCCCGAGCTCGCGCCGGGCGCTCCGGTCGGCCATCGCGGTCGCCTGGGTGGCGCTGCCGGAGCTGACCATCCGCCCGGCCCCGCAGGAGTACACGCTGCTCGAGCGGCAGCCCGACGGCGCCCGGTGGCGCTTCCGCAGCCTCGACAGCGGCTTCACCGCGGAGCTCCCGGTGGACGCGACGGGGCTGGTGCGCGACTACCCCGGCATCGCGCGCCGCCTGCGCTAGGCGCGCTCGATCCCGACCCGGATCACCTCGCCCCGCCGCGTCCAGCGCGCCAGGGGCAGCGTGAGCTCGAGGGCCAGCTTGAGCGCGCCGTACACCGGACGCCACTCGGCGACCCGCGCGAGCCAAGACGCCTGGTGATCGCGCAGCCAGTACCCGAGGCTCCACAGGTAGTACCGCGGCTTCGCCTGGTGCCAGCACCAGACCACGCGCCCGCCCGCCTGCACGGCCGCCCGCTCGAGCGTGGCCGGCGTGAAGTGCGACAGGTGCCGCGGCAGCTCGAGGCCCGACCAGGCGCGGCCGAAGATCCGCGCGCCGAGCCCGCCCGCGTTCGGCACCTCGATCACGAGCAGGCCGCCCGGCGCGAGCCAGCCGAGCATCCGCCGCACCGCGCCCACCGGATCGGGCACGTGCTCGAGGACGTGCAGCGCGGTGATCAGGTCGAACTCGCCCGCCGCGAACGGCGCGGCCTGCAGATCGCCGGTGTGCACCCTCGGGGTGAAGCGGCGCGCCTTCGCGGCCGCCGCCGCGTCCACCTCGACCCCCGCCACGTGCCAGCCGAGGGCGGCGGCGACCCCGAGCGCTCCGCCCGAGCCGCATCCCACGTCGAGATAGCGCCCCCGCCCGCGCCACGCCGGACAGTCCCAGCGCAGGCGGCGCAGGAGCAGGCGCGCGCGCAGCCGGGTGAGGAGCCCGGCGCCCGCCGCCCGCCAGACGGTGTATCCGAGCTCCGAGGCGAGCGCCCACCGGACCGCGCGGACGCGCGCGGATCCGCCCTTGAACGGAATGCGCGGCGACGGCTCCTGGTGGCGCGGGTAGTGGTCGGGGTAGCAGTCGGCCAGGTGCTCGTCCCGCACCCGCGGCCGCTGGTAGAGAAAGCCGCAGCCGTCGCAGCGCGCCACCGTGTACACCCCCGGCACCGAGAAGGCGCGATCGGGGGTGACCCAGAGCGGCCGCGCGTCGGCGGCGCCGCAGAGAAAGCACGGCGCCTCCACCGTGGGGAGGGCCGCGGCGCCGCTCGCCTCACCCGGCGCGCGGACCGGCATTACTTCTTCGACAGGAGCCAGTGCCCGACCGCGACGTGCGGCAGGCCGGAGCGCTCGAACGTGTCGATCGCGTCGGCCGCGCTCCCCACGATCGGCTCGCCGTGGAGGTTGAACGAGGTGTTCAGCACCGCGCCCACGCCGGTCCGCCGCTCGAACTCGCGGATGACCGCGTGGTACTCCGGGTTCCACTCCCGCTCGAGGATCTGCGGGCGCGCCGTCGCGTCCTGGGGATGGAGCGCGGCCGCCAGCGCCTCCCGGGCCTCCGGGCGGGTGGGCATCGCCAGCATCATGTAGGGCGAGGCCAGGCCCTTGGGGTTGACCAGGTAGTCCCCCGCCCGCTCCGCCAGCACCGTCGGCGCGAACGGCATCCAGAAGTCGCGGTTCTTGATCATGCGGTTGATCAGGCCCACCACCCGATGGTCCGACGGGTTGGCCAGGATCGACCGGTTGCCGAGGGCGCGCGCGCCGAACTCCATGCGGCCGGCGCAGCGGGCCACCACCCCGTCGGAGACCAGCAGCTCGGCGATGCGCTCCTCGATGCGATCGTGGTAGGCGACCTTGTACTGTCCCTCGAGCCCGCGCTCGCGGATGACCTGCTCGGCCTCCTCGTCGGTCACCGACGGGCCCAGGTAGGCGGGGCCGAAGGCCTGCGGGGCCGCGGGCACCCCGCGCCGCGCGCACTCCTGCAGGTAGCCGAGGTAGGCCGCGCCCACCGCGTTGGACTCGTCGCCGCACGACGGGAACGCGAACAGCTCCTCGACCCACTC
Organism: uncultured Candidatus Rokubacteria bacterium; assembly: GCA_963841755.1. Lineage (GTDB taxonomy): Bacteria > Methylomirabilota > Methylomirabilia > Rokubacteriales > CSP1-6 > CAMLFJ01. The sequence goes on from CAWJDX010000007.1 coordinate 27,216, forward strand.
CTCCTGGCCGATGAGCATGTTGGCCTTCACGTTCATGAAGACGCCGCCCCCGAGCGCGAGCCGCCCGCCGCCGTAGCGCTCCCGCATGAGGCGCGTCCACCGCAGCAGCACGTCCTCCAGGAGGCGCTGGGCCCCGCCCGCGACCCAGTCGAAGCGCAGGCCCACCATCGCGCGCAGCAGGAGCTGGTAGCGCTCTCCGGGGGCGCGCCACCGGAAGCGCGCGGGCCGGCCCTCCTCGAGGTCGAAGACCGCCCGCAGCGCCTCCTCCGCGCGCCGGGCGTACTTGTCCGGGGCGTAGGGCGCCATGCCCATCACCTTGTACTCGTGCTCGCCGAACTTCATGCCGAGGGCCAGCGTGGCGAACGAGTAGAAGGCGCCCAGCGAGCCGGGGGCGCTCGGGGTGGCCTCGTGCCGGTCGAGGGCCAGGCCCGAGCCGGTGGAGGCGGTGGCGCAGAGGCCGTCCCCCGAGTTGTCGTTGGTGAGCACGAGGGCCGGGCGGCCCGCGAAGCCCGAGCCCCAGTAGGCGGCGGCCGCGTGGCAGGTGTGGTGATCGAGGCACGCGATGCGGTCGGCGCCGATCCCCAGGTGCCCGGTGACCGCGCCGAGGCGCTCCCGCTGCGAGATGCCGAACTTGCCGCGCGAGGCGTCGATGAGGCCGAACTTCGCGCCCCACTTCCGGACCTTCTTCTCGAAGGCCCGCCGCCGCGTGGGCCACGCCACGCCGTAGTACTCGCGGGCGTAGTCCTCGTCGTGCAGCACCCGGTTGAGCCACTCGCGCGAGGCGGCGCGCGCCCCGGCCAGGGCCACCAGGTCGATCTGGTCGGGCCGGATGTCGAGCTCGCGCAGCAGCGCGTCGATGGCCCGGCGCGGATAGCCCGCGTCGTTCTTGAGCCGGCTGAACCGCTCCTCGGAGGCGCACCCCACGATGCGGCCGTCGCGCAGCACCGCCGCGGTCGCGCAGTGGGTCTCGGTGATGCCGAGCACGATCATGGCCGGCCCAGTATACCGCCCGACTCCGCCAGCCACCGCGCGGTACGGAGCAGCCGCCCGTCCCCGTGCCGCGGACCCACGAGCTGCACCCCGATCGGCAGGCGGTTGGCCCCCTGCAGCAGCGGCACGCTCACCGCGGGCAGCCCCAGCAGCGTCCACAGCGTGCAGAACGTCGGCTCGCCGGTCGACTCGAGCCCGGCCGGGGCGGTGCCCTCCGCGGCGGGGGTCAGGATCGCGTCGCAGCGGCGCTCGAACAGGTCGGCGAGGAGAGCGTGAAGCGGCGCCAGCGCCGCGCGCGCCTGCAGGTACTCGAGGGCGCGGCCGGCCCGGCCGCTCTCGATCCGCGCTCGCAGGGAGGGCGACAGCCGATCGCGCCCCGTCTCCCACTCGCGCTCCAGGTTGATGGCGACCTCGGCGTCCATCACCACGCGGTGGCGCTCGGCCAGCTCGTCCGCGCCCACCGCCAGCTCGACCTCCTCGACCTGCGCGCCGAGGCGCTCGACCAGCGCCAGGAAGGCGGCCTGGGCGTCCTCGCTCACCCGGCTCCAGCGCCCGCTGCGGAAGAAGCCGAAGCGCGGCGCGCGGGGCGGCGGCTCGAGCGCGGCCTCCCGGTAGAGCGCCCGCGCGCGCGGATGCGTGTCGGGATCCCGCTCGTCGAAGCCGGCCAGCTCCTCGAGCAGCAGCGCGAGGTCGTCGACGCCGCGCGCGAACAGCCCCACGTGGTCGAGGCTCCGCGAGAGCCGGAACATGCCGTGCCGCGAGATCAGGCCGAACGTGGGCTTGAGCGCGAACACCCCGCAGTAGGAGCCGGGCCGGATGATGGAGCCGCCGGTCTGGCTGCCGAGCGCGAGCGGCACCATGCCCGCGGCCACCGCCGCCGCGGAGCCGCTCGAGGAGCCACCCGGGGTGTGGCCGGGGTGATGCGGGTTACGCGTCTTGCCGGGGGTCCGGGTGGCGAACTCGGTGGTGACCGTCTTGCCCATGACGATCGCCCCCGCGGCCCGCACGCGCTCCGTCACGGCGGCGTCGCGGGACGGCATCCGGCCCGCGTGCAGCACCGACCCGTTCTCGGTGGGCATGTCCGCGGTGTCGATGATGTCCTTGAGCCCGACCGGCACCCCGTGCAGCGCGCCGAGCGGCCGCCCGGACCGCCGCCACTCGTCCGCCGCGCGGGCCTGCGCCATCGCGTGGTCCGGGTCGAGGAAGGTCCACGCCTGCACGTCCGGCTCGACGCGGGCCACGCGCTCGAGGCAGGCCGCGACGAGCTCGCCCGACTCGAGCGTCCCCGTCCGGATCAGCCGGGCCGCCTCGGTCGCGGACAGCCGCCACAGCTCCACGGTGTCCATGGAGCGGGCGGCTCAGCGAGCGGCGGTGGGCTCGAGCGTCACCGCGATGCGCTCCTGGTCGCGGCGGACGATGAGCGGGAGCGGCCCCTCGGCCCCGGCCGCGAGCAGCGCCTCGCGGACCGCGTCGAGGCTCACCACCGGGCGCCCCGCGACCTCGGTGAGCACGTCGCCCACCTGCAGGCCGGCCCGCTCCGCCGCGCTGCGCGGGATCACCGCCGCGACCGACGGCACCGCGCTCGGCCGGGCGCCGCCCAGCTCGGGCTGGCCCTCGGGATCGCGGACGAGGAAGCCGTACTCCGCGGCCACCCGGTCGGCGGCCATCGCCTCCGGCATCGCGCCCACCTTCACCTGGACCGGCCGCCGGCCCTCCTCGGGCCGCAGCACGGTGAGCCGCACCGTCTCGCCGACCGACGTGGAGCCGATCGCCCGCTGCAGGCTCCGGGTGTCGACCACCGGGCGGTCGCGGAAGGCCACCACCAGATCGCCGTTGCGCAGGCCCGCGGCCGCGGCGGGCGTCTCCTTGATGACCTCCACGATCACCGCGCCGAAGCCCTCGCGCATGCCGAAGCGCTTGGAGATGTCCTCCATCTCCTGCTCGGAGAGATCCCGGATGCGCACCCCCAGCCAGCCCCACCGGGTCGCCGCGTCGGCGGGCGGGGCGAGGAGGGCTACCAGAAGCGCGCCCAGAGCGAGCGCGCGTCTCACGCGCGGCCACCCTCGCCGGTGAGATGGCTCAGCAGATCGTCGAGCGCCGCCGCGAGGCGCTCGAGCCGGCGCTCCACGTGCAGCTCCTCCAGAAGGGCTTGCCGCGTGGAGGAGCTGGGTATCAGCGTGGAGGCGATCTGATCGCACAGCCGCCCGGGCTCGGTCAGCGCGTCGAGGGTCGCCTGCAGCTCCACTCCCGAGCGGCCCACGGTGGCCAGGATCTGGGCGGCCCGGCTCCGGACCCGGCTGGTCAGCGCCGCCACCGCGGGCGCGTCGACTCCGGTGTCATCGAGGGGCGTGGCCGCGACCATGCGATAGAGCGTGTCCGCGGGCAGCTCGCGGTCGATCCGCGCGCGACACTCGCCCTGCAGCAGCAGGTTGAACCGGCCGGTGGCCATCCGCTCCCACTGCACGATGCGCCCGACCCCCATGACGTCATAGACCGCCGGGCGCCCCTCGTAGGAGGCCTCGTAGCCCGGCCGCAGCCCCACCACCGCGAGCCGCCGGTCCCGCGACAGGCAGTCGGTGATCATCGCGCGGTAGCGCGCCTCGAAGATGTGGAGCGGGAGCATCGTGTGCGGGAAGAAGGTGAGGTCCGGAAGGGGGAAGATCGGCAGCGAGATCTGAGCCGACACCCGGATCAGCGCAGATCGGGGAGCTTGAGCCCGGCCACCGCCTCCACCCGCGCGACGGCCGCGGCCGCGATGGTCCGGAACGCCTTGGCCTGCGCCGAGTCGGGCTGGCCGACCGTGATCGGCACGCCCGCGTCGCCACCCGCGCGCGTGTCCATCTCGAGCGGGATCTGTCCCAGCAGCGGCACCCCGAACTCCTCGGCCACCCGCTGGCCGCCGCCCTCGCCGAAGATGGGGTAGCGGCGGCCGGTGTCCGGTGCCGCGAAGTAGCTCATGTTCTCCACGATGCCGAGGATCGGCACGTTCAGCTTGCGGAACATGCCGAGCGCCTTGCGCACGTCGAGGAGCGCCACCTCCTGCGGGGTCGTCACCATGACCACCCCGGAGAGCGGCACCACCTGCGAGAGCGAGAGCTGGGCGTCGCCGGTGCCGGGCGGCATGTCGAAGACCAGGTAGTCGAGCGGGCCCCAGTTGACGTCGCGGAGGAACTGCTGCACCGCGGAGTGGATCATCGGCCCGCGCCAGACCAGAGCCTCCCGCTCGGCCACCAGCAGGCCGATGGACATGATCTTGATGCCGTGGGCCTCGACCGGGATGATCTTGTTCTCGAACATCCCCGGACGTCCCTTGGCGCCCATCATGAGCGGCACGTCGGGTCCGTAGACGTCCACGTCGACCAGGCCGACCTGGGCCCCCGACTGCTTGAGCGCCAGCGCCAGGTTCACCGCCACCGTGGACTTGCCCACCCCGCCCTTGCCCGAGGAGACCGCGATGGTGTGCTTGACCTCCGGGATGAACTCGGCGGCCTGGGCCTGCGGCGCGGCCTGCCCGTGGCCGTGAGCGTGCGCCGGCGGCGCTCCCGCCTGCGGCCGGGCGGCGCCCGCGGAGCCCATCTTCACGCTCACCCGGCTGACGCCCGGCAGCTGCGAGACGGCCTTCGAGGCGCTGCTGTGCAGCGCGGCCTTGGTCGCGGGCGCCTGGCCGGCGAACGCCAGCGTGAAGGACACTTCCGCGTCCTGGATGCGAATCTCCTTCACCAGGCCGAGCGCGACGATGTCCTGGCCCTGATCGGGATCGCGGACCGCGCGGAGGGCGTCGAGAACGGTGTGCTCGGTCGGAGCGGTGGGCGTGGCCATGGTGTGGGCGCAGTATACTCGGCGCTTACCCGGGGCGCCACCTCCGGGGCCGGATCCGCGCCCCTCAGCCGCCGCCGAAGAAGGAGCCCAGGGCCTCGGCCGTTTGCTCGGGCGCCTCCTCCGGGAAGAAGTGGCCGGCCCGGAGCGCGCGCCCGCGGACGTCGTCGCTCCACGCGGCCCAGAGCGCGAGCGGCCCCGAGTCGTCGACGTACCAGGTGTCGAGCGCCCCCCGGGCGCTCCACAGCGCCAGGACCGGACAGGCGATCCTCCGCCCGGCGGCCCGGTCGGCCCGGTCGTGCGCGCGATCGATCGTCGCGGCGGCGCGATACTCCTCGCAGATGGCGTGGGCGTGCGCCGGATCGCTCAGCGCGTCCACGTACGCCGCGCGGACCTCCGGCGGGAACACCGCCGCGGGAGAGCCCCATCCCCCGAGCGCGTCGTCGACGATGGCGTCCCCGGCCGCGGCCAGGATGCGCTCCGGAAGCGGCTCCGGCTGCGCGAGCAGCGACCAGGGCCAGAAGCCGAGCGCGAACCGCGCGTCGGCGCGCTCCCAGACCGTTTCCGTCGGCAGGACGTCCAGCACCGCCAGCCGATCGATGCGATCGGGATGGTCGAGCGCCATGCGGTAGGCGACGCGGCCGCCCCGATCGTGCCCCGCGACCGAGAAGCGCGGAAATCCGAGCCGCTCCATGACCCTCACCATGTCGGCCGCCATGGCCCGCTTGGCGTACGGCGCGTGGTCCGGGGCCGACGCCGGGCAGCCGCTGCGCCCGTAGCCCCGCAGGTCGGCGCAGACGACCGTGAAGCGGGCGGCCAGCCGCGGCGCCACGTCCCGCCACATCAGGTGGGTCTGCGGAAAGCCGTGCAGCAGGAGCACCGGCGGCCCCGACCCCCGCCGGCGGACGAAGATGGTCGTCTCGCCGGTCTCGATCACGGCCGTGCCGAAGTCGTCCATGCACCCAGTCTACCGGTGCCGTCCAAGCCCTTGGAGAACTTGAAAAATCGAGCAGGAATTGCTACAACGGTCAAGTGCTCGGACCCGACGACTTCCGCCGTGCGATGAGTCATTTCGCCACCGGGGTGACCATCATCACCGCGTGGGACGCCGAGCACCGTCCGACCGGGCTCACCGCCAGCTCCTTCACGTCGGTGTCGCTCCACCCGCCGCTCGTCCTGGTCTGCGTGTCCCAGAAGGCCCAGAGCTATCCCGCGATCAAGTCCGCGGGCCAGTTCGCGGTGAACATCCTCTGCACCGGGCAGGAGGCGGCCTCGCGCCGGTTCGCCACCGCTCCGACCGCCAGCGGTGACGAGAAGTTCGTCGGCCTGGGCTACCGCCCGGGCGCGTTCGGCCTGCCGATCCTGGACGACGCCCTGGCCGCGATCGAGTGCACCGTGGTCCAGGCCCACCCGGCCGGCGATCACACGATCTTCGTGGCCCAGGTCGAGGCGGCCGACTGCCGCGACGACGCGGGCCGCGAGCCGCTCCTGTACTTCCGCGGCAAGTACTCCCGGCTCCACCCGTGACCCGAGGACCGAGCTGATGCCCGTCCCCCTCTCGCGCCCGCCGGTCGACGACGAGATCAAGGCCGCGGTGCTCGCGGCCATCGACTCGCGGCAGTACATCCTCGGGCCGGAGTGCAAGGCCTTCGAGCAGGAGTTCGCGCGCTACCTGGGCCGCAAGCACGCGGTGCTGACGAGCAGCGCCACCGCCGCGATCTGGATGGGGCTCAAGGCCTTCGGGGTCAAGGCCGACGACGAGGTGCTCGTGCCCTCGCACACCGCCTTCCCCACCGTGGAGGCGGTCTGCTTCGCGGGCGCGACGCCGATCTTCGTCGACGTCGACGAGTCCTACACCGTCGATCTCGAGGACGCGGCCGCGAAGGTGTCGCCCCGGACGGTCGGGTTCGTCCCGGTGCACCTCTACGGCCACCCGGCCGACCTCGACGGCGTCCGCCGCCTCTGCGGGGAGCTCAGCCTGTGGCTGCTCGAGGACTGCGCGCAGGCGCACGGGGCCGCCTGGCAGGGGCGCAAGGTCGGCACCTTCGGGCGCGCGGGCGTGTTCTCCTTCTATCCGTCCAAGAACCTCACCGTGATGGGCGACGGCGGCCTGCTGGTCACCGACGACGACGACGTCGCGGCGCGCTGCCGGCGGCTGCGCGACCACGGCCGGGTCAACAAGGACGTCCACGCCGAGATCGGCTTCAACCTGCGCTTCAACGACATCCAGGCCGCGGTCGGCCGCGTGCTGCTGCGCCGGCTCGACGCCATGAACGACCACCGCCGCGCGCTCGCCGCGCGCTACGCGGAGGGGCTGGCCGGCCTGCCCCTCGGCCTGCCGGTGGAGGCGCCGGGCGCCCGCCACGTCTACCACCTCTACGTGGTGCGCACCCCCGCGCGCGACGCGCTCGCCCGGTTCCTCAAGGAGCGCGGCATCGCGACCGGCATCCACTACCCGGTGCCCAGCCACCAGCAGCCCGCGGTCGAGCCGTTCGAGCCCCCGGCCCTGCCGGTGACCGAGCGTCTGGTCGGCGAGATCCTGACCCTGCCGATCTCGGCCGGCCACACGGAGGCCGAGATCGACGAGGTGATCGCCGCGGTGAAGGAGTTCTTCCGTACCCGGTGATCGGCCGGCACTGAGGAGCCGCGTGGGCCGCTCGTGAACATCCTCCAGATCTATCCCAAGGCGGACTACTTCACCGGCGCGGCGATGCAGCTCCGCGACCTCGCCGCGGGCCTCGCCGCGCGCGGCCATCACGTGACGGTGGCCACGCGTCCGAGCGCGCAGTGGGAGCGCGCCTGCGCGACGGCCCGGGTGCGCCACGCGCCGGTGCCCATGCGCGGGAGCCTCGACCTGCGCTCGGCGTGGGCCCTGGCCCGGCTGATCCGCGACCAGCACGTGGAGGTCGTGCACTGCCAGAAGGGCCGCGCCCGCTCGCTCGCCCTCCTCGCCGGGCTCGTCACCACGATCCCGGTGATGATCCTGAACCGCGGGGTGAGCTTCCCGGTGGACCGCTGGACGCGCCTCGGCTACACCACCCCGCGGGTCTCCGCGATCGTGGCGGTGTGCGAGTCGATCAAGCGGGGGCTCGTGACCTCCGGGGTGCCGGCGGCCAAGATCGACGTCATCTACTCCGGCACCGATCTGGCGCGCTTCAATCCCGGCGTGGACGGCCGGCGCATCCGGGCCGAGCTCGGGCTCGCCCCCGACCACGCCCTCGTCACCCAGGTGGGCATCCGCTCCTGGCGCGGCAACGACGACGTGCTGGAGGCGATGGCCCGCGTCTGCCACGCCGCCCCGCACGCGCGCCTGCTCTTCGTGGGCGCGCCGCCGCCGCGCATCCCGACCCTGCGCGATCGCGCCTTCCGGCGCGGCATCGGCCACGCGGTCTCGGTGCTCGGCCATCGCGAGGACATCCCGGAGATCCTCGTCGCCAGCGACCTGGTGGTGGACGCCTCCTACGCCGGGCTCGGGCTGACCGGCTCGCTGCGCGAGGCCCTCGCGGTGGAGACCCCGGTGATCGGCACCGACATCGAGGGGCACCCGGAGCTGATCGTCGAGGGCGAGACCGGGCTGCTGGTGCCGCCCCGCAATCCGGACGCGCTGGCCCAGGCCATTCTCCGCATGCTGGAGAACCCGACCCGCGCCAAGGCCATGGCCCGCGCCGGACGCAAGCGCGTCGAGGCGCAGTTCTCGATGGCCCAGAAGGTCCAGCGCACCGAGGCGCTCTACCGTCGGCTGCTCACCGCGCGAGAATCCGCGTGACCGCGCGCTACGGGCTCCTCGCCCGCCTGCTGCCGTACCTCCGGCCCTACTGGCCGGTGCTGGTGCTGGGCGGCGTGCTGGCCCTGCTGGTGTCGGGCGCGGAGGCGTTCATCGCCTGGCTCGTGAAGCCCGCGATGGACGAGATCTTCCTCAAGCGCGACGAGACCATGCTCCGGATCATCCCGCTCGCGCTCCTCGGCGCGTACCTGCTCAAGGGCGTGGGCCGCTTCGGCCAGTCGTACCTGATGGCCTCGGTGGGCGAGCGGGTCATCGCGCGCATCCGCCGCGAGCTGTACGCCCACATCCAGTCCATGCCGCTCGCCTTCTTCGCCTCGCTCCACTCCGCGGAGCTGATGACCCGGGTGGTCACCGACGTCAACCGGCTGGCGCGCCTCTCCTCGACGGTGCTGGTGATGGCGGTCCGCCACGTGGGGACCATCGCGGCCCTGCTGACCGTCATGTTCCTGCGCGAGTGGGTGCTCGCCCTGATCGCGATCGCGGTCTTCCCCCTGGTGGGGGTCGCGGTGCGCACCATCGGCCGCAAGCTCTACAAGATCAACCGCCGGACCCAGCAGAAGATCGCGGAGCTGAACGTGGTGCTGCAGGAGTCGTTCACCGGGACCAAGATCGTCAAGGCCTTCGGGCGCGAGGGGCTCGAGCAGGAGCGGTTCAACTCGGTCAACGACCGCCTCCTCGGCCTGGCTCTCAAGGACCGGCGCATCGACGAGATGGCCGAGCCCCTGATGGAGGTGCTCGGCGCGCTGGCCATCATGGGCGCGCTCTGGTACGGCGGCTATCGCGTGATCTCGGGCGCGCTCACCCCCGGCGAGTTCTTCTCGTTCACCGCCGCGGTGGTGCTGCTCTACGGGCCGGTCCGCCAGCTCTCCCGCATGGTGAACACCGTGCAGCAGTCCATCGCCTCGGTGGAGCGCGTGTTCGAGATCCTGGACACCCCGCCCGCGATCGTGGACGCGCCCGGCGCGCACACCCTCCCCGGCTTCGCGGGCTCCATCGTCTTCGAGGGCGCCGGCTTCCGCTATCCCGAGACCGAGGAGTGGGCCCTCCGGGACGTCTCGATGACGGTGCGCAAGGGCGAGCTGGTCGCCTTCGTGGGCATGTCGGGCGCGGGCAAGACCACCCTCATGGAGCTGCTCCCGCGCTTCCACGACGTCACCGTGGGCCGCATCACCCTCGACGGCCACGACCTCCGCGAGGTCACCGTGAGCTCGCTGCGCGGCCTGATCGGCATCGTGACCCAGGACACCTTCCTGTTCCACGACTCGGTCGAGTACAACATCGCCTACGGCCGGCCGGGGGCCACGCGGGCCGAGATCGAGCGGGCCGCCCGCCAGGCCCAGGCCCACGACTTCATCGCGGCCCTGCCCGAGGGCTACGCGACCTCGGTCGGCGAGCGCGGGGTCAAGCTCTCCGGCGGCCAGGCCCAGCGCCTCGCCATCGCCCGCGCGTTCCTCAAGGACCCGCCCATCCTGATCCTCGACGAGGCGACCTCGGATCTGGACGCGGAGAGCGAGTTCCTGGTGCAGCAGGCGCTCTCCGAGCTGATGCGGGGCCGCACCGTGCTGGTGATCGCCCACCGCCTCGCCACCGTGAAGCACGCCGACCGCGTGGTGGTGGTCCACGCCGGCCGCATCGCCGAGATGGGCACCCACGACGAGCTGATGGCGCGACCCGACGGCATCTACCGCCGGCTCGCGACGCTGCAGTCGCTCGACGCCCTGCCGACCCGCTAGCCGCCGAGCCGCTTCGCCGCGCGGCTGCCCGCCGCGAGAAGGGCCGGGTAGATCACCCAGCGCCGGAAGGGCTCGATGAGCGCCATGTAGGAGCGGCCGAACGCGCCCTTGGGCCGCACGTAGATCGCCACTCGAGGGTGCCGCTCGACCAGCGAGACGTGCAGGAAGGCGGTCACGGTACGGTTGGCGATGCGGGAGAGGACCTCGTCCGGCTCCTGGTAGACCGGCACGAATCCGGTCCCGCCGCGGTCGAGGCCGAGCAGGCGCCCGAGGGCCCGGCGGAGCGCGAAGAGCGCCCCGGACGAGCGCCCGCGCGGCTCTGTCCGCAGCGCCTCTACCCAGCGACCGAGTGGCACGTCTGCCGGCAGCGGGGTTGCGACCTCCCAGACGTCGCGCAGCGCGAGTCCTTCCGCGGCGGCGAGGGCGTGCACGCGCCACGGGCGGCGCAGGTGATCGGCGGGGTCGATTCGGCCGCCCGCGCCGCCATCGCCATCACCGGGCTGCGCGCGACGCGTACATCATGACCGTGATGCCCGCCAGGCAGAGACGCGCCTACTCGCGGAAGCGGTTCACGATCGGCAGGCGCCAGTCCTTGCCGAAGGCGCGCGGGGTGATCTTGATTCCGATCGGCCCCTGGCGGCGCTTGTACTCGTTGCGGTCGACCATCGCGATCACCCGCTTGACGGTGGGGGCGTCGAAGCCGCGCGCCACGATGTCGGCCACGCCCTGGTCGCCCTCCACGTAGGCCTCGAGGATCGCGTCGAGGGTCGCGTAGGGCGGCAGGGTGTCCTGATCGGTCTGGTCGGGCCGCAGCTCCGCGGACGGGGCCCGCTCGAAGACGGAGCGCGGGATGACCTCGCGGCCGGCCCGCCGGTTGACGTGCTCGGACACCTGGTAGACGAGCGTCTTCGGCACGTCCTTGATCACCGCGAAGCCGCCCGCCATGTCCCCGTAGAGCGTCGAGTAGCCCACGCCGATCTCGCTCTTGTTGCCGGTGGTGAGGACGAGCCAGCCGAACTTGTTCGAGAGCGCCATGAGGTAGTTGCCGCGGATGCGGGCCTGGAGATTTTCCTCGGTCACGTCCTCCTTCAGCCCCTTGAACGGCCGGGCCAGCGCGCGGCGGTAGGCGCCGAGCACCGGGCTGATGGGCAGGCGCAGGAACTCGATGCCGAGGTTCCGGGCCAGGCGCGCCGCGTCCGCCCGCGTGCCCTTCGAGGAGAACTGCGAGGACATGGTGACCCCGGTGACGTTGGCCGGCCCCAGCGCGTCGCACGCGATGGCGGCCACCAGGGACGAATCGATGCCGCCCGAGAGGCCCAGCACCACGTGGCGGAACCCGTTCTTGGTGACGTAGTCGCGCGTGCCGAGGACGAGGGCCTGGTAGATCTCCTCCACCGGCTCGAGCACCGCCACCTCGTGCGCGGCCAGCCGGGGCCGCTCGGGCGCGGGCAGCGGCGGCAGGGTCACGCGTCGCGGCGGGGCCTCGGTGGCGCGCAGCTTCTCCTTCCGCCGCCGGGAGTCGTGCAGGCGCGCCCGGAAGACCTCGTCGAGGTCCAGGTCGGCCACCACGAAGTCCTCCTCGAAGGCCTTCCCGCGGGCCACGCACTCGCCCTTCTCGTTGAACATGAGCGACTGGCCGTCGAAGATCAGCTCGTCCTGGCCGCCCACCGTGTTGACGAAGGCCAGGCACACGAGGTCGTCGGCCGCGCGGGTCGCGAGCATCTTCTCGCGGAACCGCCCCTTGCCCGCGTGGTAGGGCGAGGCGTTGATGCTCACCACCAGCTCCGCGCCGCCCAGGGCCTGCAGCGTGGTGGGCCCGGTCGGGTACCAGATGTCCTCGCAGATGTTGGCCGCGATGACGGTCTCGCCGATGGTGAACACGGGCGACTCGGTGCCGGACTGGAAGTAGCGGTTCTCGTCGAAGACGCCGTAGTTCGGCAGGTACTGCTTGTGATACGTGCCGGCCACGACCCCGTCGTGGAGGATGGCCGCCGCGTTGAAGATGTCGTCGCGCTTGTCCACGTAGCCGACGATGGTGGTGAGACCGCGGCTCGCCCGGGCCACCTCGGCGAGCGCCCGCAGGTTGGCCTCGATGAAGGCGGGCTTGAAGAGCAGGTCTTCCGGAGGGTAGCCGGTGAGCACCAGCTCCGGGAAGGCCACGATGTCGCAGCCGAGGCCGCGCGCGCGTTCCATGCCGGCAATCACCAGCCGAGCATTCGCCTCGACGGCGCCCACCGTCGGGTTCACCTGGCTGAGCCCCACCCGCACCCGCCGCATGCCGGTATTCTACCCTCTTCGGGCCCCGTTCACCGTCAGGTGCAGCCCGGCCACGATCAGCAAGCCCCCGGCCACCAGGAAGGGGGTCACCGGCTCGCGCAGCCACCACACCCCGAGGAGGGCGCCGGCCAGCGGCTGCACGTTGACGAAGGCGGCCACGCGCGCGGCGCCCACCCGCTCCAGGCACCAGTTCCAGACCCCGTAGCCGACCGCGGTGATCACCACGCCCAGGTAGACGGTGCCCGCGATCGCGCCGGCCGTCCACGCGGGCGGCGGGCCGACGTGCCACTCGTAGAGCGCCAGCGGCGCGATCGAGACCGCGCCCCAGACCACCGAATGGGCGGTGACGAGGGACACCGGATGGCGGCTCAGCACGTCCCGGCCCAGGAGCGAGTACCCGGCGTAGGCGACGCCGGAGAGGATCAGCACGAGGTCGCCGCGCCAGTGCGGCATCAGGGACCGGGTGAGCCCGGGCACCCCGTTCACCACCACCACGACGGCGCCCAGCAGGGTGAGGGCGGCGCCGACCGTCTCCCGTCGCGTCAGCCGCTCGCCCAGCAGCAGCGGGGAGAGCACGAGCAGCGTGGTCGGCTCGACCGTGATGAGCAGCGCGGCGTTGCTGGCGGTCGAGTGCGCGAGGCCCCAGTTGCCGAAGGCGAAGGCGAGCGCGAATCCCACCACGCCCATCAGGGCGACCCGCACCCGGTCCCCGGTCGTCCACGGGACGCGCACGGGGACGCGCGGGCGCGAGCGCGACCGCCACGCGGCCCACCCGAGGAGCAGCACCGCGCCGATCAGCACGCGGGCCAGGCCCAGCGTGGCCGGCCCCACGTCGTTCAGCACGACGCGGGTGACCGCGTAGCCGGTGGAGAAGACGAGGTTCGCGACCAGGAGGACCAGGTAGGCGGCGGACACCGGGTGAGCTTAGCGTAGTATCCTGCTCGCGCGCGGCATGAACGAGAGCACGCTCTACTACACCTTCAGCACCGTCCCCCAGACCCTGGCCGGGGGCGGCGCGATCCTGGTCGCGGTGGTCCTCTACCGGCTCGGCGAGATCGATCGGATCATCGACACCGCCGCCGATCACCTCGAGACCGCGTGGCAGGGCCATCCGTTCCGCGAGCTGTGGCGCGCGCTCGAGCGCAACGGGTGGAAGGGCGTCGAGCGCGTCCTGCGTCGGCTGGACGCCGGCGAGGCCGCCTGGGGCGCCGCGGAGCAGACGGCCTGCCGGCGCGCGTACCGGGCCATGCGGGCGCGCCGACAGATCCTCTTCCTGCTCTACTCGGCGCTGGGCTTCACCGTGATCGACATCCTGGTGTGCATCACCTCGATCCCGGTGACCCCGAACCTCCTGAAGTCGCCCGCGGACGCCTCCCAGGTCGTCGTCGGCACGATCGTCCTCACCGGCATCTGTCTCGGGTTCTACGCCCGGCTGATCTGGGCGATGGTCCAGCGGGTGCGCCGGCTCTAGCCGCTCGCGCCGGGGCACGCGTCGCGCCGATCCTGGCGTATAATCGCGCGCATGAAGCCCAAGATCCCGTGGCTCCCGCACGAGGTGCAGCCGGGTCAGCCGACCGAGGTGTGCCCGCGCTGCGGCGCCCGCAAGCTGATGCCGTGGACGCTGAGGCGCGATCCGAAGCGCGTCACCCTGCTCCGCACGTGGGTCTGCACCGCCTGCCAGACCACCGAGGAGCGCGAGGAGCCGGAGTAGGTCGGGGACGGCGGAGACGCGTCAGGCCGGCGCGTTCACCACGTCGATCAGGCTCCGCAGCCGGGAGAACCCGGAGCGGTTGAAGGGCAGCACCAGCCTCGGCAGATCCGGCAGCTCGTCCCCCTCGCCCGCCACCGGACCGGGTGCCTGCACCGCGGGCCCGGTCATGATGTCGGTGAAGCGCGCGTTCACCTCGGCGAGGGTCTCGGCCGCCAGCGGGCGGCGCATCCGCAGCACGAGCGAGTCGCGCACGTAGCGCTGCGAGTGGTAGTTCCGGTAGAACGCCTCGACCTCCGCGGCGGCCGTCTCCACGTCGTCGGTGATCCGGTAGAGGTCGGGATCGCTCGCCCCGACCATGCCGCGGCCCACCATCTCGCGCCGCACGAAGGTGTCGAACGTCTTCCAGTAGGTGCCGCCGGGCTCGTCGAGCATCACCAGCGGCAGCACCGGCGACTTGCCGGTCTGGATCAGGGTCAGCGCCTCGAAGGCCTCGTCGGCGGTCCCGAAGCCGCCGGGCAGGAACGCCATCGCGTGCGCCTCCCGCACCAGGAAGAGCTTGCGGGTGAAGAAGTACTTGAACGAGATCAGCTTGGGATCGGAGGCGATCCACGGATTCGCCTCCTGCTCGAACGGCAGGCGGATGTTGAGGCCGAACGAGCGCTCGCCGCCCGCGCCCTCCTGGGCCGAGCTCATGACCCCGCCGCCCGCGCCGGTCATGACCATCCACCCCGCCCCGGTGATGCGCTTGCCGAAGGCGTAGGCCTGCTCGGAGATCGGGTGCTCGCGCGGGGTGCGGGCCGAGCCGAACACGGTCACCTTCGGCACGTTCCGCCACGGGGCGAAGACCTTGAAGCCGTAGCGGATCTCCTTGAACGCGGCGTTCGCGATCTTGAGGTCGGCCACCCCGGTCCCGTCCTCGAACATCTTGAGCGCGGTGGTGAGCATCTCCGCGTAGAGCGGCCACGAGGCCTCCGGCACGCGCAGGTGCTCGAGGAGGGCGTCGAGGCGCCGGTTGGCGTCCTCCGACTGGAGCTGATAGCGACGATCCGCGACTCACAATTGCAGTATACACGCGCGTCTTCTCAGGCCAGCGTATGCCGGACCATCTTGCCCTCGACCAGGTACACCACCATCTCCGCGATGTTGGTGGCGTGGTCGGCCACCCGCTCCATGAAGCGGGAGATCAGGATCACCCGGATCGCGCGCGGGATCGTCCGGGGGTCCTCCATCATGAACGTGAGCAGCTCCCGGAAGATCTGCTCCTTGAGCGCGTCGACCTCGGCGTCCTCGCCGCACACCTGCCGGGCCAGCGCGGTGTCGCGGGCCACGAACGCGTCGAGGCTCTCCTTCACCATGCGCTGCGCCTTCTCGGCCATGCGGGGCAGGTCGATGTAGGGCTTGAGCTGGGGCTCCCGGTTCAGCTCGAGCACCCGCTGGGCGATGTTCACCGCCTGGTCGCCGATGCGCTCGAGATCGGTCACGATCTTCATCGCGGTGGTGATGAAGCGCAGGTCGCCGGCGGCGGGCTGGTGGAGCGCGAGCAGGCTCACGCACTGCTCGTCGACCTCCACGTCGTAGGTGTTCACCTGCCGGTCCCGCTCGATGACCTCCTGGGCCATCACGTCGTCGCGCTCGAGGAGGGCCCGCATGACCCGCCGGATCTGGTCCTCCACGAGCCCGCCCATCGCGAGCAGGGTCTGCTTGAGGGCCTCGAGCTCTTCGTGGAAATGCCGTGACATGGCGTCCTCCGCCCTTACCCGAACCGACCGGTGATGTAGTCTTCCGTCCGCTTGTCGCCGGGAGTCGTGAACATCTCCTTGGTGATCCCGAACTCCACGAGCTCGCCGAGAAGGAAGAAGCCCGTCCACTCCGAGACGCGCGCGGCCTGCTGCATGTTGTGGGTGACGATCGCGATCGTCAGCTCCTTCTTGAGATCGTGGATCAGCTCCTCGATCTTGGCGGTGGCGATGGGGTCGAGGGCCGAGCACGGCTCGTCCATCAGCAAGATCTGCGGATCCACCGCGAGGGCGCGGGCGATGCAGAGCCGCTGCTGCTGGCCGCCCGAGAGGCTCACCCCGGACTTGTCGAGATCGTCCTTCACCTCGTCCCACAGGGCCGCGTGGCGGAGCGCCCGCTCCACCTCCTCCTGCAGCCGCGACTTCCGCCGCACCCCCGCGAGCCGGAGGCCGGCCGCCACGTTGTCGAAGACGGACATGGTGGGGAACGGGTTCGCCTTCTGGAAGACCATGCCGATCCGCCGGCGCACCTGCACCGGATCCACCCCCGGCGCGTAGAGGTCCTCGCTGTTGAGCAGGACCTGGCCGGACACCCGCGCTCCCGGCACCGTCTCGTGCATGCGGTTGAGACAGCGGATGAACGTGGACTTGCCGCAGCCCGACGGCCCGATGATGGCGGTCACCGCGTTCGGCGCGACCGTGAGGTCGACGCCCTTCAGGACCAGGGTCTCGCCGAACCAGGCCCGCAGCCCCTTGACGTAGATGCCGTCTCCCATGGTCACCTCAGCGGGCAACGATCCGGCCTCGCGTGGCCAGCCTCGCCGCCAGACTCGCCAGGAACACCAGCGTGATCAGCACGAGCGCCCCGGCCCAGGCCTGCCGGTGCCAGTCGTCGTAGGGTGCGATGGCGTACGCGTAGATCTGCAGCGGCAGCGCCGCGATGGGCTGGTCGAGCCCCTGGTGCCAGAACCGGTTGCCGAGCGCGGTGAAGAGCAGGGGCGCGGTCTCCCCCGCGATCCGGGCCACCGCCACCATGACCCCGGTGATGATGCCCGCGCGGGCCGCCGGGATGACGATGCGCAGGCTCACCTTCCACTCCGGCAGGCCGAGCCCGAGGCCGGCCTCCCGCAGCGCGCTCGGCACCAGACGCACCATCTCCTCGCTGGTGCGGAGCACGATCGGGATCAGGATCAGGCCGAGCGCGAAGCCGCCCGCGAGGGCCGAGAAGCGCCGCATCGGGAGCACGACCACGGTGTAGGCGAAGATGCCGAAGACGATCGAGGGCACCCCGTTCATCACGTCGGCCACGAACCGGAGCACCCACGGCAGCCGACGATCGCGGGACTCGGCCAGGTACACCCCGCCCAGGATCCCGACCGGCAGCCCGATCGACACCGCGAGGCCGATCATGATCAGGCTGCCCACGATGGCGTTGGCCACGCCCCCGCCGGGCTCGCCCACCGGCTTCGGCAGGTGCAGGAAGAAGTCGACGTTGACCGCCGACACGCCCTGATAGAGGAGGAAGCCGAAGATGAGCAGCAGCGGGCAGACCACGAGCAGCGCCGCGCCGGCGGTGAGGCCGCTCACCGCGGTGCTGACGAGCCGGCGCCCGGCGGGGCTCATCCGCGAGCCCCGCGGGCCGGGCCGCCCACGCTCCACACCAGGAGACGGGCCAGCCCGTTGACGAGCACGGTGACCACGAGCAGCAGCAGGCCGATCTCGACCAGGGCCGACACGTAGAGGTCCGACGTGGCCTCGGTGAACTCGTTCGCGAGCACGCTCGCCATGGTGTAGCCGGGCGCGAACAGCGAGACCGAGACCTCGGGGCGATTGCCGATCACCATGGTCACCGCCATGGTCTCGCCGAGGGCGCGGCCGAGCCCGAGGAGGATCGCGCCGATGAGCCCGGAGCGGCCGTAGCGCAGCACCGCGATCCGGGTCGTCTCCCACCGGGTGGCGCCGAGCCCGAGCGCGGCCTCGCGCTGCGAGCCCGGGACGGCGAGCAGCACCTCGCGGCTCACCGAGGTGATGTAGGGCACGATCATGATCGACAGGATCAGCCCCGCCGCGAGCATCCCGATGCCGTAGGGCGGTCCCTGGAAGAGCGGCAGGAAGCCGAGGCTCCGTCCGAGCGCGGGCTGCACCCAGTCGCGCAGCCACGGGACCAGGACGAAGATGCCCCAGAGGCCGTAGACCACGCTCGGCACCGCGGCCAGCATCTCGATCAGGAAGGCGACCGGCGGCCGGATCCAGGCCGGCGCCAGCTCCGCGAGGAAGACGGCCGCGCCGAGCGACAGCGGGACCGCGATCAGCAGCGCCAGCAGCGAGGACACCAGGGTGCCGTAGACGAACGGCAGCGCGCCGAACTCGCCCGCGACCGGGTCCCAGTGCGAGGTGACCAGGAAGCGGAGGCCGAAGGCGCGGATCGCGGCCCACGACTCCCAGCAGAGCGCCGCGACGAGGCCGCCGGCCAGCAGCGAGGACCAGCCACACCGAGGCCAGGATCAGCGTGCGATAGACGCGATCGCCGAGTCCGCTGCGCCCCCGGCTGACCGCTCGCGGGGGCAGGGACAGGCCGTCGGCCGTCCCCACCCCCGAGATCGAGTCGGCGGCCAAGCGCTATTGCGCCGCCAGGAGCGGCTTGCCCGAGAAGGTGATCTGCTTGATCTTGGCCTCGATCTCCTTCACCACCGGGGCCGGGAGCGGCGCGTACAGGAGCGCGGCCGGGTGCCGCTGCCCGTCGTGGATCGCCCACCAGAGGAACTTCACGAGGGCCTTGCCCTTGGACTCGTTGGGCTGGTCCTTGTAGACCAGGAGCCAGGTGAAGCTCGCGATCGGGTAGGCGTCGGGTCCCGGCGCGTTCGTGAGCGACACCCGGAAGTCGGCCGGCATGCTCTTCACCGCCGCGGCCGCCGCCGCGGTCGTGCTCTCGATCGTCGGCTCGACGAGCTTGCCCGCCTGGTTCTTGATGCGGGCCGCGGGCAGCTTGTTGGTGATCGCGTAGGCCAGCTCCACGTAGCCGAGGGAGCCGGGCGCGTTCTTCACCTGGCCCGCCACGCCCTCGTTGCCCTTGCCGCCCAGCCCGACCGGCCACTTCACCGAGGTCCCCCGCCCGACCTCCTTCTCCCACTCGGGGCTGATCTTGCAGAGGTAGTCGACCCAGATGTAGGTGGTGCCGCTCCCGTCCGACCGGTGCACCACCACGATCGCCTGGTCCGGCAGGGTGGCCGACGGGTTCAGCGCCTTGATCCGCGCGTCGTTCCACTTCGTGATCTTGCCGAGGAAGATGTCGGCCAGGACCTCACCCGTGAACGCCAGCTGCGGGTTCCCGGGCAGGTTGTAGGTGGCCACCACCGCACCCATGACGGTCGGGATGTGGAACAGCTCGCCGGGGGCCTTCTTGAGCTGCTCGTCGGTCATCGGGCCGTCGGAAGCCCCGAAGTCGACCGTCCG
Organism: uncultured Candidatus Rokubacteria bacterium; assembly: GCA_963841755.1. Lineage (GTDB taxonomy): Bacteria > Methylomirabilota > Methylomirabilia > Rokubacteriales > CSP1-6 > CAMLFJ01. The sequence continues at coordinate 46,716 of CAWJDX010000007.1, forward strand.
CTCGGTGATCTGCCGGATGCCGCCGCCGCTCCCGATCGACTGATAGTTGAAGCGCACTTCCGGGTCGACCTTGATGTATTCCTCGAACCACTTCGAGTAGATCGGGTACGGGAAGGTGGCCCCCGCCCCGTTCATCAGCATCTGGGCCTCGACCGGGCCGGGCCGTCCGACCAGCGCCGCCGCCAGCAGCAGCACCGGCAAGATTGACCACGTCTTCTTCATGAGACTCTCCTCTTGTCGTCTTTTCCGTGTGGTTGGGCGGAAGTATGCTGCGAAAGGGTGACGGATCGATGACGCAGGTGTTACATCCGTGTTAACAGTCAGGACCGCTCCCGGAAGCGGTAGCCGACGCCGCGCACCGTCTCGATGCCCGGCTCGGGCGCGCGTGCCGCGATGAACTTGGCCCGGAGCCGGGCCACGTGGACGTCGACGGTGCGGGGCTCGACGAAGCCGTCCTGACCCCACACCAGGTCCAGCAGCTCCTCGCGGCCGAAGACCCGGCCCGGCGATCGAACCAGCGCCGAGAGCAGATCGAACTCCTTGCGGGTCAGCTCCACCAGCCGGCCCTTCATCTTGACCTCGAAGCGCTGGCGGTCGATCTCGAGGTCGCCCGCGCGTACCGGCTGGCCCGTCGCGTCCTCGCCGGGGCGTCCGCGACGCGAGACCGCCCGCACCCGCGCCACCAGCTCGCGGGGGGAGAACGGCTTGGTCACGTAGTCGTCGGCGCCCATCTCGAAGCCGAGGACCTTGTCGCCTTCCTCCACGCGACCGGTCACCATGATCACCGGGATCGCCTGGGTCTCGCGATCCTGCTTCAGCCGCCGGCAGATCTCCCACCCGTTGAGGTGCGGGACCATGATGTCGAGCAGGATCACGTCGGGCCGCGCCTCCTTGACCTGCCGCAGGGCCTCGGTCCCGTTGGCGGCGAGGCGCACGTCGTAGCCTTCCTTGCCGAGGTTGTAGCGGATCATCTCCGCCACGTCCGCCTCGTCCTCCACCACCAGCACCTTCCCGGCCCGACCCATGCCGGTGCCCGGCCTGTCCGTCGCGCTCCGCCGGCTCGCCGCCATCGGATCGACCCCCACGCTCCCTCTCGTCATGTTCATGGACGCATGGTGCGCGCGGCGGGGTTACGGATTGATGACGCGCGGGTAAATCATGGGTAAACGGGAGAGTCCGAACGTGCGCGACGCCCCCGCGGGGGAGGCGGGGGCGTCGGGGGAGCCGGGCGCCGGGCGGGCGTCCCGGTCAGGCGCGGCGGCCGGTCAGGCTCCCAGCTCGCGCGAGGTGATCTTGTACTTGAAGGCGTCCGGGTCGAGGCTGTCCTTGCGACCCTCCCCGGTCTCGGCCTGGGGGTACATCAGGAACGCGACCGGCTCTTCCTTCGAGTTGACCAGCTTCACGTCGTGCGCGTAGTTGTAGGCGAGCCAGTTCATCTCCCACTGGCCGAAGAGCTTCGCGCGCGCCTTCCTGGTGGTGGGATCGTCGAGCGGGATGCCGCCCCGCTCCTCGAGCACGACCTTGCGCACGTCGGCGGGATCGACCGGCACCCAGCCGAGGCCCGCGGAGTAGAACTCGGCGCGGCAGTGCTGCGCCTTCGTGATGTCGCCGCTCTTGCCCAGGCACTTGAACTCCGCGGAGTCGGCCACCCGCACTCCGTAGACGTCGCGCGCGGGGATCCCCGCCGCGCGCGCCAGGCCCACGAACAGCGCGTTCAGGTCGGCGCACTTGCCGCCGAGGTTGCCGGTCTCGAGCATCGCGCGGATGTCCCCGACCCCGCAGCCCCGCACCTTCGGATCCCGGAACGTGTTGTCGACGATCCACTCGTAGATCGCGCGCGCCTTCTCCACGTCGGTGTCGATGCCCTTGGTGATCTGCTGGGAGGTCTTCTTCACGATGCCGTCGGTGCGCACGAGCTTCGAGGACTCGCGATACTTCGCGAGGGTGGCCCGATCCTCGGGCGCCGGGTTCGCTCCGGGCCGGGTCACGTCCACGTTGCGATCGCGGGTCGCGAACCGCGTCGTCACCTCGATCGCGGGCGCGCTCTCGCCGGTCGGCCACTCCGCGTAGAGGATCCCCGCGCCGTACCGCTCGTCCCGGTACACGCGGGTGACCGCCCCGTTGCCGGTCCAGCTCTGCCCGAGGCTCTTGAAGTAGTCGGTGTCGGTCTGGAGCGGGAGCGGCAGCCACACCCGCGTGGCTCCGGTGGGGTTCGCCACCTCCGCGCGCGTGACGACCTCGAAGGCGCGCCACTTGACCTCGTCCGGCTGGGCCGCCGTCGAGCGTCCCGGCCGGGCCCATCCACCGACCGCGGCGGTCGCCGCCATGCCCATTCCCGTCTTCAGAAAGACCCGTCGCTTCATGAATACCCCCCGTTTGATCGAGCTGATCGAGTGGATCGAGTGCCCCGCGTGGCGGCAATGGTACAGGGCCGCGTACAAACGTCCAATCCGTTGTACCGATGAGGCCGACTGGCCCCATAGGCGGCTCCTATGGCGATGACGGCTGGCGGCGGTGACGCGCCCATGTTACCGATGGGAGCCCATGCCGCCCGCGGGCCCCGAGATCGAGCCCCTTCTCACCGCGCTCCAGGCGCAGGTCGAGGCGCTCCACGCCCGCGAGCCCGAGGTCCGGGCGGGCCGCGATCCGGAGGATCTCCGGCGGATGCGGGTCGCGGTCCGCCGTCTGCGGGCCACCCTCCGGGCGAGCCGTCCGCTGTTCGGCCGGAGCGCGGTCGATGGGCTACGGGACGAGCTCGGCTGGCTCGGGAGCGGCGCTCGGTCGGGTGCGCGACCTCGACATGATCGGCGCCTCCGTCACGGCCGAGCTGGGCTCGCTCGAGGGCTCGACCCGCCGGGAGAGCCACGCGCTCCTCCGTCGTCTCGATGCCGACCGCACCCGGGCGTGGGACCGGCTGCACGTCGTGCTGGACGGCGCGCGATACGCCCGGCTCCTCCGCCGCCTCAAGACGCTCCTCGGGCGTGACCCGCGCCGCGCCGCCAAGGTCTCGCTGGCGGAGGCCGCCGGGGCCGAGTGGAAGAAGCTGCGGCGGGCGGTGAAGCACCTCCCCGGCCATCCGAGCGCGGCCGAGCTCCACGAGATCCGCATCCGCCTCAAGCGCTCACGGTACGCGGCCGAGCTGGCGCGGGTCGCGGGAGGCCGGCGGGCCGAGAAGTTCATCGAGCAGGCCAAGGCGATTCAAGACATTCTTGGAGAACATCAGGACGCCGTGGTAATCGAAGAGTATCTGCACGACGTCATCGACCGCCGCGAGGCCGCGCATGCGCTGGAGGAGCAGCTCGTCAGAGGGCTACGCAAGCGCCGCAAGAAGACGCGCGCCGCGTTCTTCCACGAGTGGCCGCGCCTCGCACGCCGTGGACGCAAGGCCTGGGCGACGGCCTAGCCGGGCGGCCCTCCCTCGATGAACGTGCTCCTGATCCGCCACGCGCCCGCGGTGCGCACCGGCACCGGCGGGGTCCGCGACCACGACCGGCCGTTGACCCGCCGGGGGCGGCAGCGCTTCCGGCTGGCCGCCCGCGGGCTGGCCCGCATCGCGGGCCGGCCCGACATCCTGCTGACGAGCCCGCTCGTCCGCGCCCGCGACACCGCCGAGATCGTGGCCGCCGCGTTCAAGCGGGTGACGCCCCGGATCGAGCCCGCGCTCGGGCACGACGACGTCGACGTGCTGGTCACCGCGCTGAAGAAGCACCGCCCCGACGCGACGGTGGCGCTGGTCGGGCACGAGCCGACCCTGTCCGGGCTGCTCGCGCACCTGCTCGGCATGCGCGACGGCGACGGCCGCTTCGCGTTCAAGAAGGGCGGCGCGGCGCTCGTGCACCTGCCGGACGGGCCGTCCATGCCCGGGCAGCTGCTCTGGTTCGTCAAGCCCCGCATCCTCCGGTCGGTCGGCTCACCCTGACCGTGGCACGATCGAAGGGCACGCGAGGGGACGGCACCCCGACCTCGGACCTGGTGGCCATCGTCGATCTCGGCTCGGCCGCGGTCCGCTTCCTGCTCGCCCAGATCCGTCCCACGTCGGGGTTCCGTGTCCTCGCCCAGGAGCGCGTGCCGACCCGCCTCGGGGGCGGCGCGCCGGGGACCCTGCCCCGCGGGGCCATCGCCAGGACCCTGCGGGCGGTGCACCGCTTCTTCGCCCGCCACTCGCCGCAGAGCCAGGGCCCACGCATCGTGGCCATCGCCACCTCCGCGGTGCGCGACGCGCGCAATCGGGAGCGCCTCCTCGATCCGCTCCGGCGCAACGAGGGCATCGAGGTGCAGGTGCTCAGCGCCCGGGACGAGGCGCGCTTCGGGGTGGTGGCCGCGCTCGAGAGCCTCTCCTTCGCCAAGGGCGTGGTCGTCGACCTCGGCGGGGCGAGCCTCCAGCTCAGCCGGGTGCGGCGACGCCGGATCGTCTCGACCGCGAGCCTGCCGCTCGGCGCGGTGCGGACCACCCGGCAGTTCCTGCGGCGCGATCCCCCGACCCCGCTGGAGCTGCGCGCGCTGCGCGTGGAGATCCGCGCCCGGCTCCAGGACGCGCTGCCGCCCGCCGACCGCGGCGAGGTCCTGGTGGGGCTCGGGGGCACCGTCCGCACGCTCGCCAGCATCCACCTGCGCGCGAACCCGGGGGAGCGCAAGCACCGCCACGGGCTCGTGCTGCTCCAGTCGGACGTCACCGCGATCCGCGAGCGCCTCGAGGCCCTCTCTTCCCACGGTCGCCGGCGGATTCGCGGCCTCAAGGCCGAGCGCGCCGACATCATCCTCGCCGGCGCGATGGTCATCGAGGACGTGATGATCAGCGGCGGCTATCTCCACCTCGTCATCTGCACCCGCGGAGTGCGGGACGGCGTCCTGCTGCACGAGGCCTCGAGGAGCAGAGCCGCCCTATCTCCGAGATAGGCCG
>CAWJDX010000008.1:0-126727 GCA_963841755.1 uncultured Candidatus Rokubacteria bacterium
CGCGGCCGCATTTCCACCTGACAACGGCGGCGCGAGGGTTTATCGTAGCCGCCGTGATCTCGGTCTTCGCCCTCTGCAGCGGCTATCTCGAGCTGGACCGCGCCAGCATGCTGGACGATCTCCCCGCCGGCCAGCCGTGGACGGTCCCGGTGATGAGCTTCCTGGTCGTGCACCCGCGCGGCCGGCTCCTCTTCGACACCGGCGTCCACTGCCAGACGCGCGTCGATCCGATCGGGCGCATGGGCCCCGAGCGGGCCAAGCGGCTCGTCGACAAGTCGAAGGCGGGCGAGGACGTGGTCCCCCAGCTCGGCCTCCTCGGCCTCACCCCGGACGACGTCCGCTACGTGGTGAACTCGCATCTCCACTTCGACCACTGCGGCGGCAACGAGTTCTTCCCGCGCGCGACCTTCCTGGTGCAGAAGGCGGAGATGGAGGCGGCGCGCCGGCCGGGGTTCGCCCCCGGCTACAATCCGAGCCCGCTCGACTTCGACCATCCCCTCGACTACCGGCTGGTGGACGGCGAGCACGACGTGTGGGGCGACGGCAGCGTGGTCCTGTTCCCCACCTTTGGCCACACCCCCGGCCATCAGTCCCTCCGGGTGCGCGCCGGGAAGGGCCAGGACCTGGTCTGCGCGGCCGACGCCTGCTACACGCGCGAGAACATGGATCGCGACGTGCTCCCGCGCATCCTGTGGAACGGCCCGACCATGCGCGAGTCGCTCGCCACGCTGCGTCGCCTGCGCGACCAGGCCGGGGCCACCATGTTCTACGGCCACGACCCCGAGCAGTGGCGCGCCACGCCGCACGCGCCCGCCGCCGTCGTCTAGGCCGCGACCGCCGTGCTCGCGACGCTGCTCGACGGGCTGACCTTCACCGAAGGGCCGCGCTGGCACGACGGGCGGCTCTGGTTCTCGGACTTCTACACCCAGCGCGTCCTCGCGGTGACCCCGGAAGGGCGGCTCGAGACCATCCTCGAGGTGCCGCAGCGGCCGTCGGGCCTCGGCTGGCTGCCGGACGGCACCCTGCTCGTGGTCTCGATGCTCGATCGCCAGCTCCTGCGGGTGGAGAACGGCAAGCCGCGCCGGCACGCCGATCTCGCGTCGATCGCCACCGCCCCCTGCAACGACATGGTGGTGGACGCGCGCGGCCGCGCCTACGTCGGCAACTTCGGCTTCGACCGCCACCGCGGCGAGGCGCCCCGGGCCGCGGCCATCGCGCGCGTCGATCCCGACGGCGCGGTCACCCGCGCGGCGGAGGATCTCGAGTTCCCGAACGGCACCGTGATCACCCCCGACGGCCGGACGCTCGTGGTGGCCGAGACCATGGGCGGCAGGCTCACCGCCTTCGACGTGGCGGCCGACGGCGCGCTGACGAAGCGGCGCGTCTGGGCGAAGCTCGACGGCGTCTTCCCGGACGGGATCTGCCTGGACGCCGAGGGCGCGATCTGGGTCAGCGACGCGCGCGGTCCCGATCTCCTGCGGGTCCGCGAGGGCGGCGCGATCGAGCGGCGCATCCCCACCGGGCCCGGGCGCCACGCCTTCGCGTGCATGCTGGGCGGCGCGGATCGCCGCACCCTCTACGTGTGCACCTGCACCGGCAGCGGGCCCGCCATGGCCGACAAGCGCGACGGCCGCATCGAGACCGTCCGGGTGGACGTGCCCGGCGCGGGCCTCCCCTGACGCACCCACGAAAGGCACTCCCATGAGCGCAGCGACGACGCGGCCCGACGACGACCTGGGACTGGAGGGACGGGTGGCCATCGTCACCGGCGGCGGCGCCGCCGGCGACGGCATCGGCAACGGGCGCGCGGCCTGCATCCTGCTCGCGCGCAGCGGCACCAGCGTGCTGGTGGTCGATCGCGACGAGGGCCTCGCCAAGCGCACCGTCGAGATGATCACCGGAGAGGGGGGCAAGGCGTCCGCCCTCTCGGTGGACGTCACCGACGAGGCGCAGTGCGCGACGATGGCCCGCGAGGCGGTGAGCCGCTACGGCCGCCTCGACTTCCTGATCAACAACGTGGGGATCGGCAGCAAGGGCAGCGTGGTGGAGGAGAAGCCCGACACCTGGCGCCGGGTCATGCAGGTCAACGTCGAGACCATGTTCCTCGCCTCCAAGGCCGCGATCCCCGAGATGATCCGCACCGCGAAGAGCGGCGCCATCGTGAACATCTCCTCGATCTCCGCGCTCCGCCCGCGCGGCCTCACCACCTACTCGGCCTCCAAGGGCGCGGTGATCGCGCTGAGCAAAGCGATGGCGGTGGATCACGGCCCCGACGGCATCCGCGTCAACTGCATCGCCCCCGGCCCGGTCTACACCCCGATGGTCTACGCGCGCGGCATGACCCCCGCGGCGCGCGACCAGCGGCGGCGCGCCTCCGTCCTCGCCCGCGAGGGCACCGGCTGGGACATCGGCCAGGCCGCCCGCTTCCTGCTGTCGGGCCACGCCCGCTACATCACCGGCCAGGTGCTGGTGGTGGACGGCGGCGCCACCCTGGTCGGCCCCGCCCGCGAATCTCAGACCGAGCACTGAGCGGCAGGTCGCCCTGCTCGTGAACGGACAACGCGTGAGGCGGCCGGGTGTCGCCGGGGACGGCTCCCGCGCAGCCGGCTCCGACACCGACTCGCCGGACTCGCCGCTCTTCGAGCGGCGCACCGGACTCGGGGGGCCCACGACGCTCGTCTGCGCGGGAGCCGCCCCCGGCGCCACCCGGCCGGTCTCGGTCGAGGCCGTCACGAGCAGGTCGAACTAGAAGTCAATTCACAACGGAGGAAAGCGATGCGTTTTGGGATGTTCACCAGCATGGGCAACCAGACGTGGCCGGCGGTCCTCGAGATGTGGAAGCACGCCGAGGCCACCAAGTGGGACGTGGCGTGCGTGACCGACCACTTCATGCCCAACACGAAGGAGCGCGAGGGCGCGATGCTCGAGGGCTGGAGCACGCTCACCGCGCTCTCCACCCTGGTGCCGCGCATCCAGGTCGGCACCATCGTGCTCGGCAACACCTATCGCCACCCCGCGGTGGTGGCCAAGATGGCCGCGCAGGTGGACATCATCTCGGGGGGCCGGCTGCTGCTCGGCCTCGGCGCGGGCTGGCAGGAGAACGAGCACGAGGCCTACGGCATCCCCTTCTACACGATGCGCGAGCGCCTGGAGCGCCTCGACGAGGCCTGCCAGGTCATGAAGGCGCTGTGGACGCAGGACCGCTCCACCTTCAAGGGCCGCTATTACCAGCTCTCGGACGCCCCCCTGCAGCCCAAGGCGGTGCAGAAACCCCACCCCGAGCTGATGATCGGCGGCGGCGGCGAGAAGGTGACGCTCCTCACGGTGGCCCGCTACGCGGATCACTGGAACGTGTGGGGCGGTCCCAAGGTCCTCGCCCACAAGGGCCGCATCCTCGACGAGCACTGCAAGAGCGTGGGCCGCGATCCCAAGACCATCCGCCGCTCGGCCAACATGGCGCTCCTGATCACCGACAAGAAGGCCGAGGTCGACGCGCTCGCCGAGACCATCGGCACCCGCATGGGGCGCCACACCGCGGACGCGCGCGACACCTGCCTGGCCGGCACCCCCGAGCAGATCCGGGCCACGCTGGCCGAGCTGCGGGCGGCGAAGGTCGAGACCGTCTTCATCCCGACCCTCTTCCGGCCCCTGCCGGAGCTGCGCCGGGACCTCGACCGCTTCATCGCGGAGATCGCCCCCGCCTTCCGCTGAGCCCGGGTCCACCGCTTCCGCTCAGTAGGTCCCGGGACGGTCGACGAGGCATACTGGGGACGTGACTCGCCGCCGCTGGCTCACCGTCGCGGTCGTCGTGCTCGCGGGCCTGGTGGTCTCGACCGCCGCGCTCTGGATCGCGCTGCCGAGCCTGGCCCGCCGGGTGGTGGTGTGGCAGGTGGAAGCCCAGACCGGCCGCCGGCTGACCATGGCCCGCTTCGAGCTCGACGTCCGCGGCGGGCAGCTGCACGTGGCGGGATTCCGCCTCGCGGATCGGATCCCCGGCCCGCCCCTGCTGGAGTTCGATCGCCTCGACGTGCGCTTCCATCCGATGCGCCTGCTGCGGGGCCATCTGGAGATCGCGGACGTGATGCTCGCCGGACCGCGCGTCCACATCGTGCGCATCGGGCGGGGCGAGCTGAACATCTCGGACCTGCTCGCGCGCCCGCGCTCGCAGGCGGAGGGCTCGCCGTTCTCGCTGGACCACCTCGGGGTCAAGGATGGCGCGATCCTGTTCGAGGACCGCACCCTGAACCCGCCCCGCACCTGGCGCGCCGAGGCCCTCACCGTCGAGGCCAGCGCGCTCTCCAGCGCGAGCCCGGAGCCGCGCGGTCACGTGCGGGTCACCACGACGGTGGCGGGGGCCCCGTTCTCGCTGGACGCCACCGGCATCGCGCTGCGCCCCCTGCAGGCGAAGGCCCACGTCAGCCTGCGCGACGTCGACGCCACCCTCGCCAACCTGTACCTGCCGCCCGACACCATGGTGACGCTGGAGCGCGCGGTGGTGGGCGCGGAGGTCGACGCCACGCTCGACGCGCAGGGCGGGGTCGGACTCGACGGCCAGGCGCGCATCACCAACCTGGTGGCGCGCCGCCGCGGGGTCGACGCATCCCTCTTGACGGTGCCCGCGCTGACCTTCGCGCTGACCAGCGGCAAGTCGCCGGAGGGCCGCCTCACCGGCCGGGTGGAGGTGAACGGGCGAGCCACCGTCTTCGATCCCCGGCCCGGAAAATCCAACCGCTTCGAGATCGACCGCCTCCGGGTCGTGGCCGACGGGCTCGACGCGACGGGCCGCTCCTCCGCGCGCCTCACCGCCAGCGCCGGCCTGCCCGGCGGCGGCGCGCTCGACGTCCAGGGCACCGCGCGCGCCACCCCGGTGGCGGCCGAGGTCCGCACCCGGATCAGCCGGGTCGACCTCGCGTTCTGGGCGCCCTACTTCTCGCTGCCGGTGGAGTTCACCGGCATGGCCGAGACCGATCTCACCCTCGACACCACGCCGGCCGGCCCCCGCGTGCGCGGGCGGGCGCTGGTGAAGGGCGTCACGGTGTCCGACGGCACGCGGCGCCTGGCCGCCGCCGATCAGCTCGAGCTGACCGGCCTCGACGCCCAGTGGCCCAGGACGAAGGTCGAGCGGGTGCGGCTCAGCCGGCCCCGCGCCCGCATCGGGCGCGATCGCGACGGCCGCCTCACGATCTCGGAGCTGGTGGAGTCGATCAAGAAGCCCGCGGGCGAGAGCGCGGCGGCGGCCCCGGTCGACAAGCCCACCCCGCTGCCGCCGGACTTCGCGATCGAGGTGGGCGAGGTCTCCGTCGAGGACGGGCGCCTCCGTCTCGACGACGCCACCGTGGAGCCGGCCGCGGTCTTCCGCCTCGCCCCGATCCGCTTCACCGCCCGCTCGCTGACGTGGCCGAGTCGCGGCCCGGCCACGCTCCAGCTGAGCGCGGGGACGCCCGAGGGTGGCACGATCGAGACCCAGGGCACCGTGGTGCTCGATCCGGTGCGCTTCGATCTGCGCACCCGGCTGGTCAACATCGCGGTCGCGCCCTATCGGGCCTACGCGCCGCTCGCCGCGAAGGTGGAGGGGCACGTGGAGGGCGACGTCACCGCCAAGGGCACGGTGGGCGGCGGCAAGACCGAGCTGTCCGCGAAGGGCTCGCTCGCCCTGGCCGACCTGGCCTTCATCGACGGGGACCGGCCGATCCTCACGGTGGGCCGTCTCGAGATGGCCGGGCTCGACTACACGTACCCGCCACCGCCACCATCGACCGGGTACACATGCGCAAGTCGTGGGCCCTGCTCGAGCGCCGGCCCGACGGCTCGATGCCGATCACCGGCATCCTCACCCCGCTGCGCCGCGCACCGCCGGCTGGCGCGCCGGCGCCCACGCCGCCGCGCCGCGTCACCGACCCCGTCGTCGCCATCCCCCGATATCAAGGTGACCGTGCGCGAGGTGCTCTTCGACGAAGGCGGCGCCACCGTGGTGGATGCGGCGGTGAATCCGGTCGCGCGGCTCGAGGTGAGCGGGGTGCGGCTCAGCGCCCGCGACTTCGCGTGGCCGGCGCGGGCGCCGGTGCCGGTGCAGCTCGAGGCGCCGACCCCGGGCGCGGGCCGCATCACCGCCCGCGGCACGCTCGACCTGGTCGCGAGGAGCCTCCAGATGCAGCTGACCCCGGCCGGGGTGGACCTCGGGCCGGCCCAGCCCTATCTGCCGGTGCGTGGGCGGCTCACCGGGCAGGCCAGCGGCGACCTCGCGCTCAAGGCCACGCTCGAGCCCTTCAGCCTCACCGCGCGCGGCACCGCGGCGATCGCGGACATGGCCCTGGGAGATGCGAGCAAGCCGCTGATGACCGCGGCGCGGCTCGAGGCCACCGGCATCGACTACGCGTGGCCCGCCACCGTCACCGTCGATCGCGTCGAGCTCCAGAAGCCGTGGGCGCAGATCGAGCAGGCCGCCGACGGCTCGTTCCCGCTCCGCGCGCTGCTGGAGCCGCCCGCCCCGCCCCCGGGCGCTCCGCCCCGGCGCGAGGGGCCGACCGCGGGCGCCGCCTCGCCGCTCGACCTGCGCGTGCGGCGCGCGGGCGTCGACGGCGGCGTGTTCGAGATCATCGACTCCACCGTGCGCCCCACCGCGCGGGCGCAGATCCACGACGCGCGGCTGACGATCCGCAACTTCACGTGGCCCGCGCGCGAGCCGTCGGCTCTGCGCCTGCGCGCCACCACCGGCACCGGCGGGTCGGTGGACGCGCGCGGCGAGATGCGGCTCGACACGCAGGCCGTCGATCTCCAGCTCGCGATCAAGCAGCTCGACGTGGCCATCGCGCAGGCCTTCGTGCCCGGACGCGCCAGCCTGGCCGGCAAGCTCGACGCGGACCTGCGCGTGAAGGGCACGCTGTCGCCGCTCTCCGTCGCGGCGACCGGGCGGGTGGCGGTGGACGACCCGATCCTGGGCGACGGCCAGCGGATGCTGGGCTACGTGAAGCGAGTCGACATGGACGGGATCGACGCGGACTGGCCGCGCCGGGTGACGATCCGGCGCGTGACCCTCGACCAGCCGTGGGCCCTGGTCGAGCGCGAGGACAACGGCGGATTCCCCCTGATCGACCTGCTCACCCCGACCGCGCCCGCCGGCGCCGCCCCCGCCCCGGCGCCCGCGCCCCGCGGCGGCAGCGCGCCATCCGGCCCGCGCCCACCCGCCGACGGAGCGCTGCCCGTCGTCACGCTGAGCGAGCTGGCGGTCACGGAAGGGTTCGTACGCTTCGTCGATCGCACCACCAAGCCCGCCTTCACCGAGGAGGCCTCGCGCATCGCGCTGAACGGCCGCGGGCTCACGACGGGGCGCACCGGCAAGGGGCAGCTCACCCTCGCGGGGCGGCTCACCGGCGGCGCGCCGTTCGAGCTGAAGGGGACGATGGGCGGCCTGGGCGGCCCCATCAACCTCGATCTGGAGGGCAAGCTCACCGACTTCCCCCTGCCCCGCGTGAACCCGTACGCCAACCAGCTGATCGGCTGGATCGCGCGGCGCGGCGCCTTCGGCACCACCATCCGCTACCGGGTGGTCGACGACGCCCTCACCGCGAGCAACGACATCGTGCTCGGCCAGCCCGACTTCGCCCCGTCGAAGAGCGGCGACGAGGTGCGCGATCGGGTCGGCGTCCCGCTCGGCACCCTGATCGCCCTGCTCAAGAACGCCAAGGGAGAGGTGCGCCTGTCGGTGCCGGTCACCGGCAACGTGGCCACCCGTCAGTTCGACTTCACCGACGCGTTCTGGGCCGCGGTCCGCAAGACCGCGGTCGGCGTGATGGCGCTGCCGGTGAGCTGGGTCGGCAAGATCTTCTACAGCGGCGACGATCGCGTCGAGACCATCCAGATCTGGCCGGTGTACTTCGAGCCCGGGACCATCCGCTTCACCGAAGGCTTCGACCGGCACGCCGAGCGGCTGGGCGGCTTCCTGCGGGACGCGCCCGGGGTGAACCTGGCCATGAAATCGGTGCTGACCGTCGACGACATCGCGGCGCTCAAGCGCGACGTGGTGCAGCAGCGCATCGAGGCCGCCGCACGCGAGACCCCGGGCGGGGCCGCCGCCGCGGCGGCGCGTCTCTACGCCGAGCGGCACCCCGGGCAGCCGGTGCCGGGCGGGATCGACGCGATCGTGAGCGACCTGGTCAAGGACGAGCCGAGCCCGGACGCGGCGGCCCGCACCCTGTCGAATCGCCGGATGGAGACGACCCGGGCCCAGCTGCAGAAGACGGTGAAGATCGCGCCGGAGCGGCTGCGCGTCACCGAGGGCCTGGTGCCGGTGGAGGGCTCCGGGCTCGGGCGCGTCGAGTTCGAGATCGCGCCCTGAGCCCGGCCTAGCTGAAGACCGGCCGGCCTAGCTGAAGACCGGATTATCGACCCGGTCCACCATCGAGGCCGGCCCCTCGGTCGGCAGCACCTCGGCGTAGTTCTGGGCCGCGTCGATGTCGTGCTCCCACACCTCGCGCGGCAGCTCGTAGAGCACCTCGATCCCGTGCCCGTCCGGATCCGAGATGTAGACGCTGTGGGTCATGCCGTGGTTGATCCGCCGGTGGAAGGTGACGCCCTTCTCGCGCAGGTGCTCGACCTGCTTGAGCCAGGACTCGCGGTCCGGCCAGGCGATGGCCACGTGGTTGAGCCCCACTCCCCCGCGCATCAGGCTCCAGGTCTCGGCCTCGCCCTCCGTCTCGCCCTCGCGCTTCGGGGCCTCGGCCAGGGCCAGGTCGTGGTGGGTGACGTCGCCGCTCTCGGACACGCCGCTGTAGAAGCGCATCTTCGGCCGCACCCGGTCGGGCCGCGGCTTGAGCTGGGCCACGCAGCGGAAGCCCATGATCTCGGTCCAGAAGCGGTGCGAGACCTCGATGTCGCGCACGTTGAGGACCACGTGGTTGATGCCGCGGGGTGTCTGTGCCGTCGCCATGGTGTCGTCTCCTCTTCGCCTAGAACATCCCGTTGCCGTTGGCCGACTTCTCGGGAATCGGCTGGACCACGTCCCAGTGCTCCACGATCTTGCCGTTCTCCAGCTTGAAGACGTCGACGATGGCCGAGCCGCGCTCGCCGGGAGTGCGGACCGCGTGCACGTGCAGGATCACGTAGTCCCCGTCCGCGAGCACCCGCTTGATCTCGCTGCGCGACTGGGGGAACTTCTCGCGCAGGAACCCGAGGAACGCCTTGAAGCCCTCGATGCCGTCGGGGGCGTTCGGGTTGTGCTGCACGTAGCGGCTCCCGAAGTACGGGGCGGCCGCCTCGAAGTCCTTCTGGTTGATGGCCTTGTCGTAGAACTCGACGACCGCCTTCTTGTTGGCCTCTTCCCGCTCGCCCGCCGGCGCGAGCGAGGGGCTCGCCGCCAGCAGCAGGGCCACCGCCACCAGGGTCGCGATCCAGGGCATGGCCCCGATCATACCCTAGACCCGCAGCCGGGGATCGAGCGCGTCGCGGACCGCGTCGCCCACGAAGTTGAGCCCGACCACCGTGACGAAGAGGGCGGCCCCGGGGCCGAACACGATCCAGGGCGCCTGCTGCAGGTACCCGCGCCCCGCGTTGATCATGCTGCCCCAGGAGGCGCCGGGCGGCTGCACGCCCAGGCCGAGGAACGACAGCGACGCCTCGGCCAGGATCGCGAAGGCCACGCTCAGCGAGGCCTGCACCACGATGGGCGCGGTGGCGTTGGGGAGCACGTGGGCCCACGCGATGCGCCAGCCGGGCACGCCCAGGGCGCGGGCCGCGTCCACGTACTCGCGCGCGGTGATCGAGAGCACCTGGCCCCGCATCAGCCGCGCGAACGTGGGCGTGTAGACCACCCCGAGGGCGATGACGACGCCGGTGAGCCCGGCGCCGAGCACCGCGCCCAGGGCGAGGGCCAGCACCAGCGGCGGGAACGACAGCACCGCGTCCATCAGCCGCATCACCAGCCCGTCGACCCGCCCGCCCGCGTACCCGGCCAGCAGGCCCAGCAGGCCGCCGACCAGCACCGCGATGCCGACCGAGCCGAGGCCCGCCACCAGCGACACCCGCGTGCCCCAGATCACCCGCGAGAGCACGTCGCGTCCCACGTTGTCGGTGCCCAGGAGATGGACGCGGTCGGGCCGGGCGAGCGCGTGGTTCAGGTTCTGCTTGAGCGGGTCGTGGGGCGCGACCAGCGGCGCCAGCAGGGCCGCGGCCACCGCGAGGAGCAGGACCGCGGCCCCGAACGGGGCCAGCCGCGCGCGCGCCGCGTGTCGCAGGGTGCGCCAGCGGCGCGCGCGCACCGGACGGGGGACGGCCGGCGGCGCCAGGGCGGCCGCCGGCTCAGCGATGCCGGATCCGGGGGTCGATGAAGCCATAGAGCACGTCCACCGCGAGGTTGCTCAGGATGAAGCCCACCGCGATCAGCAGCACCACCCCCTGCACCAGCGGATAGTCGCGGGCGAAGACCGCGTCCACCACCAGGCGGCCCACCCCCGGGAGCGCGAACACGTACTCGGTGATGACCGCCCCGCCGATCAGGGTGCCGAGCTGCAGCCCGAGCACGGTGACCACCGGGATCAGCGCGTTCTTGAGCGCGTGCCGGC
Source organism: uncultured Candidatus Rokubacteria bacterium (assembly GCA_963841755.1). Lineage (GTDB taxonomy): Bacteria > Methylomirabilota > Methylomirabilia > Rokubacteriales > CSP1-6 > CAMLFJ01. The sequence goes on from CAWJDX010000008.1 coordinate 10,557, forward strand.
GCACCACCGCGCCGTCGGAGAGCCCCTTGGCGCGCGCGGTCCGGATGTAGTCCTCGGAGAGCGCCTCGAGCATGCTCGAGCGCAGGGTCCGCGTGATCACCGCGGCGAGGGCGAGCCCGAGGGTGATCGCGGGGAGGGTCAGCGAGCGCAGCCCGTCCCACGGCTCCTCCATCGGGTCGACGTAGCCCGAGATCGGCAGCCAGCGCAGGGTCACCCCGAACAGGAAGATCAGCAGGAGCGCGATCAGGAAGTTCGGCATGCAGATGCCGAAGAGGGCGAACGAGGTGCCGACGCGGTCGATCGTCGAGTTGCGGCGCGCGGCGGAGAGGATGCCGATCGGGGTGGCCACCAGCAGCGAGATCGCCATCGCGAGCCCGGCCAGCTGCAGGCTCGGCTTGATCCGCCGGCTCACGTTCTCGATCACCGGCTCCCGGTTGCGGATCGAGTGGCCGAGGTCGCCCTGGAGCAGGCGCCCCATCCACGTCGCGTACTGGAGGTAGAGCGGCCGGTCGAGGCCGAGGTCCCGCCGCAGCTCGCGCTTGACGGTGTCGTCGACCGACTCCGCCATCATCGCGTCGATCGGGTCGCCGGGGGTCAGGTGGATCAGGGCGAACACCCCCGCGGTGACCAGCAGCAGCACCGGGATCGTCGCGGCGAGCCGGCGGAGGATCAGGCGTCCCACGCGGCGCCCGGACGCTACTTCAGCCAGACGTCCTTGAAGCGCATCATCCCGTCCGGGATCGGGTCGTAGCCCTGCACCCGCGGGCTGAAGGCCTTCGGCTCGATCGGGTGGACGATGAACACCATCGGCAGCTCGTCCTGCAGGATCCGCACGAGCTGGCTGAAGAGCTTCTTGCGCTCGGCCTGGCTCGAGACCTCGCGGGATCGTCGAGCAGGGCGTCGATCTGGGGATTGGAGATGCCCGACCAGTTGAGCGACGTGCCGGGCGTGGTCTTGTAGAACTGGTAGGTGTTGCCGTCCGGATCGGGCCGCCCGCTCCACTGGTAGCTGATCATCTCGAAGTTCTTGCCGTTGCCGTCCGAGATCAGGGTGCCCGCGTCCACCAGCTTGATCTTCATGGTGATCCCCGCCTCCGCGAGCTGGGCCTGGATGACCTCGGCCTCCTGCACGTTGATCGGGATGTTGTTGGTGGTCATCGTGAACGTGAAGCCGCCCGCCTTGCCGCCCTCCGCGAGCTTGGCCTTGGCCTTGGCCAGGTCGCGCTTGATGAACGGGATCGAGCGGTCGTAGGCCCAGCTGGTGGGCGGGATCGGCCCGTTGGCGGGCACGCCCACGTTGAGCCAGACGCCCTTGACGATCTGCTCGAGGTCGAGCGAGTAGGCCACCGCCTGGCGGAGCGCCTTGTTGTCGAAGGGCGGCTTGGTGTGGTTGAGCTGGTAGGCGAAGTCGGCCAGCGACGGCACGTCGAGGACCACCACGTTCTTGTCCGCCTTGACCGCGGCCACGTCGCGGGGCTGCACGTAGTCCATCACCTGGATCTCGCCCGCCTGCAGGCTCTGCAGCTTGACGGTGTCGTCCGGGATCGGCCGGTAGCGGATCTGCTCGAGGTAGGGGCCGCCCTGCTTGTTCCAGTAGCTGTCGTTGCGCCGGATCAGCAGGTGGTCGTCCTTCACCCACTCCACGAACACGAACGGCCCGGTGCCCGCGCCCTTGGCGTTGCGCTCCAGCTCGGCCCCGCGCTCCTGCGCGGTCTTGGGCGAGACCATCATCCCCGCGCGATCGGTGAGCGTCGCGAGCAGCGCCGCGTCCGGGCGCTTGAGGTTGAGCTTCACGGTGTAGTTGTCGACCACGTCGACCGTGTCGATGCTGGCCACCTCGCCCTTGCGCACCGACTTGGGCTCGGTCTTCATGCGGTTGAAGTTGAACTTCACCGCCTCCGCGTTGAAGTCGGTGCCGTCGTGGAACTTCACCCCGCGGCGGAGCTTGAAGATCAGCGTCTTCGCGTCCGGCTGCTGCCAGGACTCGGCCAGGCCGGGCTTGATCCCGAGGTTGGCGTCGAGCACGACGAGCGGCTCGTAGATGTTGTGGTAGACCTGCCGGTCGATCTTGCTGCCCGACAGGTGCGGGTCCATGGTCGCCGCTTCGATGTAGAAGCCGACCCGCAGGGTGCCGCCCTTCTTCGGGGTCTCCTGGGCCCACGCGGGGGCGGCTCCGCGCTCCGCGAGCAGCGCCGCGGGGACCAGCGCGCCCGAGGCGAGCGCGAGGTGCAGAAAGCCGCGGCGTGAGATGTCGGTGGACGTCGAGTCGGGCTGAGTGGCCGCCATTCCGTCTCCTCCTGGACGCGCCTAGAGCCGCGTCTCGTCGATCTTGAGGCCGAGCCAGTGGCGACCCACCAGCTCGTAGTGGGCCAACCGGGCCTGGAGATGCTGACTCATCACGTGGACGTCCTGGAAGTGACGCTGGATCGGGCTCGACTCGTAGGCCGCGGTGGCACCCGCCATGTTGTACACCATGTCCACGACGGAGGCCGCGGTGCGGATGCCGTCGGTGGTGGCCAGCCGCAGCACTGCGCGCTGCTCCAGGGTGACCGCGCCGTTCGCGACCACCGCGCCCCAGATCTCGCGCACCGCTTCCCGCAGGAAGGCGAGGCCGGCGCGCAGCCGGGCCTCGGCCCGCCCCACCTCGCTCTGGATCATCGGCTGATCTCGGAGCAGGGCGTCCATGGCCCGCGGGGTCTTGGTGGTGGCCAGATCCGTGAACGCGTCCAGGCAGCTCCGGGCGGTGCCGAGGGCCACCGCGGCGTCACCCGAGGCGAAGACCAGGGTGCGCGGCAGGCGGTAGAGGGGGCCCTGCTCCACGAGCGGCGCGGTCACCGACTTCACGGTGCGGTCCTCCGGGACGAACACGTCGTTCACCGCGAAGTGATTGGTGCCGGTGCCGCGCATGCCGCGGACCTGCCAGGTGTCGAGCAGCTCGGCCTGGGCGCGCGGTACGAAGCAGTAGCGCGTCTCGGGCTGACCGTCGTCGAGTCGGGGCCGGCCCTGCTCGCTGACGGTGGCGTGCGCGGCCAGCCAGGAGGCGTGCCGGCAGCCGGTGCTGAAGCCCTGGCGGCCGGTCACCCGGTAGCCCCCGGGGACCACGACGGCCTGGGCGTTGGCCTGCGGGGTATTGGCGACCACCGAGCGCGGGGTGTCGATCCAGATGGCGCGCGCCGCCGCGGTGGGCATCCGCGCCGCGTAGGTCGCGAAGATCGACACCTGATTGGTCACCCACCCGGTGCTCGCGTCGGCCCGGCCGATCTCCTCGATGACCTGGATGTAGCTCGGCAGGTCCATCTCGAAGCCGCCGAGCGTCCGCGGCAGCGCGAGGCGGAAGAGGCCCGCGTCGGCCATCGCCTCGAAGAGCGGACGCGGCAGCTCGCGCTGCGCGTCCGTCTCCGCGGCGGATGCCCGGATCAGCGGCGCGAGCTTCCGCGCCGTCTCGAGCGGCGAGAGGGTCACTGGATCGGCGAGCGCGGTGTCGCAGTCAGGCGCGTCACCTTGATCTGCTCGCGGTCGATCATCTGCGGGACCCGCGGCGAGATGTCGTTCTTCCAGTGGTCGCTCTGGTAGACCGCGTCGTAGAGCCGCTTGCGCTCCGACTCGCTCTCGAAGCGGCGGATCCACACGTACACCGACGCGTCCTCCTCGCCCACGAAGCTGCCGAGGATGACCATGCCCATCTTGACCTGCAAGGGGATGATCTCCTCCTCCATGCACTTCACCCAGTTCTCCTGCTGCCCGGGACGGACGTGGTACTGCCTGAGCTCGAACAACATCATGGCCTCCTCGGTTCGAGTGCACTGCCCGCCAGCCATTCCGCCACCGCCGCGCAGCCGGCCTGCTCCGGCCGCGCCCGCGCCAGGTCCAGTGCGGTCTTGCCCTCCGCGTTGCGTCGCTCGGGGTCCGCCCCCGCCTCCACCAGCGCCTGCACGGCCGCGAGGCTTCCCGCGTGCGCCGCCTCGTGGAGCGGCCCGCCGCGCGGGCTCTCGGCCCGGACCAGGGCCGGGTCCTCGCGCCAGGCGCTGGCGCACCTTCGACGCCCACCCCCAGCTCGCGGGGGTGCAGATGCCGAAGGCCTCCGGCGTGCAGCCTAGCACGGGATCGCGGAGCGTGGGATCCGCCCCCGCCGCGAGCAGGAGCGCGACCACCCGGGGCGCGCCCGCGAAATGGGCCCAGTGCAGCGCGGTGGCGCCCGCGAAGGCCGGGAACGCGAGGTCGGGCCCGTGCGTCAGCAGCTCCCGCACCGTGCCCTCGTGGCCGGCGCGGCTGGCCATGTAGAGCGCGTCCGACACCACCTCGCGGTCGGTCGCCGGCGGGCACGGCAGCCGCGTGCCGTCCGGGGCGTAGCGCGAGCTGCCGGTGATCGAGGCTCGCGGCCGGAGCCGGCCCTCGGGGGTGAAGAAGGCGCGCACGCGGTCCACCTCGCCGAGCCCGGCGGCACAGAACAGGTCCGGCTCGACGCCGGCCTCCATGAGGGCGCGGGCGCAGTCGTAGGCCTCGATCACCACCGCCCAGGAGAGCGGGGTGTGGGCGGAGTGGGCGTACACCAGGTGGGGATCTCCTCCGCGGCGCAGCAGGATCGGGATGAGGGCGGCGCGATGCGCGTCGACCGCGGCCGACAGCGGGGTGCTGCCCTCCTCGTCGCGCGCGTTGGCGATGCCGGGATGGGCGGCGAGCAGCCGGTCCACCACGGGCCCCTCGCCGCTGCGGATCGCGGCGAAGAGCTGGACGACGAGGTCGGGGGTCGGGCGCCGCGGCGGCGAGCCGACGCTGAAGCTCGGCGCGCAGCGCGCGCCAGCTCGGGAAGCCGTGCTCGCGCGCGACCGCGAGCTGGGCGTCCGCGAGGCGGGCGGACGGAGCTGCGCGGCGCATCTCCGGGAGCCGATCCTTGGCGAGCTTCTTCAGGAACTCGAGGCTGGGACGATCCGGCAGGGGCATGGCGCACCACCTTTCCATGTGCCCGGTGTCCGCGGAATCGGGCGGAAGGTGGTTCCTTCGTCGCTACGGAGCAGGTGGGTTCGACCCTTCACGCGGACCGTGTGCCGCCTGGACGGCTGAGGCCGAGTCTACGACTGGCCGTCGTCAAGTCAAGGCCTCGTGTAAAATCGCCGGAGATATGCCCCATCTCGTGTGTGGCTGCTGCCACGGGAGCACCGTCGCTCCGATCGGACTGGTCTCGCCGCGAGGCTCCCGGCGAGCCGCGGGCGGTCATCTCACGGGCGCCCCGCCGCGGAGGCGCCGCGGGCCACCCCGAACCCCGGCGTCCAGGGCTACTCCCCGCCTCCACCCCCGGTCAGCCCGATCAAGGGCCTGATCGACTTCCACACCCACGCCGCGCCCGACATCTTCGGCCGGGCGATCGACGACGACGAGCTGGCCGCGCTGGCCGCCTCGCGACAGATGGAAGCGATCGTGTTCAAGAATCACGTGACCCACACCGCCGACCGGGCCTGGCTCGTGCGCAAGCACGTCGCCGGCATCAAGGTCTTCGGCGGCATCACCCTCAACCGGGCGGTGGGCGGGCTCAACCCGCAGGCGGTCGAGTGGATGTGGCGCATGCAGGGCGGATACGGCCGGGTGGTGTGGTTCCCCACCTTCGACGCCGACAACCACGTCCGCAAGGGCGGCACCGCGCCGTCGGGCCTCCGCGTCGTCGACGAGCGCGGGCAGGTCCTGCCCGAGGCGCGCGCGATCCTCAAGATCTGCGCCGCGCAGCGCCTGGTGGTGCAGACCGGCCACGCCTCGGCCGAGGAAGCGCTGGCCCTGATCGAGGCCGCGCGCGAGGAGGGCTGCGACCGGGTGGTGGTGACCCACGCCCAGTTCGACGTGGTCGACATGAGCCTCGCGCAGATGAAGAAGGCGGCCGCGATGGGCGGCAAGATGGAGCTCTGCGCGCTGCTCATGCTCACCGGCCCCGACTCCCCGCTCGAGTGGATGCGCCACGCCCCGCGCATCCCGCTCGCCGACACCGCCGCGCGCATCAAGGCGGTGGGCGCGCAGCACTTCGTCCTCGGCACCGACCTGGGCCAGACCGGCAACCCCACCCCCGCCGACGGCCTCCAGATGTTCGTCACCGGCCTGCTCGCCCAGGGCATCACCCGCGAGCAGATCGAGACCATGGGCCGCGAGGTTCCCGGCGCGCTCTTGATGAGCTGACATGACGCGCACCGCGAAGGCACATCGGGTGATCGAGTAAACGGAGGCGGGAATAAACGGAGGTGGGAGAGTGATGCGCATCGAGGTGATCTGCACCGGTGACGAGGTGCTGACCGGCAAGATCGTGAACACGAACTTCAGCTACATCACCCAGAAGCTCGAGGACGTGGGCCTGTCGGTCGACTGGGAGACCACGGTGGGCGACGACCGCGAGAACCTGCTGCGCGCCTTCCACCTGGCCGGCGAGCGCGCCGACGCGGTCATCGTCAACGGCGGCCTCGGCCCCACCGTGGACGATCTCTCCCAGGAGATCGCGGCCAAGGCGGCCGGGGTGGACCTGGCGCTGAACGAGGACTGGCTCACGCGCATGGAGGACTTCTTCCAGCGCCGCAGCCGGGTGATGCCGCCCAACAACCGCAAGCAGGCCATGCTGCCCACCACCGCCGAGGTGATCGACAACCCCATCGGCACCGCGTGCGGCTTCGCGGTGGACATCGGACGGGCCCGCTTCTACTTCACCCCCGGCGTGCCCCGCGAGCTGCGCCGGATGCTGGAGGAGCAGATCGTCCCGCGCCTGCTCGCCAAGGCCGGGCTGCCCGGCGCGATCTTCCTCAAGCGCTTCCACTCCTACGGCCTGGGCGAATCGCACGTGGACTCGCTCCTGACCGGGGTGGAGGCGCTCGTGCCGGACGGCAGCGTGAAGCTCGGCTTCCGCGCCCACTACCCGCAGCTCGAGACCAAGCTGACCGCGCGCGGGCGCGACATGGACGACATCCGCCGCAAGCTCGAGCCGATCGAGCGCGAGGTGCGCAAGCGCGTCGGCAACTTCATCCTGGCCGAGGACGACCAGACCCTGGAGAGCGTGCTGCTGCGCGACCTGCGCGCCCAGGGGGCGACGCTCTCCCTCGTCGAGACGTTCACGAGCGGGCAGATGGCGGCGCGCCTGGCCCACCTGCCCGGCGCGGAGACGATCTTCCGCCGCGGCACCATCGCGCGGTCCCTGCCCGAGGTGTGGGCCGCGGTCGGGCTGGCGGGCGCGCCGCCCGACGGCCCGCTCACGCCGCAGGTGGCGGAGACGGTGGCCCGCGCCGCGCGCGCGCAGACCGGGGCCACCCACGCCCTCGCGGTGCTGATCGACCTCGACGACGGCCCCGACCGCATCGAGTTCGGCGGGACCATCTGCCTGGCCATCGCCACCGCGTCGGACGCCGCCTCGCGGAAGGCCCGCATCCTGGGCGGCCGGGAGTGGGTCCGCCTCGGCGCAGTCGAGATGGGCCTCGACTGCCTCCGCCGCTATCTCCAGGGGCTGCCGGTGTACGAGCGCATCGACTTCGAGAAGACGTGAGGACGACCCGCGCATGAAGACCCCCGCCGAGAAGGCCGCGCGCTTCCGGGCCCTGCACGAGCGCCCGGGCGCCTTCATCATCCCCAACCCGTGGGACGCGGGCACCGCCCGCCTGCTCGCCTCGCTCGGCTTCGAGGCCCTGGCCACCACGAGCCTCGGGCTCGCCAACGCGCTGGGCAAGGTCGACGGCACCAACGCGGTGAGCCGGGCCGAGGTCATCGAGAACTGCCGGGTGATCGCGGCCGCGACCGACCTGCCGGTGAACGCGGACCTCGAGAACGGCTACGCGGACGAGCCGCGCGCGGCGGCGGAGATGATCCGGCTCGCCGCAGAGGCGGGCATCTCGGGCGGCTCGATCGAGGACGCGACCGGCGACCCGGCCCGGCCGATCTACGACTTCGACCTCGCGGTGGAGCGGGTGCACGCCGCGGTCGAGGTCGCCCGCGCGCTCCCGGTGCCCTTCCTGCTCACCGCGCGCGCCGAGAACCTGCTGCACGGGCGCGACCTCGACGACGCGATCCGGCGGCTGCAGGCCTTCGAGCGAGTGGGCGCCGACGTCCTCTACGCGCCCGGCGTCCGCGACCTGACCGCCATCCGCGCGGTGGTGTCCGCGGTCGGCAAGCCGGTCAACGTGGTGATGAGCGCGGCCGACCCCGACCTCACCGCGGCCCAGCTCGCGGAGGCCGGCGTCAAGCGCATCAGCGTGGGCGGCGCCCTCTCGCGGCTGGCCCTCGCCGCTTTCATGCGGGGAGCGCGGGAGATGGCCGATCGCGGCGGGTTCACCTGGATGCGGGACACCGTGCCCACCCGCGATCTCAAGGCGGTGTTCCGGGAGTACTCCTGATGACGATCGCGGTGACCCGGCTCACCCCCTGCTTCGCGGCGCGCGTCGACGGGGCCGACATCACCCGCCCGCTCGACGACACGACCTGGGCCGCGATCCGCGCCGCCTTCGAGGAGCACTCGGTGCTGCTCTTCCGCGGCCAGCCGCTCGACGACGACACCCAGATCGCGTTCAGCCTCCGCTTCGGCGCGCTCGAGGTCACCCGCAGCATGAACCCGGCCGCGGGCACGCCCTTCGCGCGCCAGTCCAACCTGGACATCAAGACCGGGGCCGTCATCCCGCCCGACGACCGGCGGATGGTCTACCAGCTCGCCAACATGCTCTGGCACAGCGACAGCTCGTTCAAGCCGGTGCCCTCGCTCTGCTCGCTGCTCTCCGGCCGCATCGTGCCGCCCGCGGGCGGGGCCACCGAGCTCGCGAGTGCGCGCGCCGCGTTCCCCTCGCTGCCGGAGCCGCTCCGCCGCCGCGCGGAGACGCTCACGGTGGTCCACGACTTCTCCTGGTCCCGCGACCAGGTGCGGCCCGGCTTCTTCACCGCCGAGGAGCGCGCGGTGTACCCGCCGGTGCGCCACCCGCTGGTGCGGGTGAACCCGGTGAACGGGCAGCCCGCGCTCTTCCTCGGCGCGCACGCCTCCCACGTGGAGGGGCTGCCGATCGACGAGGGTCGCGCGCTCCTGCGCACCCTGCTCGACCACGTCACCCAGCCCCGGTTCGTCTACCGGCACGAGTGGCAGGAAGGCGACCTGATCGTCTGGGACAACCGCTGCGTGCTCCACCGCGCGACGCCCTACGACACCACCAATCACAAGCGGCTCATGCAGCGCACCACGGTCTCCGGAGACCCGGCCGAGGGATGATCGACTACAAGCACCTCGTGCAGGACGATCGGATCCACGCGAGCCTCTACACCGACCCGCAGATATTCGACGACGAGATGGAGCGCATCTTCCACCGCGGCTGGGTCTTCGTCGGCCACGCGAGCGAGATCCCGCGCCCGGGAGACTACGTCACCCGCGTCGTCGGCACCGAGCCGGTCATCATGGTGCGGGCCGGCGATGGCGAGATCTCGGTCCTGGTCAATCGCTGCCGCCACCGGGGCACCATGGTCTGCCCGGCCGACCGCGGCCACGCCCGGACGCTCACCTGTCCCTACCACGGATGGACCTACGACCTGCGGGGCGATCTGCTCGGGGTGCCGTACCCGGGCGGCTACGCCGGCTTCGACAAGAGCGCCAACGGCCTGCCGCGCGCGCCGCGGGTCTCCGCGTATCGCGGCTTCGTCTTCGCGAGCCTCGCGGCCGAGGGCATCTCGCTCGCCGAGCACCTGGGCCCGGCCACCCGGCTCATCGACCGCTCCTGCGACCTCTCGCCGGTGGGCGAGGTCGAGCTGACCGCGGGCTGGGTCCGGCACCGCTGCGCGGCCAACTGGAAGATGCTCCCCGAGAACGACAGCGACGGCTATCACCTCGGCTTCGTGCACATGGCGCTCTTCAGGACGATCCAGTCGCAGTATCGGCGGGTCGTCGGGGACGAGCGCTCGATCAAGGCGGTGGTGCGGGACTGGGGCCGCGGCCACATCGAGATCGACTGGTCGCCCGGCTACGAGGGCCTCTTCGAGTGGCTCGGGAATGCGTCCGGCTCCACGGTGGAGCGGTTCGTGGCCGAGATCGAGCGGCGGGACGGGCCCGAGGTCGCGCGGCGACGCTTCCGCGAGGGCCCCGCGCACGCCCTCGTCTTCCCCAACCTCTTCCTCGGCGAGACCAACATCGCGATCGTCCAGCCGGTCTCGGTCGAGGAGTGCGTGCACTGGCACACCCCGATGTTCTGGACCGGCGTGCCCGAGTGGAACGGCCGGCTGCTCCGCATGGCCGAGGCCGGCATGGGCCCCGCGTCGTTCCTGATGCCGGACGACCTGATCATCGCGAGCCGCAATCAGCTCGGCCTGCACGCGCGCACGAGCCCGTGGGTGCTCCTGGGCCGCGGCCTGAACCGGGAGACCACCGACGCGGACGGCCGCATCGTCTCCCACGTCACCGACGAGACGACCAACCGCGGCTTCTGGCGGCACCTCCGGTCCGTGATGTCGGAGGCGTGAGCACCGCCGAGGCCGATCACCGCGCGGTCGCCGCCTTCCTCTACCGGGAGGCGCGGCTGGCCGACGAGGCGCGCTACGCGGAGTGGCTCGCGCTCTGGACCGACGACGGGGTGTACTGGGTGCCCGCGACCATCGACCCCGACGCGAACCCGGAGCGCCACCTCTCCCACATCTACGACAACCGCGCGCGCATCGAGACCCGCGTCAAGCTGCTGCAGACCGGCGTCCGCTACAGCCAGGAGCCCGCGTCCCGCATGCGGCGGCTCATCTCCAATATCGAGGTGGAATCGGTGGGCGACGGCGAGCTGGTCGCGGGCTCGAACTTCATCCTGGCCGAGCTCGCGGTGCAGGCGGGCCGCGAGCTGCACTGGTGGGCCGGCCGCGCGACCCATCGCCTGCGCCGCGTGGGCGGCGACCTCCGCATGAGCCGCAAGACGGTCGTGCTCGTGAACGCGGCCGAGCCGCTCCCCAACCTGGCCTTCCTGATCTGAGGTCGACATGAAGCAGGTCCTGCTCGAGCGGTACGGCGCCCCCGAGGACGCGGTGCACTGCCGGGAGGTCCCGGACCCGGGCGGGCCGGGTGCGGGCGAGGTGGTCTTCGACGTGCTCGCCTTCCCGATCAACCCCGCCGACCTCTCGATGTGCCGGGGCACCTATCGCCTGCGGCCCACCCTGCCGGCCGGCATCGGCGCCGAGTGCGTGGGGCGCGTCACCGCGGTGGGCGGCGGGGTCTCGCACGTCAAGGCCGGCGATCTGGTGATCAACCTGCAGCGCGAGAACTGGACGCAGCGGCGGCGGGTGGCCGGCGACGACGTGATCTCGGTGCCGGCGGGGCTCGACCTGCTCCAGGCCGCCATGCTCCGCATCAACCCGCCCACCGCGCTCCTGCTCCTCACCGACGTGGTCGAGCTGCGGCCGGGCGACTGGATCATCCAGAACGTGGCGAACTCCGCGGTCGGTCGCTTCGTGATCCGCCTCGGCCGCGCCCGCGGCGTCCGCACCGTGAACGTGGTGCGGCGCGAGGCCCTGTTCGCCGAGCTCACGCCCCTCGGCGCCGACGTCTGCGTGGTGGACGGCCCCGACCTGGCCGACCGGGTGAAGGCCGCGACCGGCGGGGCGTCGATCCGCCTGGGCCTCGACGCGGTGTCGGGCCAGGCCACCGCGCGCATCTCGACGTGCGTGGGAGAGAACGGCGTGGTCTGCAACTACGGCGCGATGAGCGGCGAGGATCCGGTGATGCCGCGGGGCAAGCTGATCGGGGACGGGCAGAGCCTGGTGGGCTTCATCCTCGGCCGCGCGCTGGCCCCGCGCTCGCGCGCCCAGGTCCGCGAGATCTACGCCGAGCTGGCCGAGCAGGTGCGCGCGGGCGTGCTCACCGCGCCGGTCGAGCGCGTCTACCCGATCGAGGAGATCCGCGCCGCGGTGGCCCACGCCGAGCGCGGCCAGCGCCAGGGCAAGATCCTGGTCTTCCCGAACGGGCCGATCGCGCGCTAGGAGCGGCCGGCCACCAGGAGGAACGGCGGCCGCTGCCGCTCGCTGGCCCACTCCGGGTGCGACGCGATCTGCTCCGGGCTCGGCCCCCACTCGTCGAGGTGCGTGAGGGCGAACCCCGCGCGGAGCAGCAGGTCGACGTAGGTCGCGACGGTGCGGTGCTGCTTGATCACGCCCTCCGCGAGCCAGCTCGTGGAGCGCGGCCCCTCCTCGAGGTAGTCGCCGACCGGCCACGTGCTGCGCCCGCGAGCGTCGACCGACCATCCGGGATCGGCGAGCGCGGTGCAAAGCGGGTGCTCGACCGAGAAGACCAGCGCGCCACCCGGAGCCAGCGCCGCGTGGACGCGGGTGAGCAGCCCGGCCAGATCCTTCACGTAATGGAACGCCAGCGAGCTGTAGGCGAGGTTGAACGCGGCGGTGGGAACCTCGAGCCGCTCGAGGTCGGCCTTCACGTAGGCGATCGCGGGATCGTGGGTCTCGGCCGTCGCACGCGCCAGCATCCGCTCGGACACGTCGACGCCGAGCACGCCGGCCGCGCCGTGCTCGCGCGCCCACCGGCAGAACCACCCGAACCCGCAGCCCAGGTCCAGCACCCGCCGGCCGTCGAGCGGGGGCAGGAGGGCCCGGAGCGCGGGCCATTCCGGCGCCCCCTCGAGCCCCTGGATCGAGCGGGGTAGCCGGCCGTACGCCTCGAAGAACTTCTCGTCGTCGTAGATGTTCTGCGTCATCCGCCCCTCAGCAGCGCAGAATCGCCCGCGCTACCACCTCGAGATCGCCGTCGGGATGATGGTGGATCCCGGGAAGGTCGGACGGGAGCGCCGCCCCGACGTAGAAGGCGTGCCCGGAGGCTCGGAGCAGCGAGGCGTCGCGCGGGCTGTCGCCGACCGCGGCGACCTCGTCCCGTGCGACTCCGAGCGTCGCCATCAGCCGTTCGAGCCAGGGTCCCTTGTCCTCGGGCCAGAGCGGGGTGACCGTCCCATCCGGGCCCAGCCGCGCCGCCGCCCAGTGCGCGGCGCCGAAGCGGCGCGCAAACCACGCGACGATGAAGTCCCAGCTGATCGAGACGATCGCGGTCGTCACCGCTCGCTCGTGCAGGAGCCGGAAGGCCTCATTCGCTCCGGGGGCGAGGCGCGCGGTGGAGAGGGGGCGACACCGCTCGGCCCGCGGGATGGGCAGCCACGGGCCCACCCGCCTCCGCATCTGCTCGGGCGTCTCGCCGCGCATGGAGAGGATCTCCATCCGGTCCGCCCACTCCGGTCGACCGAAAGCGTCGCCGAGCACCTCGAGCGCGTTCCGGCCCCGGATCAGGGTGCCGTCGAGATCGAACGCCACGAGGCGGACGGCCACCCCGTCTCCGCGTCAGGAGCGGATCAGCGCCGCAAGCGCGTCGAGACGCGGCAGGATCTTCTCGCGCGGCTCGGGCGCCAGCCCGAAGATCGCGCGCGATACCCCGGCCGCCGCGAGCCCGTCGAGCACCTCCCGCTTGGGCGGCGCGAAGAAGATCGACACCGGCGCGCTCTTGGGGTCGCGCCCGGCCTTCCGGAGGCGCTCGTGGAGGGCGGGGATCTTCTCCACCGGGTTCGTGTGCGGGCGCAGGATCGGCATCCAGCCGTCGCCGAACTCCACCACCCGGTCGAAGGTCTTCTCCCCGTCGCCGCCGATGATGATCGGCGGGTGCGGCTTCTGCAGCGGCTTCGGCTCGGACCAGATCCGGTCGAAGCGCACGAGCTCCCCCTGGTAGCTCGCCTCCTTCTGGGTCCAGATCGCCTTCATGGCCAGCACCCGCTCGCGCAGCAGCCGCCACCGGCTCTTCCACGCGGTGCCGTGGTTCTCCATCTCCTCCGCGTTCCAGCCGCCGCCGATGCCGAAGAGCACGCGCCCGCCCGACAGGCGGTCGAGGGTGGCGATCTCCTTGGCGGTGACGATCGGGTCACGCTCGATCACCAGGCAGATGCCGGTGCCGAGCTTGAGGCGCCTGGTCGCCCCCGCCGCCGCCATCAGGGCCACGAAGGGATCGTAGGCCGACCAGTACTCGCGCGGCAGGTCGCCGCCGCCCGGCCACGGGCTCTTGCGGCTCGCCGGGATGTGGGTGTGCTCGGGGAACCACACCGACTCGAAGCCGCGCTCCTCGAGGGCGCGGGCGAATTCGTCGGGAGCGATCGAGTACTCGGTCGGGAACATGACGACGCCGTGGTCCATGGCTCCGAATTGTACTACCCTGTGCGGCGAACCGGCCATGACCTCTTCCCGGCACGTCATCGTCTGCGGCGCGGGCGTCGTGGGCGCCTCGGTCGCTTACTTCCTGGCCCGGCGCGGCGTCCGGGTCACCGTGATCGAGCGCACCGGGGTGGCCTGCGCGGCGTCCGGCAAGTCCGGCGGCTTCCTCGCCCTCGACTGGTGCGACAACACGGTGGTGGAGGGGCTCGCCCGCGCCAGCTTCGCGCTCCACGCGGAGCTGGCCCACGAGCTCGCCACCGACTACGGCTACCGGCGCATGGACACCTTCATGGTGGCCGCGCGCGAGACGGGCCGGGTCCCGGGCGGCCACCGCGTGGCCGCGCCGCCCTGGATCGACGGCCCCGCGATCGTCGGGGGCGCGATCGGCACCACCGAGACCACCGCCCAGGTCCATCCCGCGCGCTTCACCGAGGCGCTGCTCGAGGGCGCCAGGGGCCACGGCGCGACCCTGCGCCTGGGCGTGGTGGAGACGGTCGCGGTGCGCGAGGGCACCGCGCGCGGGGTGGTGGTCGACGGCGCGACGCTCGAGGCCGACGCGGTCGTGCTCGCGATGGGCCCGTGGACCGGGCGCGTCGGGGGCGTGCGCCTGCCCCGCATCCACGGGCTCAAGGGCTACAGCGTGACGCTGGCCGCCCCCGACGTGCCCGCCCATGCGCTCTTCATGGACTACCGCACCGCGGACGGCGACGCGCTCGAGCCCGAGATCATCCCGCGGCCCGACGGCACCGTGTACGTCTGCGGCATGGCCGATCGCCAGCCGCTGCCGGAGTCCGCCGACGGCGTGGAGGTGAGCGAGGCGGGCTGCGCGGTTCTCGCGCGCGCGGCCGGACGCGTCTCCGCTGCGCTCGCCACCGCGACCATCACCCGGCGACAGGCCTGCTACCGGCCGGTCACCGACGACGGCGTGCCGCTGATCGGCGCGGTGCCGGGCGCCCGCGGCGCCTACGTCGCGACCGGCCACGGCCCCTGGGGTATGCTCAACGCGCCGGCCACCGGGCTGGCCCTGTCCGAGCTGATCGCGGACGGCGCCGCCCGGACCGTCGACCTCGAGCCCTTCGATCCGGCTCGACTGGCCGCGACCCGGCTGCGCTCCTAACCGACCGAACGGACCGGAGGCGTCATGCGACGACTCGCCCTCACCGTTCTGCTGCTCCGGCTCGCGCTCCCCGCCCCCGCGGCGGCGGCGCCCGAAGGCACGCTCACCTGGGGCCTCCACGTCACGCTGGCCGCGCGCTGGCTCGATCCGGCCGACACCGAGGCCTTCATCAACCCGTTCATGGTGCTCTACGCCGTCCACGACGCGCTCGTGAAGCCGATGCCGGGCGGCGACAACACCCCGAGCCTGGCCGAGTCGTGGAGCCAGTCGAAGGACGGGCTCATCTACGAGTTCGTCCTGCGGAAGAACGCGAAGTTCCACAACGGCGACCCGGTGACCGCGGAGGACGTGAAGTTCTCGTTCGAGCGCTACAAGGGCGCGGCGGCCAAGCTGCTGCACGACCGGGTGCGCGAGGTGCAGATCGTCGATCCCGGCCGCGTGCGCTTCCACCTGAAGGAGCCGTGGCCGGACTTCATGACGTTCTACGGGACCTCCGCCACCGGCGCGGCGTGGATCGTGCCGAAGAAGTACGTCGAGAAGGTCGGCGAGGACGGGTTCAAGAAGGCCCCGATCGGCGCGGGCCCCTACCGGGTGGTGAGCTTCACGCCCGGCGTGGAGCTGGTCATGGAGGCCTTCGAGGGCTACTGGCGCAAGGTCCCGTCGGTGAAGCGCCTGGTCTTCCGCAGCATGCCCGACGAGACCACGCGGGCCGCCGCGCTCAAGGCGGGCGACGTCGACATCGTGTACCTGCTGAGCGGACCCACCGCGGAGGAGGTGAAGCGCACGCCGGGGCTGCGGCTGGCCGCCGCGATGCCGCCCGGCGTCGTCTTCCTCGACCTGCCCGAGCAGTGGGACCCGAAGTCGCCGTGGCACGACCTGCGGGTGCGCCAGGCCGCCGGCTTCGCGCTGGACCGGGCCGGGCTCAACCAGGCCGAGACGCTCGGCCTCTCGCGTCCCACCGGGGGCCTGATCCCGCGCGTGCTCGACTTCGCGCGCGCCTACGACCCGCCCGCCTACGACCCGGCGCGGGCCAAGCGCCTGCTCGCGGAGGCGGGCTACCCCAACGGCTTCGACGCGGGCGATCTCACCCCGTTTCCCCCGTTCTTCTCGCTGGCCGAGGCGATCGGCAACTACCTCCAGGCGGTCGGCATCCGCACGCGCATGCGCACGATGGAGCGGGCGACGTTCCTCACGTCGTGGCGCGAGCACAAGCTGCGGGGCGTGATCATGGGCCTGGGCGCGCCCGCCGGCAACGCGGCGACCCGCATCGAGGTGTACGCGACCAAGGGCGGCATCTACTCGGCCGGCGAGGTGCCGGAGATCGAGGCCCTCTTCCAGCGCCAGGCGCGCGAGCTCGACCGGAAGAAGCGCGAGGGCATGCTGCACCAGATCCAGCAGATCATGTACGATCGCGCGATGTACGTGCCGATCTACGAGCTGGCCTTCCTCTGGGGCGTCGGCCCGCGGGTCGAGGAAGCGTGCGTGGATCACATCAAGGGCTTCTCGTACTCGGCCCCGTACGAGGACCTGCGGCTGAAGGCGCCACGATAGGAGGCAGACCGACCATGGACATCGTCGACTCGCAGGTGCACCTCTGGGCCGCGGAGAGCCCGAGCCGCCCGTGGCCTCCCGGCCGCGCGCCGGAAGCGCAGAAGCCCTACCAGATCCTGAAGGAGACGCTGCTCTTCCAGATGGACCTGGCCAAGGTGCGCCGCATGGTCCTGGTGCCGCCCTCGTGGGAGGGCGATCGCAACGACATGGCGCTCGAGGCCGCGCGCTCCTATCCGGACCGCTTCGCGGTGATGGGGCGCCTCGCGCTCGGCGATCCCGGCGAGCCGGGCGCTGGTGGCCGACTGGCGCAAGCAGCCGGGCATGCTCGGCATGCGCTTCACCTTCCACAACGAGCACTACCGCCACTTCCTCACCGACGGCACCGCCGACTGGCTCTGGCCGGCCGCCGAGAAGGCCGGCGTGCCGCTGATGGTGCTGGTGCCGGGCGCGCTCGACCATCTCGACCGCATCGCGGGCAAGCACCCGGGCCTCAAGCTGGTGATCGACCACGTCGGGATCAGCGTGCGCGGCAAGGCCCCCAAGGTCTTCGAGGAGCTGCCCGCGGTCTGCGCGCTGGCCCGGCACCCGAACATCGCGGTGAAGGCCTCGGGGATGCCGTCGCTCTCCGCCGAGCCCTATCCGTTCCGCGACCTGCACGGCGCGATCCGCCAGCTCGTCGACGCCTTCGGGCCGCGCCGCGTCTTCTGGGGCACGGATCTCACCCGCATGCCCTGCACCTACTACGAGTGCATCACGCTCTTCACCGAGCACCTGCCCTGGCTCGAGGGGGAGGATCTCGAGTGGGTGATGGGCCGCGGGGTCTGCGAGTGGCTGGGCTGGCCGCTCGGGCGGCCGTGAGCCTCTAGCGGCCGATCGGCTCGAGGCGGAAGATCCGGCCGCGGGTCTCGTCGGTCAGCAGGTAGAGCCCGCCGTCCGGGCCCTGGCGCACGTCCCGGATCCGCTCGTCCAGCTCGGCGAGATAGCGCTCCTCGAGCACGACCCGATCGTGCTCGAGCCTTAGCCGCACGAGCCCGCCGGGGCGGAGGGAGCCGACCAGCAGATCGCCGCGCCACTCGGGGAACGCGGAGCCGGTGTAGAACGTCGCGCCCGACGGGGCGATCACCGGGTCCCAGTAGTAGACGGGCTGCTCCATCCCCGGCTTCGAGGTGCCGATGCCGATGCGGGCGCCCGAGTAGTCGAGCCCGTAGGTGATCACCGGCCACCCGTAGTTCTTGCCGGCCTCCGGCCGGTTCAGCTCGTCGCCGCCCATCGCGCCGTGCTCCACCGTCCACAGGCGCCCCTGCGCGTCGAGGGTGGCGGCCTGGACGTTGCGATGCCCGTAGGACCAGATCTCGGGCAGCGCGCCGCGCCGGCCGACGAACGGATTATCGCGCGGGATCGATCCGTCCGGATTGATGCGCACGATCTTGCCGAGCGTCGTCGAGAGATCCTGCGCGCGCTCGCGGTAGGCGAAGCGCTCGCCGAGGGTGACGAAGAGCGTGCCGTCGGGGCGGAAGACCAGCCGCGAGCCCCAGTGGTTCGGCCCCTCCACCTTCGGCTGCTGCCGCCAGATCACCTGCGTGTCCTCGAGGCCGCGCGGCCCGAGGCGCCCGCGCGCGACCGCGGTTCCCGCGCCGCCCTCCCCGGGCTCGGCGAACGAGAGGTAGACCAGCCGGTCCTGGGCGAAGGCCGGGCTGAGCGCGACGTCGAGCAGCCCGCCCTGCCCGCGCGCGAACACCGCCGGCACTCCGGCGAGCGGCGCCGACAGCCCGCCGCCCGTGACGATGCGCAGCCGCCCGGGCCGCTCGGTGACGAGCAGGCGCCCGTCGGGCAGGAACGCGAGGCCCCACGGCCGCTCGAGCCCGCGCGCCACGTCGACCACGCGGGCGGCGAGCTTGAGCGGGGCGGGCGTGGGCGAGCGCGGCGCGTCCTGACCCCACGCGGGGGCTCGACGCGGGCCCGGCCAGCAGGAGGGCCGCGGCGAGAACGCGACCGAGCGTGGTCAGAACGCGACCGGCAGCGACACGAGCCCCCGCAGCGTGAGGCTCTTCCGGTGCTCCGGCTGCTGGCTCGCGAGGGCCAGCTTCGGCATCCGCCGCAGCAGGGTGTTGATCGCGATCTGGCCTTCCATGCGCGCGAGCGGGGCGCCCAGGCAGAAGTGGATGCCCATGCCGAAGGCGATGTGCCGGTTGTCGGTGCGGGTGATGTCGAGCCGGTCCGGGTCCGGGAACTGGGCGGGGTCGCGATTGGCCGCGCCCAGGAAGGGCATCACCATCTCGCCCTTGGGAATGGTCTGCGTCCCGATCGTGATGTCCTCGCTCGGGATGCGCGCGGTGCGCTGCACCGGCCCGTCGTAGCGCAGCAGCTCCTCGACCGCGCTCCCGATCAGCGCGGGGTCTTCCCGCAGGCGTCGCAGCTGATCCGGGTGACGCAGCAGCGCCAGGGTGCCGTTGCCGATCAGGTTCACGGTGGTCTCGTGCCCGGCCACCAGCAGCAGGATGCAGGTGGCGAGCAGCTCGTCCTCGTCGAGCTTGTCGCCCGCCTCCTCCGCCGCGATGAGGGCGGAGAGCATGTCGCCCCGCGGGGCGGCCCGGCGCTCCGCGATCAGCTCGCGGAAGTACTCCGCGAGCGCCTTGCGGCCGATCATGCTCCGCTTGCCCACCTCCGAGTCGGGCGGCAGCATGATCGCGTCGAGGCCGCGCGCGATGTCGAGCCCCCAGTGCTTGAACCGCTCGTGATCCTTGACCGGCACCCCGAGCATCTCGCAGATCACGATGACCGGGAGCGGGTAGGCGAACTCCTCCACCAGGTCCATCTCGCCCCGGCTCTCGACCTGGTCGACGAGCCCGTCCACGATCTGCTGGATGCGCGGGCGCAGGCTCTCGAGCGCCTTCGGGGTGAACGCCTTGCTGACCAGCCCGCGCAGCCGGGTGTGGTCGGGCGGGTCCCGGTCGAGCATGGAGAGGCCGAGCCCGAGCGGCACCGCCATCCCGAAGCGGGCGGCCACGAAGGCGGCGATGGGCTCCTTGATCAGGCGGGGATCGCGCAGCATGGCGATCACGTCCGCGTAGCGGGTGAGCACCCAGAAGCCGAGCGGGCTGTGGTGGACCGGGTCCTGGCTGCGCAGCACGTGGTAGGTCGGGTACGGATCCTCCACGAACGCCGGATCCATCGGGTTGAACTGAACGTCGGCCATGTTGGTCCCCTCCCGCGGCCATTCTACATCTGCTAGAGTCTCGGCAACCCCCTCACAGCGGAGGAAAGGACAAGGCCATGGCGACGATCACCGGCTCGGAAGTGCTGGCGCAGGCCCTCAGGTCTCAGGGTGTCGACACGATGTTCTATCTGATGGGCGGCCCCATGCTCGAAACGGAGGCGGCCTGCATCAAGCTCGGCATCCGCGCGATCGACACGCGGCACGAGCAGGCCGCCGCGCTGGCCGCCCACGCCTGGACGCGGGTGACGCGCCGGCCCGGGGTGGCCATGGGCTGCTCGGGCCCCGGCGCCATCAACCTGGCCACCGGGGTGGCCAACGCCTTCACCGACTGCGCCCCGCTGGTCGCCATCGGCGGATCGAGCCCGCGCGTCTTCCTGGGCATGGAGGCCTTCCAGGAGATCGACCAGGTCGCGATCATGAAGCCGATCACCAAGTGGGCCGAGCGCATCTACGACGCCCGGCGCATCCCGGACGTGGTGGACACCGCGTTCCGCCAGGCGACGTCCGGCCGCCCCGGCCCGGTCTACATCGACATGCCGGGCGACATCCTGGGCGAGAAGATCGAGGAGGAGCAGCTCCACTACCCGGGTCCCTGGAAGCCGGCCCCGCGCAGCCTGGGCGATCCGGGCGCGGTGCGCGAGGCCATCGCGCTGCTCGCGAAGGCGGAGCGCCCGGTGATCATCGCGGGCAGCGGGGTGTGGTGGTCCGACGGCGCCGCCGCGCTCCGGGCCTTCGTGGAGGCCACCGGCATCCCGTTCTACACCACGCCGATCTCGCGCGGCCTGATCCCCGAGGATCACGAGCTGGCCTTCCTGAACGCCCGCAGCAAGGCCTTCACCGAGGCCGACGTGGTGCTCGCGGTGGGCACGCGCTTCAACTGGGTGATCCAGTTCGGCCGCCCGCCGCGCTTCGCGGCCGACCTCAAGGTGATCCACGTCGACATCAACCCCACCCAGCTCGGCCACAACCGCGTCGGTCGACGTGCCGATCGCGGGCGACGCGCGCGCGGTGCTCGACCAGCTCCGCGCGGAGGCGGAGGGCAAGATCAGCCCGAAGCGCTACGCGGCCTGGACCGGCAAGCTGCGGACGCTCGACGCGGAGAAGGGCGCGGAGCAGGACAAGGCCATGTCCCGCGAGGAGACGCCGATCCACCCGCTGCGGCTCTGCAAGGAGATCCGCGACTTCATGCGGCGCGACGCCATCCTGGTGGTGGACGGCCAGGAGATCCTGAACTTCGGCCGCCAGGCCATCCCGACGTACGTGGCCGGCCACCGGCTGAACTCGGGCGCCTTCGGCACGATGGGCGTGGGCCTGCCCTTCGGGGTGGGCGCGAAGGTCGCCAAGCCCGACACCCAGGTGCTGGTGCTGCACGGCGACGGCTCCTACGGCATCAACGCGATGGAGATCGACACCGCGGTGCGCCACAAGATCCCGGTGGTGGTGGTGATCAGCAACAACGGCGGCTGGACCGCGGACGCCCCGTGGACGCGGCCGCTGCCGAAGCCCGGGCGCAACCTCGGCCACACGCGCTACGACCGGGTGGCCCAGGAGCTGGGCGCGCACGGCGAGTACGTGGAGAAGCCGCACGACATCCGCCCCGCGCTCGAGCGCGCGTTCGCCTCGGGCAAGCCGGCGGTGGTCAACGTCATCACCGACTCCAAGGCGCGGGCGCAGACCGTCCGCTTCTCCGCCTACACCACGTAGCGGGAGGGAGGCTTCGATCATGGCCCAGGCGCTCGCCGGGATCCGCGTCCTCGACCTCACCCAGTACGAAGCCGGCCCGTCCGCCACCCAGATGCTGGCGTGGCTGGGCGCGGACGTCATCAAGATCGAGCCGCCCACCGGCGAGCCCGGCCGCACCGCGCTCTCCGACAAGCGCGGCGAGGACGCGTGGTTCTTCCTGCTGCTGAACTCGAGCAAGAAGGGCGTCACGCTCAATCTCAAGTCGGAGCGCGGCCGCGCCATGTTTCTCGAGATGATCAAGAGCGCGGACGTGCTGGTCGAGAACATGGGCCCCGGCGCGATGGAGCGCCTGGGGCTCGGCTGGGAGACCCTCCAGCGGCTGAACCCGCGGCTGATCGCGGCCTCCGTGAAGGGCTTCGGCGGCGGCGGGCCCTACGCGGACTACAAGAGCTTCGAGTGGATCGCGCAGGCCATGGCCGGCGCCATGAGCATGACCGGCTCGCCCGACGGGCCGCCCACCAAGGCCATCGGCGGGCTCGCCGACACCGGCGCCGGGCTCCACACCGCGATCGGCATCCTGGCCGCCATCATCCAGCGCCAGGCCACCGGCAAGGGCCAGCAGGTCGAGGTCGCCCAGCAGGAGGCGGTGGTCAACCTGCTCCGCATCCACCTGCGCGAGAGCTACGCCACCGGCAAGCCGGCCCCGCGGCAGGGCAACCGCTCCGCGGCCGCCGCGCCGTCCAACATCTACCGCTGCAGCCCCGGCGGGCCCAACGACTACGTCTTCATCCACTGCGCCACCGTCGACATGTGGAAGGCGCTCACCCGGATCGTCGGCCGCCCCGAGATGGCCGACGACGCCCGCTACCACGACCGGCGCGACCGCGTGCAGATCGTCGACGAGATCGACGCGATGATCGAGGCGTGGACCGAGACGCGGAACAAGCACGAGGTCATGGAGATCATGGCCGGCGCCGGCGTCCCCTGCGGCGCGGTGCTCGACTCCACCGAGGTGCTGTCCGACCCGCACATGCGCAAGCGCCGCTTCGTCACCGACCTCGAGCACCCGCGCCGCGGCCCCTACCCGATGCCCGGCAACCCGGTGCGCCTCTCCGACTCGCCCACCGAGGTGACGCGCCCGCCGCTCCTGGGCGAGCACAACACCGAGGTCTACAGCCGCCTCCTCGGCTACAAGCCCGAGGCCATCGACCAGCTCAAGCGCGACGGCGTCATCTAGGGAGAATGCAAGTGAGCGACAACCAGGCCGTCATCGTCGACCCCGCAAGCCCAGGCCGCCTCGTCCTCCGCCCGGTCCCCGCCCCCACCCCCGACCGCGGCGAGGCGATCATCCGCGTCCGCGCCATCTCGCTGAACCGCGGCGAGGTCCGCCGCTCGACGATGGCCCCCGCGGGCTGGCGCCCGGGCTGGGACCTGGCCGGCACCGTGGAGCGCGTCGCCTCCGACGGCTCCGGCCCCAAGGCCGGCGCCCGCGTGGTCGGCTTCCTCCCGGAGGGCGCCTGGGCCGAGCGCGTCGCGGTGCCGACCCACGCGGTGGCCGAGCTGCCCGAGAAGGTGACGTTCTCCCAGGCCGCGACCTTCCCGGTCGCCGGCCTCACCGCGCTGCACGCCCTCGGCAAGAACGGCACGATCCTCGGCAAGCGCGTGCTGGTGACCGGCGCCACCGGCGGCGTCGGCGACTTCGCGGTGCAGCTCGCGCGCCTCGGCGGCGCCCACGTCACCGCCGCCGTCCGCCGCGCCGATCAGGCCGCCGCCGTCCGCCAGCTCGGCGCCCACGAGGTGACCGTCGGCGACGACATCCCCGCCACGCCCAAGTACGACCTGGTGATCGAGTCGGTCGGCGGCCGCACCCTCGGCACCGCGCTCGCCGCGCTCGAGCGGGGCGGCGTCTGCGTCACGCTCGGCGTCTCCGCCACCGCCGACGTGACCTTCGACGCCCGCACCTTCTTCGCCACCGGCCGCACCCAGCTCTACGGATTCTACCTCTTCACCGAGCTGGGCAACGAGCCCGCCGCGATCGGCCTGCGCCGCCTGGCGGACATGGTGGCCGCGGGCCAGCTCGCGCCCCACATCAGCGTGGAGCGGCCCGTGGACCGACATCGCGCAGGTGGCGGCGGACCTGATCGCGCGCAAGTATCCGGGCAAGGCGGTGCTGACGCTCGCCTGAGCTGATGCCGCGCCTGGACCGGCTGCCGCAGCTCAACCGCAACAACCTGCTGATGCTGCCGGTCCAGGTGAACGACACCGCCCCGTTCACGCGCCTGACCACTCCCCTGACCGCGGCGCGCCTCGCCATCGTCACCACCGCGGGCCTGCACCGGCGCGGCGACCGCCCGTTCGGACCCGGTGAGCAGACCTACCGCGTGATCCCGTCCGACACGCCGGCCCGCGACCTGATCCAGAGCCACACCAGCCTCGGCTTCGACCGCGTGCCCATGATGCGCGACCCCAACATCTCCTTCCCGGTGGACCGGCTCCGCGAGCTGATCGCGCGCGGCGAGCTGGGCGGAACGGGGCCTCATCACTACTCGTTCATGGGCGCGCAGCGGGACCTGAAGCGCATCCAGGAGGAGACCGGGCCCGAGGTCGGCCGCCGCCTCCGCGACGAGGGCGTCGACATCGCCCTGATCACGCCGACCTGACCCTTCTGCACGCACACCGGAGGTGTGCTGGCCCGCGCGCTCGAAGCCGAGGGCATCGCGACCACCGTCGATCAGCATGGTGCGCGAGCACACCGAGAAGACCAAGCCGCCCCGTGCCCTCTTCGTGCCCTTTCCCTTCGGCCACGCGCTGGGTCGCCCGGACGATCCGCATCTTCAGCATCGCGTGCTGCGCGCCGCCCTCGATCTGCTGACCGAGCCCGCCGGCCCGGTGCTGCGGGACTTCCCCGACGACGCCGAGCCCGGCGTGGAGCCACCCGCCCCGGCCCAGGCCTCGGGCATCGCGCCCGCCGCCGCGGTGCCGGATGACCCCGCGCTCGAGACCACGCAGATGCGCCAGTACCACGAGCAGTGGCTCGCGCGCAGCGGTGGCCGCACCGCCTTCGGTCTCTCTGGAGTGCCCGCCACGCGCTTCCGCGGCGTGGTGCGCTTTCTCCAGGCCTTCGCGGCCGGCGAGGACGCCGACATGGAGGAGCGCCCGGCCGACCTGCCGCTCGTGAACTTCATCCGCTACTGCGCGGACGACTGGAAGGCGCTCTACTTCGAGGGGCGTCTCGCCATGAAGCCGGGGGTCACCGGCGACGACGTCGCACGCTGGTTCTGGGGGGAGACGGCGACCGGCCAGGTGCTGCGGCGCGTTCGCGACCGCCTGGACGCCTCGGAAGACCCGCGGTGGAAGGCCGCCGCGTTCGGGGTGGCGCGCTAGGACGCGCCTCAGCCGTCTCCGCGTTCCCGCG
This sequence comes from uncultured Candidatus Rokubacteria bacterium, assembly GCA_963841755.1. Taxonomy (GTDB): domain Bacteria; phylum Methylomirabilota; class Methylomirabilia; order Rokubacteriales; family CSP1-6; genus CAMLFJ01. The sequence continues at coordinate 35,690 of CAWJDX010000008.1, forward strand.
GGAACGCGGACGGGTGCAGAACGTTCAGAGCCCAGCCGACATCGAGACGCTCCCCTTCCCAGGACGGGCATGCCGTCCGCGCGTGGATGAGCAGGCCGTCGACCGCGTGACGTCTCTCGAGCGACCCGATCGGATCCGCGGGCACCGCGGAAGTCGGCGGGACGTCGGACAGTGGGCGCCCGTCGGGTCGGGCGAACCGCAGCGCGCCGTCCGGCGCGCGCGTGACGCGATAGCCCTCCTCGTGGACCGCGCGATGATGGCGCCGGCAGAGCAGAACCAGATTCGAGAGGGTCGTCGGCCCTCCCTGGGCCCAGTGATGCAGGTGATGCCCCTGCCCGACGCGCACGTCGCAGCCCGGGAAGCGACAGGTCCGATCGCGATGGCACAGAGCCCTCCGTAACGCGGGCGGGATGGTGCGGGTCCGGGCACCGATCTCGACGGCCCGCCCCTGCTCGTCATGGCGCATCACCACCCGGCTCGCATCGCACGCGATGCGCTGCGACGTTCCCGCGGGAACGTGGCCCACCTCCTCGAGCTCGGATTGGCCGGTCGCCTCCGGATCCGTCAGGATGGCAGCGTCGACATGGATGACCACCTGGTACCGTTCGCCGGGTGCCCCGGGGTCGAGCTCATGATGCAGGGCGCTCTCGGCGAGCAGGCCCAGCGCATCGGCCTGCTGCTGCGCTCGTCTCGGCGGCGCGAGGCCGGGATCGGCGACGCGCGTCCGCCGATACAGCGTCTCCCGCGCGGCGTCGAGCGCACGCAGGAGCAGGGCGCCCGCCTCGGGGTCCAGCCTGCCGCGGAGGATCACCATTCCGTCGTCGTCCCGATAGACGTGGAGTCTCCGGCCGGCGTGTTGCCGCGTAGCGAGACGGGCTTCGGCTCTTCGGTCCAGCTGTCGCCAGCCCCGGACGATCCGCTCCACGTGGACCGCAGTGCCCGCGCGCCCCACCGCGAGGAGACGAGCCTCGGTCTCCGGCGTGGCGACGCGGGTCAGAGCCCGGACCTTGGAATAGGAGAGCTGCCCGCGAGCGAAGGCCGCGGCGAGCTGCGGCAGCGCGCCCAGCGCGCGGGCGACGCGGACCCGCTCACGCGCCGCGCCCGGCTCGAGGCCGACTCGCCAGGCAAGCCACTCCGCGCAGGAACGGAAGCCTCTGTTCCACCCAGCTCGAGCGTCGAACTCGCGGATGAGCGCGAGGAGACGCGCGGTGGCCGCGTCGACGTGGGCGGACAGCTCGGCGATCTCATCGCCCAGTCGGTCGAGGTCGCTGACAGCGGGGTGCGTGGGCACGACGGTAGGAGCGGCGATGTTGATCGACATGGGGCGGTCCTCCTCTCGCTAGAGTGACTCTAACCCCTACTTTCTCGGCCCTCGAGGAAGCGCGCTGCCGGTTGTTCGCAAAGGCGGGAATGACGCGTCGACACCAGGCGGTCGGATCTCCCGCTCGCGCTCAGGGGCAGACTCTAGGAAGGGGAACTTCAGGAGCCCGCGCCGGCCGAGAACTCGGGCCGGCGCGGATCTGTCAAGCGGAAACGCGCGGCCGGCGTGCTACTCCGGCGCCAGCCACACCGTGTCGAGCTGGCAGTTCAGGAAATGGCTCGGGGTGATGGTCCAGCCGCGCACCCGGGAGTTGTAGGGCACGATGCGGTTCCACTGGAAGGTCATGATGTAGTGCACTTCCTCGTCGTAGAGTCGCTTCTCGAAGGCGCGCAGGATCTTCCTGCGCTCGTCCGGGTCGGTGGAGCGCGACTGGCGCTGGTAGAGATCGTCCATCACCGTGTCCTTGTGGCGGCTGAAGTTGACCGGTGACGTGGTCAGGAACCAGTGCAGGTCCATGTCGGGCTCGACGATGGAGTTGCACGGGGCGTTGGTGGAGACCTCGAAGTCGCCGTTCTTCTGCGCCTGCAGCCACGCGGCGGACTCGAGGGTCACCTGCTTGACGTTGAGGCCGACCTGCCGCCACTGGTCGATGAGCCAGATGCCCACCGGCTCGTAGGGCTGCGGGACACCGCGGTTGGTCAGGGTGAACGAGAGCCCCTCCGCGCCCGCTTCCTTCAGGAGGCGCCGCGCCTCGGTGCGGGCCGCGTTGATGTCGGTGCCGTAGCCGGCCAGCTTCTGCAGCTCCTCCGGCGGGGTGGCCCACGGCGTGCCCGGCACCTGGATGCCGGCCACGTCCTTCACCACCGCGATGCGCGACAGGGCCTTCGAGCCGGCGTAGCGGTCCAGCGCGAGCGACAGCGCGCGGCGCACCCGCTTGTCGCCGAAGGGCTTCTTCTCCTGGTTCATCGCCACCTGGATCGAGCAGTTCCAGGGGCTCTCCTGCACCGTGATCTTGTTGCCGAGGGCCTGGACCAGGCCGTCCCGCTGCGCGGGGGTGAAGCCGCGGAACTGGATCATGGCCCGCTCGCCGCGGATGGCCGCCACCTGCGCGCTCGCGTCCTGGATGAAGATGGCGCGGTAGCCGTCGAGGTAGGGCTTGCCCTTGTCCCAGTAGTCCGGGTTCTTCTTGCCGACCCAGTGCGAGCCGCGCACGTACTCCACGAACTTGTAGGGGCCGGTGCCGTTGATGTTCTTCTCGTACCAGCGCGGGTCCTTGGCCAGGATCTCGGCCCGGTAGATGTAGTTCCACGGCGAGGAGACGTTGGCCATGAACGAGGCCTCGGGCGCCTTCAGCCGGAACACCACCGTGTCCGCGTTCGGCGCCTCCACCGACTCGACACCCCGGTAGGCGGCCTGCCGGCTCGAGACCACCCCGGCGGGCGGGAAGATGATGTGGTCGAAGGAGGCCTTCACGTCGGCGGAGGTGAGCAGGGCGCCGTCGTGGAACTTCACCCCGCGGCGGATCTTGAAGGTGTAGGTGCGCTTGTCCGGGGAGATCGTCCAGGACTCGGCGATGTCGCCGATGAACTTCGTGCCGGTCCGGTCGGTCGGGTCCACCCGCATGAGCGTGCTGTAGTGCGGGCCGGTCGGATGGAGCATCGCGAAGGTCTCCTCGCGATGGCCGTCGAAGCTGGGCGGCTCGGCGGCCACCACGAAGATCAGCTCGCCCCCCGCGCGGGGCTGCTCCTGGGCCGCGGCCGGCCCGAGGGCCGCGAGAGCGAGCGTGACGGCGAAGCTGCCGAGGATCATCAGTGATCTCAGGAACCGGGTCATGTCGAAACCTCCGAGCGCGAGTCTACCAGAACGCGCCCGTGGTAGTCTCAGGCCGTCCCACCCTCGGTGAGAGATGGCAGGAGGCGCCCATGACCCGTGCGCTCCGACCGCTCGTCCCGTTCGTCCCACTCATCGCGCTCGCGCTGCTCGGCCCGGCGTCCGCCGGCGCCCAGCCCACCGGCACCGTCACCACCGCGGCCCACATCACGCTGGCGACGCGCTGGCTCGACCCGGCGGAGACCGACGCCGAGATCACCCCCTTCATGATCCTGTACGCGCTCCACGACGCCCTGGTGAAGCCGATGCCCGCCGCGCTCAATTCCCCGAGCCTGGCCGAGTCGTGGTCGATGTCGAAGGACGGGCGGACCTGGGAGTTCGTGCTCCGCAAGGGGGCGCGCTTCCACAACGGCGACCCGGTCACCGCGGACGACGTGAAGTTCTCGTTCGAGCGCTACCGCGGCGCGGCCGCGCCGATCCTCAAGGACCGCGTGCGCGACGTGCAGGTGGTGGATCCGGGCCGCGTGCGGTTCCATCTGAAGGACCCGTGGCCCGACTTCATGACGTTCTACGGCACGAGCGCGTCCGGCGCCGCCTGGATCGTGCCGAAGAAGTACCTCGAGAAGGTGGGCGAGGACGGCTTCCGCCGGGCGCCGATCGGGGCCGGGCCGTACAAGTTCGTGAGCTTCCAGCCCGGCATCGAGCTGACCCTCGAGGCCTTCGACGGCTACTGGCGAAAGGTTCCGAGCGTGAAGCGGCTCGTCATCCGCAGCATCCCGGAGGAGTCCACCCGCGCGGCGGCGCTCAAGCGCGGCGAGGTCGACATCGCCTACTTCCTGAACGGGCCGATCGCGGAGGACGTGCGGCGCACGCCGGGGCTCACCCTCACCGCGATGCGCACCAACGGGGTGCTCTTCCTGATGTTCCCCGAGCAGTGGGTGGCCGGGTCGCCCTGGGCGGACCGGCGCGTCCGGCTCGCGGCCAGCCTCGCGATCGACCGCCAGGCCATCAACGAGGCCGAGTCGCTCGGCTTCTCCGGACCCACCGGCAACATCGTGCCGCGCCACCAGGAGTTCGCGCTGCCGATCGCGCCCGATCCCTACGACCCGAAGCGCGCGAAGGCGCTGCTCGCCGAGGCCGGCTTCCCCAACGGCCTCGACGCGGGCGACCTCACCCCCTTCCCGCCCTACAACTCGATGGGCGAGGCGATCGCCAACTATCTGGGCGCGGTCGGCATCCGCACCCGGGTGCGCACCATGGAGCGCGCGGCGCTGCTCTCGGCCTGGCGGGACAAGAAGGTCCGGAATCTCTTCGTGGGCGCGACCGGGAACGCGGGCAATGCCTCGACGCGGCTCGAGGCCTTCGCGACCGCCAAGGGCGTGCTCTCCTACGGCTCCATCCCCGAGATCGAGACGCTCTTCCAGGCCCAGCTCCAGGAGATGGACCGCAAGAAGCGCGAGGAGATGCTCCACCAGATCCAGCGCATCGTGCAGGAGCGCGTGGTCTTCGCGCCGATCTGGGAGAACGGGTTCATCCGCGCGTACGGGCCGCGCATGGAGGAAGCGGCGCTCAACCTGATCCCCTCGTTCCCCTACGCGGGGCCGCTCGAGGAGCTGCGGCTGAAGGCGAAGTAACCCCTCACCCTGCCCTCTCCCCAGAGGGGAGAGGGTTAGCGGAGGCTCGGAAGCAGCTTCTTGGCGGCCTCGTCGACCTGGGCGAGCTGGTCGCCGCCCGCGAAGCGCAGGGCGAGGTGGCGGGCCCCCGCGTCGATCCAGCGCTGCAGCCACTCCACGCAGCCCTCGACCGGCCCCGCGTACGTCGCCTGACGCGCCATCATGGCCGCGGCGGGCGCCGAGTAGTAGGTCTCGAGGAAGGTGTGCAGGCGCCGCTCGGCCGCCGCCTTGCTCGGGTCGAGCGCCAGCGTCACGTAGGCCGCGCCCGCGACCGAGTCGGCCGGGCGACCGGCCGCCCGCGCGGCGGCCTGGATGCGCGGGAAGTGCTCGGAGAAGAACTCCACGCTCGGCCCGGTCGGGAACCACGCGTCGAAGCGCGCGGCCTCGCGGAACGCGGTGGGCCCGCTGCCGCCGATCCAGATGGGCGGGCCGCCGGCCCGGTGCGGCTTGGGCTCGACCGTCGAGCCTTCCAGGGTGAAGTGCTTGCCGCTGAACGTGACGCCGTCGCGCGTCCACAGCGCGCGGCAGATCTCGAGCGTCTCGAGGAAGCGGCCCACCCGCCGGTCCCAGGGCACGCCGCACGCCGCGAACTCCTTCCGGATGGCCGGGCCGTCCGCCGCGATCCCGACCCCCAGGATCACCCGCCCCTCCGCCACCCGGTCCACGGTGGCGATCAGGTGCGCGAGCACCACCGGGTTGCGCAGCGCGGGCAGCAGCACGCCGGTGCCGAGGCGCACCCGCCGCGTCCGGGCCGCGATGGCCGCCATCAGGGTGAGCGGCTCGTGACGCGGCCGCGCGGTGATCGAGTCGCCGATCCAGACCGAGTCGAAGCCGGCGGCCTCGGCGCGCTCGGCCATGGTGATGAGCGGAGCGGTCTCCGGGCGGCCGGACATGATGGCTTCGCGGGTGGGGATGAGAACGCCGAGCTCGACCGCCATCACGACCTCCCGATGAGGGTTTCGACCTCTCGAATGAGCGGCGAGGACTCGAGCCCGGCCCGGAGGCCGGGATCGCGGGTCGTCGCGCGCAATCCGGTGATGATACTCCACGCGCCCCGGTACCGCGCCGTCGCGTCATCCCGCCGGCCACGCGCCGCGTCGAGCCGTCCGAGCGCGACGTGGCTCAGCCAGGTCTGGCGCGGCTGGCCGATCGCCTCCGCGAGGGCGAACGAGCGCCGCAGCGCCTCGTCCGCCTCGTCCCAGGCCCGGCGCGCGGTGGCGCTCTCGCCCTTGATCCGCCACGCCCAGGCCTCGAACTTGCGCGAGCGCGTCGGCACGCTCAGCTCGAGGCTCTGCTCGGCGAGCCGGCGCGCGCGGTCGGGGTCGCCCTGCAGCAGCGCGAGCTGGCCCTCGCTCGCGTGACAGTGCATCGCATAGCGCCACGTCATCCAGCGGGACGGCGGCGGGTGCCGGACGATGTGGCTCGACTCCGCCAGCGCGTCGGCGGCGCTGGCGAGGTCGCCGCGGATCATCCAGGCGTCGGCCTCGTTGTTCCGGATGAAGGCCCGGCGCTCGGCTCCGGTCCCGTGCCCGGCCCGCGACGAGCGGCCGGTCACCTCGTAGGACTGCTCGGACAGCTCCATGCCTCGCGCGAGATCGCCGCACTCCATGTGCAGCCAGCCGAGCGTGTTCTGGAAGCGAGGGATGAAGGCGTCGTCGCCGATCCGCTCGGCGAGGGCCAGCCCTTCCGTCAGGGCGGCGAGCCCGGCGTCGTACTCGCCCGCGTCGTTCAGCGCCGCTCCCTGATTCCAGAAGCAGCGCAGGAGCGGGACGACCAGGCGATGCTCGCGGGCGAGGCGGGCGCCCTCGCCGGCCAGCTCCAGGCTCCCCCGGTAGTCGCCCTGCCAGGCCGAGTGCATCGCGAGTATGTGCAGCGCCAGGGCCTGCCGGGCGGGATCGCCGACCGCCCGCCCGATGGTGAGCGCGCGCGCCACATCGTCCTTCGCCGCGTCGAGGCGGCCGCTGACCGCGTGCACGTACCCGCGGACATACAGGCCGCCGGCCAGCGGCCGCTGGGCTCCCGCGGTCTCGGCCAGCTCGATCCCCTGCTGCACGCGCTCCAGCGCGGCCGGGAAATCCTCGGCCCACTGCAGCGCCGAGGCGCACTGGATCAGCGCATTGGCCTCCGCGGGCCGGTCCTGCACGCGCCGGGCCAGGTCGACGACGGTCTCGGCCGCCTCGCGCGAGCGCTCGAAGTCAGCCGACGCCGAAGAAGAGGTCCGCGCGCGCGGAGTGGATGGCCATCAGCGTCGTCGCGGGCGGGCGATCCCCGAGCCGGTCGGCCGCCTTCAGCGCCTCTCCGTAGAGATCGATCGCCTGTCGCAGGCCGAAGGCCCGGGTCGCCTTCTCGGCGGCCCGCATCAGGTAGGTGAGCGCGCGCTCCGCATCGTCGGTGTGCGAGAAGTGATGCGCGAGCACCTCGTAGAGCTCGGGCAGGCGGTCGGCGTAGAGCTCCTCGATGGCGGTGCCCACGAGTCGGTGGATCTCGCCGCGCCGCTGCACGAGCAGCGAGGCGTAGGCCACGTCCTGGGTCAGCGCGTGCTTGAACGCGTAGGCCAGCTCGGGCAGCCGGCGCCGCTCGAGGATGAGCTCGAGCGCGCTCAGCTCGCGCAGGGCGCCGTCGGTCCCCTCCCCGATCTGCGAGACGCGGTCGACCAGGCGTCGCCCGAACTCGCGCCCGATCACCGAGGCGAGCTGGAGCGTGAGCTTGGGCGCCTCGGCCAGCCGATCGATCCGCGCCGCGATCACGTCCTGGACGGTGCCGGGAATCGCGATCTGCGACACCGGGCGGGTGAGGACGAGGCGCCCCTCGGTCCGCTGGAGCGCGCCGCTCTCCTCCAGCGACCGGACCAGCTCCTCGGTGTAGAAGGGATTGCCCTCGGCCTTCGTCGCGACGAGAGACTGGAGCTCGGCGGGAAACCGGTCGATCCCCAGGATCGACTCCGCGATGCGCGCGCTCTCCTCGGTCGACAGCCCGGCGGGCACGATCCGCGTGAAGTAGCTCCGCTCCCCGAACGGATTCACGTAGCCCGGCCGGTAGGTGAACACGAGCAGCACGCGAAGGGCCGGCACGCTCTCGATGAGGCTCGTCAGGAACTCCTCGCTCGTGCTGTCGATCCAGTGCAGGTCCTCGATGACGAGCACCTGCGGCTGCCGCTCGGTGCTCTGGACCACCACCCGGCGCAGGGCCTCGAAGATCTCGCCGCGCCGCTGCGCGGGGCTCATCGCCCGCACCTCGGCATCGCCCGGGTCGACCGACAGCAGCGTCCGGAGATACGGGGCGGCGGACGCGAGATCGGGGCCGATCGCGGTCAGTCCGTGCTCGATCTTCGCAACGATGGCCGCCTCGCCGTCTCCTTCCTCGATCGCGAGCTGCCGTCGCAGCAGGTCCACCAGCGGGTGGAAGGTCATCGCCCGACCGAAGGACAGACAGTGCCCCTCCTGCCAGTCGGCCTCGCCCGGCGATCCGCCCGCGCATCTCGGCGAGCAGTCGCGACTTGCCCATTCCCGCGTCGGCCACCAGGAACGCCACCTGCCCGTCGCCGCCGGCGGGCGCGCTCGAAGGCCTCGAGCAGCAGGCGCAGCTCGCGCTCGCGGCCCACGAACGGGGTGAGCCCTCGATCGGCCGCGACCTGGAGCCGCGTCCGGGTCTCGCGCGCGGCCACGACTTCCCACGCCGCGATCGGCTCGGCCTTGCCCTTGATCGACAGCGCACCGAGAGACCGGGTCTCGAAGTAGCCCTGCACGAGCCGGTGGGTCGCCTCCGAGATCGTCACCCGTCCGGGCTCGCCCACCTGCTGCATGCGGGCCGCCACGTTGGTCGCGTCCCCCACCGCGGTGTAGTCCATGCGCAGGTCGCTGCCGATGCTGCCCACCACCACGAGGCCGGTGTTCAGCCCCTGGCGGGCCTGGAAGCGGATGCCGCGCGGCCGCAGCTCGGCCTGGTAGGCCTCCAGCGCCCGCGCGATGCCGAGCGCGGCGTGCACGGCCCGGATCGCGTGATCCTCGTGCGCGATCGGCGCGCCGAAGATCGCCATGATCCCGTCCCCCAGGAACTGGTTGACCGTGCCCTCGTAGCGGTGGACCTCGGCCAGCATGAGGTCGAAGGCGCGGCTCATGAGCCGGTGGACCTCTTCGGGATCGAGCCGCTCGGACAGCGACGTGAAGCCCGAGACGTCGACGAACAGCACCGTGACCTGCTTGCGCTCGCCCTTCAGCGCGGCCCCGGTGGTGAGGATCTTCTCGGCCAGGTGCCGGGGCGTGTAGGAGCGGGGCGCCGGGGCGGGGGCCGGAGTTGGGCTGGGGCTACCGCGGCGGGTCGCGACCCGAGCGTCGCGCCGCACTGGTGGCAGAAACGATTGTCCGGCGGGTTCGCCGCCTGGCAGGACGGGCAGACCGCGGCCAGGCGCGCCCCGCAGCCGCCACAGAACTGCGCGGCCCCGGGATTCGCCTGACCGCAGGCCGTACAGGTCATGCGGGCCGCGGCTCTAGCTCTCCCGCCAGGCGCTCGCCTGGTCGAGAGCGGCGGTGGCCTCGGCGTCCAGCCGGAGCTCGATGCCGCCGACCAGCTCCTTGAGCTGCGGCACCGTGGTCGCGCTCGCGATCGGCGCGGTGATGCCGGGCCGGTGCGCGAGCCACGAGAGCGAGACCTGCGCGGCGGTCGCGCTCGCCGCCGCGGCCACCTTCTCCACCGCGGCCAGCACCCGGAAGCCCCGGTCGTTCATGTAGTTCTTCTCCACCCCGCCCGCGCGCGCGGTCTTGGGCAGGGCCTCGCCCGCGCGGTACTTGCCCGACAGGAAGCCGCTCGCGAGCGAGGAGTACGGGATCACTCCCACCTCCTGCTCGAGGCAGAGCGGCTCCAGCTCGCGCTCGTACTCGTCGCGGATCACCAGGTTGTACTTGGGCTGCAGGCACTCGTAGCGCACGGTGCCGTTGGTGTCGCTCTCCCAGAGCGCGCGGGTGAGGCGCCACGCCGGATAGTTGGAGGCGCCGATGTAGCGCACCTTGCCCTGCCGCACCAGGTCGTCGAAGGCGCGGAGCGTCTCGTCGAGCGGCGTCTCGCGATCGTCCCAGTGCGCCTGGTAGAGATCGATGTAGTCGGTCTGGAGCCGCCGCAGCGAGGCCTCGACCCCCTCCATGATGTGCTGGCGCGAGAGGCCCTTGTCGTTCGGCCCCGGCCCCATCGGGCCGCAGACCTTGGTGGCGATCAGCACCGACGGCCGGTGCTTGCGCGCGGCGAGCCAGAGGCCGAGCGCGTGCTCCGACTCGCCGCCCTTGTTGCCGGGCGCCCAGCGCGAGTAGATGTCGGCGGTGTCGATGAAGTTACCGCCCGCCTCGACGTAGGCGTCGAGCACCGCCTCCGAGGCCTTCTGGTCGGTGGTCCAGCCGAAGGTGTTGCCTCCCAGGCACAGCGCGGCCACCTTGAGCCCGGTGCGTCCCAGCTTGCGCATCAGCATGATCGGTCGTCCTCCTGGAGTCGCGTCGCGCTAGAGCGCGTCGCGAAAGGTGATGAGCGGGTTCTCGAAGCGCAGCCGCTGCGCCAGCGGATGCCCCGGCAGGGCGTCGAAGATCCGGCGGACCCTGGCCGTGGTGTCCGACGCGACCGCGTCGGTGCGGATCCCGAGCGAGAGATAGGGTCGCGGCATCGACCGGAGCTGCTGGTCGACGACGTCCCAGTACCCGTGCGCGCTCGGCCAGGGGGCCGTGGGATAGAGTACCTCGACCGCGGTCGGGGCGGGACCGCGCAGCACGCGCCGCGCCGCGCGCCGCCATCGCGGCCGCGGCGGCACGAGCGAGCGCGTGGTCAGCGGCACCATGAGGAGCCGCCGGCCCGCGCGGCCCCCGTCGACGCGGAAGTCGTGGCGCGCGGGCCGGTAGGGCACGCGCGGCGCGCCGGCGCAGTCGGGGTACGCGCCCACGATGGGCGTGGAGTCCACCGCGGTCGCGAGCCGCCGCGGCGCCCACGCCCCAGCCGGTCACCGGCTCGAGCGAGAGGTCGATCGCGACGCCGGCCTGCTCGACCGCCTCCAAAACGCGATCGCTCAGGAACCCGGCGCCCGACCGGAAGAGCCGGGACGGCGCCCCGGCCCACTGGCCGAAGGCGTCGAGGGCGAACCGGGTGGCGTGGGCCTGCCAGCCGCTCGTCGCCGAACTCGTGCACCCACTCGCCGCGCTCCGGGGCCCAGCGGATCAGGTGCGAGTGCACCCCGAAGTAGTCGCCCGCGGCCCGCAGGCGGTCGACGCACGCCGGGAACGCCACCAGCGCGTGGTCGGGGCGCCCGTGCACCTCGGCGATCTGGGGATCGGTCCGCACGTACCAGCCGAACCGCGGGGTGCGCCCGGTCCAGCCGGCCAGGTCTTCTCGCAGCCGCGTGACATAGTCGACCATCGCCACGTAGCCGCCCCAGCCCGGGGGGTCCCGGCGGTCCAGCTGGAACCCATCCGGCTCGACGTCGACACTCAGGAAGGCGGGGATGGTGCTCGACGTCGTCGACTTCATCGGTAGAGCCGCATCTCACAATACCCGCGCACCCTCTGTCAAGGATGGTGCGGACGGCCGCGCGCGCTGCTAGAGTCTCCCCGAGATTCCGAAAGGAGGCCCTCCATGACCCGCGCCTATCACATCATCGACGCCGACGGTCACGTTCTCGAGCCGGTGGATCTCTGGGACAAGTACATCGACCCCGCCTACCGCGACCGCGCCCCCCGGATGATCGTCGACACCGACGGCAAGGAGCGGCTGCTCGTCGAGGGGCAGGTGCTCGGCAGCAAGAAGGGCTTCAACGTCGTCGGCGCCATCGGGTCCCGGCAGGGCGGGGTTCCCGAGGCCACCATGAAGTACGTGGACGGGCGCGCGGGCGGCTTCGATCCGCACGCGCGCATCCCGGACATGGATCTGGACGGCATCGACGCGGCCTTCCTCTACCCGAGCGTGGGCCTGTTCGCGGGCGCGGTCCGGGAGCCCGCGCTCGCGGGCGCGATGTGCCGCGCCTACAACCGCTGGCTCGCCGACTACTGCCATCCCTACCCCGACCGCCTGTTCGGGGTGGCGATGCTGCCGATGCAGTCGATCGAGCTCGCCATCGAGGAGATGCGCTTCGCCCGCCGGGAGCTGGGCATGCGCGGCGGCTTCCTGCGCCCCAATCCCTACAACGGGCGGACGCTGCACGACCCCGCCTACGCGCCGTTCTGGGAGGAGGCGCAGGACCTCGACTTCGCGATCGGCCTGCACGAGGGCGCCAGCGGCGGGATGCCGCAGGTGGGCGTGGACCGCTTCGAGACGCGCGGGGCCAAGCACATCATCTCCCACACCATGGAGATGATGCTGGCCGCGATGAGCGTGATCTGGGGCGGGGTGTGCGACCGCTACCCGCGCCTCCGCATCGCGTTCCTCGAGTCGGGCGGCGGGTGGATCGCGCCGTGGCTCGACCGCATGGACCGCCACTTCGACGACCAGGGGTTCAACGACTCGGGGCTGTCCATGAGACCGAGCGAGCTGTTCCAGCGCAACTGCTGGATCTCCTTCGAGCCGGTCGAGGGCTGCCTCGGCGTGCTCGCCGACTACATCGGCCCGCACAAGATCCTGTGGGCGACCGACTACCCGCATCCGGACGGCTTCTTCCCCGGCGCGCCCGCGATGATCGCGGGGCGGCCCGAGCTGTCGGACGCCACCAAGCGCGAGATCCTGGGCGGCGGGGCCCGGCGCTTCTATGGCCTGGAGGCCCCGTGACCGACCACGCTCTATCCGGCATCCGGATCCTGGATCTCACCCAGTTCGAGGCGGGCACCTCCTGCACCCAGCTCCTGGGCTGGCTCGGCGCCGACGTCATCAAGATCGAGCCGCCGGGCGGCGAGCAGTCGCGGCGCAATCGGCCGGAGGTGCCCGGCCTCGACGCGATGTTCTTCCTGCTCTTCAACGCCAACAAGCGCAGCGTCACCATCGACCTCAAGAACCCGGAGGGCCACGCGCTCTTCCTGCGCCTGGTCGAGGGCGCGGACGTGGTGACCGAGAACTTCGCCCCCGGGCTCATGGAGCGGCTCGGGCTCGACTACGAGCGGCTCGCCGCGGTGAACCCGCGCATCATCCTGGCCCGCCTCAAGGGCTTCGGGCTCTCCGGGCCGTATCACGAGTACAAGAGCTTCGACATGATCGCCCAGGCGATGGGCGGGGTGATGAGCGTGACCGGCTTCCCCGATCGCGAGCCGGTGCTCTGCGGGGCCAACATCGGCGACAGCGGCGCCGGGGTGCACATGGCGGCCGGCATCATGGCCGCGATCATCGAGCGGCAGCGGACCGGCCGGGGCCAGGTGGTCGAGGTCTCGATGCAGGAGGCGGTGGCCAACCTCATCCGCCAGCGCTACGTGGTCCACTACCGCGACGGCAAGCCCACCCCGCGCCGGGGCAACGGGGCGCCTCCCGGCGCGGTGCCCGACGGCCTCTACGCCTGCGCGCCGGGCGGGCCCAACGACTACGTGTACATCTACGTGCAGCCGATGAACCGGGGCATGTGGGAGGACTTCGCGCGGGCCATCGGCCGCGAGGATCTGATCGCCGACCCGCGCTGCGTGGACGCGACTTCCAGATGGGCTCATCGAGACGCGCTCAATGACATCGCCCGCGCCTGGACCGGCGCGCGCTCGAAGCAGACGGTGCTGGAGACGCTCGGAAAGGCGGGCGTGCCCTGCGGCGCGATCTTCGACACCCAGGAGGTGCTGGACGACCCGCACATGAACGCGCGCGGCGCGATCGAGACGATCGAGCATCCCACGCGCGGCCGCTTCCGGGTGCCGGGCTGCCCGATCCGCCTCTCGTCCGGGAAGGCGGCGACCACGCCGCCCCCGCTGGCCGGGCAGCACACCGACGAGGTGCTGGCCGAGGTGCTCGAGATGTCGCCCGCGGCGGTGGCGGAGCTGCGCGCGCGCGGCGCGATCTGATCCGGCTCCGATCGGCGTCCCCGCGGTCCGCACCATCGTGGCCCGCAGCCTGCCCGCCGCGGCGGCGGTCGCGGTGTTCGGCACCCTCTACGGCGCGGCCGCGCGCGGCATCCTCGGCGGCCGCTGACCCTCCTCTCCTCGGTCATCGTCTACTCCGGCGCGCTCCAGTTCGCGATGGTGGCCCTGCTCGGGGTGGGCACCGCCGCGCTGCCGCTGCTGCTGACCGCCTGGTGCTCAACCTCCGCCACGTGGTGCTGGGCGCGGCGCTGCGGCGCGCTTCGAGAGCGGGCCGCTCGGCCGGGCCGGCTCGCCTTCTTCCTGGTCGACGAGACGTTCGGCTTCGCGATCGCGGCCGGCAACGCGGTGGAGCCGGCCGCGGTGGGCCGGACCACCGAGCGCACCCTGCTGGTCGCCGGCCTCACGCTCTACGTGGCGTGGCTCGCTGGGCACGCTGGTCGGCGTGCTGGGCGGCGGTCTCACCGCGGTGGAGAGCGCGGCCGGCGCGATCTTCCCGGTGCTGCTTCATCGGCCTCGCCTCCCTCGCGGCCACGCGCCGCTCCCACGTGGTGCGCGCGCTCGCCGCCGCCGTCCTCACCGCCGCTGGTGGCCTGGCTGCTGCCCGGCCTGCGCATGCTGGCTCCGGTGGTCGCGGGGGTGCTGGTGGCCCTGCCGGGGCGCGAGCGATGAGCCCGCTGCTCCTGGTCGCGATCGCGCTGATCACCTACGGCAGCCGCGCCGCCGCGGTGGTGCTGCTCCCGCGCCCGGGCGCGCGCTTCGAGACCGTGCTCTCGCGCATCCCGGCCGCGATCTTCGGCGGGCTCGCCACCGCGACGCTCCTGGGCGAGGGCGGCACGCTGGCCGGCCCGCCCATCCTGGGCGCCGCCGCCGGCGCGCTGGCGCCGACGCCGGCGCGCTCGCTGCTGCTCTGCCTGGTCGGCGGCGCGATCGGCTACGCGGCGGGCGCGCTGCTCGGCTGAGCCGCCGGAGCGCTCAGCGCCGGGCGGGCCAGGTGCCCATGACCTGGCGGAGGATCGCGAGCTCGCCGATGTGATAGGTGTTGTGCTCGGAGACGATCAGCAGCTCGCGGATCACGGTGTGCTGCGGCGCGTACGGCAGCGCGGAGCCGAGGGCCACGCGGGGATCGGCCGCGATCTTCTCGAGCGCGGCCCGGTCCCGCCGGAAATCGGCCACCGTCTTCTTCCACGCGGCCGCGTCCGCCTGCCGGTCCGGCTTCGGCCAGTAGTCGTCGGGCCACGTGGACAGACGGTACTCCGGGTCCTCGATGTACTCCAGGATGTCGCGCTGGGTGATGCGCATGTGCTCGAGCAGATGCCACGGGGTGTAGGGCACGTTGGGCGGGCGCGTGTTGATGTGCTCCATCGGGAAGTCGGCCACCACGTCGTCGAAGGTCATGTACGACGGCCCGTGGACCAGGGCGCGAACCTCCGCGCGCACCGCGTCCTTCTTCAGGCTTGCCCTTCACGCCCTGTGCCTTCATGGCGCGCTCCTCCTCCCGAGCCCAAGGTACGCGCGGCGGCGCGAGCTCGATTGACAAGGCCGCCTCCGGGTCTAGACTCGGTGGCCAGGAGGACGACGATCATGGCCGCGACCCGCAATCGTTACGCGTTCCGACTCTCCGCCCGGCATGCGGCGGGGCTTCGAGGCCGAGACGCCGATCCCCACCCGCCTCGTCTCCAACGAGGAGTTCCCGCCCCTGCCGCAGACGCCCGCGCAGCGGCAGGTCGAGGAGCGCATCCTCGCCGACGCCGCGCGGCTCGCCCCGCGGCTCGGCCTGAGCCGCCGCGACTTCCTGCGCACGAGCGGCGGGGTGGCCACCTCGCTGCTGGCGATGAACGCGGTCTTCGGGCGCTTCTGGGACGTGCGGCCGGTCGAGGCCGCCGACCCCGCCGCCTTCAAGGAGCGGAGCGGCGATCCCTACTTCATCTTCGACGTGCAGCTCCACTACGTGGGCGCGGGCTACGATCCCCTCAACGAGGAGGCGAGCCGCCGCGGCGCGGTCAGCAAGGGCGCGCTGCTCGGGCTCCGCCGCGGCTCGCGACGGCTCAACCCGAAGCTCGCCTCCGATCGCGGGACGATGGCCGACCTGGCGTGGGCCAACATGGTCAAGGAGGTCTTCCTCGACAGCGAGACCGACATCGGGCTCATCTCCACGCCGCCCGGGCCCGTATCCACAGGAGGCGGTGGTGCCTCCGAAGGAGATGACCCACATCCGCGACGAGATCAACCGGGTGACCCAGTCGCGCCGGATGCTCGCGCACGGGCTCATCACCCCGCAGCTCGGCCAGGTCGACCTCGACTTCATGGACGTGCAGGCGGCCACCCTGAAGGTGGACGCGTGGAAGGGCTACACCGGCGCCGCGCCCAAGGGCTTCGACCGCGGGTGGTTCGTCGACGACGAGAAGATCGCGTACCCGATGCTGGAGCGCGCCCGCAAGCTCGGGATCAAGCGGGTGTGCCTGCACAAGGGCCTGCCGCTCGGCCCGGTCTCGGACTACAACCATCCGCGCGACGTCATCAAGGCGGCGCGCGACTTCCCGGACATCGACTTCGTGCTCTACCACGCGGGGCTGCTCACGGTGCCGCGCGACGCAGTCGGCCGACGTGCCGTGGACCACCGAGTTCTGCCAGATGAAGAAGAAGGAGGCCGGGCTCCGCAACATCTACATGGAGCTGGGCTCCACCTTCGGCCAGCTCGCCACCACCAACCCCACCGCGTGCGCGCACCTGCTGGGCCAGATCGTCGACGCCTTCGGGGCGGACCACGTGCTGTGGGGCACCGACTCGATCTGGTACGGCACGCCGCAGTGGCAGATCGAGGCGTTCCGGCGCTTCGAGATCCCGCAGGCCCTGGTCGACGCCCACGGCTACCAGCCCCTCACCCGTCAGGTGAAGGAGCAGATCTTCGGCCTCAACGCCGCGCGCCTCTTCAGCGTCGACGTGAAGGCCAAGCGCAACGAGCTGCCCAAGGACTACCTGAGCCAGATGAAGATGGCCTACCTCGACGAGGGCCCCGACGCCGAGCCACCGCTTCTACGGCTGGATCGCCTGAGGGGTCAGGTCTTACATTCCGACATTTCCGCTCCGGCTCGACGTGAGCGCTAGGGAGAAAATGTCGGAATGTAAGACCTGACCCCGCTCTGAGTCACCGCTCTGAGTCAGACGTATATGCGCGGGATCCTCGTGTTGAGGTTGGTGAGGACCTCGTAGGGGATGGTGCCGGCCCAGTCGGCGATGTGCTCGCAGGTGATCAGCTCGTCGCCGTCGGCGCCGAGCAGGGTGACCACGTCGCCGTTGTAGGCGGTGTCCCATTCGATGTTCACCATGATCTGGTCCATGCAGACGCGCCCGATCACCGGGTACTTCTTGCCGCGGATCAGCACGTGGGCCACGTTGGAGAGCGCGCGGAAGTAGCCGTCGCCGTAGCCCACCGGCACCGTGACCACCCGCACCGGGTGATCGGACTCCCAGGTCGAGCCGTAGCTGACCGGGTGCCCGGGCGTGACCACCTTGAAGTAGACGACGCGCGAGCGCAGCGACAGCGCGGGCCCGACCGCGATCGTCTTGCGCACCTCGTCCGAGGGATAGACCCCGTAGAGCAGGATCCCCGGCCGCACCATGTCGAGATGGCTCTCGCGCAGCTGCAGCACCGCGCCGGAGTTGGCCATGTGGCGCACCGGCGGCTTCACGCCCTGCTTGTCGTACCACTCGAGCACCTCGAGGAAGCGCGCGAGCTGCAGGCGCGCCGAGGTGAGGTCGGCCGCGTCCGCGTTGGCGAAGTGCGAGTAGATGCCCTCCACCTGGCAGTGGCGGCACGCGGCGGCCTGCTCGAGCAGCCCGCGCGCGCTGTAGTAGTGCACGCCGATCCGCTCCATGCCGGTGTCGATCTTGAGGTGCACCCGCGCCCCCACCCCCATCTGCCCGGCGATCTCGTCGATCTGCTTGAGCTTGTCGATGGAGGACGCGGTCAGGGTGAGGTCGTGGCGCAGGAAGATCGGGATCTGGTCGCCGAAGATGCCGCCCATCACCAGGATCGGCAGCGTGAGGCCCGCCTCGCGGAGGGCCACCGCCTCCTCGAGGAAGGCGACGCCGAGCGACTGCGCCCCCAGCGAGGCCAGATGCCGGGCCACGGGCACGAGCCCGTGGCCGTAGGCATTGGCCTTGACGATGGGCATCACCACCGCCGGCGCCACCGCGGCCTGGATCGCGCGGAAGTTCTCCGCGAGACGAGCCAGGCTGACCTCGACGACCGTCGGCCGCAGCGCGCCCTGGTCCACCGGCTACTTGGGCACCACGTTCTTGAAGCGGGGCATGACCTCCTTGGCGAGCAGCTCCATCGAGTGGTGCCACGCCTTCGGGTTCTCGCTGTAGTCGAAGCAGAACAGGAGCAGGGTGCCGAAGCCGCCCACCTCCTCGTAGATGTCGTTGAGCTTGCGCGACACGGTGTCGGGCGAGCCCACCAGCCAGTTGTGCTTGGCGCAGTACTCGGGGGTCACGTCCGAGTCGGGCACGCTCGGGTCGTGCTTCAGGTACTCGGTGAACGCGAAGGCGCCCAGCAGCGGCAGGAAGTACTCGGTCATCATGCGGCCCATCATGCCGCCCACCGAGTGCCGCATCGCCTCCGCGTCGGTGTCGGCCACGAACACCTCGCGGACCATGCGCCAGTCCGCGCGCCTGGCGGTGCGCTTGCCCCGCTCCGCGCCCTGCTCCACCGCCTCCCAGTGGCTGCCCACGTAGGTCGGGTTGAGGTTCAGGCTCATCGGCCAGAACCCGCGCTCGCCCGCCAGCTTGAGGGTGTCCGAGCCCTTGCTGAGCCCGGCCACCCCGATGGGCGGATGCGGCTTCTGGAACGGCATGAGATGGGGCTTCAGGGTCTCGAACATGGTCCCGGTCTTGGTCACGTGCCAGAACTTGCCCTTGTAGTCGAACTCGGGCTCGTCGCTCCAGAGGCGCAGGATGATGTCGAGCGACTCGCGGGTCATCTCGCGGTTCTGGCCCGACATGCCGTCCACGTTGAACATCGACCAGTCGCTCGGCAGCCCGCTCGCGGCGACCCCGAAGTTCAGCCGGCCCTGCGCCATGTGGTCGAGGATCGCCAGGCGGTTGGCCAGCTCGGCGGGATGGTGATAGGGCATCAGGAAGCCGCCGGGCCCGATGCGCATCCGCTTGGTCTGGAGCAGCGCCTGCGCCACCAGGAGGTCCGGCGAGGGATGCGGCTCCCACGGCGAGGTGTGGTGCTCGCCGATCCAGGCCTCGCTGAAGCCCAGCTCGTCGGCCCAGCGCAGCTGCTGGAGATCCCACTGGTGCCCGTCGAAGAGCTTCCGCTCCGGCGGGTGCGACGGCATCGTGAAGAGACCGTAGTCCATGGCGAGCCTCCTTGACAGATCGCGCCTACAGATCTCGTCTCGAAGGGAAAGAGCGGCCGCCGCCGGTTCCGGAACGTGAAGAGCCGGAGGTCGGAGCTGGTCACGCCGTCACCGTCGCAGAGGACGATGTGCCGGGCGATCGGCTCGAACCCGGCCCGGAAGTGCTGGCGCGACTTGATCAGGACGTACTTCTTGCGGCGCGGGTCGATCCCGCAGTGGGTGAAGACGCCGGTGTCGAAGGGCTCGCTGCGCCCCTCCGACACCACGATCTGCATGGCCCCGGTGTCGAGCACCGCGGTGCGCCCCATGCGCACGCGGGTGCCGGTGGCCATCGGCCCGGTCACGGTGAACTGCCCGTCGGTGATGCGGGTGACCTTGCCGGTCACGGCCAGCGGCTTGCCGAGCAGGTTGATCTGGGGCATGTCGACGCGGCCGCCGAGCGGCAGGGTCACCCCCGCCGCGGTCCCCGCCTCCACCAGCCGCCGCACGCCGGCCGGGTCGCAGATGGGCCCGGCCACCACGTCGGTGAGCCCCTGGCGCATCACCTCCTCGATCACGCTCATCACGTCCTGGGTGCCGCCGGACGCGGTGTTGTCGCCGTGATCCACCAGCACGATCGGCCCTTCGCTCAGCGTGCGGGCGTGCGCGACCTGGCTCGGCCAGGGGCGCGCCCCGGTAGAGGAACTCCTCGCGCCGCTCCCACGCCATCGCGAGCAGCCGGTCGCGCAGCGCGAGCCCCGCGTCGGTCCGCCGATCGCAGACGATCACGGTGGACAGCGAGACGTGCGGGATGTCCGAGTGCGGGAAGCCGCCGAAGACGGAGGCGTTGAGCACCGCGCCCGAGGCCTCCGCGGCCATCGCCATGTCCATGACGTCCTTCATGGGCTGGCGCGAGGGGGCGTGGACCAGGGTGCTCGTCATCATCGGGAGCGAGCCCCAGACCATGACCGGCTCGATCTCCCCGCGCAGCGCGCGCATCATGGTGCGCCCGGCGCGCTGCCCGGTGTCGCCCATGTCCACGTGGGGGTAGGTGCAGTAGCCCGCGATGACCGTCGCGTGGTCGACCATGGCCGCGGTCATGTGGGAGTGGAAGTCGAGCCCCACCGCGATCGGCACCCGCGGCGCCACCGCGCGGATGCGCCGCAGCAGCTCGCCCTCGCCGTCGTCGACGTGCTCGGCCACCATCGCCCCGTGCAGCGCGAGGAACACCGCGTCGCAGCCGCCCCGCACCGCGCCCACGATGGCCTCCACCATGTCCTCGTAGGCCGCCCGCTCCACGTAGCCCGACGGGTGCGCCCCGCCCGCCACCGGCAGCACGATCTCGGCGCCGGCCCGCTGGGCCACGTCGAGGAAGCCGCCGAGCTGGGTGTTGGTGTCCTTGAACTCGGCGATGGCGGCCTCGCCCTGCAGGGGACGGAACGACGCGAGCGGGGTGGGCACCGGCGAGAAGGTGTTGGTCTCGTGCATCATCATCGCGAGGACCAGCTTCGGGCGGGCCATGCCGGCAGCATACCCCAGCCGGGCCTCGCGGCGCCCCCCGGTTCTCGCCTGTTTCAGTGTCACTTGACTTTTACAGTGCTGCTGGATAGGGTGCGCCCATGCCGCGCGCGGCCAGCCTCGGGGAGCGCATCCGGATGTCCCGATTGAACCGGAGATTGACCCTCGGCCAGGTCGCCGAGAAGGTCGGGGTGAGCGTGAGCGCGCTCAGCCAGCTCGAGCGCGATCAGTTCAATCCCACCATCGCCACCCTCAAGGCGATCGCCACCACCCTCGACACCACCATCGGCAGCCTGGTGGCCGAGACGAGCCCGCTCGACCGCGCGGTGGTGCGGGCCGGCGAGCGCAAGCGGCTCTCCCCCCGTCGCGGCATCACCTACCAGCTGCTGACTCCCGATCTCTCCGGGCACATCGAGCTCATCCTGAGCGAGTACGAGGTCGGCGCCGGGACCGGGGAAGAGGCCTTCGCGTACTCCGCCGAGCAGTGCGGGCTCGTGCTCCAGGGCGTGGCCCAGGTCCACCTGGGCGACACGGTGCACCGGCTCCGGGCGGGCGACAGCATCCGCTTCGACTGCTCCATCCCCCATCGCATCGCCAACGCGGGCCGCGGCCGGCTCCGCTGCCTGTGGGCGATCAGCCCCCCGACTTTCTGAATGAGTTGGCTGAGATGAGCCGGAGCGAAGCGGAGGCGGAGCGCCGGTCGCTCCTGGTGGAGGAGGCCGCGCTGTCGACGTGGCTCCGCGACGGCATGTGCATCGCCCTCGGGGGTCTCGCCACCGCCTGCCACGCCATGATCGGCGTCCGCCACATCGTCCGCCGCGGGCTGCGCGACCTCACGGTGGTGGGCTCCGCGGTGGGCGGGCTCGACGTGGACCTGCTCATCGGGGCCGGGTGCGTGCGCAAGGTCATCTGCCCCTACGTGGGCGCGGAGGCCCTGGCCTCGATCGGGCCCTTCTACCGCGCCGCCGCCGAGCGCGGGGAGATCGAGGTCTGGGAGTGCGACGAGGGGCAGTACTATGCCGGGCTGCAGGCGGCCGGTCAGATGCTGCCCTTCATGCCGACCCGGGGCGGGGTGGGCACCTCCTACCCCGAGATGAACCCGGACCTCAAGCTCTTCACCGATCCGATCCGCGGCGAGACGCTGGTCGCGGTGCCCGCCATCGCGCCGGACGTGGCGCTGCTCCACGCCGCGCAGGCCGACGCCTACGGCAACGTGCAGTTCGTGGGCACCGGCTACGCGGATCGGCTCCTGTGGCGCGCCGCGGACCGCACCCTGGTCCAGGTCGAGAAGGTGGTCTCGAACGAGGAGATCCGGCGGGCCCCCGAGCGCACCGCGCTGCTCGCCCACGGGGTCCTGCGCGCTCCGTTCGGCGCCCATCCCTTCTCGAGCCCCGGCTTCTACCTCGAGGACCGCGCCCACATCGGAGAGCTGGTCGAGGCCGGGCGCGCCTTCGCGCGGACCGGCGACCGGGGCCCGTTCGAGCGCTACCTGGACCGCTACGTGCGCGGCCCCGCCGATCACGTGGAGTACCTGGAAGCGGTCGGGCTGCGCCGCCTGCTGGCCCTCGGCGAGTACTGATGGACGCGCCGTCGATCAAGGAGCTGATGGCGACCTTCATCGCCCGGGACATCACGGACGGGGAGGAGGTCTTCGTGGGCACCAACCTGCCCGTGATCCGGGCCGGCGCGCTGCTCGCCCATCTCCACCACGGGCCGAGCATGCGGGTGATGGTCGCCCACACCCGGACCAACCTCTACCACACGCCGGTCATGGAGTACTTCGAGCTGCTCACCGACTGGCGGGCGGCCCGCTGGGCCGAGGCCTACTTCAACGACAACGAGATCGTGATGTACCAGAAGAGCCGGCGGGACTCGGTGTTCTTCGTGGGCGCGCTCCAGATCGACCCGTTCGGCAACTCGAACCTGATCGGCCTCGGCCGCGACCAGCGCCGGCTCACCCTCCGCGGGCCCGGCGCGATCGCCACGACCACCAACGCCTCGTACGTGCGGCGCTTCTACCTGTTCGTGAACGAGCACTCCCCGCGGGTCTTCGTCCCCCGCTGCGACTTCGTGAGCACGGTGGGCTGGGGCGAGGGCGGCGCGGACGCGCGCCGCCGCCTCGGGCTTCCCGGGGGCGGGCCGCGCTACTGCATCACCCCGCTCGCGGTGCTCGACTTCGAGGAGACGAGCAAGCGGCTGCGGCTCCGATCGGTTCATCCGGGGGTCACGGTGGACGAGGTGAAGGCGCGGACCGGCTTCGAGCTGCTGGTGCCCGACCGGGTGCCGGTCACCGGCTCCCCCGACGACGACGAGCTCGACATCCTGCGCCGGCGGGTCGACCCGCAGGGCCTGCTGCGCCGCTAGGGTGGGCCGCCAGGTGGGAATGATCGCCGACGGCGGGCTCAAGATCCACGGTGCCTCCCTCGAGGCGCGGGGGCTCTCCAAGGCGTTCGGCGGCGCGCGCGTGGTGAGCGACGTGTCGTTCCGCGTCGAGGGCGGGGCGCTGCTCACCCTGCTCGGGCCCAGCGGCTCCGGGAAGACCACCACGCTGCGCATGATCGCGGGCTTCGAGGATCCCGACGCCGGGCAGATCCTGGTCGCGGACGAGGACATCACCGAGCGGCCCGCCCACCGCCGGAACATCGGCGTGGTGTTCCAGCAGTACGCCCTCTTCCCCCACCTGACCGTCGCCCAGAACGTGGCCTACCCGCTCGAGATGCGCCGCTACGGCCGGGCCGAGATCCGGAGCCGGGTGGGCGCGGCCCTCGACCTCGTCCGCCTGCAGGGCTACGAGACGCGCTACCCGCGCCAGCTCTCCGGCGGCCAGCAGCAGCGGGTGGCCCTCGCCCGCGCCATCGTCTTCGAGCCGCCGGTGCTCCTGATGGACGAGCCGCTCGGCGCGCTCGACAAGCGGCTCCGCGAGACGATGCAGGTCGAGGTGCGCCGGCTCCAGCAGCAGCTCGGGATCACCACCGTGTCGGTCACCCACGATCAGGTCGAGGCGCTGGTGATGTCCGACCTCATCGCGGTCATGGACGGCGGCGTGCTGCACCAGCTCGCCTCGCCGCTCGAGGTGTACCAGCGCCCGGCGACCCAGTTCGTGGCCGACTTCATCGGCGAATCGAACATGCTGGTGGGCGCGCTCTCCGAGGCCGCGGGCGGGGCCCTCACCTTCACCACCGCCAAGGGCCTGCGGATCCAGACCCAGGGCGGCGCGGGAGCCACGCGTCTGCCGGAGCCACGCATCTGATCATCCGGCCGGAGCACGTGCGGATCGGGCCGGACGCGGAGCGGGCGGCCAACCGCTACGCGGCGGAGGTGCTCGAGGTCCTGTACGTGGGAGACCTCGTGAAGTACCGGGTGGTGGCGGAGACCGGCGACGAGCTCTGGGCGAAGACCCTGGCTCCCGCGACCGGGCAGCGATGGAGCAAGGGGCAGCGGGTGACGGTCGGCTGGGAGCCGGGCGACAGCCTCACCGTGAGTGCATAGACCCGATTGAAAGGAGTCGCGATGGGCAAGACGGAGATCTCGCGTCGCAGGTTCTTGAAGATGACGGGCCTGACCGCGGCGGCGGCGGGCGCGGCCAGCGTGGCGTTCCCCCACGTCATCACCACCGCCAAGGGGGCCGCGAACGAGCTGGTGTTCGTGGGCTTCGGCGGCGGCTACCAGGAGGGCCAGACCAAGGCGCTCTTCGAGCCGTTCGAGAAGGAGACCGGCATCAAGGTGGTGCAGACCACCGGCGTCGACCTGGCCAAGCTGCGGGCCCAGGTGCAGTCGAAGAACGTGGAGTGGGACCTCATCTCGATCCCGGATCGCCTGCGCTACACCGCGGTCCAGGACGGGCTGCTCCAGAAGCTCAACTACGGGATGATCAACGCCAAGGACATCCAGAAGGACCTCGTCACCGAGCACGCGGTCGGCTGCGTGACCATCCCCATGCTGCTCACCTACAGCACCAAGGCCCATCCGCCCGGCAAGGAGCCGAAGACCTGGATGGACTACTGGGATCCGGCGAAGGTGCCGGGGATCCGCGGCATGTACAACGCCCCGCCGTACTCGCTCGAGTTCGCGCTCATCGCGGACGGGGTGCCGAAGGACAAGCTCTACCCGCTCGACGTGACCCGCGCCTTCAAGAGCTTCGACCGCATCAAGCCCGCGGTGAAGGTGTGGTGGAGCCAGTTCCCGCAGCCGGGGGTGCTGCTCCAGAGCGGCGAGATCACCATGACCCCGTGGACGCGCTCCATCACCCCGGTCTTCGAGGGCCAGCCGATGGGCGTCAGCTACGACGGGGCGGCCCTGACCTACGAAGGATGGGTGGTGCCGACCGGCGCGCCCAACGCGCAGAACGCGATGAAGTTCATCAACTGGGCGCTCCAGCCCAAGCCGCAGGCCGAGCTGACCAAGTACGTGGCGTTCGGCCCCACCAACAGGAACGCGACCCAGTTCGTGAACCCCAAGCTCCGCCCGCTGCTCTCCTCGGATCCCGAGAACGTGAAGAAGGGGTTCCTCCTGAGCGGGGACTGGTGGGGCCCGAACCTCGAGAAGGTCACCGAGGCGTGGAACGAGTGGCGCCTCAAATAGGAGACGACCTGTGAGCACCGTTCTCTACGAGCCCAAGGGCGCCGTGGTCCGGATCACGCTGAACCGGCCCGAGGCCATGAACGCATTCGACCTGCCGACGGCCCGCGAGCTGGGCCGTCGGCTCGAGGAGTTCGACCGCGACGACGCGCTCCGCGTCGCGATCGTCACCGGCGCGGGCGACAAGGCGTTCTGCGCCGGCGCCGATCTCAAGCAGATGCACGGCGGCTCGCACGCCGGGGGCATCGACGAGCTGTGGGGCTCGGAGATCCAGTACCGGCTCGGCCAGCGACTGCAAGTCACCAAGCCGGTGATCGCCGCGATCAACGGCTACTGCCTCGCCGGGGGGCTCGAGCTCGCCCTCGGCTGCGACATCCGCATCGCCTCCGAGACCGCGTCGTTCGGCTGCCCGGAGGTGCGCTGGTCGATCCTCCACGGCTTCGGGGCGATGCGGCTGCCGTCCACCGTGCCGATGTCGGTGGCCATGGAGATGCTCCTCACCGGCGAGCGCATCGACGCGGCGCGCGCGCGGGAGATCGGGCTGGTGAGCCGGGTGGTGGCGCCCAAGGCGCTGCTGTCCACCGCGGAGCAGATGGCGGAGCGCATCAGCCAGAACGGGCCGCTCGCCATCAAGCTCACCAAGGAGCTGGCGTGGCGGTCGCTGCACCAGCACCCGGACGACGCGCTCCGCTTCTACGGCGCGGTCACCGCGCTGATCCACGAGACGGAGGACTCCAAGGAAGGTCCGCGGGCCTTCGCGGAGAAGCGCACCCCCCGTTTCAAGGGCAAATGACGACCCGGCACACCCTCGATTCCTTCACCAACCCGGCCAGCGTCGCCGTCATCGGCGCCTCCACCGTGCTCCACAAGGCGGGGGGGCGCCGGTGGCGGAGCATGGTGGAGGCGGGCTTCACCGGCCCGCTCTACCCGATCCACCCCACCGCGACCGAGATCCTGGGCCACAAGGCGTACCGGTCGCTCACGGAGGTGCCGGCGCCCCCCGAGCTCGCGGTCGTGCTGGTTCGCCCCGACCTCGTTCCCGGCGCCCTCGAGGACTGCGGTCGCCTGCGCGTGCCCGCGGTGGTCGTCATCACCGCGGGCTTCGGAGAGACCGGCCCCGAGGGCAAGGCGGTGGAGCAGGCGATGGCCCGCGGGCTGCGCGCGGCGGGCGGGCGCATGATCGGCCCCAACTGCGCCGGCCTCTTCAGTGCCTCGGGCCGCGTGAACGTGCTCGGGTGGGGCGTGCCGGCGGGCCCCATCGCGGTGATCTCGCAGAGCGGCAACATGGCGCTGACCTTCGTGCAGCTCGCCCGCGAAAAAGGCATCGGGATGAGCAAGCTCATCACGGTCGGCAATGCGGCCGATCTGCGCATCCCCGAGTACCTCGAGTATCTCCAGGATGATCCGGACACCCGGGTGATCGTGGCGTACCTCGAGGGCTTCGAGCCCGGCGAGGGCCGCGCGGTCTGGGAGCTGATGCGGCGCCGGCCTCATCCCAAGCCGGTCGTGGTCATCAAGCCGGGCGAGACCGACAGCGGCCGGCGCGCGGCGCTCTCGCACACCGGCGCGCTCGCGGGCCAGCACCGCGTGGTGGCGGCCGCCCTGCGCCAGTGCGGCATCCTGCGCGTCACCGACAGCGAGGAGGCGTGGGACGTCGCGATGGCCCTGGCCCTCCTCCCCGCCCCGGACCCGGGTGCGGTGGTGGTGATCTCGGACGGCGGCGGCCACGCGACCATCGTGGCCGACACCGCGGACAAGGCCGGCCTCGCGGTCCCGCCGCTGTCCGCGGCGACCCGCGAGGCCCTCGCCGCGGTCCTGCCGCCGCGGAGCGGGATCGGGAACCCGGTCGACTTCGCGGGAGTGGCCGAGGAGGAGCCGGAGGTCGTGCCAAAGGTGGTGGACATCGCGCTCGGCGATCCGGCCATCGGCGGCGCCCTCATCGCGGGCCACTTCGGCGGCTACGTGAAGATCGCCACCGAGGAGCTCGGCCGGCGCGAGTGCGCGGCGGCCGTGGAGCTCACGCGGGTGGTGGCGCGGCGGGGCAAGCCGGTCATCGTGCACACCATCTACGGCGCGGAGCCCCTGCCCGCGCTCGAGCCACTGCGGGCGGCCGGCGTGCCGATCTATCGCTCGCTCGAGGCCTCCGCCCGCGCGATGGGCGCGCTGTGGCAGCACGCGCGGGCGCAGCGGGCGCGCGCCGGCGCGGGGCCGCGCCGCTCGCGGCCGGATGCGGCGCGGGTATCCGCGCTCCTGGCCGGCGCGCGCCCCGGCGAGGTCCTGCCCGAGCCCGAGTGCCGGGAGCTCGTGGCGTGCTACGGCATTCCGGTGCCGCCGTGGCAGGTGGCGGCCGGCGCGGAGGAGACGGCGGCCGCGGTCGAAGCCCTCGCCGCCCCCGCCGCGCTCAAGCTGGTGGCCCGCGGCATCGTGCACAAGAGCGACGTCGGCGGCGTGCTCCTCGGCGTCCGCGGGGCGGCCGCGGCGCGCGACGGCTGGGCGCGCCTCATGGACGCGGCGGCGCGGGCCGGCGCGACCGATGCCCGGGTGCTCGTCACCCCGATGCTCGACCCCGGCGTCGAGGCGGTGGTCGGCGTGCTCCGCGACCGGCAGTTCGGCCCGGTGGTGATGTTCGGGCTGGGCGGCGTGCTCGTCGAGGCGCTCGACGACGTGGTGTTCCGGGTGGCCCCGTTCGGCGCGGACGAGGCGGAGACGATGATCGCCGAGATCCACGGGCACCGCCTGTTCGGCCCGGTGCGGGGACGCCCCGCGGTGGACCGCGCGGCGCTGGGGGACCTGCTGGCGCGCGTCTCGGAGCTCGCCTCGGACCGGCCCGACCTGGCCGAGCTCGACCTGAACCCGGTGATCTGCTCGGCGCGCGGCGCGGCCATCGCGGACGCGCGCGCGGTGGTGGGCTGACGTGCGGCGGGCCGCGCGCACCCGGCTCTCCACCGCGCTGCTGCTCGCGCCGCCGCTCGCCTTCCTGACGCTGCTCTTCGCGCTCCCGCTCGGGCGCGTGCTCTACGGCAGCGTGTTCGCCCCCGACTTCACGCTGGCGCACTACGCGCGCATGTGGACGGTGCCGGTCTACGGGCGGGTGTTCTGGATCACGCTCAAGATCAGCACCCTCACCACGGTGGGCTGCGTCCTGCTCGGCTACCTGGCCGCCTACTTCCTGGCCACCGTGCGGCCGCGCACCCGGCAGCTCTTGCTCCTGGGCGTCATCGTGCCGTTCTTCCTGAGCGTGCTGGTGCGGAACTACATCTGGATGATCCTGCTGCAGAAGACCGGGCTCCTGAACCAGGCCCTCGCCCGCCTGGGCCTCGTCCGCGAGCCGCTCGACCTGATGTACAACGAGACCGGCGTGCTGATCGCCATGGTCAACATGCTGCTGCCCTACGTGATCTTCCCGGTCCTGAGCTCGCTCCTCGCCATTCCTCCCGAGCTGCGGCAGGCCTCGGCCAGCCTCGGCGCGGGCGCGGTCCGCACCTTCTGGCGAGTGACCCTGCCGCTCAGCCTCCCCGGGGTCGCCGCGGGCGGCCTCCTGGTCTTCATCGTCGCCCTCGGCTTCTTCATCACCCCGGCCCTGCTCGGCGGGCCGAAGCAGATGATGATCTCGAACCTGATCGAGTTCAGCGTCCGCCAGGTGCTCAACTGGCCGTTCGCCTTCGCCCTCGCCGACACGCTCCTGATGGGAACCCTGCTGCTCTACTTCGCCTACGTGCGTCTCCTGGGCGGCCGCATGCCGCGGACCGGGTTCCCGTGACGCGGCGGTGGTCGCGCCGGCGGCTGACGCGGCTGGCCGCGCGCAGCGTGCTCGCGGTGCTGGGAGGCGGGGTGCTGCTGTTCCTGGTGGTGCCGGTGCTCTCGGTCATCCCCATGTCCTTCAGCTCCTCGATGGTCTTCGAGCTGATCCCGAGCGAGCCGAGCCTCACCCAGTACCGCCGGTTCTTCTCGAGCCCGGAGTGGATGGCGGCGCTGGGGCGCTCCGTCCAGGTGGCCCTCGGCACCACCTTCGTCGCCACCATCATGGGCGCCCTCGCGGCGCTCGGGCTCCGGCGCCTGCGGGGGACGCGGCGCGCGGTGCTGGAGGCGCTGCTCATCGCCCCGCGCATCGTGCCGACCATCGTGCTCGCGGTCGCGCTCTACTTCGTCTTCTCCCAGACCGGCCTGGTCGGCACCCTCGGCGGCCTCGTCCTCGCCCACAGCGTGCTCGCATTTCCGTTCGTGGTGGTGCTGGTGGGCAGCGCGCTCCAGGGGCTCGATCCCGCCCTCGAGGAAGCTTCCCGGAGCCTCGGCGGCAATCCGCTCCGCACCTTCTTCCGCGTGACCTTCCCCCAGATCCGGCTCGCGGTGCTGGGGAGTGCGCTCTTCTCCTTCAACGTGTCGTTCGACGAGGTCGTCATCACCCTCTTCGTCAGCGGGGTCCGGACCAAGACCCTGCCGGTGAAGGTCTGGGACGCGATCCTCTACGAGATCACCCCGATCCTGCCCGCCATCTCGGCGGTGATCATCGTGGCGAGCGTGCTCCTGCTCACCCCGCTCCTGCTCGCGCGCCGGTCGTCATGACCCGCCGCGCGGCGCTATCATGAGGCGCGCCCATGTACTTCACCGGCTTCGACTGTCTCGGCTGCCACGCGTCGTATCCGCCCGACCAGGACCTGCTCCTGTGTCCTGCGTGCCACGAGCTGCTCGAGGCGCGCTACGATCTCGCCCGGTTCGGCCGGGAGGTGGATCGGGACGCCCTCGCCCGCCGGCCCTCCGACGTCTGGCGCTGGACGGAGCTGCTGCCGGTGCTGGACCCGACCCGCATCGTCACGCTCGGCGAGGGCGGCACGCCCTTCCTCCGGTCCGAGCGCCTGGCCCGCGCGTGCGGGGTGCGCGAGCTGTGGCTCAAGTCCGACGCGGCCAACCCCACCGGCTCGCTCAAGGACCGCTCCATCACCGTGTCCGCGACCAAGGCGGTGGAGTTCGGCTACGGCGTGCTCGCGTGCGACTCGACCGGCAACAAGGCCTCGTCGACCGCGGCCTACGCCGCTCGCGCGGGGCTGCAGAGCGTGGTGTTCTGCCCGAAGGACACGCCCCGGCCCAAGATGGCCCAGGCGGTGTTCTTCGGGGCGCGGCTCATCCGGGTGGACGGCCACTACTCGCAGATCAACGCGATGTACCGGCGGCTCATCGCGAGCGGCCGGGTGAAGTGGTACGACTGCGGCACCGACAACCCGTTCCGCTACGAGGGCAAGAAGACCTACGCCTACGAGATCGCCCAGGACCTCGGCTGGCGCGTGCCGGACCGGGTGCTGCATCCGGCCGCGGGCGGCATGTCGCTGGTCAAGACCTGGAAGGGATTCAACGAGCTGCGCACGCTCGGCTGGGTGGATCGGCTCCCGAAGTATGACGGTGGTGCAGGCCGCCCGCTGCGCGCCCATCGTCCTAGTCGTGGACGCAGGGCCTGCCGCGGGTGGCCGCGATCGAGAAGCAGGCCACCGCGGCGAGCGCGCTCGCCGCCGCCGATCCCGGCCTGCTCGGCGACCGGGCCCTTCACGCGGTCCGGGCCTCCGGCGGCTCCGGGATCGCGGTGGACGAGACGGAGATCCTGGACGCGGTCCGCCTGCTCGGTCAGGACGGTCTCATGATCGAGCCGAGCGGCGCGGTCACGGTGGCCGCGGTGCGCCGCGGCGTCCGGGAGGGCATCCATCGATCCCGGCGAGTCGGTGGTCTGCGTGCTCACCGGCTCCGGCTTCAAGGACTTCGACCGCATCCTGGACCTGGTCGAGATCCCGTCGCAGGTGATCGCCGGCTACGAGGCGATGCTGGCCGAAGCCGAGCGGATCGGCTGACCGGATGGCCACCACGGTCGTCGGTCGTATCGAGCGGCACCTCGCCGAGCTGGGGCTCGAGCTCCCGCACCAGCCGGTGCCGGTCGGCAACTACCTGCCCGCCGCGCGGGTGGGCAACCTGGTGTTCACCTCCGGGCAGACCGCGCGCATCAACGGGGTGCGCCGCTACGTGGGGGTGGTCGGCCAGGAGGTGAGCGAGGCGGACGCCTATCTCTCGGCGCGCGACGCGATGCTCAACTGCCTGGCCTGCGTGAAGCAGGCGGTCGGGCTCGCTCGACCGGGTGAAGCGCGTGGTCAAGGTCATCGGCTTCGTGAACGTGGGGCAGGACTTCGTCACCCACCCCACCGCCATCAACGGGGCCTCGGACCTGCTCCAGCAGCTCTTCGGCGAGGCGGGGCGCCACGCGCGCTCCGCGGTCGGCCTCTCCTCCCTGCCCTCGAACGTCTCGGTCGAGGTGGAGCTGGTCGTCGAGGTGCGCTGAGCGGATCAGCGGCCGGCGAGCCGCGCCCGGTACGCGTCGAGGATCTGCGCGCCCGCCGGGCCCATCTGGCGCAGCCAGTCGTCCACCGCGACCTGCCCCGCCGCGCGGAGCGCCCGGCGGTAGTCGGACGAGAGCTCGGTGGTCAGGGTGACGCCGGCCGCGCGCATCTGGACGTAGTTGGCCGCCACGCGCGTCTTCATCACCTCCCACTGCCGGGCCTCGGTCTCCTCCGCCGCCTCGCGCACCGCCTGCTGCCGCGCCGGATCGAGCGCGCGCCAGGCGTCGGCGTTGATCGTGACCATGCTCATGGTCACCGCGTACTCGATGGCGGTGAAGTGCCGCAGCGTCTCCATGAGCCGCTGCCCCGCCCCGCCGTCGCCCGAGGAGAGGACCGCGTCGAGCTGGCCCGACCGGAGCTGGGGCAGCGCGTCGGCGAAGGACACCACCACCGGGACCGCGCCGGCGGCGCGGAACGCGAGCACCCCGTTGGCGTCGGCGGTGCGGACGCGCAGGCCCCGGAGCGCCTCCACCGAGTCCACCGGCCGGTTGGCCCAGATCCCCGCCGCCGGCCACGGCGACTGGAAGAGAAGGATCTGGTTGTGGCGGGCGAGCGCGCGCTCGTAGGCCGGCCGCGCGACCACGGCGAGGGCCTGGCCCTGCTCGGGGGTGGTGGCCAGGAACGGCAGCGACGGGAGGAGGAACACCGGATCGAGACCGCCGAGCGCGCCCATGTAGGTGTTGCCGATGCGCAGGTCGCCGCGCCCGATCGCGTCGACCATCTCCTTCGAGCGGAAGCCGCTCGAGGCGTCGTACTGGTGCGCGATCTCGATGCGCCCGCCGGAGCGCCGCGTGACCTCGCGGGCGAAGCGCGCGTCGGCCTCGCCCTGGATCGAGGTGGCCGGGTACTCGTTGGCCATGCCCCAGGTGACGACCTGGGCGCGGGCGATCTGGTAGTGGCCGGGCGCGGCCACCAGCAACAATGCCATCACCACCGTCGCGAGCCGCGCCGTCGATCGCGTCATCCGGGTGTCCTCCGGCCCGAGGATAGCGCACCTCTCGACGGTGGGGGCGGGACGGAGTAGGATCGCGCCCATGCGAGCCGCCGTGATGCGGGACCGGCGATTGGTCGTGGCCGACCTTCCGGTGCCCGAGCCCGGACCGGGCGAGGTCCTGGTCAAGACCCTCGCCTGCGGCATCTGCGGCTCCGACCTCCACGCGCTCAAGCACGCCGAGCAGTTCGTGGCGGCCTCGCGCCGCGCGGGCAGCGTGTTCACCATGGACCTCTCGCGCGACGTGGTCATGGGCCACGAGTTCTGCGCCGAGATCGTCGAGCACGGACCGGACACGCGGAAGACGCTCCCGGTCGGCCACCGGGTCTGCTCGCGCCCGGGCCTCGTCCGCCCCGACGGTCCGCGGACGGTCGGCTACTCCAACGACACGCCGGGCGGCTACGCGGAGTACATGCGCCTGACCGAGGCGCTCCTGCTCCCGGTCCCCGACGGGCTCTCGACCGAGCACGCCGCGCTCACCGAGCCGATGGCGGTCGGCGTCCACGCGGTCGCGAAGGCGCGCCTCGATCGCGACGACGCGCCGCTGGTGATCGGCTGCGGCCCGGTCGGCCTGGCCGTGATCGCGGCGCTCCGCCTGGCCGGCGCGCGGCCCATCGTGGCGGCCGACTTCTCGGCCCGCCGCCGGGAGCTGGCCCAGACGATGGGCGCCGACGTCGTGGTGGACCCCGCGCGGGCCACCCCGTGGCAGAGCTGGCGCGAGGCCGCGGTGTGGCGCGACGCCGCGCGGGCCCCCGCGCTGCCCCCGTGGATCCCGGGCCCGGCGCTCCGCCCCGCGGTGGTCTTCGAGTGCGTCGGCGTGCCGGGCGTGCTCGACCAGATCATGGCCGCCGCGCCCAAGGGCAGCCGCATCGTCGTGGTCGGGGTCTGCATGGAGGCCGACACGATCTACCCGATGCTCGGCATCAGCAAGGAGCTCCAGCTCCAGTTCGTGCTGGGCTACACCCCGGAGGAGTTCGCGGCCACCCTCGGCCACATCGCGGACGGCGCGATCGCGGCCGCGCCGCTCATCACCGGCAAGGTCGGCGTCGAGGGCGTGGCGGGCGCCTTCGAGGCCCTCGCCTCCCCCGAGCGGCACGCCAAGATCCTCGTCGAGCCCTGGCGGGCCTGAGAGGCCGGCCCGTCGCGACCTCGTCGACCTTCTCCGCCCTCCGGGAGCGGAACTATCGCTTCTACTGGATCGGCCTCGTCTTCTACGTCCTGGGCCACCGCGCCGAGTACCTGACGTTCGCGTGGATGGTGTGGGAGGTCACCCACGACGCGCTCTATCTCGGCTATCTCGGGCTGGCCCAGGGCGTGCCGCTCGTGGTCTTCCAGCTCTGGGGCGGCGTGCTCGCCGATCGCGTCAACCGGGTGCGCCTGCTGCTCGGCACCCAGATCCTGACCACCAGCGTGCTGCTGGTGGCCTTCGCCCTCTCGGTGGCGGGGATCATTCACATCGCGCACCTGCTCGCGCTGGCCGCGCTCAGCAACACCTTCCGCGCCTTCGACGAGCCGAGCCGCATGTCGCTGGTGCCGCAGATGGTCGCGCGCGAGCGGCTGCCGAACGCCATCGCCCTCGGCTCGATCCCCTGGCAGGCCGGCCGCATGATCGGCCCGTCGATCACCGGGGTGCTGATCGCGGCCTTCGGCGGCACGGTGGGCTTCGGGCTGGCCGCCGCCTCGTCGGTTCTCGCGCTCGTCATGTACAGCCGGCTGCGCGTGCAGCGCCGACGCCCCGTCGCCGAGCGGGCAGCACGTCCTGCGCCAGCTCTACGCGGGCCTCCACTTCGTGGCCCACGACTTCGTCTTCGCGTCGCTCATCTGCCTGGCGCTCTTCAACGCGCTCTTCGGCCTCTCCTACGTGACCCTGCTGCCGATCTTCTCCGACGTCTACTTCCAGACCGGCTCCGCGGGCTACGGGCTGCTCAACGCGGCCCACGGCATCGGGGCCCTCGTGGGGACCCTGATCGTGGCCAGCCTCGCCGCGCGCTTCCGGCGCCGCGGGCTCGTGATCCTCACCGGCGCGGCGGGCCTCGGCCTGGGCCTCGTGATCTTCTCGCGGGCCCCCGGGCTCGGGCTCGCCCTGCCGATGCTGGCGTGCGCCGGCTTCAGCAACACGTTCTACCTGACCCAGGTGAGCACCCATCTCCAGCAGGCGGTGCCGGATCACCTGCGCGGCCGGGTGATGAGCCTCTACTCGCTCTGCTGGAACCTGCTCCCGCTCGGCGGCCTGATCGGCGGGGTGCTCGCCGCCGCGGTCGACGCGCGCTTCGCGGTGACGGTGGGCGGCGCCCTGGTCGCGGCCAACGCGCTGGTCCTCCTCGCCTCCCGGCGACTCCGGCTGCTATAGTCGGCCTTTCATTCTCGAGCAGACAAGGACGACGCGGCCTCGACCTGCACCGCAAGCCCCGCCTGCGCCTTCGCGAGCGGCGGAAGAAGGACGGTGACGAGGGGCGCCGAGGTCGAGATCAACCGCTCGATCACCGATAGGCGTCAGGGCCGAGGGGCCGGCCGTGAGCATGATCAGCTACTCGGCGATGATGATCTGCATGTTCTTTTATGAGAAGCAAGAGAACTAGAGTTGTTGAAGTGTATGCGGACGCGCGAGTATTTCTGGCATTATGACTAGCAGCAGCGCTCGTAGTGGAGATACTGTAGTGGAATTGCAGCTGTCTCATCGGTAGCTGCTACGCTGACAATCGGTGGTCTGGGCGGGGACTCGAGCGGTATGAGGTAGGCTGAGGCCGGATACGTCGGTCGTGGGTTGGAAGATTGTTCAGTACGGGAGAAGCTCAGGTGGGATAGCGCGAGCCGACGCAGTGTTGGCGGAAATCGTCGTCGAGAAGGAATCAGGCCACGGGCGAGTGAAGAGGCATGTAGGCAGTCGCGGAGCGATGGGCTTGAGCGTGCTAAGCGTGCGCACGGGGGCAGGCATAGGATTTGAGAGTAGTGAGAGGAGCGAGGGTGAGGATTTGTGAGGTGCGGGAGAGGATGACGAGACGAGTTTAAGCGAGTGAAAGGTATCATCGGTGAAGCCAGGTTGTAGTGTGATGAAGGTGAAGGCGGCGCATCGTCGCGAGACTATAGTTCGTGCAATCGAGAAGCGAACTGGAGAGATTTGGATAGAGTCGTGGTATGTGATAGAGCAGAGTAAGATGATGGCGCTTTATTGGGTATAGGGTTGTTAGCAGCAATAGTACAGTTAGCTTGACATATACAGGGTGAAGAGGTTGGTGAGTAGAGTTGAAGTGTAGGCGGTTAGTGATCTGCTTTGAGAGTGAGCATAAGCAGAGTTGAGGCTAGAATTAGATTACTCAGGAATCGAGATGGTGGGACTATGTGAGAATGATACGGCAGGAACCGGGGTCCAAGGCCCGCTAGAGTGATGATCTGGTCATTACAGCTGAGTGATAGTTCTTGAGCGGTGATATTAAAAGTAAAATACCCAGTCAGCCCCAACCCTCAAAGGAGACGACAGTCATGGCCGACGTGCTCACGGTGGTGGCGAAGATCCGGGCGGCGAAGGGCAAGGGCGACGCGCTCGCCGCGCTGCTCAAGGAGCAGGCGGGCGTGGTGCGCAAGGCGGAGCCGGGCTGCCTCGCCTACCGGCCGCACCGCTCGGCGAAGGATCCCGATCTCTTCATCTTCTACGAGCAGTACAAGGACGACGCGGCCTTCGACCTGCACCGCAAGGCGCCGCACCTGGCCGCCTATCGCGAGCGGCGCGAGAAGGAAGGCCTCACCGAGGGACCGGCCGAGGTCGAGATCTACCGCTCGCTCACCGACTAGCCGAGCTCGGCGGGAAGCTCCTTGCGCAGGGCCTCGGCGAGGCGGGTGTACTGCGGGAGCCGGTTGTAGAGCTGGGCGGAGACGCGGATCAGGCGCCGGGGCGGAGCGGGCCAGCGCATGATCGGCACCTCGATGCCCCAGTCCTCGAAGAGCCGCCCCTGCAGCGGGTCGCGGATCCGCCAGCGCTTCTCCACCGTCCGGTTGTTCGGCAGGATCACGCTCGCGATCGAGCCGATCATCTCGTCGGGGCACGCGGGCGCGGTGCCCACCGCCTCGCACAGGAGCCGGCGCGCCTCGAGCGCGAGCGCGCGGTTGCGGGCCATCAGCGCGGGCCAGCCCCCGGGCACGAGACCGGCCAGGTAGTCGATGGCCATCGGCACGGTGAGCCACGCGGTCGGGTCCTGGGTGCCGGTCCAGTCGAACTCGAGCCGGAAGCGGGTGCGCCCCGGCCGCTCCCCCACCGCGCCGTGGCTGATGGTCAGGGGGTGGATGTCGGCCTGGCGATCGCGGCGCACGTGGAGGAACGCGGAGCCCTTGGGCGTGCAGAGCCACTTGTGGCAGTTGCCGCTGTAGTAGGCGGCGCCGATCGCGCGCAGATCGAGCGGGATCATGCCGGGCGCGTGGGCGCCGTCCACCACGGACTCGATCCCACGGGCGGCGAGGGCCGCCACCAGGGGCGCGATCGGCAGGATGAGGGCGGTCGGGCTCGTGATGTGGTCGAGCAGGGCCAGCCGGGTGCGTGGCGTCACCCCGGCCATCACGGTGTCCACGATCGCCTGCTCGGACGCCACCGGGAACGGCAGCGTGACCGTGACGACCCGCGCGCCGCTGCGCTCGGCCACGAAGTCGAGCGTGTTGCGGCAGGCCTGGTAGGCGTGGTCGGTGGTGAGCAGCTCGTCGCCCGGGGCGAGGCGCAGCGAGCGCAGCACCGCGTTGACGCCGCCGGTGGCATTGCTCACGAACGCCAGATCGTCGGGATCGGCGCCCACGAAGGCGCCGAGCGCCGCGCGCGCGGCGTCGAGGCGATCGTCGAGGTCGCGCCCGAGGAAGCGCACCGGCTCCGCCTCCATCTCGGCCCGCAGGTCGGCCTGGTGGCGAAGCACCTCGCGGGGACACGCCCCGTAGGAGCCGTGGTTGAGAAATGCCACCGCGGGGTCGAGCGGCCAGAGGGCCGTCCACTCGTTGTCGTCGCTCACGCGTGCCTCCTCAGAATCCGGGCGGCGCCTTGAAGCCGCCGATGACGTCGGCCAGGTGGCCGGCCACCGCGATGGGGGTGGCGTCCTCGAGATAGGGTCCCACGATCTGCAGCCCCACCGGCAGGCCGCCCGCGGTGAGGCCGACCGGCGCGGTGGTCGCGGGCAGCCCGGCCAGCGTGGCGAGCGAGATCCAGAAGCAGAGATCGCCGTAGGGGCGCGGACCGGCCGGCGTGGTCAGCACCCGGGTGAACTGGTTGCCGGACTGGTCGTGCGGGAACGCGGGCACGAGCGCGGTCGGCATCAGGAACGCGTCGTGGGTGCGGAAGTAGGCCTGCCAGATCCCGCGTGCGGCGCGCCGGCGCGTCTCGATGGTCTGCAGATACGCGTCGGAGGCGGTGACCGCCCGCGCGTAGCGCGAGAGATAGGACCCGTCCTGGTTGGCCGCGAGCTGGCGCAGGCCGGCCAGCTGGTCCTCGCGCGCGGGCGGCGTGAAGCGCGCGTAGAGCAGCGTCAGATAGGCGTCGTACTGCTCCTCCACGTTCACGCCGGGCAGGCCAGCCTTCCTCGAGCCGGGCCCCCGCCTTGCGCAGCGCCTCGACCGCCGCCGCCAGCGCGGGCGCCTCCTCGGACGAGACCGGCGCGCGCGGATCGTCGAGCACGTAGCCGATGCGGTAGTCGCGGAGCCGGGCGCCGCGCGCGGGCGGCAGCGTCCAGCGCCAGGCGCGCGCGTCGTCGCCGTCGGGCCCGCCCAGCACCTCGAGCGCGGCGAGCAGGTCGGCGGCGGAGCGGGCGAGCGGGCCGGCCACCGGCAGCGTGGAGGGCGGCATCGCCGGGATGCCGGGCGGCGGCGGGATGTGCCCGCGCATCGGCACCACGTCGAGGGTCGGCTTGTGGCCGTAGATCCCGCAGAAGTGGGCCGGGATGCGGATCGAGCCGGCCAGGTCGCTGCCCGGCTCGAGATAGCTGAGCCCGGCGGCCAGCGCGGCGGCGCCGCCGCCGGTCGAGCCACCCGGCGTGCGCGCGACGTCCCAGGGATTGTTGGTCTGCCCGTAGACCGCGTTGGAGCTCTGCCAGTCGGAGGCGAAGATCGGCACGTTGGTCTTGCCGAGGACCACCGCGCCGGCGCCCTTGAGCCGCGCCACCACCGCGGCGTCCCGCGTCGGCACGTGGGCGCGCAGCGAGGCCGAGCCCGCGGTGGTGGTGAGGCCCGCGACCTCGAACGTGTCCTTGATCGTGATCGGCACGCCGTGGAAGCGCCCCCACGACTCGCGCCGGGCCCGCGCCTCGTCGGCCGCGCGCGCCCGCGCGAGCGCGGCGTCGGAGGCGAGCGCCACGATCGCGTTCAGCTTCGGATTGAGACGCGCGATGCGCTCCAGCATGCGGGTGGTCAGCTCCACCGAGGACACGGTGCCGGCCTGGATGGCCGCGGCCGCCTCGAGCGCGGAGGCGAAGTCGAGATCGGCGACCGCGGCGCGCGCCGCGCGGGCGGGCAGCACGGCGGCGCCCGCCGCGGCCACGCCCGCGGCGAGGCCCGCGCGGAGAAAGGTCCGCCGATCGAGGTGAGGCGCGCTCATGGCTCCTCCTGGCCCGGGGTGGGCATCGAGCGGGCGAGCACGCGCGCCGGGAAGCGCCGGAGCGCGGCCTCGTCCAGGTCCACGCCGAGGCCGGGCCGCGTGGGCACCGTGATGAAGCCGTCGCGCACCTCGAGCGCGGGGGCGGCGATCTCGCGGCCCCGGGCCTCGAAGTTCACGAAGTACTCGGTGATCAGGAAGTTGGGGATGGCGGCCGAGACCTGCACGGTGGCGGCGAGGCCCACCGTGGTCGAGTTGTAGTTGTGGGGCGAGACGGTGACCAGCGAGGGCTCCGCCATCTGGGCGATCGCCCGCAGCTCCTGGATGCCGCCGCAGTTGCACACGTCCGGATTCACGATGTCGGCCGCGCGCAGCTCGAAGCAGCGCCGGAACTCGGCGCGAGTGTAGAGCTCCTCGCCGGTCACGATCGGGATCGCGATCTGCCGCCGGCACTCGGCGAGCGCCTCGAGGTTGGTGGAGGACACCGGCTCCTCGTACCAGAACGGCCGGAAGCGCTCCAGCTCGCGGGCCACGCGGACCGCGTGCATCGGGGCGAGGCGCCGGTGCACCTCGATCAGCAGATCGATCGCGGGGCCGACCGCCTCCCGCACCGCGGCCACCGTCGCGACCGCCTTCTCCTCGACGTCGCGAGACACGTGCGTGCGCCACGGCCCGGGGAACGGGTCGAACTTGAGCGCGGTGAACCCGCGGGCCACCGTCTCCCGCGCCCGCGCCGCGTAGTCCGCCGGCGTCTTCGAGCCGCCGTACCAGCCGTTGGCGTAGACCCGCACCCGCTCCCGGCACGGCCCGCCGAGCAGCGCGTGCACCGGCGCCCCGTGCCGCTTGCCCGCGATGTCCCACAGGGCCTGCTCGAGCCCGCTCACCGCGGACCAGAAGTCCATCGCCCCGCGCTTGGCCGCCCAGTCGTGATAGGCCCAGTGCACGAAGTGGGTGATGTGGGAGGCGTCGCGGCCGACCAGGTAGCGGCCGATCGCCTCCACGAGCGCGACGACGCTGGTGTCGCGATCGGCCTGGGTGTAGCACTCGCCCCAGCCGTGCGGGCCGCCGTCGGTCTCGACCTTCACGAAGCAGAGGTTCTTGCCGCCGCCCAGGTCGGCGAGGAACGGGGTCACGCGGCTCACGCGCATTGCGCGATCGTACCAGAATCGAGCCGCGCGGCGCGGGCGTGGTACGATTCCTCCCGGCTCATTCGCTCATGCACGCTCTGACGACGACGTCACCCCGCGGATCGGTCCGCGCGAAGCTGATGACCACGCTGTTCGTGGCTCAGGTCTGCGGCAGCACCGGCCACTCCATCAGCCTGGCGGTCGGCAGCATCATGGCGGCCAGCATCACCGGCACCAACACCTGGTCGGGCGTGCCGATCGCGGTGGGCGCGCTCGGCACCGCGCTCGCGAGCTGGCCGCTCGCCCGCCTCATGGACCGCGCGGGCCGGCGGCCGGGGCTCGCGCTCGGCTACGGGCTCGCGGTGGCGGGCGCGGTGCTGGGTCTCCTGGGCGTGGCGGTCCGCAGCTTCCCCCTGATGCTCGCCGGCATGGCGCTCTTCGGCATCGCGTCCACCTCGAACCTGCTCGCGCGCTACGCGGCCGCCGACGTGAGCCGGCCCGAGCAGCGCGGCCGCGCGATGGGCATCATCGTGGGCGGCTCCGCGCTCGGCTCGATCATCGGGCCGAACCTGATGGCGCCCGCGCTCGTCCTCGGCGCGCGCCTCGACATCCCGGACACCGCGAGCCCGTTCCTGGTGAGCGTGGCCGGCTACGG
Organism: uncultured Candidatus Rokubacteria bacterium; assembly: GCA_963841755.1. Classification (GTDB taxonomy): domain Bacteria; phylum Methylomirabilota; class Methylomirabilia; order Rokubacteriales; family CSP1-6; genus CAMLFJ01. The sequence goes on from CAWJDX010000008.1 coordinate 76,609, forward strand.
GGTCGCGGCGGTGCTGACCTTCCTGTTCCTGCGGCCCGACCCGCTCGCGCTCGCCCGCCGCGACGCGGCGGAGGCAAACGCGGGCCGGCCCGCCGGCCTCGCCCGCTCGCTCGGCGCGATCCTGGCCGACGTGCGCGTGCAGATCGCGCTCGCCACGCTGTCGATCAGCCAGTTCGTGATGATCAGCACCACCTCGACGTCGCCGCTCTACCTGCACGACCAGGGCCACACCGTCGGCACCATCGGGGTCGCGGTCTCGCTGCACCTGGCCGGCATGTACGTGTCCTCGCCGCTCTCCGGCTGGCTCTCCGACCGCTTCGGCCGCATGCCGGTGATCGCGTCCGGCGCCCTCATGCTGATCTTCGCGGTGGCCCTTGCCGGGCTCGCCCCCGGCCAGGCCGGCGCCACGATCATCCTCGGGCTGTTCCTGAACGGCATCGGCTGGAACCTCGCGTTCGTCTCCGGCAGCGCGCTGCTCACCGACGCGCTCTCCCCCGCCGAGCGCGCCTCGGTCCAGGGCCTGGCCGACCTGCTCATGGGCCTGATGGGCGCCATCGGCTCGGCCGCGGGCGGGATGATCCTCGGCATCTGGGGCTTCGCGATCCTGAACGCGGTCGGCGGGCTGCTCGTGCTGGGCCCGCTCGGCGTCGCGCTCCTGCTCCGGCCCGCGCCCGCTCCCGCCCGCGGGTGAGCCTCGCCGCGCTCCTCCGCCTGCGCGACCTCCGCTGCCTGGGGGCCGGCACCTTCTTCAACTCGGTCGGGCATGATGGGCGAGCTGGTGGTGCTGGGCTGGCTCGCGCTCGAGCTGACGAACTCGCCGTTCCTGGTCGGCGCCGCGCTCGGCTGCCGCATGCTGCCGCTCGCCTTCGTGGGCGTGCCCGCGGGCGTGCTCGCCGACCGCGTGGCCCGCCCGCGGCTGCTCCTGATCACCGGCGCCGGCCAGGCGCCTGACCGCCGCCGCGATGGGCGCGCTGACCCTGCTCGGAGTGGTGACCCTCGGCCAGCTCCTGCTGCTGACCTTCGTGGCCGGCGCCCTGCGCGGCGTCGAGCACGCGGCGCGGCAGAGCTACGCGCACGACGTGGTCGGCGCGGACGCGCTCGTCGACGGGCTCGCGATCCTGGGCCTGGCCATGCGCGCGGGCTGGCTGGTGGGCTCGCTCGGAGTGGGCGCCCTGATCGCGCACCGGGGCTCGGGCGAGGCCTATCTCGCGGTGGCGGTCGCCTACCTGCTGGGCGGCCTGGCCCTGCTCCCGGCCCGCGCGCTCGCCCCCGTCGCCGTCGGCGCGCCCGACTCGCTCTGGCGCGGCGTCACCGGCTTCGTGGCCGCGGTGCGCGAGGACCGCATGCTGCTGGTGCTGATGCTGCTCACCGCCGGCGCGGAGGTGCTGGGCTTCGCGCACCAGGCGCTGCTGCCGAGCCTCTCGCGCGACGTGCTCCACACCGGCCCCGAGGGCCTCGGCGCGATGAGCGCGGCGCGCGCGGTGGGCGGCATCCTGGGCCTCGCGGTCTCGATGCGCGGCCTCCTCGGGGGCGGCGGCATGGTCTTCGTCGGCGTGCTGGTCGCGTTCGGGGCGAGCCTGGTGGCCCTCGGCGGGGCGCCCTACGTGGTGGGCTTCACCGGGGTCATGGTGGTGGTGCTGGCCGCCAACGCGGCGGGCGCCCTCGCCGATCTCCTCGCCCAGAGCCTGCTCCAGCTGAGCGTGCCGCACCACCTGCGCGGGCGCGCGGGCGGCGCCTGGGTGGTGGCGATCGGCTTCGCGCCGCTCGGCCAGCTCCAGATCGGCGCGCTCGCCTCGCTGCTCGGGGTGAGCGCGGCGCTCGGGGTGAGCGGGCTCGCCCTGATCGCGCTCGCCTCCGCCACCGTCTTCTTCTACCCGCGCCTCCGCGCGCTCTGACCGGCGGCGGGGCGCGTTGCCGGTGTCCCCGGACCTTGGTAGGCTCGGAAACCATGAGCCAGCGAGAGTCTGACCGCGGGCCGGAAGGAGGACACATGGGAGCGAGTGTGTCGGAGATGGCGCGGGACATCGTGGTCGCCTTGATCCAGACCGGCAAGATCCAGCTCGACGCCGACCCGAAGAAGCAGGGGGAGTGGCTGGGCGATCTCTTCAAGACGGTCCACCAGAAGATCATCGTCCAGGGCGCCATCGAGGTGCTCGTGGAGGACCAGCTGAAGAACTTCGACCTCGAGGACCTGCGCCAGCTGCGCGAGCTGCTCGACGCGGAGATCGCGGCGCGCAGCTAGGCCCTCACGCGGTCAGACCGCGCACGCTCCAGGCCGGCACCGGCCGGGCCAGGCCCTTCAGGGTGAGCGGGCCCACGCTCTCCGCGTCGATCATCCCCTCCACCGCGGCCGCGACGCGCGCGGAGATGAGGATCTGCCCGCCGGCGGCCTCGCCGCACAGGCGGGCGGCGAGGTTGGTGACCGTCCCGATCGCGCCGTAGTCGAGCCGCCCCTCGAAGCCGATGGCGCCGATGGTGGCGTAGCCCTGGGCGATGCCGACGCCCAGGGCGAGCTCGTAGCCGCGCTTCCGCCAGCGGGCCGCGAGCCCGGCGCTCGGTCGCGCATCGCGATCGCCATGCGGATCGCGCGCGCGGCCGGATCCGGCACCGGGACCGGGTCGTTGAAGAAGACCATCATGCCGTCGCCGGTGAAGCGCTCGAGCGTGCCCTCGTGGGCGAGGATGAGCCGGCCCATCTCCGCGTGATACTCGCGCAGCACGCCCATCAGCTCCTCGGGCTCGGCGGTCTCGGCGAAGGCGGTGAAGCCGCGCAGGTCGAGGAAGACCACGGTGATCTCGCGCCGGTGGGTCTTGAGAGGGTCGTCGGCGCCGCCGGCCACGATCAGCTCGGCGAGCTGCGGCGAGAAGAAGCGCTTGAGCCGGCCGAGCCGCTCGAGCTGGGCCACCTGCTCGCGCACGCGCCGCTCGAGCGTCTGGTTCCACTCGGCCAGCTCGCGCGCGCTGGCGCGCCTCCTGGTCGCGCAGGCGCTTCTTCTCGAGGCAGGCGCCGATGCGCGCCCGCAGCAGCACCGGATCGAAGGGCTTCGGCAGATAGTCCTCGGCGCCCAGCTCGATGCAGCGCACCACGCTCTCGAGCTCGTCGAGCGCGGAGATCATGAGCACGGGGATGTCGCGCAGGCCGGGTCGGCCTTGAGCCGCTCGCAGCACCTCGTAGCCGTCCAGCTCCGGCATCATCACGTCGAGGAGGACCAGGTCGACCGGCGCGCCGCCGCGAGCGCGGCGAGCGCCAGCGCGTCCCGCCCGTCCGGCGGTGCGCACCTCGTAGCCCTGGCGCGCGAGCCGGCGCGCGAGCATGTCGCGGTTGCCCTCGTCGTCGTCCACGACCAGGATCGACGCCCGCGGCGGAGCCGGCGCGTCGGCGGCGGCCCCCGCGCCGCGGTCCGCGGCCCCGCGTCCGTCGGACGCGGATCGCGCGGCCCCGCCGAGCAGCTCGTCGAGCCGCTCGGCGGCGGCGCGGATCCGCGTCGAGATCGGCCAGCCGCGCGCCCGCGCCGGCCGCCGCGGCGCGCCTGGCTGCAGCGTCTCGCCCGCGGCGCGGATCCGGCCGAGCGGGTCGGCCAGCTCGCGCCGCGCGCGGCCGCGAGATCCGGCGGCCCGGTCTCGGCCCGCGCGCCAGCACGCTCGTTGATCAGCGGCAGGAGCTGGCGCGCGTCGGCGCGGATGCGCCGCGAGGTCCGCGGCCAGCTCGGACTGGTCGCCCGCGCTCCGCATCCTCGAGCAGCATCTCGCTGTAGCCGATGATGTGGTTGAGCGGCGTGCGCAGCTCGTGGCGGAGCTGCGCGCCCGGCTCGATGCTCACCGCGCCCCGCTCACGCGCCGGCCGCCCGCCCGAGCAGCGCCTCGATCTTCCCGAGCAGCCGCGGCGAGCTCGATCGGCTTGGTGTCGTAGTCGTCGCAGCCCGCCGCGAGCGCCTTCTCCCGGTCGCCCGCCATCGCGTGCGCGGTCAGCGCGATGACCGGGATCGCCCGCGTCTCCGGGTCGGCCTTGAGCTGCCGCGTCGCCTCCCAGCCGTCGAGCCGGGCAGGCTCATGTCCATCAGGATGAGGTCGGGCGCCTCCGCCCGCGCCATCGCCACCCCCTGCTCGCCGTCGACCGCGATCAGCGACCTCGTAGCCGCGCCGCTGCGAGGCGGCGCGAGAGCATGTCGCGGTTCATCTCGTTGTCTTCGACCAGCAGGATCTTGGCCATCAGGCTCGCGGGCGCCTCCGGCGGCGCCGACGCTGGCGCGCGCACCAGCTCGCGCACCTCGGCGAGCAGCTGCCTCGCGGCCGTAGCGCCCCCTTCTGGAGGATGCGCTCGCACGTAGCCGTTGAGCCGCTCGCCGGTCCTCGGCGGTCAGGTCCTTGGCGGTGACGACGACGACCGGGATCGCGCGCCACGCCGGTCGTGCCGGCGCAGCTCGGCGACGAACTCGAAGCCGTCCATCTCCGGCATCATCAGATCGAGCAGGATCACGCTCGGGCGGACGTCCGCGCAGGCGCTCCAGCGCCACCCGCCCATTCTCCGCCTCGGCCACCGTCCAGCCCTCCGCGCTCGAGCATCCGCCGCAGCAGCTGCCGGAGCGCCGGCGTCGTCGTCGACGACCAGCACCGGGCCGGTCGCGCCGGTAGCGCGCTCGAGCACCGTCGACCAGCCGCTCGCGGTCGATCGGCTTGGTCAGGTAGTCGCGGCGCCCAGCGCGTAGCCCAGGTTCTTGTCGTCCACGATCGTGAGCATGATCACCGGGATGTCGGCCAGCGTCCGGGTCGGCCTTCAGCGCCGCCAGCACCGCCCAGCCGTCCATGCCCGGCATCATCACGTCGAGCGTGATCGCGTCGGGCCGCAGCTCGCGCGCCAGCCGCAGCCCCTCCTCGCCGCCGCGGCCGGCGACGACGCGGAAGCCCTTCCCGCGCGAGGAAGCGCTGCATCAGGTCGCGCACCGCCGCGTCGTCGTCGATCACCAGCACGGTGCCGCCGCCCGGCGCGGCGGCTCGGCCGGCTCGGCCGACCGCCGCCGGCGCCTCGGCCGGGCTCGGTCACCAGCGCCGGCAGCCGGATCGTGAACGTGCTGCCCCGCCCCGGCTCGCTCTCGACGGTGACGTCGCCGCCCATCATCCGGCAGAACCGCCGGCTGATCGCCAGGCCGAGCCCGGTGCCGCCGTACTTGCGCGTGGTCGACGCGTCGGCCTGGGTGAACGCCTGGAAGAGCCGCGCCGATCTGCTCCGGCGTCATGCCGATGCCGGTGTCGCTGACCGCGAAGACCAGCCAGTCCTGGCCGTCGGCCGCCTCGCGGCGCCACCGTCGAGCGTGACCGTGCCCCGCTCGGTGAACTTGCAGGCGTTGCTGAGCAGGTTGAACAGCGCCTGGCGCACCTTGGTCAGGTCGGCGCGCATCGCGCCCGGTCTCCGCCGGGCAGCGCACCTCGAGCCGGTTGCCGTTCTTCTCCACCAGCGGCTGGATCACCGCCGCGACGTCCCGGACCAGCGCCGGCCACGTCGAAGGTCTCGAGGTAGAGCTCCATCTTGCCGGCCTCGATCTTCGAGAGGTCGAGGATGTCGTTGATCAGCTCGAGCAGGTGCTTGCCGGCCGCGTTGATCTTGCTCGAGGTCGGGGACGAACTGCTCCTGGCTCCGAGGTCCGGCCGCCTCCTCCTGGAGCATCTCGCTGTAGCCGATGATGGCGTTGAGCGGCGTGCGCAGCTCGTGGCTCATGTTGGCCAGGAACTCGGACTTGTGGCGGCTCGCCATCTCGAGCTCGCGGCTCTTCTCCTCGAGCTCGCGGAACAGCCGCGCGTTCTGGATGGCCAGCGCGGACTGGGTGGCGAAGGTCTGGAGCAGCTCGACCACCTCCGGCGGGAACTCGCCCGGCGTCTTCCGGTTGACGACGAGCCCGCCGATCAGGTGATCCTCGCGCAGCAGCGGCACCGCCAGCACGGCCCGGGCCCCGGTCCGGAGGAGGACGTCGCGCAGGCGGCTCTCGTAGGCGCCTTCCCGCCGATGTCGGGCACCTGGACGGGCTCGCGCGTCACCGCCATGCGCCCCGGTACGCCCTCGCCCTTCCGGATCGGAGTCGCGCCGCGACACCTCGAGTCACCGCCTCGTCGAGGTTGTCGGTCGCGCGGAAGTGGAACTCCTCGGTCGCCTCGTCGTACTCGTAGATCGAGCCCCCGTCGGCGCCGGCGAGCTGGTTGGCGCGGGAGACGATGGTCGTCCAGCACGGTGTCGAGATCGAGCGTCGAGCTGACGGCCTGGCCGACCTCGCCGAGCGCGGTGAGCTCCTCGACCGAGCGCGTGAGCTCGGCCGTTCGCGCCTGCAGCTCGTTGAGCAGCCGCGCGTTCTCGATGGCGATGACCGCCTGGTCGGCGAAGGTCTTCAGCAGCTCGATCTGGTTGTCGGTGAACGCGCGGACCTCGTACCGCTAGACGATGATCACTCCGAGCAGCTCGCCCTCTCGGAGCATGGGGATCGCCAGCACGGTCCGGATGAGGCTCGGGTCGATCTGCCGCGCCGGGAAAGCGTGAACTCGGGATCGGCCTGGACATCCTGGATGTGGACGGTGCGCCGCTCGAGGACGGCGCGCGCCGCGCCGCTGTGCCGGCCGGGCGCGATCGGAGTTCGCTCGACGAATTCCTCAGCTCGGGGGTGGGGTTGTGGTGGCCACCAGTCGCAGAAGCTCGCCGTCGAAGCGGAAGACGAGGGCCCGCTCGGCCCGCACAGCCGGACCGCGTTCTCGACGAGCGTCTCGAAGACCGGCTGGAGATCGAAGGTGGACCGGCTGATGACCTTGAGCAGCTCGCTGGTCGCGGTCTGCTGCTCGAGCGCGTCGGTCAGGTCGCGGTTGCGCGCCTCCAGCTCGGTGAACAGGCGCACGTTCTCGATGGCGATGACCGCCTGGTCGGCGAAGGTCTGGAGCAGCTCGACCTGCCCGGCGGAGAACGCGCCCGCTTCGCTCCGCGTGACGACGATCGCGCCGATGGGCTCCCCGTCGCGGAGCATCGGGACCCGACGACGCTCCGCCACCCTCCCGCGAGGGTCACCTCGCGCGGATACGCGGATCCTCGAGCACGTCCGGGATCTGCGCCACCGTCCGGGTGAGGATCGCGCGCCCGGTCACCTGGTCCGCCTGGGGCGGCCGCGGATACAGACGCTGCAGGACTCCGAGCCCCTCCGCGGCATAGTCGTGACGCGCGCCGAGGTGGACCAGCTCGCCGTCGAACCGGAACACCGCCCCAATGCGCGCCCGCAGAGCTTGACCGCGTTCGCGGCGATCGTGTCGAACACGGGCTGCACGTCGGTCTGCGACGGCTGATGACGCGCAGGATCTCGGTGGTCGCGGTCTGCTGCTCGAGCGCCTCGGTGAGGTCGCGGTTGGCCTGGAGCTCGTTGAACAGGCGCGCGTTCTCGATGGCGATGACGGCCTGGTCGGCGAAGGTCTCGAGCAGCGCGATCTGGCTCTCGGTGAACGGCCGGACCTCGTGCCGGCAGACCACGATCACTCCCAGCGGCTCGCCTTCCGCAGCATCGGGATGGCCAGCACGGTACGCATGCGGTCCACCTCGCGGGCCCCCCACGTGTACTCCGGGGTCGGTCAGCACATCGGGGATGTGGACCGTGCGTCGCTCGAGGACCGCGCGGCCCGCCGCACGTCGCGCCCCGGCTCGAGCGGGTCCGCTCGATGAAGGCCCTCAGCTCGGGCGAGAATTGTGGGCCGCGGCGACCCGCAGCGCTCGCCGTCGAACCGGAAGATGACCGCGCGCTCGGCCTCGCACAGCCGGGCCGCGTTCTCGGCCAGCGTCTCGAGCACCGGCTGGAGATCGAAGGTGGACCGGCTGATCACCTTGAGCAGCTCGCTGGTCGCGGTCTGCTGCTCGAGCGCGTCGGGCAGGTCGCGGTTGCGCGCCTCGAGCTCCTTGAACAGGCGCACGTTCTCGATCGCGATGACCGCCTGGTCGGCGAAGGTCTTCAGGAGCTCGACTGGCCGGCGGCGAACTCCCCCGGCTCGGGCCGCTGAATGACGATGACTCCGATCGGGGTGCCGTCCCTCGCATCATCGGGACCGCGAGCAGGCTCCGCCATCGCGTCTGGACCGCCATGTCCTGCGCATACTCCGCGTCGGCCCGCAGGTCCGGGATCTGCGCAACCGCCCGGTCCAGGATCGCCCGCCCCGACACCTGCGCCCGGGTCGGCCGCATCGGGTACGCTCGCTGCAGCGCCGCGAGCACCTCGGGGGGCTGATCGTGATGCGCCACCAGATGGAGGAGCTCCCCGTCGAACTGATACAGGGCACCGGTGCGGGCGCCGGACAGCTGCACCGCGCTCCGGACGATCGTCATCGAACACGGGCTGGACGTCCGTCGGCGAGCTGCTGATGACGCGCAGGATCTCGCTCGTCGCCGTCTGCTGCTCCAGGGCCTCGGTGAGGTCGGCGTTCTTCGTCTGGAGCTCCTTGAACAGCCGCACGTTCTCGATCGCGATCACGGCCTGGTCGGCGAAGGTCTCGAAGCAGCGCGATCTGGCTGTCGGTGAAGGGCCTGCGACCCGGCCGGTAGATGAGGATCGCCCAGCGAGCCGTCCGCGCGGAGCAGCGGAACCGCGAGGACGGTCCGGTCGGCTCGATCTCGGCCGGGCCCGTAGCTCGTACTCGGGGTCGGCCCGGACGTCGGGGATGTGGACCGTCGGCCGCTCGAGGACGGCCCGCGCGCGTCGGGCTGTGGCGCGCCCGGGGCGCTGGGATCGTCCTCGAGGCAGGCCCGGACTCCGTCGATGACGATATGGACGCGCCACGAACGAAGGAGCTCGCCGTCGAAGCGGAACAGCCGCGCGCTGCGCCTCGCACAGCCGGGTCGCGTTCTCGGCGATGGCCTCGAACACCGGCTGGAGCTCGGGTGGAGCGCCCGATCACCCGCAGGATCTCGCTGGTCGCGGTCTGCTGCTCCAGCGCGACCCGCAGCTCGCGGTTGCGCGCCTCCAGCTCGTTGAACAGGCGCACGTTCTCGATCGCGATGACCGCCTGGTCGGCGAAGGTCTGCAGCAGCTCGACCTGCCGCTCCGGGAACGGCCCGGCTCAGGCGCGCCACCACGATCGCGCCGAGCGGGGTCGCCGTCGCGGAGCAGGGGCACCCCGACGCTGCGGACGCGGCAACCCGAGCCACGTCGGACATGCTCCGCGAGATGATCGCCGGATCGTCCGCGTCGACATCTCGGACTGGACGACCTCCCGTGCGAGGATCGCGCGGCCCCGACATGCTGTCCGGCCCGGGTCCTCGCGGGAAACGCGCGCTCGAGCACCTCTCGGCGCCTCGGGAGTGAATCCGTGGTGCGGCCACGTGGTGCAGCAGCTCGCCGTCGAACCGGACCGCGTTAGCGAAGACCGCGCCGCAGAGCCGGCAGGCGCTCTCGACGATCGCGTCGAAGACCGGCTGGACGTCGGTCGGCGAGCTGCGAGATCACGCGCAGGATCTCGCTCGTCGCGGTCTGCTGCTCCAGGGCCTCGGTGAGGTGGCGTTCTTGTCCTGCAGCTCGGTGAGCAGCCGCGCGTTCTCGATCGCGATCACCGCCTGGTCGGCGAAGGTCTGGAGCAGCGCGATCTCGGCGGGCGCGAAGCCGCCGACCGCGGTCCGCGTGACCGCCGATGACCCCGACGACGTCGCCGTCCCGCAGCATCGGCACCGCGACGACCGATCGGAAGCCACGCACCGGGCGTCGCTGCGCGAAGCCTCGAGCCCCAGGACGCGGATCGGTGTCCGACGTCGACGACGTGCTGGACGGTGCGGGTCGAGGACCGCCCGACCCGGCGGATAGTCCTCGGTCACGCGGTGCGGACGTCGCGTCCTGCGTCCATGAAGGCCTCGCTGCTCCGGGCGGGCCGCCGCGCGCGGCGGCCAGGCGGATCAGGCCCTCCGTCGTCGACGGAACACCGAGGCCGACCAGGCGGCCGAGCAGCCGCATGACGCTGTCGGCGATGGCCTCGAAGACCGGCTGGACGTCGGTCGGCGCCTGGCTGATCACGCGGAGGATCTCGGCGGTGGCGGTCTGCGCGTCGAGGGAGTCGGTCAGCTCGCGGTTGCGCGTCTGCAGCTCGGTGAACAGCCGCACGTTCTCGATGGCGATGACCGCCTGGTCGGCGAAGGTCTGGAGCAGGGCGATCTGCCGGTCGGTGAAGGGCCGGACCTCGGTGCGGCGAACGACGATCACGCCGATCGGCGATCGCCCTCGCGCATCACGGGACGCCGAGCATGGTCCGGTGACGACATCCCGCCGACGCGCTCCGCTGACGGGAACTCGGTCCGACTCGGTCTGCGACGTCGTGCGACGTGGATCGCCCGCCGCTCGAGCACCGCTCGCCGTGACCGTCGCGCGGGAGAGCGGGAGCGGCCGCCGAGAGCGCCTGAGGCGATCGGCCCGTGATGGGCCGCGAGCACGCAGCGTCTCCGCTCGAAGCGGAAGATCGACGGCGTCCTGCGCGTCGCACAGGCGGGCCGCGCTCTCGACGATCGTCTCGAACACCGGCTGGACGTCGGTCGGGGAGCGGCTGATCACCGCGCAGGATCTCGCTGGTCGCCGTCTGCTGCTCCAGGGCCTCGGTCAGGTCGCGGTTGCGCGCCTGCAGCTCGGTGAACAGCCGGACGTTCTCGATCGCGATGACCGCCTGATCGGCGAAGGTCTCGAGCAGCGCGACCTGCTTTTCGGTGAAGGGGAGGACCTCCATGCGCCGGACCAGGATCGCCCCGATCGCGACGCCCTCGCGGAGCAATGGAGTGGCCAGCGTCGTGCGGTGGCCGGTCTGTTCGCTGGAAGACCTTTGCCATCGGATACTCGGAGTCCAGTTCTGCTGCGAGGTCGTGGACGTGGACGGTCTGCCGATCAAGGACCGCGCGTCCGGTCACGCACCCGCGGCTGGATCGGCGGTCCAACCACCTCCCGCGGCTCGACCCGTGGGACGCGACCCGAGTACAAGGATCCGCCCTCCACGCGGAGGATCGGCGCATCGGTCGCGCCGCACAACCTGGCCGCATTCTCGGCGACCGCGTCCAGGACCGGCTGGAGATCGGTCGGCGAGCTCGAGATGACGCGCAGGATCTCGCTCGTGGCCGTCTGCTGCTCCAGGCCTCTGAGGTCGGCGTTCGTCTGCAGCTCGCCGAGCAGCCGCACGTTCTCGATCGCGATCACGGCCTGGTCGGCGAAGGTCTGGAGCTCGACTCGGCGAGGCGAAGGACCCGGCTGGTCCCGGCGATCCCGATCGGCCGCACGCGCCTCGCGGCATGCGAGCACCACCCGGAAGCCCGAATGCCGCGCGGAGTCGCGGGCGCTCGGGGGACGCGGCGAATCGGAGCCGACGTCGTCGATGTGCTGCACGGTCCGGGTCAGCACCGCTCGGCCTCGGGCGTGTCTTCGGTCGGAGGGCGGGCGCGGAGCTCCGCCAGGAACGCCTCGCTGCTCCGGAAGGCCGCCCCGCGCGGTCACCATCCGGATGAGCGCCGCCTTCGTAGCGGAAGACGGAGACCGACCAGGCCCCGAACAGCCGCATCGCACTCTCGGCGATGGCCTCGAAGACCGGCTGGACGTCGGCGGGCGCGGCCGGATAACCTTCAGGATCTCGGCGGTGGCGGCCTGTCGCTCCAGCGCCTCGCTCAGCGCGTGCTCGAGGCGGGCGCTCTTCGCCCGCTCCTCGATGAGCGAGGCCTGCAGGGCCTCGACCAGCGCGGCGAGATCAGCATCGCGTTGTGGCGTCATCGTCCCGACGGGAGGGGGCGGCACACTCTAGCACAGCTATCCGCGCGCCTTCTTCCCGCGCACCCCCGCCTCCCGCGCGTAGAGGCGCAGGACCGCGACCGCGAGGGCCATGATCACCGGCCCCGCGATCAGGCCGATCATGCCCATCACCTCGAGCCCGCCGAAGAGCGCGAGGAAGGTCAGGATCATCGGCATCTCCTCGTCGCCCACGAGCCGCGGCCGGATCACGTAGTCGCTGAAGCCCACCACGACCAGCGCGCCCCACAGCAGCTCGACGATCCCCATGGCCGGGCTCCCGACCGCGAAGAGGTAGATGCCCGGCGGGCACCCAGATCAGCAGCGTGCCCACCGCGGGCACCAGCGAGGCGATCGCGGTGGCCACCGCCAGGAAGAGCGGCGTCGGCACGCCGGTGATCCAGTAGCCCAGGCCGGCGAGGGCGCCCTGGGCGAGACCGGTGACGATCGTGCCGGACAGCGTCAGGCGCCCGACCCGCCGGAACTCCTCCAGCAGCGCGCGGGTGTACTCCGGGCGCAGCGGCGGAGACGCCCTCGAGCGTCGTGACGATGCGCGGCCAGTGGCGGAGGATCACGTGCATGGTGAGCAGCGCGAAGAAGAGCCCGAGCAGGGTCATGAAGGTGACCGAGGCCACCGTGCCCGCCGCGGCGGCCGACCCGGAGGCGATCTCGGCGACCGCGCTCTGGAGGCGCTCGGTCAGCTTCTCGGTGGAGAGGCCGAAGCGGCCGAGCCAGCCCGTCACCTGCGTTGAGCCAGCCGAGGAGCGCGCCGCCCGGCTTGAGCCCCTCGCGGGCCGCGCCGATCAGCGCGACCGCCTGGGTCACGAAGGACGACACGAAGCCCACCACCGCGCCCACGATCACGAGCCCCGTCGCGAGCACGGTGACGACCGAGGCGAGCAGCGGGCGCCGGCTCCAGCGCGCGAGGCGGTCGTACACGGGCTGGAGCGTGAAGCCCATCAGGGCGCCCAGCAGGAGGCCGGTGGCGAAGAGATGCGAGAGCCACGCGATGACCAGCAGCGCGGCGGCCGCGAGCCAGGCAAGGGCCCGCCCCGGCGTTCCGCGGCCCGGCTCGCTGGGCGTGGCGGTCACCGTCAGCGCATCAGGCTCGGAAGCCAGAGGGAGATGATGGGGAAGGCCACCAGGATGGCGAGCCGGATCACGTCGGCCCACATGAAGGGCATCACCCCGCGGAAGACGGTGCCGGTCGAGCACGTGGGGCAGCAGGCTCTTGAGCACGAACATGTTCATGCCCACCGGCGGGCTGATGAGCCCGATCTCCACCACGCAGACGATGATGATGCCGAACCACACCGGATCGAGGCCCAGGTGCACGATCACCGGGAAGAACACCGGCATGGTCAGCAGCACCATGGAGAGCTCCTCCATCGCGGTGCCCAGCACCACGTAGATCGCGCAGATGGCCGGCCACCACCATCAGCGGGCTCAGCCCCAGCTTCGTGACGAGCGCCTTGAGGTCGGCGGGCATGGTGGTGATGTTGACGAACTCCGCGAACATCAGCGCGCCGATCAGGATCATGAACAGCATCGCGGTGGTGCGCGCGGACTCGAGCAGCGCCGCGTAGAGCGTCCGCCAGGTGAGCGCCCGGCGCGCGACCGCGAAGCCGAGCGCGCCCATCGCCCCCATCCCCGCCCCCTCGGTGGCGGTGAAGAGGCCGCCGTAGATGCCGCCCATGACGAACACGAAGAGCACCGCGACCGCCCACACGTCTTTCAACGCGGTGAATCGCTCGCGCCACGACGAGCGCGGGCCGCGGCGGGCCCCAGTCCGGATGCCGCCAGGTGGTGCACACGATGGCCCCGCAGAGCAGGAACGCGCCGAGGATGCCCGGCAGGACGCCCGCGGCGAAGAGCTTGCCGATGTTGGTCTCGGTGAAGACGCCGTAGATGATCATGATCGTGGACGGCGGGATCATGATCCCGAGCGTGCCCGCGCCCGCCACCGTGCCGGCCGCGAGCTGGTCGTGGTAGCCGAAGCGCTTCATGGACGGGTACGCCACCTTGGCCATGGTGGCCGCGGTCGCGATGGAGGAGCCGCAGATGCCGCCGAAGCCCGCCGAGGCCCACACGGTGGCCATCGCGAGGCCGCCGCGAAGGTGCCCGATGAAGGCGTAGGCGGCGCGGAAGAGCTCCTGCGACATGCCGGCGCGGGTGACGAGGTTGCCCATCAGGATGAAGAGCGGCACCACCGAGAGCGTGTAGTTCCGCCCGGTCTCGTAGATCTTGGTCTGGGCGGTCGCGAAGGCCACCCACCAGTTCCAGTCGCGCATGTAGGCGTAGCCGACGATGCCCACGATGCCCATCGCGTAGGAGATGGGGACGCGCAGGAAGGCCAGCACCATCATCAGGCCGAGCCCCACCAGCCCCTCGATCACCGGCGGGCCCCGATCTTGTAGAGGTGGATCACCCCGGTCAGCCCGATCGCGATGGCCATGAAGTACACGAACGGGCCATAGACGATGCGCAGCACGTCGGTGGCGTCCCGGTAGCCCCAGATGCGGTCGGCCTTCAGCCACACCAGCCAGGCGAGCAGGAACATGATCGCCGCGCACAGGGCCTGGACCGCGCGCTCGAGCACCGCGGTGCCGCGGGGGCCCAGCAGGCGGTCGATGAAGTCCATGAGGGCGTGCTCGTCGGCGTAGGTGACCAGCGGCAGGCCCGCGAAGATCAGCACCAGCAGCAGGAGCTCGGTCACCTCGAAGGCCCCCGCGATCGGCCGGTTGAACAGGTAGCGGGCGACCACGTCCACGAAGGTGAGGAGCATCATGACGAGCAGGATGATGGCGGAGGCGACGCCGAGGAGGCCCTCGACGCGCCGCCCCCACGTCGGCGCGGGGTCACTTCTCGGCGGCGACCTTCTTCAGCTCGGCGCGGAACTCGGCCAGGATCTTGGCCGCGTCCACGCCCTTGGCCGAGGCCTTCTTGATCCAGTCCTCCACGATGGGCGCGGAGCGCTTCTGCACTTCCGCGGGAACGCCGCGTCCGCGTTCACGATCTTGACGCCCGATTTCTTGAGCGCGTCGAGGCCCTTCACGTCCGCCTCGTCCCAGGAGCGGCCGGCCAGGCGCGCGATGTGCTCGCCGGAGACCGTGGTGATCGCGTCCTGGTCTGCTTGGGCAGCTTGGTCCACTTGTCCTCGTTCATGAAGAAGCCGAACGACGGAGCTGTACATGCCGCCCGGGAAGAGCGTGGCTTGCTCGATCACGGTCTCGAGCTTGAACGAGGCGATGGACTCGAGCGGGAAGAACACACCGTCGGCCACGCCCGCCCTTGAGCAGCTCGTAGGACTCCGGCGCCGGTTTCACGAACGCGGAGGCGCCGAGGGCGTTCGCCACCGCCTCGGCGATGCCGCCGCCGGTGCGGATCTTGAGGCCCTTGATGTCGGCGAGGCTGTTGATCGGCTTCTTGGTGAACATCTGTCCCGGGCCGTGGGTGAACACCGCGAGCAGCTTGACGCCCTTGTATTCGCCGACCGGCTGGAAATACTTCCAGTGGATGCGCGAGAAAGCCACCGAGTTGATCTCGGCGGTCGCGCCCGCGCCCGGAAGCTCGGCGAGCAGCGGCAGGATGTGGCGCGCCGGCGTGTAGCTGGCCGTCACGTACGAGACGTCGACGAGGCCGTCTTTCACCGCATCGAAAGTTCCCGGCGGCGCCGCGGGCGCCTTGGGCAACATGGTGAACTTGACCCGGCCTCCGTGGCCTTCTCGACCTGGTCGGCCCAGCCCTGAGTACGACGCGGTCAGGTGGTGCGAGGTGGCACCCAGGAGGACATCGTGAGCGTGGTGGTCTGGGCGAGCGCGGGCGCCGCGGCGGCCACGGTCAGGGCCAGCGCGGTCAGCACTCTCGTGAAGATGGCCATCGGATGTCCTCCTTCGAGGTGGGCGTGGGATCGGGCGGCGGTAGTGTATCGCAGGTCGAGCCGGCGCCGGGCCGGGATACGCTTGCGCAGGCTCCGGGGGCGCGGTAGAAGGGAGGGGCCGAGGAGGCCTCCCATGCCCACCATCACGCGCTTCCGTCCGCAGTAGCCGCTCCCCATGACCGGCAAGCGCGTCGAGGGCAAGGTCGCGATCGTGGTCGGCGGCGGCCAGACCGCGGGCCAGACCATCGGCAACGGCCGCGCGACGGCCGTCGTGCTCGGCCGCGAGGGCGCGGACGTGTGCGTGGTCGACCGGGCCCTCGCGTCCGCGCAGGAGTCGGCCGACCAGATCCAGGCCGAGGGCGGCCGCGCGTGGGCGTTCGCCGCCGACGCGACCCGCGAGGACGACGTGAAGCGGCTGGTCGCGGCGGTTCTCGAGCGCTCCGGCCGCATCGACATCCTGCACAACAACGTCGGCGCGAGCCTCGCCCTGGGCGACGCGGGCGCCGTCGAGCTGACCGAGGCGGCCTTCGATCGGAGCCTCGCCGTCAACCTGAAGGCGACCTGGCTCGCCTGCAAGCACGCGCTGCCCGCGCTCCGCGAGTCGCGCGGCTCCATCGTCAACATCGCGTCGATGGCCGCGCTCAACGCCTATCCGCTCGTCGGCTACAAGACCACCAAGGCCGCGGTGGTCGCGCTCACCGAGAACCTCGCCGCCCACAACGCGCGGTACGGCGTCCGCGCCAACTCGATCTTGCCCGGGCTGATGAACACGCCGATGGCGATCGAGTCGCGGGTCGCGGCCGGCACGCCGCGCGAGGAGGTCATCGCCGCGCGCGACCGCCGGGTGCCGCTCGGCCGGCGCATGGGCACCGGCTGGGACGTGGCCAACGCGGCGCTCTTCCTGCACTCCGAGGAGGCGGGCTTCATCACCGGGGTCTCGCTGATCGTCGACGGCGGCGAGTCCGTCGGCTGGGGCTCGTGAGATGGCCGCGACCGGGCTCCCGGAAAACGCCTACCGCGCCCGCGCCGAGCGCGGCGAGATCCAGATCGGCACCTGGATCACCATGATCCGCACCCCCTCGGTGCTCACGCTGCTGCAGGCCGCCGGCCTCGACTACGCGCGCCTCGATCTCGAGCACTCCGCGTTCTCGATCGAGACCGTCGCCGACATGGCGGCCCTCGCCCGCGCGCTCGACTTCCCCCTGGTGGTGCGGCCGCCGGACGGCAACCGCGAGTGGATCACCCGGCTGCTCGACGCCGGGGTGTGGAACCTGCACATCCCCCAGGTGGAGTCCGGCGAGCAGGCGGCCGCGGTGGTGGCGGCCACGCGCTACGCCCCGCTCGGCTCGCGCGGGATGTACGGCTCGGGCCCGCACACCGCGTTCCGGGTGCGCCCGCCCGCCGATCACATGGCGACCGCCAACGCCCGCGTGCACGTGACCGCGATGCTCGAGAGCAAGCACGCCTTCGAGCGCCTCGACGAGATCGCGGCGGTGCCGGGCATCGACGCGCTCACCATCGGCCCCACCGACCTGGCCCAGGACCTGGGCGTCCTCGGCACCCCGGCCCAGTCCAAGGTCCTGCGCGAGCACCGGGTCCGGCTGGGCGAGGCGGCGCGCAAGCACGGCAAGACGGTGGCCATGGCGGTCGACACCTTCGAGGCGGTGCGGGAGGTGATCGCGCTCGGCGCGACGATCGTGAACTACTCCTCAGACGTGGGCGTGCTGCGGTCGGGCTACGCCGCCGCGGTGGCGGAGATCCGCAAGCCAAAGGAGACGGCATGAAGATCAAGGCGGTCAACGGCTTCGCGCGCATTCTCAAGTCCGAGGGCACCCCGTGGGTGAGCTGCTACCCGACGAGCCCGGTCAACAACGCGCTCGGCGAGGAGGGCATGCCGATCCTCATGATGGGCGAGGAGCGCTTCGCGGTCGCGGTGGCGGACAGCTTCTCGCGGGTGACCAACGGCAAGCAGATCGGGGTGTGCACGGTCATGGCCGGCCTCAACGCGGCGGGCATCCAGATGGCGTTCGGCGCGGTCGCGCAGGCGTGGGAGGACTCCTCCCCGCTGCTGGTGATCGCGGAGGGGCTCGGCGTCGGCGCGAGCCGCCGCGCCCGCTTCGACATGGCCGAGGCCTTCAAGCCGGTCACCAAGTGGGTGGGCAAGGTGGACCGCGCCGACCTCATCCCCGAGTACACGCGCCGGGCCTATACCCACCTGCGATCCGGCCGGCCGGGCCCGGTCTGCTGCTGATCCCGCGGGATCTGGGCGAGTACGACGCGGACGAGCATCCCTACTCGCCGGTGAAGGGCTGGCGCACCGGTCCCGATCCGGACGACGTCAAGTCGGCCATCCGCGCGCTGCTCTCGGCCAGGGATCCCCTGCTCCACATCGGCGAGGGCGTCTGCTACGCCGACGCGGCGGCCGAGCTGCTGCAGTTCGCGGAGGCGGCCCAGATCCCGGTGATGACCACGCTCAAGGCCAAGGGCGTGTTCCCGGAAAACCACCCGCTGTCCATCGGCGTGCGCGGCTCGATGGTCGATCACTTCCTGCGCAAGTGCGACCTGCTCTTCTCGGTCGGGTCGAGCCTCTTCCCCGGCCGCTTCAGCCACACCGTGCCGGACGCGCACAAGAAGACCATCGTGCAGTGCACGGTCGACACGCTCGACATCAATCGCAGCTACGAGACCCGGCACGCGGTGATCGGCGACGCGAAGCTCACGCTGCAGGCCCTGGTCGCCGAGCTCCAGGCCAAGGGGGCGCGCAAGAAGCCGGAGGTGCTGGAGGAGATCCGGGGGCAGCGGCAGATCTTCAAGGACAAGTTCCGCCCGTGGCTCGAGTCCAACGAGACGCCGATCAATCCCTATCGCGTCTTCGGCGATCTGGCCAAGGTCCTCGATCCCAGGAATTCCTTCCTCACCGCGGACTCCGGCAACACGCGCGACCAGACCAGCACCGTGTACGAGGCGCAGATCCCCCGCGGCTACCTGGGCTGGGGCAACGTCTCGACGCTCGGCTTCAGCCTGGCCGGCGCGGTGGCGGCCAAGCTCGCCTACCCGCAGCGGCAGTGCGTGCTGGTGACGGGAGACGCAGGCGTCTGCTACATGATGGGCAACTTCGAGGCGGTGGCGCGCTACCAGATCGGCATCACCACGATCCACATCAACAACGGCGGCTACTCGGGGTACGGCCCCGGCTTCTGGGGCGAGGGCCACGATCCCTACACCTGGAAGGTCTCCGACCACGGCAACGCGTGCATGGCCAGCATGGCGCGCGCGGTCGGCTTCCACGGGGAGGACGTCACCCAGCCCGCCGAGATCATCCCCGCGCTCAAGCGCGCCTTCGACGAGAACGCCAAGGGACGCCCCGCGTTCGTGGAGTTCATCTGCTCGCATCACCCGGTCCACGGCGGCTGGGTGCGGTAGCCGAGAGGAGACGGAAAGCCATGGCAGACGTGGACGCATTCGCAAGCGCGACCTCGCTCGTGGCCGCGCTCCGCAGCGGCACCATCGGCGCCCGGGAGCTGACCGAGCTGTACATCCGCCGCATCGAGCGCCACGATCCCGCGCTCAACGCGGTGGTGGCGCGCGACTACACCCGCGCGCGCGAGCAGGCGATGGGGGCCGAGCACGCCCGGGCCCGCGGCGAGCACCAGGCCCTGCTCGGCCTGCCGATCACCCTCAAGGAGTCCATCAACGTCACCGGGCTCCACACGACCTGTGGAGTGCCGGAGTGGAGGGGCTACATCTCCCAGCACGACGCGCCGGCCACCATCCGCACCCGGGCCGCCGGCGCGGTGCTCCTCGGCAAGACCAACGTGCCGCCCATGCTGGCGGACTGGCAGTCGGCCAACCCGATCTTCGGCCGCACCAACAACCCCTGGGATCGCGGCCGCACGCCGGGCGGCAGCAGCGGCGGCAGCGCGGCGGCCATCGCGGCCGGGCTCAGCGCGCTCGAGGTCGGCTCCGACATCGGCGGCTCCATCCGCGTGCCCGCCGCCTTCTGCGGGATCTACGGGCACCGCCCGAGCGAGACCCTGGTCCCGCGCAGCGGCCAGTTCCCGATGCCGCCCCTGCCCAACTCCGCGGTGGTCATGGGGGTGCAGGGTCCCCTCGCCCGGAGCGCCGAGGACCTGGAGCTGGCCCTCTCGGTGCTGGCCGGCCCCGAGGTGGGCGAGGACGTGGCGTGGAAGGTGCAGCTCCCGGCGGCCAGGCGCGAGCGCCTGGCCGACTTCCGGGTGGCGGTGCTGCCCCCGATCCCGTGGCTTCCGGTGGACGAGCAGATCACCGCGGCGCTCGCAGACCTGGGCGGCCGCCTCGCCAAGCTGGGCGCGGTGGTCAAGGAGATCCAGCCGGACGGGCTCGGCGATCACCGCGAGTACCACGGCTTCTACCGTACCCTGCTCTCCGCGGTCACCGGCGCGCGGGTGGACGCGGAGACCCGGCGCCAGCGCATCGCGACGTTCCGCGCCGCGGGCGACGACCTCTCGCTGGGCGCCGCGCGCGGGCTCGAGGGCAGCGCGGGCGACTACCTCCTGTGGAACGGCCGCCGCGAGCAGCACCGCGCGGCGTGGCGGGCGTTCTTCCGCGAGTGGGACGTGCTGCTGGCGCCCGCCATCAACGTGCTCGCCTATCCCCACATCGAGCGCGCGTGGCCGGCCGACGACAGCGACCTCTCGCTGACCTTCACCGTCAACGGCCGGTCGGTGCCGTATCTGCACGGCCTCTGCTATCCCGCGCTCTCCACCGTCCCGGGTCAGCCCGCCACCGCGTTCCCGGTGGGCCTCTCCCGCGAGGGGCTGCCGATCGGGCTCCAGGCGATCGGGCCCTATCTCGAGGACCTGACCCCGATCCGGTTCACCGCGCTGCTGGCCCGCGAGATCGGCGGCTACCGCAAGCCGTCCGGCTACGACGAATCCTAGGGAGGACCGATGCTGACGATCGACGGGCACTGCGAGCCCCGCTTCACCGCGGTCCGGGAGGAGTTCTTCCGGAACTTCACCGAGCGCGGGGACGTGGGCGCCGCGGTCTGCGTGTACCTCGACGGGGCCCGGGTGGTGGACTGCTGGGGCGGCCACGCCGACGCCAGGCGCGCGCGGCCGTGGACGGCCGACACCATCGTCAGCGTCGCCTCCACCACCAAGGGGATGGTCGCCCTCTGCGCCCACATGCTGGCCGAGCGCGGCAAGCTCGACCTGGACGCGCCGGTGGCCCGCTACTGGCCGGAGTTCGCCCAGGCCGGCAAGGAGGACGTCCCGGTGCGCTGGCTCCTGAGCCACCGCGCGGGGCTGCCCGCCATCCGCCGGATGCTGCCCGCGGAGGCCCTGCTGGACTGGTCGGCCATGACCGCGGCCCTCGCGGAGAGCGCGCCGTGGTGGACGCCGGGCAGCCGCCACGGCTACCACGCGATCACCTTCGGCCACCTGGTGGGCGAGGTCATCCGGCGCGTGGACGGGCGCAGCGTCGGCGCGTTCCTCCGCGACGAGGTCACCGGGCCGCTCCACGCCGACTTCTTCATCGGCGTGCCCGAGGCGGTCGACGCGCGCGCGGCCACCGTGCTGGCGCCCCCGCCGCCCGCCGCGGGCGAGCGCACGATCTGGGACACGATCCTGGCCGATCCCGAGTCCGTCGCCGGCCGCACGTTCCTCAATCCGCCCCGCACCGCGGATCTGGTCAACACGCGCGCCTGGCGCGCGGCCGAGATCCCGGCCGCCAACGGCCACACCAGCGCCCGTGGCGTCGCGCGCGTCTACGCCGCGCTCGCCCGCGGCGGCGAGATCGACGGCATCCGGCTCCTCACGCCCGCCGCCATCGACCGCGCCATCGCGGAGCAGTCCTCCGGCCGCGACGCGGTCCTGACGCTGCCGACCCGCTTCGCCACCGGCTTCATGCTCGGCCTGCCGGGCGGCATCTTCGACTGCGGCCCCGGCCGGCGCACCTTCGGTCACCCGGGCCGCGGCGGCTCGATCGGCTTCGCCGACCCGGACGCCCGCCTCGCCTTCGGCTACGTGACCAACCAGTACGTCACCGGCACCGCCCGGCATCCCGACCGGCGCGTCGCGAGCCTGGTCGACGCGGTCTACGCGGCGCTCCGATGAGCCCGGCGCCCCGGCTCTCGGCCCGCGACTGCCTGCCGCGCGACGCGGCCGACGCCCTGCTGATCGGGCGCGCCTGGTCGCCGGCGGAGGAGGGTCCGGCGGTCGTCGCGGTGCGCGGCGACGAGGTGGTCGACCTCACCCGCCAGTACCCGACCACGAGCGGGCTGCTCAACACCGCCACGCCGGCCCGGGTTCGCGCCGCGATCAAGACCGCCCCCGCGCTGGGCTCGCTCGAGGCGCTCGCGGCCAACAGCGTCGAGGGCGCGCGCGACGCCACGCGGCCCTGGCTCCTCGCGCCCGCCGACCTGCACGCGGTCAAGGCGAGCGGCGTCACCTTCGTGGCGAGCCTGCTCGAGCGGGTGATCGAGGAGCGCGCCAAGGGCAATCCCGCGCTGGCCGACGGGGCGCGTCGCGAGATCCAGGCGATCGTGGGCCCCGACCTGCGCGGCATCAAGCCCGGCTCGCCGGAGGCCGCGCGGGTGAAGGAGGTCCTGGTGGCCAAGGGGATGTGGTCGCAGTACCTCGAGGTGGGCATCGGGCCGGACGCGGAGCTGTTCAGCAAGTGCCCGCCGATGGCCGCGGTGGGGACCGGGGCGCGGGTCGGCGTGCACCCGGCCTCGGTGTGGAGCAATCCCGAGCCGGAGCTGGTGCTGGTGATCGACCGCGACGGCGCGATCGTCGCGGTCACCCTCGGCAACGACGTGAACCTGCGCGACGTGGAGGGGCGCAGCGCGCTCCTGCTGGGCCGCGCCAAGGACAACAACGCCTCGTGCGCGATGGGGCCGTTCTTCCGGCTGCTCGACGAGCGCTTCACGCTCGACCACGCCCGGCGCGTGACCTTCGAGACGGTGGTCGAGGGCGCCGACGGCTTCCGGATCTCGCACCAGACCCAGGTGAGCGAGATCAGCCGCGACCTGACCGAGCTGGCCGGCCAGGCCATCGGGAAATACCACCGCTACCCGGACGGGCTCGTGCTCTTCATCGGCACCATGTTCGCGCCGGTGGCCGACCGCGGCGCGCCGGGCAGCGGCTTCACCCACAAGTGGGGCGACATCGTGTCGATCTCCTCGCCCGAGATCGGGCGTCTGGTCAACGAGGTCGTGGCTTGCGACGTGGCCGAGCCGTGGTCCTTCGGGACGGGCGCCTTGATGGCGAGCCTCGCCCGGCGCGGGCTGCTGCGCGCTTGACCGGCTTCGCGGCCGGCTTGCCGCCCGGCCGAGGCTCGCCGCGCTCACCAGGATGAAGGCGACCAGGCAGGGCTGATCGCTCCGGTTGCTCCAGGCGTGGTTGGTCCCGCGCTGCACGAGGGTGTCGCCCGCCCGCAGCAGGGTCTCGCCCTCGTCCATCAGGGCCCAGATCTCCCCCGAGAGCACGAGCGCGAAGTCCACCGTGTCGGTGCGGTGCATGCCGGGATGCCGCGAGGCGTCCGGATCCATGGCGTGGCTGGCGCCCATCGCCGCGAAGGCCGCCTTGCGATCGAAGCCGCCCGCGCCGCCGCGTCGGGCGGGAACTCGACGACTCGGAAGATGGCGCCGCCGGCGGGCGGCTCGAGCACTACCGGCCGCTTCGCCGCGTCGGCGCTTCCCGCGTTGGACGCGGGCGCGCGGTCGGTCACCCAGAGATTGGTGAGCGCGAAGTCGGGGCGGCCCGGGATCGTGAGCACGTGCGGCGACGGGCCGTCGCTCACGATCACCGAGCGGCCCCGCGCGTCGTGCCCGGTGACGACGCGTCGAATCGGCTTGATCATGGGAGCCTCCCGGCCGGGACTATACACCGCGCTCCGATTGGGTGAACTGGACACGGGGCGGTGCTCGGCGTGCACATCATCGGGGCGGCGCCGCCGAGCTGGCGCACACCGGGCAGGCGGTGGTCGCCCTCGGAGGCACGGCCTCGCGTGAGTTCCTCGACCGCGCTCTTCAACTACCGCGACCGTGGTCAGTGCGATCTGGTCGCGGCGCTCGCGGCCCTGATCACGCTCTCGGCGGGCGGCCCGCCCAGCTTCTGACGGGACGCGGCGCCTAGGCGTCCTCCTCGAAGCCGCGCAGCCGCCGCAGCTCGGGGAAGAGCAGCATCCACAGCGCGGCCACCACGATCGTGCCGAGCCCGCCGATCAGCACCGACGGCACCGTGCCGACCAGCGCGGCCACCACGCCCCGACTCGAAGGCGCCGAGCTGGTTGGACGTGCCGGTGAAGAGCGAGTGCACCGCGCTGACCCGGCCGCGCATCTCGGGCGGGGTGCGGATCTGCACGAGCGAGGAGCGGATCACCATGCTCACCACGTCGGCCGCGCCGAGCACGGTGAGGGCGACCAGCGAGAGCGCGAAGCTGGTGGAGAGCCCGAAGACCACGGTGGCCACGCCGAACACGAGGACCGAGCGGAACAGGGTGCGGCCGATCCCCCAGCCGAGCGGGCGCTGGGCGAGGAGCACGCTGGTGGCGAGCGCGCCCACCGCGGGCGCCGAGCGCAGCAGGCCGAGCCCGCCCGGGCCGGTGCCGAGGATGTCGCGGGCGTAGACCGGCAGCAGCGCGGTGGCGCCGCCCAGCAGCACCGCGAAGAGATCGAGCGACATCGAGCCCAGCAGCACCCGCCGGCCCCGGATGAACGCCACCCCGGAGAAGACGGTCTCGAGGGTGATCGGCTCGCGCGGGCGCGTGGCGCGCGCGACCCGGATCGAGCGCCGCGAGCGCCGCCGGCGAGTGACGAAGAGCGCCGGCCGCGGTGAAGTAGGTCGGGCCCGGGCCGACCACGTAGAGGAAGCCGCCCAGGGCCGGCCCCACGATCTGGGCGGTCTGCCCGGCCGAGATCACCCACGCCATGGCCCGCGCGATGAGCGGCCGCTCCACCACGTCCGGCACCAGCGCGGTCATCGCCGGGTTCTCGAAGGCCTGCGCCGCGCCGAGGAGCGCGACCAGGCCGAGGATGCTCGTCTTGCTCTGCCAGCCGCCGGTCGCGCCGAGCGCGAGGGTCGTGGCCGCCGCCGCCTTGACCGCCTCGCAGAGCACGGCGATCAGCCGGCGGTCGCACCGATCGGCCACCTGCCCGACCACCAGGGTGAGCACGACCATCGGCACGAACTGGGCGAGGCCGACCAGCCCCAGGTCGAGCGCGCTGCCGGTCAGGGTGTAGAGCTGCCAGCCGACCGCGACGCCGAGCATGGGAACCCCACGTTGGCGAGGACGCGCGAGGACGAGCAGGAGCGCGAACGGCGGGTGGCGCAGCAGCGAGGGATCCGGAATCGGGCGCGCTCTCTACCGGTTGGCGCGGGCCAGCACCGCGTGGAGCAGCACGTTCACGCCCGGCGAGGTGTAGTCGAGCTCGGCGTGCTCGGCCTCGTTGTGGGAGATACCGTCGCGGCACGGGGTGAAGATCATGGCGGTGGGCGCGACGCGGGAGACGTAGTAGGCGTCGTGGCCGGCCTGGCTCAGGATGTCCCGGTGGGCGACGCCCAGCTGCTGGGCCGCCTCCCGGATCAGGCGGATGCAGCCCGGATCGAAGCGCTCGCTGCCGAACTGCCACTCTCCCGCGATGCGCATCTCCACGTTGGCGCGTCGCGCGCAGTCGGGCATCGCGGCCTTGACCTCGGCCCACATCCGATCCGCCACCGCCCGGTCCGCGTGGCGCACGTCGCAGGTGAGCTGGGCGTACTCGGCGAGGATGCCCGCCTTGTTGGGCCACGCCACCAGGCGCGCCACCGTGGCCTTGCCCTCGGTCGCGTGGTACTTCCACCCCACGTCGTTGACCGCCACCGCCAGCATCGCGGCGCCCACCAGCGCGTTGCGCCGGCGGTCCATCGGGGTCGGGCCGGAGTGCGCGGTCTCGCCGTGCACGTCGACGTGCATGCCGCGCGCCGCGTAGCCGCCCACCACGATGCCGACCGGCACCGCCTCGCGGTCGAGGATCGGCCCCTGCTCGATGTGCAGCTCGAAGTAGGCGTCGAGCGAGCGCCCGCCCACCGCGGCCTTGCCCTGGTAGCCGATGCGCTCGAGCTCGGTGCCGAACCGCTTGCCGTCGTCGTCGCGCAGGTCGAGCACCCAGTCCACGTCGAAGACGCCCGCGAAGGCGCCCGAGGCCACCATCGGCGGGGTGAAGCGCGCGCCCTCCTCGTTGGTCCAGCACACCAGCTCGAGCGGGCGCTTGGTGCGCACGCGGCGGTCGTCGAGGGTGCGGAGCACCTCGAGCCCGGCGAGCACGCCCACGATGCCGTCGTACTTGCCGCCCGCGAACTGGGTGTCGAGGTGGCTGCCCATCAGCACCGGCGGCAGGTGGTCGTCGACGCCCGGGCGCCGCGCGAAGATGTTGCCGACGCGGTCGATCGCCACCGTGCAGCCGGCCTCGGTGCACCAGGTGATGAAGAGGTCGCGCATCTCCTTGTCCGCGTCGGTGAGCGCCAGGCGGCGGAGGCCGCCCGCCTTGCCGGGGCCGATCTCGCCCGAGCGCATCACGGTGGACCAGAAGCGCGGCGCGTCGATGCCGAACGGATCCATGGCTCGCGCCCTCCCGGCGCGCTCCGGTCTTACCGCCGCCGCGCGCAGAAGCTGTCAACTGTACAATGTCTGCCCATGCCCGACACGGTGCCGCCGGAGCTCCAGGGCCGGGTCCTCGACCGGATCGACGACGAGGAGGTCGTCCGGCTCGCCTCCGACCTGATCCGCATCCCGTCGTTCACCACCGAGGAGACGCCCTGCGCGGAGTGGCTCGCCGACTACCTGGGCGCGCAGGGCCTCGCGGTGACGCTGCAGGAGATCGAGCCCGGGCGCAAGCAGACCATCGCGCGCCTGCCCGGCACCGGCGGCGGCCGCTCCATCATGCTGAACGGCCACATCGACATCGACCCGCTCGCCAGCGGCTGGACGCGCGACCCCTTCACCCCCTGGATCGCGGACGGCAAGCTCTTCGGCCACGGCATCTTCAACATGAAGGCGGGCGTCACCGCCTGCATCATGGCCACGCTCGCGCTCCGGCGCGCCGGGCGTGCCGCTCCGGGGCGACGTGGTGCTGGCCTGCGTGGCCGCCGAGCTGAACAGCGGCATCGGCACCATCCACGCGCTCGAGCACGGGCAGCGCACGGACATGGCGGTGGTCGCCGAGCCCTACGGGGCGCGCACCATCCTGACCAAGCACACCGGCACCATGGACGTGGTGATCCACACCCTCGGCCGGGCCACCCACATCAGCCAAGAAGGAGCAGGGGGTGGACGCCATCGCGCTCATGATGCGCGCGATCCAGGCGCTCGAGGCGATGCGCTTCACCCACGTCCACGACCCGGACCTGCCCGGGCTGCCGCGGCTCAACGTGGGCTCGATCATCGGCGGGCGCGGCCGCGACCACAACCTGCGCGGCGCCTACACGGTGAGCGACTTCTGCACCGCCTACGTGAACGTGCGCTTCAACGCGAGCCAGACCGGGGAGACGGTGGTGGCCGACATCCGCCGCACCCTCGACGCGCTCGCCGCCGACGACCCGAGCTTCCGCTACGAGATCGAGTTCCCGCCCGCGCTCGAGCGCGGGCTCGGGCGCCTCGCCAAGGCCGCGGTGGACGTGCCCAAGACGGAAGCGGTGGTGCAGATGGTGCGGCGCAACCTCCACCGCATGACCGGGGCCGAGCCCGAGCACTTCGGGGTGCGGCTGCCGCAGAGCTACGCGGGCAACGACACCACGCACCTCTGGGCCGCCGGCATCCCCTGCTGCATCTACGGCCCGGGCGGCGGCTACACCGACTACCACGACGTGCACGTGGACCTGGCGGATCTCTTCCTGTGCACGCGCGTCCTCGCCCTCACCGCGCTCGAGGCGGCGCTGACTCGACCGTGCACTACGTCGATCCCTCCACCGGCCGGACCTACCCGCTCGACGAGGCGCGCTGGCGCGCCGACAACGGCCACTACCTGAACCTGGCGCCCGGGCCCGGGGCTCACCCGCCGCGACATCGAGCCGGGGCGGCGCTCGGTGTGGCGCTACGCGCGGGCGCTCGCGGTGGGCGTCGAGCACGCGGTGAGCCTCGGCGAGGGCTGGACCCCGCTCGTCGACGGGCGATGGCACGACGCGCCGGTGCGCTACAAGCTCGAGTTCATGATGCCGACCGGCTCGTTCAAGGACCGCGGCATGACCGTGATGGTGAGCTATCTCCGGAGCCGCGGCATCACCCGGGTGCTGGAGGACTCCTCGGGCAACGCGGGGGCGTCGCTCTCGGCCTACGCGGCGGCCGCCGGCCTCACCTGCCGGATCCTCGTGCCGGAGACCGCGTCCTACCCGAAGATCGCGCAGATCGCGGCGGGCGGCGCGGAGGTGGTGACGATCAAGGGCTCGCGGCAGGACGTGGCGGAGGCCGCGCTCCGGCAGAGCGCCGAGATGTTCTACGCGAGCCACAACTGGCAGCCCTTCTTCGTGGAGGGCACCAAGACCCTCGCCTACGAGCTGTGGGAGCAGTCGGGCTTCCGCGCGCCCGACAACGTGGTGGTGCCGCTCGGCTACGGCAGCAACGTGCTGGGCGCCGACCGCGGCTTCGCGGAGCTCGCCCGCGCGGGCGAGATCGCGCGGCGGCCCCGCCTCTTCGGGGTGCAGGCCGCCCACTGCGCGCCCTACGAGGCCGCCTTCCGCGCGGGGGTGGAGACCCTCGGGCCGGTCGAGGTGCGTCCCACGGTGGCCGAGGGCATCGCCACGCCCAAGCCGACGCGGGGGCCCGAGGTGCTGCGCGCGGTGCGCGAGAGCGGCGGCAGCGTGGTCGCGGTCGAGGAGGCGGAGATCGTCGCAGGCGCTCCGTGACCTGGCGCGGCGCGGCCTCTACGTGGAGCCGACCGCGGCCGCCGCCGCGGCCGGCCTCACCCGCCTCCTCGCGAGCGGGGTCATCCGCCCGCAGGAGGACACCGTCCTCGTGCTCACCGGCTCCGGGCTCAAGGCCTCCGCCACCATCGGCGAGCTGCTCAAGCTCGCGCCGCGCTCGGCCTAGCTCTTGGCGTACTCGTCGTGGCGGCGCCACCAGATGCCCGTCTCGTTGCGCCCCTTGGGCGCGCGGTCGAGCCACTGGTACATGCCCCAGAGGCCGTCGACTCCGCGCGCGTAGGCGGAGTAGGTGTGGTAGACGACGCCGTCCTCGAGCGCGAACGCGCTCATGCCCGGCCGCTCGCGCGTGTAGGTGGCCACATCGGTGCCGGTCATGGCCGCAAACTGGCGACGGGCCCCTCGGTGCGGCGACTCGCCGGCTTCGCGTCGTCCATCACGTGGCCGCTCGCGCTCGGTAGTTGTATTCGATGGTCCCCTCGCGCTGCTGCTCCTCGGTGAACGAGACGTTGAAGTCGAAGTTGAAGTCGCTGCCGAGCGAGGACGCCCAGGGAAACGTCCATCCCATCCGCCGCTTGTAGGCCTGGAGCTTCGCGAGCGGCGCCCGCGACACCGCCCACAGCATGACGTCGTGGTTGGCGAGGTGGACGGCGAACGCCGTTGAAGCCGTCCGCGATCGCCGAGCAGGACGGACACCCCGCCTTGTAGTCGGGCCCGAACATGAAGTGGTAGACGAGGAGCTGCGAGCGCCCCCGGAAGAGATCGGCCAGCGAGGCGCTCCCCTCGTCGGTGTCGAATCGGTACTCCTTGTCGATCCGGACCCACGGCAGCGCCTGCCGTCGCCGCGCCAGGTCGTCGCTGCGCCGCGTCAGCTCCTTCTCCTCCTTGAGCAGCTCGAGCCGGGCGGCAAGCCATTCCTCACGGGTTCCGGTCTTGTGCGTCGTCATCGGTCTTCGCTCCTTCCTTCGGGCGTGGGTGTCCGTTCATCGGGCTGTCGATCGCCCTTCCCGCGCAGCACCCGGGCGACCAGCCTGGTGGTGAGGCCGCCGGCCGAGACCGCGCCCGCGACGTAGAGACCCATCGTGGCCAGGCACCCCGGGCACATCAGGGCTTCGCACCGCGCGCACCTTGCCGCTCGAGCGCCGCCGCAGTAGAAGAGGCCGGCGCCGTCGGACTCGAGGCCGCTGACGACCGCGCCGGGCGGCATCTCGAGGCGCTCGAGGACGGCGCCGGTCTCGGGATCGACGCGGCGGAGGTCGCTGCGCTCGTCCTCCAGGGTGGCGTGCCAGAGCTCGCCGTCGACCCACGACACGCCGGTGACGAAGCGGTCGGACTCGATGGTGCGCAGGATCGCGCCGGTTTCGGGGTCGATCTGGTGGATCTTGCGCGCGCGGTACTCGCCGACCCACAGGGTCCCCTCGGCCCAGGTCAGGCCGGAGTCGCGGCCCTTGGCCGGCGCCGGGATCGTCGCGAGGACCTGGCCCGAGTCCGGATCGATCTTCTGGATCCGGTCGCCGGCGATCTGCCAGAGGTACCTGCCGTCGAACGCGGAGCCGGCGTCGGCGGCGACCGCGAGCTCGCGCACGACCGCGCCGCTCGCTGGATCGACGGCGCGAGGCTCGCGCCGGCGGCGAGCCAGACGCGCGCTCCGTCGAAGGTGACCCCGTGGACGTCGGCGATCCCGGGATATGGCCCGTATTCGCGGACGATCTCCGCGCGTGGCTTGGTCTTGCGTGTGGTCGCCATGCCCCCAGACTACCCGACCGGCAGCGCACCCGGGAGCAACAAGGTTGTCGCGAATCCGCCGAGCGCGGGCGCGAGCCAGCGGCGCGAGCGACCACGCCCGACGGGCGCACCGCCGGCCGATCCTCGAGCTCGCGCAGCGCGCGCTGGACGGTGCGCTGGCTCGAGCCGAGCGCGGACGCGAGCGCGGAGGTCGACCACGATTCGCCGCCGTCGAGCAGCGCGAGGATCGCGCCGGCGGGCCCGTCGATCGGCGGCGCGAGCACGACGACGGCGCGGCCGTCGACGGGGGCGAGCGCGAAGCCGCGGGGAGTCGCCTCGATGCGGGCGAGCGGGCGAAGCGCGGCGCGCAGGCGGCCGAGCTCGACGCGGAGGCGCGCGCGGTGCGATTCGTCGGCGGCGCGGGCCTGAAGGCGCGCTCGACGAGGCGTCGCGCGGGACGTCGGCGGGCCAGGCCTCGGCGAGCGCGGCGACGAGCGCGAACAGGACCGGGCGTCTGCGAGGGCGACGAGCGCGCCGGGCCGCGCACCACGCGCCGGCACGCGTCGACGACGAGGTCGCCCGAAGCGAACAGCGACTCGACCTCGTCGAGGCGCACCGGGCGATCCACGCCGCGCGGATGAGGCGCGCCGACGGCGCGGACAGCGCGCGCCGCGCTCGATCGATCTCGGCGACGAGGGCGGGGACGTCGGCGGCGAGCGCGGCGGCGTGAGCGCGACCGAGCGCGGCGGCGGCGTCGACGACGCGGACGCGACGGAGCGCGAGCTCGGCGCGCGTGAGCTCCGAGCGGGCGGCGAGCGGCGGCGGCGCACCGCGGGTGTCGACCGCGGCGAGCGTCTTCTCGGCCGCATCGAGCTCGCCCACGAGGAGCTGGCGGCGAGCGCCGACGAGGCGGGCGTGGACCGCGTTCGCGCGATCGCCGAGCGCGTCGAGCGTGCGCGCGGCCGCGTCGAGGGCGCCCTCCAGCCCCCCAGGTCGCGTGCGGCGAGCGCGACCTCCGCCTCGGCGACCTGGCAGCGCGCCTGGGCGAGCCGCTCGCGCGCGCCGAATCCGCGCGCGGCGCGCCGCAGGAGCTTGCGCGCGCGTTCGTATTCGCCGAGCTGCGCCATCGCGATGCCGCGCAGCGCGAGCGCCGGCGGGTCGTCGCGCAGCGCCACGCGCTTCAACGCACCGATCGGGTCACCGGCGGCGAGCGCGCGCGCGGCCGCCGCGACGAGGGAGTCCAGTCGCGGCCGCCGCGGCGCTCGGCGCGCTTACCCCCCGTAGAACACGTTCGGCCCCGAGCTCCTTGAGCCAGAGCGTGGCGTCGTCCGGCGGCCCTCGACGGGCCGCCTGAGCCCCGCCTCGACGACCTCGCCGACGAACACCGAATGGTCGCCCTTCTCTACCGTGCCGACCAGGCGGCACTCGACGAAGGCGGGCGTGTTCCTCGAGGATCGGCGCGCCGGTCGTGCCCGAGCGGAACGGCTCGCCGGAGATCTTGTCGTCCTGGCGCGTCGGCGGGCTTGAAGAAGGTGAACGCCATCGGCCCCTGGTCCTTGCCGAGCACGTTCAGCGCGAAGGCCTTCGTGTCCTTGATCATGTCGTGGGCGTGCGCGTCGTTCTTCACGCCCATCGCCACCAGCGGCGGCTCGAACGAGGCCTGGGTCACCCAGTTCACGGTGGCCGCGGCCACCGCGTCGTCCGGGCCGCGGCGGTCAGCACGTACATGCCGTAGGGAATCATCCGCAGCGCGGTTTTCTTCGCGTTCGCGTCCATGGCGCGCTCCTCGTTGACGCGTTGCCGAAATCTCTCGCCGAATTCTGCCACCGGCGCGCGCGCGTGTCGACCCGCCGGTTGACTTCGCGGCGCGTTTCGTGAAAGGGTGGGCGCCATGCCGGCCCGCAGCGGACGCGAGTACGTCGAGTCGATCCGGAAGCAGGCCCCGAGCGTCTACCTGGGCGGCCGCCGCATCACCGACGTGACCGCGGAGCCGGTCTTCCAGGAGCCGCTCCGCGCCATCGCCGAGCAGTACGACATGCAGCACGACCCGGCCTACCGCGACGTGATGACCTACCCGTCGCCCACCACCGGCCAGCCGGTCTCCACCTCGTTCCTGATCCCGCGCTCGCGCGAGGAGCTGGTGAAGAAGCGCCAGCACTTCAAGCTGCGCGCCGACCACAACTTCGGCTTCATGGGGCGCTCGCCCGACTTCATGAACCAGTTCGTGACCGGCTGGCATCTCATGGCCGACCGCTTCGCGCGGGCCGGCGCGCGGTACGGGGAGAACGCGACCCGCTACTACGAGCACGTGCGCGAGCACGATCTCTTCCTCACCCACATGCTCATCAACCCGCAGGTCGATCGCAGCAAGACCTCGGCCGAGCAGGAGGATCCCTACCTCCACCTGGGGCGCGTGCGCGAGACGCCGGACGGCATCATCGTGCGCGGGGCCAAGATGCTCGGCACCATGGCCCCGATCACCGAGGAGGTCGCGGTGATCCCGTTCGGCGGGATCCCCCGGGCGACGACGCCTACGCGCTCGCCTTCGCCATTCCCGCCGCGACGCCGGGCCTCACCTTCATCTGCCGCGAGACGGTGTCGCCGCTGCCGCGCTCCCGCTTCGACCATCCGCTCTCGAGCCGCTTCGAGGAGATGGACTGCATCGCGGTCTTCGAGGACGTGCTGGTGCCGTGGGACCGGGTGATGGTGGACGGCAGCCCGGGCAGCGCCCAGGTGATCAACACCATGGGCGCCGACTACGGCGCGCTGCTGAACGTGCAGACCAGCGCCCGCATGCTGAGCCAGCTCGAGTTCTTCTGCGGCCTCGCCATGAAGGTGGCCGACGCCATCGGCATCACCGGCTTCCTCCACGTGCAGGAGAAGCTCGGCGAGATGCTGAGCCAGATGGAGATCGCCCGCGCGGTCTTCTACGGCGCGGAGGCGATGGCCCAGCGGCTGCCGAGCGGGGTGTGGGTGCCGGGCGGCCACGGGCTGCGCGCCTTCCACCTGCAGACCGGCAAGGTCTACAGCCGCTTCGTCGAGATCGTGCAGACCCTCGCGGCGGGCGGCTTCTTCTACGCGCCGAGCGAGGCGGATCTCCAGAGCCCCGAGCTGCGGCCCTACATCGACCGCTACGTGCGGGGCCGCGCCGGCGTCTCCGCGGAGGAGCGCGTCGCCCTCTTCAAGCTCGCGTGGGACGCCACCGGGGAGAGCTTCGCGCAGCGCATGGCCCAGTACGTGCGCTTCTACTCGGGCGACCCGATCCGGCTCACCGCCGGCTTCTACGCCCAGTACGACAAGGCGCCGCTGCTGGACCTGGTCGAGCGCGCGCTCGGCCACCGCGACGGCGTGCCGCTGCCGATCACCCCCGACGAGCCCGGCTCCCCGCTCCCGTACCTGCCGGACACGCGCGGGATGGCCGGGACGTACGCGGCCACCTCGCTGCCGCCGCGCCAGGCCTGAGCCGACGCGCGACCCGGAAGAAACGCTACGGAGATTTTGCAGGGAGGTTCGTGCCGGGCTCCGATCCTGGTAGTCGCCTGACGAAGTTCGGTGGTCCCGGCGCGCGGCCGGATCCGTAACGTGCCCGATTTGGCGGGCCCTCGATGCTGGCGCGGCGTTTGCTCGTCATGCCGGGTCATGAACACTCCGAAGCACCATCGATCGCGTCGTCGCCAGCCCCGGGCCGGGGTGTCGTGGACGGTCTGGATCAAGGCCGGCCCGCACCGGGTCCGCCATCACACCGTCGACATCAGCGCCCACGGCGCCAAGCTGCGGCCCCGGACCCAGCTCCAGCCGGGCACGCCCGTGCAGCTGCACATGGTGCCGCCCGAGGGCCGGGCGCTGCAGGTCTCGGGCGTGGTCTGGCGCGTGGACAGCGACGGCTTCGTCGTGCTCTTCCTGGCGAGCCTGCCCGCCCAGCACCTGACCGGAGCCCGCGCCGCGGCCGGCGTCACGCACTGATCCGCTCCGGGCTCCGGCGCACCGAGTAAGGACAGCTTCAGGTTGACACGCAGCGGGCGCCCGCCCGATCGTGTCGCCATGCCGTTCACCGAAGACCAGGTCATGCTGACCCTCGCCGGCCTGGCCTATCGCGGATTCCACGACCTCCTGGCCGGGGAGCCGCACGCGGACGCGGTGCAGCGGGCCGTGCTCGACGGCCTCCACACCCTCGCGCCGGTCCGCGACGAGTGGACGCTGGTCTGGGGCCCGGTGACCAGCCGCAGCGGCCCGGACCTCTTCGACGCCGCGGCCATGTACGTCGTCCAGAGCCGGCGGGAGCCGACCCGGTACGTGGTGGCCATCCGCGGCACGAACCCGATCGCGGCCTCGGACTGGCTCCTGGGCGACTTCTGGGTCGGCACGACGGTGCCGTGGCCCTACGCGCCCGCGGCGGACGGGGTCGCGGTCTCCGCGAGCGCCGCGCTCGGCCTCTCCAAGCTGCAGGCGCTGCGCTCGCCGCGGCTCGCGCTCGAGCCGACCGCCGCGCCGGACGCGCGCCCCGCGGATCCGAGCGCGATGGCCGGTCAGATCGCGGGCATCGACGACTCGTGGCAGCGGCTCGCGAGCGAGCCCACGATGTGGCTGCGCGACCAGGTCGACCGCCTGAAGCGCGCGACGGCGCTTCGCTGGGCCATCCTGCGGCCCCGCTCGCTCGCGGCCCCGCCGGACGACGCCGGGCTCGACCTGCTCGGCTTCCTCGCCGGGGAGGCCCGCGCGGCCGGCGGGCCGCTCGACGTCGCGATCACCGGCCACAGCAAGGGAGGCGCGCTGGCCCCGATGGTCGCGCTCTGGCTACGGGAGCTGCTCACCTCCCCGGACGCGGCGGAGCGGTGGGACGGAGACCGCGGCAGCCGCGTGTCCTGTCACGCCTTCGCCGGCCCGACGCCCGGCAACGCCGGCCTGGCCGACCGGATCGACCGGGTCCTGGGCGCGGATCACCACCACCTGCGCAACGCGAACGACGTGGTCACCCACGCGTGGCAGGCGGACGAGCTGGAGGCGATCCCGTCCCTCTACGCGCCGCGGGGAGCCGCGCTGGAGCGGCTGATCCGGCTCATCGTCGAGAAGACCCGCGCGCTCGACTACCGGCAGGCCCGGGTGGGGGTGACCACGTTCGCGGGCCCGCTCGACGACTCCCGCTCGTTCGCGTCGGAGTTCGTCCACCAGCACCTGGAGGCGTACCTGGCCGAGCTGCGCCTGCTCGAGGCGGGGGTGCGCCCGCTCGCGCTCTTCTTCTAGCGGGAGCCGGGTCCTACAGGTAGCGGGTGGGCCAGTTGATGGTGCGCCACATGTGCGCCGACGGGCTCTGATCGAAGCCGAGCCCCTCCTTCGGCTGCCGGAAGTGGCGCCCCACCACGTCGGTGAACTCCTCCAGCTCCACCTGCACGCTGGGATCGAAGGCGTAGAGGTCGTTCACGGTGATGAGCCGCGAGGTCATGTACCACTTGTGGTCGCGCGCGTACCGATACGCTTCCTGGATGTGGGGCTCCGGCACGTAGTCCGCCCCGAAGAGCTTCAGGTAGAGCTCGGGGTACCGGTAGCCGACCGACTCGTCCGGGAAGAAGCGCAGCGCCTGGTGGTAGCGGATGCCCCACGCCACCTCCTCGTCGACGTACGGCTCGAGCAGCTGGGCGCTCCAGTAGCCGTGGTCGGAGCGGATGAAGCCGGCGATCGCGATGTCGTGGAGCAGGCAGGCCAGGACGATCTTCTCGTCGACGCCGTTCTTCATGGCGAGCCGCGCGCTCTGCAGGAGGTGCGCGGAGGGGCCGAAGCGCAGCCGGAAGAAGTCGAAGAGGGTCGGCTTGTCCGGCATCCGGGGCAGCCGCGAGTCGTGGCCCATCATGTAGAGGCGGCCGTTGTCCGGGGGCCGCGACACCGGCTGGCGGGGATCCCGCTCGCCGGAGGTGAACAGCACCGACTTCACCACCACCCGGTCGAGCTCCTGACTCAGCGCGTGCTCGGCGGCCTCGGCCCGTTGCAGTGTCGTCATGTGGGTCCTCCCGCTCACGATCTTCGTACTCGCCGCCGTCGTCTGTCAAGGTAGCTCCCCCGCCGCGCTGAGGAGGTGCCCATGCGCTCACGGATCATCCCGACGCGCCGTCGTCGACGATCGCGCTGCTCGCCGCGTCCGCGCTCCCCCGCCCCGGCCCAGACCACGTCCAAGGATGTCGGCCAGAAGGCGTCGGAGACCGGGGAGGCGATCAAGGACTACACGATCGAGAAGAAGAACGAGGCGGTGGCCCAGGCCAAGAAGCTCACCGCCGACCTCGACGCCAAGATCAAGGATCTGGAGGCGGAGGCCTCCAAGCAGACCGGGGAGGCCAAGGCGAAGGCCCAGGCCCAGCTCCGGGACCTCAAGGCCAAGCGGGCCGCGGCCTCCCGGAAGGCGAGCGACCTCGGCAAGGCCACGAAGGCGTCGTGGGAGCGGGCGAAGGAGGGCTTCGCCGACGCCTACCGCGACCTGGCGACCGCCTACGAGAAGGCGGCGGCCGAGTTCAAGAAGTAGCCGCGCGCCATGACCACTCTCCGAGCCCTCCGCGCCCGACCCGTGCTGGTCCCGATCCGGCGTCCTCCCGTGAGCGCGAGCGGCGCCATCCCGAAGGCGGCCCTCGTGCTGTTCGACCTCGAGACCGACGAGGGCGTGACCGGCCGCTCCTACGTGTTCGGCTTCGCCCCGTGGACCCTGTCGTCCATCGTCGGCTGCGCGCAGGGGCTGTTCGCGATGATCAAGGGCGATCCGCTCGCCCCCCTCGACCTCGAGGCCAAGCTGCGCGGCCAGCTCACCCTGCTCGACCCGAACGGCCTGGTCGGCCTGGCCCTGGCCGGCCTCGACATGGCGGCGTGGGACGCGCTGGCCCAGGTCCGCGGGGTGCCGCTCGTCACCCTGCTGGGCGGGGCGCCTCGCGCGATCCGCGCGTACAACAGCACCGGGCTCTGGATCCAGCCGGTGGAGACGCTCGCCGACGAGGCGGAGGCGCTGCTCGGGGAGGGCTTCAGCGCGATCAAGCTGCGGGTGGGCCGCGAGGACTTCGCCCAGGACCTGGCCGCGGTGCGCGCGGTGAAGAAGCGGATCGGCGACCGGGCCACCCTCATGTGCGATTTCAACCAGCGGCTGACCGTGAACGAGGCGATCCGCCGCGCGCGGGCCCTCGACGGCGAGGGGCTCTACTGGATCGAGGAGCCGGTGCGCCACGACGACTACGAGGGCTACGCGCGCATCGCGGCCGAGGCGGTCACCCCGATCCAGACCGGCGAGAACCTGGTGGACACCTTCGAGATGGCGCGGGCCATCGCGCTCCACTCGCTCGACTTCGTGATGCCCGACGTGCAGCGCATCGGCGGGGTGAGCGGCTGGCTGCGCGCGGCGGCGCTCGCGCACGCCCACGGCATCGAGATGTCGAGCCATCTCTTTCCCGAGTTCAGCGTGCACCTGCTGGGGGTGACCCCGACCTGCCACTGGCTCGAGTTCATGGACTGGGCCGCGCCGGTGGTCGAGGAGCCGATCGCGGTGAAGGACGGCTTCGCCCGGATTCCCGACCGCCCCGGGGCCGGCATCCGGTGGAACGAGGAGGCGGTGACGCGCTACGCGGTCTGAGGCTTCTCGCCGCGGATCTGCGCGATCTTCCGGTCGCGATCGGTGGCGAGCCGCTCCATGTCACGGCGGAGGGCCTCGTTGAGCTGGTCGAGCTCCTCGTGGGTGCCCGCCTTGCGCAGGGCGGACGTGGTGCAGGATCTCCCGCTCCGCGACGCGTGACTGGTAGAGCTGGCGGGCCTCCGCGATGGCCGTCTTCTGGTCGTCGGTGAGCGGAGCCGCCGCCCCACCCGCCGACTTGTCCTTCTGGGCGAGGCGCTCCATCGCCAGCTCGTACGCGGTCTTGGGGCGCTCGTCGGCCATGGCGGGAGTGTAGCAGGCTCGGGCTCGGAGGGGAGGCACATCGCCTCACTCGATCACCTGATCCGCCCGCGGAGCGCGAGGGCGGGATCGGCGGCCGAGGGCCTTGGCGGTCTTGAGGTTGATCACCAGCTCGAACTTGGTGGGCTGCTCGACCGGGAGATCGCCAGATCGGGCCCTTGAGGCAGCTGGCACTCGGCGGCCGCGAACGCTCGGAGTAGTCGTCCACACGACATAGGCTGCCGGCCGCCACATAGTCACGGTCCATGAACATCGTGGGACCGGTATGGCCGCGAAGGCGATAGTCACGTCCTCCCGGCGGCCGGAGGCTCATTCACGACCACCCCCCACCGCGTCCGCGCTGGTCTACGGTCGGGATGGAGGTCGCCTACTCGATCACCTGATCCGCTCGCTGGAGGAACGACGGCGGGATCGTCAGGCCGAGGGCCCTGGCGGTCTTGAGGTTGATGACCAGATCGAACTTGCTCGGCTGCTCGACCGGCAGATCGCCAGGCTTTTCGCCCTTGAGGATCCGTCCACGTGTAGGCGGCAGCCGGTGAGTCCGCGATGTTCGTCCCGTAGCTCATGAGGCCGCCGAACTGCGGCGTATTCGCGAAACCCGTAGATGGTCGGAAGCCGGTGTCGCGCGGCGAGCTCGACGAGTTGGTCCCGCTGTGCATCGAAGAATGGCTCGGCCTGAATGACGATCGCTTCGCGTGCTGCTGGGCGACGATCTCGAGAACGCGCTCTCGAAATCGTCACGGCTGGCGGCCTTGAAGAGGAGAATCTGTTGTCCGGTGGCGCGAGCGGCTGCCTCCACCAGGTTCCTTGAATAGGATTCGGTAGCCTGATAGGCGGGATTGACCAACAGGGCGACACGTCGAGCATTCGGAAGCGAGTTCGCGTAGGAGTTCCAGCCGCTTCGGACCGAGGGCGCGCCGCGAACAAGCCCACTCCGGTGACGTTGCCACCGGGGTGGCCGAGACTCTGGACGAGACCAAGTCTGATCGGGTCATCGACGCCCGTGAAAACGATCGGCGATCGACGAGGTCACCGCGCTTGGCAGCCTGCGCCGGCGCCGGTCCTGCCCGCCGCGACGATGACGGCGACTCGCCGGCCCACAAGATCGGTCGCGAGCGAGGGCAACCGGCCGTATTCGCCATCCGCCCAGAGGAACGCGATTTGGACGTTTTCGGCCCTCGACATAGCCCGGCTTCCTTGAGAGCCCCCGCGAAAGGCTGTGACCAGGTGGGCCGACTGCGCCGGGAGAACGGCTGCTCAAGGAACCCGATGAGAGGCATGGCCGCCTGCACCTGCGCCTCGGCGGCGAGCGGCGCGGCGAGGAGGCCGCCAGCCAACGTCCCGAGGAAGGTGCGCCGAGGTATCGTGGGCGAGCCGACGGACTCCGTCTGGTCTCTCCTACGCGGCATCGTTACGGGGTCTCCTTTCGGTGCAGCGGTCGCCGTTACGGTAGGCGGCCGGCGCGAGCCCTGTCAATCACGCTCGGAGTCGGCCTCAGGGCGAGCCCGGGGTCGTGGGCCGTGGAGATCGACGCGGGGACTCCCCGGGCCCGAAGGCGCGCAAGTCCGTGAGAGGTCGGCGAGGAGTGTAGCAGACTCACCACCTGGGGTATCCTCTAGGCCATGGACATCGTCCCGTCGGTCTGCCCCCACGACTGCACCAGCACCTGCGCCCTCGAGGTCGAGCGGATCGACGCGCGCACCATCGGCCGGGTGCGCGGCTCGCACCGCAACACCTACACCCGCGGCGTCATCTGCGAGAAGGTGGGCCGCTACGCCGAGCGCGTGCACCATCCGGACCGCCTGCTGCACCCGCTGCGGCGCGTGGGGCCCAAGGGCTCGGGCCGCTTCGAGCGCATCGGCTGGGACGAGGCGCTCGACACGGTGGCGGAGGCCTTCACCCGCCAGGCCCAGGCGCTCGGTCCCGGAGACGGTGTGGCCCTACTACTACGCGGGCACCATGGGGCTCGTGCAGCGCGACGGCATCAACCGCCTGCGCCACGCGCTCGGCTACTCGCGCTACTACTCGACGATCTGCGTGACCCTCTCCGACACCGGCTGGGCCGCGGGCGTGGGCGCCAAGCGCGGCGTGGACCTGCGCGAGATCGACGAGCACTCCGACCTGGTGGTGATCTGGGGCGGCAACCCGGTCAACACCCAGGTCAACGTGATGAGCCACGCGATGGCGGCCAAGCGCCGCGGCGCCCCGCTCGTGGTGGTCGACCCGTACCGCACCGACACCGCCGCGAAGGCGGACCTGCATCTCGCCCCGCGCCCCGGCACCGACGGCGCGCTGGCCTGCGCGGTCATGCACGTGCTCTTCGCCGAGGGCCTGGCCGACTGGGACTACCTGCGCGCGTACACCGACTGCCCGGACGAGCTGGCCGCCCACGTGGCCGCCCGTCCGCCCGCGTGGGCCGCCGCCATCACCGGCCTCGACGCGGGGCAGATCGTGGAGTTCGCGCGCCTCTACGGGCGCACGAAGAGGAGCTTCATCCGCTGCCACCACGGCTTCAGCCGCTCCCGGAACGGGGCGGTGAACATGCACGCGGTGTCCTGCCTGCCCGCGATCACCGGGGCCTGGCAGCATCCGGGCGGCGGCGCGGTCTACGGCCAGACCGCGCTCTATCCCCTCGACCGCTCGCTGATCGAGGGGCTCGACCTGGTCGACAAGTCCATCCGCGCGCTGGACCAGTCGCGGCTGGGCCAGATCCTCACCGGCGACCCGGCGGCCCTGCTGGGCGGCCCGCCGGTGACCGCGATGCTGGTGCAGAACACGAACCCGGCGATGGTGTGCCCGGAGACCCACCTGGTGCACCGGGGCCTCGCCCGCGAGGACCTCTTCCTCTGCGTGCACGAGCAGTTCCTGACCGAGACCGCGGCCTTCGCCGACATCGTGCTGCCCGCCACCATGATGGTCGAGCACGACGACTTCTACACCGCGAGCGGGCACACCTACTTCCAGGTCACCAAGCAGGTGATCGAGCCGCCCGGCGAGTGCCGCGAGAACCACTGGGTGATCTGCCAGCTCGCCAAGCGCCTCGGGGCCACCCACCCCGGCTTCCAGATGAGCGCCTGGGAGATCATGGACGAGACCCTGCGGACGTCGGGCATGTGGGACGCGGAGACGAACTTCCGGCAAGGCGGCCAGGACTTCGCCCCGCCGTTCGAGACCGCGCACTTCCTCGACGGCTTCCCCACCCCCGACCGGCGCTTCCACTTCAAGCCGGCCTGGTCGCGCTGGGGCGGCCGCGGCGACACC
The DNA here is from genome assembly GCA_963841755.1 of uncultured Candidatus Rokubacteria bacterium. Taxonomy (GTDB): domain Bacteria; phylum Methylomirabilota; class Methylomirabilia; order Rokubacteriales; family CSP1-6; genus CAMLFJ01. The sequence goes on from CAWJDX010000008.1 coordinate 118,014, forward strand.
ATGCCGACCCTGCCCGACCACTTCGACGTGATCGACAACCCGACCGCCGAGAAGCCCTTCCGGCTCGTGGCCGCACCGGCGCGGACGTTCCTCAACTCCACGTTCAGCGAGACCCCGTCCTCGCGCGCGCGCGAGAAGCGGCCCACCGCCCTGCTCCATCCCGACGACTGCGCGGCCCTGGGCGCCCCCGCCGGCACCCCCGTCCGACTCGGCAACGAGCGAGGCGAGGTGGTCGCGCACGCCGAGCCCCGGCCGGGCCAGCAGCGGGGCGTCGTGGTCGTGGAGGGGGTCTGGCCGAACCGCGACTTCGTGGGGGGCGTCGGCATCAACGCGCTCACCAGCTCCGACCCCGGCTACCCCAACGGGGGCGCCGTCTTCCACGACACCGCGGTCTGGATCCGCAAGCTCTGATTGACTTGACCGGCGCCCGCCGGATATAACCGCCCCCATTACCGTCACGCTGCGACAGGGTCGCCGCGGCGGACGGAGCAGGCCGGTGGAGCCCGGCGGGGGGGTCTGCGCTGGACACGATCCTGCAGCTTGCCCTGAATGGCCTCGCCGTGGGCTGCATCTACGGCCTGGTCGCCCTCGGCTTCGTCCTCATCTACAAGGCCACCGAGCTGGTCAACTTCGCCCAGGGCGACCTGCTCATGCTGGGCGCGTTCGTCTGCTACATGTTCGTGGTCTGGTACGGCGTCGGCTACTGGACCGCCTTCGCGCTCGCCGTCGGCATCGTCGGCGCCTTCGGGGCGGTGCTCGACGCCACCGTGCTCCGGCGCGTCATCGGCCAGCCCCAGTTCGCGGTGGTCATGCTCACCATCGGCCTGGGCGCGATGTTCCGCTCGTTCGCCTCGCTGACCTGGGGCTCCGAGATCTACACCCTGCCGACCCCGTTCAGCGCCAAGACCACCCGGCTGGGCGGGGTGACGGTGAGCCACGAGTACGTGGCGATCATCGTGGGCACGGTGGTGCTCTGCGCCCTGCTCTACGCCTTCTTCACCTACTCGCGGGTGGGGGTGGCCATGCAGGCCGCCTCCCAGAACCAGCTCGCGGCGTACTACATGGGCATCCCGGTGAAGCGCATGTTCTCGCTCATCTGGGCCATCTCGGCCGGGGTGGCCGCCATCGCCGGCGTCCTGCTGGCCCCGGTCTCGCTGATCGACATCAACCTGGGCTTCATCGGGCTCAAGGCGTTCGCGGCCGCGGTGCTGGGCGGCTTCGGCTCGATCCCGGGCGCGCTGGTGGGCGGCGTGACCATCGGGCTCATCGAGCTGTTCTCGGGCGCCTACCTGCCGCTCGGGGTGAAGGACGTGGCGGCCTACATCGTGCTGCTGCTGGTGCTCGCCATCCGTCCCCAGGGAATGTTCGGCACCGTGGGCCGGAAGAAGGTCTGATCGCGCCCCATGCGCTTCGCCTTCAAGACCGCCTACGACCACGACCTGGGGCTCTTCCGCGATCCGGTCCAGCGGCGCTGGTACGCGGGCCTGCTCGCCGCGGTGCTGCTGCTGCCGCTCGCCGTGCCCGACTACCTGAGCGACGTCAGCATGGTCTTCATCTACGGGCTGTGCGGGCTCTCGCTGATGGTGCTGGCCGGGTACACCGGCCTGGTGAGCCTGGGCCACGCCGCGTTCCTCGGCATCGGCGCCTACGCCCACGTCTACTTCGTGCAGGACCTGGGGCTGCCGTGGGTGGTGGCGGTCGCGCTCGCGGCGGCGCTGTCCGGGGCGTCCGGCGTGCTGGTGGGCCTGCCCGCGCTGCGCATGACCGGCGTCTACCTGACGATCGCGACCCTCGCCTTCGCGCTCATCATCCAGGAGGCGTTCAGCCGCTGGGAGCACGTGACCCACGGCCTGAAGGGCCGGCCGGTCGACAAGCCGGTGATCTTCGGCGTCTCCTTCGCCTCCGACACCGCCTTCTACTTCCTCTGCCTGGCGGTCCTGATCGCGGGCCTCTGGCTCACCGCCAACATCCTGCGCGCGCCGACCGGCCGCGCGTGGGTGGCCATCCGCGACAGCGAGATCGCGGCGCAGTCCATGGGCGTGCACCTCGCGCGCTACAAGACCATGGCCTTCGCCTACTCCGCCGCGCTGATGGGCGCGGCGGGCGCGCTCTTCGCCCACAAGATCGGCTTCCTCGCCCCCGACATCTTCAGCGTCCTGCTCTCGATCCAGTTTCTGCTGATGGTCGTGGTGGGAGGCCTCGGCAGCCTCCACGGCGCGCTCTACGGCGCGGTCTTCGTGGCGATGCTGCCGGTGCTGATCTCGGAGGTGCGCGACCACGCGCCCCAGTGGGCCGGCCACCTCTCGGGCCTGCTCGGCAAGGACGCGGGCGCGGCGGTCTACCTGACGGTGGAGCGCTTCGTGAAGCAGCCCGGCCTCGAGCCCGGCATCTTCGGCCTCATCCTGGTGCTCTTCATCCTCTTCGAGCCGCTCGGCATCTACGGCCGGTGGCGCAAGATCCAGCTCCTCTTCTCGACCTTCCCGCTCTACAAGCGCGCCACCTTCCGGCGCCAGAAGACCTACATGCGCTCGGAGCGCCTGCGGTGACCTTCTTCGCGGTCGAGGACCTCGGGGTCAGCTTCGGCGGCATCCGGGCGGTGGACGGAGTCTCGTTCGAGGTCGAGGCGGGCCAGGTGTTCACGATCATCGGGCCGAACGGGGCGGGCAAGACCACCATCTTCAACCTGATCTCGCGCATCTACGATCCCACCGACGGCCGCCTCGTCTTCCGCGACGAGGACATCACCCGGGTGCCCCCGCACGAGATCGCCCGGCGGGGCATCGCGCGCACCTTCCAGAACATCGAGCTGTTCGAGCACGCCTCGGTGCTCCAGAACCTGCTGCTGGGCCGCCACGCCCACGCCCGGCCGCGGCTCCTGGAGGAGATCCTGTTCCTGCCCGCGGTGCGCGCCCGCGAGCGCGCCCATCGCGAGGCGGCCGAGAAGGTGATCGACTTCCTCGAGCTGCAGGCCTACCGCGACAGCCTGGTCGTGAACCTGCCCTACGGGGTGCGCAAGGTGGTGGAGATGGGCCGGGCCCTCTGCACCGAGCCGGCCCTGCTCCTGCTCGACGAGCCCTCCTCCGGGCTCAGCGTGGAGGAGACCGAGGACATGGCGTTCTGGATCCAGGACATCCGGAGCCTGCTCGGCATCAGCGTGCTGATGGTCGAGCACGACATGAGCCTGGTGGGCGCGGTCTCGGATCGCGTGCTCGCGCTGAACTACGGGCGCGTGGTGGCGTGCGGGACGTCCCGGGAGGTCCAGGAGCATCCCGACGTGATCAAGGCCTACCTGGGAGGCTGACGCGGTGGCCGAGCCGCTCCTCACCGTGAGCAACGTGGAGACCTACTACGGCCCCATCATGGCCCTGCGGGGAGTCAGCTTCGCGGTGCCCGCGGGGGCCATCGTCACCATCCTGGGCGCCAACGGGGCGGGCAAGACCACCATCCTCAAGACGGTCTCCGGCGTCATGGATCCGCAGAAGGGCACCATCACGCTCGAGGGCCGCCAGATCCAGGGCCTCGACCCGGACCGGGTCGCGCGCCTCGGGCTCTCCCACGTGCCGGAGGGGCGCGAGGTCTTCCCGTTCCTGACCGTGCGCGAGAACCTCCGGATGGGCGCCTATACGCGGCGGGACGCGGACGGCGTGGCGCGCGATCTGGAGATGGTCGCCGAGTACTTCCCGGTGCTCGCGGCGCGCGCGGAGCAGCGCGCGGGATCGCTCTCGGGCGGGGAGCAGCAGATGCTGGCCATCGCCCGGGCCCTGATGGCGCGGCCCAAGGTGATGCTGCTCGACGAGCCGTCGCTCGGGCTGGCCCCCAAGCTGGTGAAGGACATCTTCGAGATCATCCGGCGCATCAACCGCGAGCGGGGCGTCACCGTCCTGCTGGTCGAGCAGAACGCCAACGTCGCGCTCCACACCGCGGACTACGGCTACGTGCTCGAGCTGGGCCGCATCGTGATGGAAGACGACTGCGCCCGGCTCCTGGAGAAGGACGACATCCGGGAGTTCTACCTGGGCCTCAAGGAGTCGAGCGTCCGCGGCACGCGACGCTGGAAGAGGAAGAAGACATGGCGCTGAAAACGGAAGCCCCTCGTCCCCTCCTCCCCGAGGACCTCGCTCCCACCGTGCACGGGCAGGACACCCTGCCCCGGCTCTTCCGCCACGTGGTGCGGGAGCGGGGCGACCGGGTGGCGATGCGCGAGAAGCAGCTCGGCATCTGGCGCGGCATCTCCTGGCGCGAGTACGGCGAGCGGGCGAAGCGGGTCGGCCTGGGGCTGGTCGCCCTCGGCCTGAAGCCGCGCGACGTGGTGGCGATCATCGCGGACAATTGCCCGGAGTGGCTCTACACCGACCTCGGCGTGATGTCGGTGGCCGCGATCCCCAACGGCATCTACACCACCGACTCGGCCCGCCAGGTGGAGTACATCGTCAACGACAGCGGCGCGCGGTTCTTCTTCGCGGAGAACGAGGAGCAGCTCGACAAGATCCTCTCGGTGCGCGACCGCTGCCCGCAGCTGGTCAAGATCTTCGTCTACGACATGGAGGGCCTCCACGCCTTCCGGGACGAGCAGGTCATGCCCTTCGACGCGCTGCTCGAGCTGGGCGCGCGCTACGAGCGGGAGCACCCCGACGCCTTCGACCGCCTGGTCGAGATCCCGCAGCCCGACGACCTCGCGATCCTGGTCTACACCTCCGGCACCACCGGGCCCCCCAAGGGGGCGATGCTGAGCCACCGCAACATCCTCTTCCAGCTCGCCTACGCCGACTTCATCACGCCCCTGCGCGAGGGCGACCAGCAGCTCTCCTTCCTGCCCCTCTGCCACATCGCGGAGCGGACCTTCACCGTCTTCAATCCCCTCTATACCGGCTCGACGGTGAACTTCGCCGAGTCCATCGACACGGTGCCGGAAAACATCCGCGAAGTGGCCCCCGCCCTGTTCTTCGCGGTGCCCCGGATCTGGGAGAAGTTCTACTCGGGGGTGGCCCTGCGCATGCGCGAGGCGACCTGGCTCGGCCGCGTGGCCTACGAGCGGGCCCTCGGGATCGGGCAGCGCATCGCGGAGCGCCGGCTCGCGGGCCGGCCGGTGCCGTGGAGCCTGAGGCTCGCCTTCCGGGTGGCCGACTTCCTGGTGCTCGACAACGTGAAGCGCTCGATCGGCATGCACCGGGCCCGCGGGGCCGCCACCGGCGCGGCCCCGATCGCCCCCGAGCTGATCCGCTGGTACCTCGCGCTCGGGATCAACATGTTGGAGGTCTACGGCCAGACCGAGAACACCGGCCTCGCCACCGCGATGCCGCTCGACCACATGAAGCTCGGCACCGTCGGGGTCGCGCGGCCGGGCACCGACGTGCGCCTCTCCCCGGAGGGCGAGATCCTGCTGCGGGGCCCCCACGTCTTCCTCGGGTACTACCGCAAGCCGGAGAAGACCGCGGAGACGGTGGTGGACGGGTGGCTCCACACCGGCGACGTGGGGACCATCGACGCGGAGGGCTTCGTGCGGATCACCGACCGCATGAAGGACATCATCATCACCGCGGGAGGCAAGAACGTCACCCCCTCCGAGATCGAGAACCAGCTCAAGTTCTCGCCCTTCATCTCCGACGCGGTGGTGATCGGCGACCGCCGCAAGTTCCTCTCGTGCCTGGTCATGATCGACCACGAGACGGTGGCCCAGTTCGCCCAGGAGCGCAACGTGCCGTTCAGCAACTTCGCGTCATTGTGCCGGGCCCCCGAGGTGCAGGAGCTGATCGGGGGCGAGATCGAGCGGGTGAACCGGCAGCTCGCCCGGGTCGAGACGGTCAAGACGTTCCGCCTGATCGAGCAGCTCCTCACCCCGGAGGACGAGGAGCTGACCCCGACCATGAAGCTGAAGCGCACCTTCGTCAACGTGAAGTACAAGGACCTGATCGACAGCATGTACGAAAGGAGCGACGCATGAAGCGACTACTGACGATCGCGACCGTGACCGCCGCGGTGGCCCTGGCCGGGGTGGCCGCGGCCCAGAAGGACACCCGCGGGGTCACCAAGACCGAGATCGTGCTCGGCATGCACACCGACCTCTCCGGGCCCCGCCGCCACCTACGGGGTCTCCTCCTCGAACGCGGTGAAGATGCGCTTCGACGAGGTCAACGAGGCGGGCGGCATCCACGGCCGCAAGATCCGGCTCGTGGTCGAGGACACCCAGTACCAGGTGCCCCGCGCGGTGCAGGCGGGGGCCAAGCTCATCAACCGCGACCGCATCTTCGCGATGGTGGCGGGCCTCGGCACCCCGATGAACAACGCGCTCTTCAAGGACCAGTTCGACGCGGGGGTGCCGAACCTCTTCCCGCTCTCCGCCGCGCGCTCGATGTACGAGCCCTTCCACAAGCTGAAGTTCTACGGGGCGGCCAGCTACGTGGACCAGGTGCGGGCGGGCATCCAGTACTTCGTGAGCAAGAAGGGCAAGAAGGCCCTCTGCGCGATGTACCAGGACACCGACTTCGGCAAGGAGGTGCTCGACGGCGTGCAGCTGCAGGCCGAGAAGCTCAAGCTGAAGGTGGTGGAGACGGTCACCCACAAGCCGACCGACCAGGACTTCAGCGCCCAGGTCTCCAAGCTGAAGGCGGCGGGCTGCGACCTCGTGGTCATGGGCACCATCGTGCGCGACTCGATCGTGCCCTACGCCACCGCGCGCAAGATGGGCTGGACCGACGTGGACTTCCTCGGCCTCCGCCGCCGGCTACGACCTCTTCGTGGCCGCGGCCCAGGGCGGGGTGACCGAGGGCTTCTACGCGATGGGCCTCACCGCGATGCCCTATCGCGACACGCTCGGGGCCCCCGCCCAGGCGTGGTTCGATCGCTACAAGGACCGCTACAAGGTCGACCCCAACATCGGGGCCATCTACGGGCACGTGGCCGCGGACCTCACCGTGACCGCGATCGAGAAGACGGGGCCCGAGCTGACCACCGACAACTTCGTGCGGGCCATGGAGTCGATCAAGGGCTACCACGACATCTTCAACGGCCCCGAGGTCAACTTCGCGGCCGACAAGCACCAGGGCGCCGATTCGTCCTTCCTCGCGGTGGTGAAGGGCGGGCGCTGGACGCGCCTGACGGATCCGCTGCGGTTCTGATCCGACGGTGAGCGGCGACGGCGCCCGCGGATCCGGGGCGCCGTCGCCGTCACCTCCGCCTCAGGAGTACTTCTTGATGTTGGCCATCACCTGCCGCGCCTCCTCGCTGTGGCGCATGAGCAGGCGGGTCAGGATCCAGTTGGCCGCGTGGAGGTGGAACGGCAACGGTCGCAGCACGTCCACGATGAACACCACCCGGATGTCGTCGCTCCGGTTGACCACCTCGTGGTTCCAGCTGTCGTCGAAGAGGATGCTCCGCCCGGCCTCCCACGTGTGGTACTGATCCTTGACCCGCATCGTCGGCGGGTTGGTCGCCGGCACGTGCAGCCCCAGGTGATAGCGCAGGTAGCCCAGGTAGCTCCCGCTGTGGGCGGGGATCGACTTGCCCGCGTCGAGGATCGAGAAGAAGGCCTGGTAGAGATTCGGGATCCGGCGCAGCAGCGCGGTGGTGCGCGGGCAGCGCGCCTGGTTGGCCTTCGGGGTGCCGGCCATGGACCACAGCATGAAGACCCGCCAGTTCTTCTCCGGATCGTCGCTGCCCGCGATGTAGCTCTCGGCCCGGTCCAGGTCGTGGTAGCGCGGGATCCGGTCCTTCCCGTGGAGGACCGCCTCCATCTCCGCGCGGATCACCGGGTAGGCGCGGTCCAGGATCCGGAGCGACGGGTAGGTGGCGTCGATGTCGTAGAACGCGGGGCGCCCCTCGCCGCCCGCGTGGCGCTTGAAGCGCCAGTTGACCGCCGCGACCGGATCCATCAGGCGTCGCTCTCCAGCAGGCCCAGGAGATACTGCCCGTACCCGTTCTGCTTCATCGGGGCCGCGATCCGCCGGATGTCGTCCGCGGTGATCCAGCCCATGCGCCACGCGATCTCCTCCACGCACGCCACCATGAGGCCCTGCCGCTCCTCGATGGCCTGGATGAAGTTGGAGGCCTGGAGCAGGGAGTCATAGGTCCCGGTGTCGAGCCACGCGATGCCGCGGCCGAGGCGCTCGACGTGCAGCTCGCCGCGCTCGAGGTACGCGCGGTTGACGTCGGTGATCTCGAGCTCCCCGCGGGCGGACGGCTTGAGCCCGGCCGCGATGTCGAGGACCTGGTTGTCGTAGAAGTAGAGCCCGGTCACCGCGAAGTTCGACCGCGGCTGGGCCGGCTTCTCCTGCGATCTCCCGCGCCCGGCCGTCGGGCCCGAACGTCACCACCCCGTAGCGCGAGGGATCGCGCACCCGGTAGGCGAACACGGTGGCCCCCGCGGGGCGGGCGACCGCCGCCTGGAGCGCGACCGGCAGGTTGGCCCCGTAGAAGACGTTGTCGCCCAGGGCCAGGGCCACCGTGTCCTGGCCCACGAACTGCCGGCCGATGATGAAGGCCTGGGCCAGCCCCTCGGGCCGCGGCTGCACCGCGTAGGTCAGCGCCAGGCCGAGGTCCTTGCCGTCCCCGAAGAGCCGGTGGAAGGCGGGCGCGTCCTCCGGGGTCGTGATCAGCAGGATCTCCCGGATGCCCGCCAGCATGAGGGTGGACATCGGGTGGTACACCATCGGCTTGTTGTAGATGGGCACCAGCTGCTTGCTGATCCCCCGGGTCGCGGGGTAGAGCCGCGTCCCGGA
>CAWJDX010000009.1:0-76187 GCA_963841755.1 uncultured Candidatus Rokubacteria bacterium
GAGCGGAATCGCCAGCAGCGTGTCCACGCGGCTGCTGTCGCACACGACCACCCGCTCGCGGAAGCGCAGGGCGCCGTCCTCGTCCACCATGACGTCGACGTAGCGCCCGGTGGCGAAGAGGTCCATGGTCCCGTCGCGCATCACCCGCACCACCAGGAACGGGGTCTCGGCGTGCACCGCGCCGTTCGTCCCCGGGGCGGATGGCGGGCAGGCCGACCAGGTGGCGGTAGGCCTGGCGCTCGTAGATGTTGGCCTCGCGCAGGGCGGCGACGCGGTCCTGCAGCATCCCCCGGGAGTCGGCGTAGATCAGGCCCGCCTCGAGCCCGCGGCGGTGGTTGTCCGCCGAGGTGATCTTGTAGAGGCACGGGTCGGTGAAGAGCGCGGGCCACTGCTCGAGACGATCGTCGTCGATGGCCCGCGCGTACTCCGCGTTGAGCTGCGCGACGCGCTCGCCCAGCACGTCACTCCCCCATGTAGCGGCGATACGCCTTCCAGAACCCGCGCACCGAGGCCTCGGTGGCCCGCGTCTCCTGCGACTCCGCGCCCTCGCCCCCCATGTTGACCACCGACACCTCGTCTCCCGCCGCGGCGACGCCTCTCTGGACGAAGCCCCCGACGCAGCCGTCCTCCATGGAGACGTAGCCGGCGGGGCCGACCAGGTTGGCCTGCTTGAGGCGGCGGCGCCGCATGTCGTCGGAGTCGTCGGCGAAGCCGAAGTAGGTCCAGTGCAGCTCCATGCCCCCCACGCCCTTCGGCACCACCTGCCGCACCGCCAGGCAGTTGTTGATCTGCTGGAGCACGAAGCCGGGGAACACGGTGAGGATCTGGAGCTGGATGCCGTCGCCCCACTCGTCCACCGCGTCGAGCAGGCTCGGGTCGGCCAGGCGATAGCGGTCCTTCTCGGAGCGGATGCCCTGCTCGCGGTAGGCGGTGCTGGTGCGGTCGTCGGCCCGGTCGATGGTGTAGCTCGCGTGGTGGCCGCCGTCCGGGCTCACCAGGATCCCGCCCCCCTGGGTGAGGCGCGTGATCCGGAAGGTCCCGAAGAAGGCGTGGAGCAGGCTCGCGTGGTAGGTGTCCTTGACGTTCTCCACGTAGAGCTTCCAGTTGTTCGGCAGGGCCTGGGTGAAGCGGCCCATGACCCGCATCGGGCCGCGCAGCACGCGCCGGATCCGCCCGAGGACCTCCGCCCCCAGGTACTCCTCGATCGGCGGGGTCTCGGCCGAGAGGCTCGCGAACACGAGACCGTGGAGCGTGGTGGTCCGCAGCTTGCGCGGCCCGTGGTCCGCCTTGCAGAACGACTCCGGCATCCCGCCGCGGCCGTTGCTGCCCTTCTCGAACGCGATGCCGACCAGGCTGCCCCGCAGGTCGTAGGTCCAGGCGTGATAGACGCACTGGAAGTGGCTGCCCGCCGAGCCCCCGTCGTCGAGCGCGATCAGCGCGCCCGCGATGGGCGCAGCGATTCTCGAAGGCGTGGATCTCGCCCGCCGCGCCCCGCACCACGATGATCGGCATCTCGCCCAGGAACGTGGTGCGGTAGTCGCCGGGCTTCTCGAGGTCCGACTCGAGGCACGCGTAGCTCCAGGTGGGCCCTTCGAAGATGCGGCGCAGCTCGGCCCGGTAGTTGTCCTCGTCCTGGTAGACCCAGTACGGCACGCGCGCGAGCGACGCGCCCGGCCATTCGTGACGCGGACCCGGAGTCGGCATGCGCGTGCGCCCGCTACGCGAAGGCGGGCATCACCTCGCGGGCGAACAGCTCCATCGAGCGCAGCACCCGGGCCTGCTCGAGATCGCCGAACCAGAAGCTGCAGTTGAAGTGGGTGATGCCCACGTCGCGCTGCAGGCGCTGGATCTGGCGGATGCAGGTCTCCGGCGTGCCGATGACCAGGAAGCGGTCGAGCAGGTCGTCGACGTCGGGCTCCTTGGGGGCGGGCACCGCGATGGCCCGGCCGTTCTCCACCCGCTCGTAGTGGTTGCGGAGGCTCAGGGTCACCCGCATGTTCCAGCGGGCCTCCTCCGCGGCGGCCCGCGCGTCCGCCTCGCTCGTGGTCACGTAGACCGCGCGCTGCACGCCGACCGCGAGCGGGGTGGGCGGCTTGACCTCGGCCACCACCCGGTCGAAGAGCCGGCGGAACTCGGCCATGCGCTCGACCGGGACCCCGAAGCCGCCGGTGAGCACGTTGAAGCCGCGGCGCACCGCGCCCTCCACCGAGTCCGGGCTCTGGGCGGTGATCCAGATCGGCGGCCGCGGCTGCTCCATCTGCGGGAAGATCGTGGTCTCCGGGATCTTGTAGATCTTGCCCTCGTAGCTGAACGGCCCGCCCGCGAGCGCCTTCAGGATGACGTCGACCGACTCCTCCCACCGCGCCCGCCCGCTCTCGAGCTCGAGCCCGAAGCGCTCGAACTCGTAGTGCTGGTAGCCGCGCCCGAGCCCGATGTCGAGCCGGTCCCCGGAGAGGATCGCCAGCGTCGCGATCTCCTCGGCCACCACCAGCGGGTGGTGGAGCGGCACCACGATGACCGCGGTGCCCACCCGGATGCGGGTGGTGCGGGCCGCGATGTAGGTGGCGAGCTGGACCGGACGCGAGAGGTAGCCGTAGGTCGAGAAGTGGTGCTCGGCGAGCCAGATGTTGTGGAACCCGAGGGTCTCGGCGGACTGGGCCATCTCGACCGCGCGCGTGTAGATCTCCCGGGACGACCGGGCCGACGGCGACTGCATCAGGAGGAAGGTCCCGAAGTTCATGGGCGGGATATTGCGCTGGGCCGCGGCCGGGGTCAAGCCGGGCCCAGGGCCAGGAACTCCCGCGCGTTGTCCCCCAAGAGCCGCTGCCGAGTGGCCGCGTCCAGGGCGACGCCGTCGAGGGCCGCGACCGGATCGGCCACCCCCATCTTGAACGGGTAGTCGCTGCCCAGCACGATGCGCTCGGGCCCGAAGGTCTCGAGCGCGAAGGCGAGCACGCGGGGCGAGAGGGTGAGCGAGTCCACCCAGACGCGCCGGGCGTACGCGCTCGGCGGCTGGCTGATCGCGGCGTGCGCGTCGGCGATCGCGGTCCAGCCCTGATCGAGGCGCGGCAGGATGTAGGCGAAGGCGCCGCCGCCGTGGGCGAAGCACCAGCGGAGCGTCGGCCACCGGTCGAGCACGCGGCCGAAGATCACCCGGGTCATCGCGAGCGCGGTCTCGAGCGGGAAGCCGGCGACCTGGGTGAGGTTGTCCTTGCGGAAGCGCGGATCGCCCAGGATCGGCGCCTGCGGGTGGACGAAGATCGCCACGCCGAGGGCGGCGGCCGCGTCCCACACCGGAGCGAGGGCCGCGTCGTCCAGATCGAGCCCGGCCACGTTGGCCCCGATCTCCACCGCCGGGAAGCGGAGCACGGACACCACGCGCTCCAGCTCCTTCACCGCGAGGTCGGGCGCCTGCAGCGGGAGCCCGCCCGCGCCCAGCAGCCGCGCCGGGTGGCGGCTCACCAGCTCCGCGATGGCGTCGTTCTGCATCCGGCACCACTCGGCCGCCGCCGGCCCGGGCGCCCAGTAGCAGAAGGTCGGCGGCGCGGGGGAGAGGAGCTGCCGGCCGACGCCGGTGCGGTCCATGTCCTCGATGCGCCGGGCCGGGTCGAACGCGTGCGGCGTGAGGTTGCGATTGAGCGTGCTGCCGAGGTAGAGCCGGCAGCCGGTGGCCGGATCGCCCTCGAGGCGGGGCCAGCGGTCGCCGCCGTAGCGGGCCGCGAAGTCGGGCCACTCGCTCGCGAAGATGTGGGTGTGGACGTCGATCGATGGCGTCATGGGCCCCCCGTGGTCCCCCAATGTATACTCCCCGGTGCCCATGGGCCCAGCCCTCATCCGCGCGATGGCGATCGCCCTCCTGCTGTGGCCCGGGCGTGGCCGGCCCTGGCCCACGCCCAGGGCGCGCGGCCGACCGGGCTCACGTTCATGAACGACGTCGCCTACCAGTCCATCCCGCTCGCGGCTCCGCCCCTGCTCGGCCAGGTCCCGAGGGCGGTGGACCTCTCGAGCCGCTTCCCGGAGCCGGGCGACCAGGGCAAGCAGAACTCCTGCGTGGGCTGGGCGGTGGCGTACGCGCTCAAGTCCTACCAGGAAGGGCTCGAGCGGTCGTGGGGCACCGCTCCCACCCAGCATCGGTTCAGCCCCGCGTTCATCTACAACCAGCTCAACAAGACGCCGGACTGCAAGGGCGGCACCACCTTCTCCGAGGCGCTGAACCTGCTGCGCCGCGACGGGGTCGCGACGCTCGCCGACTTTCCCTATCGCGCCGACGACTGCTCGCGCCAGCCCGACGCCGCGGTGCGGATGGCGGCGCGGCCCTTCGCGATCGCGGACTGGCGGCGGGTGAACGTGCAGGACCCGACGGAGGTCAAGACGCACCTCGCCTCCGGCTTCCCGGTCCTGATCGGGATGATGGTCGACACCGCGTTCATGCGGTTGCGGGGCGACGTGGCGTACGCGCAGGCCTCCGGCAAGACCGAAGGCGGGCACGCCATGATCCTCGTCGGCTACAGCGACGACCGGGGCGCCTTCAAGGTCATGAACTCGTGGGGCACGCAGTGGGGCAACGGGGGATTCGGCTGGATCAGCTACGGCGCGTTCAGCCAGACCGTTCGCGAGGCGTACGTGGCGCAGGACGTGGTGACGGTGGCCCCGCCGCCCGTCGAGCCGGCGCCCACCCCGAGGCCGGCCCCGACTCCGAGCCCGGCGCCGACCCCGGTTCCGGTGAAGCCCGCGCCGCTCCTCGCGCCCATCGCGCAGCTCGGGCGCCCGACCTACGTGCACGACGTCACGGTGCCGTCCCCTCGCGGGCCGGTGAAGGGCATGGAGATCTTCGTGCCGGGCGAGATCCTGAACGCGCAGGGCCAGGTCGTGCACGTCGAGGTGAAGTTCAACTTCGTCAACGGGCCGCCGCTCTACGCGAACCCGAAGGAGAGCGTCTACCGCGACTTCGCGGGCCTCGTGGCCACCGGCACCGCGCGCGCGCACGGTGGGCACCGCCCGGGAGGCGCTCGGGGCCAAGCCGATCGTCATCCCGTACTACGCGCTGAACTTCCAGCCGACCGGCTTTCAGCGCCAACTACGACCTGACCTTCATCGCGCTGGTCTACCTGGGCAACCGGATGCTGGTGCAGTCGGTCCCGATCGACTTCGGGTTCCGGTGGTGATCGGCGCCGCCTTGACTATGCCGCCGCCGAAGGGGCAGCATCGTGCCGGGCGAAGACGACCGCAGTCCCAAGGGAGACCTCCCGTGACGACCCAGACGACCGAGCCGCGGATGGAGCTGGAGCAGCACCTGCACATGTACCGGCAGATGGCGAAGATCCGCGCCTTCGAGGAGCAGGTGAACGAGCTCTACAAGGGCGCCAAGATGCCGGGCCTCGCGCACCTCTACGTCGGCGAGGAGGCGGTGGCGGTCGGCGTCTGCGAGGCGCTCAAGCGCGACGACTTCATCACCAGCACCCATCGCGGCCACGGCCACTGCCTGGCCAAGGGCGCCTCGGTCAGCCGGATGTTCGCGGAGCTGCTCGGCAAGGAGGCCGGCTACTGCCGCGGCAAGGGCGGCTCCATGCACATCGCGGATCCGGAGACCGGCAACCTGGGCGCCAACGCCATCGTGGGCGGCTCCGCCGGCCTCGCCACCGGCGCGGCGCTCTCGGCCAAGATGCGCAAGAGCGGCCAGGTCGCGGTGTGCTTCTTCGGCGACGGCGCGCTCGGGCAGGGGCTGCTCTACGAGTCCATGAACATGGCCGCGCTCTGGAAGCTGCCCGTCATCTACGTCTGCGAGAACAACCTCTACGGCGAGTACACCCCCGGCACCGAGACCATCGCGGGCGAGATCCTGCTGCGGCCCCGCGCGGTGGGCGTCCACGCCGAGAGCGTGGACGGCCAGGACGTGCAGGCGGTGCACGCCACCATGAAGCGGCTGGTGGAGCGCGCGCGGCGCGGCGAGGGGCCCGCGTTCCTCGAGTGCAAGACCTATCGCTACTACGGCCACCACGTGGGCGACGTCAACCGCGAGTACCGCACGAAGGACGAGGAGCGGGACTGGATGACCAACCGCGACCCGCTCCTGACCCTGTCCGGGCGCCTCATGCAGCAGCAGCTCGCCGAGCAGTCGGTGTTCGACCGCATCCAGGTGGACGTGAAGAGCGAGATCGAGAAGGGGGTGCAGTTCGCGCTCGACTCGCCGTTCCCCAAGTTGGAGCAGGTCGACGAGGACGTCTACGCTTAACGTCTGACCTTCCCGCGCGCATCCAGTCCGCACTACTCTGGTCGCGGGCGGGAATCGCGTCGCGGGGGACGCACGGGTCCTGTCGCCGCGGGCGGCTCCCCGCGCGACCACTCCGTCACCCGCTCGCCGGATTCGCCGCTCTTCGAGCGGCGTACCGGACTCGGGGGTCCCACTCCGTGGCCGCGCGGGGAACCGCCCGCGGCGCCACCCGTACGTCCCCCGCGACGCGATCCCCGGTCGTGCCCGGGTGGGTTAGGTCGCGCCGTCCTTCGTGAGCTTGGCGATCTCGTCTTCGGAGTAGCCCAGCTCGGTCGAGGATCTCGGTGCGGTGTTGGCCCAGAAGCGGCGACGGCGTGATGCGGGTGGGGGAGGCGGAGAGCTTGATGGGGTTGCCTACCGTGAGGAAGCGGCCGCGGACGGGGTGGTCGAGCTCGACGATCATTTCGCGGGCGAGGAGGTGGGGGTCGGTGAGGACCTCGCCGGTGTCGAGGCAGGCGCCGCAGGGCACGCCGGCGCGGGCCAGGATCTCCATCGCCTCGTGCTTCGGGCGCTTCGAGGTCCAATCCTCTACCAGACGGTTTACCTCACCCCTGTTGGTCCAGCGGGCGTCGGGGGTCTCGTAGCGCGCGTCGCCGATCAGGTCCTTGCGGTCGATGGCGCCGAGCAGCGCGTGCCACATCTGCTGCTGGACGAAGATGAAGACGTAGTCGTTGGGGCCGCCGGGGTGGCAGCGGTAGGTGGTGCCGGGCACGCCGGCGCCGAGCTGGTTGCCCGCGCGCTCCATCACCCGGCCGAAGCGCTGGTGGTCGCGCAGGCTCACCCGGATCAGGTTGACCACCGCGTCCTGCATGGACACCTCGACCTGCTGGCCCTGGCCGGTGGCGTGCCGCTGCATGAGCGCGGCGAGGATGCCGATCACGCAGTGCATCCCGGTGCCGGAGTCGCCGATCGACGGCCACGTGAAGGTCGGCGGCCCGTCCGGGAAGCCGGTGACGCTCATGGCGCCGCCCATCGCCTGCGCGATCGGCTCGTAGCTCTTGTAGTCGCGATAGGGCCCGTAGGAGCCGAAGCCCTTGATGGACGCGTAGACCAGCCGCGGGTTGATCTCGCGCACCGCCGGGTAGCCGAAGCCGAGCCGCTCGATGACGCCGGGGCCGAAGTTCTCCAGCAGCACGTCGGCGGTCTTGAGCAGCGCGCGGAAGACCTCCTGGCCGCCCGCGTGCTTGAGGTTGAGCGTGAGGCTCCGCTTGTTGGCGTTGAAGGCGAGGAAGAAGAGCGCGTCGGCGTCCGCCCGGTCCTTCTGGGAGTAGCGCGCCACGTCGCCCCGGCCCGGCTCCTCCACCTTGATCACGTCCGCCCCCAGCCACGCCAGCATCTGGCCGCACGAGGGTCCCGCCTGGTTGTTCGTGAGATCGACGACGCGAATGCCGGTCAGGGCTTGGCTCATAGGTCCCATGCCTACCACAGCCGCCCCGCGCGGTCGAGGCACCCCGCGCCCCGGTGCGCGCCGGGCCCCCTTGACTACGGACGGACGGGCGGCGCACTCTCCCGGCATGGCGACCACTCGAACGGCCGGCGCGGTGAGCTTCCGCCAGGTGGGGCCCTGCCTGGCGGCCGAGGTCGAAGGCATCGACCTGACCCAGCCCCTCTCCCCGGAGGAGGTGGCGGCGGTGCACGCGGGCATGGACAAGTACGCGGTGCTCGTCTTCCACGACCAGCCGCTGACCGACGAGCAGCAGCTCGCCTTCACCCGGAGCCTGGGCGAGATCGAGCACGCGATCGGCACCGGCCTGCGCGAGCAGTACCGGCTGCCCACCACCTTCGCCGACGTGTCGAACCTGGACGTGAACAACCAGGTCTTCGCGCGCGACAGCCGCACGCGGCTCTTCTCGCTCGGCAACCGGCTCTGGCACTCCGACAGCTCGTTCAAGGTGGTCCCCGCCAAGTACTCGCTCCTGCACGCTCGCTCCGTCCCGTCGAAGGGCGGCAACACCGAGTTCGCGGACATGCGCGCGGGCTACGACGCGCTCGATCAGGAGACGAAGGACCGGGTGGCCGACCAGATCTGCGAGCACTCCCAGCTCTACTCGCGCGCGCTGCTCGGGTTCACCGACTTCACGGACGAGGAGCGCGAGCGCTTCAAGCCGGTGCGCCAGGTGCTGGTCCGCACCCATCCCGGTCACGGGCGCAAGTCGCTCTATCTCTCCTCGCACGCGGGCGGCATCGTGGGCTGGCCGGTGCCGGAGGCGCGCGCGTTCCTCCGCGACCTCAACGAGATCGCCACCCAGCGCCAGTTCGTCTACTCCCACCAGTGGCGGGTCGGGGACCTGGTGATGTGGGACAACCGCCAGACCATGCATCGCTCGCGGCCCTTCCCGGAGCACGAGCCGCGCGACGTGCGCCGCACCACGCTCCAGGGCGACGGGCCGACCACCGAGCAGGTCCCCGCTTAGTGAAGTTCGGTCTGTTCTTCCAGGCCCCGGAGGCGCCGGGGCAGAGCCACGCCGATCGCTACGCCGAGATGATCGACCTCATCGGCCTGGCCGACACGCTGGGCTTCGACGTGGCGTGGCTGGCCGAGCTGCACTTCGGCGGCGCGTTCTCGCTGCTGTCGAACCCGCTGATGGCGGTGCCGGTGATCGCGCAGCGCACCCGGCGCATCCGCATCGGCACCGCGGTGACCCTGCTGCCGCTCCACCACCCGCTGGCCTGCGCGGAGCAGGCCGCCACCGCCGACCTCCTGTCCGGCGGCCGGCTCGAGTTCGGCGTCGGGCGCGGATCGATCCCGAGCCAGTTCCACGGCTTCCGGGTGCCGGTGTCCGAGAACCGCGGGCGCTTCGGCGAGGCGCTCGACATCATCCGGCTGGCCTGGACGCGCGAGCGGTTCAGCTACGACGGCACGTACTACCAGGTGGAGGACGTCTCGGTGGTGCCGCGGCCGCTGCAGCAGCCGCACCCGCCGATCCGGGTGGCGGTGCACTCGGGGGAGAGCTTCGCCCACATCGGCGGGCCTGGGCCTGCCGATCTACTCCGGGACGACCACCACGCCGCTGCCGCAGCTGCGCGAGTTCATGGCGACCTACCGCGCGCGGCTCCACGAGGCCGGGCACCCGTGGCAGCCCGACCAGATGGCGCTGATGCTCCCGGTGCACATCGGCGAGACGAGCGCGGCCGCGCGCGACGCGATGCGGCCGGGGGTGCGCAAGTACTACGAGAACCTCCGCGCGATCTTCTCCGCGGTGCCCGACTCCTACGCCGAGCACCTGCCGCGCCTCAAGATCATCGAGGACACCCTGGCCAACCTGCCTTACGAGAAGTTCTTCCGGGACCAGGCGGTCTTCGGCGACGTGGCCGAGGTCATCGACCGGCTCCAGGCCGCGGTCGAGGAGTTCGGCCTCTCGCAGGTCATCTGCTGGTTCGACCAGGGCTCGATGCTGCCGCGCGCGGAGGTCGAGCGCACCATGCGGCGGTTCGCCGAGCAGGTGATGCCGAAGCTCTGATGGACTTCGGGATCAACCTGGCGACCTCCGCGGACTCGTGGAAGGTCGTCAAGCGCGCGGAGGAGCTGGGCTACGCGCGCGCCTGGTTCTACGACACCCAGCTCCTCAACGCCGACATGTTCGTGGCGATGGGCGCGGCCGCGGTGCAGACGAGCCGGATCCGCCTCGCCACCGGCGTGCTGATCCCCTCCAACCGCATCGCGCCGGTGGCCGCGAGCGCGCTCGCCTCGCTCAACGCGCTCGCCCCCGGCCGCATCGACTTCGGCATCTCCACCGGGTTCACCGCGCGCCGCACCATGGGGCTGGGGCCGGTCACGCTGGACTCGATGCGCGAGTACATCCGCATCGTGCAGGGGCTGATCGCGGGGGAGACGCTCGAGTGGGACTTCGAGGGCAAGCGGCGGAAGATCCGCTTCCTCAACCCGGAGATCGGCGCGGTCAACGTGGCCGATCCGATGCCGCTGCACATCTCGGCGCTCGGCCCGCGCGGCCGCCGGCTCACCGCCGAGCTCCGCGCGGGGTGGCTCTACGCGGCCGGGCACATGGGCGCGGCCAAGGCCGCGGCGGCGGACATGCGACAGGCCTGGGGCGCCGCCTCGGTGGACCCGGCCGGCCAGGTGGCCACCGCGTTCACCGGAGGCTCGGTGCTCGCGGAGGGCGAGGCCTTCGACAGCCCGCGGGCGCGCGCGCAGGCCGGGCCGCACGCCACCATCGCGCTGCACAACCTGGTCGAGATCGAGGAGTTCGGCAACATGGGCCGCACCGTGCCGCCGGCCCTCGTCCCCGCTGCTCGAGCGCTACCGCGAGATCTACCAGGCCTACGAGCCGGCGGACGCCCGCTACCTCGCCAACCACCGCGGCCACCTCATGTTCCTGCGCCCGGAGGAGCACGAGGTGTGCACCGCCGATCTCATCCGCACCATGACCTTCACCGGCACCCGGCCCGCGCTCCAGGACCGGCTCCGCGAGCTGCGCGAGGCCGGGTACAATCACTTCGCGATCAGCATCCGGCACGGCCACCCGGGGATGCTGGAGGACTGGGCGGACGTCTTCGCGGGCGTGTAGCTCGCCGGCGTCCAGCTCGCGGACGTCCAGGAGGACCGAGCGGTGAGGACCGGCAGCGAGTATCGCGACGCCCTGCACGACGGCCGCCGGGTCTGGGTCATGGGCGAGGGGCTGGTCGAGGACGTCACCGTCCACCCGGCCACCCGTCCGATGGTCGACGAGTACGCCGCGTGGTACGACCGCCACCACGATCCGGCGTGGCAGGACGTGCTCCTGACCGCGCCCGACGAGCGGGGCGCGCGCCGGCCGTGGGCTTTCGCTACGCCGCGGACCCCGGCCGATCTGCGCGCGATGGGCCGGAGCTACGCCGCGACGATCTTCCTCACCGCGGGCAACATGACCCACACCCCCGGCTACGGGAACCTCATCGCGCTCGGCATCCAGGACGTGGTCCGGCAGCGCAAGGTCTCGCCCGAGCAGGGCGCGAGCGCCGCGGCGTATCGCGACCTGCTCGCCCGCACCGGACGCTTCCTCACGTTCTCGGCCGGCGCGGCCACCATCGGCTACCGGCTCCGCGAGGATCCCGACCAGCGGGCGGCGCTCCGCATCGTCCGCGAGACCGGCGCCGGCCTCGTGCTGAGCGGCAAGGTGGGCATGCACACGAGCCCGGTCTACGCGGAGGACGTCTACGTCGGCGCGCACTCCGGGGTGGATCGCGACGGCCACCGGGCCACGTTCATCGTGCCGGTGAACGCGCCCGGCGTCACCGTGCTGTGCCGCAAGGTCTCGGCCCGCCACGCGAACCCGTTCCTCGCGCCGCTCAGCAGCCGCTTCGACGAGCTGGACGGGCAGCTCTGGCTCGAGGAGGTGCTGGTGCCGTGGGAGCGCGTGTTCCTCACCGAGGCGTCGCCCGATCCGATCGCGGCGTGGTGCTTCTGGCATCAGCTCTACGCCTGGCTCGCGAAGGCCGAGTTCACGCTGGGGCTCGCGCTGGCGTGCGCCCACGCGATGGGCCTCCGGGACCACGAGCCGACCATCGAGCACCTGATGGACCTGGTGGTCGACGTGCAGACCGTCCGGAGCTGCCAGACCGCGGCCGAGCTGGATCCGGACGTCTCGGAGGAGGGCTACTGCATGCCCGGCCGCGCCCACGTGGCCGCGGGCAGCATCGCGATGCAGAAGGCGCGGCAGCGCATGGCGGAGATTCTGCGGATCGTGCCCGGCTCGTCGCTCGTGGTGGCGCCGTCGGACAAGGACCTGACCTCGCCCGAGGTGGGCGCCGGCCTCGAGGAGTCGTTCGGCGGGGGCGAGTACACCGCGCTGCAGCGCGCGGCCCTGCTCCAGCTGGCCGCCGACCACGTGGCCTCGGCGCTGGACGGCCGCGAGTCCGCGTTCGAGCTGCACGCCAACGGCGGGCTCGTGGCCTGGCGCGCCCGTCTCCGGCGCGCGTTCCCCGACTACAACGCGCTCGCCAACGGCGTGCTGCGCGCCCTGAGCCTCGACATGCCGGCGATCGACCTGGACTCGCTCCGTGCGATCGCCCTGCCGCAGCGCCGCCCGGTTTCGCCTCCGCGCCGGGCCTAGGTGGCCCCCTCACCCCGCGCCCCTCACCCTGCCCTCTCCCCGGAGGGGAGAGGGTGGGTGGAGGAGGTTACTTGCCTTCGAGGGCGGCGAGGGGGGCGTAGTCGGCGGTGGAGCCGTGGCCGCCCGCGAACTTCGCGGGCTCGATGCCGGCCTTCTTCACGCCCGCGACCAGCGCGGCGAGACCCGGGTTGAGCTTGTCCGGCAGCGGCCCCGCGCCCGGGCTCCAGATGTCGGTCGCGTAGGCGAGCTTGGCGTCGGGGACGAAGCCGATCAGCAGGCCCTGCGCGTGCGGGTTGGGCTCGATCGCGTAGACCTGCACCTCGCGCTGCCCGTCGATGATCGAGTACTTGTCCGCGACCTCGACGATCGGGGTGCGGGAGAGATCCTGCGGCGAGAGATCGGGGTTGCGCGTGTACGGCGCGGCCAGCACGCGGCGATAGTGCTCGGTGGTGCCCTTGCCCACGACCAGCGTGGCCCCCGTGCTCGCGTAGGCCCGGAGCCCGCCCGCGTGGTCCATGTGGTGATGGGTGAGCACGAGGTACTTCACGGGCTTGCCCAGGTACTTCGCGCGCAGCGTGCTGAGCGTCCAGTTCGACTGCCAGTCGGAGACCGGCGAGTCGAACACCACGAGCGAGTCCTTCATCTCCACGACCAGGCTGTTGTGCGAGCCGCCCACCACGTGCTGGATGCCGGGGCCCAGCTCCACCAGGCGCAGGCTGCCGGTCGCCCGCCGGTCGAAGCTCGGCGCCTCCGAGTCGAGATAGGTGCCGATGAACTGGCGGCGGATGACCCACTGGTACGGCACGTTGCGGTCGGCGGGCCCGGCCGCTCCCTCGCGGAACGCGGCGGGGATCGCCACCCGGTCGGCGGCGACCGGCGCGTTGATCTTGACCTCGGTGATCTTGGCGTCGACCACGGTGCGGCCGTTCAGCTCGTACTTCTGCGACGTGGCGACCTGCACGCCCTCGACCACCTGCCAGTCGGCCAGCACCAGGTCGTAGGTGACGTCGCCCCAGATGTTGTCGTAGTCGAGCGTGCGCACCCGCGCGGGCAGACCGGTGGTGCGGTCGAACATCACGGTGAAGGTCTGGGTGACCGCGCGGTAGGTCACCGCCGGGTAGCTGGCGCCGCCCACCGTGACGTCCCGGGTGGCCGCGACGCGGTCGGGGTTCTTCGACATCTCGAGCAGCAGCACCGGCGAGGTGCGGAGCAGCTCGCGCTGGACGGCGGCCAGCCGCAGACTCGACATGGAGTGCGCGGGCGGGTTCGACTCCAGGCTCTGCTTGTTGCGCCCGCTGCTGTCGATGCCGGCCACGTAGCCGGCCTCCGCGGTGACGATCTCGCTGAAGGTGTAGGACCGCGGCGCCGGGTACTCGTACTTGCGCACCCAGTCCATGCGGGTCGCGCGGCCGCTCACGTCGGTGTCCATCACGAGCGTCGACTCGTTGGCGAAGCGCATCTCCCCGCCGGCCACCGCGGACTGCTCGGGCTCCCAGTAGCGCACCGTCGCCTTCTGGGAGACGGTCTTGACCGCGGTCAGCGCGTCGGCGCCGCCCTGGGCCTGGAGGCCCCGGGCCACGAGGTCCGGGCCGCCGCCCGACATGGAGGCGCAGGCGGCGACGACCAGCGCGATGACCAGCGAAACGGCGAGCGTCGTTGCGGCACGCTTCGTCTTCATATGGGGGTCCCCTCCGGGGGTGTTTGGTTGCCGGACAGTATAGCCGAGGCCATGCCGAGGGTGCGCTCTTGGGATAGGATAGGCAGCCGGCGGCCACCACGAAGGTGCACCGGAGCGGAGGCGTCATGACGGGGGTCGGGCTCGGGCAGGGGGGAGCGGTGTCGCGCCGGGCCGTGCTCGCCCTGCTGCCGGGCCTGCTCGCCCTCTGGGCGTCCCCCGCACTGGCCCAGCGGTCGGCCGGCCCCGCCCGCATCGGCTGGCTCTCGTACATCAGCCAGCCCGACGTGGGCCTGACGAACCTCCGGGAGGGGCTCGGCGAGCTGGGATACGTCGAGGGCAAGGGCTACGTGCTGATCCCGCGCTTCGCGGACGGGGACTTCACCCGGCTCCCCAGGCTGGTCGACGAGCTGATGGTCGAGCGCATCGACGTGCTGGTCTCGCGCGGCCCCTCGGTGGACTACACGGTGCCGGTCCGGTCCCGCGTGCCGGTGGTGTTCGCCTACAGCGGGGATCCGGTCGCGGCCGGCTTCGCGGACAGCCTGGCCAAGCCCGGGCGCAACATGACCGGCATCACGTTCATGGCGCTCGAGCTCTCGGCCAAGCGGGTCGAGGTGCTGAAGGAGCTGGTGCCGCAGGCCACCCAGATCGCGCTGCTCTCGAACCCGGAGCACGCGGGCGAGCTCGCGGAGTACAAGGTGACCGAGGACGCGGCCCGCCGCGTCGGCGCCACCATCACCCGCTTCCTGGCCCGGAGCCCCCGCGAGCTGCCGACCGTGTTCGACGAGATCCGCGCCGCGCGCCCCGGGGCCATGCTCGTGTTCCCGGATTCCCTCACGCTCGCGCGCCGCCAGGAGATCGTGGACTTCGCGGCCCGGGAGCGGATCCCCAGCATGTTCGGCTGGACCGAGTTCACCGACGTCGGCGGCCTCGCGTGCTACGGGCCGAGCGTGCTCCCGAGCTTCAAGCTCCTGGCCAAGTTCGTGGACAAGGTGCTCAAGGGCGCCGAGGCGGGCAAGGTGCCCATCGAGCAGGTCAGCCGCATCTCGCTGACGATCAACATGACGACGGCGCGCCGGATGGGCCTGGCCGTGCCGTCGTCGGTCCTGGCCCGGGCCGATCGCGTCATCGAATAGCGCCAACCAGTGGTGAAGGAGACGCTCATGGGCGAGCGAGAGCTGACGTACGGGGACGCGGTCAAGGAAGCCATCGCGGAGGAGATGCGGCGCGACCCGCGCGTCTTCATCATCGGGGAGGACATCGCGGAGGCGGGCCATCCCTTCAAGACCCTGGTCGGGCTGGTGCAGGAGTTCGGCACCGAGCGCGTGATCGACACGCCGATCTCCGAGCCCGGCTACGCGGGCATCGGCGTCGGCGCGGCCATGACCGGCATGCGCCCGGTGGTGGACGTGATGTTCGGCGACTTCATCACCCTGACCATGGACCAGATGGTGAACCAGGCCGCCAAGGCGCACTACATGTCGGGCGGCAAGATCAAGGTGCCGATCGTCTTCCGCACCACGCTCGGGGCCACCCGCCGCTCGGCCGCCCAGCACTCGCAGTCGCTCCACGCCTGGGTGAGCCACATCCCCGGCCTCAAGGTGGCGCTGCCCTCCGGCCCCTACGAGGCCAAGGGGCTCATGAAGACCGCCATCCGCGACGACAGCCCGGTGGTCATCTTCGAGGACAAGATGATGTACCGGATGAAGGGCCCGGTGCCGGAGGGCGACTACACGATCCCGTTCGGCGTCGCCGAGGTGAAGCGCGCGGGCAAGGACATCACCATCGTCGCCACCAGCAGCATGGTGGGCGTGGCGCTCGGCGCGGCCAAGATGCTGGAGGACGCGGGCATCAGCGCGGAGGTGATCGACCCGCGCACCACCTGGCCGCTCGACAAGCAGGCGCTGATCGAGTCGGCCAAGAAGACCTCGCGCGCGCTGGTGGTGGACGAGGGCTACGAGCGCTACGGCGTCACCGCCGAGATGGCCGCGGTCATCGCGGAGGGCGCCTTCTACTACCTGGACGCGCCGGTCAAGCGCATGGGCGCCATGGACGTGCCGGTGCCGTTCTCCCCCGTGCTCGAAGACCTCACGGTCCCGTCGGAGAAGACCGTCTTCGAGGCCGCCCGCACCCTATGCCGCAAGTAATTCTCTGATGGCGACCAACGTCATCATGCCCGCGCTCGAGCTGGCCCAGGAGACCGGCAAGCTCCTGCGCTGGATCAAGGCGCCGGGCGACACGGTGCGCAAGGGCGAGCCCATCGCCGAGATCGAGACCGACAAGGTCACGATCGAGCTCGAGGCCCCCGCCTCCGGCGTCCTGAGCGCGGTCACCGCCCAGGAAGGCGACGTCGTCCCCGTCGGCCACACCATCGCCCAGATCGCCGCCCCCAACGAAGCCGCCTCCCCCCTCTCCCCTCTGGGGAGAGGGCAGGGTGAGGGGCCCAAAGGTGAGGGGCCCAAAGGTGAGGGGCCCAAAGGTGAGGGGCCCGCGCCGAAGCGCCCCCCGGCGACACGCGCCCGAAAGCCTCCCCCCTCGCCCGCAAGATCGCCGAGGAGCACGGTGTCGACCTCGCCCGCGTCAAGACCGCGAGCGGCAAGATCGAGAAGGCCGACGTGCTCGCCTTCGTCGAGAGCCAGCGCGTGGTCGCGGCGCCGACGAATGGCTCGGCGGGGCGCCTCGTCGCCGCGTCGCCGAAGGCGCGGCGGCTGGCGGCGGAGCGCGGGATCGATCTGCGCGCGCTGAAGGGGTCGGGGCCGGGGGGCGCGGTGCTGACGCTGGATGTGCCGGAGGCCACTGCGCCTTCCACCACTACCAAGCCCCTCACCACCGGGCCCCTCACCCTGCCCTCTCCCCAGAGGGGAGAGGGGGGAGGGGTGGGGACGGTGTGGCGGATCATGGCGGAGCGGATGACCGCGTCGTGGACGAGCGCGCCGCACTTCTACCTGGTGCGCGAGGTCAACGTGACGCGGCTGGCCGCGTGGCTTCAGACGGCGCGCAAGCAGACGGGCGCGCACGTCACGTACACGGACCTGCTGGTCAAGCTGGTGGCGGCCACGCTGGCCCAGCACCCGCGCGTGAACGTGTCGTGGAAGGACGGCACGCTCGAGCGTCACGCCGACATCAACATCGGCCTGGCCGTCGCGCTGGAGGACGGGCTCGTCGTCCCGGTGCTCCACAAGGCCGACACGCTGGGGCTCAAGGAGATCGCCACCCGTCGCGAGGACCTGGTGACGCGGGCCCAGTCCGGCAAGCTGCGGCCGGCCGACATCCAGGGCGGCGTCTTCACGATCAGCAACCTCGGCATGTACGGCGTGGACGCGTTCAGCGCCATCGTCAATCCGCCGCAGGCCGCGATCCTGGCGGTGGGCCGCATCACCGATCGCGTCGTCCCGGTCAACGGCCAGCCGGCCGTGCAGCCGACCATGGTGCTCACGCTGTCCTGCGACCATCGCGCCCTCGACGGCGCCCGGGGCGCCCAGTTCCTCGGGGCGCTCGCGGATCTCGTCGAGGAGCCGCTGGCCCTGCTCGTCTGAGGATAATTCGGACATGGCATTCACCGACCGCTACGGCCTGACCGTCACGACCGATTCACCCGTCGCCTTCGAGCGCTTCCAGAAGGGCATGGACGACCTGCTGTCCTACGGCCCCACCGGCGAGGAGCGGATGGCCGAGGCGCTCCAGGCCGATCCCGGCCTCGCGGTGGCGCACGCCGGCGTCGCGCTGATGGCGCTGGTGCAGGGCGACGCGGCCACCGCGCGCGACGCCATGGCCCGCGCGCGCGAGACGGTGGGCGGCGCCACCCGGCGCGAGCGGCAGCACGTGGAGGCGCTCTCCGCCTTCGTGGGCGGCGAGAGCGCCCGCGGCTTCGCGCTCGCGGACGAGCACGTCAAGGACTTCCCGCGCGACGCGGTGCTGGTGAACCAGGTGAGCAGCGCCATCGCCCTGGCCGGGGCCGCCGATCGCGAGGAGCACCGGGTGGGCTTCATGGAGCGGCTCGCCCCCGCCTACGGCGACGACTGGTGGTACCAGTCCGCGCTCGCGTTCACCTACCACGAGGTGGACCGCTTCGAGGAGTCGCGGCGCCTCTCGGAGGCCTCGCTCCGGCAGTACCCGCGCAACGCGCACGCCTCGCACAACCTGGCCCACATCGCGTTCGAGACCCTCGACGTCGCGGCGGGCGCCGCCTTCCTCGACGAGTGGATGGCGGGCTACGACCGGCGCGCGTCGTTCCACTGCCACCTGGCCTGGCACCAGGCGATGTTCGCGCTCCACGAGGGCCGCTACGCGAAGGCCCTCGACATCTTCGAGCGCGACATCCTGCGCTCGGGCAACCCGCGCTCGGCGATGACCGACGGCACCGCGCTGCTCTGGCGGGTGAAGCTCGACGGCGCGAGCGAGCAGCCGCTGCCCTGGCGATCCCTGGCCGAGCTGGCCGCGAAGGTCTCGCGCCCCGGCTTCCTCTTCGGCGAGGTGCACGCCGCCTTCGCCTACGCCGCGTGCGGCGACGAGGCGGCGCTGGCGAAGATGATGGACGGCCTGCGGGCGCTGGGCGCGAAGGGCCATCCGATCGCGGCCAGCCTCGTGCTGCCGCTGGTGCAGGGGACCGCCGCGTTCGCGGCGGGCGACCACGCGGGGGCGCTGCGCCTCTTCGAGCCGGTCGAGGCCGAGATGCACCGCATCGGCGGCAGCCACGCCCAGTGGGAGATCTACGAGGAGACCATGGTGCAGTGCTACCTCGCGCTCGAGCGCTACGACGACGCCACGCGCCTCGTGCGCCGCCGCCTCGCGCGCCGCGCCTCGCCGCGCGATCAGCAGTGGCTCGCCCGCGCGAGCCGCGGGCCGGCGGCGTGAAGGCGGGCTGACAATGGCCAAGCTCACGCTCAAGGTGAACGGCACGAGCCGGGAGGTCGAGTCGGACGATCCCGACATCCCGCTGCTGTACGTCCTGAGGGGAGATCTCGGGCTGACCGGCACCCACTTCGGCTGCGGCCTCGCGCAGTGCGGGGCGTGCACCGTGCTGGTCGGCGGCCGCGCGGTCCGCTCGTGCATCGCGCCGGCGCGCTCGGTGGTCGGCCAGGAGGTGGTGACGATCGAGGGCCTGGGCTCGCCCGAGCGCCCCGATCCGGTGCAGGCCGCGTTCATCGCGGAGCAGGCCGCGCAGTGCGGGTACTGCACCGCCGGCATGGTCATGAGCGCGCGCGCCCTCCTGGCGCAGACGCCCCGCCCGACCGAGCAGCAGGTGCGCGAGGGCCTGGCCGGCAACCTCTGCCGCTGCGGCAGCCACGCGCGCGTGATCCGGGCGGTGCTCCGCGCGGCCGCCGCCACCCCGAGGGCGCGCTGATGGACGCCCGCGTCTCGCGACGGAGCTTCCTCGCCACGAGCCTCGCGGCGGGCGGAGTGCTGGTCGTCGGCTTCGGCCTCGACGGGCCCGGCCGGTCCGGTCGAGCGGTGGCGCAATCGATCCCCGACGCCGACCGCTTCCTCGGCAAGTCGCTGGCCCCCGACATGGTCGACTCGATGCTGGCGGTGCAGCGCGACGGCTCGGTCACCGTCTTCGTCGGCCGGGTCGACGTCGGCACCGGGGCGCGCATCGCGCTGCGCCAGATCGTCGGCGAGGAGCTCGACGTCCCGCTCGAGCGCATCGCGATGATCGAGGGCGACACCGCGCTGACGCCCAACCAGGGCGGGACCGGCGGCAGCTACGGCGTCGCCCGCGGCGGCGTCCAGCTCCGCCGCGCCGCCGCGACCGCGCGCCAGGCGCTGCTGGAGATGGGGGCGCAGCGCCTCGGCCGGCCGGCCGGAGACCTCGAGGTGGCCGACGGCGTGGTGCGGGGCAAGGACGGCACCGGCTCGGTGAGCTACGGCGAGCTGATCGGCGACCGCGCGTTCAACCTGAAGGTGGACGCGGCGGCCCCGCTGAAGTCCCCCGATCGCTTCCGGTTCATCGGCAAGTCGCTGCCCCGGCCCGACGTGCCGGAGAAGGTCACCGGGCACCATCGCTATCTCCACGACCTGACGCTGCCGGGCATGCTCCACGCCCGCGTCATCCATCCGCCCGCGTTCGGCGCGACGCTGGTCTCGGTGGACGAGGCGTCGATCGCGGGAATCGGGGGGGCGCGCGTGGTGCGCATCCAGAGCTTCCTCGCGGTGGTGGCCGAGCGCGAGTGGGACGCGGTGCGCGCGGCGCGCGCGCTGAAGGCGCAGTGGAGCGCGGGGACCGGCCTGCGGGATCATTCGAAGGAGTTCGAGGCGATGCGGGCGGCCCCGGTCGTGCGCGACCAGGAGATCGCCAAGCGGGGCGACCTGGCCGCGCTGACCGCGCCGCCCGCGGGGACGCGCACGCTGGCCGCGACCTATCGCTGGCCCATGCAGACCCACGGCTCCATCGGGCCGTCCTGCAGCGTGGCCGACGTGCGGGCGGACCGCGTCACGGTCTGGAGCTCGTCCCAGAACGTGCACGGCTTCCAGGGCACGTGCGCCCGCATGCTCGGGGTGGAGCGCGACCGGGTGCGCGTCATCTACATGGACGGCGCCGGCTCCTACGGCGCCAACGGGGCCGACGACGCGGCGGCGGAGGCGGCGCTGCTCTCGAAGGCGGTCGGCCGCCCGGTGCGCGTGCAGTGGAGCCGGCAGGAGGAGCACGGGCTCGATCCCAAGGGCCCCGCCCAGCTCCTGGAGCTGCGGGGCGCCGTCGACAAGGACGGCGAGATCGCGGCGTGGGAGACGCAGGCGTGGCTGCCCATCTCCACCGCGAACCTCCCCAACATCCCGCTGGTGTCGCTCGACGCGGCGGGCATCCCGCAGACGCAGGGCCGCGCCACCGGCCTGATCTACCAGAACGTGGACCCGCCCTACGCGATGCCGAACCTGAACGCGGTGGTGCACTGGGTCGCGGACGCGCCGCTCCGCACCTCGCCCCTCCGCGCGCCCGGCAAGATCGCCAACACCTTCGCGGTGGAGTCGTTCACCGACGAGATGGCCGCGCTGGCGCGCGTGGACCCGCTCGAGTTCCGGCTGCGCCGGCTCTCCAACCCGCGGGGCATCGAGGTCCTGAAGCGCATGGCGGCGCGCATGGGCTGGCAGCCGCGGCCGTCGCCCCGGCCCGTCAGCCGCGGCGCGGTGCTCACCGGCCGCGGGCTCGCCTACGTGCACTACAAGCACGAGGAGACGATCGTGGCGATGGGCATGGAGGTGGCGGTGGAGCGCGCCACCGGCCGCATCCGGGTGACGCGGGTGGTGGCGGCCCAGGACTGCGGGCTCATGATCAACCCGGACTGCGTGCAGGCCCAGCTCGAGGGCAATATTCTCCAGACGCTCTCGCGCGCGCTGCACGAGGAGATCGTCTACGACGGCGACCGCGTCACCACGGTGGACTGGGCCTCGTACCCGATCCTCACCTTCCCGGAGGTGCCGAAGCTCGAGCTCGACGTGATCCAGCGGCTCGACCAGCCCCCGCTGGGCGCGGGGGAGGCGGCCTCCACCCCGGTGGGCGCCGCGCTCGCCAACGCGGTGTTCGACGCGACGGGCGTGCGCCTGCGCACCGTGCCGTTCCGGCCGGACCGGGTGAAGGCCGCCCTCGCGGGCCGCTCATGATCGAGGTGCGACGGCTCGGGCCGCAGATCGGCGCCGAGATCCTGGGCGTGGACGTGCGAAAGCTCGACGACGCGGGCTTCGCGACCATCTACCGCGCGTGGCTCGACCACAACGTGGCGGTGGTCCCCGGCCAGGAGCTCGAGCTCGACGACTTCGTGACCTACAGCCGCCGCTTCGGCCAGGTGGTGCCGCACCCGTCGAAGATGACGCGCCACCCGGAGCGCCCGGAGGTCACCCTGCTCGGCGTGAACAAGTTCGGCGCCGACGGCGCGCTCGACCTGGCGATCTATCGCCGCGGCGCCGAGGGCTGGCACACCGACGGCGCCTACGACGAGGAGCCCTTCAAGGCCACCCAGCTCTACGCCCTCGCGGTGCCGAGCCGCGGCGGCGACACCCACTTCGCCAGCATGTACGCCGCCTACGACGCGCTTCCGTCCCGGTTGAAAGACCGCCTGGACGGCCGCAAGGGCGCCTTCACCTACGGCGGGCCGGAAGAAGGCCACCGCGCTGCTCAACGCCGAGGACCGCGACTGGACGCCGGTCTTCCACCCGATCATCCGCACGCATCCGGAGACCGGCCGCAAGGGCCTCTACTTCGACCCGGGCAAGATCCTCTACATAGACGGGCTCGAGGCGGCGGAGAGCGACGCGTTGATCGACGAGCTGACCGAGCGCATGATCCAGCCCGAGGGCTGCTACACGCACCACTGGCGCCGGGGCGACATCGTGATCTGGGACAATCGCTGCTCGTACCACAAGGCGGCGGGCGATTACCCGCCGGAAGAGGACCGCATCCACTGGCGCGTCTCGATCAAGGAGCGGGCATGAACGTCGTCGCGAGAATGCTCACGCAGGAGCAGGACGGCATCCCCGGCTACATGGCGCAGCCGGAAGGGCCCGGCCAGCGGCCGGGCATCCTGATGGTCCACCACGCCCACGGGGTCACCGCCGACTACAAGATCGACGCCTACCGCCTCGCGTGCCTCGGCTTCAACGTGCTCGCGCCCGATCTGTTCAACATGTTCGGCATCGCGGGCACCGACCACATCGGCATGGGCGCGGATCTGCAGGCCAAGCACGGCGACGACGAGTTCCTGGGCAAGATGGACGAGGCCTGGCGCTACCTCATCGACCGCATGCGCTCCGATCCGGCGCGCACCGGCTGCATCGGCCACTGCATGGGCGGGCGGCTGCTGATCCCCTTCGCGGCCGATCACCCGTCGGTGAAGGCGATCGTGCTGTACTACCCCTCGGTGCGCGACGAGCCCGAGACCTCGCACCGGCCGCGCCACGCCTTCCACCTGGCCAAGACGCTCCAGTGCGCCTCGCTGGTCTTCTGCGGCGGGGCTCGACTACATCGCGACGCCGGCCATCCAGGGCCCGCTCTGGCAGAGCTTCATGCAGAACGGCAAGCTCGTGGAGTGGCACTTCTTCTCCGACGCCAACCACGGCTTCCGCCACCCGGACAACGCGGGCTTCCAGCCGTACTACGCGGACCTGACCTGGCCGCTGACCACCAGCTTCCTGCAGCGCACCGTCTGACCACGAGAGGAGAGACCGACATGAGCGAGCCCAAGCAGAAGTTCAGCGCGAGCCTGGCCAAGGACGCCGTCTACCAGCAGGGCCTCCGCAGCTTCATGGAGTACCGCGACCTCGGCATCGCGGACGCCACCCACGGCAAGATGCGCGCCCACATCGTGCGCGTGAAGCAGGGCGGCGACACCCACGATCTGCACACCACCGGGCTCCACAGGCACGAGTGCGACTTCCAGATGTTCTACGTGCTCAAGGGCACGATCAAGTTCGTCTACGAGGGCCAGGGCGAGCGCACCTTCGGCCCCGGCGACTGCGTGCTCCAGCCCGCCGGCATCGTCCACAACGAGCTCGAGTGCACCGACGACCTCGAGATCCTCGAGATCTACTCGCCCGCGGTGCATCCGACGGTGAAGGTGGAGAAGATGCCGGAGGCTGTCGCGGCCACGCGCTGAGAGTCTCGTGACGTCGGAGCATCCCGCCTCACTCTGGGCGGCCACCGCCACGCCGGCGGCCGCCCATGCGCCGCTCCAGGGCGAGCAGCGGGCTGACGTCTGCGTCATCGGCGGAGGGTTCACCGGGCTCTCGGCGGCGTTGCATGCGGCGGAGGGAGGCGCCTCCGTGGTGCTGCTCGAGGCCGGTCCGGTTGGCTCGGGCGCGTCCGGCCGCAACGGAGGCCAGGTGATCCCCGGACTCAAGCTCGATCCGCGCGAGCTCGAGGCAAGGTTCGGGACCGAGCGGGGCGCGCGATTGACCGAGCTGGTGGGGGGCGCGGCGGACTTCGTCTTCGACCTCGTACGGCGTCACCGCATCGAGTGCGACGCGCGTCAGGACGGATGGCTCAAGGCGTGTCACTCGCAGGCGGCGCTTCGGGCCGCCATCCTGACGGCTCGCGACTGGAGCCGGCTCGGCGCGGCGGTGGAGGAGATCGATCGCGTCCGGATCGCCGAGCTCACCGGTACCGGCGGCTACCTCGGCGGCTTCGTCGACCACCGCGGCGGAGTGCTGCAGCCGCTCAGCTACGCCCGCGGACTCGCCCGGGCCGCGACCGAGGCCCGTGGCCAACCTCGCGCATGACGCATCACCGGCGACCGGCGGCATGCTCCTCCTCCAGCGACCCTGCACGCGCGAGTCGGCCGACCGCGTCGGACTACGCGAGCATCATCGGCAGCGCGCTCGAGCTCTACCCCGCCCTGCGCAGCTGCGACTGGGAGTTCGTGTGGGGCGGCAAGGTCGCGGTCACGCTGGACCATCTGCCGCATCTTCACGAGCTGGCCCCGGGCATTCACGCCGCCCTCGGCTACAACGGGCGCGGGGTGGCCATGGCGACGGTCATGGGGAAGGTACTCGCCGATCGCGTGCTCGGAGGCGGCGCTTCGGTCTTTCCCGAGAGCCCGCTCCGGCCGGTGCCGTTCCACCGCTGGCGCCGGCCGTTCTTCGAGCTCATCGTGGCGTGGAAGCGGGCCCTCGATCGTCTCGAGGGCATTTCTCGTCGACCCTAGGGGGGCCAATCGAATCATGCGCAAGACCATCACCGGCACCGGCGGCATGCTGCTCCTCCAGACGCTCAAGGACGCGGGCGTGGAGTACCTCTTCACCAACCCGGGCTCCGCGGAGACCGGCCTCTTCGCCGCCATCGCCGAGGATGGTGATAACCGGTTGGTGGTCGGCAAGCACGAGGGCCTGGTGGCCGCGATGGCCGACGGCTACCACCGGGTCAGCGGCAAGGTCGGCGTGGTCATCGCGCACGTCATGGGCGGCTCCTACCAGCTCGCCGGGCCAGCTCTTCAACGCCCAGGTGGCCGGCTCGTCCTTGCTGGTGATCGCGGGCGACTGGGCCTCCGAGCTGCAGGACTACCGCGGCCTCGCCCCGTTCCCCGGGCTGAGCCAGGCGGAGTCGATGCGGCCCATCACCAAGGAGGCGCGCTGCGCCTACCAGGTGCACACGAATCCGAAAGCCATCAGCGTGGCCACGATCCGCGCGCTGCGCGAGGCCACCACGCCGCCCACCGGGCCGGTGTACCTCTCGATCAGCGCGGAGCTGCTGCACACCGAAGGGCTCGAGGCGATCGTCGGCGAGGGCGCGAACTACCAGATCGAGCGGCCGGGGCCGGCGCGGGCGAAGACCGTCGAGGCCATCGCCAAGCGGCTCGGCGAGGCGCGCTGCCCGGTGCTGATGTTCGGCGACGACGTGTGGCGCGAGGGCGCGCAGGCCGAGGCGGTGCGGCTGGCCGAGGCGCTGGAGGCGCCGGTGTTCGCGAGCCGGCAGATCTTCCCGAACTTCCCGACGCGGCATCCGCTCTTCTGCGGCAACTACCCGGTGTCGAAGGACTTCACCAAGACCACCGGGCTCGAGCCGGACCTGATCTTCCTGGTGGGCTGCCAGGGCGTGCACGGCAGCGTGAACGAGCCCGTCATCATGCAGATCGGGCCGAACCCGCTCCTGATGGGCCGGCACTACCCGCTCGACCTGGCCGCGCAGTGCGAGCTGCCCGAGACCCTCAAGGCCATCACCCAGGCGCTCGGCCGCGTGGCCGGCGCCGACAAAGGGCCGAAGCAGCGCTCCAAGGTGCGCGCGTTCGCGGCGATGCTGATCGAGCGGGAGGAGCAGCTCGTGCGCGAGCACGAGCACGACACGCCGGTGCACCCCGCGGTGCTGGAGGCGCACCTGGCGAGCGTGCTGCCGAAGAACACGGTGATGGTGCAGGAGAGCTCGACCGCGCGCACCGCGCTGATGGCGTTCGGCCACGGCGGCATGGACTGGACGCGCAGCGGCGGCGGCTCGCTCGGCTTCGGGGTCGGCGCCGCTATCGGCGCAAAGATAGCGGTGCAACGTGACCGGCCTGTAGTCCTGCATCTCGGGCGACGGGGCGCTCGGCTACAGCGCCTCGGGCTTCTGGACCATGGCGCGCTACAACACCGCGATCCTCACGATCGTGTCCAACAACGAGAGCTACCAGATCGTGCGCCACAACTGGGCCAAGGAGATGCCGGACTCCAAGATGATCCGCGAGGGCAAGTACCCCGGCCTCTGGCTCAGCGCCCCCGCGACCGACCACGTGGCGCTGGCCCGCTCGCAGGGCGTGGACGGCGAGGCGGTCACCTCGGTGAAGGAGCTGGAGCCGGCGCTCCGCCGCGGCATGGACAAGATCACGCGCGAGAACCGACCCTACCTGATCGACGTGTCGGTGCAGCGCGAGGGCATCGGCGCCGAGTCCACCTGGTACCAGGACTGGCAGCTCTAGCCCGCGCGGGCGTCCCGGCGGACGCGCGTCAGGGCGCGGTGAAGTCGAGCCGCGGGTAGGTGCTGGAGGCGGTGCGCTCGAAGATGCTCACCGCGAGCATGAAGCGCCCGGCGGTCGCCGGGTCCTCGCCCCGCTGCTCGTCGTCCACCCGCTTCGGCTCCAGGTGGAGCAGCGCCTCACCCTTGAGCCAGTAGGTGCGGTCGCCCTCCGACGTCTTGCCGCCGTGCAGCGCCTGCTGCTCCGGCGTGCGGTAGACGAAGCGCCCCGGCTTCCACCCGTCGGCCTGCAGGCGCTCCTGCACCCGCCGACGCTCGTCGTCGTGCTCCGGCCGGGTCATCGCGTGCGGTGAGACGCCCACGTTCATGGACTCCACGTGCGGGTCGCCGTGCGAGCGCGTCACGATGAAGTAGTAGCGGCACTCCGGGAAGCGCGTGCCGGTGTCGGCGATGTCGAGATCGAAGACGACGTCGGCGGCCAGGCGGCCGAGCCGGTCAGCGACTCGCCGCGGGGCTCGGACATCGGGAGAGTCGACCGGCGGCGAATGTCCTCGAGGGTCATGCCGACGTTGGCGGTCAGCACGCCCCGGCTCGCGCCGCGCAGCCTGGCCTCGAACCAGAGCTTGGCCGGCCGCCCGAAGAACTCGTCGGTGAGCATGGCGGGCAGGGCGATTGCGAGCCCGAGCGCGAAGACGATCCAGACCGCGACTACCACGCCGGTCTGATGATCGGCGAGGAAGCGGACCATCGGGACCGACTCGTTGCCAATGCGGCGCTGCCCCCAGAGGAAGACCCGCAGCATGAGAGGGATCGCCGCGAAGCCCAGCGCCAGGAAGAGGGCGAACGCCACGATCTTCGCAAGTGTGGGCGCGAGCGTGGGCGCCAGGATGGGGCCGACCATGCCCCGATTCTACTGGTCCGGCCGCCACTCCACCGCGCCGAAGCGCGTGTGGCCGAGGAAGTTGTAGGAGATCGTGACCGTTTGCACCAGCTGGTGACGGTCGCGCAGATCGTGGGAGCCGGTGTTCCGGCTCGAGACGAGGTACTGGATCCCGATGGCGTGTGGGCCCCAGAGACGTACCGTGAGTCCCGCGCTGCCGCGCAGGATGACGTCCTGGGTGAAGTTTCGGGTGTCCACGCCGGTCTCCTTGTTCGAGCTCGTCCCGGCCACGTAGTACTGACGGCCCGTCGCCTCCAGCATCGCCCGGTCCCCGAAGATGAGGCGCATGCCGAGCAGGGTCAGCGGGGTCAGGCCATAGTGATAGTCGCGCTCGGCCCGGTCGCCGGCGGTGCCGGCCGCGCCCAGCCCGACGCCACCGAGCGCGGTGCCCTGCAGCGCGATGTGACGCGTGAGCCACCACTGGAAGACGGTGCCCATCGACACCGCGGTGGCGGAGACCCGGAAGATCTGCGGCGAGAAGTAGTCGTAGTTGCCGAAGACGCCCCAGACGCCGCGGAAGTCGTCGCCCAGGCTGTAGCGGCGCCCCCCGAGCAGCCCGCGGATCGACACGTTCTCGATGGCGTCGGTGATGTCGCGAGCGGTGGGGACCGCGGTGAACTCGAAGTGGAAGTAGTCGAACGGGCGCTTGTACTCGTAGCCGGGCTTGCCCGGGAGGCCGTAGGTGATCGAATAGTCCAGCGCGCCGTCCTGCCGCTTCACGTCCTTGCTGAGGTCGTCGTTGTGCACGTCGTTGGTCAGGGTCGCGCCGAGGCGGAGGCGGATGAAGACCTCCGGGTTACGGCTCGGGAAGACCGCGTCGAAGCGGTCGCCGAAGGCGAGCCGGTTGAACCCGGTGGGAGGCGAGATGATCGCGGCGCCCAGCTCGCGCCAGAACCCGGGCCGGTCGCCGCCGCCCTCGAGCAGGAGGCTCGCCATCCGGAACGCGGCCTCCCCGATGAACGCGCCGCCGATCGCGGTGTTGATGTGGTCGTTCAGCGACGGCGGCGTGGTCTCGCCCGCGGTCTCCCAGAGCAGGCTGCCGCCCAGGCTGTAGGCCAGCGAGCGCCAGAAGTCGAGGCCGGCGGAGCGGGCGAAGCCGAAGTAGATGTTGCCCTGGTACGGATGCCCTATCTGGTTGACGCTGAACGGATCCCGGTCGATCACGAGCGGCCCGGTCAGGTTGTTGCCGATCGACTTGAAGTCGCTCCCGTACTCCTTGGAGTCGATGAAGTGCCGGTTGACCTGGTTGAGCCCGAGGAGGAAGCCGCCGATCTCGAGGGCCGGGATCACGTAGCTCTTGCCCTCGCCCGTCTCCCAGTCGAGCTTGGGCGACTCCGCGAAGGCCACCGCCGGCGCCAGCAGACTCAGGACCAGCAGGGTGACGAGGGCTCTCACGCTAGCCGGCCGGCCCGATCGGGATCTTGGGCATCCAGTCGAGCCACTCGTTCTGCGGCTTCTCGTGCAGCAGGAACAGGGTGCCGTCCTTCACCGGGCCGCCCGCGTCGTCCGGCGTGGCGAACGCGATGCCGCCCGCCACCAGCGAGCGCAGCGACTCGATGTTGACCTCGAGGCCGCGGAAGAGGCCGAAGTTGACGTCGACGCCGCTCTGCAGCCAGAAGCGCGAGCCGAGCCGCACCAGCCGGGCGTAGCGCTGCGGGACGAACACCTTGATCTGCGCCGCGGTGGCGTCGGGACCCAGATCGGCCGCGGTGACCGAGCCCACCTCGATCCCCCGGTAGAAGACGGGCGAGCCGATCCGCACCGAGCCGACCTGCCGCGCGGACAAGGTCACGCTGAGCCCCGCCTGGCCGAGCGTGGGCGAGGCGCTCTCGAGGCCGGTGAACGTCCTTGCGGTCCTTGCCGCGGCCCGGCAGCGACTGGATGTAGGCGCCGGTGAGCACGGTGCTGAGACCGCGCACGGTGCCGAAACCGACCTCGGGACGGACGATCCAGAACAGCGCGCCCTCCTTGGCGAGCCCGGCCGCGGTGTGGCGCAGCCGCGCGGTCACCACCACGTGCTCGTGATCCGGGGTCAGCTCGATCGTCGTGACCTGGCCCACCGGTACGCCGCGGTAGCGGATCTCGGTCTGGCTGGCCTTCACGCCGCTCCCGTCCCGGAACTTGATCGTGATGGTCGGGCCCGAACTCCTGCAGACGATTGTAGACGAGGGTGGCCGCCACGATGGCGGCGATAAGCGGGACGACCCAGACGACCGGGAACCGCCACCGCCGCTTGCGGACCGTGGCGGCCGGCAGGGAACCGTCGGGGCCGGGCTCCGGGGCCGGCTGCTCCGGCGAGGGATCGGTCACGGCCGATCGCCGCGATCGGCCCAGATGAGGGTCGGGTCGAAGCTGCTCGAGGCCAGGATGGTCAGCACGACCACCGCGGTGAAGGCGAACAGCCCCGGCCCCGGGATCACGGTGGCCAGCTCGCCCAGCTTGACCAGCGAGACCAGGATCGCGAGCAGGAACACGTCGAGCATGGCCCACGGCCCGACCCGGTCGATCGTGCGGTAGATCCACGTCCGGACCGGCCGCCGGCGGTTGGAGCCGCGGCGGGTGGTCACGACCAGGAAGAAAAGACCGAGTAGTTTGAGGGCCGGGATGACCAGGCTCGCCATGAAGACCACCACCGCGACCAGCATCTCCCCGTGCTGGAAGAGCGTCTTGCACCCCTCCCACACCGTGTTCTCGGAGTGGACGCCGTAGAGGTCCATCTCGAGGATGGGGAAGATGTTGGCCGGCACGTAGAAGAGGAGGGCGGCCAACGAAAACGCGGCGGTACGGGCGAGGCTGTTGGGCTTGTGGTCCGCGAGCTGCGCGCCACAGCGAGCGCACTCGGCCACCAGGCCCGGCGCCGAGCCCCTCCAGGCGCTGCACCAGGCCACAGGTCTCGCAGGCGACGACGGTATTCACGATGCCGGTACGCCGTCGTGCAATTCCGAGGCCCGCGCGGCCGTGAGGCGCCCGCCCGCCGCGAGGCGTATGATGCC
This sequence comes from uncultured Candidatus Rokubacteria bacterium, assembly GCA_963841755.1. Lineage (GTDB taxonomy): Bacteria > Methylomirabilota > Methylomirabilia > Rokubacteriales > CSP1-6 > CAMLFJ01. The sequence continues at coordinate 30,300 of CAWJDX010000009.1, forward strand.
GCCGCCGGTCACTCGATGCGGAGCAGAGCCTGGGCGCTCGCTGTTCTCTGGCTGACGCTGGCGCTCGTCGCGCCCGGGCGCGTCGCCGCGCAGGCCGGCTCGCCGAGCACCGCGAGCCTGCTCGACTTCGTCACCTTCGACGGCATCGACTACATCCGCTTCCTGGACGAGCCCGGCCGGGCGCTGACTCGCGACGACCTCGGGATCGAGTTCGCGACCGTCGCCTGCTCGATCGGCGAGGACAACCGCACCTGCTCGTACGGCCTCGACGGCGGCGCCGCTTTCCTGCCCGCCGGCACGAAGGTGTACGCGGTGCGCGGCTACGCGACCGAGTTCCGGCTCGCCGCGGTGTGGCGGGATCACATCTACCTCTACCAGGCCTGGCGCAATCCGCGCGCGCGGGTCGGCGCGGCGCTCTTCGACATCGCGGGCAAGGTGCGCACCATCGAGGTGCGGATCGGCGAGCCGACCGCGGAGGCGCCCGGGACGCCGGCGGTGATCGCGGCGCGCGCGGACGTGGACGCGCTGGTCGACATGATCGGGCGCGGGACGGCCCGCCGGCCGCTCCCGCACGCGGTGGGCGAGACCCGCTACTGGCTCATCTTCTGGCTCGCGGACGGCACGACGCTCGGTCGCGCCTACTTCCCCGAGGCGAGCGAGCTGATGGGCGGCGTGATCGTGCCCGGCGAGTTCCGCGCCCTGCTCGACCGCTACCTGGCCCGATGAAGGTCGAGGGTTTGTGCGATCGCCCGGCTTGCACTAGAATGCGCTCCATCCAGGCATGGCCCACCGGTCCTCCCTCGTCCGCCGGCTGATCCCCCTCCTCGGCGCCGCACTCTGGCTGGCCGTCGCCGGCCCCGCGGACGCCGCGCCCGGAGGGCACGCTGACGATCGCGATGCACTTCAGCCCGGTCACGCGCTGGCTCGATCCGGCCGAGGGCGAGAGCACGATCACGCCCTATCTCATGCTGGCCGCCCTGCACGACGGGCTGCTCCGGCCCACCGCGGGCCAGGCCTCCGCGCCGAGCCTGGCCGAGTCGTGGGCGATGGCGAAGGACATGACGAGCGCCGAGTTCACCCTGCGAAAGGCGAAGTTCCACAACGGGGACCCGGTGACCGCGGAGGACGTGAAGTTCTCCTTCGAGCGCTACCGCGGCGGCGCGGCCAAGGTGCTGAAGGACGGCGTGAAGGAGATCCAGGTGCTCGCGCCGAACCGGGTGCGGTTCGTGTTCAAGGAGGCCTGGCCCGACTTCCCCGCGTTCTACGGCACGTTCGTGGCCAGCGCGGGCTGGGTGGTGCCGAAGAAGTACTTCGAGCGGGTCGGAGAGGAAGGCTATCGCAAGGCGCCGGTCGGGGCCGGGCCCTACAAGTTCGTGAGCTTCAACCCGGGCGTGGAGCTGGTCGTCGAGGCGTTCGACGGCTACTGGCGAAAGCAGCCGTCCATAAAAAGAATCGTCTTCCGCAGCCTGCCCGACGAGACCACGCGCGCGGCCGCGCTCAAGAGCGGCGAGGTGGACCTGGCCATGCTGCTGAGCGGTCCCACCGCGCAGGAGATCAAGCGGACGCCGGGCCTGCGCCTGGCCGCGCCGCTGCTCGGCGTCTTCTGGCTCGACTTCCCCGACCAGTGGGATCCGAAGTCGCCCTGGGCGGACAAGCGCGTGCGGCAGGCCGCGAGCCTCGCGCTGGACCGCCAGGCCCTGAACGAGGCGGAGACGCTGGGGCTCTCGCGCCCGGTCGGGAACACCGTCCCGCGCGACTACGAGTTCGCGCTGCCGGTGGAGCCGCCTCCTTATAATCCCGCCCGCGCCCGCCAGCTCCTGGCCGAGGCCGGCTACCCGAACGGCTTCGACGCGGGCGAGCTGACCCCGTTCCCGCCCTACAACTCGATGGGCGAGACCATCCAGGGGTGGCTCCAGGCGGTCGGCATCCGCACGCGCGTCCGCGCCATGGAGCGCGGGGCGTTCATGACGTCGTGGCGCGAGAAGAAGCTCCACGGGGTGGTTCTGACCATCAGCGGCGTCTCCGGCAACGCGGCCACCCGGCTCGAGTCGTTCGTCACCAAGGGCGGGGCGTTTTCCTTCGGCTCGCTGCCCGAGGTGGACGAGCTGTTCCGCCGGCAGGCCGGCGAGCTGGACCGCAAGAAGCGCGAGGCCCTGCTCCACCAGATCCAGCGCATCCTCCAGGAGCAGGTCATCCAGGCCCCGATCTACCATCTGGGCTTTCCGATCGGGGTGGGGCCCCGCGTGGACGACATCATGGCCACCGCCATCCCCGGTTTCTACATGTCCCCCTACGAGGATCTGAAGCTCCGACGCCCCTGACACGGCCCCGGCCGGTTGGGGTATCATGTCGGCCGGTGCATAGAGACCCTAGACCAGAGGTGACACCAGACTGATGCGATACGAGGCGCCGGATTCGTTGGAAGGGGCGGTGGCCCTGCTGGCAGGGGCCCAGGGTGAGGCCCGGGTGCTGGCGGGGGGGACCGACCTCCTGGTCCAGATGCGGGCCGACGTGCTGGACCCCGAGCTGATCGTGGACATCAAGAAGATCAAGGAGACCCGGGCGGTTACCGAGGAGAAGGGCGGCTGGCGCATCGGCGCCGCGGTCACCGGGGCGGAGCTGAAGGAGCACGCGCGGCTCAAGAAGGCCTGGCCGGGCGTGGTCGAGGCCGCGAACCTCATCGGGTCCACCCAGGTGCAGGGCCGCGCGACTCTGGGCGGCAACCTCTGCAACGGCTCGCCGGCGGCGGACAGCGTGCCCGCGCTCATCGCGGCGGGGGCGGTGGCCACCCTGATCGGGCCCAAGGGCAAGCGCGACCTCCCGGTGGAGGACGTCATGCTCGGGCCGCGCAAGCTGGCGCTGCAGAAGGGCGAGATCGTCGCCTCGTTCCTGCTGCCGCCCCGGGCGGCGCGGTCGAGCGACGCCTACCTGCGCTTCATCCCGCGGACGGAGATGGACATCGCGGTGGTGGGGGCGGGGGTAAGCTTGACGGTGGACGGCGCCGGCCTCATCACCGCGGCCCGCGTGTCGCTGGGCGCGGTGGCCGCGCGGGTGCTGCTGGTGGCGGAGGCGGCCCAGGCCATCGTGGGCAGCCGGCTCGACGCGCCGGCGCAGGAGCGGCTCGAGGCGGCGGCGCGGGCGACCTGCCGTCCCATCGACGACAAGCGGGGCACGGTGGAATTCCGAATCCAGGTCGCGGGCGTGCTGGCACGCCGGGCGGCCCTGATCGCGCTGGACCGGGCGAGGAGCAACAACTGATGGCCAAGCACCACATCGAGGCGACGGTGAACGGAGACGCGGTCGAGTTCCTCTGCGAGACGGAGGACACGCTGCTCGACGTGCTGCGCGACACGCTCAACATGACCGGCAGCAAGGAAGGCTGCGCCTCCGGCGACTGCGGGGCGTGCAGCGTCATGCTGGACGGGCGGCTGGTCTGCTCCTGCCTGGTGCTGGGCTGCGAGGTCTCCGGCCGCAAGGTCGAGACCATCGAGGGCATGGCCAAGGGCGAGTCGCTGCACCCGCTGCAGCAGCAGTTCTTGAAGAGCGCCGCGCTCCAGTGCGGCATCTGCACCCCGGGCGTGCTGGTGGCCTCCAAGGCCCTGCTCGAGCGGTCGCCCGACCCGACGGAGACCGAGGTGCGCTACTGGCTGGCCGGCAACCTGTGCCGGTGCACGGGCTATGACAAGATCGTGAGCGCGGTGATGGACGCGGCCGCGACTATGAGAAAGGGCTAACGCCATGGCCGAGACGAACGGACACGCGAACGGACACACCAACGGGGGCTTTGTCGGCACGCGCCAGATCCGACCGGACGGGGTCGACAAGGTGACCGGGCGCGCCCGCTTCGGGGCCGACTTCAACCTGCCCGGCCAGCTCATCGGCCGCGTGCTGCGCAGCCCGCACCCGCACGCGCGTATCGTCTCGATCGACACCTCGAAGGCGGAGGCGCTGCCCGGGGTGAAAGCCGTCATCACCAGAGAAGACTTCGGCGATCAGCCGTCCGAGTTCATCCCGGCCGGCGAGATGATGATGAACTACAAGGACGTGGTGCGGAACGTGATGGCCCGCGAGAAGGTGCTCTACGAGGGCCACGCGGTGGCCGCGGTCGCCGCCACCACCACCGCCATCGCCCGGCGCGCGCTCAAGCTCATCGACGTGAAGTACGAGGTGCTCCCGCACGTGATCGACGTGGTCGAGGCCATGCGCCCCGACGCGCCCGCTGCTGCACGACGACCTCTTCACGGTGGGCGTCGAGCCCAAGCCCGAGAAGCCCTCCAACATCGCCAAGCGGGTCGAGATCAAGGTGGGCGACGTGGAGGCCGGCTTCAAGAAGGCCGACCTGATCGTGGAGCGGGAGTTCAAGACCGCGCCGGTGCACCAGGGCTACATCGAGCCGCACGCGGCCCTGGCCACCGTGTCCGAGGACGGCGCCACCGAGCTGTGGACCACCACCCAGGGCCACTTCATCGTGCGCGCCCACTGCGCGCGGCTGCTCGGCCTCGACATGGGCCAGGTCCGCGTGACCGCCACCGAGATCGGCGGCGGCTTCGGCGGCAAGACGGTGGTCTACCTCGAGCCGCTCGCCATCGCGCTGTCCCGGAAGGCCAAGCGGCCGGTCAAGATGGTGATGTCGCGCGAGGAGGTCTTCAAGTCCTCCGGTCCGACGTCGGGCGCGACGGTCCGGGTGAAGATGGGCGCCACCAAGGATGGCAAGTTCGTGGCCGGCTTCGCGGAGCTCAAGTACCAGGCGGGCGCCTTCCAGGGCTCGCCGGTGCAGCCCGGCACCATGTGCGCCTACGCCCCCTACGACATGGAGAACGTCCACGTCATCGGCTACGACGTGGTGTCGAACCGTCCCAAGGTGGCGGCCTATCGCGCTCCCGGCGCGCCGATCTCGGAGTACGCGGTCGAGAGCGTGGTGGACGAGATCGCCAAGAAGCTCGGCCTCGACCCCATCGAGCTGCGCATGATGAACGCGGCCCACGAGGGGACGAAGGCGGCCTACGGGCCGAAGTTCGGGCCCATCGGCCTCGAGGAGACGCTCAACTCGATCAAGAAGACCGAGCACTGGAACACCCCGCTGCGGAAGTGGCAGGGCCGCGGGGTGGCCTCCGGCTTCTGGTTCAACATCGGCGGCGAGACCTCGGTCTCGCTCACCGTGAACGAGGACGGCACCATCTCGCTGATGGCCGGCACCCCGGACATCGGCGGCCTGCGCGCCGCGCTCACCTCGGTGGTCGCCGACGAGCTGGGCGTCCCGTACGACAAGGTGCGGCCGATCATCGGCGACACCGGGTCGGTCAGCTTCAACTTCCTCACCGGCGGCAGCCGCTCCGCGTTCTCGGGCTCGATGGCCATCGTGGAGGCGGCCAAGCAGATCAAGAACGAGCTGATCGCGCGGGCCTGCAAGCTGTGGGAGGCCAAGCCGGACCAGGTCGAGTTCAAGGACGGCGCGGTGCGGCCGCTCGGCGCGCTCGCCGAGAAGGTCAAGCCGATGACCATCGCGGAGTTCGCCAAGATCTCCGGCAAGCTCGGCGGCCCCATCGGCGGCGTCGGGCGCATCAACGCCCAGGGCGCGGGCCCGAGCTTCGGCACGCACCTGGTGGACCTCGAGGTGGATCCCGAGACCGGGCGGACCACGATCCTGCGCTACACGGTGGCCCAGGACGCGGGCCGGGCGCTGCATCCGGCCTACGTCGAGGGGCAGTTCCAGGGCGGGGCGGTGCAGGGCATCGGCTGGGCGCTCAACGAGGAGTACATCTACGGCGACGACGGCAAGCTCCAGAACGCGGGCTTCCTCGACTACCGCATGCCGGTGGCCTCGGACGTGCCGATGATCGACGCGATCCTGGTCGAGGTCGGCAACCCCAAGCATCCGTACGGCGTGCGCGGCGTCGGGGAGACGCCGATCGTGCCGCCGCTCGGGGCCATCGCCAACGCCATGGAGAACGCCACCGGCATCCGGTTCACCGAGCTGCCGATGTCGCCGCCCAAGGTGCTGAAGGCGCTCAAGGAGCAGGGCCGCAACAAGGCCTGAGAACCGACGCATGGCGCGAGTGGTGCTGATCGGCAACCTCGCGCAGCTCACCGGGGGCGTCGCCGAGTTCCAGCTATCGGCGACGTCCGTGAAGCAGCTCTTCCAGCAGCTCGCCGAGCTGCACCCCGCCCTGGGCCCGCACCTCGAGGAGGGCGTCGCGGTGGCCATCGACGGGCAGATCTACCAGGACACGCTGTTCGAGCCGATCGGCCCCGACAGCGAGGTCTTCGTCCTCCCGCAGATCGCGGGCGGGTAGACCACGGTCGGCCTCACACTCCGCCCTCTCCTCGCGCGGCGCTGAGGCTACCGGTTGAAAATGTCGGGATGTAAGACCTGACCCAACGGAGGCGTCAATGGCACGGATGGAGCCGCTCGGGATTCACGAGGTCGACGACCAGATCCGGCACATGTGCGAGGAGTCGGAGCGCCAGATCGGCACCTCGGCCAGCACGCGCACGTACGCCCGCAACCCGATGGTGGTCAAGGCGCTCGCCGCCTTCCGCGGCACCCTGACCCGCGAGGGGACGATCGACCCGGTCGTCCTGGAGCTGGTGCGGATCAAGATCGCGGGGCTCAACGCCTGTCGCTACTGACTCAAGGCGCGCTATGCCGGGGCCCGGCATGCGGGAGCGACCGAGCAGAAGATCGCCGCGATCAACGACGAGACGTCCACGCTGCTGACCCCGAGGGAGCGGGCCGCGGTCCGCTTCGCCGAGAAGCTCGCGGTGGATCACCAGAAGGTCGACGACGAGCTGTGGGCCGAGGTGCGCGCCCAGTTCTCGGAGGCCGAGGTGATCGAGCTGGTGGCGCACACCACGCTCTACATCGGGTTCGGCCGGTTCAACGAGATCGTGGGGATCGACCCGGCCTAGCGGGATCCGGGCGATGACGACCGGCCGGCGGCTCGTCATCGTCTTCGTGGTCGACGGCCTCCGGCCCGACTCCATCACCGCCGAGGACACGCCCACCCTCTTCCGCCTGCGCGCGGAGGGCGTGAGCTTCGCGGACAGCCACGCGGTCTTCCCCACCGTGACCCGCGTCAACGCGGCCGCGCTCTCGACCGGGACCCAGCCGGGCACCAGCGGCCTCCTCGGCAACCAGCTCTACCTGCCGGCCGTCGATCCCCGGCGCGCGGTCGACACCGGCAACTACCGGAACCTCCTCGCGCTCGACCAGGCCACCGGCGGGCGGCTGCTCATGGCGCCCACGCTGGCCGAGCGGCTGCACGCGCGCGGGCACCGGCTGGTCGGGGTCAGCTCGGGCTCGACGGGCAGCGCGTTCCTCCTGAACCCGAAGGCGCCGTCCGGAGTCGGCGCGGTCGTGAACGGCTACTTCGATCCCGGCAAGACCGTCGCCTATCCGGCGCCGGTCAGCGAGGCCATCCTCTCGAAGTTCGGGCCCGCTCCGCCCAAGGCGCCGGGCGGGGCCCGCTACGACGCCTCGGTCACCTGGACGCAGCGGGTGCTGCGCGAGTACGTGCTGCCGGAGCTCGCGCCCGACGTGGTGATCAACTGGCTGACCGAGCCCGATCACAGCCAGCACCACGTGGGCGTGGGCTCGCCCGACGCCCGCGAGGCGCTCCGTCACGACGACGCCGAGATCGCCTCCGTGCTGGCGAGCCTGGACGCGCTGGGCCTGGCCTCCCGCACCACCGTGCTGGTGGCCTCCGACCACGGGTTCAGCACGAACACCGGCGGAGTCGACGTGGTCGGCGCGCTCGTGGACGCGGGGCTGAAGGCGGCGCCCGACTCGACCGACGTGATCCTCGCGAGCAGCGGCCAGGCGGTCGCGCTGCACGTGGAGGATCACGACCCGGATCGCATCGCGCGCATCGCCCGGTTCATCCAGGCGCAGGATTGGGGCGGGGTGATCTTCACCGCCGGGCGCGCGCCCGGCGAGGCGCGCGGCGCCGTCGACGGCACCTTCGCGCTCGAGCTGATCCACGCCGCGAACCCCGAGCGCGGCGCCGACCTCGTCGCCACGTTCCCCTGGAGCTCGCAGCCGAACGCGCACGGGGTGGCGGGGACCGACCTGGCCTGCGTCAGCGGTGGCGCCCGGCTCTACGCGAGCGATCACGGCAGCATGAGCCCGTGGAACGTGCGCAACACGCTCTTCGCCTGGGGCGCGGGCGTCAAGCAGCGCACGACGGTCCGGGTGGCGGCGGGCAACGTGGACGTGACGCCGACGATCCTCGCCCTACTCGGCGTCGACCAGGATCCCGGAGCCTCGACCGGGCTCGACGGCCGCGTGCTGGCCGAGGCGCTCGAGGGCGGCCCGGATCCCGAGCGGGTGGTGGCCGAGACGCGCGTGCACACCGCGGAGGCCGGCGCGTACCGCGCCGCGATCCAGGTGTCCCACGTGGACGGGCGCCGCTACGTGGACAAGAGCTGGCGCGTCCGGTGACGTAGCCGCCGTGCGCGACCTCCCGGAGCCGACCGGGGAGGCCGCGCACGACGCTCGACGCCGAGGTCGGGTCAGACCCCGGTGTGCGTGTGGGTCGTGTGGCGAACTTCCTCCTTCCGGCGGCTCATCGACACGAAGGCGAACACGATCACGACCAGCAGCGCCGCCCCCACCATCAGGGCGATCGTGGGATTGACGCCCAGGAACGTACCGGGCTCACGCTCCACGATGCGCTCGGTCTTCTCGGTCCGGGTCTCGGTCTGCACGTTGCTCGACGGGGCCTGCTGCATCGCCGGCGGCTGCGACTGCGGCGTGCTGCTGCTGGGTGCGCTGCTGTCGGGTGCGGGCGCTGCCGGCTTCGGAGTCCGAGGGCGCGGCCGCGGGCGGAGCCGGCGCGGTCGGCTGCTGCGCGCTCGCATCGAAGGCCAGGCCCCCGATGAGAAGCGAAGTGAGAAGCAAGGTCAGGCAGAGTCCAATCGTCCGGTTGCGATTCATGAGCGCGTCCTCCTTTGTCGCCACAGAGGAGGCAATGGCAATGCCAGCGGCGTTCCGCGCAAGATCAGACACTTGCGTCGGTGTGCAACGCCGGTGCGGCACTTTCACCCGGGTAGGGGTTACCCGGCCCGCGCTTGCCGGCCCGTCAGCGCTTCTCGGCGGGAGTCGAGGTGGCCGGCCCGATGCCCCAGACCTGGATGACGGTCTCCTCGTCCTTCGCGCCGTCGTAGTGCACCTTGCTCGCGTAGTGGATCACGTAGCTGCCCGCCGGCGCGGGCACGGTGGCGTCCGGATCGAACTTCTCGCCGGTGCCCATCCACCAGGTGCCGGAGATCACCACGAAGTGGCGGTCGTTCGGGTGGAAGTGCGGGCGGCTCATGTTGCCGGGCAGCCACTTGAGGCGGACGACGTACGGCCCCGGCTTGCCGGGATCGCCGAAGAGCACCGCCTGCTCGTTGGTGCCCGCCGCGTTCCGCACCCACTTGATCTCGGCCGGCGTCTTGAAATCGACCGCGCTCCGGTCGATGTCGGGCGCTCCGAAGCCCGAGGGCACGATCAGCAACAGGGCCAGCACCGCGAGAGCCAGCACCCGGGTCGGCCGCTCATACCGCCTCCTTCAGTGATATGGGAGTTGAAGTGAGGGTATGATGCGCCAGTCATGGCCGAGACACCAGGCGCGCCGCTGCCCATCGAGCCGATCACGCGGCCGTTCGACGCGGTGGTCGCGCTGCCCGGCTCGAAGAGCTACTCGAACCGCGCGCTGCTCGTGGCCGCGCTGGCCCGCGGCACCTCCGAGATCACCGAGGCCCTGGCCTCCGACGACACCCGCTACATGCACCGCGCCCTGGAGGCGCTCGGCGTGCGGGTGCGGGCCGACGAGGCGGCGCGCACCTTCGTGGTGGAGGGCGTGGACGGCCGCTTCCCGGCCACCGAGGCCACGCTCCAGATCGGCAACGCGGGCACCGCGGCGCGCTTCCTGACCGCGGCGGTCGCGCTCGGGCGGGGGACCTTCGTGGTGGACGGCTCGCCCGCAATGCGCAAGCGCCCGATCGAGCCGCTGCTCGACGGCCTGCGCGCGCTCGGGGTCGACGCGGTCAGCCGCGAGGGCACCGGCTGCCCGCCGGTGGTGGTGCGCGCGGCCGGCATCGCGGGCGGGCGCGCGCGCATGCGGGGGGACATCTCGAGCCAGTACTTCAGCGCGCTCCTGCTCGCCGCGCCCTACGCGCAGCGGGACGTCGAGATCGAGGTGGAGGGCGATCTCGTCTCGGCGCCCTACATCACGATGACGCTCTCCACCATGGAGGCCTTCGGGGTGCGCGCGGAGCGCGACGGCGACCGGCGATTCCGGGTGCCCGCGGGGCAGCGCTACCAGGCGCGCGCCTACGCGGTCGAGCCCGACGCCTCCGGCGCTTCCTACTTCTTCGCGGCGGCCGCGGTCACCGGCAGCCGGGTGGTCGTCCCGCGCCTGGGCCGCGCCTCCGCCCAGGGCGACCTCGGGCTGCTCGACGTGCTGGCGCGCATGGGCTGCGAGGTGACGGTGGAGGCGGACTCGGTCACGGTGCGCGGTCCCGCGCGGCTGCGCGCGGTGGACGCCGACTTCACGCGCATGGGCGACGTGGCGACCACCCTCATGGCGATCGCGCCCTACGCGGACGGGCCGGTGACGGTGCGGGGGATCGCCCAGACCCACTTCGAGGAGAGCGACCGGCCGGTGGCCGCGGCCACCGAGCTGCGGCGCATGGGGCTCCAGGTGGAGAGCACCCACGACTCGGTCACCATCCATCCGGGCGCGCCGCGCCCCACCGACGTGCAGACCTACGACGACCACCGCATCGCGATGAGCTTCGCCCTGACCGGCCTGCGCGCGCCCGGCATCCGCATCGTCAACCCGGGCTGCGTGTCCAAGACCTTCCCCGAGTACTTCGACGTCCTGCGCGGGCTGTCCGCCTAGCCCGGGAGGAGACCGCCATGCCCCGCATCGCCCCGATCACCGGCAAGTCCGACGTGCCCGCGGAGCACCACGCGGTGGTGGACGAGGTGGTGCGCGTCTTCGGCAACGTGCGCGGGCCCTTCAGCATGCTGCTGCACAGCCCGAAGCTGGCCGAGCGGCTGCTGCCGCTGGTCACCTTCTTCCGCGACGAGAGCGTGGTGGAGGGGCGCCTGCGCTCGGTGGCCATCCTGGCCGCGGTGCGCGAGCGCGAGGCGGCGTACGTCTGGTCGGCCCAGGTCGCGGCGGCCCGGCGCAACGGGGTGGCGGACCAGGTCATCGACCTCCTCCGCGCCAAGGGCGACCCGGCCGGGCTGCCCGCGGAGGAGCGCGAGATCGTGACCTACGTGCGGCAGCTCATGCGGACGAACCGGGTGGACCGGGCGGCCTTCGACGCGCTGGCCAAACGCCGGGGGCCGCAGTGGCTCGTGGAGATGACCGCGGCCGCGAACTACTTCGCGATGCTCTCCGGGGTGGTCAACGCGCTCGAGGTGGAGGCGCCCCCGGACGGCGACAAGCTGCCCGCCTCGGCCTGACTCACGCGGCCGGCAGCGCCTGCGTAGATCGCGCGCTCGAAGCGGCCGTACAGCGCGACCACGCGCGGGTCGGCGAAGGGCAGGACCTGGGTCATGATGAGCCCGGTGACGCGCCGGACCGGATCGAGCCAGTAATACGTGTTGTAGAGCCCGCCCCAGCTCACGGTGCCCGCGCTGCGGCCGTTCGGTCCCGGGTCCAGGTTGAGCATGTAGCCGAGGCCCCAGCGGATGCGCGCCCCCGGGAAGAAGTCCACGTCGCTCGACATCTCGGGCAGCGCGGTCTTCATGACGCCGGCCGGGATCTCGCCGGTGTGGTTCTCGCCCATCAGGGCCACCGTCTCCGGGCGCAGCAGGCGCGCCCCGTTCCAGCTCCCGCCGTGCAGCAGCATCTGGAGGAGCTGGAGATAGTCGCGCCCGGTCGAGTAGAGCGGCCCGCCGCCCGACCAGAACTCCGCCGCGGTCGCGGGCGGCTCGAGCGGCTGGAGCAGGAGCGAGCCGTCGGCCTGCCGCTGGTGCAGCCGCGCCTGGCGGGCCCGCTGCTCGGCGGTGGTGACGAAGCCGCTGTCGGTCATGCCGAGCGGCGCGAAGATGCGCTCGCGGAAGTAGGCGTCGAGCGGCCGCCCGCTGGCGGCTTCCACGAGCCGGCCCACCCAGTCCGTGTTGATGCCGTACTCCCACCGCTCGCCCGGATCGAAGACGAGCGGCATGCGGATGGACGCCACGTGCCCGCCGCCCCGCGCGGGCAGCCCCGCGGTCTCGAGATAGCGGCCGACGGTCGGATCCCACACGCTGTAGCCGAAGCCGGCGGTGTGGGTCAGCAGGTGGCGCAGGGTGATCGGTCGCCGGGCGGGGCGGAGGCGCGGCGTGCCCGATGCGTCGAAGCCTTCCAGGACCTGGGGCGAGCCGAGCGTGGGATCGATGTCGGGCACCGGCGCCTCGAGCGCGAGCTTGCCCTGCTCGACCAGCTGCATCGCGGCGACCGAGGTGATGGCCTTGGTCATCGAGGCGATGCGGAAGACGCTGTCGAGCGTCATCGGCTCGGGCTGGTCGAGCGCGCGCCGGCCGAACGCGCCCTCGTAGAGGACGCCGCGGTCGGTGGCGGCCATCGCCACCACGCCCGGCACCTCGCGGGATGCGGCGGCCTGCCGGAGGACGGCGTCGACCTGCGGCAGCGGGGTCATGCGATCGGTCTACAGGATGGAGCGGACGAGGCCGCCGTCGACCAGGATCGTGGTCCCGGTGATGTAGCTCGACTTGCCGGAGGCGAGGAACGCGACCAGGTGGGCCAGCTCCTTCGGCTCGCCCACGCGGCCCACCGCGGTCTCGGCCGCGCGCTGGGCCAGCGCCTCCTCGAGCGGGATGCCGAGCTGCTTGGCGCGCGCGGTCACGTTGGACAGCATGCGCTCGCTCATGATCGAGCCGGGGCACACGTTGTTGACCAGGATCCCGTCGCGGCCGACCTCGTCGGCCAGCGTCTTGGCGAACGCGACCACGCCCATGCGGGTGACGCCGGAGAGCACCAGGTTGGGGATGGGCTGGTAGACGGTGCTGGCCAGGATGTTGATGATGCGGCCGGCGCGCTGGCGCTTGAGATGCGGCAGCGCCTCGCGGCACATCCGCCCGAAGAAGAAGAGCGAGCGCTGCACCGCGGTCTCCCACTGCTCCTCCGTCGCGCTCTGGGCCTGGGCCAGGGGCGGGCCGCCCGAGTTGTTCACCAGGACGTCGAGGCGCCCGAAGCGGGCCACGGTGGCCGCCACCAGGTCGCGGATGGTCTCGGGCCGGTCCAGGTCGCCCGCGAAGACCAGCACCTCGCGGCCGGTCGCGGCGCGGATCTCGGTCGCGGCCTTCTCCAGATCGTCCTTCGAGCGGCTGCAGATGGCCACGTGCGCGCCCTCCTGCGCGAGCACCTCCGCGCAGGCCCGGCCGAGGCCCTTGCTGGCGCCGCCGACGATCGCCACCTTGTCCCGGAGCTCGAGGTCCATGGGGCAGTGTTATACCACAGGGGCTGTGATACGCTTCCCCGCGCGCCGGGCGAAGCCGGCTACCCCCACGGGATCCCCCAATACGACGAGGTGTGACGCGATGCGAGCGAACAAGATCAAGCAGATGTGGCGCGAGGGCAAGTGCGTGACGATGGGCTGGCTCTCGGTGTCGAACGGGTTCACCGCCGAGGTCATGGCCCGGCAGGGCTTCGACGCCCTGGTCATCGACATGCAGCACGGCCTCACCGACATGGCCAACCTCTGGCCCATGCTGCAGGCGGTCTCGCAGACCGACACGGTGCCGGTGGTGCGGGTGGCCGCGAACGACCCCGCCACCATCATGAAGGCGCTCGACTTCGGGGCGTACGGCATCCTGGTGCCCCTGATCAACACCGCGGAGGACGCCGCCAAGGCGGTGGCCGCCTGCCGCTATCCCCCGGTGGGCATGCGCTCCTCGGGCCCGGTGCGCGCGGTGCACTACGGCGGCGCCGACTACGTGGCCAAGGCCAACGACGAGATCGTGGTGATGGCGATGATCGAGACCAAGGAGGGCCTCGCCAACCTCGACGCGATCTGCGCCACCCCGGGGCTCGACTGCATCTACATCGGCCCCGCCGACCTCTCGTTCGCGCTCGGGCTGGCCCCGCGCGGCGACAACCCGGACCCGGTGCACATCGCCACCTGCGACAAGATCCGCGACGCGGCCCACAAGCACGGCAAGAAGGCGGCCATGCACTGCGCGAGCGCGGCCTTCGCGGCGGGCTCGGTGAAGCGCGGCTTCGACCTGGTCATGCTCTGCTCCGATCTCGCGTCGATGGTCGCGGGCGTGCGCAAGCAGCTCGACGACCTGAAGGCCGCCACCGCCTGAGATGACCGCGCCCCTTCGCCCGACCACGCTCGAGATCGATCTCGATGCGGCGGCGGACAATCTGCGCGCGGTTCGCGGGCTCGTCGGCCCGTCGCGGTCGATCTTCGCGGTGGTCAAGGCCGACGGGTACGGCTTCGGCGCCGCGGAGATGGGCGCGGTCTTCGCCCGCAGCGGCGCGGACTGGCTCGCGGTGGCCGATCTCTCCGAGGGAGTGCGGCTCCGCGAGCGCGGCATCACCATCCCCATCCTCGTCTATCCGAACTCGCTCCCGGAGGCGGCCGCCGCGGCGCTCGCCCATCGCCTGGTGCCGACCCTCGTCGATCTCGAGTCCGCCCGCGCCTACTCGCAGGCCGCGTCCGGCCCGTGCCCGGTGTTCGTCAAGGTGGACGTCGGGCTCGAGCGGCTCGGGGTCCCGGCCGAGCAGGCGGTCAAGACCATCCTCGCGATGCTGGAGCTGCCGCACCTCACCCTGGGCGGGCTCTGCGCGCACCCGCACGCCGAGGTGGGCGGCGATCCCGCCTACGCCGACTGGCAGGCGGGCCGCTTCACCGCGGTGGTCGACGAGCTGGAGGCGCGCGGGGTGCGGGTGCCGGTGCGGCTCCTGGCCGCGAGCCCGTTCGTGCTGCGCTTCCCGCACACCTATCTGAACGCGGTCGATCCGGGCCGGATGCTCTACGGCATCACGTTCCCCGGGGAGACGCCGCCGGTGCCCCTGCGGCCGGCGCTGCGCGCGCTCGCCACGCGGGTGATCGCGCTGAAGGAGCTGGCCCCGCGCGAGCGGTTCGCCGAGGCGGCGCCGTTCCCGGTGACCGGGCCGATGCGGCTCGGGGTGGTGCCGATGGGCTCGGCCGACGGGCTGCGCTGGCTCCACGCCGGCCGCGTCCTGGTACGCGGCCGCGCGGTGCCCCTGATCGGGACGCCGTCTCTCGAGCACACCCGGATCGACCTCACCGCGGTGCCGGACGCGGCGGTCGGCGACGAGGTCATCATCATCGGCCGCCAGGGCGATCTCGAGATCACCCCCGCCGAGGTGGCCGCCCACCACGGCCTCGGCCTTCACCACGTGGCGACGACCGTCGGCCCCCGCGTCGCCCGCATCTACCACGGTGCCTGATGGGGCGCCGCCTGATGGGGTCAGGTCTTACATTCCGACATTTTTCCGCCCGACGTTTTCCTGGCCGACATTTGTCCGGCCGTCGATGAGGAGGCTCACGATATGCCCAAGGTCCTGACCGAAGCACAGGTCGAGCGGTACCAGCGCGACGGCTGTCTCTCCCCGGTGCGCGCGATGAGCGCGGAGCGGGCGCGCTACTACCGCGAGAAGTTCGAGGCGCTCGAGTCGCGCGTCTCCGACATCAAGAAGATGAAGACCAAGTCGCACCTGCTCGCTCCCTGGGTGCTCGAGATCGCGGAGGACCCGCACATCCTCGACGTCTTCGAGGACCTGGTCGGCCCGAACCTCCGCTGCTGGTCCATGGCCTGGCGGGTGAAGAAGGCCGACGGCGAGACCTTCGCGGGCTGGCACCAGGACTCCGCGTACGGGGCCGCGCAGCCGGTGGTGCTGGGCGGGCTCGCGCTCTCCAACTGCGGCGTGACCCAGGGCTGCCTGCGCGGGGTGCCCGGCTCGCACAAGTGGGGGATCCTGAAGCACGACGAGAAGGACGACCCCAAGTCCATCCTCGCCAAGGGCCAGTTCATCACCGACGAGTTCGACGAGTCCAAGGCGGTCGACTTCCCGCTCGAGCCCGGCGAGATGGTGATGTTCGACAACTCGCTGGTCCACGGCTCCGGCACGAACTTCGGCCCCGACCGCCGCTTCCTGCTGCTGGTCGAGATGGTGCCGACGTGGGCCAAGCCGGCGCGCGTCCGTCAGTCCGCGATGCTGGTGCGCGGGACCGACACCTCCGGCAACTTCGACGACGAGGCGCGGCCCGACGCGGAGTGGTCGGACTACGCGGTCGGGAACTGGAACCGGGTGGTCGAGTCGCGCGCCAAGCTCATCTTCGAGAACAGCAAGGTCGCCCCCAGCGTCGCCTACGGCGGCACCCGCGCCGCGACGTAAGAAGGGGTCAGGTCTTACATTCCGACATTTTCATCGCCTGGGGCGACATGACGCGCTCCACGAAAATGTCGGAATGTAAGACCTGACCCCATCAGCGGGCGGGGGCGGGGTGGGTGGCGGCCCAGTGGCGGGCGATGTCGATGCGGCGCGTGAACCAGACGTCCTTGTGGCCCGCGATGTAGTCGAGCGCGCGCTCGAGGCCGGCGGCCCGTGACGGGTGGCCGATCAGGCGCAGGTGCAGGCCGAGCGACATCATCTTGGGCTGGGTCTGGCCCTCGCGGTAGAGCACGTCGAAGCCGTCCTTCACGAACGTGAAGTAGTCGGCGGCGGTGAAGAAGCCGCCGCTGCCGAACTTGGAGTCGTTGGCGGTGAGGCTGTACGGCACGACCAGGTGTGGCTTGCTCCCCACCCGCACCCAGTAGGGCAGCTCGTCGTTGTAGGCGTCGGAGTCGTAGAGGAAGCCGCCCTCCTCCACGATCAGCCGCCGGGTGTTCACGCTCGGGCCGTAGCGGCAGTACCAGCCGAGCGGCCGCTCGCCCACCGTCTTCTTCATCGACTCGATCGCCTTGCGGATGTGCTCCCGCTCCTCCGCCTCGGACAGCTCGTAGTGCTTGACCCAGCGCCAGCCGTGGGAGCACACGTCCCAGCCCGACTCACGGATCGCGGCCGCGACCTTCGGGTTGCGCTCGAGCGCGAGCGCGCACCCGAACACGGTGAGCGGCAGGCCGCGCTCCTTGAAGAGCCGGTGCACGCGCCAGAAGCCCACCCGGCTGCCGTACTCGAACATGCCCTCGGCGGCGAGGTCGCGCCCCTTGACCCCGTAGTTGGAGGCGCCGGATTCGGTGAGGGTGGCCTCCGAGACGCCGTCGTCGAGCGCGTTGTACTCGGAGCCCTCCTCGTAGTTCATCACGAAGTTGACCGCGATCCGCGCCTCCCCCGGCCAGTGGGGATGCGGGGGAGTGCCGCCGTAGCCGACGAGGTCGCGCGCGAAGTCGGTCGTCATGTCTCAGGGCTCCTGGGGAAGATCGATGGTGAGCGGGGTGGTGACCGGGACGAACTCCTCGTCACCCGGGGTGCCGTCGCGCCACATGAGCACCGCGAACGAGGCGGGCCCGTCCAGCACCGTGAGCGGGTGATGCCACGTGCCCATGGCGTAGGTGACGCCCTGGCCCGCGCGCGCCACGAAGGCGCGCAGGCGCGAGAGGTCGGGCCCGCCGCCGGGCGCGTCCAGGGTGGCCAGCACCAGGTAGCGCGACACGTGGAGCGGGATGAAGGTCTGCGACGAGTGCTCGTGGCGCTCGAGGACCTTCACGTCCAGCGGGAAGGTGGCCTTCGGGCGCCACGGTGGCGACCGCGAGGCTCACCGGGGCGTGGGCGCGCCCGCTGGCCAGCGTGTCGCTCAGGTAGGCGCGCCCCGGCGCGGGCGTGCCCTCCAGCACGGCTCCGAAGGGCTTGAAGGCTTCCGCGGTCAATGGCTCGGCGACGATGCGCATCAGGAGATCCTCCGGGTCAGGCCGACGATGCGGTCCATGACCACGACGAGCAGGGCGGTGGAGAAGATCAGCACGCCGGACACCGCGGCGGTACGCACGTCGAGCGTGCTCTCGAGCATGCTCCACATGCGGATCGGCAGGACGTCGTTCTCGGGCCCGGCCAGGAACAGAGAGACCGACACGTTGTCGAGCGAGGCCATGAAGGCGATGAAGGCCCCGGCCAGGATGCCCGGCCGGATGATGGGCAGGGTGACCCGCCGGAAGGTGTAGAAGGCGCCCGCCCCCAGGCTCGCCGAGGTGTCGAGCAGCCCGCGGTCGAGCTGCGACAGGCTGGCGATGGTGGTGCGCAGGACGAACGGCACGATGACCGCCACGTGGCCCAGGATCATCAGGGGGATCGAGAGGGGGAAGCCGAGCGTGCTGAAGAACATGAGCGCGGCGAGCCCGAAGGCCAGGGTGGGCAGGACGAGCGGCGACATGAAGAGCCCGTCGAGGGCCTGGGCCCACCACGCGCGCCGCCCCGCGATGCCGAGGGCGGCCGCGGTGCCGAGGGTCACCGCGATGGCGGTGGCGGAGAACGCGATCACCAGGCTGTTCCACACCGCGGTGTGAATCTGGGCGGACTGGACCGGGTCGAAGAGGCTCCGGTACCAGCGGAGCGACAGGGCGGGCGGGGGGAAGCGCAGCGACCGCGAGTCGGTGAAGGAGGTGATCAGCACCACCAGCACCGGCACGATCAGGATGAGCAGCGCGACACCGGCGAGCGCACCGAGCACCAGCCGGTAGGAGATGTCGCCGCCGGTCGATCGCCGGGCCATGGCCGCGCGCCTAGCCGGCCGCGAGCGCGCGGGTGCGGCGCCCGAGCGCGTTCAGGGTGGTCACCACCGCCAGCACCGAGACCAGGAGCACCATCGAGAGGGTCGCCGCGAACGGCCAGTTGAAGAGCGTGGTCGCCTGCTGCCAGATGTAGAAGGGCATCAGCACCATGCGCCCGCCGCCGATGATGGTCTGCGAGACGAAGGCGGTGACCGAGCTGGCGAACACGAGCAGGCAGCCCGCGACCAGCCCGGGCAGGCTGAGCGGCAGGGTCACCCGGAAGAGGGTGCGCCAGCGGCCCGCTCCGAGCGCGGCCGAGGCGTCCTTCAGGTTCGGGTCGAGGCGCGACATCACGCTGATCAGCGGCAGCAGCATGAGCGGCATCTCGATCTGGGAGAGCGCGATCACCAGGCCGAGCTCGGTGCCGAGGAGCCGGATCGGGGTCGTCACGACCCCGAGGCTCATGAGGACGTTGTTGAGGAGGCCCTCTCGGCCCAGGAGGACGATCCACGCGAAGGTGCGCACCACCACGCTGGTCAGCAGTGGCAGCACGATGATGAAGAGGAGCACGGGCTGCAGGCGCCGGGGGGCCTCCATGAACAGGAGGCCGAGCGGCACCCCGATGCACGCGGTGACCACCACCGTCTTCACCCCGAGCAGCAGGGTCTGGCCGAGCACGCTCCAGTTGAAGGCGTCGCCCGCGAACTTGGCGTACTGCTGCGGGCCCCAGCCCGCGAACTGGGGCGTGACCCGCAGGCTGATGCCCGCGAGCAGCCCCAGGGGGGCGAGGAAGAAGAGCAGGAAGAACAGCGCGAGGGGCACGGTGAGGAGCCCCTCGCGCTCCCGCGGCGCGGCGGCGCGACGCTCGGCTATTGCCGGATCTCCTTGTTGAACCGCTCGATCCACGCAGCGCGGTTCGGGTTGATCTTGGTCCAGTCGTGGTGGATGAAGCTCGCCAGCTCCGCGTGCGACTTCACGATGTCGACCGGCATGTCCGGCTGGAGCGGCACGTTCTTGTTCACCGACAGGAGGCTGTAGGGCGGCTTCTGGAGGGCGGCCTGCACCTCGGTGCTGAGCACGGTGTCGATGAACTTGTAGGCGTTGTCCTTGTTGGCCGCGTTCTTCACCACGTGCAGCGTGGTGTAGAAGGCGATCGGGCCGCTGTCCGGCTTCACGAACTCGATGTCCACCCCTCGACCCTTGAGCGTCGAGACCGTTTGATAGTTGGTGTAGGTCACGTCCATCTGCCCCTGCTGGAAGAGGGTGTTGACTGCCACCGGGTTCTGGGCGATCACCGCCACGTTGGGCAGCCACTTCTTGAGCTGCTCGAAAGCGGGGTCCACGTTGGTGAGCGAGCCGCCGTACTGCTTGGAGATCTCGATCAGGGACGAGGTGCCGAAGGTGGTGCCGAACCCCGAGATGCCGACCTTGCCGTTGTACTTGGGATCGAACAGGTCCTTCCAGCCCTTGGGCCGCTCGACCTTCTTCGGGTTGTAGGCGATGCCCACGATCTGCGCGGCCACCGCCACGCCCCAGTCGTCGTAGAAGGTCTTCTGGAGGTTCGCGATGTTCTTGCAGCGCGCGGGGTCGAACTTGTCCACGAGGCCGTCCTCGACTGCGACCACCGCCGGCCCCGGATCGAGCATGAAGATGTCGAGCGGCGGAGTCGCGCGCGATGCCTTCACCTTCGCGACCTGATCGAGCGCCAGCAGCGGGGTGATCACGGTATCCACGTCCGCGGTTTTCTTCACCGCGGGCAGCACCACCGCGCGGTACGCCTCCTCCCACGGGCCCGGATAGGCCGGCGTGACGACGCGGCCGGCCGCGAGGGCGTGGCGCGGCAAGAGCATGGTGGTCGCGAGGACCGCACCGCCGGCCAGGAGCACGCGGCGCGAGAGCAGGGGAGTGGACATGGGGAGCCTCCTCAGGGGCGCGCCGGCTCCGATGCCGGCGCAGGGAATAGGGACACGGCCGAGGCCGTGACGATGCCGCAGTAGAGCGTGCCGCCCGCCTCGCCTGGAGGAGCCAGGCTCTCGCGGGGCTCGGTGACCTTGAGCGACTCTCCGGCGGCCGTGCCGACCTCGCTCACGGTCTGGGCGCCCACCGGCATGCGGATGCGCAGCTCGACCGGCCAGCGGCCGGGAGCGGGGGCCGGATACAGGCGCAGGTTCTCCGGCCGAGCGGAGACCACCACGCGCTTGGCCTCGGGGCCGCCGGGCAGGTCGCCCGCGCGTATTTCCCCCGCGGTTAGTTCAACCATCGCGCCCGCCTCGAGCGCGACGGTGCAGGCGGCGCCGCGGCGCTCCACGATCTCGCCCGCGAGGAGGTTGGCGGTGCCCACGAAGCTGTTCACGAAGAGCGTGCGCGGCCGGTCGTAGACCTCGACCGGGCTCGCGAACTGCTCGACGCGCCCGCGGTGCATCACCGCGATGCGATCGGCCAGGCTCATCGCCTCCTCCTGGTCGTGGGTGACCAGGATCGCGGTGATGCCGAACTGCCGCTGCAGGCGCTTGACCTCGATCTGCATGTCGAGGCGCAGGTTCTTGTCGAGCGCGCCGAAGGGCTCGTCGAGGAGCAGGATGCGCGGCTCCACCGCGAGCGCGCGCGCGAGCGCCACCCGCTGCTGCTGGCCGCCGGAGAGCTGGCGCGGCATGCGGTCGGAGAGCGCCTCGAGCTGGACGGTGGCCAGCATGCGCGCCACCCGCTCGCGCACGACCTCGCGCGGGGCGTGGCGCGCGCGGAGGCCGTAGGCCACGTTCTCGTAGACGGTCATGTGCGGGAACAGCGCGTAGTTCTGGAACACCACCCCGATGTCGCGCCGGCTCGCGGGCAGGTGATCGATCGAGCGGCCGTCCACCCGCACCGAGCCCGCGGTGGGCACGATGAAGCCCCCGATGACCCGCAGGAGCGTGGTCTTGCCGCAGCCGCTCGGACCGAGGAGCGCGATCAGCTCGCCCGCCTCGATGGTGAGGGAGACGTCGTCCGCCGCGGTGGTGGCGCCGAAGCGATGGGTGATGGATTCGAGCTGGACGCTGTGGCCGGTCCGGGGAGCCGCCGTCGTCGACATCAAGCGTGCCGGCGGAGGGCGTGCTTATGGATTGTGCGACCGGGCCGGATGGGTATCTCCACGTAGCTGGCCTCGCCGATGGTGGCGCATCCTACCACACGCCGCGCGCGCGGGTTATCCTGCCTGCGCACGCGGGTTGTCGACGCCCCGATCTCGAGGAGGAGGGGTCCATGCGCTACCGTCCGTTCGGTCGGACCGGGCTGCAGGTGTCGGTGGTGGGCTTCGGCTGCTGGCCGATGGCGGGCGACCGCTACGGGGCCATCGAGGACGGCGAGGCGATCCGGGCGATCCACCGCGCGCTCGACCGGGGCGTGAACTGCGTCGACACCGCGCCGGCCTACGGGGCGGGCCACTCGGAGGAAGTGGTCGCCCGCGCGCTCGAGACCCGGCGAAAGGACGTGATCCTGGTCACCAAGTGCGGGGTGAAGGTGCCCCCGCCGGGCCAGCCCGGGCCGCTGCGGGACGCGAGCCGGGCCAACATCCTGCTCGAGGTCGACGCGAGCCTGAAGCGCCTGCGCACCGACTGGGTGGACGTGCTGCTCGTGCACTGGCCCGACGCGTCCACCCCGTTCGAGGACACGATGCGCGCCCTCGACGAGGTGGTGGCCTCCGGCCGCGCGCGCTTCGTCGGCGTCTCCAACTTCACCGGCGCCATGCTGGCCGAGTGCCTGCGCACCCGGCGGGTCGACGTCTCGCAGGTGGGCTACCACATGCTCGACCGCCGTCAGGAGCAGGAGACCTTCCCGCTCTGCCTGCGCGAGGGCATCGGGGTGATGGGCTACGGCTCGCTCGGCCACGGGCTCCTGACCGGGGCCTTCACCTCCGCCACCACGTTCGAGGCGGGGCGCGACTGGCGCGCGGCCGGGGTCGCCTTCGGGCAGCCGATCTTCCGCGGCGACAACCTCAAGACCAACGTGGGCGTGGTGGAGCGGATCCGGCGGGAGATCGCGGAGCCGCGCGGGGTGGCGGTGAGCCAGATCGCGCTCGCGTGGGTGCTCGCCAATCCCGCGATCAGCACCGCGCTGGTGGGCGCGCGCACCCCCGCCGAGGTGGACGCCAACGACGCGGGGGCCGAGCTCGAGCTGACCGCGGAGGAGCGCGCGAAGATCGACGCGATCCTCGCGGGGGCGGCCGGCCGCGTGCGGGAGTTCACCCCGCTGCGGCCGGCGATGGAGCCGTGGGGCGAGGAGCTCCCCGCCGGGCGCTAGCCGCTAGCGCAGCGACATGTCGTAGGCGCGGATCAGCTCGTCGCTGCGGGCCTTCCAGTTGAGCCGCTTGTTGGCCCCGTAGAGATCGATCTGCTGGTAGAGCGGGATCGCGGGGACCTCCTCGATCCAGAGCTTGTTGATCTTCTGGTACTCCGCGTAGCGCTTCTTCTCGTCCATCTGCGACTGCGCCTGCTCCACCATCCCGTTGAAGTCCTCGTTCTGCCAGTTCACGAAGATCCCGGGCGACTTGAAGAGCGGCACGTAGATCGCCTCCGCGTCCATCGTCGGATGGCCCCAGCCGATGAGCCACACCGGGCCCGCCTTGTGCACGTAGACCATGTTGTTCAGGTAGTTCACGAACTCGTAGGTCCGCAGCGTGGTCTTGATCCCGGCCTTGTTGAGCTGGCCGGTGACCGCCTCCCCGACCTCCTTGTCGCGGACGTAGCGGCCCTGCGGGCCGTTCAGCACGATCTCGACCCCGTTGGGGAAGCCGGCCTCCGCGAGGAGCTTCTTGCTGCGGGCCAGGTCCTGCTTGATCGGCTTGAGCGAGGCGTCGTAGCCGAAGTGCAGGCTCGGCAGCATGGTGGCCACCCGCACCGCCTTGCCGTCCATCACGCCCTTGATGATCTCGTCCGCGTCGATCGCGTAGGCGAGCGCCTGGCGCACGCGCTTGTCCGCGGTCGGTCCCGCGTAGGGGCCGGTGGGCTTGTGGTTGGCGTCCATCTGGTGGGTGTAGATCATGAGCTGGATCGTCCGGATGGACGGCGCGGTGCTGAGGTAGATCTTGGGGTGCTTCTCGATGATGCCGGCCAGGTGGGGCGGGATGTTCACCGCCACGTCGATCTCGCCGTTCTGGAGCGCGGCCACCCGCACCGCGTCGTCGGGGATCGGCTTGAACACGATGGTCTTGATCTTGGCCGCCCCGGCCCAGTAGCCCGGGAAGGCCTCCATCACGATCTCCTCGTCCTTCGACCAGCGGACGAACTTGTAGGGCCCGGTGCCGATCGGGTTCCGGGAGATCGCGGCCGGGTCCTTGCCCGCGTACTCCTTGGGCGGGTACATCGCGGCCTGGCGCAGGGCCAGGTGGACCACGAAGACCGGCCACGGCTTCTTGGTGTGGACCTTCACCGTGAACGGATCGACGATCTCCACCCGGTCGATCGGCGCGAAGGACGTCGAGCCGCGCAGCTTGTTGGCCGGATTGGCCAGCCGCTCGAGGCTGAACTTCACCGACTCCGCGTTGAAGTCCTCGCCGTTGTGGAACTTGACCCCGCGGCGCAGCTTGATCTCCCAGATCGTCGGCGCCACCAGCTTCGGCATCTCGACGGCCAGGGCGGGCACGATCTTCAGATCCGGACCGCGCTCGACCAGCGACTCGAAGATCTGCGCGCCCACGTTGGAGGCGGGCTGCTCCTGCTGGTGCATCATGTCGAGCGTGGTCGGATCCACGCCCTGCGCGATCACGACCCGGCCCTCGGGCGCCGCTTCCGCCGCCACCGGGCCCAGCGCGACGCCCATCAGCACCACCGCGATCCGCCAGTTCCTCATGCGCGCCACCTCCATTGGGGTCAGGTCTTACATTACGACATTCGGAATATTGCTGGACTGGCGGTCCTACTGGGCCAGCGCGCCGCCGTCGATGACCAGCTCGCTGCCGGTCATGTAGGAGGAGTCGTCGGAGGCGAGGTAGAGCACCGCGCTCACGATCTCGGGGACGGTGCCCATCCGGCGCAGGGGCACGCGCTGGAGGCGCTTCTCCATGGCGTCGCGGTCGCGGAAGGCGCTGTGGAACATCTCGGTGTCGACCGGGCCCGGGTGGACCGAGTTGCAGCGGATCTTGTCCTTGGCGTGCTGGGACGCGGTCACCTTGGTGAAGATCCGGATCGCGCCCTTGCTCGCCGCGTAGGCCGGCTCCTGGTGCAGCGACTGGCCGATGCCGGCCACCGAGGAGATGTTGACGATCGAGCCGCCGCCCGAGCGGCGCATGGCCGGGATCGCGTACTTGGTGCCGAGGAAGACGCCCTTGGCGTTCACCGCCATCACCTGGTCCCACTCCGCGACGGTGCGCTCCTCGATCGGCACCTTGGGGATCACGATGGCCGCGTTGTTGACCAGGACGTCGAGCCGGCCGTGGCTATCGAGCGCGGTCTGCACCGCGGCCCGCCAGTCCGCCTCGCTGGTCACGTCCAGGTGGAGGTAGATGGCGTCGCCGCCCCCCGCCCGGATGCCCGCCTCGACCTTCTTCCCCTCGTCGTCCCGGATGTCGCCGAAGACGACCTTGGCGCCCTCGCGCGCGAAGGTCTCCGCCTCCGCCGCGCCCTGCCCCCGGGCCCCGCCGCTGATCAGCGCGACCTTCCCGTCCAGTTTGCCCATAGTGTTCTCCCTGGCCAGCCGCCCTCGCCCATCGGAATTGCCGACGCGTCCCGGTGCTTCCGCAAATAGTAGTCCGATCGGGTTGGAGGAGTGGCAGAAATGTGGTTGACTTTCACCCCGTGGGGCCTCGCTCGACGTGGTGGCGGATCTTCGAGCGGCCGAGCCTCGGCGGGGTGCTCGCCGGGGTGGCCGTCTGGGTGGTGGTGGTGTCCGCCCTGCACGTCGTCGTCAATCACCGCGGCGCGCTCACTCCCGGCGCGGAGGCCCGCACCCTGGAGGTGGGCGGCCTGCCGGTCACGTGAAACCTCACGCTGCCGATCGCCAGTCTGGCGATGTCGCGGGACGCGGAGGGCCGGTCGGTGGTCGACGTGACCCTCGCCGACTCCCCGGCCGAGTACAGCAAGTACAGCGGGTGGCCCGAGCTGAAGGAGTCGTTCATGGCCGGCAAGGTCAAGGCGGCCTACCTGCTCGCGCCGATGGTGATGGATCTCGTGGAGAGCGGGGTGGACGCCAAGATCGTGTCGCTCGGTCATCGCTCGGGCGCGGTCATCATGGTGCGGAAGGACTCGCCCGCGAAGAGCTTCCGCGACCTGCGCGGCCGGCGCATCGCGATCCCGAGCCGGTTCGCGGTCGACCACCTCTTCGTGCGCCGCATGCTCAAGGAGAGCGGCATGACCGTCCGCGACGTGGAGCTGGTGGAGATGGCGCCGCCCGAGATGCCGGCCGCCCTCTACGCGGACCAGGTCGACGCCTACGCGACCGGTGAGCCGTTCGGGGCGGTGGCGGAGGTGGCGGGCTACGCGCGCCCCCTCTACATGACGCGCGACAAGTGGCCGGACTACGTCTGCTGCGTGCTCACGGTGCGCCAGGAGCTGATCGACCGCGACCGGCGGCAGGTGCAGCAGATCGTCAACCACGTGCTGTCCGCCGGCGCGTGGCTCGAGACCGCGCAGGCCAACCGCGACCGGGCCGCCGACATCGCGGCCGGCCCCACCCTGTTCAACCAGCGCGCCGACATCATCAAGCACGTGCTCACCAATCCCCGCGACCGGGTGACCTACGCGGACCTGCGGCTCATCAAGTCCGAGATGGACGAGCTGATGGAGGCCGCGCTCGAGGCCGGCATCATCCGCCAGCGCATCCCCTACGAGCGGTACGTGGACGAGAGCTTCCAGCGCGCCGCGCGCCCGGTGGACATCCGTGTGGAGCGGTAGGCTCGCCTGGCTGCCCCTGCTGGGCCCGGTGGCCCTGCTGGTCGCGGTCTGGCACGTGGCGGTCGCGCTGAGCGGCAGCCTGATCTTCCCGACGCCCTGGCAGGTGGCGGTGGGCCTCGGGGACCTCGCCTGGCGCGGGCTCCTGCTCAAGCACGTGATCGCGTCGCTCTTCCGCGTCACGTGCGGCTACCTGCTGGCCGCCGCGCTCGCCATTCCGATCGGCATGCTGATGGGCTGGTTCGCCACCGCGCACGCCTTCCTGAACCCGCTCGTGCAGGGGCTCCGCCCGATCTCGCCGATCGCCTGGATCCCGCTCGCGATCCTCTGGTTCGGGGTGGGGGACCTCTCGCCGATCTTCCTGATCTTCCTCTCGTCGTTCTTTCCCATGGTGGTGGGGACCGCGGCGGGGGTGATGACGATCGACCGCAAGTACCTCCGGGCCGCCCGCAACTTCGAGTACCGCGGCTTCCGGCTCTTCCGCTCGGTGATCCTGCCCGCCGCGCTGCCCCAGATCGTGACCGGCATGCGCATCGGGCTCGGGGTCGCCTGGCTCGTGGTGGTGGCGGCGGAGATGATCGCGGTGAGCTCCGGCCTCGGCTACCTGATCATCGACTCGCGCAACGCGGGCAACCGCTACGACCTCGTGGTGGCCGGCATGCTCACGATCGGGGTCGTCGGGTTCGTGCTCGACACCCTCATGCGCGGGCTCGAGCGCCTCGACGAGGTGCGCTGGCGCTATGAGGCCTGAGATCCCGTGAGGCCCAAGATCGAGATCCGGTCGATCTCCAAGACGTTCGTGACGCGCGGGGGGCCGGTGCCGGTGCTGGACGACCTGAGCTTCGAGGTGGCCGACGGCGAGTTCGTCGCGATCATCGGCCCGTCGGGCTGCGGGAAGTCGACGCTCCTCGGCGTGCTCGCCGGCTTCGAGCGCCCGGACCGGGGCGAGGTCCGCGTCGACGGCGAGCCGGTGCGGGAGCCCGGGCGCAAGGGCATGTTCATCTTCCAGCAGCCGTCGCTCTTCCCCTGGCTCGACCTGGAGCGCAACCTCGTCTTCGGCCTGAACGGCGAGTCCGCCGAGACGCGGCGCAGCCTGGTCGCGCACTACATCGCGCTGGTCGGCCTCGAGGGGTTCGAGCGCGCCTTTCCCAACCAGCTCTCCGGCGGGATGCAGCAGCGGGCCGAGCTGGCGCGGGCCCTGATGGTGAAGCCGGAGATCCTCTACCTGGACGAGCCGTTCGGCGCGCTCGACGCGCTGACCCGGCTGCGCATGCGGGCCGAGCTGCTCCGGATCCTGTCGCGCGAGCGCCACACCGTGCTGCTGGTGACCCACGACGTGGAGGAGGCGCTGCACCTGGCCGATCGCGTGCTCGTGCTCTCGCCGCGGCCGGCCCGCATCCAGCACGTCGTCGAGGTGACGCTCCCGCGCCCCCGCGCGCTCTCGAATCCGGAGCTGATCGCGCTCAAGGCGTCGCTCCTGCGCGAGCTGGGCGTGGACGAGCAGGCGGGGGAGCCCTCGTGATCGGCGCGCGCGTCCTCGCGGCCGGCGGCGCTCGCGATCGCCTGCCTGGCGGCGGGCCCGGCCGCCCACGCGGCGCCCGCCGGCGCGGCCGGGCTCCGCAGCGGCGCCTTCGATCCGCCGCGGCCGGCGCCCGAGTTCGCGCTGCCCTCGACCGGCGGCGCCGAGTTCCGGCTGAGCCGCCAGCTCGGCAAGGTCATCGTGCTGACCTTCGGCTACACGAGCTGCCCCGACATCTGCCCCACCGTGCTGGCCGAGCTGGCCCAGGTGCGGGAGCGGCTCGGCGGGGCGGCGAAGCGGGTGCAGGTGGTCTACGTGAGCGTCGACCCCGAGCGGGACACGCCGGCGCGCCTCCGCGCCTACACCGAGCAGTTCGACAAGACCTTCCTCGGGCTCACCGGAGCCGACGGAGCAGCTCGCCCCGGTGTGGAAGGCCTACGGGGTCTCGGTGGTGCGGCGCGAGCTGCCCGGCACCAAGCCGCGCGATGTACCTGATCCATCACTCCGCGTCCGTGTTCCTGATCGACCCGGCCGGCCGCCTGCGCGTGATGGCGCCCTTCGGGACTCCGGTGGACGACGTCCTGCACGACATCCGCACCCTGCTCGAGGAGTGAGCCGATGCGCCGACTGCTCGTTCTCGCGCTGGCCGGCCTGGTCGTGGCTCCGGCCGCCGTCGCCCAG
Source organism: uncultured Candidatus Rokubacteria bacterium (assembly GCA_963841755.1). GTDB lineage: Bacteria > Methylomirabilota > Methylomirabilia > Rokubacteriales > CSP1-6 > CAMLFJ01. The sequence goes on from CAWJDX010000009.1 coordinate 59,038, forward strand.
GAAGCGCGCCATCCGTCTGGAGAAGCCGTGGGTCCGCCGGGCCCCGGCCATGCCGGACGCGCGGCCGGGCGCGGAGAGCACCGCGGCGGGCTACGTCACCCTGCTGAATCGCGGGCCCGACCGCGACGCCCTGGTCGCGGCGTCGGCCGACGTCGCGGCGCGGGTCGAGCTGCACGAGACCCGCAACATGTCCGGGATGATGATGATGGAGCGGGTGGACAAGGTCGAGCTGGCCCCGGGCTCGCGCGTCGAGCTCCGGCCGGGCTCCTATCATCTGATGCTGATCGGGCTCAAGCGCGCGCTGACCCCGGGCCAGACCGTCACCCTCACCCTCGAGTTCGAGCGGGGCGGACGGATGACGACCCGCGCGGAGGTGCGGTGACCCGCCGGCCCGCGGCGCTCGCGGCGGTGGCGGGCCTCGCGCTCGCTCTCGTCGCGCTCGCCTGGGCCGCGCTCGCGCCGCTGCCGGCGGGCTCGCACGCGCTGACCTTCGTGATCCCGCCGGGCACCGCGGCGCGCCTCAAGGCGGGCGAGGCGGCGAGCGTCCTGCCCTCGCCGATCCACCTCACGTCGGGGTGCGCGACGTGCTCGTGCTCACCAACGACGACGACGTCATCCACCAGGTCGGCCCCATCATCCTCGGCTCGCGCCAGACCTACCGGATCCCGTTCCGCAAGCCGGGGCGGTTCCAGTACGCGTGCTCGCTCCACGCGGCGGGCACGCTCGCGCTCGTCATCGACCCGCCGCCCGCGGCCGGCCTCGAGCGGCTGCGGTGGCGCCTCGGTCAGCTCACCGCCCGCTCCTGACTGGAGACATCGGCCCATGCTCGAGGAGCCCACGTCCCTCCGGATCGACGACCCCGGCGTCCGCGCGCTGTTCACCGAGCCGGCACGCTTCCAGTCCTGGCTGGACGTCGAGGCGGCGCTGGCCCGGGCGCAGGCCGAGCTCGGCATCATCCCGGAGGCGGCGGCCCGCGAGATCGTCCGCAAGGCGCACCTCTCCTTCCTGGACCTGGCCGCGGTGCGGGAGGGCCTGGCCCGCACCGGCCATCCGCTGGTGCCGCTGGTGTGGGAGCTCGATCGCGCCTGCGAGGGCGACGCGGGCGGCTTCGTGCACTGGGGCGCGACCACCCAGAACGTCACCCAGACCGGCCAGCTCCTGCAGGTGCGGCGGGCGCACGAGATCTTCCTGCGCCAGCTCGCGGCCGATCCTCACCACGCTCGCGGACCTGGCCGAGCGCACCCGGGACGTGCTGCTGCCCGGCCGCACCCACGGTCAGCACGCGGTGCCGGCCACCTTCGGCTTCAAGGTCGCGGTGTGGATCGACGAGCTGGGCCGCCACGTCGATCGCCTGCAGGGCTGCGAGGCCCGCGTGTTCGTGGCCATGCTGGGCGGCGGCGCGGGCACCCTCGCCTCGCTCGGCGAGCTGGGCCTGGCCACCCAGGAGAAGATGGCGGCGCACCTCGGCATGGCCCCGATGCGGCTGCCCGCGCGCACCATCGGCGATCACCAGGCCGAGTACGTGACCCTGCTCGGCATGCTCGCCTCGACGTGCAGCAAGATCGGCCGCGAGATCTACACCCTCATGAAGCAGGAGTTCGGCGAGGTCGAGGAGCCGGTGCCGCCCGGCACCGTCGGCAGCAGCACGATGCCGCAGAAGCGCAACCCCAAGCTCTCGCAGGACATCATCGCGGCCGCCGCGCAGGTGCGGGCGCTGGTGCCGCTGGCCCTCGAGGCCATGCAGACCGAGCACGAGGCCGACCGCACCACCAGCATCATGATGAGCCGCGCCCTCGTGCAGGCGTGCGAGCTGACCGGCGACCTGCTGCAGCGGATGATGGTGCTCTTCGACGGGCTCCAGGTCTTCCCGGACCGCATGCGCGAGAACCTCGACCTCTCGGGCGGCCTGATCATGGCCGAGGCGCTGATGCTCGAGCTGGGCCGGCAGATCGGGCGGCAGCGCGCGCACGACGCGGTCTACGAGGCGGCGCAGGCCTCGGTGACCGAGTCGCGCCCGTTCCGGGAGATGCTGGCGCTGGACCCGCACGTGAGCGCGGGGCTCACCCCGTCGCAGATGGAGACGCTGCTCGACCCCGCCCGCTACACCGGGCTCTGCCGCGAGTTCGCGGAGCGGGGCGCCGCGCTCGGGCGCGAGATCGCGGCGGCCATCGAGCGGCGGCCCGCGGGCCGGGTCACCTGAGCCGCAGATCCTCGTAGGGCGAGAGGTAGGGGTGCCCCGGGATCGTGGGCACCTCCGCCAGGCGCGGCCCGACCCCGGTCAGCAGCGGCGGCTCCACGATGGGCGCGAACATCGCGCGCTCGTGCATGAGCTGCTGGATGCGGTGGAGCAGCGCCTCGCGGCGCTTGCGGTCGGGCTCGGCGGCCTGGTCCCGGAAGAGCGCGTCGATGTCCGGATAGCCTCCGTACGAGCGGATCCCGCTCGAGAGCACGAACGCCTCGATCCGGGTCGCCGCGTTGCCGGCGGTGCCGCTGCCCACCCGGATCAGGTGCTTGAACTGCTTGTCCTGGTCCGCCTTGTAGAACGCGGCCCGCTCCATCGGGCGCAGCCGCGCCCGGATGCCGACGGACCGCAGGCCGTTGATGACCGCCTCCGCCTCCGGCGCGAACACCACGTCGGTGGCGACCTCGCCCGCGTCGAAGCCCTTCGGGTAGCCCGCCTCGGCCAGGAGCTGCTTCGCCCGCGCCGGATCGTGCGGGTACTCGGGGGGCGCCCAGTAGAACTCGTACTCGCGGGGGATGATGCTGGAGGCCGCCTTGCCGAACCCGAGATACTCCGCCTGGCTCAGGGTCTTCCGGTCGATGGCGAGGTTCGCCGCGAGCCGCACCCGCTGATCGGCCCAGGGCGACTTCGGATCCCACTGCTGGGTGAACGTGAGCCACTGGGTGAAGGTCGGGTAGGTGACCTTGAGGGCGAGGCCCGGCGTACGTCGAACTTCCTCCCCGAGCGGGCCGCGCAGCGAGTACGCCACGTCGGCCTCGGCGCGCTTGAGCATGGCCAGGCGCGTCGAGTCGTCGGGGATCGACTTGAACACGAGGCGCTTCACCGCCGGCGCCTTCCGCCAGTAGCCGTCGTGGGCCTCCAGCACCAGCTCGATCCCGGGGCTGAAGGACACGAAGCGGTAGGGGCCGGCCCCGACCGGCGCCTTCTTGAACCCGTCGTCGCCGACGCGCTCGAGGTAGGCCTTCGGCACGATCCAGGCGGCCCCGCTGGCCGGCGTCGCGTAGAACGTCATGAAGTCGGGCCACGGCTGCTTGAGCCGGAAGCGCACGCGGTGGGCGTCGACGATCTCGACCGCGGCGACGTGCGCCTTCAGGGTTCCCGCCGCGGCGCCCTTGTACCGCTCGAAGGAGAACTTCACGTCCTCCGCGGTGAGGAGGTCGCCGTTGTGGAATCGCACGCCCTTGCGGAGCGACGAACTCGTAGATGAGCCCGTCCTTCGACTGCGTCCACGACTCGGCCAGGCTCGGCGTCCACGCGTTGCCCGGCATCGGCTTCACGAGCGCGTCGTGGAGCGCGTACAGCATCAGGAAGGGGGTGATGACGCCCGCGGTCTCGGCCGGGTCGAACCACGTGGGGGCCAGCGAGATATGGACCGCGAGCGTGATCTGCCCGTCCGCGGCCCGGGCGGGCGGGGGCGCCGGCCAGAGGGCCAGGGCGCCCAGAGGGCCAGGGCCCCGATGACGAGGGATGACGAGGACGCCGAGCGGTCGCGACCGGCCGGGCTCCACGGCGGGGAGCATACACCCCGAGGCCGGGGCTGGGAACCGGGCCGGTCCGGCGCGCGGCGGCCGGTCAGTCGACGACCGCGATCGCCTCCACCTCCACCACCAGGTCGGGGTGGGCGAGCTTGCGCACCTCCACCGTGGTGCTGGTCGGCAGCGCGCCGAAGTACTCCATGCGGACGTCGACGTGCTTGAAGAACTCCTCGATGTCGGTGACGTAGGTGTTGGTCTTCACGATGTCGGCGAGGGTGGCGCCCGCCGCGGCCAGCGCGGCCTTGATGTTCTCGCCCACCTGGCGGAGCTGGGCGCGCATGTCGCCCGCCCCGACGACCTCGCCGGCCGGGCCGCGGGCGAGCTGGCCCGACACGAAGATCGTCTTCTTGCCCTCGACGACCACCACGTGGGAGTAGAGGACGTGGCCGCCCACGACCCGCTTGCTGAGCGACGCCGGCTGGATGTTCTGGCGCTTCATGACCGCCTCCTCACTTGAGACGCAGGTCCTCGAACGGGGCCGAGTAGGAGAAGCCGGGGATGCGGCCGTCGCCCGCCTCGGCCACCCGCGGCCCCACGCCCCAGATGAACGCCTGCTCGAAGAGCGGGATGTTGATCACCTTGTCCCGGATGATCTGCTGGATGTGGTGGACGAGCGCCTCCCGCTTCTTGACGTCGAGCTCGCGCGCCTGCTGGACGTAGAGATCGTCGATCTCGGGGACCGACCCGTAGGCGTAGACGCCGCCCTTGATGACGTAGGGCTCGAGCCGGGTGGCCGCATTGCCGAAGGCGGCGGTGATGACCTTGATCACGCCGTGCAGCTTCTTCTCCCGCCACGCGGTGAAGTAGGCCGCGCGCTCCATCGTGCGAAGCCGGCTGCGGATGCCGACGGTCTGGAAGTTGCCCAGGATGGCCTCGCCCATCGTGTCGTAGGGCGGGAACGGGTAGAAGTCGCCCGCGTCGAAGCCGTTGGGGTAGCCGGCCTCGGCGAGGAGCTTCCGGGACCGGGCCGGATCGTAGGCGTGCGGCTCCATCGGCACCGCGAACTGGAAGATGCGCGGGATCATGTTGCCGGTGAGCCGCCCGAAGCCGAGCATCTCCGCCTGGTTGATCCCGGGCCGGTCGATGGCGTGGCTCGCGGCGAGGCGCACGCGCGGATCGGACCAGGGCGACTTGGGATCCCACTGCTCGGGCAGCTCGATCCAGAACGCCCCGCTCACCAGCGGGGCGGCCAGCCGGAAGCCCGACGTCTTGCGGATCGAGTCCGCGGTGGGCCCGGTCAGGAGATAGGCGATGTCCACCTCGCCGGCGCGGAGCGCGGCGGCGCGGGTCGCCTCCTCCGGCATCGAGCGCATGACCAGGCGCTTCACCGAGGGCGCCTTGCGCCAGTAGCCGTCGAAGGCCTCCAGCACCAGCTCCACCCCCGGCTTGAACGAGACGACCTTGTAGGGGCCCGCGCCGACCGGCGCCGCCTTGAAGCCGTCGTCGCCGACCTTCTCCACGTACTTCTTCGGCACGATCCAGCCCGCCCCGGAGGCGGTGGTGCCGTAGAAGGTGATGAAGTCGGGCCACGGCTCGCGCAGGACGAAGCGCACCTGGCCCGGGTCGACGACCTGGACCTCCTTGACCTTGTCCTTGAGCAGCTTGGCGCTCGCGCCCTTGTAGCGGTCCCAGGAGAACTTCACGTCCTCCGCGGTGACCGGCTCGCCGTTGTGGAAGCGCACGCCCTTGCGCAGCACGAAGGTGTAGGAGAGGTGGTCCTTCGCCTCCGTCCACGACTCGGCCAGGCTCGGGGTCGTGAGCCCGGCCGGCATCGGCTTCAGCAGCGCGTCGTGGAGCGCGTACATGACCATGAACGGCGTGCTGAAGGCCTCGGTCTCCGCCGGGTCGAGCCAGCGGGCGGCGAGGGTCACGTGCAGCGCCCAGCGCATCTCGCCCGGCGACGCCTTGCCGGACTGGGCGTGGGCCGCGATCGGGGCGGCGAGGACGAGCACGGCGAGCGCGAGGCCGAGCAGCGCGAGCGGACGGGAAAACCTCGAGCGGGAGCCGTCGTTGGCGGTTAGCATGGCGCATACCGTAGTCTGTGGAGCCGGGAAGGTCAATCGACCGACGGGGGGACCGCGACATGCTGCCGACGCACGGACGCTACGACTACTCGAACATCACCACGCGGCCCGACTACTCGTGGCCCGGGGGCCGGCGGCTCGCGGTGTACCTGGCGCTCAACATCGAGGCCTTCGGCTTCGGGGTGGGCAAGGGCGCGGCGATCGCGCCGCCCGACCAGGCGCAGAGCCACAGCGTCTACAGCTGGCGGGACTACGGCAACCGGGTCGGCATCTGGCGGCTCTTCGAGCTGCTCGACGAGCTGGGGCTTCCCGCCGAGGCCCAGATGAACGCGGCGGTCTACGAGATGGCGCCGGACATCCCCGCGAAGCTGCGCGCGCGGGGCGACGAGATCCTGGGCCACGGCCTCACCAACTCCGACGAGCAGGGGCACCTGGCCGAGGACCGCGAGCGCGCGCTGATCGCGGAGGCGACCGCCGCGATCGAGCGGCACGAGGGCGCGCGGCCGGTGGGCTGGATGAGCCCGTGGCTCTCCAACAGCGCGGTCACCATGGATCTGCTCCAGGAGGCGGGCTACCGCTACGTGATGGACTGGACCATGGACGACCAGCCCATCTGGCTCTCCACGCGTAAAGGCCGCATCCTCTCGATCCCGTATCCGATCGAGGTGAACGACACGCGGGGCATCATCTGGTACCACCACACCTCGCAGGAGTTCGCGGAGATGATCACCGACCAGTTCGACGAGATGCTGGCCCAGTCGGCCCGCCAGCCGCTGGTCTGCCCCATCTCGCTCCACCCCTTCGTGTTCGGCCGCCCGTACCGCATCCGCCGGCTGCGCCGGGCGCTCCAGCACATCCTGGGGCACGGGGATCGCGTCTGGATCACGCGCCCCCGCGACATCTGCGCCCACATCGAATCGCTCCCCGCCGGCACCGTGCCGGGTAGCAGGAGGACCCCATGAAGATCGGCGTCGTGCTGCCGCAGACCGAGATCGGGAACGACCCGGGGGCCATCAAGGCCTACGCGGAGGCGGTCGAGGAGATGGGCTTCACCCACATCCTGGTCTTCGACCACGTGCTGGGGGCCAACCCGGAGCGCCCCGGCGGGTGGAAGGGGCCCTACACCTATCGCCACGCCTTCCACGAGCCGTTCGTGCTCTTCGGCTTCCTGGCCGCGGCCACGCGCCGGGTCGGGCTCGTGACCGGCATCATCATCCTCCCGCAGCGGCAGACCGCGCTGGTGGCCAAGCAGGCCGCGGCGGTGGACGTGCTCTCGGGCGGGCGCCTGCGGCTCGGCGTCGGAGTGGGCTGGAACCCGGTGGAGTTCGAGGCGCTCGGCGAGGATTTCCACACCCGCGGGCGGCGCGTCGAGGAGCAGCTCGAGGTGATGCGCGCGCTCTGGACGAAGGAGCTGGTCACCTTCGCGGGCCAGCACCACCGCATCACGGACGCGGGGCTGAACCCGCTGCCGGTGCAGCGGCCGATCCCGGTGTGGATGGGCGGGGAGAGCGAGGTCGTCCAGCGGCGCATGGCCCGCGTCGCCGACGGGTGGATGCCGCACTTCCGGCCGGGCGCCGCCTCGCAGGAGATCGTCGACCGGATGCACGGCATGATCCGGGAGGCCGGCCGCGACCCGAAGGCGTTCGGCATCGAGGGCCGCATGACGCTGCCCCAGATCCCGCCCGCCGAGTGGGGCAAGGAGCTGCAGGGGTGGCAGGCGATGAAGGGGGTCACGCCATCTCTGCGTGAACACGGGCGGCATGGGCCTCAAGACGCCGGCGGATCACGTGCAGACGCTGCGGCGGTTCCGGGAGGCGGTCGGCCTCAAGTAGCGCGGCGTCGCCGCGAGCCGCGGTCCCTTACTGGCCGCACCGGCGTAGAGTTGAGGGATCCCATGGCGACGCGAGTTGCCCGAGCCGTCCCCCGCCGGACCCGTGCCGGACGCGCCCGCCGCGCGCTCCGCTGGCTCCGCTCGCCCCGGGCCCGGCGGCTCTGGCGCCGCCTGTGGGCCGCGCCGCTCGCGATCCGCCTCGTGGTCGGGCTGATCGTGCTGGTGGCGGTCTGGTCCGCGGTGAACTGGACCTATCACGTGATCCGCAAGCCGACCGAGCTGTTCTTCCCGGTGAGCGGCACCCTCGCCAAGGCGCCCCCCGAGACCTGGCGGCAGTACGCGCCGCTCTTCCGGCGCCACTCCACCGCGACGATCTCCCCGGAGCTGCTCGCCGCGCTGGCCCAGGTCGAGGGCTCGGGCGACCCGGTGGCCCGCACCTACTGGCGCTGGCAGGTGGCCTGGAACCCGTTCGACGTGTACCGGCCCGCGTCGAGCGCGGTCGGCATGTACCAGATCACCGACCCGACCTTCCGGGAGGCCCGCCGCTACTGCGTGCGAGACCACGTGGTCATCGAGGACGGCTGCTGGTTCCGGGCGCTCTACGTGCGGGTGCTGCCGAGCCACGCGGTGGAGATGACCTCGGCGCTGCTCGACCGCGACGTCGCGCGCACGCTGGAGCGCCGGCGGATCGTCACCGCCGCCGTCCGCCAGAAGCAGGACCTGGCCGCGATCATCCACCTGTGCGGGACGGGTCCCGGCGACGACTTCGCCCGGCGCGGCTTCCGGCTCGCCCCGGGCCAGCGGTGCGGCGACCACGACGTGGCGGGCTACCTGGCGCGGGTCAACGGGATGAAGCGCCAGTTCGCGCGGCTCGCCGCCGCCGAGGCGGGGGCCGAGCCCGCGGCCGAGCCGGTCTGGTCGCGTCCCCGCTAGCCAGTCCCCGCGCCGCGCGCCGGTTGAATTCCCGTCCGCCCCCGGCATAGGCTAGCGGCCATGACGGAGCGCGCACCCCTCGCCACGCCCGGCGACCGACCCAGCTCGACGGAGAGAGGCCCATGCGGACACCCCGGCTCGCCCCGCGTCTCCTGTTCGGCATCGCCCTCCTGCTGGCCGGCGCCGCGGGCCTCGCGCCCACGCCCGCCGCCGCCCAGTCGAGCAAGCCGATCAAGATCGGCTTCCTGGCCCCGCTCACCGGGGCGGCGGCCCAGATCGGGCGCGACATGGAGAACGGCTTCGCGATGTACATGGAGGAGGCCGGCCACCAGATGGCGGGCCGCAAGGTCGAGGTGATCGTGGAGGACACCGCGGGCAACCCGGGCACCGCGATCACCAAGTTCCGCAAGTTCGTGGAGAGCGACCGCGTGGACATGGTGGTGGGGGAGACCTTCGCGCACATCGGCTACGCGCTCGCGCCGAAGGCGGACGAGTACAAGATGCCGACCATCTTCCCGGTGATCGCGGCCGACGACCTGACCCAGCGCAAGCCGTCGAAGTGGGTGGTGCGCCTCGGATGGACCGGGAGCCAGCCCTCGCATCCGTTCGGGGAGTACGCGGCCAAGACGCTCGGCTACAAGAAGGTCGCGGTGTTCGGCACCGACTACGCGTTCGGCTACGAGGTGGTCGGCGGCTTCCAGCGCTCGTTCGAGGAAGCGGGCGGCCAGATCATCCAGAAGCTGTGGGCCCCGCTCGGCACCAGCGACCTGGCGCCCTACCTGAGCCAGCTCAAGCGCGACGCGGACGCCGCGTTCATCATCGTGGTCTCCAACTCCGCGCTGCGCTTCCCGGCCCAGTACCGCGACGCGGGCCTGCTGGGGCGGCTGCCGGTCATCGGCGGGGCGGTGATCGCCGACGAGTCGGTGCTGCCCACCTTCGGCGACGAGGCCCTCGGCATGGTCACCCCGCTCATGTACAGCGCCGCGCTCGACACCCCGGCCAACCGGAAGCTTCGCGGCCGAGTATCGCAAGAAGTTCGGCAAGGTGCCGTCCTACTTCTCCGAGACCTGCTACACGAGCGGCCGATGGATCGCGGAGGCGGCGAAGGTGGTGGGCGGCCGCGTGGAGGACCGCGAGAAGTTCATGGCCGCCTTCCGCACCGTGGAGATCCCCGACGCCCCGCGCGGACCGTTGAAGCTCGATCAGTGGGGCAACCCGATCCAGAACATCTACGTGCGGAAGGTCGAGCGGAAGAACGGGGAGCTGCAGAACACGGTGATCCACACCTTCCCGGCCATCTCCCAGTTCTGGACCTACAAGCCGGAGGAGTACCTGAAGCTGCCGGTGTACAACCGCGACTACCCACCCTGCCGGTTCTGCTAGGCGCCCGATGCTGACCCGCGTCGACCACGTGATGATCTGCGTGCCCGATCTGGCGCGCGGGATCGACGCCTACCAGCGGCTCGGGTTCAACATCTACCCGGGCGGCGCCCACACCGGCCGGGCCACCCACAACGCGATCGCCTTCACCGGCGAGGAGTACATCGAGGTGCTGAGCATCCGCGACCGGAGCGCGGTGGCGCCCGGCACCGCGGACGAGGGGCTCGCGCGCTACCTGGACGAGGGCGGCGGGTTCCGCGTCATCGCGGTGCAGAGCGACGACCTCGAGGCGGACGTGGCGGCCATGCGCCGGCGCGGGGTGGACGTGGGGGAGATCCGCGACGGGGGTCGGCGCACCCCGGCGGGGCAGGAGCTGCGCTGGCGCGCCGCGTTCCCCGGGCCCACCGTCCCGCTGCCCATCTTCTTCATCCAGCACCTGACGCCGCTCGAGGAGCGCCGGCGGCAGGTCGCCAAGGCGGGCGACCATCCGAACGGGGCGCTGCGGGTCGATCGCGTCTACATCACGGTGCCCGACGTGGTCGCGCACCTCCCGGCTCTGCTCCCGCGTGCTCGGGCTGCCGGAGGCGACGATCCAGCGCGGCGCGGTCATCAAGGCGGACATGGCGGTGTTCAACCTGGGGCCGACCGGGCTCACGGTGGCCCAGCCCGCCGAGCCCGGTCCCGCCGCGGAAGCGCTCGCCCGGCGCGGGCCGGGCCCGTTCCAGGTGCTCTACCGCACGACCAGCATGGACGCGGCGGTGCGGTGGATGATCGGCCACGGGCTGCCGGAGCCGATCCAGGGCGTGCGCAACACCGGCGAGCGCGCCATCCTGGTGGGACCGGAGCACACCGGCGGCGCGTACGTCGGCTTCGTCGGCCCCGCCTAGTCGTCCTTCCGCTCGCGCTCCCGGTAGTCGCCGAAGGCGGCGTCGCGCTGGCTCAGGAGATCGCGCACGCTGCTGCCGTCGCGCTTGAACTGGGCGCGGTAGGCCTGGCTCGCCGCGGTCGAGAACGCCAGCGCCTGCAGCTCGGTGCCGGCCCGGATGGCCGCGCGCAGCCCCATCACCTCCATCGCCCGGTGGACCGCCCGCTTGTTGATCTGGGCGAGCTCGGTGGGCACCAGCGCGATGCGCTCGGCCACCGTCAGCACCGTCTTCTCGAGCTCTGCCGCGGGCACCGCCCGGTTGGCGAAGCCCTTGGCCGCCGCCTCGGTGCCGCTGATCGCGTCGCCGGTGAGGTACATCTCCATCGCGGTGCGCATGCCCATCAGGAACGGGTGGAACTGGTTGTCGGGCGGGCTCATGAGCCGGGTCGGCGGGTAGCCGATCCGCGCGTCCTCCGCCACGTAGACCAGGTCGCAGCACGCGGCCAGCTCGCTGCCGCCGGCCAGGCAGTAGCCGTGCACCTGCGCGATGACCGGCTTGGCCAGGTCCCAGATCGTGAACCAGCCCTCCACCACGTGGCGGGCCCACTGGCCGGGGCCGCCCGGGGAGTAGAAGGGCTGGTCCTTGGTGTTGTCGGCGGAGAGATCGTAGCCGGACGAGAAGCACGGTCCCGCCCCGCGCAGGACGGAGACCTTGACCGTCGCGTCCGCGTCCGCCGCCCTCAGCGCGGCGAGGATGGCGCCGCGCAGCTCGTTGCTGAGCGCGTTGCGCTTCTCCGGGCGGTTCAGGGTGAGGCGGCGGACTCCGGGGAGCGGATCGTCGAGCACGAGCACGGGGGTGGCCATGGAGCCGAGCATGCCCCAGGCGGCGCGGCGGGCGCAACGCCCGGGGTCGAGCTCGCGCCCGGCTCAGGCGAGCTGGGCGCGGACCGCGCGGGCGCCGTCGACGAGCGCGCGGAGCTTGCCGAACGCGGTGTCGCGCGGCAGGTACTTCATCCCGCAGTCCGGCGCGAGGACGAGGCGGTCCGGGGTCACGCGGGCGAGGCCGGCCCGGATGCGCGCGGTGACCTGGTCCATCGTCTCGACGGCGGGGTCGGCGAGATCGATCACCCCCAGGATGATGGTCTTGCCCGCGAGATCGGCGAGCACGCCCAGGTCGAGCCGGGGCTGCGCGGCCTCGATCGAGATCTGCTGCGCGGTGGTGGCGGCGAGCTGCGGCAGGAACGAGTAGCCGGTCGGCTTCTGGTGGCGCACCACCGCCGCGTAGCCGAAGCAGAGGTGGAGCGCGGTCGGGACGGTGAGGCCCTCGAGCGCCCGGTTGATCGCGGGCACCGCGTAGCGCTTGGCGCCCTCCGGGTCGTTGCGCAGCCACGGCTCGTCGAGCTGGATGAGATCGGCGCCCGCCGCCTGGAGGTCGCGCGCCTCCTCGTTCACCGCCGCGGCCAGGTCCATCGCGAGCGCTTCCATGTCCTCGTAGAACTCGTTCTTGGCCTGCTGGGCCATGGTGAACGGGCCGGGCAGGGTGATCTTGGCCGGCCGGTCGGTGTGGCGGCGGAGGAACTGCATGTCGCGCAGCTCCACCGGCCGCATCCGCCGCACCCGCCCGACCACCCGCGGCACGTGGGTCTGGTTGCCGTAGCGGTCGGTGATCACCCCGGGCGACTCGACGTCCACGCCGTCGAGCGCGGTGGCGAAGCGATTCGAGTAGCTCTCGCGCCGGATCTCGCCGTCGCTGACGATGTCGATGCCGGCCCGCTCCATCTCGCGGATGGCCACGATGGTGGCGTCGTCCTGGGCCTGCTCGAGCCAGGGCTCGGGCACCCGCCAGATCTCGCGCTGCCGCACGCGGGGCACGCCCTTCGACAGCAGCGCGCGATCGACGAGCCAGTCGGGCTGCGGGTAGCTTCCGACCACGGTGGTCGTGAGAACGGGGGTCGTCGTGAGGATGGGCTGGGCCATGACGTCACGCTCCTTGGCGATACGCGGCGACCTTGCGCTCCAGGCCGCGAAGTAGGATCTCGTGCAGGCCGGTGATCAGGAGCACGAGGACGATGCCGGCGTAGACCCCGGGACTGTTCAGCAGGGTGCGATGGCGGGTGATCAGGAAGCCGAGGCCCTCGGCGGCGCCGAGCATCTGGGCCACGATCACGCCCACGATGACGAGCGCGCCGCCCAGGCGGAGCGCGGCCACGATGGAGGGCAGGCTCGCGGGCAGGGCCACGTAGAGGATCTGCTGGGCGCGGGTGGCGCCGAAGGCGCGCGCGGTCTCGGCGAGCGCGGGGCTGAGCGCGCCCACTCCCGCGACCGCGGTGAGCATGGTGGGGATGAAGGCGTAGATCGAGGCGAACGCGATCTTCGACTGCGAGCCCAGGCCGAACCACACCATCATGACCGGGTAGAGCACCACCAGCGGGACCGCGTAGGCGGAGCGCAGCACCGGCAGGAGCATCCGCTGCGCGGTCGCGGAGGATCCGACGAGCTGGCCGGCCAGGATGCCGCCGCCGCAGACGATCACGTAGGAGACGAGCGATCTCGCCGAAGGTGGTGGGCAGGCTGCCGAGGTACTCGCGATGGTCGGCCACGAGGGCCCCGAGCGCCTCGCTGAGCGGCGGCACGAAGAGCCGCGGGACCAGGCCGGCGCGCGGCAGGATCTCCCAGGCGGCGAGGATCCCCAGGTAGAGGATGGCCTGGGCGAGGCGCAGGTGGCGCTCCGGCCAGGTCACGCCCGCTCCGCGCTCTTGATGTGCTGCCAGATGCGGTCCTTGAGGGCGCCGAAGCGCTCGCTCGCGGTCATCGCGAAGCTGCGCGGGCGGGGCAGGTCGACGAGGACGTCGTCGACCACCCGCCCCGGCCGCGCGCTCAGCACCACCACGCGGTCGGCCAGGTAGACCGCCTCGTTCAGGCTGTGGGTCACGAACAGGACCGTCTTGCGCGTCTCCGACCAGATGCGCAGCAGCTCGTCGCCCAGCACCATGCGGGTCTGCTCGTCGAGCGAGGCGAAGGGCTCGTCCATCAGGAGGACCGCCGGGTTCTGCACGAGCCCGCGGGCGATGGCCACGCGCTGCTTCATGCCGCCGGAGAGCTGGTGCGGGAGGCGGTCCTCGAACCCGGCGAGGCCGGTCAGCTCGAGCATGCGCCGGGCCGCGAGGAGCCGCTCCGCCTTCGCCACCCGCCGCAGCTTGAGCGGGAAGGCCACGTTGTCGACCGCGGAGAGCCAGGGCAGGAGGTTCGCCTCCTGGAAGATCATGCCCACCTTGCGCGGCATCGGGGCGGTGATCGGCTCGCCGTCGCAGAGCACGGTGCCGCTCGAGGGCAGCCGCAGGCCCGCCACCAGCGAGAGCAGGGTGGACTTGCCGCAGCCGCTCGGGCCGACCACCGCCACGAACTGGGCGTCGGGGATCTCGAGGCTGATCGACTCGAGCGCGGCCACTCCTGATTCGCCGGCGCCGAAGCGCTGCGAGACCCCGCGGATGGCGACGAGGGCGCGGCTCACGCGCGCTGCCGCCACGCGCCGAGCCGCGTCTCGACCGCGCGCAGCGCCTCGTTGACCGCCACCGCGGCGGCGGCCACGATCACGAGGGCGGCGTAGAGCTGCGGCATCTGGAGGTTCTCGCCCCACGCCGCGATGCGGTAGCCGATGCCGTCGCGCGCCCCGTAGATCTCGCACAGGAGCACCGCGGTGATGTTGAACACCATGCCGAGCCGCGCCGACTCGAGCAGGATCGGCGCCATCGCGGGCAGGTAGATCTCGCGGATGATCTGCCCGCGGGTCGCCCCGTAGACGCGGCTCACCGTGATCAGCTCGCGCGGCACCGACTGCACCGCCGCGATGCCGCCCATGATCAGCACGAAGACGGTGGTGAAGACGCCGAAGGCGATCTTCTGCGGGATGCTCACCCCGAACACCAGGATGAAGACGGGGAGGAAGATGGACTTGGGCACCCCGAAGAGGAAGTTGACGAGGGGCCGGAAGAGCGCGCCCAGGACCGGCACCTCGGCGAGCACGAAGCCCAGGAGCAGGCCGACCGGCAGCGCCACCAGGAAGGCGGCGAGCACCTCCCACGCGGTCACCCACAGGCTGGCGAGCACCTCCGGCCGCCCGGCCAGCCGGACGAGCGATTCGACCACCGTGCTCGGCGCGGGCGCGAGGCTCGCGTCGAGCCGGCCCGCCCGCACCAGCGCTTCCCAGAGCGCGAAGAGGCCGAGGACGGCGGCGGCGACGATCAGGCGCTCGTGCCGCCGCATGGGCGCGGCCCTACGGCTTGGTCGGCGTGATCGGCATGTTCATGAAGACCTCGGCGGCCGGCGCCATGTCCTTCACCCCGCTCGCGGCGGCCAGCTCCATCGCCTTCTCCACCGAGGCCAGCGTGATCTTGCCGTCGCGGGAGAGGCGCAGGAAGGTCTTCTCGTACTCCATCTTGGCGATCTCCATCGGCAGCTCGTTGTTGGCCGCGATGGTCTTGATCGCGTAGTCGGGGTTGTTGCGCAGGTACTCGAGCGCGCCGTAGAGCGCGTTCAGCCCCTTCTGGATGAACGGGCGCCGCTCGGTCAGGTTCTTCTCGGTGGCGGCCCAGCCGCCGATCAGGTTCGGGGGCATCGCGGTGGCGAAGTCCATCAGCACCCGCACCTTGCCCTCCGAGACGACCTGGTAGCTGAGCGGGGAGTAGATCACCGCGGCGGCCAGGTTGTCGTTGAGCAGGTTGGGCACGAGGCCGCCGCCGCCCACCGGGACGCGCTGGAACGTCACCTTGTGCTCGCTCTGCCCCCACAGGGCGAGGGTGTCGGTGCCGGAGCCGGCCGAGGTGATGCCGACCTTCTTGCCGTCGAGCTCCTTGGCCGACTTGATCGGCGAGGCGGTCCGCACCCCGAGGATCCAGCCCGACCACTCGTCGCCGTTGCCGCCCACGATCTTGGTCAGCACGCCGCGCTTCCGGGAGGTCGCCACGAGCGGCACCGCGACCGGGCCCAGGTCGGCCGAGTTCGCCGCGATCGCCTCGAAGGTCTCGCCGCCGCCGCGGTAGATGGTGATCTCCGGCCGGAGCCCTTCCTTCTCGAAGAGGCCCTTCTCCTTCGCCACGGTGGCGAGGATGGTCGGGAAGTAGGTCTTGGTGGGGCAGGCGATGCGGATGGTCTCCTGGGCCGCCGCGACGGCGGGCAGCGAGAGCAGCGCGCCGAGGGCCACCAGCAGCGCGCGAGCCGAGCCATGGACTTCGTCGTCATGGATTCCTCCTGGGGGATGCGCGTCGCGGGAATCCTAGCACGGTTGACCCACCTCCCCGACGGGGGTAGATTCGGCCGCGGTCGTCTGAGCGGAGAGCGGGCCAGGAGGACACATGGATTTCGGCGCGGCGATCTTCTTCACCGACTACTCGATGGGACCGGCCGCGCTCGGCCGGGCGCTGGAGGAGCGCGGCTTCGAGTCGCTCTGGGCGCCCGAGCACTCGCACATCCCGCTCTCGCGCGCGTCCGCGTTCCCGGCGGGCGGCGAGCTGCCCAAGAAGTACTACGACGTGATGGATCCCTTCGTCACCCTCGCGGCCGCCGCGGCGGCCACCACGCGGCTCCGGGTGGCGACCGGGATCTGCCTGGTGGTCCAGCGCGACCCGATCCAGACCGCCAAGGCGGTCGCGAGCCTCGACCAGGTCTCGGGCGGGCGCTTCCTGTTCGGGGTCGGGGCGGGCTGGAACGCGGAGGAGATGGCCGACCACGGCACCGAGTTCAAGTCGCGCTTCGAGGTGATGCGCGAGCGGGTGGAGGCGATGCGGCTCATCTGGACGAAGTCCAAGCCCGAGTACGCGGGCGAGTTCGTGAAGTTCCCGCCGATGATGACGTGGCCCAAGCCGGTGCAGAAGCCGCACCCGCCGGTGCTGGTGGGCGGCGCGTTCCCCCACGGGGCGCGCCGGGCCCTCGCCTACGGCGACGGCTGGGTGCCGCACGCGCGGCGGCCCGCCTACGGCGACGTGCTCGGCAAGCTGCCCGAGTTCGCCGCGCTCGCCCGGGAGGCCGGCCGCGATCCGGCCACGGTGCCGATCACCGTGTTCGGGGTGGCCGAGGACGGAGACCTCATCAAGCGCTACCGCGACGCGGGCGTGGCCCGCCTGCTGTTCAACCTTCCCGCGGCCAAGGCCGACGAGGTGCTCCCCGTGCTCGATCGCTGCGCAGCTCTCATGCGGCAGGTGCAGTCCTGATGGCCACCCACAAGCCCGCGTTCAAGCAGATCGCGTCCGGGCTGCGCTTTCCCGAGGGACCGGTGGCGATGCCGGACGGCTCGGTGGTCCTGGTCGAGATCGAGCGCCGCACGCTCTCGCGCGTGACGCCCGAC
>CAWJDX010000010.1:0-204666 GCA_963841755.1 uncultured Candidatus Rokubacteria bacterium
CACCCAGCTCCGCAGCCGCCGCCCGAGGCTATGGCCGGCGAACGGCTCCCAGCGCACGACCTCGGCCGTGACCGGGTCGAGGGTGAGCTGCGAGCGAGGGGTCGGATGCCACCCGGTCGGCTCCTCGATCACGAACGTCACGGGGCCGTCGGGCCGCGTCGGAACGCGCAGGCTGATCAGCACCCAGCCGGGCACCTGGCGCTCGGCGCGCGCCCAGAGCGCGTCGAGGCCCGCGGGCGCGTGCCCCTCGGCCGGGCGGGGCGGCCGCTCCTCACGCACCCGGCCTTCCGCTCCTCGGGCGCGTCCGGTCGGCGGCGTGGGGCGCTCCGCCCCCGCGGCGGGCGGGGGCTCGGAGCCGGTCAGCCGATAGAGCAGGTCGTTGGCCCACTGGTAGGACATGACGACGCCGGTGAGGGTGATCACGAGGAGCACCGGCGCGCACCAGATGCCGATGACGTTGTGCCAGTTGAAGTCGCGCGCCCGGCCACGCAGGCTCGCATCGAAGCGAGTGACCTGCCGGAGCGCCGCGCTCGTCCAGCGCCGGGGCCACCAGAGGAAGACGCCGAGCGAGACAAGCCCCAGGAAGCCCAGGTTGGCGGCGCCGGTGATCGGCCGGGCGATGTCACGCGAGCCGAGCCACCGGTGCCACTCGATCACCTCGTGGAGAAAGTCGTGTACTCGGGAGAAGCCGCCCAGCACGGTGCCGCGGTAGGGATCGACGAAGAGCGCGCCGCCGTCGCGGCCGAAGCTCACCACGAGGGCGGCCGTCGGGTCGGCGCGGAGCGTGACGATGGAGGGGCGCACGTCGGGCCGCGCCTCCCGGGCGCGGGCCACCAGCGTCTCCACCGGCAAGCGGGACGCTCCGGGCGGCGGCACGACGATCCGGCGGTCGCGCTCGAGCCACTCGGTGATCTGCGGCTCGAAGGCCAGGAGCACGCCGGTCACCGACATGAAGGCGATCACCGTCCCGGCGGTCACGCCCACCAGCAGGTGCAGCCAGAAGACGACGGGACGGATGGACATGGCGACCCTAGTAGCGGCGAGTCGGTACCGGCTGGCCGGGCGTGCTGCCCGGCATCGCGCGATCGGGCGCGGTCCCGGTGGTCGGCTGCTTCATGGCCTCGCGCACCTTGGCCACTTCCTTCTGGGCCGGCTCCTTCGTCTCGCTGTGCTGGGCCGCCTTCTCGAAGGCCTGGAGCGCCCCGGGCAGGTCGTTCAGGCGGGTGCGCACCACGCCCAGGTTGAACCACGTCCGCCCGTCGTCGCGCAGGGCGGCCGCGCGGGTGAAGTTCTTCTCGGCCGCCGGCAGATCGCTCTTGTCGTAGGCCACGCGGGCGAGGGCGCTCCACACCTCCGGAGCCTTGGAGTCGCGGTCGGCCAGGGTCTGCAGATGGGGCAGGGCGCGGGGCTGCTGGTTGGCCTTGATCAGCATGAACGCCAGCCGCACGCGCAGGTCGTCCTGGTCGCGCAGGGCGATGGCCGCCTCGTACTCGCGGGCCGCGTCGTCCACCCGGTTGAGCTGCTCGTACGCGCCACCCAGGTCGCGATGCCCCGCGAAGGAGCCGGGGTAGAGCTCCACCACCTTGCCGAAGGCGGCGGCCGCGTCGTCCCAGCGCGACTGGTACATCGCGGCCTGGCCGCGGAGGTAGTGGGCGAGCACGTGCGTCGGCTGCTGGGCGATGGCCTGCCCGCTCAGATCGGTGGCGCGCGCGTAGTCCTTCTTGTCCATGGCCTCGACGGCCTGGCGGTAGAGGGAGAAGGCCGGGTCGTCCCAGATGCCCTGGGCGGACGCGGTGCCCACGGTGGCGATGGCGCAGAAGGCCAGGCCCACCGCGGTCCAGTGATGGCCACCGGGGAAGCGCGGGGATCGGGTGCGGCTCAGCGGGCGTTCAGCTCGAAGCGTACCGGTAGGGTGACCCATACGGCGACTGCCTCCTTTCCTCGACGGGCGGGCTCGAAGAGCCAGGTCTTGATCGCCTCGACGGCGGCGCGGTCCATGTCCGGGCGCCCCGCGGAGCGCTGCACCTGCACGGTGCCGACCTTGCCGCTGGCGAGCACCTCGAACCGGAGGGTGACCGTGCCCTCGACGCCTTCGCGTCGCGCGGCCTCCGGGTAGTGGGGAGTGGTCTGATAGCCGCCCAGCGGGCGGGCGAACGACGTCACGCCCTCGCCGCCGCCGCGGGCCACGTCGGTGCCGACGCTCGACCGGCCGCTCGGCGCGCCCGGGATCTCGGCCGAGGGGAGCAGGAGGCCGCCGTCCCCGGCCGGGCCCGGGATCGGCAGCGCGGGGCCGGGCACCTCGTTGGAAGCCATGTAGCGTCGCTCGGGCGAGGCGGCGGCCGGATCGGGCGGCCGCTCGGTGCGCGGGGTCGGGTCCTGCATGAGGGTCTGCGGAGTGGGCGTGGAGCGCACGACCGGGCTCGGCTGCGTGATCTGCCGCGGCATCTTGGGCTTCTCGGGCGGCGCGGGCGGGGGCGGCTCCACGCGGACGATCTCGACCGGGACCAGCACGCGCTCCACCTCGTGGTGCGCGAGGGCCACCACCGAGCCCGCCGTCGCGAGGCCGACCACGTGAATGCCGACCGAGGTCCAGAGCGGCCAGCTGAGCAGCGCGCCTTGCCGTATCACGGGTGTCTCCTCAGACCTGAGACCAGCGCCGCAGCAGGTTGTGGTAGCAGCCGGTGAGCGCGACCACCGCGGGGCTGTCCGGCGAGGTCTCGGTGACCTGGCTGATCGCCATGTCGAGGTCGAACAGCAGCGAGCGCTCGCGCGTCGTCGGCCACCATGCTCTGCACCCAGAAGATCGACGCCAGGCGCACGCCGCGCGTGACCGGGTTGACCCGGTGCAGGCTCGAGGCCGGGTAGAGGATCATGTCGCCGGCGGGCAGCTTGACCGCGTGCGCGCCGTAGGTGTCGTCCACCACCAGCTCGCCCCCGTCGTACTCGTCGGGGCGGCTCAGGAACAGCGTGGCCGACAGATCGGTGCGGACCCGCTGGGGCGAGCTCGTCAGCTCGCGGATGGCATTGTCGACGTGCGCCCCGAACGCCATCCCGGGCTCGTAGCGGTTGAACAGCGGCGGGAAGACCCGCAGGGGCAGCGCGGCGGCCATGAACAGCGGCGTGCGCTCGAGCGCGGTGACGATGATGTTGCCCATCTCGCGCGCCTCGGGGGTTCCCTCGTCCACCTGCCGGTTGTACTTGACCCGGGCGGCCAGGTGACCGGAGGTCTCGCGACCATCCACCCACTTGGCCTCCTCCAGGAGGGCCCGGCAGTGCCCGACCTGGCTGTCGGTCAAGACCTTGGGAATGTGCAGGAGCATCGCGCGGCTAGAACCTCCAGGTGCCCGTGAGCAGGAACGTGCGCGCGTTGCCCGGGATCACGTGACTCGGGTGGATCGCGTCGAAGTATCGCTCGTCGGAGACGTTGATCACGTTGAAGCGCAGCTCGAGCGGCTTGATCGGGCGGTACGCCGCGGTCAGGTCGCCGCGCACGTACGACGGCACCACGTTCAGGTTGTCGGTGTTGGCGTAGCGCTTGTCGACGAAGACCGCGCCGCCGCCCACCTGCCACTGGGGGGTGATGTCGTACGTGGTCCACAGGCTCGCCGAGTGCTCCGGCACGTTGGCGAGGCGCTTGCCCTGCACCGGCACCCCGGTCTGGATGTCCAGCGAGTCGAGGACCCGGGAGTCGAGATAGGCGTAGCTCAGCCAGACGTTCCAGCCGGGCAGCACCCGTCCCACCACCTCGAGCTCGGCGCCCTGGACGCGCTGCTTGCCGTCGGTCACCTGGACGCCCAGCACCGGATCGGTGGTGCGCGCGTTGTTCTTGTAGGTCCGGAAGAAGGCGGTGCGGATGCCGAGCGCCCCGTCGAGCAGGTCCCACTTGGCGCCCAGCTCGAAGGTCTCGTTCTTCTCGGGCTCGGTGCCCGCGTTGTTCAGCGCGAGCACGAGCGCCTCGGCGGAGGGGTTGAACGAGGTGCCGTAGGAGAAGTAGTAGGTCTGCCACTTGGTGGGCAGGAACACGAGCGCGGCGCGCGGGCTCAGGGCCTCGTCGGTGCGGGAGAGCTTCTGGCCCAGGAACATGTTGCGGAACTGGGCGTCGAACAGGTCGTAGCGGAGGCCGCCCATGATCTTCCACTGCTCGGTGATCGCCATCTCGTCCACCGCGTAGACTCCGACCGAGGTGGCGCCCGAGGAGCCGTCGAAGTTCTTCACCCGGCCCATCCCGGAGAGATTCGGGTCCGCGTTCGGGTTGAGCAGCTCGGTGTTGGGCACCCCGGTGAAGGTGTAGCGCCGCACGATCCGAGTTCTCGCGGGATGCGTCGAAGCCGGTGACCAGGGTGTGCTTGAACCGCCACGTGTCGAACTTCGCGACCACCTCGGTGGTGTTGAGCACGCTCGTGTCCACCTGCGACCGCTGGATGCCGGTGCGGGAGACCTGGATGGTGGAGAGGGGATCGCCGGGCCCGGGCGTCCCCACGATGGCGGGGACAGAGATCAGTGAGCCGCGGTCGACCAGGGCGAACCGCAGGGTGCTGCGGAACTTGATGTTCTCGTTGAAGTCGTGCTCGAGCCGGATCGTGCCGATGTGAACGTCGTCGTGCTCGTAGTCGCGGCTGGGGATCCCGTAGAAGTTCTCGGTGTTGACCTTGGCCGGGCCGCCGCGCAGATACGGCAGGCCGTAGTCCGGCAGGTTGTCGTCGCCCTGGTAGAAGTAGCTGACGATCAGCCGGGTCGGGCCGTTGAGCCCGATGCCGAACGACGGCGCCACGCCCCAGCGCTCGCTCGTGACCAGATCGCGGCCCGGGGTGTCGCCCTTGAAGCCCATCAGGTTCAGGCGCAGGGCGGCCGCGTCGCCGAAGGGCTGGTTGAAGTCGAGGGTGGCCCGCCCCTGGGGTCCGCTGCCGACGGTGCCGCTGATCTCGTAGAACGGGGTGAGCTTCGGCGTCTTGCTGACCTGGTTGATGATGCCGCCGGTGGAGCCGCGGCCGAACAGGACCGAGGAGGGGCCCTTGAGCACCTCGACCGACTCGAGGTTGAAGGTGTCGCGGGAGTACTGGCCCAGGTCGCGCACCCCGTCGATGTAGATGTCGTTGCCGGCCGGGAAGCCGCGCAGGGTGAGGTTGTCGCCCTGGCGCCCGCCCGCCTCGCCCGCGGCCAGGCTGATGCCGGGCACCGTGCGCAGCGCGTCGCGCAGGGTGAACATCGCGCGCTCGTCGAGCACCTGCTCCGGGATGACGGTGATGGACTGCGGCGTGTCCTTGATCGGGTCGGGGAGCTTGTAGAGGCTCGGCTCCTCGATCTTGAACTGGTTGCGCTGGCTGCGGACGTCGACGCCGGGCAGGGCGACGTCGTCCTTGCCTTCCTTCTGCTCGGCCGACGACGGCGGTGGCGTCTGGGCCCACGCGTTCGGGGCGACGAGCGCGAGGCTCATCCCCACGGTGGACCCGACCATTCGGTGGAGCGCGTGCCCGCGACGTCTGGCCCGCGCGATATGTCTCCGGAACGACCGATTGCGACCCATTGCCACGCCTCCCAAGGATGAGATGGCCGGGCTGGCTCGCGTAGGTCGAGGAACCGTGAGCTGGCTAGCAGGGCGTCGTTAGGTAACCCTAACTAGCAGGGGTTGTCAACCCTAATTCTGGGGCCTAATTCTGGGGCCTGATTCTAGGGCGCGAACTCGCGGAGCAGGCGGCCGGGGCGGCCGCACTCCTGCGACGACCCCGCGCTCGTCCACCGTGCGTACCCCGTTGACCCACACCCCGTGCAGGCCCACCGCGGGCGTATCGAGGCGGCTCGCCCCGGTCGGCAGGTCGTTGACGCGCCGCTTGCCCCCGCGCCCGACCGTCGCGGGGTCGAAGAGCATGAGGTCGGCCCAGGCCCCGGGCGCGAGCCGCCCCCGGTCCTTGATCCGGTAGGCGTCGGCCACCGCGCTGGTCACCGTCCGCACCGCCTGCTCGAGGGTGAGGTCGCCGCGCTCGCGCGCCCAGTGGCCGAAGAGGTGGAGGCCGAAGCCCGCGTCGCAGAGGAAGGAGAGATGCGCCCCCGCGTCGGAGAGGGCCACCGCGGCGTTGGGATGCCGCAGGAGCCGGCGCACCTCGTTCTCGTCGATGTTGAAGAGGCGGCAGTCGAACATCGCGTCCAGCTCCCCGTCGAGCCCGAAGTCGAGGAAGGTGTCCCACGGATGCTGGCCGCGCTCGCGGGCCAGGGCCCCGATGGTCTTGCCCTCGAGGCTCCGGTGCTCCGGCCGCTTCACCTCCGCGATGGTGAGGTGATCCCAGTTCTTGTCGCTGAAGCGGTTGGGCACTCCGGGCTGGCCGATCTCCTGCTTGAGCCCGTCGCGGAACGACGGATCGGCGAGCACCGCCCGGTAGCGGGCCTCGTCCGTGCGCCACGATCGCGGGCCGCCAGGCGAGGAAGGCCTCGAGCGGATAGGGGTGCCGCAGCGTGAACTCCATGCCGAGCGGGAAGCACCCCACCTGCGCCCACAGCTCGCGCCCCCGGCTGCGGGCGGCCTCGATCTCGGAGAGCTCGCGGAACACGCGGGTCGGGTCGCCCGGATCCACGAACATGGCCGCGATCATCACCGGGCGGCCGTTGGCGGCCGCGATGGACTCGAGCCACGGCACGGTGGAGGTCATGCCCTTGGTCAGCATGAAGATGCCGCGGCCGACCTCGCCGAGCGCGCCGGTCAGCGCGGTCATCTCGCGCTCGTCGGCCAGGCGCGACGGCATGGGGATGCCGTTCTCGCCGTTGTGCTGCTCGAGGGTGGAGGTCGCGAAGCCGATGGCGCCGGTCCGCAGGGCCTCCACCACGATGCGGCGCATCTCCGCGATCTCCGCGTCGGTCGCCTTCCGCTTGCTGGCGTCCTCGCCGAGCACGTAGGTGCGCACCGAGGAGTGGCCCACGAAGGAGGCCACGTTGGGCACGAGGCCGCGCCGCTCCAGGGAGGCCAGGTACTCGGGATACGACTCGAAGTCCCAGTTGATGCCGGCCCGCATCGCCTCGAGCGACATGCCCTCCACGTGGGTCAGGTTGCGCACGATCAGGTCGCGGTGCGCGGGGTGGCACGGCGCGATCGTGAAGCCGCAGTTGCCGATCACCACCGTGGTGACGCCGAGCGCGGTCGACGGCGTCGCGTAGGGATCCCACGTGAGCTGGGCGTCGTAGTGGGTGTGCAGGTCCACGATCCCGGGCGCGAGCACGAGGCCCGCGCGCGTCGACGCGCGCGCCCGCGGCGCCCAGGTCCGCGCCGCGACGGTCGGCGCTGATCGCGGCGATGCGCCCGTCCTTCACCGCGAGACTGCCGTCGCGCGCGGGCGTGCCGAGACCATCGATGAGGCGGGCGTTGTCGATCACGAGATCGTGCACGGGGGTGGAGCCTCCTGGGGATGTGGGCTGCCTGACCGGTCGAGGCTAGCCCGGCCCCGACGGCGAGTCAACCGCGGCGGGCCCGCGCCGCGGCTAGAGCGTGCGCAGGGCCTCGGTGACCGGGATGCGGGCCGAGCGCACCGCGGGCGGCAGGCCGCCGGCGGCCCCGATCACGAGCGCCCAGACGAGGCCGCGGAGGAGCAGTCCCGGCGTGACCCGGAAGTCGAACCCCACCTGGGAGAAGGTGCTGAAGTTGAGCGTGGAGAGCGACGCCCCGTCGCAGTAGACGTAGGCGAGCGCGCCGCCGACCGCGCCGCCCAGCAGGGCGAGCAGGAGCGCCTCGATCACCACCGAGACCACCACCGGCGTGCCGCCGAAGCCGATGGCGCGCAGGGTGGCGATCTCGACCTGGCGGCTCGCGATCGCGGAGTACATGCAGTTGAGCGCCCCGAACGTCGCGCCCACCGCCATGAACGAGGCCACCGTGTAGCCGAGCACGTTGATGAGGGTGGACAGCACGCCCGCCTGCTTGGCGTAGTACTCCGGCTCGCGGAGCACGCTGATCGAGAAGCGCGGGTCGCGGGCGACCGTGTCCCGGAACGCGGCCACGCCCTGGTCGGAGCCGTCGGCGAGGCGCGCGGTCACCGACTGGTAGCCGGAGCGCCGGAAGGCCGACATCGCCACCTCCGCGTCGGCCCAGATCTCGGACTCGTGCACGTCGCCGCCGCTCTCGAAGATGCCCACCACCGTCCAGTCGCTGTCGCGGAAGGCGATGCGCGAGCCGACCGTGAGGCCGGCGAACTGGCCGGCCGCCTTCCGCCCGACCATCACCTCGCGGACGCCGGGCTCGAAGCGCCGGCCCTCGAGCAGGCGCGCCTCGTCGCGGATCGTGAACGCGGCGCGCTGCACCCCGCGGAACGGCACGTTGTTGGGATTGCTCTCGCCCTTGCGCGGCAGGTCCACCATGACCACCAGCTCGGCCGAGGCCTGCGGCCGACCGGCCGCGTCGCGGGCGACGCCGGGCAGGGCGGCCAGGAGCGTGGCCTGGTCGCGGTCGACCCCGCTCGACAGCTCCGCGTCCGAGCCGGCGCGCAGGAGGATGACGCGGTCGCCCCGGCCGGTGCTGGCCAGGGTGTGGCGGAAGCCCTCCGACATGGCCAGCACCGAGACCAGCACGCCGACCACGCCCGCGATGCCGACGACGACGACCAGGGACGTGCCCACGCGCTGCGGGAGGTTGCGCAGGTTCATGAGCGTGATGGCGAGAATCTGCTTCAGGGTGCGCATGTGATTCTAGTGCCCTGACAAGGCGTCGACTATCTTGAGCCGGTTCGCGCGCAGGGCGGGGGGGAGGCCGATGATGAGGGCGACGACGGCGGCGATGGCGGCGGCGAGGAGCCAGGTCTCGGGGCCGACGAAGAGCGGGGGGAAGCGGCCGCCGGTGGAGCCGTTGAGCGCGGGCATGGCCGCGACCGCCGCGCCCATGCCGAGCGCGCCGCCCAGGATCAGCAGCAGGATCGCCTCCGCCAGCACCAGCGCGGTGACCTTGCCGTCCGAGAAGCCGAGCGTCTTCAAGATGGCCAGCTCCGGGATTCGCTCGCGGATCGACTGGGCCATGGTGTTGCCGGTCAGGATCAGGATGGTGAAGAACACCGCGATCAGGATGCGGGTCACGAGCGCGCCGATGTCGCCGATCTGCTTGGCGAAGCCGATCGCGAACTCCTTCTCGGGCTGGGTCTTGGTCTCGTCGGGCGAGTTCATGAAGAGGGTGTCGATCGAGCTCGAGATGCCCCGGGCCTGGGTCGAGTCCGCGATGCGCACGATGTACCAGCCGGTCTTGCCCTTGCCGATCTGGCGCGCCTCGTCGAAGTAGGCCACGTTGATCAGCACCATGTCGGTGTTGCCGCGCACCGCGGGGTCGTCGGCGTCGATGATGCCCACCAGGTCGAACTCCCAGTTCATGCTGCCGTCCGTCTTCGGGTGGATCTCGGAGCTGATCGGCAGCTTCTGGCCCACGTGCCACCCGAAGCGGTCGGCCAGGCGCTTGCCCGCCACCGCCCCGGTGCGGTTCTTCGCGAAGGCGTCCCGCTGCTCGCGCGCGATGGTGAACTCGGGATACATGTCGAGGTAGCGCGTCGGATCCACCGCGAAGACCGGGAAGGCGTTGGACTCGTTCTGGTACTTGGCCCCGAACCAGTCCGCGTAGGCGACGCCCACCACTCCCGGCACCTGCTCGATGCGGCGCTGGTAGGCCATCGGCAGCGGCTCGATGATCGAGTAGCGCGCGGTGGTCAGCAGGCGCTTGGCGTCGGCCGCGTCCGCGCCCGACTCGAAGGCGACCTCGACCGCCTGGAGCAGGCCGAAGAGCGCGAAGGCCACCACGATCGAGAGCAGGGTCAGGATGGTGCGCGTCTTCTTGCGGAAGAGGCCGGCCCAGAGCAGGGGCAGGTATCTCACGACGCCACCGGCTCCCCGGTCATGACCCCCTTGTCGAGGTGCACGCGCCGGCGCGCGTACTCGGCCGCCTTCGGATCGTGGGTGACCATCACCACCGTCTTGCCGTGCTCGCGGTTGAGCATCTGGAGCAGCCGCAGCACCTCGTCCGCGGTGGCGCGATCGAGATCGCCGGTGGGCTCGTCGCAGACGAGCAGGGTGGGGTCGGAGACGATGGCCCGCGCGATGGCCACGCGCTGCTCCTGCCCGCCCGAGAGCTCGCGGGGCCGGTGGCGCGCGCGGTCCTCGAGGCCGACCAGGGTGAGCGCGATCCGCGCGCGCCGCTTCCGCTCCGCCGCGGGCAGGTCGGTCAGCAGCAGCGGCAGCTCCACGTTGCGCTGCGCGGAGAGCGCGGGCAGCAGGTTGTAGAACTGGAAGACGAAGCCCACGTGGGCCGCGCGCCAGGCCGCCAGCTCCCCGCCGGAGAGCTGGTCGATGCGCCGGTCCTGCACCACGATGCTCCCGCCGGTGGGCGTGTCGAGCCCGCCGATCAGGTTGAGCAGCGTGGTCTTGCCGGACCCGGACGGGCCCATCAGGGCCACGAAGTCGCCGCTCGGGATGTCGAGGTCGATGCCGTGCAGGACCTCGACCCGCTCGCGCCCGCGCTGGTAGACCTTGGTCACCCCGCGGATCTCGACCAGGACCGTCACGCGCGCGCCCTCACTTGTCCCCGAGCCGCACCGCCCGGCCGTCCGCGAGCCCGGGCGGCGGCGCGAGCACGACGCGCTCGCCCTCGCGCAGGCCGCTCACCACGCGGCGCTGCCCGGCCACGTCGGGGCCCAGGGTCACCACCCGGCGCTGCACCTTCTTGTCGTCGCCCACCACGAACACGACGGAGTCGTTGCCGTCGGGGCGCACCGCCTCGGCGGGCACCAGCACCCCCGCGACGGTGGGGGCCGGCGCCGCGCCCGCGGGCTTGGACTCGAGGAAGCCCACCCGCACGCCCATGTCGGGCACGATCCGCGCATCGCGCGTCTTGATCGCGATCCGCACCTTGACGGTGGCCTTGCTCCGGTCCGCGGTCGGGATGATCGCGATCACCTCGCCGGGGATCTTCCAGTCGGGATAGGCGTTCAGCGTGGCCTCCACCGGCTGCCCGGGCGTCACGCGGTTGATGTAGGACTCGTTGACGTCCACCTGGATCTCGAGGGAGTCCATGTCCACGATGGTCCCGATGCCGGTGCGGGTGAAGCCCCCGCCCGCCGAGATCGGCGAGATCATCTCGCCCGGCTGCGCGGACTTGGCGATCACCACCCCGCTGAACGGGGCGCGGATGACGGTGTTGTCGAGCTGCACCTGCGCGACCGCCAGCGACTCCTGCGCGACCTTGATCTGCTCCTGGACGTTGGCGAGCCGGGCCCGCAGCATGTCCCGCTGGGCGAGCGCGGCGTCCAGGCTCTGCGGGCTCACCAGCTGCCGGTCGAAGAGCCCCTGCTGGCGGACGTAGTCGCGCTCGGCCTGCTCGAGCTGGGCGCGTACCTCGGCGAGCTGCGAGCGCGCGGCCACGAGCTGGGCCTGCGCCAGGCCGAGCCCGGCGCGGGCCTCGGTGTCGTCGAGACGCGCCAGCACCGCGCCCTCGCGCACGCGCATGCCCTCCTCGATCAGCACCTCGGTGACCTTGCCGGTGATCTTGGCCGAGACGGTGGCCTGCAGGCGGGCGGTGACGTAACCGCTCGCGTCCAGCACCGAGCCGGCCGCGCCCCCGGGCGCGACGGCGCGCGCCACCGTGGTCTGCACCACCGGCGGACGCAGCCGGGCCCAGCCGAGCCAGAGCCCGACCCCGGCGGCCAGGACGAGGAGGGCCAGGATCGCGAGCAGACGGCCGCGCCGGCGCGGCACACGAGCGGGGCCGCGGTCGATGCGGAGCTGCTTCAGGAGGTCGGACTGTTCCACGGTCGCGGGTTCAGGCACGAGGTCCCAGTGTGCCACAAGTGTCCATGGTGATAGAATCGGCCCCCCGAATCATGGACATGGAGCTGGCCTCGAGGCGCTTCGCCGACACCGTCGTCCTCTTTCCGGAGGGGCGAATCGACCATGCGACCGCGGAGCAGTTCAAGGCCGCGCTCGCCCCCCACCTGGCCACGTGCGCAGAGGGCCGGGACCGCGTGGTGATCGACATGACCGGGGTGGAGTACATCAGCAGCGTGGGCCTGCGCGTGCTCATGCTCGCGTCCAAGCAGTCGAAGGGGCAGGGCTGCACGCTCGCGGTGTGCGGGCTCCAGCCGGTGGTGCGCGAGATCTTCGCGATCAGCCGCTTCGACCTGGTCCTCCAGGTCTTCCCCACCCTGCACGAGACGCTCGCCGCGCTCTCCGCGGAGGCGCTCGCCGCCTTCGGGGCCGCCTGAGCCCCGCGGCATGCTCGTCCGCTTCTGGGGCACGCGCGGCTCGATCCCGGTGGCCATGACCTCCGCGGAGGTGAAGCGCAAGCTGGTGACCGCGCTGGTGGCCGCGGCGGGCCGCGGGCTCGACACCCCGGGCAAGGCGCGCGCCTTCGTCGAGGAGGAGCTGGCGTTCTCGGTCTCGCACACCTTCGGGGGTAACTCCTCCTGCGTGCAGATCGAGCCCGGCGGCCCGGACTACGTGCTGTGCGACCTGGGCAGCGGCGCCCGGGTGCTCGGCAACAACGTGCTGGCCACCGGCGGACCGAACGGCCACCGGTTCCACGTCTTCATGTCGCACCTGCACTGGGATCACATCATGGGGTTCCCGTTCTTCATGCCCGCCTACCTGCCCGGCAACCACGTGCGCATCTACGGCTGCCACGACGCGCTCGAGGAGGCCTTCCGGCGACAGAATGCGGCGCCGTCGTTTCCAGTCGATTTCTCTCGGATGGCGGCCCGGATCGAGTTCATCCGGCTCGAGCCCGAGCGCGACTACGACATCGCGGGCCTGCGCGTCCGGGCCAAGCGGCAGCACCACGGCGGCGACTCCTACGGCTACCGGATCGAGCGGGCCGGCAAGGTGGTCGTGTACTCCACCGACTCCGAGCACAAGCAGGACGATCCGAAGGAGGTCGAGGCCTTCGTGGAGTTCTTCCGGGAGGCGGACCTGGTGATCTTCGACGCGCAGTACTCGCTCGCCGACGCCATCTCGGTCAAGGAGGACTGGGGGCATTCGAGCAACGTGGTGGGCGTGGAGATGTGCCAGCTCGCTCGGGCGAAGCGGCTGTGCCTCTACCATCACGAGCCGATCTTCGACGACGAGCGCATCGCGGCTCTCCTGGCCGAGACGCGCCGGCTGGAGGAGATCACCCGCGGCGACCACCGGGTGGAGATCCACGCCGCCTACGACGGGCTGGAGATCACCCTGTGAGGGGCGGGAGCTGACCGGCACCCCGGAGGGCCCGGCCCTTCGGCCCGCGGCGGAGGCGCACTGGGCCGAGCGGCGCTGGGCGCGCGCGCTCCTCGGCGGTCAGGGCCGGCCCCTCGGCGTCCTCCTGCTCCTCCTGCTGGTGGTCGTGGTCTTCGTCCCCGAGATGCCGGGGCTGCGCCTCCTGCGGCTCGCCGCGTTCGACTCCTATCAGAGCTTCGCGCCCCGGGTGCCGCGCGCGGCCCCGGTCGCCATCGTCGCCATCGACGAGGAGAGCCTGCGGCGATACGGGCAGTGGCCGTGGCCGCGGAGCCGGCTGGGCCGTCTCGTGACGCGGGTGAGCGAAGCGCATCCGGCCGCCATCGGGCTGGACATCCTGATGCCCGAGCCGGACCGACTCTCTCCGGGGCGGGTCGCCGGATTGCTCGAGGGGCTGGACCCCGTGGTGGCGCAGAAGCTCGTCGCCATGCCGAGCAACGACGCGGTGCTGGCCGAGGCGATGCGCGGCCACCGGGTGGTCCTGGGCCTGGCCGGGGTCGAGACCGCGGACTCCGCGACCCCGCACGGGGTCGGCTCGCCCCCGGTCCGGACGTTCGGATCCGACCCCACACCCTTCGTGCGCCACTTCGTCGCCGGCATCCACAGCATCGGGGAGATCGACGCGGCGGCCGCGGGGCGCGGGCTGACCAGCGTGGATCCGGAGCGCGGGGTGGTGCGGCGCATGCCATTGCTCGCCTTGGTGGGCGACAGCTTCGTGCCGGGCCTCGCTCTCGAGATGCTCCGCGTGGCGCTGGACGCTCCGGGGCTCTCGGCGCGGGCCGGCCGCGGCGGCATCGAGGCGGTCGGGATCGGCGATCTCTTCATCCGCACCGAGCGCGACGGCCGCGTGTGGCCACACTATCGTCGCTCCGACCCGACCCGGTTCATCTCCGCGGCGGACGTGCTCGAGGGGCGCGTTCCGCCCGAGCGGCTGCGGGATCGGCTGGTGCTGATCGGGGCGACCGCCTTCGGGCTCGCGGACTACCAGACCACGCCGGTGAACGATCGGATGTCGGGCGTCGAGCTCCACGCGCAGCTCCTCGAGGGCATCCTGGAGGGCTCGCTGCTCTCTCGCCCGCCGCTGGCCCGCGTGCTCGAGGTGCTGGTCCTGGCCGCGGCCGGCCTGCTCCTCGTCGTCGCGGTACCCCGGCTGCGGCCACGGGTGTCGGCGGCCCTGCTGCTCGGCCTGATCGTGGTGGCCCTCGCGCTCGGCTTCACTTTCTATCGCACGCGCGGGCTGCTGGTGGACGCCGCGACGCCTGCGCTCGGCCTGGCCGTGCTGTACACCGTGATGCTGGCGGTGACCCTCACCGAGACCGAGGCCCGTCGCCGCGCGCTCCGCCGGCAAGTGGAGCAGCAGCGGGAGGCGGCGGCCCGGCTCGCGGGCGAGCTGGAGGCGGCGCGGCGCATCCAGATGGGCACGCTGCCGCGGCCGTCGGTCGTCTTCCCGGGCGAGCGGCGCTTCGACCTCTACGCGCGTCTCGACCCGGCGCGCGAGGTGGGCGGCGATCTCTACGACTTCTTCTTCCTGGACGGAGACCACCTCTTCTTCATGATCGGCGACGTCTCCGGCAAGGGCCTGCCCGGCAGCCTCTTCATGGCCATCAGCAAGGCCCTCTACAAGAGCACGGCCCTGCGGCGTCACGGCCAGGTGGCGGTCATGATGCGCGAGGCCGACGCGGAGATCTCGCGCGACAATGCGGAGGGGCTGTTCGTCACGGTGCTGGCCGGCATCCTGGACGCGCGCACCGGGGCGCTCGAGTACTGCAGCGCCGGCCACGAGCCGCCGTTCCTGCTCCCGCGCGCGGGCCGCTCCCTCTCGCGGCTCACGGAGGGCGGCGGCCCGCCGCTCTGCGCCGTCGACGGCTTCGACTACACGGCGGGGGCGTGCCAGCTCGCGCCGGGCGACACGCTGTGCCTGATCACCGACGGGATCACCGAGGCGGCCCGCGCGGACGGCGAGCTCTACGGGCGGCCGCGACTCGAAGGGCTGCTGGGCGGCCTGGGCGCGGCCGTGACCGCCGCCGACATCGGCGAGGCCATCCGGCGCGACGTGGCCGCCTTCACGGGCGACGCGGAGGCCTCGGACGACATGGCCATCCTGATCCTCCGCTTCACCGGCCCGAACCCTCTCCCCTCAGGGGAGAGGGCAGGGTGAGGGGTGGTTACCGGACGCTGATCTCCACCCGCCGATTCCGCGGCTCCGCGACTTCATCGGGAGTCGGCACCAGAGGCTCCCGCTCCCCGCGCCCTTCGACCCGAATGCGATCGGCCGCGATGCCGACCTTCACCAGCTCGTCGCGCACCCGCTCCGCGCGCCGGAGCGACAGCGTGTCGTTGTAGGGCACGGGCCCCACCCGGTCGGTGTGGCCGATGACCACGATCTCCGGGGCGGGGCGCCGCGCGATCTCGTCGAGCGCGCTCCCCAGCGTCTGCTTGGAATCCGGCGTGAGCTCGTCGCGATTCTCGAGGAAATAGAGGATGAAGGAGGCGGGACGGCCGGGCTGCGCGGCCAGCGCCGCGCCGAAGGCCTGACGCGCCTCCTGCTCGGTCACTGTCCCCGGCTCCACCTGCCCGGATTCCTTCACCCGCGCCGCCGCATAGGGCTGGTCGAGCACCGCCTGCTTGCCGCCGCTCTCCACGGTGAGCGCGCCGGTCTTGCCGTCCGGCCCCGGCATGAGCACGTAGAGATCGTTGCGGGCCGGCTTGGCGCAGCCGACCAGGAGGAGGAGCGCGAGAGCCGCGAGCCCCGCGAGGCGATGCATCGCAGGCGAGCGCGTCAGTCCTTCGGGTCGCCGGTGCGGACGAGGAACTCGGTGCCGCGCACGCCCAGCACCGCGGCGGGGGTCCTGACCTTCATCGCCTCCGGCGACTGCTTGGCGAGCTTGCCCGAGACGACCGCGAGGGTGCCCTTGCGGAGGGAGCTCTCGAAGCTGCCCTGGTGCGTGGTCGAGTCGAACGCGAACCGGTCGATGGCGAGCACGCTGTTGGGCCCGGCGGAGAGCAGGCTGTTGTCGAGGAAGGTGATGCCGACCGAGCCGTCCGCCCCGGTGGTCACCACGTCGCCGGCCTGCACGACCGCGCCGACCGCGGCCGGCGTCTTCTGCCCCGCGCGCTCGACCTGCACCCCGCCGCGCGCCACCTTGATGTGCCCGGCCTCCTGGGCGAGGAGTGGACCCGGCGTCACGGTGGTCATCACGGCCGCGGCGGCCAGCACGACGAGCGAGCGAGACATGCGATGGTCCTCCAGTTCTCCACGATCGCCCCGGCCTCGGCCGGCCGAGCGGGGCCTATGATAGCCGAAAGGGCCGGTCGCGGGCCGACAAGTCGGCCCGGCGTGTCCTAACTGGATTCCGCCCCGCTTGCTCTATGCCACCGGGATGCTGCCGCCATCGATCACGTATTCCGTCCCGGTGATGGTCGCCGCCCGCGGAGACGCCAGGAATGCGATGAGGTTCGCCACTTCCCTGGGCTTCGAGGGCCGCCCGAGCGGAATGCCGCCGAGCGACTTCATGATGATCTGCTTGCCGCCCTCATAGTCGGTGCCGGCTTGCTCGGCGAGCCGGTTCGCCAACGCCACCGAGGCTTCCGTCTCGACCCAGCCGGGCGATACACGGACGACGCGCACGCCTTTCGGTGTCACTTCCTTCGAGAGGCTTTTGCTGTAGGTCGAGAGCGCCGCCTTCGCCGCCGCGTATGCCGTGGTGGATTCCGGCAAGGGAAGCCGGTCCTGGATCGACGTCACGTGTATGATGACGCCCGAGCCGCGCGCGAGCATCGCGGGCAGCAGCGCCCGGTCCAACCGCACGGCAGGGAACAGGTTGAGATGGAGTTCCCGGTACCACTGACTATCGTCCAGCACGGCAAACCCGCCCGCCGGCGCCGATGAGCCGCCCAGTACATGAACGATGATGTCCGTGCTCCCCAGTCGGTCCTCGACCGCCTGATGAACGGCGGCGCAGCCCTCGGCGGTCGTGAGATCGGCCACGACGAACATATCTTCCGGCAACCGGTCCGGTCGGGCACGCGCAGTCGTGAGCACGCGCGCTCCGAGTTCGAGAAAGTGACCGACGACGGCGGCGCCGACGCCTTTCGTTCCGGCGGTGACGAGCACGCGCCGGCCCGCAAGTTCCAGGTCGAAACTCATCAGCCGATCTCCAGAAACTCGATCATTGGGCGTTCATGTCGTGGTCTTGCGGTTGAGGTTTGCGATACCGGAAGTTTCACCATAGACTCTCCAATGATCAAGAACGCACTGAAAGGTAAGTTGCGAACCTATGCGTAAGGTCTACACGCCGACGACCGCCGCGGTCGGCGTCGAGGAAGTGCTGAGGCTGCTCGAGGGGCGCTGGGAGCTGATCATCCTGTTTCACCTGTTTGACGGCAAAGTGCAGCGCTACTCGGATTTCGAGAAGCTCATCCCCGGCATTTCGCAGAAGATGCTGGCCCAGCAGTTGCGCCAGCTCGAAGCGGACGGCATCGTGGCCAGGAAGGTCTACCCTCAAGTGCCCCCCAAGGTGGAATACCGCCTGACCGAGTGGGGACAGTCCCTGTGCCCCGCGCTGGATGCGCTACTCAAGTGGGCGGAGCAGAAGGACCGCGCGTCAATCCCGCCCAACAAGGCGCTGCGCCGGCCATAGGCATCACAAGGAGGACGGCTCACCTTGCGCCCACTCATGATTCTCGTTGCCGGGCCCTATCGTTCAGGCACCAATGACGATCCAACGCTCATCGCCAGGAACGTTGCCCACATGACCGAGGTGTCCCTTCAGCTCTTCCGAGCCGGGCACCTTCCAGTCATGGGCGAGTGGTTCGCCCTGCCACTCATCGAGCATGCCGGTTCGTCAGGCATCGGCGATGCTACCTTCAGCGAGATCTTTCATCCCATCAGGCGCAGGCTGGTCGCCAAATGCGACGCCTGTCTTCGCATTGGTGGTCCCTCGGCCGGTGCGGACGAGATGGTCAGCTTGGCCAAGCAGCACGGCAAGGCGATCTTCCACTCGCTCGGTGAAGTGCCAGGCAGTGGAGGGGATCAGCCGTGAAGACGGCCAGGACTCTCGGCCTAACGATTCCGCCATCAGTCCGGCTCCGGGCGGATCGCGTGATCGAGTAATCAGGAGGTGACTCACATGACACCGAACAAGAGAACGGTTGAAGCCTATATGGACGGCTTCCGGACAACGGATCGTCCGCAGATTCTGTCCTGCCTGACCGATGACGTCGAATGGGTGATTCCGGGCGCGTTTGATGTTCGAGGTAAGAACGACTTCGCCAAGCACATCGTCGATGAGGGATTTGTCGGCCACCCCCTGATCACCGTCAGCCGGCTGACCGAGGAAGACAATGTAGTGGTGGCGGAGGGTGCGGTGCGAGCCCCGAAACAAGATGGCAGTTTTCTGAACCTGGTCTTTTGCGATGTCTTCGATATGCGGGACGGGAAGATTCGGCGATTGGTCAGCTATCTCATGGAGACGAAATGACCGCTGATCGTGCGCGCTATGCGCGTGGGCCTACCTGGCGCATTGTCTCCAGGTAGGACGAAAATTGATCCAGCAGCCCGTTGGTGCCCGCCATTCGAGACTCGGCTCCGTATTCTCCGTGGAAGAAGAACCCGTGCTCGGTATAGGTCAGCTCGGTTGCGTTGGATTTGTCCGAGAACTCGACGCCAGCAAGCGAAACGGAGAACAGCTTCGCTTAAGTTCTTGCTCGTTGACTTTCAGATCTACGCGCCGTTCTATTTCGGTCCAGGCCGGCCCGACAAACCAGTGCTGTCGGTGTTCGAGCTTCGTCCAGACTTCGTAGACGAGCTCACGGGGTGCATCGATGTGGCGTGTGATGGAAAGGGTGCCATGTTTCATGGGCGTATGATCGCATGA
The DNA here is from genome assembly GCA_963841755.1 of uncultured Candidatus Rokubacteria bacterium. Lineage (GTDB taxonomy): Bacteria > Methylomirabilota > Methylomirabilia > Rokubacteriales > CSP1-6 > CAMLFJ01. The sequence continues at coordinate 19,089 of CAWJDX010000010.1, forward strand.
GCACCTACGGCTCTGACAAGGCCTTCACCGGTTCCATTGCAGAGCTGTACGAGACGCATCTGGTGCCGCTCCTCTTCGAGCCGTACGCCGTGGACCTCGCCGCGCGCCTCGCGTCGCGCCCTCCGGGACAGGTCCTCGAGATCGCGGCCGGCACGGGGGTCGCGACCCGGGCCATGGCCGCCGCGTTGCCCGAGGCCGTCTCCATCGTGGCCACGGACCTGAATCAGGCCATGCTCGACCAGGCGGCCGCGCGCGGGACCACGCGTCCGGTCGAGTGGCGCCAGGCCGATGCGATGGCACTGCCCTTTGCAGACGGCACCTTCGACGCCGTCGTCTGCCAGTTCGGCGTGATGTTCTTCCCCGAGAAGGACCGAGCATATGCGGAAGTGCGGCGCGTGCTCAGGTCGGGGGGCCTCTTCATGTTCAGCGTGTGGGATCGCATCCAGGAGAATGAGTTCGCCGACGTGGTGACGACCGCGCTTGCGGCCCTCTTCCCGGAGGATCCGCCGCGCTTCCTGGCGCGAACACCCCACGGCTATCACGACCTTGAGACCATCCGGCGAGATCTCGCCGCCGGTGGATTTACCGCCTCACCGGCCGTCACGACCCTGGCCGCCCGCAGCCGCGCGGCGTCCAGCGAGCGCCCCGCGGTCGCGTACTGCCAGGGAACCCCGCTGCGCAACGAGATCGAGGCACGGGATGCCTCGCGGCTGACGGAGGCAACCACTCTGGCCGCGGAGGCGATCGCGCGCCGGTTCGGCTGCGAGACGGTGGACGGCAAGATCCAGGCACATGTGGTCACCATCGCGACGTGAGGGCACTTGCACCGGTGCTCATAGCTGGCAGCGCCGCGATCTTCATGTTGCTCGGCCTCATCCACCTTGTGTATACCTTCAAGGGCGTCAAGTTGCTTCCCCGCGACCGCGATCTGAGAGCGCGCATGCAGGAGGTGTCGCCGGTCATCACGCGAGAGGCAACGATGTGGAAGGCCTGGGTCGGCTTCAACGCGAGTCATAGCTACAGCCTCATCCTGTTCGGGGCGGTGTATGGTTACCTGGCGGTGGCGCAGGGCGAGTTCCTGTTCCAGTCCGTCTTTCTGCTCGCGCTTGGCTTGATACTGCTGTTCGGCTACGTCTTCCTTGCCCAGAGGTATTTCTTCCGCATCCCGCTCTTGGGCGTCCTTTTGGCGACCGTCCTCTATGCCCTCGCGCTCGTCGTGAGGTGGGCCTAGCAAACGTCACGTGGCCCAAGGACCTCGGGTATCCATCATCGAATTGGAGACATCGCGGCTGAGAATGCGTCAGTGGCGAGAGTCCGACCGCGCGCCGTTTGCGGCAATGAATGCCGATCCCGCGGTGATGGAGTTCTTTGCCTCTCCATCGTCACCGGCGGCCAGCGACGCCAGCATCGACGCATGGCAGGCCCAGTTTGCCGCGCAGGGCTGGAGCAACTGGGCCGTCGAGCTGCGAGAATCCGGCGAGTTCATCGGCTTCACCGGCCTGTCCGTGCCTCGTCGTACGTTCTCTTTCTCGCCCTGCGTCGAGGTTGGTTGGCGCTTGGCACGGCGGTTCTGGGGCAAGGGCTTCGCCACCGAGGCCGCACGCGCGGCGCTACGCGTCGCCTTCGAACGGCTGTCGCTGTCGGAGATCGTATCCTTCACGGCGGTTGGAAATCTGAGATCGCGCGCGGTCATGGAACGCATCGGGATGCGCAACACGAACCAGGATTTCGAATACCCCGGCATCGTCGAAGGGCACCCCTTGCGCCTTCATTGCCTGTATCGCATCACCCGCGCGGAATGGGTTCACCGGCCATGATCCGCGTAGGCCTCATCTCGGACACCCATGGACTCTTGCGCCCCGAGGCGCTCGCATTCCTCGAGGGCAGTGACCACATCGTTCACGGGGGCGATATCTGCGATGCCCGCGTGCTCGAGGCGCTCTCGGCCATTGCGCCGGTGACGGCAGTGCGGGGCAACAATGACCATGGGGCGTGGGCTGCGCGGCTCCGCGAGACCGAGCTCTTTCAGGTCGGGGAGATCTTCATCTATGCGATCCACGATCTCGCGCGTCTCGAACCAGTGCCAGATGCCGCCGGCGTACAAGTCGTCGTGTCGGGCCATTCGCACCGGCCGTCGGTCGAGCGGAGGGCCGGTATTCTGTACGTGAATCCGGGGAGCGCCGGTCCGCGCCGCTTCAAGCTACCCATCTCGGCCGGGGAGCTGACCGTCAGCGGAAGCTCGGTGTCTGCGCGCATCGTCGAGCTGGTTCGGGGAGCGTGATGCACGACGTCCGGCATATCAGCATCCACATCGCCCGCCGTCCGGCCGAGGTCTACGAGTTCGCCTCGGACCCGCGGAACCTGCCGCGGTGGGCGGCCGGGCTGGCCCGCGTCGAGGTCCGGAGGGACGGCGATGAGTGGGTCGCGGAAGCCCCGTTCGGCAAGGTGCGAGTGAGGTTCGTGGAGCCGAACGCTTTCGGGGTCATGGATCATGACGTCAAGCTGGAGTCGGGAGTTACCGTCCGGAACCCCATGAGGGTCGTGGCCAACGGGGCGGGCAGCGAGCTCGTGTTCACGCTGATCCGTCAGCCGGGAATGTCCGACGAGCAGCTCGCCCGGGCCGGGGAGGCGGTCGAGAGCGACCTCCGGACCCTGAAGGGAGTGCTGGAGCACACCGAGCGTCTCTTCGCGTACGGCACGCTCCAGCTCGAGGCCGTGCAGACGGCAACGTTCGGGCGGCAATTGATCGGCACGCGAGACGCGTTGCCCGGGTTCGATCTGGCGCCACTGGAGATCCAGGACGAGGCCGTGATTGCCGTCAGCGGCAAGGCGCAACACACCATGGCCAGGTTCACCGGACGCCCGTCCGACGTCATACCGGGAACGGTGTTCGCGGTCTCGCTGGAGGAGGTCCAGAGCGCGGACCGGTACGAGGTGGCCGCGGTCAAGCGGGTGGCCGTGGTTCTCCAGTCGGGGGCGCGCGCGTGGGTGTACGTCGAGGCGCGCTACTCACCCTCGAGCTGAGGGGCGGCATGGGGGTCACGGTTCGAAGCGCGGGGATCGACGAGGCGCACGCGGTGCTGAGCGTGATGCAGGTCGCCTTCGAGGAGTACCGCGGTCGGCTCGACCCGCCGAGCGGGGCGCTGAGCGAGACGATCGACGACGTGCGCGCCGCGATCAGCGACGGTGGCGCCTTTCTCGCCTTCTCCAGTGACACGGCCGTCGGGAGTGCGCGGTTCCGCCTGTCCCCGGGGTACGTCTACGCCGGTAGGGTCGCGGTGCTGCCCACGTACCGCGGGAAGGGGGTCGCGGGCGCCCTGATGGCGGCGATCGAGGCGAGTGCCCGCGCTCACGGCGTGGCGGAGGTGCGGGTGGGCGTCCTGGGGAGCCTGCCCGCGAATCGCCGCCTGTACGAGAAGCTCGGCTACCGGGTCCTGTCCTCGCGCCCATACGAGACGGGCACCGACGTGGACATGACGTTGACCAAGCAACTGGGGCCGTAGTGCATGACCCGTCTTGTGTTCGAGATCGCGAAGCGAGAGAATCCCGGCGCCCGCTGGGGTCAGTGAACAACTTCGTCTGGGAGGCCACGCAGATGATGCTCGAGCAATGGTGCGAAGCATGATGACCGGCCGCCGCGCGTTCCTGCGGGTCGGGGTGCTCGGGGGTGGCGCGAGCCTCCTCGCGATGACCCTGCCCGCCCGCTTGGCTCGAGCTGCCGCGACCGACGCCCTCCTGCTGAGCTGCATGGACTATCGGCTGACCAGTGAGACCGAGCGATACATGTCGGGACGGGGCCTGCGGAACAAGTATGACCACGTCATCCTGGCCGGTGCTTCCCTCGGAGCGCTCACCGACAAGTACCCGGCCTGGAACCAGACGTTCTGGGAGCACCTGGAGGTGGCCATCCAGCTGCACCAGATCCAGAAGGTGATCCTGCTGGACCATCGGGACTGCGGCGCCTACCAGGTGGTCCTGGGCGAGGACTTCGCCAAGGACCGCGCGAAGGAGACCACGGTCCACGCCGGGCAGCTCGACGAGCTGCGCAAGCGAATCGGCGCCCAGTATCCCACCCTGGAGGTGGAGACGCTTCTGATGAGCCTCGACGGCAAGGTCGAGAAGGTGGGCTAGCCGCCGTTCGTCAGGCCGTAGGCCGCCACACTCACGGCCTTGCCCCGCAGGGCCAGCTCTCCGCACGGCGTCGCCTTCACGCCGGTCGGCAGGGTGAGCCGGTCGAGCACCGCTCCCGAGGCGACGAGATCGAAGCCCGCCTGCTTGGCGTACTCCTCGAGGCGCGCGGCGGTGTTGAGGATGTCCCCGACGAAGACGATCTGCTGCCGCAGGTCGCCCAGCTCCCCGGCGGTGACCGTGCCGCCGTGGAGGCCGCCGCGGAAGGTGGGGCGCGCCCCGAACTCGCGCTCGTACCGGGCGGGGTTGCCCGAGACCGCGGCACAGATCAGGAAGAAGCAGCGGACGCAGTTGGCGGCGCGCAGGCCCTTCTCGGTGGGCCAGGTGATGACGACCTCGTCGCCCGCGTACTGGTAGATCTCTCCCCTGGTCTGCAGCACCGGCTCGGTCAGGTCGTCCACCACGCGGCGGAGCAGCTCGAAGTAGCGGGCGCTGCCGAGGCGCTCCGCGAGCTGGGTCGAGCCGGCCAGGTCCATGAACAGGAAGATGCGCTCCTCCGCCTTGGGCCGGGTGTAGACGCCGGTGACGAAGTATCCCAGCACGTTGCCGCCGATCAGCCGGTTCATCTGGAGGATGAAGTTGACGGTGACCGCGATGATCACGAAGAAGGGGATGGCGTAGATCAGGTGGGCGTCGGTGAAGCTCATCAGGAACCGGTGCGGATTGAAGCTGGTCACCACCTGACCCGCGGCACGGCCAAGGAGGAACAGCACCAGCACGATCACGCTGCTGAGCGCGAGATCGGTGAGAAAGCCGATGCGCCGGAACCAGGAGCGGGCGCGCCCGTCCCGGACGAAGATGAGATAGCCGCCGGTGAGGAGCGAGACCAGCACCGCGTCGACGAAGCCCTGGACGGCCTCCGCCACGGAGGCCCGGCTGGTCAGCAGGTTGAAGAACGGCGTGATGGTGGCGGCCGCGAGCATCACCCCCGCGAGCTGACGACGGTGGATGCGCGCGCGGGCGGTTCCCATGCCTCGGATATACCACCGCCGGCCGTACAATAGGCCGATGACGGTTGCGCGCCACAGCCAGACGTTCCCCGCCCGCCGCGACGTGTTGCCACGGGTCGACGCCTTCCTCGGCGAGGTCTGCTCCGGGGCCGGGCTCGGGCGTGACACCTGCCTGCGGCTCACCCTCCTGGTGGAGGAGCTCTTCACCAATACCGTGGTCCACGGCCACGGGGGAGACAGCGAGGCGCCGGTGCGGATCGAGTGCGAGGTGAGTCCCGGCCGCGTCGCGCTCACCTACGAGGACACCGGCCCCGCGCACGATCCCTTCGCTCGGGTGATCACTCCCGACGCGGGCGCGGGCGTCGAGGAACGCCCGGTGGGCGGGCTCGGCGTGCTGCTCGTCTCGGAGATGGCCCAGCAGGTGGAGTATCAGCGGGCCGGCGACCGGAACCGCATCTCGCTGGTCATCGCCATCCGCTCCTGATCGGCACCGTCCCCGCTCGGGCCGAGCTAGGCAGGAGCGGGCGCTCCCTGCTACCATCCTCCGCGGAGGTCTCCCCCCATGAACTGGAAGTCCGAGATGGACGAGCTGAGGCGCCGCGAGGAGTTCGCGGAGCAGCTGGGCGGCGCCGAGCGGGTCAAGCGGCAGCACGACGGCGGACGCTACACGATCCGCGAGCGCATCGACCGCCTCGTCGACGGGGGCAGCTTCCACGAGATCGGCAAGATCGCGGGCAAGGCGTCGTACGACGGCAAGAACGACCTCAAGGAGCTGACCCCGTCGAACTTCGTCTTCGGCCGGGCGCGGCTCGACGGCCGCCCGGTGGTGGTGGGCGGCGACGACTTCACGGTCCGGGGCGGGTCGGCCGACGCGACCATCAAGGGCAAGCACAACCAGTGCGAGCAGATGGCCAACGAGCTGCGCCTGCCCCTGATCCGCCTGGTCGAGGGCTCGGGCGGCGGCGGGTCGGTGAAGACGATCGAGACCACCGGCCGGGCCAACGTGCCCGGCGTGTCCGGCTGGGAGTGGGTGGTCAACAGCATCGGCACCGTGCCACGCGTGGCGCTCGGCCTGGGCTCGGTGGCCGGGCTCGGCGCCGCGCACCTGGCCGCGGCGCATCTCTCGGTCATGGTGAAGGACAAGTCGGCGCTCTTCGTGGCGGGGCCGCCCGTCGTCGAGCGGCTCGGGCAGAAGCTCACCAAGAACGAGCTGGGCGGCTGGCAGATCCAGCTCAAGGCCGGGGCGGTCGACCTCGCGGTGGATACCGAGGAGCAGGCGTTCGAGGTGACCCGGCGCTTCCTCTCCTATCTGCCCTCGTCGATCTACGAGCTGCCCCCGCGCGGGCCGCGCACCGACGATCCCGAGCGGCGCGAGGAGTGGCTGGGCGACGCGATCCCGCGCGACATCCGAAAGCCGTACAAGATGCGCGCGATCATCGAGGCGGTGGTGGACCGCGATTCGTTCTTCGAGATCCAGCCACTCTACGGCCGCGCCATCATCACCGGGCTGGCCCGGCTCGACGGGTGGCCGGTCGCGGTGCTGGCGAGCGATCCCTACTTCTACGGCGGGGCGTGGACCGCGGACACCTGCCAGAAGGTGGAGCGCTTCGTCGACTTCGCCCAGACCTTCCACCTGCCCGTCTTCTACCTGGTGGACTGCCCCGGCTTTCTCATCGGGCTCGAGGCCGAGCAGACCGGCACCATCAAGCAAGGCGTGCGCGCGATGTCGGCCATCTGGCAGTCCACCGTCCCGTGGTGTGCGGTCATCGTCCGCAACGTGTTCGGGGTGGCCGGCGCGGCCCACAAGCCGGGCGCCCGCTACGGCCCGCGCTACGCGTGGCCCTCGGGGCGCTGGGGGTCGCTGCCGCTCGAGGGTGGCATCGAGGCCGCGTACCGGGCCGACATCCAGGGCGCGGCCGACCCGGCCGCGAAGATGATCGAGATCGAGGAGCGGCTGCAGAAGCTCCGCTCGCCGTTCCGCTCCGCGGAGACGTTCTGGATCGAGGAGATCATCGACCCGCGCGCCACCCGGCCGCTGCTCTGCGAGTTCGCGGAGCTGGCCGCGCCGCTGCGGGAGACGGGCCCGTACACGCATCGCATGCGGCCCTAGGGGAGCGACCGACCTTTATGGCGTACCAGGCGTTCGATCTGCACGGCAAGACCGCGATCGTGACCGGCGGCAACAGCGGCATCGGCCTCGGGATGGCGGAGGCGCTCGCGCAGGCGGGCGCGGCGGTGTGCATCTGGGGCACCAACGAGGAGAAGAACCACACCGCGGTCGCCCGGCTGCACGCGATCGGCGGGAAGGCGATGGCACTGCGCTGCGACGTGAGCGACGAGGCCGCGGTGGACCGCGCCTTCGCCGAGACCGTCTCGACCCTGGGCGGCGTCGACGCCTGCTTCGTCAACGCGGGCGTCTCGGGCCGGGGCGCCGCGGCCAGCTTCGCCGAGATGACCACCGAGGAGTGGCACCGGGTGCTGGCGGTGAATCTCGACGGGGCCTTCTTCACCCTGCGCGCGGCGGCGCGGCACATGATCGGGCGCGGCGAGGGCGGCTCGCTCGCGGTCACCGCGAGCCTGGCCGCGCTGGAGGGCTCGCCGCTCAGCGCGCACTACGCGGCCAGCAAGGGCGCGATGCTCTCGGTGATGCGGGCCCTCGCGGTCGGCCTCGCGCGCCACAAGATCCGGTGCAACGCGATCGTGCCGGGCTGGATCGAGACCCCGATGACCGAGAAGGCGGTGCACGGCGACGCGTTCAAGACCCGCGTGCTCCCCCGGGTGCCCGCGCGACGCTGGGGTACCGGCGGCGACTTCGGCGGCATCGCGGTCTACCTCACCAGCGACGCCAGCAACTATCACACCGGCGACACCTTCGTCATCGACGGCGGCTACGCCATCTTCTAAGCCTGGAGAGCCTCTCCTCCTCATACCCCTCTCCCCTCAGGGGAGAGGGCAGGGTGAGGGGCGGTCAAGGGTGAGGGGCGGTGGCTTCAACCCTCCTTCCACTCCCCGGGACGCAGTGCCCCGAGCGCATACGGCCCGATCGCGACCCGGATCAACCGCAGCGCGGGAAACCCCACCGCCGCCGTCATCCGGCGCACCTGCCGGTTCCGCCCCTCGGTGAGCCCGATCTCGACCCACGCGGTCGGGATGTTCGCGCGCCACCGGATCGGCGGCTCGCGCGCCCAGAGCCCGGGCGGCTCCTCGATCAGCCGCGCCCGCGCCGGCCGCGTCGGCCCGTCCTTCAGCACCAGCCCCGCGCGCAGCCGCGCGAGCGCGTCCTCGTCGGGCACGCGCTCCACCTGCACCCAGTAGACCTTCTCCACGTGATGGCGCGGATCGGCCAGCCGCGCCTGCAGCGCCCCGTCGTCGGTCAGCAGGAGCAGCCCCTCGCTGTCGTGGTCGAGGCGCCCGGCCGGGTAGACGCGCGGCACCGCCACGTAGTCGGCGAGGGTCGGCCGCCCACCGGGATCGGTGAACTGGCAGAGCACGCCGAAGGGCTTGTTGAGGAGGATCAGCACCGCGGCGGCGTCACTCGGGCTCGAGCAACGCCATCTGCCGCGGGTCCAGCTCGAGCCAGACCTTCTCGTCCAGCTCGAAGACCTCGTGCGGGCGCGCGGTGACCCGCAGGGCCAGCGCGCTGCCGGCCGGCCGCACCGTGTAGTCCCAGTGCTCGCCCAGGTAGGCCCGCTGGGCCACCACCCCGGGCACGACGCAGACGCGGTCGGAGGCGGGCGGAGACTGCCGGTAGAGGTGGATCGACTGCGGGCGGAGCGAGAAGCTGACCTGGCCCTGCAGCGCGGCGGCCTCGGCGAAGAGGTCGCGCGCGATCGTGAAGTGGTCGAACACCACGTCCTCGCCGCGCACGAGCCCGCCCAGCAGGTTGGTGCGCCCGATGAAGCCGGCCACGAAGCGGGTGCGCGGCCGCGCGTAGAGGGCGCGCGGAGCGTCCACCTGCTCGATCCGCCCCTGGTGCATGACCGCGATGCGATCGGAGGTCACCATGGCCTCCGCCTGGTCGTGGGTCACGTAGACGGTGGTGATCTGGAACTCGTCGTGCAGGCGCCGGATCTCGTAGCGCATCTCCTCACGCAGATTCGCGTCGAGATTGCTGAGCGGCTCGTCCAGCAGGAGCACCGCGGGCTGCACCACGATCGCGCGGGCCAGCGCGACCCGCTGCTGCTGGCCGCCCGACAGCTCCTGGGGGTAGCGCCCGCCCAGGTGGCCCATCTGCACCACGTCGAGGATGCGCTGGACCTTGATGCGCATCTCGTCCTTCGGCACTCGCCGTACCTCGAGGCCGAAGGCCACGTTCTCGGCCACCGTCATGTTCGGCCAGATCGCGTAGCTCTGAAAGATCATCGACATGTTCCGCTTCTCGGGCGGCAGGGTGGAGCCGGGCGCGGAGATCCGCCGGCCGTCCATGTCGATGGTGCCCTCGCTCGGCTCGAGGAAGCCCGCGATCATCCGCAGGGTCGTGGTCTTGCCGCAGCCGGAGGGGCCGAGCAGCGAGACGAACTCGCCGGGCTGCAGGGTGAGGGAGAAGCGGTCGACCGCGGTCACCGTCCCGAAGCGGCGGCTGACGTCGGCGAGGACCAGGCGGCTCACGTGGCGGTCCTCCGCAGGAGGAAGTCGCGGCCGACCATCCGGAAGCCCACCAGCACCAGCGCCACCGTGACCACCACCAGGATCAGGCCCATGGAGGAGAGCACCTCGAAGTTGCCCTCGTCGCTCTTGTCGAAGAGGAGGACCGACAGCACCTGGGTGCCGGTGGTGTAGAGGAAGATCGCGGAGGACAGCTCGCGGGTGGCCGGGATGAACACCAGGATGAAGGCGCCCGCGAGCCCGCGCTTCAGGAGCGGGGCGACTATTCGACGGAGGGACAGGAGCCGGCCGGCGCCCAGGATGCGGGCCGCGTCCTCGAGCTCCGGGTTGATGCTGCGGAGCGCCGCGTCGCTGTTGGTGTACGCGATGGGGAGGAAGCGCGTCGCGAAGGCGAGGATGAGGATCCAGGCGGTGCCGTAGAGCACGAGCGGCTTCGTGGTGTAGGCGGCGTAGAACCCGATCGCGAGCACGATGCCCGGGATGACGAAGGGAGCCATCGCCACGTAGGTCAGCGCGCGGCCGAGCGGGACCAGGCGGCGCGCCACGATGTAGGCGATGGCGAGCGCGAGGGTGAGCGCGATGACGGAGGCCGCCGCCGCGTACACGAAGGTGTTCAGGGTGGCGGCCCGGGTGGCGGTCTGGTCGAACAGCACGAAGCGCAGGTTGCGCAGCGTGACGTTGTCCCAGGAGAAGCCGCGGCCCCAGGCGCGCGCGAAGGCGGCCTGCAGCACCACCAGCATCGGCAGGAAGAACGAGAGCGACGTCACGAACAGGCAGTAGCCGAGCAGGGCCCAGCGCCAGGGACCCAGGCGCACCAGGCGGCGCTCCCCGCCCTTGCCGGTCAGCGCCACGTAGCCCTTGCGGGCCATGATGCGGTACTGGAGCCAGAAGAGGAACACGGTGATGAGCAGGAGCGGCATCGCGTAGGCCGCCGCCTCCTGGACGCGCGGGGGGAACTCGAACATCTGCCAGAGCGTGGTGGTCATGACCTGGAAGCGCGCGGGCAGGGCGATCAGGGCGGGCGCCCCGAAGAGCGCGATCGACTCGAGGAACTCCACGATGAACGCGCCCATGATCGCGGGCAGGGCCAGCGGGAGGGTGACCCGCAGGGTGGTGCGCAGCGCGCCCGCGCCGAGCGTGCTCGCCGCGTCCTCCATCTCGGAGGAGATCAGATCGAGCGCGGAGCGGGTGAACACGAACATGTAGGGGAACGAGTAGCACGCGATGACGAGCACGAGCCCGGTCTTGCTGTAGACGTTGAAGGGCCCCGCGTCCGCCGCGGTGATCGCGATGTAGACGCGATTGAGCCAGCCCGCGTTCGGCCCCGCCATGAGGATCCAGGCCACCGCCCCCAGGTAGTTCGGCATGATGAAGGTGCCGAGCACCGCCGCCCACACCAGCCCCTTGCCCGGCATGTCGGTGCGCGACACCGCCCACGCCATCGGCACCCCGAACACGGTGCAGAGCGCGGCCACCGCGAGGCCGATGACCAGCGAGTTGATCAGCGCCTCCACGTGCCGCCAGCGTCCGTACGCGGCCGCGTAGTTCGCGAGCGTGAAGGCGCCGGTCTCCGGGTGCTGGAAGCTCGCCCACAGGAGGCGGGCGAGCGGGTTGATCACGAGCAGGAGCAGCAGCGCGATCAGGAGCAGCCAGATGACGAAGGACTTCTCCCGCATCGCGCGGCGGCCGGTCTCAGATCCCGAAGGTCTCCCGGAAGAGCTCTTTGACCTCCGGGATGCCCTTCTCGATCTCGACCGCGGTGGGCCGGATCGTCTTGATCTCCGCGATGGACTTGCCGCCCGCCATCGGCTTCACGCTCTTGTTCACCGGGTCCTGGTACTGCGACACCATCACCTCGTTGCCCTCGCGGCTCAGCAGGTACTCGATGAAGAGCCGGCCCGCGTTGGGGGCGGGGGCGTTCTTCAGGATGCCGGAGGCGGAGACCATGAGCACCGCGCCGTCCTCGGGATAGACCACCGCGACCGGGTTGCCCTTGGCCCGGCTCTCCAGCGTGGTGGCGGAGGGCCCCGCGGCCACGATCGACTCCTTGGCGTTGAGCATGGTCACGGTGTCGTTGATCGACCGGCCGATGCGCGGCTTGTTCAGCTCGAGCTTCTTGAAGTAGTCCCAGCCGTAGAGCTTCTTCATCTGCACCACCCAGGTGCCCACGTAGCCGCTGAAGCCGGGGTGGCCGATCGAGACCTTGCCCTTCCACTTCGGGTCGGCGAGGTCGGTCCACTTTCGCGGCGCTTCCGCGGGGGAGACCACGCTGGTGTTGTAGGTGAGCAGCACCAGGCCCGCCGCGGTCGCGGTGAAGAGCCCGTCGGGATCGTTGAACGAGCGGAAGGCGTCGACCAGCTCGGAGAGGTTCTTCGGCTTGTAGGGCAGGAGCCACCCGTCCTGCTTCATCTTGGTGTAGTGGCTCTGGTCGGTGGAGCTGATCACGGTACATTGGGCGATGCCCGCCTTCTGGTCCTGGGCCAGCCGCTGGTAGGCCACCTGGGCGGTGGTCCGGATGTAGTTGCACTTCACGCCCGGGTACTTCTTCTCGAAGCCCTGGCAGATCGCGGCCGCGGCCTCCGAGTTGTAGTGGGCGGTGTACCAGGTGAACTCCTTCTCCTTCTTCGCCGCCTCGTAGAGCGCCGGCTCTCCGTCGAAGGCGAGGGCCGCGGTGCTGAGGAGGGCGAGGGTCAGCGTCAGGACGAGGGCCGCGAGCCGGGCCATGGCGGTCACCGCCCGGTGAAGCGCGGGGCGCGCTTCTCGACGAAGTGGGCCACGCCTTCCTTGAAGTCCTCGGCCCCGAAGCTCTTCCGCATCTCCTCGTCGCCCACCGCGGTCGCCTCCGCGAGCGTCTGGAACTGCGCCTCCCAGATCTGCCGCTTCATCACCCGGATCGAGCGCGGGGAAACCAGATCGGCCAGCTCGCGGCCGTAGGCGCGCACCGCGTCCATCAGCGCGCCGGCCGGATGCACCTGCGAGACAAGCCCCATCGCGAGCGCCTCCGCCGCGGTGAACTTGCGGCCAGAGAGCAGCAGGTCGAGGCCGTGCTGGAGGCCCACCAGGCGGGGCAGCATGAAGCTCACCCCGTGCTCGGCGATGAGCCCGCGCCGGGAGAACGCGGTGGTGAACACCGCGGTGTCGGCCGCGATGCGCAGGTCGCAGTAGAGCGAGACCACGAGGCCGAGGCCCGCGGTGGCCCCGTTGAGCGCCGCGATGATCGGCTTGGGCACCATCGGGAAGTAGGCGTAGGGCCCGCGGAAGTCGGGCCGCACCGCGTCGCCCTCCGGCCCCGGCCGGGCCGGGGTGGCGTCCTCCACCCGCGCGGCGGTGCCCGCGTCGACGATGCCGGAGAGCATCTGCATATCGGCGCCCGCGCAGAAGCCGCGACCGGCGCCGGTCAGCACGATGACGCGGACCGTCTCGTCGCGCGTCGCCTCGTCCATCGCCTGGCGCACCTCGCGCCCCATCACGCCGGTCCAGGCGTTGAGCTTGTCGGGGCGATTCAGGGTGACGGTGGCGATGCGGTCCCGCACCTCGTAGAGGATCTGCTCGTAGCCCATGTGGCGCGCTCCTTCGCGGTTGTCGCCGCCGTCGAGGCGGCCGAGGCCGCATGATAGCGCGGCTCTCCTCGGGCCGCCATCCTCAGCGGTGATGGGATGCGCGGTCGATGGCGGGGCCGGCGAGCAGGGCGACGATGGCGACCAGGGCCGAGAGGGCGGCGAAGACGGCCCATGCCAGCGAGTAGGAGTTGGCGGCCTCCAGCAGCAGGCCGAAGACCGGCGGGCCCACCAGCAGGCCGAGCACGATCGAGGCGAAGGCCACGCCGCTCAGCAGGCCCGCCTCGCGAGGGCCGCCCGCCTCCGCGCTGATCACGAAGAAGATGCCGACCCACCCGTAGGCGCCGATGCCGGTCGCGAACGCGAGGAGCCCGGCGGCGAGCGGCGAGGTGGCGGGCCAGGCGGCATAGAGCGCGAAGATGATCGCGCCCACCGCGCCGGTGAAGGCGAGCCACACCGACCGCCGGCCGGTGAACCAGCGGTCACTGGCCGCGCCGAGCGCGAGGCGCGAGACCGCGCCGCCGGCCTGCGAGGCGGCCACCAGGAGGCCGGCTCCGATCTTGTCGAAGCCGAGGCCCTGGATGGTGAAGAGCGGCAGGTAGCTCAGGACCGCGGCCTGTACCATGCCGAGCACGAGGCCCGTTGCGAAGAAGATCACCAGGGCAGGCCGGCGCGCCCACCACCAGCTCGAGCCGGTCGCGCCGAGATCTCCGGGACTCGCGGCGCGGCCTCCGGCCCGGAAGGCGCCGAGGGGGCGCCAACCCAGCGCGACGGGCAGCGCCACCACCACGGCGCAGGCGCCGACCGCGTACCGCCAGCCGAGGGCGGCCGCGATCGCGGGCAGGACGAGGGCCGAGATCAGTCCGCCCAGCGTGAGGCCCATCTGCTTCACGCCCATCGCGATGCCGCGCTCGCGCACCGGGAAGACATCCATGATCGCCTTGCCGAGCGTGGGATTCACCACGCTCCAGCCCGCGCCGGCCACGAAGAGGCAGAAGAGGAAGGCGAGGAAGCCGGGCGCGACGGCCGCGGCGAGCAGCCCGCCCGCGCCGAGGGCGAGCCCGCCGAGGAACGCGGGGCGCACCCCGAGACGATCGGCGAGCCGGCCGCCCGGCAGCGAGAAGAGCAGCCCGGCGAGATAGATCGACGGCACGATGAAGGCGACCTGGAAGCGGGTGAGGCCCAGCCCCTCGACCAGGCTCGGCGACAGCGGCGAGATCCCCAGCATGCCGAAGGCGCCCGCGCCGTATGATGTCGTCAGAATCGCCAGGAGCCGCCACCGAGTGTTGTCAGAGACAGGAGCGTCCATGAAGATCCATCATCTGTTCGTCGATCAGAAGGGTGAGTCCCACTTCGAGGACATGGAGATCCCGTACGTCGAGACCGGACGCGCGGGCCGGCTCTCGGCTCGCCTGCCCGCCACCGGGATCATCTTCCGCGAGGTCCAGCCCGACTACGATCTGGACTGGCACCCGGCGCCGCGCCGCCAGTACATCATCAACCTGGACGCCGGCGTGCAGATCACCGCGAGCGACGGCGAGGCGCGCGTCATCGGCGCGGGCGAGGTGATCCTCGTGGAAGACATCTGGGGCAAGGGTCACCTCTCCAAGGCCCTCGATGGCAAGCTCCGCCACTGCATCTTCGTTCCCATCGAATAGGCGAGGGCCGATAAGGGCCCATCTGCTTCGTTGACGCCCTCGGCCGCGCCGCTCGACGTACAGGGAGTACGCCTCGCGGGCGGCCGAGGGCGTCGCCTCGCATCTGGACCCTTCTCGGCCCCCGGCGACCGTTCCCGCCGGGAGGCCGAGTCGCACTACGTGCGGTTGGCTAGGACGAGGGTGCCCGCGGCCGAGAGCATGCCGCCCATGCCGTTGACGAGCGAGCACGAGGCGCCGGGGACCTGGCGCGCGCCGGTCTCGCCGCGGAGCTGGCGGGTGGCCTCGATGATCGGGAAGATGCCGTACATGCCGGAGTGGGTGTAGGAGAGGCCGCCGCCGTTGGTGTTGATGGGCAGGCTGCCGCCCGGGGTGGAGCGGCCCTCGCTGAAGAACTGCACGCCCTCGCCGGGCTTGGCCAGGCCGAGCGACTCCAGCATGATCGGCGGCCCGGACGTGAAGGCGTCGTAGAGCATGATGTGGTTGAAGTCCTTCGACGAGACGCCCGCCATCGAGAAGGCGCGCTCCCCGGCCAGGCGGGTCGCCGCGCTCACCGACAGGCTGTCCATCTGGGTGACCATCACGTGCTCGGTGGCCTCGCCGAAGCCGCGCACGTAGATCGGGGCCTTGGCGCAGTCCTTCGCCCGATCCGCGCGCGTGAGCACCACCGCGCCGCCCGCGTCGGTGACCAGGCAGATGTTGAGCAGGTTGAACGGGTAGGACACCGGGCGCGAGCTGAGCACGTCGGCCACCGTGATCGGGTCGCGGAAGCGGGCCTTGGGGTTGAGCGCGGCCCACTTCCGCGTCGACACCGCGACCTGCGCCCACTGCTCGAGTGTGGTCCCGTAGTCGTGCATGTGCCGCGTGGTGATCATCCCGAAGTAGCTGGTGGCCCCGCCGAATCCGTAGGGGAACTCGAACTGGCCGCTCAGCGCGGTGTCGCGGCTGCGAGTGACGCCGGTGCCGGAGCGCCCACTCTCGCCGTGCGAGACCACCGCCACGTCGCAGAGCCCGTGGTGCAGCGCGGCCACCGCGTGCCCCACCATGATGATGAACGAGCACCCGCCCACCGTGGTGCCGTCCACGTAGCGCGGCTTGACCCCGAGGGCCTCGCCCAGGGTGGCGGGGGAGTGCTGGCCCGCGGTGAAGATGCCGTCCACGTCCTTCACCTTCAGGCCCGCGTCGCGGACCGCGTTCGAGATCGCCTCCAGGTGTAGCGAGAGCTGGCTCACGTTGGGCAGGGTGCCGATCTGATCGCTCTCGTCCACGCCCACGATGCAGGCGACGTTGCGCAACTCCCGCTGCCGGTCGGACACGGTGGCCATCGCGCTCACCGCCTCGGCTGGAACAGCGGCAGGGTCACGTCGTCGCTCACCTTGGTGAACACGACCTCCACCGGCATGTCGCACTTGATCGCCTTCGGCGAGGGCTCCACGTTGATGAGGTTCGACATCATGCGCGGGCCCTCCTCGAGCTGCACCATCGCCAGCACGTAGGGCGCCTTGATCTTCCAGGCCTTCTGGAAGGCCTGGTGCGCGATCTCGAAGGAGTGCAGCGTGCCGCGCCCGCTCGCCTGCATCCACCCGATGCGACGGGAGTGGCAGCGCGGGCACAGGATGCGGGGATAGAAGAAGACGTGCCCGCAGTCCTCGCAGCGGGGGAGCATCAGCTTCTCGGCGCGGCAGCCGTCCCAGAAGGGCTTGGCCTCCGGGGTGATCGGGGTGGGGAGCGGGCGATCGACGTCCATGTCTCTCCTCTCTCGGGAGTCGGGCGTGACGACGAGACGGAGAGAGACTCTACGCGGGGGCGGCGGGGGTGTCAACGAAGCGGGCGGCGACGCCCCGTGGGGTGCGCCGCCGCCCGGGTGCTGCGGCTGGCCTGCTCCTTCCCGGCTACTCCTTGCTGATGCCCGTCGGCCCGTTGCTGAACTCGGACCCGCTCGGCATGCGGCGCGGGGTGGGGTCGCTGGCCGCCCCTCCGACCGGCCCGTTGCTGAACTCTCCGCCCGAGGGCATGTGGTCCTTGGTGCCGAGGGTGGCCCCACCGCCCGCCGGCCCGTTGCTGAACTCGACGCCCGCCGGCATCTTGGCCTCCTCGACCGCGGTGGTCGGGGTGGTATTGGTCAGCTCGGCCGCGCTCGCCGTGGTGGCGACCGCGCCCATCGAGCAAACCGCGATGACCGCAAAGATCGTGCTGCGCTTCATGATGGTTCTCCTCGCTGCCGTCGCGCGGAATGCGCCCGACGGCGTTCAGGTCACGACTGAGATTCGGATTCGGTCAGACGGAGCGGGCGAGGAGGACGGGCGGAGCGCGCGTGCGGGAAGCGGACCCGGGATCGGAGGACGCGGAGCCGGCGCCGAGCTCGGGGATCAGGTGCGGCGTACCGCGCGGAGCGGGCGGGATCGCCAGGGCGTTGACGAGCACCCCGTCGGCGGCGAGCAGGAGCTGGTCGTCCAGGTCCAGGTCGTCGGCCGAGCTGACGAGCCAGCGGGGATCGGCGGTGCAGGTGTGCGCGAGGGGGCTCAGGAGGCCGAGCAGTCCCACCGTCAGCACTGCCACCCAGAACGGGAACCGCTGGCCGCGCCTCATCGCAACAAGGGTACTTCAAGGCAGCGCGAAGGCAACCACGTAGTCTCCGAGCTTGGTGCCGAGCTTGCCGTGCCCGCCGGCCGCGATCACCAGGTACTGCCGCCCGTCGACGCGGTACGTCATCGGGGTGGCCTGCCCGCCGGCGGGCAGCTCGTACTTCCAGAGCTCGCGCCCGGTGTCCGAATCGAACGCTCGCAGGTGATTGTCCATCGACGCCGCGGTGAACACGAGGCCTCCGGCGGTGGCGATGGGGCCGCCGAGGTTCGGGCTGCCGCTGTCGAGCAGCGCGGGCCGGAAGAGCCGTACGAGCAGCCGCTTGAAGTCGCCTGATATGACCGAGCCGAGCGGCACGTCCCAGGCGGTGCGGCCCGAGAAGAGGTCGACCGCGACCAGCGTCCCCCACGGCGGCGGGTTGCAGGGCGTGCCGCTCGGCGACAGGAGCGGCGCGCGCCGCATCGCGTAAGGGGTCCCGGCCTGCAGCGCCAGCTCGGCGCGCAGGCGCTCCGCGGGCGTGCCCTGCGTCGCCTCGAGCGCCAGGCGCTCGTGCGGGATGAGCCGCACGAGCGTCGCGAGCCGGTTCGTGTTCATGAACAGCAGGTGGCGGGTCGGATCGTAGGCCGAGCTGCCCCAGTTCACCCCGCCCACGTTGCCCGGGAACACCACGGTGCCCCGCAGGCTCGGCGGGGTGAAGATGCCCTCCGAGCGGGCCGCCGCGATCTTCTCGCGGCACCACACGCGGTCCTTCTCGGTCGCGCCCCACGCGTCCTCGGCGCGGAGGCTCTCGGGGACGACCGAGATGCGGGAGGAGGGCTGCGTCGGCCACGCCTCCTCGCCCGGCACGTCGCTCGGCGGCGCGGGGCGCTCCTCGACCGGGAGCAGCGGCGCGCCGGTGACCCGGTCGAGGACGAACACGCGGCCCATCTTGGTGGTGATGGCGATCGCGGGGGTGCCGTCGCGCCACGAGAACAGCGTGGGCTGGGAGGCGACGTCGTAGTCCCACAGATCGTGGTGGACGACCTGAAAGCCCCAGACCAGTAGGCCGGTGGCGGCGCGGAGGGCCACGACCGAGTTCGCCCACCGGTTGTCGCCCTTGCGCATGCCGCCCCAGAAGTCGGGGCTCGCGCTGCCGGTCGGGACGAACACGAGCCCGCGCTCCGCGTCGACGGAGAGGGTCGACCAGGCATTGCCGGCTCCGGTGCGCGGCGTGGTCCCGCTTGCCCACGGGATCGGGTCCCAGGTCCAGCGGAGCGCGCCGGTGCGGGCGTCGAAGCCCCGCACGATCCCCCGCTCCACGTCGACGGCCCGATTGTCGCCGATGGACGACCCGACGACGATCACGTCACCGCTGACCGCGGGGGCCGAGGTCACCTGGTAGTTGCCGAGGTCCCGCAGGTCGACGCCCCGGGTGAGATCGACCTGCCCGCTCGCGCCGAAGCCGGCGCAGGGCGTGCCGGTGTCGGCGTCCAGCGCGATGAGGCGGGCGTCGAGCGTGCCCATGAGGATGCGGGTGCGGCACGGCGCGCCGGGGGAGGCCGCGGTGTCGCGCCAGGCCGCCACCCCGCGCGAGGTCACCTCCGAGTAGCCGTGCGAGCGATCGAGCGCGGCGTCGTACTCCCAGAGCCGGGCGCCGGTCCGCGGGTCGAGAGCGATGACGTGGTTGTAGGGCGTGCTGAGGAACAGCTTGCCCTCGACCAGGATCGGCGTCGCCTCGAAGGCGGCCTTGCGATCGAGCGGTGCGCTGTGGCCGAGGGCTCCGGTGCGAAACGTCCAGGCGACCTGGAGCTGGGCGACGTTGGTCCGGTCGATCTGGGCCGCGGGCGAGTAGCGGGCGCCGCCCGCGTCGTTGCCGTAGTGCGGCCACTCGGAGCCGCCGTCGGGCTGCGCGCTTACGAGCGACGCGAGCATGACGACCGCGACCGCAAGCCCGAGCCTCACGAGCGTGACCGGCCGGCGCGGGCTAGGCGGGCGTCGGGCGCGGGCTCGCGGCGGCGATTGCGTCGTCCATCAGATCGTCGCCCAGGTCGGCGGCGTCCGTCGGCGGCGTGGCATCGAGGTCGACGGTCGGTGAAGAGGCGGCGGTCGTTCCCGCCGCGCAGAACGCGAAGATCGAGCAGGTCGAATAGATCATCCAGCGGTTCATTGCGAATCTCCTCATGCCACCGTCGCGGGGAGCGCGCGGCGGCCGTTCGGGGCACCATCTCGTCCAGGGAACGGTCAGACGGGTGGAGCGAACGAGGGCGGAGGAGCGCGGGTGAGGGTGGATGGGCGGTCGGCCGTGCCCGTCGAGCGATCGCGGAACTCGGCGAGTGTCTCCGGGATGCGCGGCGCGGGCCGGTGGATCGCGAGCCGGGCCGTATCGACGCCGCTGTACGTGGCGAGGAACGAGACGACGTCGTCGAAGTCGGCGCCGTCATAGAAGCCGGCGATCCAGAGGGGGTCGTCCGGGCTGGCCTGGGCCAGGGGCCGGAGCACGACCACCAGAACCAGCGTCAGGAGCGCGGCCCAGAACCGGACCGGGGGCGGACGTCTCATCGAGCGGAAGCGTACCATCGCGGGCGCTCCGCGGATAGCCACCGCCCCGCAGAGCGGTGGGAGGGCCTCATACCGCCGGCTCGCCCGCGGTCACCGCGATGCACTGGCCCGACAGGTTCTGGGCCGCGTCGCTGCAGAGGTACACCGCCAGGGTCGCGATGTCCTCCGCGGTCGACATGCGCTTGAGCGGCGCCCGGTCGACGAAGGCGCGGCGCATGTCCTCGAGCGCCACGCCCCGCACCTCCGCCTGGCCGGCGATCACGCGGTCGATCCGGTCGCCCGCGACCGCCCCGGGGGCGATGGCGTTGATCCGGATGTTGTGCGGGGCCAGCTCGAGGGCCAGGCCGTAGGTCATGCCGACCTGCCCGGCCTTCGCCGAGCAGTAGCCGATGCGGAAGGGGAGCCCGCGCCGGCCCGCGGTGGAGGTGATGTTGACGATGACCCCGCCGCCCGCCTTGAGCATCTCCGGCACCGCGAACCGGATGCACATGTAGGAGCTCGTCAGGCACGAGTTGATGGTGTAGAACCAGTCGTCGCTGGTGTAGTCCTGCACGCGCTTGGTCGGGCCGCCGTCGCCCGCGTTGTTGATCAGGACGTCGAGCTTGCCGAAGGCGCGGACGCCCGCCTCGATCATCCGCTGCACGTCCGCCTCGGTCGCCGCGTCGCCGGTCACCGCGATGGCCCGGCCTCCCGCC
This sequence comes from uncultured Candidatus Rokubacteria bacterium, assembly GCA_963841755.1. GTDB lineage: Bacteria > Methylomirabilota > Methylomirabilia > Rokubacteriales > CSP1-6 > CAMLFJ01. The sequence continues at coordinate 39,860 of CAWJDX010000010.1, forward strand.
GTCTTGATCAGCCCCGCCGTCTCCTCCACCAGGTCACGGGTGCGCGCCGCGCAGATGACGGCGGCGCCCTCCTGGGCGAACAGCCGGCTCATCACGCGGCCGATGCCCTTGCTGGCGCCGGTGATGAGCGCCACCTTGCCCTCGAGCTGTCCCATGCGTCCTCCTTGCCGCCCGGGTGCGGCGCGGCCGGGCAAGGATGTCCCATCGCCGCTCCAGTGGCAAGACGGTAATTCTTACGTCGGCCGGCGTGTACCTTTTTCCGCCGCCGCTCGACTGCGCTCATCGGGCGAATCTGGCCGCGTGCGTCGGCGAGGAGTTGCGCGTCGCCATCGCGCGCGCGCCGTGGCACGCAGGTTGCCAATACCCGCATTCAGGAGGTGGACCATGACCAAGAAATCGACGAAGACGAGAATCCTCTCCGCCGTGGTCGGGCTGTCCCTGGTCTCGCTCGCCGCGACGGCGTGCGGAACCCTGGGCGGCGCGGCGGTCGGCGCGGGTGCGGGCGCCGCGGTCGGCGCCGGAACCGGCTACGGAGCCGGCAAGGGCGCGCTCATCGGTACGGGTGTCGGCGCGGCCGCCGGCGCCATCTACGACATCACCAAGCACTAGAGTCGGGAGGAATTCATGACGCCGTACAAGGCAGTGGCAATGGGAATCATGCTGGCCGTCCCGCTGTGGGCGGGGTTCGCGGCCGGACAGACCAAGCAATCGTGCGATCAGATGAAGGCCGGCGCGCGCCAGCAGGTCGAGGGCAAGGTGGCGCGGGTCGACCAGACGCAGGGCGTGGTGGCGGTGACCGAGAAAGACGGCACCACGCACGAGTTCAAGGCCTCGAAGGAGACGCTCCAGGATCTCAAGGTGGGTGACAACATCGAGGCGAGGCTGCGCGAGCTTCCGAAGTGCTGATCGTCCGCTGAACCGCGGCGGGGCCGGTCGTCTCCCGGCCCCGCCGCCTCCCGCGGCCCGCCCCCCGGCGGCCTGCCCCGTGGTTGCCGCTCCGGGGTCGGTTGCGCTACGATCGCCCGCATGAACATCCTCAAGAGCCTGGCGGTCAAGGACATCGAGGAGGCCACGCGGGCCATCCCGATCATCGACTTCTCTCCCGCGTTCCGGTCTCCGGCCGATCCCGAAGGGCTGGAGGCGGTGGCCCGCGAGGTGCGGCACGCGAGCGAGACCGTCGGCTTCTTCTACCTGGCCGGGCACGGCGTGCCGGACGCGGTGGTGGAGGGGGCCTTCGCGGCCTCGCGCGAGTTCCACCGCATGCCGCTCGACGAGAAGCTGCGCCTGCAGCTCAACGAGAACAACATCGGCTACCTGCCGGTGAACCAGTCGATCCAGAAGGCCTCCACCGTCCACAAGGCGACCCGCCCGAACTACAACGAGAGCTTCTTCATCAGCCACGAGCGGGGCGCCGATCACCCGGACGTGCTGGCGGGCACCCCGCTGCGCGGCCGCAACCAGTGGCCGGAGGGACACGCGGCCATGCGCGCGGCGATGGTCGCCTACTTCAAGACGCTGCAGGGCGTGGGCGAGCGCATGCTGCCGGTGCTGGCCCGGGCCCTCGGGATGCCCGCCGGTCACTTCGCGCCGTCCTTCGCGGGCGAGGCCCACATCAATCTGCGGTTCCTGCACTACCCGCCCCAGGACATCGCCGACGACGAGCAGTTCGGGCAGGGCCCGCACACCGACAACTCGTTCATCACGATCCTGGCCCGGATGGACGTGCCCGGGCTCGCGGTGCGGCTGCCGTCGGGGGAGTGGCTCGCCCCGCCGCTGATCCCGGGGACCTTCCTGGTCAACCTGGGAAACATGATGAAGCGGTGGTCGAACGACCGGTTCCTCTCCACCCCCCACGCGGTGCTGAACGAGTCCGGGGCCGACCGCTACTCGATCGCGTTCTTCTACAGCCCGACTCCGGCCGCGGTGATCGAGTGCCTGCCGAGCTGCACCGGCCCCGACGACCCGCCGCACTATCCGCCCGCGGTCTACGGGGATCTGGTGGTCGATTTCTACCGCGCCAACTACTTCCACCAGAAGGGCTACGTCGGCTAGACACCCGCTCCCGGCGGGTGGACACTTGAAGTCATGAAGAGGCGGCTGGTCGGATGGACCGCGGCCGTGATCGTGGGCGCGCTCCTGCTGGGGGTGTTCGCGGCGGGGGATGCCTCGGCCTGGGATCGTGGGCGGGGCGGATTCCACGGCGGCTTCCACGGGCACCGGGGGTTCTTCGGTCCGCGCGTGTTCGTGGGCCCGCGGTTCTACGGGCCCGGCTTCTACCCGTACTACGGGTACGCGTATCCCTATGCGTATCCCTATCCCTACTATGACTATCCGCCGCCGGTCGTCGTGACGCCTCCGCCGACCGACTACGTCCAGCGCGCGCCCAGCACGCCGACCTCCGGCTACTGGTACTACTGCCAGGATCCGGGCGGCTACTATCCGACGGTGGCCGCGTGCCCCGGCGGGTGGATCCAGGTCGCGCCCCGCTCCGAGTAGCCGACTCTCCGGTCGTCGCCGATCAGGAGTCCTGCAGCATCATCCGGCGGTAGGATTCGGCGGCGGCCAGCTTCCGGCGCTTGCCCTGCTCGCGGGCCCACTGGGTGATCATCTCGGCGGGATCCCACTCGCCCATCTGGGTCTTGTGCGCGCGCAGCGCGGCCAGCTTCACGTCGAGGACCTCCCCGATGTCCACGTAGGTGTCGGCCCGCTCCGCGCCGTGGATGAAGACCTGGCGCACCTCGTGCGGCTCGAGGCCCTCGTCGAGCAGCTCGGGAAAGATCAGGCGCGTGCCCGCGGAGGGGAAGACCGCGTCGAGCGCGACGTCGGCGGCGGCCCGGTGATCCGGGTGGTTCATGTAGGTCGACCCGTAGAAGCGCACGGTGGGGTCGCCGGTCAGCACCGCCTCCGGCCGGAAGCGGCGGATCAGCCGGGTCAGCTCCTTGCGCAGGGCGATCGAGGGTTCGAGCATGCCGTCCTCGTAGCCGAGGAAGATCGTCTCCTTCACTCCCAGGAGCCGGCACGCTTCTCGCTGCTCGTCCTCCCGCAGGGCGACGAGGGCGTGGCGGGTCATGTCGAGCGGGGTGTACTTGTTGGAGCCGGCGCCGCCGCTGGTGATGCACACCGTGACGATCTCGCAGCCGGCGCGCGCCCACTTGGCGAGGGTGCCGCCGACCGTGAACTCCTGGTCGTCGGGATGCGCGTGGATGCTCATCGCCCGCTTGGGGGCGGGCGGCTCCTTCGGGGGCGTCTTGGCGGGCACGGGCCGGAGACCTAGGCGCCGAGCGCGTCGTAGGCCACGCGCGCCATCCGCCCGATCAGCGTGTTGGCGGCGGTGAAGCCGGGGGTGCCGTCGGGCAGCGCGGCGGGCACGTGCTCGGTGTAGGCGGTCAGGATGAAGAGCGGCCGGTCCGCCTTGAACACGATGCCCGCGTCCATGAAGCCGCGCGACCCGGTGCCGGTCTTGTGGGCGATCTTGGTGCCGAGCGGGAGCTGCGAGGGCAGCCGCGCCTTGAGCTTCTGCCAGGACAGGATGTCGAGCCCGAGCCGACACAGCTCGGGAGTCACGCCCATGCGCGCGGCGACCGCGGCGTCGGTGGTGCCGCGCAGGATCAGCTCGAGCAGCATGCCCTGATCGTTGGGCGTGGTGGTCGTCACCTGGTCGAGCGCGTGGTCGGGGCCGAGGCGCGGCGGGATGCCGAAGCGATGCACGGTGCGGGTCATGCCGACCGACTCGCAGAAGCGCTGGATCTCGCCGAGGCCGACCAGGTCCACCACCTGGCCGGTACAGGTGTTGTCGCTGACGATGATCATCATCACCAGCGCGTCGCGGAAGGTGATCCAGAAGCCGGGGGTCAGGTGCTGGAACGTCCCCGAGTCGTTGTCCTGGTACTTCGCGTCGATGACCACCTTCTGGTCCAGGGCGAGCTTGCCGTCGTGGACCGCCTTGAGCGCGGCCATCATGATCGAGATCTTGCGCGTGCTGGCCGAGGGCACCGGCACGTCGCCCAGGCGATCGGCGCGGGCGCCGGTGGCCCAGTCCTTGAGATACCAGCTGGTCTGGAACGGGAGCGCGTCGCAGAGGGCGTCGAGGCGGGCGGCCAGCTCTTTCATGGCGCTACTCCCCCAGCCCCGGCATGGTGAAGGCGGCGCGCCCCAGCTCGGCGGCCAGCGCCGCGCGCTGCTCCGCGGTCAGGGCCACCAGGGGCGGGCGCACCGTGACCCACGCCGCGTCGCCGCCGTAGCGCGCGATGACCGCCTTGAGCGCGGGGATCATCGGGTAGCGCTGCATGATGCCGCGGATCTCGTCGAGGCGCGCCTGCTGGGCGTCCGCCTCCGGGGTCTGCCACTCCCGGAAGAGGCGCGCGATGGCGGCCGGGTTCACGTTCGCGGTGGCGCTGATGCAGCCCGCGCCGCCGCCGCGCATGTTCGCGAGCAGGAAGGTCTCGCTCCCCGCGAAGACGTCGAAGCCTCCCGCCGCGAAGGCGTCGAGCATCGCCTTGGTGTTGCTCCAGTCGCCCGAGCTGTCCTTCACGCCGGCCACCACGTCCGGATAGGCCTTGAGGAGGCGCTCGATCAGGCCGAGGGTGATCGGCACCTGCGACACCGGCGGGATGTGGTAGACGTACAGCCGCAGCCGCCGGTCGCCCACCCGCTCGATCACCTCCGCGAAGCTCTTGAAGAGCCCGTCGTCGGAGACGCCCTTGTAGTAGAAGGGCGGCAGCATGAGCACCCCGCCCGCCCCCAGCTTCATCGCGTGCGCGGTGAGCCGCACCGAGTCGGTGAGCGCGCAGCAGCCGGTCCCCGGCATGAGCCGGGTGGGATCGATCCCGCCCGCGACCAGCCGATCCAGCAGCTCGACCTTCTCGTCGGTCGAGAGCGAGTTGGCTTCCGAGTTGGTCCCGAACACCGCGAGGCCCACGTCCTGCGAGAGCAGCCAGCGGCACTGGCGGACGAAGCGCTCGGGATCGGGCGAGAGATCGGCCTTGAACGGGGTGACGACCGGGGAGAGGACGCCCCGGATACGATCGGCGCGGTCGTTGCGGTCGGGTGTGCTCACGGGCTGCGCTCCTTCTTCCGAGAAGGTGGCCTACGGCCACACATGGTAGCACCGAGTGCTTGCGTTTGGGCGGGTGGCCGCCTTAGGCTGAGTCGCCACCATTTCAGACCGGAGGGTCATCGATGATCCGACGCAGCATTCCTCGACGCGACGTGCTCAAGATCGGCCTGGCCGGCGCGGGGATCGCCGCCCTCGGCGTCCCGCCCGCGTGGGGACGGAGCCCGGTGAAGGGGACCCAGGTCACCGCGGTGCTCTACGCGGCCCACCTGGTCGCGGAGGCCGGCGGCTACTTCAAGAAGGAGTCGGTCGACGTCGAGCTGCTCACGTCGCCGGCGGGCGCCCGCAGCGCCCAGATGCTCGCGGCGGCCCAGGTCAACTACGTGCTGGGCGACACCTCGCACTCGCAGCGGCTGACCGAGCAGGGCAAGCCCACCGTGGTCCTCTTCGTGACCGATCAGAAGTGCCCGTACGCGAACATCCAGACCCGCAAGGATCTGCAGGAGGCCGGGCTCACCTCCCTCGACAAGCTCGCCACCATGAAGCCCAAGGGCGGCGGCAAGTGGAAGGCGGGAGCCACCGCGGTCGGCTCGGGCACGTGGCTGTACGGCAACTTCATCCTGCGCAGCCATCCGATCGCGGACGGCAAGACCCTCAACGATCTCGTCGAGTGGATCGGGGTGGGCGGCGTGAAGTCGGCGCTGGGCGCGCTCAAGACCGAGAAGATCGATCTCAACATGGCCACCCCGGAGGTCATCATCCAGGGCGACGCGGAGGGCTACGGCGCGCTGCTCTTCGACGTGCGCGAGGACAAGCAGTGGCTGCCCGTCTTCAAGGGGCCGATCTCCGCCACCGGCAGCTACGCGCTCAAGACCACCACCCAGACCCTCAAGGACGAGACCCAGGCCTACGTGACCGCGGTCTACAAGGCGGTGCAGTGGATGAAGGCCGCCTCGATCGAGGACATCGCCAAGCTGCTCGATCGCTACGCCGACACCATGGGGCTCGCCCCGGAGTCGATCCGCAAGGCGCTCGCCTGGTACAAGCCGGTGTGGACGTACGACATGGTGTTCACCAAGCAGAACTACGACAACGTGAACAACGTGGCCAAGGGCATCAAGTCGGAGAAGACCTATCCCTACGAGGAGATCGTCGACTCCTCGTTCCTGAAGAAGGCGTCCGGCGCCGCCTAGTCCGTGGCCGGCCAGGTCGCGATCGTCCGGGCGGGGCGGGTGGCCGTCCTCGTCCTGTTCCTGGCCGCGTGGGAGATCTTGCCGCGGATCCCGGTGCTGCGCGCGCGCACGTTCCTCGATCCCAACTTCATCAGCCTGCCGAGCCTGGTGGCGGCGCGCCTCTGGGAGACCACCTTCGGGGCGAAGGCGGGCTACCTGTGGATCCACGCGGGCGCCTCGCTGGGCGCGGCGCTGGTGGGCTTTCTCGGCGGGGCGCTGCTCGGCTTCGCGATGGGCCTGGCCCTCTCGCAGTCGGAGGGCGCGCGGGGCCTGCTGAAGCCGTTCATCGACGCGTTCTCGGCGGTGCCGCCGGTGCTGCTGGTGCCGCTCATCACCCTCGTCTTCGGGCTCGGCACCGGCTCCAAGATCGCGACGAGCGTCTACATCGTCTTCTTCGTCGTCTTCTACAACTCCTACAAGGGCGGCAGCGCGCTGCCCGAGTCGCTCCAGGCCTCGTGCCGCCTCCTCGGCGGCTCGCGCTGGGCGCTCCTGCGCACGGTGGTCATCCCCTCCGCGATCGGCTGGGCCTTCACCGCCTTTCCCACCGCGGTGGGCTACGCCCTGATCGGGGTGGTGGTGGCCGAGTTCTTCGGCTCGCCGGTGGGGCTCGGCTCGATCATCGTGACGTCGATGAACACCGGCAGCGCCACCGACCTGATGGTCTCGATCCTCGTGCTGGCCGCGATGGGCGCGGCCCTGGTGGGCCTCATGCGCCTGGCCGAGCAGCGCGTCCTGCACTGGCGGCCCGAGTACCGCAGTCCATGAGCGGGCGGGGCATGGCGGCGGCGCGGCTCGCGCTGATCGCGGTGGTGCTGGCCATCTGGCAGTGGGTGCCGCAGATCCCGGGCATCACCGGGTGGGCGCCCATCTTCGATCCGTTCTTCATCAGCGCGCCGTCCCGCATCGCGGCCAAGTTCTGGGAGCTCGCCACCACCAGCGGCGACCAGGGCGCGGTGCTCAAGTCGGGCAACCTCTTCGTGCAGCTCTGGTCCACGCTCGAGGCCACCATCCTCGGCTTCGTGGTGGGGGTCGGCAGTGGCTTCCTGGCCGGGCTGGTGCTCTCCCAGTGGCGCACGATGGCGGACATCCTCCACCCGTACCTGGTGGCGTTCAACGCGCTGCCCCGCATCGCGCTGGTCCCGCTGCTGATCATGATCTTCGGCACCGGCCTCCTCGCGAAGGTGGTGCTGGCCTGGCTCATCGTCTTCTTCATCGTGTTCTTCAACACCTATGCGGGCGGCCGCTCCATCGAGCCCGCCATCCTCGACAGCTGCCGGGTGCTGGGCGCCTCGCGCCGCGCGCTGCTCGGCACGGTGGTGATCCCGCACGTGGCCGGCTGGACCTTCGCGATCCTGCCGCTCGCCATGTCGGCCTCGATCATCGGGGTCGTGGTCGGCGAGTTCGTGGGCGGCGCGCAGGGCCTGGGCTTCATCATCACGGTCGCCCTCGGCCAGCTCGAGGCCACCGATCTCTTCGTCGCGCTCCTCACCCTGTGCGTGCTGGCGGTGGTGCTGATCCACCTGGCCTCGCGGCTCGAGCGGCGGCTGCTCCACTGGCGCCCCGAGCACGTCGGGCACGAGGGCGGGGTCTAGCCCGATGGCGGCGCCGGTCCCCGCTCCCGTGATAATCGCGCGCGACATCACCCGCCGCTTCACCCACGGCGCGGCGGGCGCCTTCGTCGCGCTGGACCGGGTCTCGTTCGAGGTCGCCCAGGGCGAGTTCCTGGCCATCGTGGGCCCGTCGGGGTGCGGCAAGTCCACCCTGCTCAACATCGTGGCCGGCCTCAAGCGCCCGGACGGCGGCACGGTGACCGTCAACGGCCGGGACACCACCGGCACGACCCCCAGCGAGATGGGATATCTCTTCCAGGAGGACACGGTGCTGCCGTGGTTCTCGGTCGAGCGCAACATCGGGCTCGGCCTCGAGTACCGCGGGATCTCCCGCGCCGACGCCCGGCCGCGCGTGGAATGGGCGCTCGAGGCGGCGGGGCTCACCGAGTTCCGCGCCTCGTACCCGCACCAGCTCTCGGGCGGCATGCGCCGCCGGGTGGCCCTCATGATGACGCTGGTGGTGGACCCCAAGATCCTCATGATGGACGAGCCCTTCGGCGCGCTCGACACCCACACCAAGACGCGGCTGCACGCCTCGCTGCTCGAGATCTGGGAGAAGACGCGCCAGACGATCATCTTCGTGACCCACGACCTGATGGAGGCGATCACGCTGTCGGACCGGGTCATCATCATGAGTGGCCGGCCGGGGCGGGTGAAGGCCTCCTACCCGATCCGCATCCCGCGGCCGCGCGACGTGATCAAGGTGAAGGACAGCGAGGAGTACCTGGGCGATTTCCGCGAGATCTGGCGGATCCTCGGCGAGGAGTTCGTCTGATGAGGCGTCCGTATCGTCAGCCCGGGCTCGTGCTGCGGCCCCGATCGGGACCCCCCGATCCCCTCGCCAAGATCCTGCAGGAGGATCTGCGGTCGCTCGGCTACCTGCGGGCCGGCATCGACGGCCGGTTCGGCGACGGCACCGCGAGCGCGGTTCGTGCGCTGCAGCAGGATCTCCTGAGCGCCGGGCAGCACGGAAGCGACGGCGACGCCCCGGTGGCGCTGCAGACGTTCAATCGCGGTCGCGTGACCGGCCTGACCGGGGTGGTCGACGAGCGGCTGGCCGCGTGCATCGAGGACATCCTGGGCGATCACCGGATCCCGGCGCTGCCCCGCTCCGCCGAGCCCGCGCAGGCCAACCAGGCCGCCATGGCCCAGATCGGCCGGCTCGTGGGGCTGCCCGTCCCGCGGCCGTTCCTGCTCGCGATCTTTCTGCAGGAGAGCGGCGGCCTGCACTTCCGGGTGCCGAGCGGCGACAACGCCGACAACTTCATCGTGGTCGGGCTCGATCACGGCGATCGCGGCCGTCCCGACCGCATCACGTCGCGCGGCTACGGGATCGGGCAGTTCACGCTCTTTCATCACCCGCCGACCGCGACCGAGGTCGCCACCGTCATGGTGGACCCGGTCAAGAACGTCCAGCGCGCGGTGAAGGAGCTGCGGAGCAAGTACGAGCTCTTCGTCGCGGGCTCGACCTCCGGCCAGCAGGCCGATGACCGGATCCACGAGATCGGCGACGGCGCCCTCCGCCCCTGCCGCTTCGCGTCGGACGATCCGCGCTACATGACCGACTGCGCGCGCTGTGCCGCCGCGCACCTCGTCGACATCCGAGCGGGGGCTCCGGTCTACCGCGGGACCTCGATCACGATGCATCCGACCCAGTACCATCCGGAGACGACCTACTCCCGGGTGCCGGACCGGGCGCAGCTCGGCTGCGACTGGCCCTATGCGGTGCGGCGCTACAACGGGTCCGGCGTCAACTCGTACCACTACCAGTTCCAGGTCCTGCAGCGGCTGACCAGGCCGCCGGTGAGCGCATGAAGACCATCGTGTTCTGTGCGGACGGGACGTGGAATGGACCCGGGCAGCCCGAGGAGCAGGAGGAGCAGAGCGGCCGCCGGACCAACGTCTTCAAGCTCTTCCTGAATCTGGCCGGCGAGCTCTCGCCGGACAGCCTGCGCTCGGCCGACGAGCAGGAGCGGATCGTGGCGGGGGCCGACGGGAAGCCGACGCAGATCGCCAAGTACCTGCACGGGGTCGGCGACTCGAAGAACTTCCTGGTGCGGGTCCTCGGCGGCGGGGGCGGCGCGGGGCTCGTCACCCGGATCGTGCGCGGCTACACGTTCATCTCCCGCAACTTCGAGCCGGGGGATCGCATCTTCATCGTCGGGTTCAGCCGGGGCGCGTACACCGCGCGTGCCCTCGCGGGCCTGATCGCGGCCCGGGGACTCCTGGACCCCACCCGCAACGATCTCGCCGGCGACCGGACGCAGGCCTATCGCCTGGGCTCCGCCGAGTGGTTCACGTACCGGCGCGAGGTGCTGAAGGATCGCAAGAGCCTGCTGCGCACCATGGCCGAGGTCGCGGTCGATCTGCCCGGCTTCTTACAGTCGCCCGCCGTCGCGCCGCGGATCACCGACGTGCCGATCGAGGGCGTCGTGGTGTGGGACACCGTCGGATCGCTCGGGATCCCCGCCTACAACCTGAAGACCGACACGCAGCTCGACGCGTTCCAGTTCGCCGACCTCGCGCTGAGCCGGAAGGTGCGCCACGGCCTCCACGCGGTCTCGGTCGACGAGCAGCGGTCGAACTTCACCCCGACCCTCTGGGAGCCCGACGATCGCATCGTCCAGGTGCTGTTCCCCGGCGCGCACGCGGACGTGGGCGGCGGCTACCCGGATAGCGAGAGCGGCCTGTCCGACGGCGGCTTGCAGTGGATCATCGAGGAGCTGACCAAGCTCGGCGTCGCGTTCGCCGCGAAGCCGGGGGTCACGCTCAAGCCCGACGCGTGCGGGATCGCGCATGCGCCGTGGGCCCAGGCCCCGTGGACCCTGCTGCCCACCGGCCAGCGCGCGTTCCCGCCGGGGCTGGCCGTCCACCGGTCGGTGGTGGAGCGGCTCGCCGGCGCGGATCGGCTGCGGGCCGCCGGGCAGCCGGTCTACAACCCCACGAGCCTCGCCGACGCCTACGTCGCGGCGGGCCGGCTCAAGCCGGGTCTGCGCGTCATCGGCTGATCGGCACGCGGGCGGCCGGCGCCGCGGCTCGGGCCCCGCCCTCCATCCGGAGCGTCTCGATGTCGGCGACCACCACCTCCGGGTAGAGGTAGGCGGTGCTGTAGATCTCGCGCACCACGCCGCGCGGATCGATCAGGAAGACCTTCAGCACGTGGGTCAGCTCGCCCGCGTCGTGCGCCGGCGCGGTCGCGGCGGCGCGCACGTCCTGCCCGAAGCCGCCGAGCAAGGGAGCCAGCGCGCGCTCCGATCGCGTGGTGAGGAATCGCCAGTCGAGCCCCCGCGCGGCCTGCTCGCCCGCGTACTGCCGCATCACCGCCGGGGTGTCGTGCCGGGGATCGAAGGAGAGCGTGACCAGCCGCACGCGCGAGCGGAGGCTCGGGGAGCGCTCGACCGCGGCACCCACCGCGTCGAAGACCCGATAGGCGAGGGGACAGCCCCACGCGTCGCGGCAGCGCGTGTAGACGAAGCTCAGCAGCGTGATCTTGCCGGTGGTGTATTCGGCGAGCCGCCGGTCGCGGCCGTCGAGGTCGACGACCTGGCCGGCCGGAGCCCGCATGATGGAATGCAGGGTGTAGGTGCCGGGGACGGGCGGGACGAAGTCGGCCTTCACCGGCGGCGGCTGATCGCGCGCCTCGTCGCCGTGACCCCACGCCGGCCCGGCGAGGGCCAGGCCCCCGAGGGCCAGACCCACGACGAGCCACGCCGCGGTGCGGAGGAGCGGGCGCGGCATCGAGCTACCGCGCGCTGGCCACGGGCGCGTCCCGGTAGGCGGCCTTCATGGCCCGGCTGCCGAACTTCATGTGGTGCGCGCGGCCGAGCTTCTCCTTGTTGAAGTCCACCTCGAACGCGGGGGTCAGCTCCTTGCCGTCCCACTTGAACGCGCGCACGAACTGCTCGTTGTCCGCGCCCGCCTTGTCCCAGTTGGCGAGCAGGGAGGACGAGATGTAGACGCGGGTGCCGTCCCAGCTCTGGGAGATCATGTTGACCTGCTTGCCGGTGACCTTCTCGTAGGTCTGCTGGGGCTGCTCGGGGTTGGTCAGGTCGAAGTAGCGGGTCTTGCCGTCCATGAAGGTGTTCACCCAGAGCCCGGTCCCGTCGTTGCGGATGCTGATGTCGACCGGGAGCGGGATCTTGGCCGGGTCGCCGATGGTGGCCACCTCCTTGGCCTGCCACTCCCCGTTCGCGTCCGGCTTCACGAGCCAGAGCTTCGAGGTGAGCGCGGTCGCGGTGATCGCCCAGTTGTCGCCGTCCTTCAGCGACCAGCGGATCTCGAGCGGCGCCCCCGGGACCGCGAGCACCTTCTTGGGCGTGAACGCCTTGAGGTCCCAGATCACCATGGTGTTGCCGAAGCGCTTCATGGCCTCGGGGTTGGCCACGAGCTTGCCCAGCTCCATCATGTAGTTGTTCCACCCGGTGAAGCTCGAGGTCAGCAGCACGTTCTTCCGCGGGTTGATCGCGATGTCGTAGCCGTAGCCGTCCCCGCCCTCGGCGGTCGGCATCGCGTAGGTGGTGACCAGCTCGCCCTGGTTGCTGTAGAGGGCCATGCCGGTGACCCCGCCCTTGTCCTTGCTGTTGGACAGGCCCTGCACCAGCATCCGTCCCGGCAGCGCGTAGAAGGTGTGGGGCCCGACGTAGCCGGTGCGCTTCGGCATGTCGGTGATGCGCTTCACGATCCGCGGCCGGGCCGGGTCGGTGCCCACGTCGAAGACGACGATGCGGCTGTCCTCGAGCCCGCCCGCCCAGAGGAAGCGCCGGTCGTCGGTGAAGCCCATGTGGTGCGCTTCTCCGCGGCCGCCGACCGAGACCTTGTGGATCACCTTCCCGTAGCGCGACGACGAGGGGTTCGCGTCGATGGTGACGAGCTTGTCCGAGCCGTCGCCGACGCCCTTCATCCCCAGCGTCCACACGTAGACGTAGTCTTCCTGGGCCTTGATCAGATTGCCCATGTAGGGGGAGTTGCACGTCTCGTCGGCGAGGGCCGGAGTCGCCCAGGCCAGGACCAGCAGAACGAGCGCGACGAGGAACCCGCGAATAGAGTGTGAGCGCATGAGTGAGCCTCTTTCTAGGTGAATCGGGTGTGCCGCGTGCTAGCTGCGGGCCAGCTCCGCGATTGCCTTGAGCGGGGTGCCGTCTCTCCGTGCGATGGCCCGACGGGCCGGCCACGTCTGATCGCCGAAGGTGGGTTGCCAGCAGGAATGCTTGCCCGCGCCGCCGGTCACGATCACGGTCACGTCGTCGACCGAGCGCACCGCGGGCACCATGGTGTCGGGCGCGTCCTTGGCCCCGCGCTGGATCAGGTGCGCGCGGTACTCGTCGCCCAGGCGCGCGAGCGGGAAGCGCGCGTGCTCGACGAGGAACTCCTTCACCTGCCGCTTGGTGAAGCCGTCGCGCGCGATGGTGGCGGCGTGCTCGGGCCCGAGCGAGAGCAGGGGATGGCCGCCGGCCAGGATGTTGTTGCTGCCCGCCTGGCCCATCGCCCCCGCGATCACCTTGAGGATGCCGAGCCCGGTGTAGCTGAAGTGGTCCTGGATGTTGTGCGGCCCCTCGCAGGCGATCGCGGTGACCACGCTCGTGTCGGCCGGGAAGCCGTGCTCGACGTGGAGCGGCTCCCACGGATTCGCGCCCTCGTTCTCGGCCACGCAGTAGGCGATCTTGGCCGGGGTGCCCTGGGTGGCGCGGTCGCCGGTGCCGGGCAGCCCGCCGCCCACGTTCATGAGCAGGAGCCGGATCGCGCGCCCGATGGTGAGGTTGGCGCGGAAACCCTGGCCGAACGCGTTGTAGCCCGAGTTGATGCCGACCTCCTTCGCGATCGGCCCGTTGACGATGATCAGCGGGGCCACCGGGTGCGTGGTGGCCTGGATCGAGTCGAGGTTGAACGCGGGATCGGCCAGCGCCTCGACGGCGGTGATGACAATTGGAAGATACTCCGGCCGGCACCCCGCCATCACCGCGTTGATCGCGATGCGCTCGACCGTGGCCTCGCCCTGCCGCGGCGGCAGCACCGCCACCACCTCGCGAGGCTCACGGTCGGTGAAGCGCAGGAACTCGCGCACGTCGTCTTCGGTCGGCGGCACGATCGGCAGGCCGTCGGTCCAGCCCTGCCCCTGGTAATGCCGGTTGATGGCCGAGTAGTCGCCCTTGAGGCGAAACACCTTCGCCGCCGGGCCGGCCGCGCTCATCCCCGCGTGACCGCCTTCCGGACGACCTCGACCACCAGCTCCGCCTTCTTCATGACCTCGTCCTCGCGGATGCCCCCCAGCGGGTGGGGGATGAGGGCCAGGGGCAGATCGGCGAGCCCGCGGTTCTTCGACTCGAGCTTCGCGAGCTGCTCGAACTCATACGTCCCCATGACCACGGTAGGGATCCCCCGCTGCTCCAGCACGATGGCGCCGTGGATACTCCACGACGTGCACGACCCTCAGTCGGCGCTGCCGACCAGGACGAAGTCGCACGTCGTGAGCGCGGCCAGGATGTCGGGGCTCGGCGCGCCCGCGATGCCCTTCTCGCGCTTGACGACGTCCGTGACGCCGTACTTCTCCTTGAGGCGCGCGGTCACCGCCAGCATCAGGGTGCCCGCGTTGGCCTTGCTGTTGTCGAGGATGCCGGCCCGCTTGCCCTCGAGGGAAGCCAGGCGCGGGGCCAGGCCCGAGGCCAGGATCCGGGGCTCCGCGGTGGGGTCGTAAAGGATGTGCTCGTCGCTCATTGCGTGATCTCCTTCTGGTACTTTTCCTTGCGGTCGCGCAACAGGGTCAGCATCCGATCCACGCCCAGCTCCAGGCAGCGCTTGATCTCGTCCTTCGTCGCGCGGTAGCGGTCCTCGCCCTGGCCGAACGGGTCGTCCACGTCGCCGCCCTCGCCGGCCAGCTCGTGCAAGCGTCAGGATCGGCCGCCCCTGGGCTTCCTCGTAGGCGCCGATCATCTCCTTCTGCTGCGCGGTCATGGTCACGATCAGGTCGGCCGCGGCCACGATGTCGCGGTGCCGGCGCAGGTCGGTGGAGGCGAACGCGTCCTCGGCCAGGTGGATCTCGTCCTCGCGCAGCACGATGCGCGCGTCGAGCGAGGGGATCATCCCGTCGCGGGCGTGGTTGGCGATCCCGCCCGAGCGGACGCGCACCGCCCCGTTGGTGCCGCGGGCCGCCAGCATCTTCTCCAGGAGGACGTGGGCCATCACGCTGCGGCAGGTGTTGGCGTGACAGACCAGCAGGACGTTGGTCAACGCGCCTCCCAGGGAGACTGCCAGTACCGCACGCCCTTCTCGAGATCCTTCCACTCGCTCTTGGGCCGCTCGCTGAGGCTCTTGCCGAAGTTGGTGCCGGGCGGCTCGTGCAGACCCTTGCCGAGCGTGTCCGGGAAGAGCTTGGCCAGCTCCTCGGGCTCGAGCCTGCGATCCGCCTCGATGCGGCGAATGGGCTCCGGCAGCGCCATCAGGGTGTAGCCGTAGCCGAACGAGTGGAAGACCTGCCCGTTGACGTGGCCGGCGCCCTCGCTGGCCAGGTAGACCACGAGCGGCGCCACGTTGTCCGGGTCGCGCTCGGTGCCGATGGCCTGCTCGCTCGGCCACTTCCCGGTCTGCTCGAAGACCTGCCGACCGCGCGGCGTGGAATCGATCATTCTGGTAGCGCCGCTCGGCATGATCGCGTTCGACGTCACGTTGTACTTGGCCATGCCGTTGGCGGTGGACCAGGAGAGGCCGATGATGCCGGCCTTGGCCGCCCCGTAGTTGGGCTGCCCGGGCGAGCCGAGCGCGGAGACCGACGACATCGAGATGATGCGCCCGTACTTCTGCTCGCGCATGTGGGGGGCGGCGGCCCGGGTGCAGAAGTAGGTGCCGTCCAGGTGCACCGCGAGGACCGCGTCCCACTCCTCCTTGGCCATGTTGAAGATCATGCGGTCGCGCAGGATGCCGGCCACGTTCACCAGGATGTCGATGCGACCGTAGTTCTTGACGACCTGGTCGACCATCTCGTTGGCCGCCTTGTGGTCGGCCACCGAGCCGTAGTTGGCCGACGCGGTGCCGCCGGCCTTGACGATCTCGTCCACCACCTGGGCCGCCGGCCCGGTGCCGATTCCTTCGCCGTCGAGGCCCGCGCCCAGGTCGTTCACCACCACCTTGGCGCCGGCCTTGGCCAGCGCGATCGCGATGCCGCGGCCGATGCCGCGACCCGCGCCCGTCACGAGCGCGGCCCTGCCCTCGAGCAGCTTCGCCATGTCCGCCTCCCGCCTACGCGGTCGCCCGCGCGAGCGGGCCGCGCAGGAGCTTGCCGGGATGCGCGCCGGTGTGCTTGCCGTCGCGCAGCAGGATCTCGCCGTTGACCACGGTGGCCGCGATGCCGCGGGTGCGCTGGATCAGCCGCTTGGCCCCCGCGGGCAGGTCCCGCACCACCTCGGGCAGCTCGGCCGCGATGGTGTCGGGGTCGAAGACCACGAAGTCGGCCGCCATGCCCTCGCGGATCAGGCCGCGATCGGTGAAGCCCCAGTACGAAGCGGGCACGAACGACAGCATCCGCACCGCCTGCTCGAGGGTGAGGGCCTGCTTGGTGCGCACCCAGTGGCTCAGCAGGTAGGTCTGGAGCGACGAGTCCATGAGCTGGGAGACGTGGGCGCCCGAGTCGGAGAAGGTGACCACCGCCTGCGGGTGCTTGATGAGCTCGATCGCGAGCTCCTGGTTCTCGTTCGCGATCGGGTTGAAGAAGAAGCGGTCCATGTCCTTCTCGAGCGCGAGGTCGATCATCGCCTCGACCGGGTCCACCCCGCGCTCGCGCGCGATCTCGGCCACCGACTTGTGCGGCGGATCCACCGAGTCCATCACGAAGAGCCACTCGTAGGCGGCCTGCCGGGCCTCGGTGCCGAGCGCCTTGCGGGTGTCCCGCTCGCGGGCGGCCTCGACCAGCTTCTTGCGCAGCTCGGGGTCGCGCAGCCGCGTCTGCTGCTCGCCGAGCGGCAGCGCGCGCAGCTCCTTCCACACCGGCAGGCGGTCGAAGGGCAGCTGGGTCTTGAACGAGAGCACCACGCTGAGCGCGCGGCTGTGCACCTGGGCGAACATGCGCCCGCCCGCCGCGTTGGTCTCCTCGATCAGCTTCACGTAGTGGCGCCACATGTCGGGCGCGTCCTTGCGGGTGAAGAGGCCGAAGGTGATCGGCCGCCCGGTCTCGACCGCCAGGGCCTTGAGCCGCTTGTGGTAGTCGGGCAGGTCCGGGTGATCCACCTTGCGATCCACGCCCTCGCCCGCGAGCTCGAAGATGCCCGCGTTCAGCTCGCCCATCGCGCCGACCAAGCGCTGCACCTCGCTCCAGGCGGCCATGCGGCTCGCCACGGGTCGAGAATCTGGCGTCTCATGACTGGGTGACCTGGAAGTCGTGAAGCCGATGGCGCCGGCCATCAGCGCGTTGCGCAGCTCGCGCTCCATCGCGGCCAGGTCGTCCTCGCTCGCGGGTCCGTCGAACGCGCGCTCACCCATCACGTAGGTGCGCAGCGCGGAGTGGCCGATGTAGCCCGAGTAGTTGATGCCCTTGGGCAGCGAGTCGAGCGTGTCGAGGAACTCGGGGAAGGTCGTCCAGCGCCAGTCGATGCCGGCTTCCATGGCCTCGCCCGCGATGTCCTCCGCGCGCTCCAGGTTGCGGATCACGAGGTGGCGATCCTTCTTTGCGCAAGGCGCGAGCGTGAAGCCGCAGTTGCCCATGACCACGCTGGTGATGCCGTGCCAGCAGGAAGACGTCCCTAGCGGATCCCAGAAGACCTGGGCGTCCATGTGGGTGTGACCGTCCACGAATCCCGGCGCGACGACCCTGCCCTCCGCGTCGATGACCTCACGGGCGCTCTCGCGGAGCCGGCCGATGGCGACGATCTTCCCGCCCTTCACGCCCACGTCTCCGCGGTACCGCGGCAGGCCGGATCCGTCCACCACCCATCCGTTCTTGATCAGCAGGTCATAGGCCATCGCGCTGGCTCCTCTCCGCCCCGCCCGGGGGTCCTTCTGAGAAACGGCCCCATGGTACCCTACCTGCCGGTCCCGCCACCAGACGGGCCAGGCTGGCCCCTGTGGGCGCCGGGAGGGTATATGGACCTGGGGATCTTCGACCACCTCGACCGCCGGGACGTCCCGGTGGCCGACTTCTACGAGCACCGCCTCCGCCTGCTCGAGAAGTACGACGCGGCCGGCTTCTACTCGTACCACCTGGCCGAGCACCACGCGACGCCGCTCGGCCTGGCCCCGGTGCCGGGCATCTTCCTGGCCGCGGCCACCCAGCGCACCCGGCGCATCCGCTTGGGACCCTGCGTGTACTGCCTGCCGCTCTACGACCCGCTCCGGCTGATCGAGGAGGTCTGCATGCTCGATCAGCTCTCCCGGGGGCGGTTCGACTTCGGGGTGGGGCGGGGGATCGTGCCCTACGAGATGGCCTTCTTCGATCTGCACCACCTGGAGACCGAGGAGATCTACCGGGAGATCCTCGAGATCGTGCTCCAGGGGCTGACCAGCGACGTGCTCGACCACCGGGGGCCGAAGTACACCTACCGGAAGGTCCCGATGATCTTGAAGCCGCTGCAGAAGCCGCACCCGCCGCTCTGGTACGGGCTCGGGCACGCGGCCGGCGCGGAGTGGGCGGCCACCAACCGGGTCAACGTCATCACCAACCTCGGTGCCGAGATGTCGGCGCCGCTCTTCGCGCGCTACCGCGAGGTGTGGCAGCGCAAGCACGGCGACGCGCCCACCCCGAAGCTCGGCATGGGTCGCCACGTGGTGGTGGGCTCGACCGAGGACGCGGCGATGGCCCTCGGCCGGGCCAACTACGCGGTGTGGTACGCGAACCTCACCAAGCTCTGGCGCGACTTCGGCGCGGTCCCGTTCCGATTCGCGCCCGACTTCGACGAGGCGCGGCGGCGCGGGGTGGCGATCGCGGGCACCCCGGCCCAGGTGCGCGCGGAGATCGAGCGCCAGGCCGCGGCGAGCCGCTGCACCTACATGACCTGCCGGCTGATGTTCGGCGAGATGACCGAGGCGGAGGCGGCCGCCAACGTCGATCTCTTCGTGGCCGAGGTGATGCCGCACGTGACCGCGCTGGCGGTGCCCGCGTGACCGCCGCGAGCGCTCCGTCGACGCGGTTGAAGGGTCGCACCGCGTTCGTCACCGGCGCCAGCCGCAACATCGGCCGCGCCATCGCGCTCGCCTTCGCGGCCGAGGGCGCCGACCTGGTGCTGAACACGCGCGCCAACCGCGACGAGCTGGAGGCGGTGGGGGACGAGTGCCGCGCCCACGGGGTCCGCGCGGTCTGCGTGCTGGGCGACGTGGGTGACCCGGAGGCGGTCACGCGCATGGTCGAGGGCGGGCTCGCGGTGCTCGAGGCCATCGACGTGCTCGTGTGCAACGCGGCGATCCGCCCGCACAAGTCGCTCACCGAGACCGCGATCGAGGAATGGCACCGGGTGTTCGCGGTGAACCTGCACTCGGCCTTCTACCTGGCCCGCGCGGTGGTGCCGGGCATGCAGGCGCGCGGGCGCGGGAGCATCATCGCGCTCGGCGGGCAGTCGAGCCTGACCGGGCGGCCGGGCACCGCCGCGGTGACCGCGGCCAAGACCGGCCTGCTCGGGCTGGTGCGGGCCCTCGCCGCGGAGCTGGGGCCGTCGGGCATCCGGGTGAACATGGTGGTGCCCGGCACGATCGACACCGAGCGCCGCTACGCCGAGTGGTACCCTGAGTTCCGCCAGGCCCCTCCCGGCGGTCCCGATCAGCTGAAGCGCATCCCGCTCGGCCGGCTCGGCCGCCCCGAGGAGATCGCGGAGGCGTGCGTGTTCCTGGCCTCGGACGCCTCGTCCTACGTCACCGGCGACACCATTCGCGTCATGGGCGGCAGCATCATTGGATAAAAAAGAGGAGAGCAGAGTGAGCGCACAGGCGATGGTCCTCGAGTTCGGGATGGGCGTGGACGTGCACGGGGAAGAGGGCACGAAGGCCGCGTGCCGGGCGGTGTCGGACGCGATCCGGCACTCGAGCCTGCCGCTCTTCACCGAGGTGCGCGCCAAGGGCGGGCGCATGCTGGTCGACGTCACGGTGGGCGTGCCCGATCCCGGCAAGGTCGACGTGGAGCGCGTGAAGAAGGAGCTGCCCCACGGCGAGGTGACGGTGCGTCCCGTCGCGGGCGGCCTCAAGGTGCCGGGGGCCGACACCATCATCGCGTGCGCGGCCATCACGGTCAGCGTGGAGTACCCGGGGAAATGACCGGCCCCGGCGTCGGGCTCAAGCGGCTGCAGCACCTGGTGCTCTGGGTGTCGAACGTCGATCGCAGCGTGCGCTTCTACTGCGACGTCCTCGGGTTCGAGGTGAAGACGCGCTATCCGAACGCGGCGTTCCTGCGCATCGCGGGGAGCAGCGAGGACCATCACCTGGGCCTCTTCGAGCAGCCGGGGGTGACCGGCCCCGACGAGGGCGCGGTGCGCATGTACCACTCGGCGTGGGAAGTGGGCGAGCTGACCGATCTGGTGCGGGCGCGGAAGCGCCTCATCGAGGCGGGCTCGCTCGTCGGCTCGTCGGATCACGGGGTGAGCCTGTCGCTCTACGCCAAGGATCCCGACGGCCTCGAGTTCGAGGTGTTCTGGACCGTCCCGGGGGGCCGCTCGGTGGGCACCCGCGCCCTCGATCTGGAGGGCGAGCTGTCCCGACGCGGCATCCCGATGCCCCAGGAGATCGACGTCGCTCCGTCCACATGACGTGTAGCGGCTGTGGCTTCGAAGCACCCCCCGACTTCGCATTCTGTCCGAAGTGCGGAGCCAAGCTGGCCACCGCGCCGGCGCCTCTCGCCTCCGCCCCCCGCCGCCCTCCGCGCCCGAGGGCGACCGGCGGCCGGTCACCGTGCTCTTCGCGGACCTGGCCGGCTTCACCTCGCTGAGCGAAGGGCTCGACCCCGAGGACGTGCGCGGGATCCAGGCCGACCTGTTCCGCGAGATGTCCGCGTCGATCGAGCAGTACGAGGGGTTCGTCGAGAAGTTCGTCGGCGACGCGGTGATGGCCGTCTTCGGCGCTCCCACCGCGCACGAGGACGATCCCGAGCGCGGCCTGCGCGCGGCCCTCATGATGCGCGATCGGATGGGGACGCTCAACCGCCGCTGGGAGCGGCGGGTGGGCCGGCCGCTCGCGCTGCACATCGGGATCAACACCGGTCCGGTGGTGGCGGGACGGATCGGCTCGACCGCCGACGCGGCCTACGCGGTGACCGGCGACACCGTCAACACCGCCGCGCGCCTGCAGAACGCGGCGCCCTCGGGCGAGATCTTCATCGGCGACGCGACGTATCAGCTCACCCACCACGCCTTCTCCTTCGCCCCGCGCGAGGAGGTGGCGCTCAAGGGCAAGAGCGAGCCGGTGGGGGTGCATCGCCTGCTGGGCCCGCTCGCGGCGCCCCGCTCGGCCCGCGGCCTCGAGGCCCTCGGGCTGGCCGCGCCCCTCGTGGGCCGCGAGCGCGAGCTCGCCCGGATGGAGGCGGCCTTCGCGGACATGCGGGCGGGGCGCGCCCAGGTGCTGAGCCTCATCGGCGAGCCGGGGGCCGGGAAGTCGCGACTGCAGCGGGAGTTCTTCGCGCGCCTCGAGTCGGACGGCCGCCTCGAGGGCGTCACGATCCGGCGCGCCGCGTGCTCGGCGCTGGGCGAGCAGACCTACGGGGCGGTGGCCACGCTCCTGCGCGACGCCTACGGGGTGGAGCACGGCGATTCCGTCGAGGTCGCCCGGAGCAAGCTCGCGGCGGGCCTCGAGACGCTCGGGGTCGGCGCGGAGGATCGGGCCGCGATGGTGGCCGCGCTCGCCCGGGTGTTCGGGCTCGAGCAGGCCGACGCGCGCCTGCGGCATCTGGAGCCGGAGCAGCTCAAGCGCCAGATCTTCATGGCCACTCGCGTCCTGGTGGAGCGGCGGCTCGCCACCGGGCCCCTGGTGCTGCTCGTCGAGGATCTGCACTGGGCCGACGCCGCCTCCATCGAGCTGATCGGCGCGATCGCGGACCGACTCACCGATCGGCCGCTCCTGGTCCTGCTGATGTATCGGCCGACGCTCGAGCCGGACGCGCTCGGCACGAGCCACACCCCGCACACCGCGATCGAGGTCACGCCGCTGTCACGGTCCGGCAGCGAGGACCTCCTGGCCGCGTGGTTCGGCGACGCGACGCACCTGTTCCCGGAGCACCTGCGAGAGCTGATCCTGGAGCGGACCGGGGGCAACCCGCTGTACCTCGAGGAGGTGGTGCGCGCGCTGGTCGCGGCGGGGGTGCTGGTCCGCGACGGCCTGGCGTGGCGCTGCACCGCGGAGGCCGCGACCGCGCAGGTGCCCGCGACGCTGCACGGGCTGCTGCTGGCGCGCCTGGACCGGCTCGCGGCCGCGGAGCGACGGGTCATCCAGGAGGCGGCGGTGATCGGGCCCCGCTTCGAGGTCCCGCTGCTGAAGGCGGTCGCGGCCGAGCCGGGCGCGGTGGACGCGGCGCTCGACGCGCTCGCCTCGGCCGACCTGGTGACGCCGGGGCCGGATCACCGGTTCCGCCACGGTCTCCTCCAGGAGATCGTGTACCAGAACATCCTCGTGGCCCGGCGCACCGAGCTGCACACCCTCGTGGGGACCGTCCTCGAGGCCCAGGGGGCGGGCGACCCCGAGAGCCTCGAGCGGCTGGTGGCCCTCGGCCACCACTGGTCTCTCGGCGCCGACAAGCGGCGGGGCGCGCGGTACCTGACGGGGGCCGCCGACTGGGCGCGCGGCATGTACGCCAATGCGGACGCGATCCAGCACTACCAGCGGGCCCTCGACGCGCTCGAGGACTGCGACGAGCCGGCGGCGGCCGCCCAGATCGAGACGGAGCGCCTCGTGGCCCGGGAGCGGATGGCCGACCTGCTCGGCCCGACCGGTCGGCGCGCGGCCGCGCTCGGCGAGTACGAGATCGTCGAGGCCGGATACCGCGCCGCGGGAGACGCGGCGGCCCAGGCGCGGATCCTTCGCAAGATGGGCGGCCTCCACTGGGACGCGGGCGCGCGGGCCCGGGCGCTCGGGTGCTTCGAGGCCGGGCTCGCCCTGCTCGGCGACCATCGAGAGCACATCGAGCAGGCGCACCTCTACCAGGAGATGGGCCGGCAGGCCTTCCGCAGCGGCGACAGCCAGCGGGCCGTCGAGTGGGCGGAGCAGGCGCGGCTCCACGCCGAGCGGCTCGCGGCCGAGCCCGCGCTCGACGCGGACGGACGCGTGGAGGCGATGACCGCCGCCGCGCAGAGCCACAACACGCTCGGCGTCGCGTTCGCCCGCCTGGGGCGGCTGGAGGAGGCGGTCGGGCACATCGAGCGCAGCGTGGCCCTCGCCCAGGAGACCGGCATGCTCCAGGCCGCCTGCCGCGGGCTCGCGAACCTGAGCGTGCTCTACAGCACGCTCGATCCGGCCCGAGCCATCGAGACCTGCGCCGCCGGCCTCGAGATGGCCAAGAAGATCGGCGACCTCGGGTTCCAGTCGCGCCTCTACACGAACCTCGCGGTGGCCTACTGCGCGCTCACCAACCGCTGCGACGAGCAGGGCATCGGCGCGGCGCACGCCGCCATCGATCTCGACCGGCGCCTCGGCCAGCTCGATCACCTGGCGGTGCCGCTCATCGTGCTCGGGCAGATCTACCAGTGCCACGGCGAGCCGACCCGCGCGATCGCGCACTACCGCGAAGCGCTCGTCCTCGCCGAGGAGGCCGACGAGCCGCAGCTGCTGTTTCCCTGCTACGATGGCCTCGCCACGGTGCACCTGGACCTGGGCGACGAGGCGCAGGCCGAGGAGTTCATGCAGAAGGCCCAGGCGGTGTGCGAGCGCGCCGGGCTCGAGCCAGACGCGCTCGTGGTGCTCCCGTTTCTCGATTGACGCGTACCCACTCGCACAGAAAGGGACAACCCAGATGTCATCCACGCCTCCTTCACCCCGGTGATCCCGCTCCCGACTTCTCGCTGCCCGCGGTCAATCGAGAGGGCCAGATCTCGCTCGACGACTATCGCGGACGCAGTCCGGTCCTCGTCGCCCTGTTCCGCGGCCTGCACTGTCCCTTCTGCCGGCGCCAGCTCGTGCAGCTGGGTACGACGCAGGACAAGCTGAAGGCGCTGGGGGTGGAGACGATGGCGGTGGTCAACACTCCGCTGGAGCGCGCGCGGCTCTACTTCAAGTATCGTCCCGCGCGGGTGCTGCTCGCGGCAGACCCCGACGCGGCGACGCATCGGGCGTTTCGGGTGCCCGCCGGCAGCGTCATCGAGAACGAATCGGAAGCCTCCTGGGCCCAGGGGAAGGTGACGATGGGGCAGATGCTGCGGGCACGCATCAATCCCACCGGGGAGCTGCCGGAGCCGCAGAATCCCTTCGCGGCGATGGAGACCCTGAACAAGCAAGACGGGTTCGAGGTGACCGAGGTCGACAAGCAGATCGCGGCCACGCACGGCATGCAGCTGGGCGGGCACTTTCTCATCGACCGGGACGGGGTGGTCCGCTGGGGGAAGATCGAGGGGCTGGAGCGGATCGAGGACCTCTCCAAGTTCCCGAGCGACGAGGAGATCCTGGCCGCGGCGCGCGGGCTCTAGGAGATCACCCATGGACATCGCCATCCCGCTCTTCGAGGGCATCACCGCGCTCGACGCGATCGGACCCTACGAGGTGCTCTCGCGCCTGCCCGGCGCCCGGGTGCGCTTCGTGGCCGTCGCGGCCGGGCCGTATCGCACCGACAACCGCCAGCTCGCCCTCACCGCCGACGAGCCGCTCTCCGCGGTGCCCCACCCGGAGGTGCTGATGGTGCCGGGGGGCTTCGGCACCCGCGCGCTCGAGGCGCCGAACCCGCTCCTCGACTGGATCCGGGCCGCGCACGAGACCAGCCAGTGGACCACGTCGGTCTGCACCGGCTCGATGCTCCTCGCCGCGGCGGGGATCCTGAAGGGCCTCGAGGCGACGACCCACTGGATGTCGCTCGACCGCCTGGCCGCCTACGGTGCGCGGCCGACGCTCCGGCGCGTGGTGGAGCAGGGCAAGGTGATCACCGCGGCGGGCGTGTCGTCGGGCATCGACATGGCCCTCACGCTGGCCGCCCGCATCGCGGGCGACGACGTGGCCCAGGCCATCCAGCTCGGCATCGAATACGACCCGCAGCCACCGTTCCGGGCGGGCTCGCCCGCGACCGCGCCGGCGCACATCGTGGAGGGCCTGCGCGCGCGGATGCGGGCGCGGATGGAGCGCGACGAGGCGGCCGCGACCCGGACGGCCTGACCCGCGTCCGGTCATGGAGCGTCGCCGGCTGGGACGGACCGACATGGACGTGAGCGTGCTCGGCTTCGGCGGCTCCGAGATCGGCTACGAGCGGGCCGGCGCGCGCACGGTGGCCCGCCTCCTCGGCGGAGCGCTCGACGCCGGGCTCAACGTGATCGACACCGCCGAGTGCTACGAGGACAGCGAATCGCTGATCGGCGCCGCGCTGGGATCCCGGCGGGACGAGATCCACCTCCTGACCAAGTGCGGCCACCCGCGCGGCTTCGGCCGCGGCGACTGGCGCGAGGCGTCCCTCCTGTCGAGCATCGAGCGGAGCCTCAAGCGCCTGCGCACCGACCGGCTCGACCTGATCCAGCTCCACAGCTGCGAGCTGTCCGACCTCCGCAAGGGGGAGGCCATCACCGCCCTCGAGCGCGCGCGGGAGCGCGGGTGGACGCGCTACATCGGCTACAGCGGTGACGGGGAGGCGGCGCGCTTCGCGGTCGAGTGCGGGCGCTTCGACACGCTGCAGACCTCGGTGAGCATCGCGGACCAGGAGGCGATCGAGCGGACGCTGCCGCTCGCGGTGAAGCGGGGGATGGGCGTGATCGCCAAGCGGCCGATCGCGAACGCGGCGTGGCGCTACCGGCGGCGTCCGTCCGAGCCCTACTACCAGCCGTACTGGGAGCGGCTCCGCGCGCTCGAGTACCCGTTCCTGCGCGACGCGGAGCGCGCGGTGTCCACCGCGCTGCGCTTCACCCTCGCCGCTCCGGGGGTGCACACCGCGATCGTCGGCACCAAGCGGCCGGAGCGGTGGCCGGAGAACGCGCGCCTGCTCCAGGCGGGGCCGCTCCCCGCCGCGGAGATCGACCAGATCCGTGCGCGCTGGCGAGAGATCGCCAAGCCCTCGTGGACCGGCGAGGTCTGACCCCGCCTACCCGACCTGGTAGCGCTTGATCGCGGCCTGGTCGAACGCCAGGCCCAGACCGGGCTTGTCCGGCACCACGAGCTGGCCGTTCTCGATCTTCGGCGTCTCCTCGTAGAGCCGCAGCGTCCACGGCATGTACTCCACCGTGAGGCCGTTGGGGATCGCCGCGATCAGATGCACGTGGATCTCGGGGACGAGATGGCTCACCACCGGCAGATTGAAGGCCTCGGCCATGCCCGCCACCTTCATCCACTGGGTGATGCCGCCCACCCGCAGCAGATCGATCATCACGATGTCGATCGAGCGCGCCTCCAGCAGGTGGCGGAACGGCACGATCCCGTAGTGGTACTCGCCCGCCGCGATCGGGGTGTCGAGCGCGTCGGCGATGCGGGCGAGGCCGGCGAAGTCGTCGTGGGCGGTGGGGTCCTCCAACCAGAAGAGGTGGTAGTCGGCGATGCGCTGACCCACGTCGATGGCGTGGTGCACGCTCCAGAGCTGGTTGATGTCGCACATCAGGTCCACGTCGGCCCCGATGGACTCGCGCATCACCCGCACCCGCTCGACCGAGGCCGCGATCGGTGGGCTCGCTCCCGCACTGCATCTTCATCTGGCGGAAGCCCATGTCGCGCAGGCGCGGGCCGGCCTTGGCGAGATAGTCCACCGGGTGCTGGCGCATCAGGGCGCCGCTCGCGTACGTCGGCGCGCGGTCGCGGAGGCCGCCGAGCAGGGCGCACACCGAGCGGCCCGCCGCCTTGCCCATGAGGTCCCAGCAGGCCATGTCCACCGCGGACAGCGCGAGGGAGAAGATGCCGCCCGGCCCCGAGCTGCCCGCCAGGCGCCGGCACTTCGCCGCGATCGCCTCGACCTGGCTCGGGTCCATGCCGATGGTGAGGCGCGCGAGGCCGTCCACCGCGGCCCGGAGCGCGGGGGTGAGCGCGCCGCCGAAGAAGGTGAGCCCGATGCCCACCAGCCCCTGGTCGGTGCCCAGCTCGAGCAGGACGAACTCCCGCGTATCGGCCGGCGCGGGCAGACCAATCACCAATGGATTGTCCGCCGGGGTCGAGAGCACGCGGGTGGTGACGTGGGAGATCTTCATTTCTTGTGCTTGCCGGTGAGCTGGGGCGTGGTGCCCTCCTGCCCCTTCTCCTGCCGGTCGAGCCGCGTCTCGCGCGACCACGTGCGCTTCAGCTCGTCCCGGATGTTGAACTGGAGCTTGCCGAGCCCTTCCGTCTCGAGCTCGATGCGGTCGCCGTCCTGGAAGCCGGAGAGCCCGCGGTGGTTGGTGCCGGTGGCGAGCACGTCGCCCGGCTCGAGCGTGTGGATGCTGGTCACCCACTCGATGCAGCGCGGGATCTTGTGGGCCATGTCGCTCGTGTTGAACGACTGCTTGACCGTGCCGTTGACCGAGAGCCGGATCGGCAGCTGGTGCGGGTCCTTGATCTCGTCGGCGGTCACCAGGTACGGGCCCATGGGGGCGAAGGTGTCGCGCGACTTCATCTGGTAGAAGGTGTTGCCGGTGGGCAGGAGCCCGCGGGCCGAGCCGTCGATGAAGTTGCAGTAGCCGAAGATGTACTCCATCGCGCGCGCGGCCGGCACCGCGGTGGCGCGCTTGCCGATGATCAGGGCCACCTCGGCCTCGCCCTCGAAGATGGTGGCGGGCACGTCGGGCAGCACCATGGTGTCGCCGTGGCCGATCACCGCGCCGGGCGACTTCATGAAGGCGTTGATCGGGGCCGGCTCGCTGCGGGTGCCGTCCTCCATGTAGTTCACCGCCATGCACACGATGTTGGTGGGCTTGGGCAGCGGGGGCCGGATGCGCACCCCGCTCACGGAGACGGGCTTGCCGCGGCCGGCCGCCTCCTCGATCTTCTTGCGGTAGTCGGCGAAGCGGGCGATGAGCCCGCTCATGAGGTCGCCGGGCCCGGTGTGGGGGACGTCCTTCACGACGTCGGAGACGTCCACCACCTGATCGCCACGGAGCACGCCCAGCCGGAAATCGTCGAAGAGCAGAAGTTTCACGGTGTTCTCCTTTCGAGAAAATCGATGACATCTCGTCGGTCGTCGCTCTCCCGGAGTCCCGGCAGCCCCATCTCGGTGCCGGGGACGAATCGCTCCGGATCGGCCAGGTACGCGTCCAGGCTCTCGCGGGTCCACACCAACCCGCGCGCGCCCGCCGCGCTCAGGGCGGGTGAGAAGCGGAAGCCCGGCAGCGTCCCGGCCCGCCGCCCGATCACCCCGCGAAGGGTCGGGCCCGGCAGCTTGTCCTCGCCGGCCACCACGGAGTGGCAGGCGAAGCAGCGCTGGAAGACGCGCTCGCCCCGGGCGGAATCCGCCCTCGACGGCGCCAGCCAGGCCAGCGTCACCGCGCTGCCCGCGAGGAGCGCCAAGGGCCAGCTCCTCACTTCACCCGGTAGACGATGAGCCGGTCCGCTCCCGACTCGGGCGCCCACACCTCGCCGGGCCGGCCGAGGATCTGGCGGACATTCGCGCCGGGGCGGTCGCTCGGGAACGCCTCGAACGTCTCGGTCTCCGGATCGAAGCGCACCATGGCGTTCGCGCTCCACTCGCTCAGCCACACCTTGTCCCGCTCGTCGACGTAGACCGCGTAGGTGCGCGGCCGATCCCCGGGCAGCTTCCAGGTCTTCCAGGCTTTCGTCCGAGGGTCGTAGCGGCTCACGTTGCCCGAGTTCCACTCGCTGACCCAGATCCGGCCCTGGGAGTCGGACCAGACCCGCCGTGCGCCCTGGTCCTTCGTGGGCGGCTCGATCACGGTGGCCGCGCCGGTGTCGAGGTCCACGCGCGCGATGTGGCTGCCCGCGAGCGAGGCGTAGTAGACCTCGCCCGCCGGCGTGGTGGTGATGCCGTAGGCGCCGCGCCCCCGCGGCGCGTCCCAGACCTGTATGGCTCCGGTCGCGGGATCGAGCCGCCCGTACACCCCGTTCTGGCCGGTGAACCAGATCCGCCCTTTCTTGTCGAAGGTCGCGGTGTTGAGGTTCACGTAGCCGCGCGATTCCGGCAGCGGCCAGTGCTTCACCTCGCGCGTGCGCGGATCGACCCGGACGATGGAGTTGGTGCCGCCTTCGGTGATCCAGGGGGCGCCGTCCGGCCCGATGATCACGCCGTGCGGCGCCGCGGTCGGGCCGAGCGCGATCAGGTCGACGCGGCCGGTGGCCGGGTCGAGGCGGCCGAGCTGACCGGCACGCTGGGCGGTGTACCAGACGATGCCGTCGGCGCCCACCGCGACGTCGTGCGGGCCGCCGCCCGCGGGGAGCGCATAGGCCTGTACCGCGACCTCCGCGGCGGCGACGGATGGGAGCCAGAGCAGCGTGACGATCAGCGCGGGTAGCAAGCGATGCATGGACCCCTCCGTCGGTGACCGGGCGGTGCGAAAGGCGGGCCCATGGTACCCCACCTCGCGCCGTCCCGGCCACCGCGTGGTGCCGCGTCCCGCGAGGTTGACAACGGCCTCGGCGGCGGCGACCCTCTCGCTGAATCCATTCCAGGGAGGAGCCCCATGAAGGGACGGGTGGCGGTGCTGAAGGCGTACGGCGGCGAGTTCGAGCTGCGCGAGTATCCGGTGCCGGACCCGGAGCCCGGCGCGATCCTGATCAAGCTGACGCGGGCCGGGGTGTGCGGCTCGGACCTGCACATCTGGCGCGGCGAGATGAAGGAGGTCTACGGCGCGCTGCCGAAGGACCTCACCTTCGGCCACGAGATGGCCGGGCGCGTGGAGCGGCTGGGCGCGGGCGTCACCACCGACTCGATGGGCCGGCCGCTGCGGGAGGGCGACCGGGTGACCTTCTGCTACTTCTTCCCGTGCGGGCGCTGTCCGGTGTGCCTGAACGACGAGATGGGGAGCTGCCCGCAGAAGGTGCGGCCGAACCGGGTCGCGGGGAGCGCGCCCTACTTCAACAACGCCTACGGCGACTACTACTACCTGCGGCCGAACCACTTCGTGTTCAAGGTGCCGGACGAGATCCCGGAGGACATGGCCACGCCGGTCAACTGCGCGCTGTCCCAGGTGCTCTACGGCCTGCGCAAGGCCGGCTTCCGGGCCGGCCACTCCCTGGTGGTGCAGGGGGCGGGCGGCCT
This sequence comes from uncultured Candidatus Rokubacteria bacterium, assembly GCA_963841755.1. Taxonomy (GTDB): domain Bacteria; phylum Methylomirabilota; class Methylomirabilia; order Rokubacteriales; family CSP1-6; genus CAMLFJ01. The sequence continues at coordinate 69,998 of CAWJDX010000010.1, forward strand.
CGGGATCAACGCGGTCGCGGTGGCGCGCGACATGGGGGCCGAGACCGTCATCGTGGTCGACCGCCTCGCGCCGCGGCTCGCGCTGGCGAAGGCCTTCGGGGCCGACCACACCATCAACGCCTCCGAGATCACCTCCGCCGACAAGCGGGTGGAGGCGGTGAAGGCGCTCACCGACGGCTTCGGGGCCGACGTGGTCGCCGACTTCGTGGGCTACGCCGACGTGATCCCGGAGGGCCTGCGCATGCTGCGGGGCGGCGGCTGCTATCTGGAGGTGGGGAGCATCTCGCCGGGGAACATCTTCTCGTTCGACGCCACCGCGCTGGTGCGGGGCAACACGCGGCTCGTGGCCACGTCCAACTACTCGCCGTGGGCGCTCGAGCAGTCGCTCTCGTTCATGAAGCGCAACGTGAAGCGCTTCCCGTTCGACCGGGTGATCTCCCACGTGTTCCCGCTCGAGCGCATCTCGGAGGCCTTCGCGCAGGCCGACTGGGCCCAGCGCGGCGGCGACCCCGCCGGCGTCTCCCGCGCCGCCATCTCGATGTAGCTCGGGGTCAGGTCTTACATTCCGACATTTTTTTGGTCAGCGCCACGTCGCCGCGCGCCACGAAAATGTCGGAATGTAAGACCTGACCCCAACTAGACGCGGTAGCGCTGGATCAGGGCCTCGTCGAGGACGAGGTCGAAGCCGGGGCCGTCGGGAATCGGGAAGAGGCCGTCCTTGACCGCGGGGCGGTTGGCCCAGAGGGCCTGCCAGGCGGGGTCGCGCTCCGGATCGGCGAAGCACTCGACGTAGGTGCCGTGCGGCACCGCGGCCAGGAGCTGGCCCGCGATCTGCGGCTCCTCGTGGTGCGCCATCTTCACGCCCGCGGCCTCGCACAGGGCCGCGGCGCGCCGCCATTCGGTCACGCCGCCGCCCTCGGAGGCGTCGAAGTTCACCAGGTCCACCGCGCCCGCGTCGAGGAGCCGGCGCACCGCGTGGCTCGTGATCTCGGACTGGCCGGCGGTGACCGGGATACGCGTGGCGCGCCGCACCTCCGCCATCATGCGGGCGTCGTCGTGCCAGTGGCACGGCTCCTCGAACCAGGCGATCCCGAGCGGCTCCACCCGACGCGCGAAGGCGACCGCGTCCTCCACCGTGAAGCCGCGGTTGGCGTCCACCGCGAGGACGAAGTCGGGCCCGGCGGCGGCGCGCGCGGCCTGGACGCGCTCCGCGTCGGCCTCCGGGGTGAGGCCGCCGACCTTGAACTTGCAGCCGGCCATGCCGGCCTCGCGGTAGAGCTCCATCTCGCGGCCGATGTCGGCCAGCGTCTTGCCCTCGCGGTAGTAGCCGCCGATCGAGATGATGGGCAGCCGCCGGCCCGGCCGGCCGCCGAGCATCGCGCACACGCTCTGGCCCCGGGCCCGGCCGAGCAGATCCCAGATCGCGCAGTCCACGCAGGCGATCGCTTCCATCAGGAGCTTCCGGTCGCGGCTCGCGTGGGAAAGGGCGAAGAGGCGGCTCCAGATCCGCTCGACCTCGCCGGGGTCCTGGCCCCGCAGGATCGGCGCCAGCTCGTCCCGGATCAGCCGGACGATCTCGGGCCCGTGCTCGCGGTTGTCGCCGTTGTAGACCAGGCCGACGAGACCGTCGTCCGTGCGGAGCCGGGTGACGACGGTGGAGCGCTTGAGCACCGCGTAGGTGCTGCCCCCGAAGTTCCGCCGCAGCGGAATGTCGATCGCGGTCGCCTCGACGGAGTGGATGCGCATGCGATGGGGTCAGGTCTTACATTCCGACATTTTCGTGGCGCGCGACGACTCGCCGCTCACCGGGAAAATGTCGGAATGTAAGACCTGACCCCGGGCTCAGTTGGGGATGATCGCGGCGCGGGTGACGTGGCCCTTGTCCTGCTGGACGAAGGCCTCCTCGATCGCCTCCAGGGGGAACTTGTGCGAGATGATCTTGTCCCACGGGTAGCGCCCGCGGGTGCGCGCCATCATGTCGAGCGCGCCGCGCAGGTGCTCGGCCTCGTAGTGGGAGAGGCCGATGATGCGGCGGTTGCCGAAGATGATCCACGCCGGATCGAACTCCGCCTTCCAGCCCACGTTGATGTTGCCGATCTCGAGGTAGGTGCCCTCCGGCGCGGTCATGCGCAGCCCCTCGTCGACCACCTTGGGGTTGCCCACCAGCTCCATCACCACGTCGCCGCCCCAGTCGTCGGTGAGCTTCTTCACCGCCTTGATGCGATCCTCGGGCGTCTTGTGCTCGCGCATGTCGACCACGTCGGTGGCCCCGAAGGAGCGGGCCAGGTTCAGCCGCTCCTCCACCCCGTCGATGACGACGACGCGCGCCGCCCCCATCTCCTTCGCCACCGCGCACGCGTAGACCCCGAGGCCGCCCGCGCCCTGGATCACCACGGTCTGGCCCGCCCGCACCGCCGCGATGTCGAGGCCCGCGAAGACCTGGGAGAAGGCGCAGTTGACGCCGGCCGCCATCTCGTCGGTGATGTCGTCCGACAGCTTGAACACCGCGTGGTTCGGGCGCAGGTAGAAGTACTGGCCGAAGCCGCCCTGGAAGTGCGGCCACACCTCGCAGGAGACGAGGAAGTTGGCCTGACGCACCGGGCAGGACTTGGTCTTGCCCTTGAGACACATGCGGCAGCGCCCGCACGGGAAGAAGAAGCGGTAGGCCACGCGGTCGCCCACCGCGAGCGGCCGGCCCGCCGAGTCGGTGGTGACGCCGGCCCCGAGCTTGGCCACGCGGCCCACGTGCTCGTGGCCGGTGTTGAGCGGCAGCGGGCGGCCCATCTTCACGTAGTCGAGCTCGCCGCGCCAGTAGTGCAGGTCGGAGCCGCACACGTTGGCCATCGCGACCTTGACCAGCACCGCGCCCGGCTCGGGATCCGGCACCGGGTACTCGCGGATCTCGAACGGCTTGCCCGCGCCGTGGAACACCGCCATCCTCGCCGTCTCGGCCATGAGTGCCTCCTTAGATGATGGACGACGGCGGAAGTCTAGCATGGTAGGCTACGGGGCGCCCGAGGGGGGGCGGCACATGAAGATCGCGATCCTCGACGACTACCAGGACACCATCCGCACGCTCGACTGCTTCAAGAAGATGGCCGGCCAGGACGTCACGATCTGGAAGGACCACACCAAGGACGTCGACACCCTCGCGGGCCGGTTGAAGGACACCGAGGTGCTGGTGTGCATCCGCGAGCGCACCCCGATCCGCGGGCCGCTGCTCGACCGCCTCGATCGGCTGAAGATGGTCACCCAGGTCGGCGTGGTTCCCAACATCGACGTCCCCGCGTGCACGCGGCGCGGCGTGATCGTCTCGTCGAGCCAGATGCCGGGCCGGCCGTCGTACGCGACCGCGGAGCTGACGTGGGGCCTGGTGATCGCGGCGGTGCGGCGCGTCCCGCAGGAGATGATCGCGATGCGCGCGGGAAGTGGCAGGCCTACCCGATCGGCACCGGGCTGCGGGGCAAGACCCTCGGCATCCTCGGCTACGGCAAGATCGGCGCGGTGGTGGCCGGCTACGGGCGCGCGTTCGGGATGAACGTGATCGCGTGGGGGCGTCCGTCCACGCTCGAGAAGGCGAAGGCCGACGGCTACACCCCCGCCGCGAGCCGCGAGGCCTTCTTCGCCGAGTCCGACGTGGTCTCGATCCACGTGCGGCTGATCGACGCGACCCGCGGGATGGTGACCGCGGAGGACTTCGCGCGCATGAAGCCCTCCGCGGTCTTCGTGAACACGAGCCGCGCCGGGCTCGTCGTCCCCGGCGCGCTCGAGGCCGCGCTGGCCAAGGGCCGGCCCGGCATGGCCGCGGTGGACGTCTACGAGGACGAGCCGGTGCTGGGGGCCACGCATCCGCTGCTCAAGATGGACAACGCGATCTGCGTGCCGCATCTGGGCTACGTGGAGCGCGACGGCCTCGAGCACATGTTCGACACCATCTTCGATCAGATCCTGGCCTACGGCGCGGGCAAGCCGATCAACGTGCTGAACCCCGAGGCGCTGGCCGCGGCCAAGTCATGAGCCTCCGCGACCGAGCCTACGTCGTCGGCGTCTTCGAGCATCCCACCCGCAAGGCGGACGGGATCTCGCTGGCCCAGCTGCACGCGGAGGTGGCGCGCGGCGCCCTCGCCGACGCCGGCCTCACCAAGGACGACGTCGACGGCTACTTCTGCGCGGGCGACGCCCCCGGCCTGGGCGGGCTCTCCATGGCCGACTACATGGGCCTGCGCCTGCGGCACATCGACACCACCGAGACCGGCGGCTCGTCGTACGTGGTGCACGTGGCCCACGCCGCCGAGGCCATCGCGGCGGGCCGCTGCGACGTGGCCCTGATCACCCTGGCCGGCCGCCCGCGCGCGGAGGGCATGGCCACCGGCACCGCGCCCCGCAACTACGGCGCGACCGCGCCCGACGTGGCGTTCGAGGCCCCGTTCTCGCCCACGGTGGTGAACCAGTACGCGATGGCCGCGATGCGCCACATGCACGAGTTCGGCACCACCAGCGAGCAGCTCGCGTGGATCAAGGTCGCCGCCTCGCACCACGCCCAGCACAACCCGCACGCGATGCTGCGCGAGGTGGTGACGGTGGCCGACGTGGTCGGCTCGCCGATGATCTCGGACCCGCTCCACCGCCTCGACTGCTGCGTGATCAGCGACGGCGGCGGCGCGGTGATCGTGGCGCGCCCCGAGGTGGCGAAGCGGCTCAAGCGGCCGCTGGTCACGGTGCGCGGGGCGGGCGAGGCGGTGAAGCACCAGATGGGCGGGCAGGTGGATCTCACCTACACCGGCGCGCGCTGGTCGGGCCCGGCCGCCTTCGAGATGGCGGGCGTGACCCCGGCCGACATCAAGTACGCCTCGATCTACGACAGCTTCACGATCACGGTGCTGATCACCCTCGAGGACCTGGGCTTCTGCCCCAAGGGCCAGGGCGGCCGCTTCGTCTCCGACGGCAACCTGATCGCGGGCACCGGCCGGCTGCCCTTCAACACCGACGGCGGCGGCCTCTGCAACAACCACCCCGCCAACCGCGGCGGCATGACCAAGGTGATCGAGGCGGTGCGCCAGCTCCGCGGCGAGGCGCACCCGGCGGTGCAGGTGAAGGGCTGCGATCTCGCGCTCGCCCACGGCACCGGCGGCTCGCTCGGCACGCGCCACGCGAGCGCGACCCTGATCATGGAGAGGGCCTGATCATGGCGGACGCGACCCGGAAGATCTTCGCTCCCACGCCGAGCCCCGAGACGGAAGCGTTCTGGGAGGCGGCGGGGAAGGGCCGGCTGCTGCTGAAGCGCTGCACCGCCTGCGGCCGCGCCGCATCACTACCCGCGGCCCATCTGCCCGTTCTGCGGGAGCGATCGCACCGAGTGGACGGAGTCTCCGGGGCGCGGCGTCATCTACTCCTTCAGCGTGATGCGCCGGGCGACGCCGCCCTACGTCATCGCCTACGTGACGCTGGACGAGGGCGTCACCATGATGACCGGCCTGGTGGACTGCGACTTCGACGCGCTCCGCATCGGCCAGCCGGTGCGGGTGGTGTGGACGCCCACCGACGGCGGCCCGCCCGTGCCGATGTTCACCCCGCGCTACTCCCTAGCTCACTCGATCACCTGGTCTGCCCGCTGCAGGAGCGAGGGAGGGATCGTCAGGCCAAGGGCCTGGGCGGTCTTCAGGTTGATGACGAGCTCGAGCTTCGTCGGTCGCTCGACCGGGAGGTCCCCCGGCCGAGCGCCCTTGAAGATCTTCTCCGCGAAGCTCGCGGCGCGGCGATAGTGGTCGGGGTAGTTCACTCCGTAGATCATCAGCCCCCGGATGAACTCCCCGGAGGCGTATACCGCCGGTAGGCGATGCTTCGCCGCGAGGTCGACGATGATCCGCTGGTTCGCCTGCGTGAGGGTGTCCTGCCCCACGACGAGCGCGTCCGCCCGCTGCCTGACCGCGCTCGCGAAGGCGGCCCCCAGGTCCTCGGCCTTTCGCACGTCGAGTAGCTGCGGCTGGATGCCGAGGGATCGGGCCGCCGTCTCGATCTCTTTCCAGGCCGGCGGGAGAGCCGGGCTGCTCATGTTCAGGAGGGCCGCGATCCGGGTGGCTTTCGGAACCACCTCCCGGAGCAGCTCGATCCGTTTCGCGTAGATCTCGGTGACGATGGCGCTCACCCCGGTGATGTTCCCGCCGGGGCGGGCGAGGCTCGCGACGACGCCCTGACCCACCGGATCGGCAAGCCCGGTTATGACCACCGGAATGGTCCCGGTCGCGTGCTTGGCCGCCAGGGCCGCTTGCGTCCCTCTCGTCACGATCAGGTCGACCTTCAGTCGAACGAGCTCCGCGGCCAGGCCCGGGAATCGCTCGTCGCGGCCGTCGGCCGAGCGGTACTCGATCACGAAGTCCTTCCCCTCGACGTACCCGAGATCTCGCAGCCCTTGCCGGAAGGCGTCGAGGTTGGCCGCATTGATCGCAGGCGACGTTCTCTCGAGCATGCCGATCCGGTAGAGCTTTCCCGCCGGCTGGGCCTGGAGAGCAAGGGACCGGGAGAGCAGGCCGAGGGTGATGCCGGAGATGAAGGCGCGACGCTCCATCAGAGGCGCGCCATCACCCGATCCGCGAAGTCCTCGATCACGCGATACTGCCGGTTGAGCGGCGGGTAGAGCATGATCTGGCTCAGCCCCTGGCTCTCCAGCTCCTTCAGCTGCTCCACGATGCGCTCGGGCACGCCGGTGAGGCAGGTGGCCTCGATCAGCGCGGGCGTCAGGAAGCGCGCCTCCTCCGGGTTCACGAAGCTGTAGTGGCTGCCGTGCAGGCGCTGGTGCCGCACCTCGGGCGGCCCCTCGTTGAGCCAGTCGAGATACGCTCTTCCACACCGGCCGCGCATAGGCCGGCGGCTCCGCGCCGGTCTCCAGGTGCTGCGCGACCAGATAGTGGAGGCCCGTGATCACCGCCGCGCCGCACTCCGCGATGATGCGCTCGGAGTTGGCGGCCTCGCCCGGCTGGAGCAGCGCCACGTTGACCATCGCCGAGGTATGGAAATCCGCGGGCACCACGCGGCCGGCCTTCTCGGCGCCGCGGCGCACGTTGGCGAGCATCTCGGGCACGGTGCCCCCGCGCGGCAGCCCGGAGATGAGCCCGTCGCCCAGCTCGCCGGCCAGGGCCTGCGCCTTCGGGCCGAAGCCCGCGATGTAGACCGGGATCGGGTGGTCGAGGTCGATGAAGCGGTGCTCGCGCATCTGGAAGCGGATCGGATGCGTCTCGCCGTTCAGCGTGTAGTCGACCTCCTCGCCGCGGAGCAGCGCCCGCACCGTCTGCACGTACTCCTTGAACGGGGCGAGGCGCATCGGCTTCTGGCCGAGCGTGCGCATCGCGGTGTGGCCGGTGCCGAGGCCGATGAAGCAGCGGCCGGGGGCGAGCCGGTTGATGGTGGCGATGCCGTTGGCCACCACCGGGGCGAGCCGCAGGCCGGGCACGTTCACCCCGGTGCCGAGGCGCATGCGGCGCGTCTGCTGGGCGGCCAGGGCCAGCACCGCCCAGCAGTTCGACCGGATCATCTGGCTGTCGGTGACCCAGCAGTGCGAGTAGCCGAGGTTCTCGGCGTGGGTGATGTAGCCGATCTCGTCGATCTTGGCGTGAACGATGCCGAAGTCCATGGGCCCGGGATGGCGTCGACTCCGCTACTTGTCGAGCCAGACCTCCTGCATGCGCCCGTAGTTGTAGAGGGCGTTGTGGGGCACCAGGTTCTTCACGTACGGGTACTGCGCGAAGTACTCCTTGCGCCAGCCCGAGCATGGGCCGGGCGACCTCGGCCTCGAGGGTGCGCTGGATGTCGGCCACCATCTTGAGACGCTTGGCCCGGTCCAGCTCCTGCGACTGCGCCTCGATCTGCCGGTCCATCGCCTCGTTGCAATAGTCAGTGTAGTTCCGGGAAGACCCGCACTTGTAGTTCTCGACCAGGTACGCGTCCGGATCGTCGAAGCCGCCCGCGGTGAGGTTGGCCGCGATCTGGAACTCGCGCCGGGCCAGGGCGGGAAACCACGCCGAGGTATCGAGCTGCTTGACGGTGGCCTCGACGCCCACCAGCCGGAGCTGGTCCACCGCGTAGGAGGCCAGGTCCACGTAGATCGGCGAGGTGCGGGTGACCATCTCGAGCCGCAGCGGCTTGCCCGGCCCGTAGCCCGCCTCCGCGAGGAGCTTCTTGGCCTCCGCCTTGTCGCGCGCCGGGTCGCGATAGCCGGCCAGGGTCCGGAGATCCGGCTCGCCCAGGCCCCAGAAGCCCATCGGCCGGGGCATGAGCGCGGCGCCGACGACCGCCCCGTCCTGCCGCACGCTCTTGACGTACGAGCGCCGGTCCAGCGCGAGGTTGACCGCCTTGCGCACGAGCGGGTTGTCGAACGGCGCGCGCTTGTGGTTGATCAGCACGTTGTCGCTGCCGTTCTGCCCGATCTCGGTGATGACGAGCGCCGGGGTGACGCTCTTGGCGGTGTCGGCCATCGCCTTCGTCATCTCGAGCGGCACGAAGGCGTCGAGCCGCCCGGCCTGGAGCGCGGCGAGGCGGGTGCCCCGCTCGCGGATGATGGTGTAGCGGATGCCGTCGAGGTAGGGCCGGTCGGGCACGAAGTAGTCGGGGTTGCGCTCCAGCTCCACCAGCTGACCCCGCAGCCACTCCTTCTGGCGAAACGGCCCGGTGCCGACGCACTTCTGGCGCAGCTCGTTGAGCGGCACGTGGGCGGGCAGGACCGGCGAGTAGCCGGAGGCCAGCATGAGCAGCAGCGAGGGCTGGGGGCGCTTGAGGTGGAACACCACCGTGTAGGGCTCGGGCGCCTCGATCGAGGCGATGTTGGTCCACCACTCCTTTCGCGCGCTGAGCCGGAAGCGCGCGGTCGTCTCGGGCGCCTCGCGGGCCACGTCGAAGGTGTACTTCACGTCGGCGGAGGTGAACGGCTTGCCGTCGTGCCACTTCACGTTCTTGCGGAGGAAGAACACCAGGTTCCGGTAGTTGTCCTGCCACGACCAGCGCTCGGCCAGCTCCGGGATCACGGTGTCCACGCTCTCCTGGCCCTTGAGCGGGTCGAAGAAGACCAGGTTCGAGTAGCACGGCGACATCGGCCACGTGTTCGAGACGGTGGCCGACTCGTGGATGATGAGGCCCGGCGGATCCTCGATCAGCACGGTGTTGAGGACGCCGCCGCGCTTGGGCTTGGCGCCCTGCGCCTCGGCCGGCGCCCAGACGCAGGCCACCGTGGCCACGAGCAATGGCGAGCCCGAGGGCGACGGAGCGGAGCGGACGTCTCGGCATGAAGGTCTCCATGGGACGGGTGGGCTCAGTACATCACGAGGCCACCGGTGACGTTGATGGCCTGGCCGGTCATGTAGGACGACTTGCTCGAGGCGAGGAAGCCCACCACGTTGGCCACGTCCTCCGCCTTCTCGATGCGCCCGAGCGGGATCTGCTCGACGCGCTGCTTGAGGTACTCGCCGGGCTTGAGGCCCATGAGCCCCTCGCCCGCCTCGCGGTCCACCTGGAAGATCATGTCGGTCTCCACGATGCCGGGGCAGACGCAGTTGGCGCGGATGCCGTCGGCGGCGTGGGCCAGGGCCAGGCTCCGGGTCATGCTGATCACCGCGGCCTTGGTGATGCCGTAGACCAGCGAGGTCTTGAGCCCCATCTTCCCCGCCATCGAGGCCAGGCTGATGATGTTGCCGCGCTTGGCCTTCACCATGTGGCGCAGCACCGCCTGGCTCGCGAAGAACACGCCCTTGGCGTTGACCGCGAGCAGCCGGTCCCAGTCCGCCTCGGTCACGTCCGCGGTGTGCGCGGACTTGTGGATGCCCGCGTTGTTCACGAGGATGTCGATGCGCCCCCACTCGGCCACCGCGCGGTCGGCCATCGCCTGCAGGTCGGCCAGGCGGGTGACGTCGGTCTGGAGCGCCATCGCCCGGCGCCCGCGCTTGCGCACCTCCTCGGCGGTGCGCTCGCCGGTGGCCCGGTCCACCTCCGCCACCACCACGTCGGCGCCCATGCCGGCCAGCTCCAGCGCGATGGCGCGGCCGATGTTGCGCCCGGCGCCGGTGACGATCGCGGTCTGCCCTTGCAGCTCCATCTAGATCGCCTCCATCTCAGCAGCAGCCGCCCGCGATGGACGCCTTGCTCCGCTGGATCAGCTCGAGACGGACGTCGTCCGGGGCCTGGACGAAGCAGATGCGCGGGCCGCCCGGGATCTCGATCGGTCCTTCCAGCAGCTTCGCGCCCAGCCCCTCGAGCCGCTTGATGTCGGCCTCGAGGTTCTCGGAGTCGAAGCCGAAGTGCTCGAGGCCGTGATGGGCCCGGGCGTCGCCCGCGCCGAGCTTCTCGTTGGTGCGCGCGCCCGAGATGTTCACCGGGGTGCCGTCCTCGCTCTGGCAGCGCACGAAGCGGTCCCCGAACACGCGCGTCTCGTCCGAGACGATCTTGAACGCGAAGGCCTTCACGTACCAGTCGGCGGTCTTGCGGGGGTCGGAGGCCTTCAGGTGGATGTGGTTGATCCGGTAAGGCATGGCGGTGTCCTTTCGGCTGAGGTATCGTCGGGGCCGCGCCCGCGGCGCGGCTAGAGAATAGTAGGACCCGACCGCCGGTTCAAGGACCGGCGCATCCCGGAGGCCATCACGCATGGACATCGGCTGCCACCTTCCCAACCAGGGCCCCCTCGCCAACGGCGAGTCGCTCGTGCGCTTCGCGCGCGCGGCCGAGGAGCGCGCGGTCGCCTCGCTCTGGGTGAGCGATCACGTGATCTTCCCGCGCTCCGCGACCGGGAGCTACCCGGGCGGGCGCTTCCCGCATCCGCCCGACAAGCCGTACCTCGAGCCGGTGACGGTGCTGGCCGCCGCCGCGGTGTGCACGACCCGGGCCCGGCTCGGCGCCTCCGTGTTCATCCTGGGCCACCGGCATCCGGTGGTCATGGCCAAGATGCTCACCAGCATCGACGCGCTCTCCAACGGCCGGCTCATCTGCGGCGTCGGGGTCGGCTGGTGGAAGGAGGAGCTCGAGATCCTGGGCGTGCCCTTCCACGCCCGCGGCCGCCACGGCGACGAGATCCTGCGCGCCTTCAAGGCCCTGTGGACCGAGGAGAACCCGCGCCTCGACGGCGAGTTCTTCCGCTTCCGCGAGCTCGGCTTCGCGCCCAAGCCGGTGCAGAAGCCGCACCCGCCGATCTGGGTGGGCGGCGACAGCCCCGGCGCGTTCCGGCGGGTGGTGACGCTCGGCGACGGCTGGCACGCGACCTCGAAGGACCCCGATCAGCTCCGCGAGGGGCTCGGCCGCCTGCGCGCGGTCGCGGACCAGCACCGGCGCGACATGAAGACGATCGACATCTCGGTGCGCTACAGCCTGAGCGACGGGATGCTGGGCAAGGGCGCCCAGATGGTGATCGACCAGCTCGGGGAGTACAAGCGCATCGGCCTGAGCCACGTCCTGATCGACTTCCGCCGCGACGACCTCGCGAAGATGCTCGAGCTGCTCGACCTGGTCACCACCACCATCCGCCCCGCGGTGGCGTAGATGCTCGGGGTCAGGTCTTACATTCCGACATTTTTCCGGCGGTAGCCGAGACGCTCGCGTGGCAGAAATGTCGGAATGTAAGACCTGACCCCTACTGCCGGCGGCGGAGCATCTGCTGGAGGCTCTGGCGGGTGAGGCCGAGCTGCTCGGCGGCGCGGGTCTTCGAGCCGCACTCGCGCAGGGCGTCCTCGATCATCCGGCGCTTGAGGGCTTCCACCGCCTCGTTGAGCGTCCGCACCGACGGGGCGGCGCCCGCGCCGGCCGCGATGCGCTCCGAGAGGTGCGCGGGGCCGAGCGGCCGGCCGTCGTCGGCCAGGGCCACCGCGCGCTCGATCTCGTTCTCCAGCTCGCGCACGTTGCCCGGCCAGGGGTAGCCGCGCAGCAGGCTCGAGCGCCTCCGGCCCCACCGCGGGCACCGCGCGCCGCCCCCGCCGGCAGGCCTGGCGCAGGAAGTGCTCGGCGAGGGTCGGGATGTCCTCGGCCCGCTCGCGCAGCGGCGGGAGGCGGACCGGGAAGACGCTCAGGCGATAGTAGAGGTCGCGGCGGAACCGGCCGGCGGCCACGTCGGCCTCGAGATCGGCGTTGGTGGCCGCGATCAGCCGCACGTCCACCCGGCGCGTCCCCGTGCCGCCGACCCGCCGCACCTCGCCCTTCCTGCAGCACGCGCAGCAGGCGCAGCTGCATCGCGGGCGAGGTCTCGCCGACCTCGTCGAGGAAGATCGTGCCGCCGTCGGCCTCCTCGAAGAGGCCCTTGCGCTCGCCCACCGCCCCGGTGAAGGCGCCGCGGGCGTGGCCGAACAGCTCGGACTCGAGCAGCGTGTCGGGCAGCGCCCCGCAGCTCTGGGCCACGAACGGGCGGGTGCGGCGGGATCCGTTGGCGTGGATGAGGTGGGCGAAGAGCTCCTTGCCGGTGCCGGTCTCGCCGAGGAGCAGCACGCTGGTGTCGCCGTCGAGGACCTTGCGGGCCAGCTCGACCGCGCCGCGCAGCCCGGTCTCCGCGCCGACCAGCTTGTCGAACGAGGCCGGCTTCTCGCGACCGGCGGCGGCCTCGCGCCGGAGCGCGTTGTAGGCCAGCTCGAGCTCGTCGCGGAGCCGGGCGTTCTCCCGGGCCAGCCGCCACCGCTCGGCGGCCCGGCGCACCACCACCAGCAGCTCGTTCGGGTCCCAGGGCTTGGGGACGAAGTGGTAGATCCGGCCGGTGTTGATCGCCTCCATCAGGCTGTCGACGTCGGTGTACGCGGTCAGCACGATCCGGACCGCGTCCGGCGTCCGCTCCTGGCTGCGTCGCAGCAGCTCGACCCCGGTCATGCCGGGCATCCGGTGGTCGGTCACGATCACCGCCACGTCCGGCTCGGCCGCGAGGCACGCGAGGGCCTCCTCGCCGTGGCCGGCGCGGAGCACGCGGAACTCGGCGGCGAGGATCGCCTCGAGCGCGTCGAGCACCCGCGGCTCGTCGTCCACGATCAGGATCGTGGTCTCGTCCGCCGGGCCTCCGGGCGAAGGGGCGGTCACGTCGAGGCGGGGACCGCGACCGCCGGCTCCCGGAGGCCGCAGATCTCGTAGAGCGTCTGGCGCTGGCGGATGCCCTTGAGGTGCGGCCGGCCGAGCTCGCGGGCGTCGACGAGATGATTCACCTGGTTGAAGGTCTCCTCGCCCACGATGATATGCGCGTCGAAGAGGCGTGTCATCCGCTGCATTCGCGACGCCGCGATCATCGCGCGGCCCACCACGATGAGCTCGCGCCGGCGGTCCGAGCCGATCGTCCCCGCCAGCACCCGGCCGGAGCTGATGCCGATCCCGATGTCGAAGGTGGGCCGCCCGTCGGCGGTCCAGCGCGCGGCCAGCCGCCGCACCGCCTCCACCATGTCGGCGGCGGCCCGGACCGCCCGCAGCGCGACGTCGGCCCCCGGCTCCGGGACGCCGAAGAGGGCGACGATCTCGTCGCCGACCAGCTGCTCCACCGTGCCCTGGTGGCGGAAGATCACGTCGATCATCTCCGCGAAGTACTCGTTGAGGAGCTGGATCACCACCGGGGCGGTCGTCGACTCGATGAGGCGGGTGAAGCCGCGGATGTCCGCGAAGAGCACGGTGGCCTCGCGCCAGTCGCCCGGCAGCTCCAGGATGCCGGGATTGGCCACCGCGAGGTCGACCAGCCGGGGCGACACGTAGCGCTGGAGCTGCGAGCGCACCGACGCCTCGCGGATCAGATCGTCCTGGGCGTCCGCGCAGGTGGGTCAGCGCCTGCTCCAGCTCGACGTTCTTGGCCGCGAGGTTCCCCAGGAGCGTCTCGCGCTCCCGGCACAGCCGGTGGTGCTCGACCGCCCGGCCCACCACGTGACGGAGCTCGTTCGGATCCCACGGCTTCAGCAGGAAGTGGTAGACCCCGGCCGCGTTGATGGAGTCCATCAGGGCGTCGGTGTCGGTGAAGGCGGTGAGGAGGATGCGGACCGTGTCGGGCGCCACGTCGCGGCTCCGGGTCAGGAGCTCGGTGCCGGTCAGCCCGGCCATCCGCTGGTCGCTCACCACGACCGCCACGTCCTCCTCGCGGAGGTGGCGGAGGGCGATCTCCGGGCGCTCCGCGCGCAGGATGCGGTGCTCCATCGCGAGGAGCGCCTCGAGCGCGTCGAGGACGCGCGGCTCGTCGTCGACCAGGAGGACGGTGGCGGGCATCAGGGACTCGCGGGGCGGCGGCGGGCGTCGCCTCGGTGGGCTTGCCGGCCCGGGCGACCGGCAGCCGCAGGGTGAACACCGCGCCGCCGCTCGGGCGGGCTCTCGGCCCGGATCTCGCCGCCGTGCTTGGTGACGATCTCGTAGCTGATCGAGAGGCCGAGCCCGGTGCCCTCGCCGACCGGCTTGGTGGTGAAGAACGGATCGAAGACGCGGCGGAGCACGTCGGGCGGGATGCCGGGGCCGGTGTCGGCGATGGCGATCACCGCCATCGGGCCCTCCCGGCGGCGTCTCGATCGTGATCGTGCCGGGCCCCGGGATCGCCTGGGCCGCGTTGGCGAGCACGTTCAGGAAGACCTGGTCGATCTGCGACCGGACGCACTCGACCGGGCCGAGCGCGCCGTACTTGCGGATCACCGTGACCCGATCCTTCAGCAGGTGGTTCAGGAGGGTCAGGCTCGACTCGAGCTCCTCGTGCAGGTCGACCGCCTGCCACACGTCGTCCGGGGTGCGGGTGAAGACCCGCAGGTCGCCGACGATCTTGCGGGTCCGGTCGGCGCCCTCGCGGATGCCGGAGATCATCGAGTCGAGGTACCGGAGCGCGTAGTCGACCTGGAGCTCCCGCCGGCGCGCGTCGATCCGGGCCCGGTCCGCCTCGGGCAGCGCGGCCTCCTGGTAGGTCTCGAGCATGGCCCGCAGGCGCTGGACGAAGTCGGCGAGCGTGGCCACGTTGGAGGAGATGAACCCGATGGGATTGTTGAGCTCGTGGGCCACGCCGGCCACGAGCTGGCCGACCGAGGCCATCTTCTCGCGCTGGATGAGCTGCAGCTGCGTGGCCTGGAGGTCGCGGTAGGCGGTCCGCAGCTCCTCGTTGGCGGCCCGGAGCTGCTCGGTGCGGACCCGCACCTTGTCCTCGAGGCTCCGGGAGAGGTCCTCGATGGTCTGGAAGCTCTGCGGCCCGGTCGATGGCGAGGGCCACGTGGCTGGCCACCGCGGTGAGCAGGTCCACGTCGCCCTGATCGAAGCGTCCCGCCTCCGTCGCGGTCACCGCGAGCACTCCGAGCACCTGCTCGCGCACGCGGAGCGGCGCCGCCACGAGGCTCCGCACCCGATGCGCGCGGCTCAGCGCCCGGTGCACCGGCTCGGTCGCCGTCTCCACGTCGTTGACGAGCACCGGCTGCCCGGTGATCGCGGCCCGCGCGCTCGCGCTGGTCGCCGCCTCGAGCGGCAGCTCGACGCCCTCGAACGGAGGCGGCGTCGGCGTCGGCGCCCGCGGCTCGGTGCCCGCGGAGCACGCGGCGCTCGCGGTCCACCAGGAGCAGGTAGGCCCGCTGGTACGGCATCCGGTGGACGAGCCGGCTCAGCGCCTGGTCGTAGATCTTCTCCGGGTCGAGCGTCCCGCTCACCGCGGCGCTCAGGTCGGTGAGGAGCGAGAGCTGCTCGATCCGCGTCTCGAGCTCGACGAACTTCTTCTCCAGCTCGCGGTTCGAGTAGATGATCTCCTCGGACTGCAGATCGAGCAGGCGCTGGGTGTGGCGGCGCTGCTGGCCCTCGCGGAGGGCGTAGCCGAGCGCGACGCCGGCGAGGAGCGGCAGCGGCGCCGCGGCCAGGAGCGGCCAGCCCCCGCCGGGGGTCGCGGCGACCAGGCCGAGGAGGACGGCGGCGCCGCCGCCGATCAGGCTCGGCGCCCAGAAGCGGACCCCCCGCGACGGGTTCTTCCAGCGGACGTCCCAGCGGCAGGCGTCGGCGACCGCGGGCCGCGCACGTGCTCTCGAGGATGCGGGCGCGCGGCAGTCCCCAGTTGGTCGGGAAGCGCTCGAACTGGACCTTGCGCCACGTGCAGCTCCAGACCGGAATGGCCTGCCCGGGCACCGGCGTCCAGCGGTAGCGGGCGTGGCGGCGGCCGACCTCGAGGACGTCGAGCCGGAAGAGGCCGCGGCTCTGCTGCTCGTAGATGGTGGCCACCCGCTGGTAGGCCGCGCGCGGGCTGCCGATGCCCATGGAGTAGGTGCCGAGATAGGAGCGCTCCTCGCGGGGCTTCCAGTCCATGAAGGACTCGCCGTAGCGCCGCGCCCAGCGGTCCTCGTCGGGCTCGTGCATCAGGTCCTGGCAGACCGCCACCATCTCGCTGGCCACCGCGAGGGGAATCCAGTTGTGGTCGGCCATGAGGTAGTCGCGCGACCGCCCCGCGACGCGGCAGATCGTCGCGACCCCCTCGGGGCCGACCTCCTTCTCCACGAAGGGGATCAGCGCCTTCGTGAAGATGCAGTTGATCTCTCCCGGCATCTCCGGCCGCTCAGCTCCGCTTGTGCACGAACGTCGACGTGATCTTCACGGGTTCGCGAGGGTATCGGCCACCGGCGACTTCCGGTCGATCGTCTCCTTGCATCGCCGCACCTGCTCCTCGGAGGCCGGGCTCTGGATGGTGACCGTGTAGCGGATGTCGGTGAAGCCGTTGCGCACCGACTTGTCGTGCCCGAGCACGCCGCGGAAGTCGATGTCGGCCTCCAGGTCCACGCTCAGGGCGTCGATGGGCACGTTGAACAGGGCGGCGTTGGCCGCGATCCCCGAGGTGATGCAGCCCGCGAGGGCGGCCAGCAGCGTCTCCGCGGCGGTCGGCGCCGCGTCCACGCCGCCCAGCCCGGCCGGCGCGTCCATCGTGACGAAGAAGCGTCGCGTCGGGGGTGTCGCCACCTTGCCGAGGATCTCCTGGGTTCCGATCTCGACCAGGGCCTTGACGCCGCGCTGCCAGGTGGAGCGGAGCTTGACGGTGCGCTTCCCGAGCGCGGGATTCTCGCGGACCTTGCGGTCCATTTCCTTCATGCCGTCGAGGTCGACGTCGTTCAGTCCGAGTGCCATTGGTGTCCTCCTCTGAGGTTGCGAATGTTCCAGGTCGAGCGTTGGCGCCGGGTGTCGACGGCGCTCAACGCCTTGCTCCGTCCAGCAGCGGCGCGATCAGCGCGGCGGCCCGGCGGGCCCCGTCGGTCTCCACGTCCCGGTAGGCCACCGGGCGCTTGAGCCCTTCGGCCACCGCGTGCGCGAGCGTCTCCGGATCGGCTTCCGCATAGTCCATGCGCACCCCCGCGCCGTAGCGAGCGAGCCGATGCGGCACGTGGACGCTCTGCTCGAAGTGGCGCCGCAGCGGGAAGTAGATGAATGGCCGCCGGGTCGCGGTCAGCTCCATGCAGGTGCTGAGACCGCCCTGCACGATCGCGAGGTCGCACCCGGCCAGGTGGCCGTACAGATCGGGCACGAAGCTCCGGTACTCGACGCCCGGCGTCGGCGGGAGCGCGGCGGGGTCGATCCGCGGCCCGGTGACCACGATCAGCCGGAGATCGGGGACGCGCTGCCTCATGTGCGGGAATGCGGCCACGACCTTCCGCAGCAGGTGCCGGCCGACCGCGGTCCCGCCCACCGCCGCGAGGACGACCCGCTCGTCGGCCCGGAACCCGAGCCGCGCCGCAGGCCGTCGCGGTCCGCGAACTCGGCGGGGTCGAAGGGCAGGACGTAGCCCGGGAAGTCGTAGTGCGCGCCGGTCCACTCCCGGATGCCGGGGAGTCCCGGCCCGAAGGGGCGATCCACCACGTCGTCGCGAGATCCACGAAGAGGGCCCGGTCCCGGACACGGGGAAAGCGCGCGACCTGCTCGATCATCTCGGTGTTGTAGTCGGCGGCGAGCCGCGCCTCGGAGGAGGCGGGATCGCCGTCCACCGGCAGCCAGCCCACGAAGTCGGTGAGCCAGGCGAACGCGGTGCGCTTCAGCTCCGGGTTCTCGTGGAGGTAGTAGTCGGTCTCCCAGGCCTCGTCGCCGATCACGAGGTCGTGGGGCTCGGCCTCCAGCACGTCGTGCAGCACCATGAAGTTGGCGAGCAGGATCTCGTCCATGTTCCGCCAGGCTGGAACACGTGGAGGTCGTGCTCGCCCGCCTCCGACTCGATGTGGGCGGACTCCCCGCCAGGAGCCGGCTCGCGGGATGGACCGTCTCGCTCGCGCCTCCAGGACCCGCGTGACCGGGTCCTGGGCGAGCCACTGGATCTCGAGGTCGGGCTGGAGCAGGCGCAGCTCGCGGGCGATCGCCACGTCGCGCAGCGAATGGCCGAGCCGATCGGGCTCGAGACGATGAGCGCGCGCCGCGGCCGGGTCATCGCCCGGCGCCAGGGCCGTCGCGCGGGCGCCGGCGGATCCAGGAAATCGCGGACGGCCAGGTTGTAGCGAACCGGATCGCGGACCTGCGGGCAGTGCCCCGACCCCTCGAAGGGCATGAGCACCGACCCCGCGATGGCGGCGTGCGCGCGCTCGGCCAGCCGGAACGGCCGCACCGCGTCCTTCGTGCCGTGGATGATGAGGGTGGGCGCGTGGATCCGGGCCAGCAGGTCGGCGGCCGAGGACCGGCACGACCACTCGCGGGCAGTCGCGATGAGGACCTCGGGCGTGGTGCCGAGCGCCCACGCGAGGCCGTCCTCCCGGGCCTTCGACGAGTGCGGCTCCGTGAAGGTCTGGGCCATGAAGAACTCGAGGAACTCGCGGTAGTGCGCGCGCCAGTAGTGGGCGTTGTACTTGTTCCACCCTTCGTAGTGGTCGCGCGGCTCGAGGAAGCCCGGGGGGATCTGGACCTCGTCGTCGACGGTGGTGGCGGTGAGGACCAGCCGGTCGACGCGCGCGGGGTGCTGCGCGGCCAGGATGGCGCCGGGCCAGGTGCCGCGCGAGAGGCACACGAGCGACGCCCGCTCGACGCCGGCCGCGTCCAGGACCGCGCGGGTGTGATCGGCCATGCGGTCGTGGTCGTACCCGGTCGCCGGCCGGTCCGAGCGC
Source organism: uncultured Candidatus Rokubacteria bacterium (assembly GCA_963841755.1). Lineage (GTDB taxonomy): Bacteria > Methylomirabilota > Methylomirabilia > Rokubacteriales > CSP1-6 > CAMLFJ01. Next base: position 88,987 of record CAWJDX010000010.1, read on the forward strand.
CCGTTGCCCGGCGGGTCGAAGGTCAGCGTCCGGAAGTAGCGGGCGAAGTAGGGCACCTGCAGCTTCCAGACCCGGCTGTCGACGATCTGCCACGGCGGGAGGAAGAGGACCGCGCGGGGGCCGCGGCCGTGCTCTCCAGAAGATCCGGACGCCGTGCGACTCCACGTGGCCTTCGCGGTCCGGCGCGCGCCGCAACGGATTGGGTCCTCTACAGCAGCCCGGCGATGAGCCGCGCGGCGCGATCGGTGCCGTCGAGCGGCACCTCTGCGGAGTGGACCGGCTTGCCGAGGTGCTCGAGCATCACGGCGCCGAGGACCTCGGGGCTGGTGTGATCGTAGTCGAGGCGCACCCCCGCGCCGAGGCGATCGAGGCGCCGGGCCACGTGCAGCTGCTGCTCGAAGTGATGGCGGAGCGGGAAGTAGATGAAGGGGGTACGGAGAGCGGCCAGCTCCATGGTGGTGGTGAGCCCGCCCTGGACGATCGCGAGATCGGCCGCCGCGTGGTGCTCGAAGAGATCGGGGACGAAGGCGCGCACCTCGACCCGCGGCCCCAGGTTCGTCTCCAGCTCGGTGAGCCGCGGGCCCCCGACCAGGATCAGGCGGGCCTCCGGGATCTGGGCCGAGATCATGGCGAAGGCCTCCGCGCACTTGCGGAGCAGGCTCCGCCCGACGCGCGTTCCTCCGACGGAGGCCAGGATCACGCGCTCGTCGGCCCGGTAGCCGAGCTTCACCCGCAGGGCCGCGCGATCGCGCAGGGCCCGGGGATCGAAGTGGAAGGTGTAGCCGGAGAACCGGAAGTGCTCCCGCGCCCACTGCCGCATGTTCGGCAGATCGGGGCCGAACTCGCGGTCGAGCACGTCGTCCTCGTCGCCGACCAGGATCGACAGGTCGCGCACGTCGGGATGCAGGCGCAGGTGGTCGACGTTCTCCGCGTTCTTCTCCCAGCAGCGGATGAACTCGGTGGAGGTCCGGTCCTCCCGCATCGGGAGCAGGCCGATGAAGTCGGTGAGGAAGGCGTAGGGGGCCCGCTTCAGGTCGGGGTTCTCGTGGAGGAAGTAGTCGAGGTCCCACCCCTCGTCGCCGACCCACAGGTCGTACCGCTCGCGCTCCACCACGTCGGCGAGGGTCATGAAGTTCGCGGTCATGATCTCGTCCATGTCCCACAGCGCGTTGAACGCGTGCAGCTCGTGATCGGCGGCCCAGCCCTCGAAGTGCGTGGTCTCGTTCTGGAGCAGGCGGGTGGCCGGGTGCAGGCGCTCGCCCCAGTGCTGGACGACGCGATCCGCGGGGTCGCCGGCGAGGAAGTCGACCACGACGTCCGGATCGAGCGCGCGCAGCCGCCGGGCGATCGCGAGGTCGCGCTGGACGTGCCCGAGCCCGATGGGGCTCGAGAGCCAGAGCACGCGCCGCCGGCTGTCCCGCGGGGCCCGGCGGGGCGCCGGGGGCGGGTCGGCCGCGGGCACCGTCCGCTCGGTGGTGGGCGGGATCGTGGCCTCCGCGACCTCCTGCCCGAGCGCGAAGTCGCGGATGAGACGGTTCACCTTCACCGCGTCGCGGCCGAACAGGCCGTGGCCGCCGCGCGCGAAGGTGACCAGGCGGGCGCCGGGGATCGCCGCGACCATCTTCTGGGCGTGCGAGTAGGGGACGATCTTGTCGTTGGTCCCGTGCAGGGCCAGGGTGGGCACCCGGAGCTGGCCGAGTAGCTCGTGCACGTCGATGCCGTCGATCGCGCGCAGCGACTCGATCAGGACCTCGGGGGTGGTCTCGCCGGCCCAGGTCACGCAGTCCTCGATCCCCTTGAGCGAGTGCGGCTCCGGGAAGATGCGCTTGAAGAGGCGCGTCCGCCAGTTGTCGAAGTCGTCGCGGATCACCCGCGCGACGCGCTCCTCGAACGGCTGCGGCACCGATTCGGCGTACTGGCCGGAGAGCAAGATCAGGTGCGAGAGCCGGTCCGGATGGGCAACCGCGTAGCGGAACGCGAGCGGGGCCGCGCACGAGAACGCGACCAGGGCGATGGGCGGCCGCGCGACCTCGTCGAGGACGGCCATGAGGTCGCCGTACCGCGTGTCCAGGTCGTAGCCGGTGGGCGGCCGGTCGGATCGCCCGTTGCCGCGCGGGTCCATCGTGATCACGCGGAAGTAGCGCGACAGGTACGGGATCTGGTGCTTCCACATCCGGCTGTACGTCACGACCTGACACTGGGGCAGCAGGACCAGATCGCGGGTCCCGCTGCCGGTGACCTGATAGAAGATGCGCGCGCCCGGCCGGTGAACGTACATCAGTCGTTTCTCCTCGAGGGGAGCGGATGGGCCAGCGGCCCGGGCGATCGCGCCGCGCCATCTCGTAGAGGACCAGCGCCGCGCCGCCGCGCACGGTGGCGCGCTTGTCGGCCGGCACCACGCGAACCGTCGTCGCGTCAAGCGTGGCGCCGAGCCCCCGGCGCCGGGCCCGGCGCAGGATGTCGTCCTGCAGCGGAGCCAGTGACGTGGCCACCCCGCCGGTGATCAGGATGACCTCCGGGTTCAGCAGGCTCACGAGCGCCCCGATGCCCATCGCGAGGGCCTCGCAGGCCTCGTCGACCACCACCCGCGCGAGGGGATCGCCGGCGGCGGCCTCCTCGAACAGGAGCGGCGCGGCGATGCGCGCCGGATCGCCGCCGGCCCGCGCCAGCAGCGACGAGCCCGGGTAGGCCGTGAGCCGGTCCCTCGCCCGGTCCGCCATCATGGCCCCCGCCACGTAGGTGGCCAGGCATCCGATGCTGCCGCAGAGGCAGCGCGGGCCGGTGAGGCTCACGCTCATGTGGCCGATCTCGCCCGCGCTGTGGTCGTGCCCGCGGACGAGGCGGCCGTCCAGGATCAGGCCGGCGCCCATCCCGGTGCCGATGGCCACCGTGACCAGCGAGGCGGCGCCCCGGCCGAGCCCGAACGTCCACTCGCCCAGGGTGAGCGCGTTCACGTCGTTGTCCACGAAGACGGGATGCCCGCTGCGGTCCTGGATGAGCGCGGCGAGCGGCACGTCGCCCAGCTCGGCGAGCCAGGCGAACGCCAGCGAGCGCATGGATCCCTTGTCGACATCGACCAGGCCGGGCAGGCCGACCCCGATCCCGGACACGCGAAGGCCCCGGTCCGCGGCGGCGGAGAGGGCGCGATCGATCAGCATGAAGATCGTGTCGACGGCCCCGCGGCCGCCCTGGGTCGGGGCCTGGGCGGCGACGAGCACGGTGCCGTCGAGGTCGACGAGCCCGGCCGAGATCGTCGAGGCTCCGACGTCCACTCCGACCACCGGATCGCTCAGGATCATCATGCGGCCTCCTCAGCGCAAGGCCTGTGCCAGCGCGGAAACCCGCTCAATATCGAGATCCACCCGGCGCGGGCTGCAAGGCGACCTTGCGGAGCCGGCGCTCCCGCGCGGCAAGAGCCCGTCGACGCAGGGCGCCCGGCCCGCAAGCTGACATGGCGGGGCGTCCGGTCGAGCGTGCAAGGTCGCGATGCCCCGCGGCCGCCCGGCGGCGTCCAGCCGGTCCCCCTGCCGTCTGCTCTTGCGCGTGCATGGTCTCGAGGCGCCACGTCAGCTTGCGTTGCCAAGGTCGCGAAATCAAGCGCAGGCGGATCGCGGCGCCTCGATCCGGCGCAAGGCGATCTTGCTTCCGCCGACGCAATCACCTGGAATTTCGCGGGTCGCCGCGGGGCACGGCGCTTGCTCGCCGACGGCGTGGCGCCGTGGCGCCCGAAGCGAACCCGCCCACCCCAACGAACAAGGAGAACCGAACATGCGTCGCATCGTACTCGCGCTCCTGATGCTCACCGCTCTCGTCGCACCTCCCGCGCACGCCCAGACGCACGGGCACATCGTCGTCCTGCCGGACACCCTCAAGTGGGTCGAGCCCGCGCCGCTCCCGGGGGCCCTGCTCGCGGTGATCCACGGTGACCCGAGCAAGGAAGGGCCGTTCGTCTATCGGCTCAAGATGCCGGCCGGCTACAAGATTCCCGCGCACCTGCACAAGGCGAGCGAGAACGTCACCGTACTCTCCGGGGTGTTCTTCATCGGTCTCGGCGAGAAGCTCGACCAGGGCAAGGGAGAGGAGCTGCCGACCGGGGCTTTCTTCTCGGTGCCGCCGGATCATCCGCACTACGCGTGGGCGGGCCGCGGCGAGACGATCGTGCAGGTGCACGGCGTGGGCCCGACCGATCTGCGGTTCGTGAATCCAGACGACGACCCGCGGAAGAAGAAGTAGCCATGGCCACGATGACGCCCACCCGGGCGTACGTCCGCGAGGTGGGCACCGGCCCGGCCGTCGTCTGCATCCACGCGAGCGCCAGCTCCTCGGCGCAGTGGCGGCCCTTGATGGACCATCTGGCCGAACGCTTCCGCACGCTGGCGGTCGACCTCTACGGCTCCGGCCGGAGCCCCCGCTGGCCCGAGGATCGGCCGCTATCGCTGGCGGACGAGGTGGCCCTGCTCGAGCCGGTCCTCGCAGAGGCCGGCGAGCGGTTCCACGTGGTCGGCCACTCGTACGGCGGCGCGGTGGCGCTCAAAGCCGCGCTCGCCGATCCCGGCCGCCTCCGCTCGCTGGTCGTGTTCGAGCCGGTGCTGTTCTCGGTTCTGTTATCCGAGGATCCCACCCAGCCCGCCGCGCGCGAGATCGTGGCGGTGCGCGACGACACCGTCGCCGCGGTGCGCATCGGGGACCCGCACGGATCCGGCGCGCGGTTCCTCGACTACTGGATGGGAGCCGGCGCCTGGGCCGCCATGCCGGAGCTGCGGCGCGCCGCGGTGGCCACCGCGATGGGCGGCGTGGCCGCGGAATGGCACGCCGCGTTCACGGAAGAGGCGCCGCTCTCGTCGTTCGCGTCGCTCGACGTGCCGACCCTCTTGCTCACCGGCTCCGACTCGCCGGAGTCCTCCCGAGGCGTGGCCCGGCTGCTGACGAAGGCCCTGCCGCGCGTGAGCGCGGTCGAGGTCGCGGGGGTGGGGCACATGGGCCCCGTGACCCACCCGGAGCGGATCAACGCGCTGATCGAGCGCCACCTCGACGCGCACTAGCGGCAAACCCAACTCGAAGGGCCGATCGGCCCGGAAGGAGACACACCATGGCACCCGAGCAGGCGACGCTGGATCCAAACAAAGTGAACGAGTTTCTTGGCAAGGCGATCTCGGATGTGGCGGCCACGTTCCACGCAGGCCTCGTGCTCATCGGCGACAAGCTCGGTCTGTACCGGGCGATGGCCGGCGCCGGCCCGCTGAGCCCGGCGGACCTGGCCAAGCGCACCGGCACCCGCGAGCGCTACGTGCGCGAGTGGCTGTCCGCGCAAGCCGCGGGCGGCTACGTCACCTACGAGCCGGCGACCGGCCGCTTCACGCTGCCGCCGGAGCAGGCGTTCCTGATGCTCGACGCGGACTTGCCGGGGGCGTTCCAGCTCAGCGTCGGCTCGGTGCGCGACGAGCCGCGGATCTCGGACGCGTTCCGGACCGGCGCCGGCGTGGGCTGGCACGAGCACGACACCGGAGTGTACGAGGGCTGCGAGCGGTTCTTCCGCCCCGGCTACGCCATGAATCTCGTCAGCCAGTGGATCCCCGCGCTCGAGGGGGTGAAGGCGCGGCTCGAGGTGGGCGGCCGGGTCGCCGACGTGGGCTGCGGCCACGGCGCGTCCAGCATCATCATGGCGCAGGCGTTCCCCCGCACGACCGTCACCGGCTTCGACTACCATCCCGCGTCCATCCAGGCCGCGCGGCAGGCGGCCGACAAGGCCGGGGTGGGGGACCGGCTGTCGTTCGAGGTGACCGCGGCCAGGGACTACCCGGGCAGCGGCTACGACCTGGTCACCTTCTTCGACTGCCTGCACGACATGGGCGATCCGGTGGGCGCCGCGCGCCAGGTGCGGCAGTCGCTCGCCCCGGGCGGGGTCTGGATGCTGGTGGAGCCCTTCGCCAACGACCGGCTGGAGGACAATCTCAACCCGGTCGGCCGTCTCTACTACGCGGCGTCGACCCTGCTCTGCACGCCCGCGTCGCTCAGCCAGGAGGTGGGGCTCGCGCTCGGCGCGCAGGCGGGGGAGAAGCGGCTCCGTGAGGTGCTGACCGAGGCGGGATTCACGCGGATCCGGCGGGTGGCCCAGACCCCCGCGAACATGGTCTTCGAAGTCCGCGTGTAGCAGAAGGGGTCAGGTCTTACATGTTGGAATGTAAGACCTGACCCCGTCAGTTACTTGATCAGGCCGTAGAAGCGGCCCGCGTTCTCGCAGGTCATCTTGTGCATGACCTCGGCGGGCAGGTGGCCGAACTGCTCGGCGATGTACTTGGAGGAATCGGGCCAGACGCCGTCGCCGTGCGGGTAGTCGGAGCCCCACATCAGTGTCTCGACACCCATGTCGTCGATCAGCTTGGTGCCGATGCGGTCGAACTGGAAGGTCGCCTTGCACTGCCGCCGCCAGTAGTCGCTCGGCTTCATCTTGAGCCCGAGGTCGGTGAAGCGGTCCTCCCACTCGAAGTCCATGCGGTCGAGCGCGTAGGGCACCCAGCCGATGCCGGATTCGCCGAAGGCGATGCGCACGTTCGGATAGCGCTCGAGCACCGCGGCCCCGATGATCGCGGCCAGGATGTTGACCAGGTTCATCTGAAACGCGGAGACCACCGTGAAGAACGCGGCGCGCCGGGTGAGCCCCTTCTGCTTCTCCAGCACGTTGGGCGGCAGGGCCGGGAAGGTGTGGAAGTGGAGCGGCAGGTTGACGTCGTTGACCGCCTTCCACAGCGGCTCCCACGTCGGATGCCACATCGGCTCCATGTCCCACGAGCAGGAGAGCTCCATGCCACGCAGGCCGAGCTTGGCCACCCGGTAGACCTCCTGCACCGCGGCGTCGATGTCGCCGTAGGGCAAGCACGCGAGGCCGATGAAGCGGTCCGGGTCGTGGCGGCAGAAGTCCACCAGCCAGTCGTTATAGATGTGGAACATCTCGGTGGCCGCCTCGTGGTCGTTCAGCCGGGTGGCCGCGCCGAGGATGCCGTAGATGACCTCGGCCTGCACGCCGTCGCGGTCCATGTCCTTGGCCCGCAGCGCCGGAGTGGTCGGCCGGGCGACCCCCTTCTTGCCATCGTCGTAGAGACCGGTCGCCGCCATCACGTCCACGCGGTGGTGCTTGCCGGCCTCGTACTTGGAGCCGGCCGGCCCCACGCCGCCCCACAGGCCGAAGCTGGTCCCGTTCTTCGCTGTCCAGTAGGGCCCGTCGGGCCCATCCTTGACGTAGGGCATGCGGTCCTTCAGTGGTGCCGACGCGTTGGCGGTGAACAGATCGGGCGGGATCCAGGGCAGGTCGATGTGGCAGTCGGCGGAGATCCGTTGGTAGCGCATGGGGCCCCCTTTCGCGTGTGGAGAGAGCCTAGCCACCGGCGGGGGCGTCGTCAAGTTGCCTTGACTCGGGCTCCCGCCCGCGGCACCATGCCCGGGCCGCCATGCTCCAGGGCATCCGCGTCCTCGATCTCTCCCGCGTCATCGCGGGGCCCTACTGCGCGGCCCTCCTGGGCGACCTGGGCGCCGACGTGATCAAGCTGGAGCGGCCCGGGCGCGGCGACGACCTGCGCTCCTTCCGGGGCGACGGCCAGATGAGCGCCTCCTTCGCGGCGGTGAACCGCAACAAGCGCGGCATCGCGGTGGATCTGCAGAAGCCGGAGGGCGTGCGCCTGGTCTTCGAGCTGGCGCGGCGCGCCGACGTGGTCGTCGAGAACTTCCTGCCCGGCGTGGCCGAGCGGCTCGGGCTCGGCTACGCCGGCGGTCCGCGCGGTCAATCCCGCGGTGGTCTACGCGTCGGTCACCGGCTTCGGCCAGACCGGCCCGCTCGCGCGCAAGCCCGGCTACAACACGATCGCCCAGGGCATGAGCGGGCTCATGGCGCTCACCGGCATGCCCGGCGCATCCGCCGACGCGCGTGGGCGGCTCGGTCTCCGACGTGGCGGCGTCCTACATGGCGTTCGGCATGGTCAACGCGGCGCTCGTGCACCGCTTCCGCACCGGCGAGGGCCAGCACGTGGACGTGAGCCTGGTCTCGGCGAGCCTCGGGCTCCTGCCCGATCCGGTCGCGATCTACTTCGATACCGGCGAGCGGCCGATGCGCGCGGGCAACCGCAACCTGAACCTCTCGCCCGCGGAGGCCTTCCAGGCCGGCGACGGCTTCGTCAACGTGGTGCTGCTGAACCCGGATCAGTGGGGCCGCTTCTGCGCCGCGCTCGGCGATGCGGCGATGGAGACGGACCCGCGCTTCGCCACCAATCCCGCGCGGCTCGCGAATCATGCCGCGTTCAAGGCGCGGGTGGAGGCCATCCTCGGCACCGGCTCCGCCAAGGAGTGGGTCGCGCGTCTCGAGGCGGCCGGCATCGCGGCGGGGCCGATCTACGAGTTCGACGAGGTGTTCGAGGATCCGCAGGTGCGCTACCTCGGGCTCGTGGCCGAGGTGGAGCAGCCCGGCGCGGGCAAGGTGAAGATGCTGACGTTTCCCGGCCGCGCCTCCGCGACGCCGCCGCGCATCGACCGCCCGGCGCCGCTGCTCGGCCAGCACACCGCCGAGGTGCTCGGCGAGCTCGGGCTCTCGCGCGAGGAGATCGACCGCCTCGCCGCGGCCGGCGTGATCGTGCTGGGAGAGCAGCCCGCCTAGCCAGCTCCGTTAGACGCAGTCGCCCCGCCTGCTGTTTACACGTATTCCCGGGAATATGCGCCGCGGTCTCGCTCGTCTGACCATGCATGAGGAGGACATGGTCATGCGACTGCTCTGGCTGATCGTGCCGGCCGCGCTGCTGCTGGCCGGCTGCGTCATCGTCCCGGTGGAGCCGTACGGCTACGCGCGCGCCCCGACCGAGCGTCACCTCCGTCTATCCCGTGTACCCCTACTGGTACGCGCCTCGCTACTACCGGCACTGGTAGTATCCTCGGCGGGTGCGCCGCCCGCCGCCCGGCTTCCGCTGGCTGCATCCCGCTGATCGGAGGCCTGGCGGTGCTGGCGGCGCCCCCGCCCGCCGGCCTCGCTCCCGAGGGCCAGCGTGTGCTCGCGGTGCTCGTGCTGGTCATCGGGCTCTGGGGGCTCGAGGCGCTGCCGCCCGGGGTCACCGCGATGGTCGCGATCGTGACCCTCGTCGGCACGCGCGCGGTCGCGGGCATCCGCGAGGGCCTCGCCGGCTTCGCCGATCCCATCGCGTTCTTCCTGGTCGGCGTGCTCACCATGGGGGCGGCGGTGGCGCGGAGCGGCCTCGCGGAGCGCATCGCGCACCAGCTGCTCGCGCACGGGCGTGGGCGCGCCGGCGCGTTCTACCTGCACCTGCTGCTCGCGATGCCGGTGCTCACGCTGCTGCTGCCGTCGGCGAGCGCGCGCACCGGCATCCTCGTCCACGTGTACGACCAGGCCCTCGAGCTGGGCCGCGTGCCGCGCGGCGCCCCGCTCGCGCGCGCGGTCATGATGCTGCTGAACTCGGTGAACCGGCTCTCCTCCACCATCTTGCTGACCGGCGGCATCACGCCCATCGTGGCCGCCGGGCTCATCGGCACGATCTCGTGGACGCGCTGGTTCGTCCTCATGAGCGTGCCCTACGCGGCGCTGCTCGCGCTCGCCGCCGCCGCGATCTACCTGCGCTACCGCCGCGGCTTCCGCGCGCGCATCACGGTGCCCGCCGCGCCCGCGCGTCGCCCGTTCTCGGGCGTGGAGTGGCGCACGCTGCTCATCACCGGGGGCGCGGGACTGCTCTGGCTCACCGACGCCTTCCACCACCTGCATCCCACGCTGCCCGCCCTGATCGCCTGGATCTGCTTCCTGCTGCCCGGCATCGGCGTGCTCACCTGGCGGCAGTTCGAGCAGGAGGTGGGCTGGACGAACTTCTTCGTCATCGCCGCGTCGCTCTCGCTGGCCCAGGGCCTCGCGCGCTCGGGAGCGAGCGACTGGCTGGCCGGCGGTGGTGGTGGGGACCGCGCACGGAGTGGCCGAGTCGCCGTGGCTGGTGGTGGCGGTGCTGTTGGTGGCCTCGTCGGTGGTGCGGCTCCTGATCCCGAACATCACCGGCTTCCTGGCCACCACGATCCCGGTGGCGATGTCGGTGGGCACCGCGGCGGGGCTCAACCCGGTGCTCTGCGGGCTCATCGTCACGATCGCGGGCGACGCGGTCCTCTACTACCCGGCGCAGAGCGCCTCGTCGCTGGTGGTCTACGAGCGCGGGCACCTCGGGGCGGGGGAGATCTTCGGCTTCGGGCTCCTGATGACCGCGCTGGCCGCGGTGGTGGTGCTGGCGGTGGCGGTGCCCTACTGGGCGCTGATCGGCGAGCCGCTGATCCGCTAGCGGCCGGGGCTACGCGGTCGAGGACTTCGCGGACCTTGGCGAGCAGATCGGCGGGCGCGAACGGCTTGCCGAGCAGCACCGTGCTCGCGTCGCGCACCCCGTGGCGGACGATGGCGTCCTCGGTGTAGCCGGACATGTACAGCACGCGCATGTCGGGCCGGATGGCTCGCACGCGGTCCACCAGCTCGCGCCCGCTCATGCGCGGCATCACCACGTCGGTGAGGACGAGGTCGATGTGGTCGCCCTCGGTCTCGTAGCGACGGAGGGCCTGCAGCCCGTCGCTCGCCTCCAGCACGCGGTAGCCCTGCCGCTCCAGCACCTCGCGGGCCAGCGCGCGCACGTCGTCCTCGTCCTCCACCAGGAGGATCGTCTCGCGCCCGCGCGTCTCGCGACCCGACGGTCTCGTCGACCCGGGCCGGCGCGACGGGGGCCGCGACCTGGGGCAGGTAGATCTCGAAGGTGGTGCCGCCGCCCACCACGCTGCGCACCTGGATCGCGCCGCCGTGCTGGCGCACGACGCCGTGCACCATCGAGAGCCCGAGGCCGGTGCCCTTGCCGGGCTCCTTGGTGGTGAAGAACGGCTCGAAGATGCGCGCCTGGGTCGCCGCGTCCATGCCGATGCCGGTGTCCATGACCGCGCAGGACCACGTACGGACCGGGCGGCAGGGCCTCCGGCCGGTCGGGCGGGGCCGCCTCGACCTGGACGCAGTCGGTCTCGACGCCCAGGGTGCCGCCGCGCGGCATCGCGTCGCGCGCGTTCACCGCCAGGTTCATGAGCACCTGCTCGAGCTGGCCCGGGTCGGCGTTGACGTGTCCGGCTCGCGGCCCGAGGGTCGAGGAGCAGCTCGACGTCCTCGCCGATGAGCCGCCGCAGCATCCCGCTGACGTCCGTCGACCATGGCGTTGAGGTCGAGGACCTTGCGCTGCAGCACCTGCTTGCGGCTGAAGGCCAGGAGCTGGCGGGTGAGGCCGGCGGCGCGCTCGGCGGTCTTCTGGATCTGCTCGACGCTGCGGCGGAGCGGGTCGTCGGCCTTGAGCCGGCCGAGCAGGATCGCGCTGCGCCCGGTGATGACGGTGAGGAGGTTGTTGAAGTCGTGGGCGACCCCGCCCGCGAGGCGCCCCACCGCCTCCATCTTCTGGGCCTGCCGCAGCTCGTCCTCGAGCTGCTTGCGCTGGGTGACGTCCATCATGGCGCCGATCATGCGGAGGCCCCGGCCGTCGGCGTCGCGGAGCACGTAGCCGCGGTCGTAGACCTGCGCGTACGAGCCGTCGGCGCGCCGGCAGCGGTACTCCGCGCTCCAGCTCGCGTCGCCGCGCTCGATCGCGGCGTGGATGTCGGTCACCACCCGCTCGCGATCCTCCGGGTGAATCAGCTCGTACCACCACGTGATGTCGGGGCCGATCTGCTCCTCGCGGTAGCCGAAGAGGGTCTGGATGCCCTCGTTCCACCAGAGCCCGTCGCTGACCAGGTCCCAGTCCCACACCGCGTCGTTGGTGGCGCGCGAGACGAACTGGAAGCGCTCCTGGCTCTCGCGCAGCGCGCGCACCAGCCGCTCGGCGGTGCCGCGCGCGAGCTGCTCGTCGGCGAAGAGCTGGGCGTTGCGGATGGCGAGCGCGGCCTGCGCGGCCAGGCGGACCAGGATGGCCTCGTCCTGGTCGGTGAAGGCGCGGGCCGCGCGGTTGTCGACGTAGAGCAGGCCCTCGACGCGGTCCTCGATGAGCACCGGGACCGCCATCTGGGCGTGGATGCCGAGGCGCTGGATGCGCTGCCGGTAGCGGTCGCCGATCCGCGCGATCGCGGAGGTAGTCGCTCGTGCGCATCGGGCGGCGCTCCGCGAGGACGTGGCCGCCGAGGCCCCGGCCGGGCTCGATGCAGGTGTCGGCCAGCTCGTCGTACCACGGGGCCGTCCAGTAGCGGAGGCGCACCGTGTCCGCGCCGGGCACGCGCAGGCCGATCACCGCCCCGTCGCTGCGGCAGAGCTCCTGGGCGGCCTCGGTCACGCGCCGGAGCACGGTCTCGAGGTCGAGCGTGCCCCCGATGGTGCGGGCCAGCTCGGCGAGGACCTCCGCCTCCCGCCGCCGGTGCTCCTCGTCGGCGAAGAGGCGCGCGTGCTCCAGGGTGAGCGCGGCCTGGTCGGCGAGCGCCTCCGCCATCTGCACCGCGCGCGCGTCGAAGACGCGTGCCGGTGGCGTTGCGCACCGCGAGCACGCCGATGAGGCGATCCTGGGTCAGCAGGGGGACCGCGAGGATCGCGCGATCGGGGGCCTGCTCCAGGTGCGCGGCGGAGATCCGCGCTGGTCTCGATGCGCGGGTCCGCGAGCACGTCCGGCGTGGTGATGGTCCGCCGCTCGCGGATCGCGAGCCCGACCGCGCCCGAGCCGGGCTCGCGCACCGCCCGCCAGCCGCCCGACGGATCGGTCGGGCGCGACACCGCCAGCGCGTGGAGGCTCTGCGAGTCCGCGTCGAGCCGATAGACCACCGCGGAGCCGCCCGCGAGGAGCGAGCGCAGGCTCTCCGCGATGCGCAGGCCCACCACGTCGGGCTCGAGGCGCTCGGAGAGCAGCCGGCCGATGCCGGCGAGCGCCCGGGTCTCCTCGAGGCGCGTGCGCTCCCGATCCAGGAGGCGCGCGTTGTCCTGCTCGAGGCGCGCGCAGCCTCGCGTGTAGCGTGTCGCCCTCGTGGGTGTCCGGGGTGCCGAGGGGCTGCAGCGGTCCCATCGCGTGTCGGTGGTGGAGCAAGGACCACGCCATGGGTAAATAGCTGATTGGGTTGATGTTCCTGGGCGTGATGGCACGCGCAAAGTGTCAGCCCGCGTCGCAAAATGAGCACCCGGCCGGACCCGGAGAGCACAGGTGGCCGCCGCGGTGCTACCATGACGCGCTCACCGTCGCGAGCCGCTCAACCTTTCCCGGGAGATCCGCCCATGACCACCGACGCGCAGGCCATCCGCCACCTCTGGACCCACAAGACGCAGGACCACCCGTTCCTGTCCGACCAGGAGCTGGTCATCGACCGGGGCGAGGGCGTGTGGATCTGGACCGAGCAGGGCAAGAAGCTGCTCGACGGCTTCGCGGGCCTCGCGGTGGTCAACGTGGGCCACGGCCGCCGCGAGATCGCGGAGGCGATCGCGGAGCAGACGGTGCGGCTCGCCTACTACCCGACCACGCGGCAGTTCTCCAACCGGCCGGCCGCCGACCTGGCCGCGAAGCTCGCGACGCTCGACGCCGGGCGACCTGCGCTACACGATGTTCGCGGTGAGCGGGTCGGAGGCCAACGAGCGCTCGATGCAGATCGCGCGGCAGTACTGGCTGGCCGCCGGGCAAGCCGGGCAAGCACAAGGTCATCTCGCTCCAGGGCGGCTACCACGGCGCCACGATGGGCACGTTCGCGGTGTGCGGGCTGCCCGCACCTGGCCCAGGCCTACCAGCCGCTCGAGGTGCCGGGCTTCGCCAAGGTGGCGCCGCCGCATCCGTTCCGCGACCTGGGCGACCGGCACCGAGGCCGAGCTGATCGCGCGCCGCATCGCGCGAGCTGCGCGAGGCCATCGTGCGCGAGGGGCCGGACACGGTCTCCGCGGTGATCCTGGAGCCGGTCCTCTCGTCGGGCGGCTTCATCATGCCGCCCATCGGCTGGCTCCGCGCGGTGCGCGCGCTCTGCGACGAGCTGGACGTGCTGATGATCGCCGACGAGGTCATCACCGGCTTCGGGCGCACCGGGCGGTGGTTCGCGGTCGAGCACGACCAGGTGGTGCCCGATCTCATGTCGGTGGCCAAGGGCATCACGTCGGGCTACATCCCGCTCTCGGCCAGCATCGCGCGCGGGCGGCTCGCCGACGCGTTCTCCGACACCACCACCCAGGAGAACGTGCACCCCAACACCTACGCCGCGCACCCGGTGGCGTGCGCGGCCGCGCTCGCGAATCTGAAGATCATGGAGCAGGACCGGCTGGTCGAGAACGCGGAGAAGATGGGCGACGCGGCTGCTCGACGGGCTGCGCGGCGCGGTGGGCAAGCACCCGATCGTGGGCGAGGTGCGCGGGCGCGGCCTGATGGTCTGCGTGGACTTCGTGCAGCCCGACGGCTCCGGCAAGCCGCTCGACGCGCAAGCTGGTGGCCGAGCTCGACCGCAAGGCGTGGGACCGCGGCGCCATCATCTACGCGCGCGGCACCGTGCTCCGCCTCGCCCCGCCGCTCTGCATCACCCCCGCGGAGGTCGACGAGCTGGTGGCCGTGGTGGCCGACTGCGTCGACTCGCTCCAGCGCGACGTCGCGAAGTCGCGGCTAGCCGAGGAACTCGCGGGCGAGGGACTCCCACATCATGGTGGAGAGCTTGAGGCTCTCGGTGTCCACGCGCTCGTTGTGGCCGTGGAACATGAGCGGGTACTCGGTGTAGGGGATGCGGAGCGACAGCAGCCCGAAGCCGTAGGCGGGGACGCCCTGCCAGCGCCAGAACTTGGCGTCGGTGCCGCCGGTGGTCATCTTGGGCACCACGCGGCTGCCCGGCATCAGCCGCGAGGTCACCCGCTCCATCGCGGCCACCAGCGGGGTGTCGTGGCTGCTCAGCGAGCCCTGCTGGCCGCGGCCCTGCTTGATCGGTCACCCGCGGGGCCAGGTCGCCGAGCGCCTCCCGCAGCATCGCGTCCACGTCCTCGGTGGTCACCCCCGGCAGCGCGCGGATGTCCACGTCGATCTCGACGCGGTCCGGGATCACGTTGGTCTTCACGCCGCCGTGGATGATGTTGGGCGAGAAGGTGGTGTGGGTGCAGGCGTGCGCCTCGCGGGCGAGGGCCAGGTTCTCCATGCCCGACGACCGTCTCCAGCACCCGCGCGGGATCGGTGAGGCCCTTCGTCAGCTCGGGGCCGAGGTCCATCGCCTTCACGTACTCGCGCCACACGTCGAGGATGCGCGCCTTCGGCTGGTAGGCCGCGATGCGCCGCACGACCTCGGCCGCGGTCACCAGCGCGTTGTCGGTGCGGAAGGGGCGCGAGCCGTGGCCCGGCGTGCCCGCCACCGTCAGGTGCCGCCAGTTGGCGCCCTTCTCGCCGACGGTGACGCCCAGCACGTGACCGTCGCGGGTGGGGATGGGCACGCCGCCGCTCTCGGTGATGACGTAGTCCGCCTTCACCATCTCGGGCCGCCGATCGACGAGATAGCCCGCGCCCAGGTTGCCCCCCGCCTCCTCGTCCGCCACCGCCAGATAGATGAGGGTGCCGCGCGGGCGGAAGCCGTCCTTGGCGAGGCGCCGGGTGGCCACCGCCATCGTGGAGGTGAGGTTCAGCATGTCGATGGCGCCGCGGCCCCAGACCACCCCGTCCACCAGCTCGCCGCCGAAGGGATCGCGCTTCCAGCCGTCCGGGCTCACCGGCACCACGTCGGTGTGACCCATCAGGAGCAGCCGCGGGGCCTTGGGGTCCGACCCCTCGATGCGCGCGATGAGGCTCTCGCGCCCGGGCTCCGAGGTGTAGCGCTCGCAGGCCACGCCCGCGCCGTTGAAGTACGCCTCGAGCGCGGCCACGCTGCGCGTCTCCTGGCCGGAGGCCACCGTGCCGTCGTTGACGCAGCGGTTGCGGATCAGGGTGCGCAGCAGGTCGGTGGCTTCGGTCTCGATGGTCTGCTCGTCTCGCATGATCTCCCTCTTACATGCCGCCGTTGGCGGCGAAGTTGCGGATGATCCAGCCCGCGATGGAGTGCCGCGCGGGGCCGACCGGCATCGCGTCGCTCGGGAACCAGCGCGCGTCCTCCAGCTCCTCGCGGTCGATGGTGATCTCGCCGCCCGCGTAGCTCGCCACGAAGCCGATCATGATCTGGCTCGGGAACGGCCAGTTCTGGCTCCCCACGTACTGGATGTCCTTGACGTCGACGCCGACTTCCTCCTTCACCTCGCGCGCCACGCAGCCCTCGAGCGACTCGCCGTTGTCGACGAAGCCGGCCACCAGCGCGTAGCGGCCCGGGGCCCAGATCGCCTTGCGCGCGAGCAGCACCCGGTTGCCGTCGCGCACCAGCACGATGACCGCGGGGTGCAGGTGCGGGTAGTGCTCGTAGCGGCAGCCGCCGCAGCGCTTGCCCCACTCGCCCTCGAGCCGGCCGGTGGGCGCGCCGCAGCGCGGGCAGTGCCCGCTGGTCGATTCCCAGTACAGGAGCTGCATGGCCATGCCGCCCACCGTGAGCAGATCGTCGGGCAGCCGCGTGCCCTGCATCGGCACGAGCGTCTCCGCCGCGAGCCCCTCGGGCACCGGCGCGTCCTTCGGGCGCGCGGCCACCCAGCACGGCGCGCCGCCCCACGTGCCGAGCCAGTGCCGCGGGCCCAGCCCGTCGAGCCCGCGCGGCGGGGCCTCCGGGCTCTCGCCCGCGGGCAGGCGGAAGCCGTCGCCCTCCGGCACCACGAGGAGCTTCTGATCCTGGACCACGAGCCACCGTCCGACTCCGGCGGGCGGCCCGCCGCCCCGCTTGGCGGGCTCGAACTCGCCACGCAGGCAGTCCATGTTGAAGGGCAGGTAGACGGACAGCGGCGTCATCAGCGGTGCCGAGTCTACCACGGGGAAAACGCGGTTGCGCTCCCGCGCCGGCTGGGCTACGACTAGCTCCTCATGAGCGACCTCCGCATGAGCGACCTCCGGCCCCCGTGCTATCCTCCCCGCCGTGCCCGACCTCCTAGCGTCCCTCGCCGCCTCGGTCGCCGCGCGCCTGGTCGCGCGCCGCGAGACGGTGGCGGTCTCCGAGTCGTCGACCGGCGGCCTGATCTCGGCCGCGCTGCTCTCGATCCCCGGCGCCTCCGCGTACTTCATGGGCGGCGGCGTCATCTACACCCAGACCGCGCGGCGCGGCCTGCTCCAGGTGCCGGACGACGCGATGCGCGGCATCCGCTCGAGCACCGAGGCGGCCGCGCGCCTGATGGCCCGCACGGTGCGCGAGCGGCTCGGCACCACGTGGGCCCTCGCCGAGACCGGGGCCGCGGGCCCGACCGGCAACCGCTACGGTGACGCGGCCGGCCACTCCTGCTTCGCGGTGGTGGGCGCGGTGGAGACCGCCCGCACGCTCGAGACCGGGCGCGGCGACCGCGAGGCCAACATGTGGGCCTTCACCCGCGCCGCCCTCGAGCTCCTCGACGCCTGCATCCAGCAGGCCGGAGACAAATCATGAGCGACAAGACGATCCGCGTCGGCTTCGTGGGAGCCGGCGCCAACACCCGCAAGCATCATCTCCCCAAGCTCAAGGCCCAGCCCGGCGTGGAGCTGGTGGCGGTCGCGAACCGGTCGAAGGAGTCGGGCGAGCGGGTGGCCCGCGAGTTCGGCATCGGCCGGGTGCACGACGACTGGCAGGAGATCGTCGAGGCGCCCGACATCGACGCGGTGTGCATCGGCACGTGGCCCTACATGCACAGCGTGATGAGCATCGCCGCGCTCGAGCGGGGCAAGCACGTGCTCTGCGAGGCGCGCATGGCCATGAACGCGGGCGAGGGCCGGCGCATGCTCGAGGCCTCGCGCAAGGCGCCGCACCTGATCGCCCAGCTCGTGCCCGCGCCCCACACCCTCGAGGTGGACGCGACCATCCAGACCCTGCTCGGCGAGGGCTTCGTCGGCGAGGTGCTGGCGGTCGAGCTGCAGGCCTCGGGCGGCCGCTTCGTCGAGCCGGACGCGCCGCTCACCTGGCGGCAGGACATCGGGCTGAGCGGCCACAACATCCTCAACATGGGGATCTGGTACGAGGCGATGATGCGCTGGCTCGGCCCGGCCCAGCGGGTGACCGCGATGACCAAGGTCGCGGTGCCGCATCGCAAGGACGGAGCGGGCGCCCCGCACGAGGTGCGCGTGCCCGACCACGTGGACATCCTGGCCCAGTTCCGCGGCGGGGCGGTCGGTCACCTGCGCTTCAGCTCGGTGACCGGGCTGGCTCCCGCCTCCGAGGCCTGGATCTTCGGCAGCGAGGGCACCCTGCGGCTCGAGGCCGACACGCTCCGGCTCACCGGCGGCCGTCGCGGCGAGTCCGCCCTGCGCGAGATCCCGGTGCCGCCCAAGACGCGCATCGGGTGGCGGGTGGAGGAGGAGTTCGTCAACGCGATCCGGGGCCGCGAGAAGATCGCGCGCACCTCGTTCGAGGACGGCGTGCGCTACATGGAGTTCACGGACGCGGTCACCCGCAGCGCCACCACCGGCCAGACCGTCGACGTGAAGGACCTCTAACCCCTCTCCCCCTCTCCCCTCAGGGGAGAGGGCAGGGTGAGGGGTGGTCGAGGTGGGGGCGGCAGGGTGAGGCGGTCGGGATTACCCGAGCCGGTACCAGTAGGCGATCCGGCCGAAGATCGAGTCCCACGAGTTGTGCTCGATCCCGGCCAGGCTGTTGACGGCGGCGTGGAGCACGTTGCGCCACGTGACCGGGATCACCACCGCGCTCTGCACCACCATGTCGTTCATCTTGATGAAGAGCGCGGCCCGCTTGACCGGGTCCATCTCGTTCTCCGCCTTGCGCCACAGCCGGTCGAACTCCGCGTTGCGCCAGCGGGCGATGTTGCGGCCGTTCCACCCGTTCTCCTTGGTCGGGACCTCCCAGGAGGCGAACTGGGCCATGAAGAGCTGGGGATCGAGGCCGGTGAACACGGTGTAGGTCTGCAGATCGGCGTGGAAGCGGACGTTGGTGTCCACGTTGCTCACGTCGGACGAGAAGAACACCGAGGCCGGGATGGCCTTCACCTCCATCTCGATCCCGGCCCGGGCCGCCCCCTGCTTGATCACGGTCTGGATCTTCTGCACCGTGGAGTTGGCCGCGGCCTGGAAGAGCAGGCGGAGGCGCCGGGTGTCCTTGGCCCGCACCCCGTCGGGGCCGCGGAGGTAGCCGGCCTGCTCCAGCACGTCGTTGGCCTTCTCGATGTTGAACTCCCAGGTGCTGTTGTGGGAGCGGAAGCGGTCCGGCGCGTTGAGGAAGTTGGCGGTGATCTGCCCGGTGCGGCCGACGAGGTGCTCCTGGATCGAGGTGCGGTCCACCGTCAGGCTCAGCGCGGTGCGCACCGCCTGGTCGGTCAGGACGGGATGCGGGGCCTTGAGGCTCGAGCGCTCGCCGTCCACCTCGCGCCACGGGTCGGTCTGGTTGCACTGGATGAAGCTCACCGCGCTGCTCGGGATCGTCATGACCCGGCCCTTGCCGCCCTGCTCGATCCGCCGGAGCACCTCCTCCTCGATCAGCACGTAGTAGGCGAAGTCGTACTCGCCGGTCTGTAGCACCGCGCGCGCCGCGCCCACCGCGTCGCCGCCGCACTTGATGTCGAGGCGGTCGAAGAACGGGCGATTCGGGACGTGGTAGCCCTTGTGGAGCTCGGCGCGGATCAGGTCGCCGGGCCGGAACTCGGCGAGCCGGTAGGGCCCGGTGCCGACCGCGGGGATCATGCCGATCGCCTCGCGCGCGCCGGCGCCCTTGACCGGTCTGGAAGATGTGGCGCGGCAGCAGGCCCCCGCCGGTGAACGCGGAGGCCCAGTAGGGCTGCGGCTTCTTGAAGATCGACCTTGATCGTGTACTGGTCGAGCCGCTCGATCCGGGTGATGTCCTCGTAGGAGGCGCGGGTGCCCGCCGCGGTGGCCGGATCGAGGGCGAACTCCCAGTTGAAGATGACGTCGTCCGCGGTGAACGGGGCGCCGTCGTGCCACACCACGTTGCGCTTGAGCCGCCAGATCACCCACTGGCCGTCCTTGGCGAGGCGTATTGGCCTTGCGGCTCGGGATGTCCTCGGCCAGCACCGGCACCAGGGTGCCGTCGGGCGCCGCGGCGGCGAGCGGCTCGTAGAAGATGCGCTGGACCGTGAAGTCGCGCAGGCCCCGGCCGAAGTGCGGGTGCAGCAGGGTGGGGGCGTCCCACATCAGGATCCGGAGGGTGCCGCCGCCGCCGCGCCGGGTCGGCGTGAACTCGGCCTCGCGGGGCTGGGCGGTCGCGACCCCCGCCGCGCCCAGGAGGGACCCCGCCATCGGGGCGCCGAGCCCGACCGCGGCCATCGCCTGCACGAAGCTCCGCCGGGTGAGGCGGCCGTCCTTCACACACGCGATCAGCTCGCGCAGCCTGTGCTCGTCCATGTGCCTCCGAGGGGTCCGCGTGGGTAGAGGGTCCGACAGCGATAACGCGAGGACGCCTCGAAGTCAAGGGCGCCTGTGTCCGGAGCCGCGAGACTCGGCCGCTCCGAGCAGCCGTCGCCGGTCGAGAGGCGAATAAAGTTGATCGGCAAATTCGTCCGAGCTGGGACGGCGACTCCTGAATTGCCGGGATGATACACGAACGTTACGCAGTGCGCAGCGACGCCTCCGGAAAGCTTGGCGATAAATTCGCTCGGATCGTAGACTCGTCATAGAAGAACGCACGGCCCGCATGATCATGACCCGCCCGCTGATCGCTTTCGCAACCCTGCTCCTCTCGCTGGCGCTGCCGGTCGGCATCGCGCACGCGGGCGAGGACTGGCCGGTCGATCCCGGCGTCGCGGAGCGCCCCCCGGATCTCCCGTCCTGGCTGATCGCCTCCCGGCTCGGCCGGCCGCTCGACGACAGCTCCCGTGATGACGCCATGGGCGGCGGCGGCCTCAGCGACCTGGGCGCGGTGCTGCTGCGCCAGGGTCCCGGCGCCCCGATCAATCCCGATCCCCTCACGCTCCGGACGTCCGGCGAGGACTCGACCGACCTGCGCGCGCTCCTCGGGCGGGGCGATCGCTGGCACCTGATGAGCTTCGGCGCCGCGGCCGCCAACCGGCCGCAGGACATGAAGGTGACCGCGTACGGGGCCGTGGCCTATCTACCGGGCCTGTCGAGCTCCCGGCCCGACGGTAGTCTCGGCTTCGGGCCGGCCACCGCGCCCGGCGCGGCCTTCGGCCTCGGCCTGGACGATCCGGAGGAGCCGGTGTCGCTCGGCTTCAAGGGCGAGCTCGCCGGCCTCGGGCTCGAGGGCGGCGCGGAGTACCGCTCGGTCGGCAAGCGACTCGAGCGGGTCGTGACCGGGCCCGCTTCCCAGAAGGACCGGGAGGGCACCGAGGTCTGGCTGGCCCAGACCCTCGGCCTGCTGCGGCTCAAGCTGTCGCAGTCCGATCTCTCCGACAACGTGGACCGGGATCCCGCGCTGCCCCGGACCACCAAGGTCCAGACCGCGGTCAGCGCGCAGCTCGCCCCGCGCGACTGGCCGATCTTCGGCCTCACCTACGCCACCGGGGACTCCGAGCGCACCTGGCTCACCGGCGAGGGCCGCACCCGCACGATCGAGCGCCAGACCTTCGACAGCGTGGCCGGGTCGGCGTACTACGGGGCGCGGTGGTTCGATCTCTCGGGGACCTCCACCTACAGCTACAGTCGAGAGCCCGGCCGATCCGATCGCGACATGAACTCGCTCTACCACGACCTGAGCCTCACCCTGCGCCCGGTCAACGTCCTGTCCGTCACCCCCTCCGTCAGCAGCGGGGTGGACCGGTACGAGTGGTCGTCCACCCGCTACCAGTTCGGCTCGGCCTCGCTCCTGCTCACCTACACGCCGCCCGCGAGCCGCTTCAGCCTGTGGACGCTCGGGGCCTACACCACGTCCCAGAGCACGGACCGCATCGGTGGACGGGCGCACCATGAGCGTGAGCGGGGGGCTGGCGTGCGGGCTCGGCCGGATCCTCGGGGGACAGGCGAGCGTCGCGGTCCAGGCCGGCTACGATCGCTACGTGGACGGGATCTACCCCGACAGCTCGACGCGCGGGGCCTTCGGGCTGGTCCTCTTGAAGGTCGCCGCCTTCTAGCCGTTCCCCGCCTCCGCGGGCGGCGGCGGGTCAGCCGTGCCGGAGCCGCGGATCCAGGAAGTCCTGCAGCGCGTCGCCGAGGATATTGAGCGACAGCACCACCACGAAGATCGCCAGCCCCGGCAGCAGCGCCACGTGCGGGCGCAGGATCACGAAGGTGCGCGCGGTGGCCAGCATGCTGCCCCAGTCCGCGGTGGGCGGCTGCGTGCCCAGGCCGAGGAAGCTGAGCCCGGCGGTGGCGAGGATCTTGGCCCCGACGTCGAGGCTCCACGCCACCACCACCGGCGCCAGCAGGTGGGGCAGGAGGTGGCGGCGCAGGATCGACCGGTCGCTGCTGCCGAGGGCGCGCGCCGCCTCCACGAACTCACGCTCCCGCAGGGAGAGGACCAGGCCCCGCGCCAGGCGCGTGTAGAGGGGAAAGCCCACGATCGCGATCGCCACCATCGCGTTCGCGAGGCCGGGGCCGAGGCCGGCCACGATGGCGATGGCGAGCAGGATGTAGGGGAACGCCATCAGGATGTCGGTCAGGCGCATCACCACCGTGTCCACCCGCCCGCCCCAGTAGCCGGCGTGCACCCCGAGGAGCCCGCCGACCAGCATCGAGACGCTCGCGGTGGCGAACCCGGCCAGCAGCGAGATCCGGCCGCCCCACACCAGGCGGGCCAGCATGTCGCGCCCGAACTCGTCGGTACCGAGCAGGTGGCCGGGGCTGCCGGGCGGGCGCAGCCGGTTGCGGGTGTCGACCGCGTCGGGATCGAGCAGCGGCAGGTAGGGCGCGAGCAGCGCGGCGAGCACCGCCGCGGCCATGACGAGGCCCGCGGCGAGGGCGAGCTGGTTGCGGAACAGGTGTGGAACTCTCATTCGGGGGAGCTCACTCGTAGCGAATGCGGGGATCCAGGAAGGCGTAGAGCAGATCGACGGCCAGGTTGAAGAGCACGAAGCCGAGCGCGATCACCAGCACGCAGCCCTGCACGAGCGGGAAGTCGCGCGCGAGGATGCCCTGGATCATCAGGGTGCCCACCCCCGGCCACGCGAACACGGTCTCGGTGAGGATCGCGCCGCCCAGCAGGTAGCCGGCCTGCACGCCCACCACCGTCACCGTCGGGATCAGCGCGTTGCGCAGCGCGTGGCGCAGCACGACCCCGCGCTCCACCAGGCCCTTGGCGCGAGCGGTGCGCACGAAGTCCTGGCGCAGGATGTCGAGCATGGTGCTGCGGGTGAGCCGCGCGATGATGGTCGTGGACGCGGCGGCCAGGGTGACCGCGGGCAGGGCCAGGTGGCTCAGCAGATCGGCGAGGCCGCCGGTGCCGTGCGCGCCGTACATCCCGGAGGCGGGAAGCCAGCCGAGCCAGAGCGAGAAGCACACCATGAGGACGAGCCCCAGCCAGAAGCTCGGCATGCTCGCGCCGAAGATGGAGCCGAGCGTGCTGAGCCGGTCCACGAGCGACCGCGGGCGCGCCGCCGAGAGCACTCCGAGCGCGATGCCGCATACGGTGGAGAGGAAGAGCGCGGTGGTGGTGAGGAGGAGGGTGGCCCGGAAGCGGATCAGCACCTCGCCGAGCACCGGCTGGCGCAGCCGGATGGACCGGCCGAGATCGCCCTGGAGCACGTGGGCCATCCAGCGCGCGTACTGCAGCGGCAGCGGCTCGTCGAGCCCCAGGTCGGCCCGCAGGCGCGCCACGTCCTCCTGGCTCGCCTGCGACCCCAGCATGATCTCGGCGGGATCCCCGGGGGACAGGTGCAGGACGAGGAACACCACCACCGAGACCCCGAGCAGGACCGGCACCAGCAGGAGCAGACGCCGGAGGAGGTAGCGTCCCACCGGGCGCCGGCTACTTGAGCGAGATCGTCTCCACGCGCAGGTCGAAGCTCGGGTGGAGCTTGAAGCCCTGCACGCGCTTGGCGAACGCGGCGGTCTGCACCTCGTGGTCGATGAAGATCCACGGCGGGTCGTCGTGGAGCAGCCGCTGGGCCTCGCGGTAGAGCTGGGCGCGCTTGGCCTGGTCGGTGGTGAGGCGCGCCTGGGTCAGCACCTCGTCGAAGCGGGGGTTCTTGTACATGGCCCGGTTCGGCCCCACCGGGGTCCACTGGCTCGAGTGCAGCAGCGGGTACATCACGAGGTCGGGGTCCTCGGAGCCGGCCATCCAGGACAGGGCGAACATGTCCTGCTCCTTGGTGCGCAGCTTGGCCAGGAAGGTGCCCCACTCCATGGTCTGGAGCGTCACGTTCACGCCGACCGCCTTGAGGTTCGACTGGATGATCGTGCTCATCGCCACCGGCGACTGCATGCCCGATCCCGACTCGGGCACCCACAGCGTGGTGGAGAAGCCGCTCGCGAGGCCGGCCTCGGCCAGGAGCTTCTTGGCGCGCTCCGGGTCGTAGGGGAACGGCTTGATCCCGCCCTCGTCGCCCCAGGTGCCGGGCAGCACCGGGCCCTTGGAGACGGCCCCGGTGCCCTTGAGCACGTCGCGGACGATCGCCTCCTTGTCGACCGCGTAGTTGAGCGCCTGGCGCACCCGCTTGTCGTCGAAGGGCTTCTTCGAATTGTTGAAGCCGAGGTACCAGACGTGCGCGCCCACCTGCCGCTGCAGGGTCACCTTCGGATGGTTCTCGAGCTGGGCCACGAAGTCGGGCGGGGTGCCCACGATCAGGTCGAGGGCGCCGGTGAGCAGCTCGGTCAGCCGCGCCTGGTCCTCGGTGACCGAGCGGAAGATCACGCGGTCCACCTTGACCGGGAAGCGCCAGTAGGTCGGGTTCTTCTCGAGGACCACGCGCTGGCCGCGGTCCCACTGGACGAACTTGAACGGGCCGGTGCCGACCGGAGCCACCGCGTAGTCCAGGCCCGCCTTCATCGCCGCGGTGGGGCTCACGATCGAGGCCGCTCCCGCGGTGAGGACGGCCAGGAAGGAGGCGCGGGCCTCCTTCAGGATGAACCGGACGGTGGCATCGTCCATGACCTCGACCGCCTTGACGTTGCCGAAGAAGTAGGCCGCGAAGGGATACTTGCCGAGCTTGCTCGCGGGGTGCTCGGGGTTGATCTGCCGCTCGATGGAGAACTTCACCGCCGCGGCGTTGAACGGGGTGCCGTCGTGGAAGGCGATCCCCTTGCGGAGCTTGAAGGTGTAGTTGAGCCCGTCCTTCGAGATGGTCCAGGACTCGGCGAGGCCCGGAACGATCTGGGTGGACTCGTCCGCGAAGGCGACCAGGGTCTCCACGACCCGCCGGCCGACGCGATTCGAGTTGAGATCGGTGACCTGGGCCGGGTCGAGGGCCACCGGCTCCGCCACCAGGCCGACCACCAGAGTGTTGGCGAGCTGAGCCTCCGACGGCCTTTCGCCCGCCGCCACCAGGACGAGAAGCGCCACCGACAAAGCCGACCACCACCGCGGTCCGAGTCTCATCACGATTGCCTCCTCAGTCATGGGAGCCGCCGAGCGCGCCGAGTATAGCATCGGGCGCGGCGCCCTTGACATCGCGGGCGCCCCCACCTAGGGTGTTGCCCGGCGAGCGAAAGGAGACCTCATGGCCAAGCTCAAGTTCGGGGCGTGGATTCCCACCTACGCGTGGAGCGGCAAGAAGACGGATCCGAAGAACATGCAGCGGATCCGCGAGTCGATCGTGAAGTGCGAGAAGTACGGCATCGACGTGTGGGTGATCGACCACCTGCTGTCCGCGCCCGGACTCTACGGCAACGCCTGGCTCGAGCCGCTCTCCTCGCTCGCCTACGCGGCCGCCCTGACCTCGAAGGTCGACATCGCCACCGGCATCCTGGTGCTGCCGGTGCGCCATCCGGTGCTGCTGGCCAAGGAGATCTCGACGCTCTGCCACCTCTCGAACAACCGCTACGTGTTCGGGGTGGGCCCCGGCTGGTACGCGCGCGAGTACGAGGTGACCGGCTCCCGCATCCAGGAGCGCGGCAAGCGGACCGACGAGATCATCGAGGCGGTGACCCTGCTGCTCACCAAGCCGAACGCGAGCTACCACGGGAAGTTCTACCACTTCGACGACGTCACCATCGACCCGCGGCCCCCGAAGATGCCGAAGATCTGGGTCTCCGGCGGCTCGCGCGTGCCGGACCCCGGCGAGCACGACGTGCCGGTGATCGCCACCACCGTGATGGACCGCATCGTGAAGGCGGGCAACTGGCTCTCGCGCTGCTCGGGCACCCAGGACTGGGTGAAGCGGGACTGGGGGCTGCTCCAGCAGCACGCGAAGAGCCTCGGGCGCGATCCGAAGAAGCTCACCTTCGGGCACTGCAACTTCATCCACCTGGTGGACACCCCGAGCCACGCCAAGGCGGTGGCCGCGTCGAAGGCGCCCGTTCATCAAGACGATGGGCACCCACCGGACCTACGAGCACCTGCAGGAGTCCTACATGATCGGGTCGATCGATCACATCAACACGCGCATCGACGATCTCGTGAAGGCGGGGCTCAAGTACCTCGTGCTGGGGCCGGTGACCGACGATCCGGCCCAGATCGACCTCCTGGCCAAGAAGGTGATGACCGCACTTCAAGTAGGCGAGCCGCCCCCGTGCGATTCGGCTTCTACCTGCCCACCCGCGGCGCCACCGCCGCGCCCGAGGCGCTCGAGACCCTGGTCGAGCGCGGGGAGTCGCTCGGCTTCTCCTCGGTGGTGATCGCCGATCACATCGTGTTCCCGGTCACGATCCAGTCGAAGTATCCCTACACGGTGAGCGGGGCCTTCCCCGGCCAGGGCGACGCCCTCGAGCAGCTCTCGCTCATGGCGTTCGTCGCGGGCAAGTCGCGGCGGCTGCGCCTGATCAGCAGCGTGATGATCCTGCCGCACCGCAATCCGGTGGTGACCGCCAAGATGCTCGCCACCATCGACGTGCTCTCCGGCGGGCGCGTCACGGTCGGCGTCGGGGTCGGCTGGCTGCGGGAGGAGTTCCAGGCCCTGGGCGCGCCCGACTTCGACCGGCGCGGGGCGGTGAGCGACGAGTACCTCCGCATCTTCAAGACCCTGTGGACGCAGGATCCGGCCACGTTCCACGGCGAGTTCTACCGCTTCGACCGCATCCACTGCCTGCCGCACCCGGCGCAGAAGCCGCACCCGCCGATCTGGATCGGCGGCCACAGCAAGGCCGCCCTGCGCCGGGTCGCGCGCCTGGGCGACGGCTGGCATCCGGTGGGCGCCAATCCGGCCGTCCCGCTGCGGCCGGCCGAGCTGCGCGCGGAGCTCGACGACCTGCGCCGTCTCACCGAGGCGGAGCGTCGCGACTTCTCGACCCTCACGATCTCCTACAAGGCGCCGGTCTACGATCCGGCGCAGGGCGTGGACGGGGGCGCGGAGCGGCGGCCGTTCTCGGGGAGCCAGCAGGCCATCGCCGACGACATCGGCGCCTTCGCCGGCCTCGGGGTGAGCGAGCTCATCTTCGACTTCCGCGCCGAGAGTCTCGCGCGAGAGCCTGGAGCGGATGGAGCGCTTCGCCCCCTTGATCCGCTCCTGACCCCTCTCCCCTCCGGGGAGAGGGCAGGGTGGGGGGAGGGGTGGGGCTACCCCCGCGGATCCAGCAGGTCCCGCAGCCCGTCGCCCAGCAGGTTCGCCCCCAGCACCACCAGCGAGATCGCGACGCCGGGAATCGTGGCGAGCCACCACGCGTTCGAGAGATAGTCCCGCCCCTCGGCCAGCATCAGCCCCCACGAGGGCCGGGGCGCCTGGATGCCCATGCCGAGAAAGCTGAGCCCCGACTCCAGCAGCACCATGGTCGCGAACTGGCTCGAGCCGAGCACCAGGATCGGCGCGATCGTGTTGGGCAGGATGTGGCGGGCGATGATCCGGAGATCGCTGGCCCCCAGGGTGTAGGCGGCCTCCACGTACTCGAGGCGGCGGATGGTGAGCACGCTCGCGCGCACCGTGCGCGCGTAGAGCACCCAGCCGCTCAGCGCGAGCACGCCGACCAGCGCGCCCGGGCTCGTGCCGATGACCGCCACGAGCGCGATGGCGAGCATGATCACCGGGAACGCGAGCTGCACGTCGGCCGCCCGCATCAGCAGGCCGTCGAGCCGCTCGCCGGCCGAGCCCGCCACCAGGCCCACCAGGATGCCCACGAGCGCGGCGATGAGCACCGAGACGGTGGCCAGCGCCAGCGAGATCCGCCCCCCATGCAGCACGCGGGCGAAGATGTCGCGCCCCAGGTTGTCGGTGCCGAGCACGTGCGCCGAGGTGCCGCCCAGGCCCCACGGCGGCGCGAGGCGCCGGCTGAAGGACGGCTTCACCGGATCGCTCGACGCGAGCAGGGGGGCGAGGACGCTCGCGAGCACCACCAGGGCCAGGAGCACGCCGCCCACGAGGGCGGGCGGGCTCAGGCGGCCGGCGTGCCGCGCCGCCTCGGCGGCGACCGGCGCGCTCACGAGTAGCGGATCCGGGGATCGATCACGGTGTAGAGCAGGTCCACCAGCAGGTTGATCACCACGAAGATGGTGGCGGACAGGATCAGCACCGTCTGCACCACCGGGAAATCGCGGAAGAAGATCGCGTCCACCACCAGCTTGCCCATGCCGGGCCACGCGAACACCGACTCGGTGATGACCGCGCCGCCCAGCAGGGTGCCGATCTGCAGCCCCAGCACGGTGAGCAGCGGCACCGCCGCGTTGCGGAGCGCGTGCCGGAGGATGACCGCGCGCTCGGCCAGGCCCTTGGCGCGGCCGGTGCGGATGAAGTCGCGCCCGAGGATCTCGAGCATGCTCGAGCGGGTGAGGCGCGCCACCAGGGCCATCGGGAACGCGGCGAGGGTCACCGCGGGCAGGATGAGGTGGCGCCAGCTCTCGAAGCCCGAGGTGGGCAGCCAGCGCAGCGCGACCCCGAAGAGGAGGATCAGCATGATGCCGAGCCAGAAGTTGGGCAGCGACTGGCCGAGCACCGCCAGCACCGTGCTCGCGTAGTCGTAGCCGGTGCCGCGGCGCACCGCGGCCACGATGCCGAGCGAGACCCCGACCCCCACCGTGATCAGCAGGGCCGCGAGCGCGAGCTGCACGGTGGCGGCGAGGCGCTCGACGACCACCCGCAGCGCGGGGGCGCGGTACTGGAAGGACTGGCCGAAGTCGCCCCGGAAGACGCTCTGGAGGAACAGGCCGTACTGCACGTAGAGCGGCTCGTGCAGGCCGAGCTGGCGGTTCAGCTCGTCGACCGCGGACTGGGGCGCGCCGTCGGGCAGGAGCATCTTGGCCGGGTCGCCGGGGACGACCCGCAGGATGACGAACACCAGCACCGACACGCCCACCAGGGTCAGGGCGGACTGCCACAGCCGGCGGAGGACGTAGGCCTTCATCGTCCGCGCCCCGCGGGGCGCGCGTCACCGGGCTACGCGATCGCGACGTCGCTCAGCAGGACGTAGTAGTCGCGGCGCGGCTCGAAGTTCCGCAGCCGGTCGCTGGTGCCGTAGATGGCGACACTGTAGTACGGCCAGATCTCCGGCGTCTTCGTCCCACAGGATGCGCTCGAGCTCCTCGTACTTCGCCTGGCGCACCTTGGGATCCGGCACGCGCCCCTCCGCGATGAGCTGCTCGACGCGCGGGTTGTTGTAGCGGGTGAGCTTCTCGGACCCGGCCTTGGTGAACCACTGGCCGAAGTACCAGTCCGGATCGTGCGGCATGTGGGCCCAGCCGGAGAAGAACATGTCGTAGGTCCCCGCGCTCCGCTGCTCCCGCGCCGTCGCGATCTCGAGGTTCTTGATGTTGACCTTGATCCCCACCTCGCCCAGCATCGCGGCCACCGCCTGGCTGATCTCGAGCTGCTTGGGATAGAGGTCCTTCATGAGCACGAAGTCGAGCGTCACGTTGGAGTAGCCGGCCTGCTTGAGGATCTGGCGTGCCTTTTCGGGATCGTAGGCCTTGGCCGGCAGGCTGGTGTGTCCGATCAGCCCGGGCGGGACGGGGCTGTCCACCGGCCGCGCGTAGCCCAGCAGCAGATCCTTGATGATGGCGTTGCGGTCGATCGCGAGCGAGATCGCCTGGCGCAGCCGCTGGTCCTTCACCGGCTCCTTGGCGAGCTGGAAGACCCAGCGCTGGGCCTCCACCGCGGGCACGTCGAAGACCTTGACGCCCCGGCTGCCCTTGAGGGTCTCGACCAGGTCGGGAGTGACCCGGTCGATCACGTGGATCTCGCCCGCGCGCAGGGCGGAGGCCCGGGTCGAGAGCTCGGGGATGAACCGGAAGGTGAGCTTCTCGACCCGCGGCTGGGCCGGCTTCCAGTAGCTCGGGTTGGCCGACAGCACGATGTGGTCGCCGTGCGTCCACGACACGAAGCGGAAGGGGCCGGTGCCGATCGGCTTCTGGAAGAACGCGTCCTCGTTCTTGCCCGCGCCGGGCGGCAGCATGCCCAGCATCGTGAGATGCGCGGGCAGCGAGCCGAACGGCCGCTTCGAGGTGACCACCACCGCGAAATCCCCGTCCTTCTCCACCGACTCGATATCCTGGTACACGAAGGACTTGATGAGCTTGGAGTTGTCCTTCACGCGCCGCAGGGTGTAGAGCACGCTGTCCGCGTTGAACGGGGTGCCGTCGTGGAAGGTGACGCCCTTCCGCAGCGTGAAGCGCCAGGTGGTGTTGTTGACCGCGCGCCACGACTCGGCGAGGGCGGGCACGAACTTCGAGTCGTTGGTGACGTCCACCAGCGGATCGAACATGTGCCGGTGCACCGAGGTGGAGGAGATCGAGTAGTGGTTGGCCGGATCGAGCGTGAGCATGCGCTCGGAGAGGCCCGCCACCAGCTCGCCGCTGCGCTTGCCCTGCGCGCGGGCCGCGCGGGGAAGGCCGGCGGCGGCCAGGCCGGCCGCGCTCAGGGTCAGGAACTGTCGCCGGCCGACGGGATGCGATGCTGCCGAGGTGTCGCGCATGGGGTCACTCCTCCTGTGGGCCTGGGTGTATGCCATCGCCGGGCTCGCTGTCAAGGCCGCGCCGGCGCGACGGGCCCATGAGTTGCTCTCGCGCGCGGACCCGTCTACTCTATGGCCCGTCGCTCACAAGGAGACTCGCCATGCCCGAGCTGCCCCCTGAGGTCACGCTGGACGAAGTGAAGGAGCGCGCCCGCCTCGCCGGCCTGCCCATCCCGGCGAGCCGCCTGCCCATGGTGCGCGCGTTCCTGGTGAACGCGCTGCGGCCGATCCGCGCGCTCGACACCCGCACCGTGCGGACGGTCGAGCCCGCGGTGACCTTCGACGCGAAGGGCGGAGGGCCACGATGAGCGCCCGGGAACCGGGCGCATCCCGGTGGGAGGTCGCGCAATGACCGCCGACGAGCTCTGCTACGCGGGCATCCGGGAGCTCGGCGGGCTCTTCCGCCGGGGCACGCTGTCGCCGGTCGACTACGCGACCGATCTGCTCGGACGCGTCGAGCGCCTCGACAAGAGCCTCAACGCCTACGTGACGGTCACCGCGGAGCGCGCGCTCGCCGACGCCCGCGCGGCGGAGGCCGCCATCCGGCGCGGCGACGCGGGCCCCCTCGCGGGCATCCCGATCGCCTACAAGGACCTCTACGCGACCAAGGGCATCCGCACCACCGCGGGCTCGGCGGTCCTGGGCGACTGGGTCCCGGATTTCGACTGCACCTGCGTGACCCGGCTCCAGCAGGCGGGCATGGTGATGCTGGGCAAGCTCATCACCCACGAGTTCGCCTTCGGCATCCAGTTCCCCGGTCACCGCTTCCCGCCCGCGCGCAACCCGTGGAACGTCGATCACATCCCGGGCGGCTCCAGCAGCGGCTCG
This sequence comes from uncultured Candidatus Rokubacteria bacterium, assembly GCA_963841755.1. Lineage (GTDB taxonomy): Bacteria > Methylomirabilota > Methylomirabilia > Rokubacteriales > CSP1-6 > CAMLFJ01. Next base: position 120,756 of record CAWJDX010000010.1, read on the forward strand.
GGGGCCGCGCTCGCGGCCGGCCTCACGGTGGGCTCGCTCGGCTCCGACACCGGCGGCTCGATCCGGGGCCCGGCCGCCTTCTGCGGCATCGCCGGGCTCAAGCCCACCTACGGCCGCGTGAGCCGCGCGGGAGTGGTCACGCTCTCGTGGACGCTCGACCACACCGGGCCCATGGCCCGCTCGGCCGAGGACTGCGCGTTCATGCTGCAGGCGCTGGCCGGCCACGATCCGGCCGATCCGGCCTCCGCGCGGGAGCCGGTGCCCGACTACCTGGCGGGTCTCGAGGGCGGCGTGAAGGGGCTCCGGGTCGGGGTGGTGCGCGACTACTTCTTCGAGCAGGTCGAGCCGGAGACGGTGGCCGCCTTCGAGCGGGCGCTCGCCGAGCTGGGACGGCTGGGAGCCACCGTCCGCGACGTCACGATCCCCAGCATCCACGCGACGCCGTCGTTCATGGTCATCATGCTCACCGAGGCCTTCTCCTATCACGAGCGCGACCTGCGCGAGCGCCCCGAGCTGTACGGCGACGTGCTGCGCGAGAAGCTCATGGCGGGCGGGCTCTTCCGCGCCGACGAGTACGTGCAGGCCCAGCGCCTGCGCGCCCAGATCCGCGAGGACACCGCCCGCGCGCTCGAGTCGGTGGACGTCCTGATCACGCCCACCGCGCTCGGACCCGCGCCCGCCTTCAAGGTGGTGCTCGACCCCGACTTCCCGTTCGCCAAGTCGAACATGGGCCCGTTCAACATCACCGGGCTGCCGACCCTGGCGATCCCGACCGGCTTCTCGGCTTCCGGCCTGCCGCTCTCGATGCAGATCTCCGGCCGGCCCTTCGACGAGGCGACCGTGCTGCGGGCCGGGCACGCCTACCAGCGGGCCACCGAGTGGCACCGCCGCCGGCCGCCGGTCTCCGCATGACGACCCCATGAGCACGCTGGTCGGCCTCGACGATCTGAAGGCGCACGTCGGGCGGCGCGAGAGCGCCGACGACGTCGTCACCGCGGCGCCCGCGAATCTCCTCCGGCTCACCTTCGGCCGCGACGAGCCCGAGCTGGGGCCGGGCGATCCGCTGCCGCCCGGCTGGCAGTGCCTCTACTTCCTGCCGCGCTTCGCCCCGGACGCGCTGCGGCCCGACGGCAGCCCGCTCGACACCGGGGTGATCCCGCCGATGCCGCTGCCCCGCCGCATGTTCGCGGGCGAGCGCTTCCGCTTCCACCGGCCGCTCCGCATCGGCGAGACGATTCGCCGCGAGACCGAGCTGGCCGACATCTCCACCAAGGCCGGCGGCACCGGGACCCTGGTGTTCGCCACCGTGGTCCAGCGCATCTTCACCGCCGACGGGCTCGCGATCGAGGAGGAGCGGCGGACCGTCTTCCGCGAGGAGGTGCGGGCGGGCGAGCGCAACCAGGCTCCGCGCCGCGAGCCCGCCCCGGACGACGTGCCGTGGCGCCGCCGCATCACGCCGGATCCGGTGCTGCTCTTCCGCTTCTCCGCGCTCACGTTCAACAGCCACCGCATCCACTACGATCGGCCCTGGGCCATGGAGCGGGAGGGCTACCCCGCTCTTGTCGTCCACGGTCCGCTCACCTCCACGCTCCTGATCGACTTCGCCCGCGACCACACCCGCGGGCGCGCCCTCGCCACCTACGAGACCCAGGCCCGCGCGCCGCTCTTCGACACCGCCGCCTTCGAGCTGCGCGGCCGCCCGTCCGCGGACGGGGGCGCCGTCGAGCTCTGGGCGGTGACTCCGGACGGCACGGTGGCCATGAGCGCCCGCGCCGAGCTCGCCTGACGATCTCTCCGACGACAGAAAGGATCAGCCACGATGGCCGACGAGCAACTCGAGCTTCGGATGGACCCCGCCTCCCTCTACCGGGAGGAGACCTTCACCGATCGACGCATCGGGGTCATCCGGATGATGACGCCGGTGAAGACGGACGGCTCGATCGATCTCGGCCGCCCGATCCTCTACGTGGGGGAGGCCCAGCTGCTCTCGCCGGTGGGCGCGCTGCCGATCACCTTCGAGATCGAGGCCACCTCGCTCGGCGACGCGGCCGAGAAGTTCTCGGCCGGGGCCAAGGTGGCGGTCGAGCGGGCGATCCGCGAGCTGCAGGAGCTGCGCCGCGAGCAGTCCTCGAACATCGTGATCCCGGACCGCATGCCGCCGGACCTGGGCGGCCGGGGCGGGAGCGGGCCGCGGGGTCCCGGCCGCATCCAGCTCTGAGCGGGCGCCGGCCATGAACCTGCTGCGTCCGGTCGACCGCTTCGTATCGGTCAACGGCCTGCGCTTCCACGTGCTCGACTGGGGCGGGGAGGGGCGCACCCCGCTGCTCCTGCTCCACGGCTTCACCGGGCACGCGCACGCCTGGGACACGCTGGCCATCGCGCTCCAGCCGCACTTCCACGTTTACGCGCTCGACCAGCGCGGGCACGGCGACAGCGACCCCGCGACCGTCTACGGGCCGATCGCCGCGTTCGACGATCTCGAGGGCGTGGTCGACCAGCTCGGGCTCGCGCCCGCGGTCATGGTCGGCCTCTCGATGGGCGGTCGCAACGCGATCTACTTCACGGCCAAGCGGCCGGACGCGGTGCAGAAGCTCGTCATCCTCGACATCGGCCCCGAGATCAGCAAGCGCGCCTCCCAGGCCCCGCCGGGACCGCCGGAGCCAGAGTTCTGGGACAGCATCGAGCAGGCGGCCCAGCACCTGCTCCGCGGCAACGCGTACCCCGGCATCCACTACTACCGGTGGGTGGCCGCCTCGAGCCTGCGCCAGCAGCCGGACGGCCGTCTCGTGTGGGCGTGGCATCCGAGCGTGAAGGCGCTGCGCTCCACCGTCGAGGTGGACTGGTGGGGCCTCCTGCGGTCGATCCCGGTGCCCACGCTGGTGCTGCGCGGCGAGGAGAGCCCGATCCTCGACCGCGACGTGGCCGAGAAGATGGCGCGCGAGCTGCCGAAGGGCGCCTTCGTCGAGATTCCCCGCGCGGTCCATACCCTGCACGAGGACAACCCGGACGCGGTGCTCGCCGCGCTCCGCTCGTTCCTCGGCTTCTGATCGGAGAATCCCCATGGCGGTCGTGAGACTCGAGGTGACGCGGCGCGAGCCGGTCCTGGGCGGGGCGCCGTTCGGCGCGGGCGGCGCCTACGAGAAGGTCGAGGGCGTCCTCCACTTCGCGGTCGACCCGTCGGCGCGGGTGCACGAGCCGATCGCCGATCTCGGGCTGGCTCCCCGCAACGCGCGCGGACTGGTCGAGTCCTCGGCCGACTTCTCCCTGCTGCGCCCGACCGGCGGCGGGAGCTGCCGCCTGCTGCTGGACGTGCCCAATCGCGGGCGCAAGATCGCGCTCGGCATGTTCAACAGCGCGCCGCGCTCGAACGACCCCGCGACCCCCGCGGACTTCGGCAACGGCTTCCTGATGCGCCACGGCTACGCGGTGGCCTGGATCGGCTGGCAGCCGGACGTGCCGCGGCGCGACGGCATGATGGCGCTCACGGTGCCGCGGGTGCCCGGCGTGTCCGAGCGGGTGCGCTGCGAGTTCCGCCCGAACGCCCGCGTCGGCGTGCTGCCGCTCGCCGATCGCTACCACATCCCGCACCCGGTCGCGCGCCTGGACGACCCGGAGGCGGAGCTGCACGTGCGCGAGCACGCCGAGGCTGCCGCGGTCCCGGTGCCGCGGGGCGCGTGGCGATTCCCCGACACGGGCTCGGTCGCGCTCGACGGCGGCTTCGAGCCCGGGCGGATCTACGAGTGCTACTACCGGGCCGAGAACCCGCCGGTGGTCGGTCTGGGCTTCACCGCGGTGCGCGACACCGCGGCCTTCCTGCGCTGGGGGAGCGCGGGGGAGGGGAACCCGTGCGCGGGACAGATCGACCGGTCCTACGTGTTCGGCGTCTCGCAGAGCGGGCGCTTCCTGCGGCACCTGCTCTACCTGGGGCTCGACGAGGACGAGGCGGGCCGACCCGCATGGGACGCGGTGGTCCCGCACGTGGCGGGCGGGCGTCGCGGGGAGTTCAACTGCCGCTTCGGCCAGCCCTCGCTGAACGCGGTGCACGCGGTCGGCAGCCTGTTCCCGTTCACCGACGGCGAGCAGGACGATCCGGTCACCGGCCAGCGCGGGGCGCTGCTCCACCGGCTCGCGGCCCGCTCCCGCCCGCCGCGCATCTTCACGATCAACACCGCCGCCGAGTACTGGCGCGGCGACGGCTCGCTCGTGCACACCGACGTGGCGGCCACACGCGACGTGACCCCGCCCGCGTGGGTCCGCCAGTACTTCTTCGCGGGCACCCAGCACACCCCCGGCGCGATCCCGCCGCCGCCCGCCGATCCGAACACGGGCGGGCGCGGGCGCCACACCTTCAGCGTGGTCGACTATTCTCCGCTCCTGCGCGCCGCGCTCGTCAACCTCGACCGCTGGGTGAGCGAGGGCGTCGAGCCGCCGCCGAGCGCCGTCCCGCGCCTGGCCGACGGCTCCGCGGTGGCCGCCGAGACGACGCGGCCGGTGTACGCCGCCATCCCCGGGATGCGCTTTCCCGATCGCGTGCAGCGGCCGGTGCGGCTCGACTTCGGCCCGCGCGTCGAGCAGGGCGTCGTCGACCTGCCGCCCAAGATCGGCGCGCCCTACGTCACGGTGGTGTCCGCGGTGGACGCCGACGGCAACGACCGGGCCGGCATCCGGCCGCCGGAGCTGCGGGTGCCGGTCGCCACGTTCACCGGCTGGAACCCGCGGCACCCGGATCAGGGCGCGCCCGGCGATCTCATGTCGATGATGGGCTCCACCCTGCCGTTCGCGCGCACCGCGACGGAGCGGGCGACGAGCGGAGACCCGCGACCCTCTCTCGAGGAGCGGTACGGCGCCCGCGAGCACTACCTGGACCGGGTCCGGAGCGACGCGCAGGCCATGGTCTCGGACCGGCACCTGCTGGCCGAGGACGTGGAGGCGGTGGTCGAGCGCGCCGGAGCGCTCTGGGACTTCGTCTGCCCGCGCTGAACGACCCGCTGATCGAGTGCCACGCGCACGTCCTGCCCGACGCGGCGCTGGCCCGGTTTCCCGACGGCGGCGACCCGCGCTACGTGACCGCGGAGCGGCGGGTGCTCGGGCGGATGCTGGAGGCGCAGGAGGCCGCCGGAGTCACCCACGCCCTGGTCTCCGACTCCTTCTTCATGGAGTCGGCCGCGGTCGCGCTGCCCGCCTGGAGCCCGTCCGATCGGGCGCGTCTCTACAACGACACGCTCGCGCCGCTGATCGCACGATACCCCGGCCGTCTCCTCGGGCTGGGCTGCGTGGATCCCTTCGCGGGCGACGCGGCGGCCCGCGAGCTGGAGCGCATGGTGGACGAGCTCGGCTTCCTGGGCGCCCTCGTGAACCCGACCGATGCCCCGACCGGCGGCCGCCGCTATCTCGATGATGAAGCGTGCGTCCCGCTCCTCGCCGCCGCGGCGGCCCGGGGCCGGCCGCTCTTCGTCCATCCGTCGCGGGAGCTGCCCGCCGGCGAGCACTTCGACGACTTCGTGCTCTCGCTGATCGTCGGGCGTCCGACCCAGACCGCGGTGTGCGCGGCGCGCCTGATCTTCACCGGCACGCTCGATCGGCATCCCCGCCTGCCGCTCCTGCTCGCGCACGGGGGCGGCGTGCTCCCCGCCATGGCCGGCCGGCTCGACGCGACCTGGCGCGCCTACCGCCCGGACCGATGGCAGGGCCCGGACGTGCTCTCGTCGCCCCCGTCCACGTATCTGCGCCGCTTCCACGTCGACACCAATGTGTGGTCGGTCCCCGCGCTGCGTCTCCTGCTGGACGTGCTCGGCCCCGAGCGCCTCCTGGTCGGCAACGATCAGCCGCCGGTGTGGTTCCCGCTCGGCGAATCGCTCGCGCTGCTCGACCAGCTCGCGCTGTCCGCGGCCGATCGTGAGGCGATCCGCTGGGGCAACGCCGCGCACCTCTTCGGGATCGGCGCGCCGCGGACCGCGGCCGCGCGGGCATGAGCGGCCTGCCGCGACCGGTGGCCGATCTGTGCACGGCCCTCGGTAGTCAGCGCGGCGTCCTCGCGGTGGCGCTCGGCGGCTCCCGCGCCTCGGGGCGCGCGGACGCGGCGAGCGACTGGGATCTGGGTCTCTACTACCGGGGAGAGATCGATCTCACGGTGCTGGCCCGCCACGGCGAGGTGCATCCGCCCGGCTCATGGGGACGCCTCATGAACGGCGGGGCGTGGCTCACCGTCGACGGGCTGAAGGTCGACGTGATGCTGCGCGATCTCGACGTGGTCGGGCACTGGAGCGCGGAGGCGGAGCAAGGACGCTACGAGGTCGACGCGCTGCTGGGCTACGTGGCGGGCGCGCCGACGTACGGCTTGATGGCGGAGCTGGCGGTGAGCCGGGCTCTGGCGGGAACCCTGCCCGAGGTCTCCGCCTACCCCGCCGCGCTCGCCGAGGCCGGCGCGCGCCGCTGGCGCGTCCACGCCGAGTTCAGCCTGGAGCACGCGCGCATGCGAGCCGAGCGCGGGGACGTGACCGGCGCGGTGGGTCAAGCCGCCAAGGCGGTGCTCGAGACTGCGCACGCTCGCGCCTGTCGCGAGCGCGTCTGGGTGCTCAACGAGAAGACGCTCGTGGAGCGAGCGGGACTGGCCGCGCTGCACGAGCGGTTCACCCGCACCCCGGCGGGGCCGGCCGCGCTGGTCGAGTGGGTGGGCGGGCTCCGCCGCGCGCTGGACGTCGTCTAGGGGCCCGCGTGTCGGCGATCTCGGTGGAGCACCTGAGCCGCTGGTGGGGCACGACCCGCGCGGTCGACGACGTGAGCTTCGAGGCGGCGGCGGGGCGGATGCTGGTGCTGCTCGGCCCGTCCGGCTGCGGCAAGTCCACCACGCTGCGGCTCATCGCGGGGCTCGAGGCGGCCACCGCGGGGCGCGTCGCCATCGGCGGCGTCGACGTCACCCACCGGCCGCCCGCCGAGCGGCGCGTGTCCATGGTCTTCCAGTCCTACGCGCTCTTCCCGCACCTCTCGGTCGCGGAGAACATCGTGTTCGGCCTCCGGGTGCGTCGCGTGAGCGCCGCCGAGCGCAGAGAGCGGCTCGCCCGCGTGGCCGACCTGCTGGGGCTGACCGCGCTGCTGGAGCGCCGGCCCTCGCAGCTCTCCGGCGGTCAGCAGCAGCGGGTGGCCCTCGGTCGCGCGCTGATCGCGGAGGCGCCGGTGTGCCTGATGGACGAGCCGCTCTCCAACCTGGACGCCCAGCTCCGGCTCGAGATGCGCCGGGAGATTCGCGGCCTCCAGCAGAGCCTCGGCATCACCATGGTCTACGTCACCCACGACCAGACCGAGGCGATGACCATGGCCGATCAGGTCATCCTGCTGCGCGAGGGCCGCGTGGAGCAGGACGCGCCGCCCGAGACGCTCTACGCGCGCCCGGCCACCGCCTTCGCGGCGCGCTTCATCGGCACCCCGCCCATGAACGTGCTCGCCCTCGACGATCGGCGGCGGCTATTGGGAATACGGCCGGAGGACATCCGGGTCGTGGGAGCGAAGGAGCCCGGCGCGGTGGAGGCCCTGGTGCGGAGCATCGAGTATCTCGGCGCCGACTCCATCCTGATGTGCGCGATCGGCCGTCAGGCGCTCGCGGTGCGCGCCCCCGGCCGCGTCGCCCTCGCTCCCGGCGCGCCCGTGTCTCTCGCGTGGGCGCGGGACGCGGCCCACGTGTTCGACGCCGAGACCGGTCGCCGTCGCGACGACGTCGCGGTCGACTCACCCATCTCTCGATGACGAGGAGACCATTCATGATCAGGACACTGCTCGCAGCCCTGCTGCTCGTCGCCCTCACCGGCGGCGCCTCGCCGGTGATCGCCCAGGCCCCGGTGGAGCTCTCCTTCTATTACCCGGTGGCGGTCGGAGGCCCGGTGACGAAGATCATCGACGGCCTCGCGGCGGACTTCCAGAAGGAGAACCCCGGCATCCACGTCAAGCCGATCTACGCCGGCACCTACCAGGAGACGATCGTCAAGGTGCTCACCGCGCTCAAGAGCGGCGAGCCGCCCCAGATGTCGGTGCTGCTCTCGACCGACATGTTCACCCTGATCGACGAGGACGCGATCGTCCCCTTCGACGACCTCGCCACCGGCGCGGAGGACCGGAGCTGGCTCAAGAGCTTCTTCCCCGCCTTCATGCTCAACAGCCAGACCGGGGGCAAGACCTGGGGCGTGCCGTTCCAGCGCTCCACCATCGTGCTGTACTGGAACAAGGAGGCCTTCAAGGAGGCCGGCCTCGACCCGAACAAGCCGCCCGCCACCTGGGCCGAGCAGGTCGAGTACGCGCGCAAGCTCACCAAGCGCGACGGCAGCGGCAACGTCACCCAGTGGGGGATCGAGGTGCCGTCCTCCGGCTTCCCGTACTGGCTCTTCCAGGGCTTCACCACCCAGAACGACGTGCTCCTGATGAACCAGGCCGGCAACGAAACCTACTACGACAAGCCGGCGGTGGTGGAGGCGCTCCAGTACTGGATGGACCTGAGCGGAAAGCACAAGGTCATGCCCACCGGCATCATCGAATGGGGCACGACCCCGAAGGACTTCTTCGAGCGCAAGACCGCCATGATGTGGACCACCACCGGCAACCTGACCAACGTGAAGAACAACGCCAAGTTCGAGTTCGGGGTGGCCATGCTGCCGGCGGGCAAGCGGCGCGGCTCGCCGACCGGCGGCGGCAACTTCCACGTCTTCAAGAAGAGCACGCCGGCCCAGCAGGCCGCCTCGCTCAAGTTCATCAAGTGGATCACGTCGCCCCAGCGCGCCGCGCAGTGGGGCATCGACACCGGCTACGTCGCGGTGCGCCCGGACGCGTGGGAGACGCCGGCCATGAAGCAGTATGTCGCCGGCTTCCCGGCCGCCGCGGTGGCGCGCGATCAGCTGCAGTACGCGGTCGCGGAGCTGTCCACGCACGACAACCAGCGGGTGACCAAGGCGCTCAACGATGGGCTGCAGGCGGCGCTGACCGGGGCGAAGCCTGCCGACCAGGCGATGAAGGACGCGCAGCGGGAGGCGGAGCGCATCCTGCGGCCTTACCGTCGCTGATGATGCTTGGCCTGGGTGTGCGGCGGGCGGGGCCGGCGGCGGGGGGGCGGGGCTCCCGGGAACACGCTGACTCGCGGTGCCTTGCCTGCACTCATGACGGGCCACGAGATGTTGGTCTGGCGCTTCGGCAACGCGCAGAAGACACGGTTCCCGGGAGCCCCGCCCCCCCGCCGCCGGCCCCGCCCGCCGCACTGGGGTTGGAATGAGCGACTCGAGCAGCATTGAGCGACCTAAGCCGCGATGCTTCCCACTCAGGCTGGCTCCGCGACTCCGCGTCAGTGGCGGGTGCACGTGCAGGGGTGGCTGCTCTTGTTGCCGGCGGCGGTGCTGCTGGTGACGTTCACGCACTACCCGGTGGCGGCGACGCTGTATCACAGCTTCTTCTCGAACCCGAAGCCGAGGCGGGCGGCGGTGTGGGTGGGGGCGGATAACTACCGGGCGATGGTGGAGGATCCGGTGTTCTGGCAGGTGGTGGGGAACAACGTGTGGTTCGCGGTGGGGACGATTCCGGTGTCGATCGCGCTGGCGCTGCTGATGGCGATCTGGGTGAACGGGCGCATCAGGGGGCGCTCGCTGCTGCGGCTGGCCTTCTTCACCCCGACCGTGCTGCCGATGATCGCGGTGGCCAACATCTGGCTCTTCTTCTACACGCCGGGCTACGGCCTGCTCGAGCAGATCACCGGCCTCCTCGGTCTGCCGAGCCACAACTGGCTCGGGAGTCGGGAGACCGCGCTCGGCTGCCTGGTGGTGGTGACGGTCTGGAAGGAGGCGGGCTTCTTCATGATCTTCTACCTGGCCGCGCTCCAGTCGCTCTCGCCCCAGCTGGGCGAGGCGGCGGCCCTGATGGGCGCCGGGCCCTGGTACTTCTTCCGCCGCGTGACGTTTCCGCTCCTGATGCCCACGACGCTCTTCGTGCTGGTGAACGCGGTGATCAACTCGTTCCGGCTGGTGGACCACATCGTGGTGATGACCAAGGGCGGCCCCGACAACACCACCGCGCTGCTGCTCTACTACATCTACGACGTGGGCTTCAAGTTCTGGGACCAGGCCTACGCGGCGGCCCTCACCCTGGTCCTGCTCGTGATCCTGGCCGCGGTGGCCCTGGGGCAGTTCCTGCTGCTGGACCGGCGGGTGCACTATCAATGACCCGCGCGCTCGAGACGGCGGGCGCCTGGCTGCTCGGGGTGCTCTGGGCGCTGCCGCTGGCCTACGCGGTGTGGACCGCCTTCCACCCGGCCGAGTTCTCGACGCGCTTCGTCCCGGGCGCGCCGCTCACCCTCGAGAACTTCGCGAAGGCGTGGGCGGCCGCGCCCTTCGCCCGCTACTTCGTCAACACCACGCTGCTGGTGGCCATGATCCTGGCCGTCCAGCTCGTGCTCTGCACGCTCGCGGCCTACGCCTTCGCGCGCTTCGCGTTCGCGGGGCGCGCGGTCGCGTTCCTGCTGGTGCTGGTGCAGCTCATGATCATGCCGGACGTGCTGATCGTGGAGAACTACCGGACCATGAGCCGGCTCGGCATCCTCGACACGCTCTGGGCCATCGGCCTGCCCTACATGGCCTCCGCGTTCGGCATCTTCCTCCTGCGCCAGACCTTCAAGACGGTGCCGAAGGAGCTGGACGAGGCGGCGCGGGTGGAAGGCGCGGGACCGCTCGAGACGCTCTGGCGCGTCTACGTGCCGCTGGCGCGGCCGGTCTACATCGCCTACGGGCTGGTCTCGGTGAGCTACCACTGGAACAACTTCCTGTGGCCGCTGATCGTCACGAACTCGGTGCAGTCGCGGCCGCTCACCGTGGGGCTACAGGTGTTCTCCTCGGTCGATCAGGGGGTGGACTGGTCGATCATCACCGCGGCGACCTTGATGACCTCGGGCCCGCTGCTGGTGGCGTTCCTGCTCTTCCAGCGCCAGTTCGTGCAGAGCTTCATGCGCGCCGGCATCCGCTGACCGCGGGCCGCGCCGCCTAGCGGTCGCGCTCGCCGCGCGCACCGCCCTTCTCGCCGCCACCCTTCTCGCCACCGCCGCGCTCGACCGCGCCCCGCTCCGGGTTGCCGCCGCGCGCCGGTCCCTCGGCGCGCCCGGGATGCTCCGCCGGCTGGCGCCGGGCCTTCGGCTCGGCGTGCCCCGTCGTGGCCGGCTGGCCCCCCGGGGCGCTCTGGACGCCGGGGGCGGGTGGCGCGGGCGGCACCGCCTGGCGCGACGGCGCCGCTTCTCGCGCGGCGCCTCCGGGCGGCGCGGGCTGGCCCGCGCCGCGCTCCGCCCCGCCGCGGCCTCGCTCGCGACGCGGGCCGTCCTCGGACGTGGCGCGTCCGGCCCCGCCGGCGGCGCGCGGCGCTCCGCTTCCGCCCGGCGCAGCCTGCGGCGTCACGGTGCGCGCGGGCGCGGGCACGATGCGCTGCTGCGGCTGCGGTGCGGTGGCGGGCGTCGCGGCGGCCAGGCCCTCGGCCCGCAGCTCCGGCGAGAAGTCCCGCGGCGCGCGCGTCGCCACGACCGCGCGTGCGCGCACCGCCTCCGGCGGCCGCGCCGCCGCCGGCCCCGCGCCGGCGGTGAGGCTCGCGGCGACCGGCCGCACCTCGAGCGCGCCGCGCACCGGGGCGAGCTGGCGCACCTCGGCGGCATCCGTCAGACGGGCGGCCCGGACGCCGGCTTGACCGAAGCGGCCGGCCGGCACGCCCACCACCGCGTTGGTCACGTTCACGTTGCGATAGACGGTGATGTTGGTGACGTTGACGGTGGCGGTGCGGGCGATCACCACGTTGTTGACCACGCGCGGCCCGCCCCAGCCTCCCCACCACGCCACGCCCACGAAGCGCGGGCCGCCCCACCAGCGGATCACCGGCTCGCCCCAGCCGAGGGGAGCCCAGTAGACCGGGCGGCCGACCACGACCGGGCCGCCGAGGAAGACCACGAGCGCGGGTGAGTAGACGCGGACGCACCAGCACCGGGCCGGGCGCCCACGCCCAGTACGGGCCGACGAAGACCCAGCGGCCGTGATGGTACGGCGCCCAGCCCCAGGGCGCGTCGTCGAGCCACGTCCAGCCGAAGCGCGGATCCCAGATCCAGTGCCCGGTCGTGTAGGGCGACCAGCCCGACGGCACGCCGGCCGGCACCCAGACGCTGCCGTAGCTCTCGACGCTCCGCCAGCTTCCGTGCTGGTCGAGCGCCTCGGCACCGTAGACGCCCGCGGGAACGTACTTGGCGCTCGCGGGCTGGATCAGGTAGTCGGTGCGCTGGTAGTTCCAGCGGTCCCACGAGCTGAGCGGCGCGGCGGCTCCCGTCTCCACGCGAGGCGACGCGCCGCCCGAGATCACCACCTGCTGGTTCGCGGCCACCGGCGCGGCGGCGCCGCCCGACGGCGTCATGGTGGCGCTGCCGCCCCGATGCGTGCGGAACGTGGTCGTGTCCGCCGAGACCTCCGCGTGGTAGTAGCCGGCGCGCTCCATCGTGAACGCGCCGCCGGGCGTGTCGAGCTCGACCGCGTGCCCCGGCTGGAGCTCGCGCAGGTCCACCGCGGCGTAGCCGGAGGTGACGCGGAGCTGCACGAAGTCCGGCTCCTGGTTGTCGAGGCCGATCTGGGCGCCGTAGGCGGCGCGCACGAATGCGCGCGGTCCCACCTGGATCTCCACGTTGCCGGCCGGGCCCGCGTAGAGGACGTCGCCCGGGGCCAGCGGCGTGTTGAGCGCGGCGGCGGTCCAGTCCTGCGCTCCCGGCCGCCAGAGGGAGACGTCGCCGTGGAGGTAGCTGACGCGGGGCGGCGTGGCCTCCGCCGGCTCTTCCGCTTGACTCTCCGTCGGCGCCGCCGGGGCCGTCTGAGTCGCGGGCGCGGGGGGCGCGGCCGGGCTCGGGGGCGCGGCCGGTGCCGCGGGGGCGGGGGGTGCCGCCGGGGCCGGCGGCGGTGGTGCGGTGCTCCCCGCCCCGACGGGGGCGACGCCGACCAGGAGAATCGCGAAGACGAGCAATCCCGCGCAGATCCGTCGTGTCGTCGCCATCGTATGATCATCGTAACAGATGGCGTCCGAGGGCCTCGGGAGGATATGCTTGGAATGATGTAAACGAAGTCGGATCGACGCTCGTCATAACGAGGCGACGATGAAAAAGACACTCTTGGTCCTTCTGCTGGTCGTCGGGGTTCTCGCGCTCACCGTCACCCCTGGCTACACCTGGGGCCACTGGCGCGGGGGAGTCTTCGTCGGGGTCGGGCCCTACTGGGGCCCTTATCCCTACTACTACTACCCGCCTCCGCCCCCGTACTACTATTCGCCGCCCACCGTGGTGATCGAGCAGCCGCCGGTCTACGTCGAGCAGCCCGCGCCGCCTCCGGCGCCGCAGGCGCCCACCGCGTTCTGGTACTACTGCTCGAGCGCGAAGGGCTACTACCCGACGGTTCCGAGCTGCCCGGAGGAATGGGTGAAGGTGCCGGAGCGGCCGCGGTGAATCGGTTGACACCATCTCGCACCGGCGCCTCCGCGTCGATGCCGGGCCCGGCGCTCGCGTCCGTCATCGGGGCCGTGATCGTCGCGCTGGTGGTGAGCGGGTGCGCCAGCGTCCCGACCGGGCCGAGCGTGATGGTCATGCCGGGCACCGGCAAGAGCTTCGAGACCTTCCAGGTCGACGACGCGGTATGCCGCCAGTGGGCGGCGCAGCAGACCGGTACCACGACCAACAAGGCCGCCACCGAGAGCACGGTGGGGGGCGCCGCGATCGGCACGCTGGTGGGCGCGGCGGCGGGCGCGGCGCTCGGGGCCGCCGCGGGCAATCCGGCCATCGGCGCCGCCGCGGGTGCCGGCGTGGGACTCCTCGGCGGTACCGCGATCGGAGCGAGCCGTGCCGACGCGTACGGCGGCTCGGTCCAGCGTCGTTACGACATGTCGTACACGCAGTGCATGTACGCCAAGGGCAACCAGGTCCCGATGGCGCGCGGCTCGCGGGTCCAGCCGCCGGCCTATAGCGCGTCGCCGCCGCCCCCCCGCCTCCTCCGCCGCCCGCCGCGGTGGCGCCCAGCACGCCGCCGCCTCCGCCGGGCCCGCCGCCTCCTCCGCCGCCGACCCGGTAGATTCGCCGACGAGCTGATCGCTCGTCAGATCCAGACCGCTCAGCTCGCGCACGTCACCTCTCCGTCGAGCGACGCGCGTCCACCCTGTCCCGGCGCTACGGCCGGGCTACGGCCGCCGCGGCGGAGGGGGCGGCGGGACCACCGTCGTGCCCGCGGGCACCCAGACCCAGTAGTACGGCGACGCCGTGGTGCCCTCTCCGTAGAGCTGATAGCGGCCGTCCGTCGTCGCGCTCGCGATACGGGCCGGCGGCGGAGGCGGCGGAGTCGGAGTGGTCCCGGCCGGCACCCAGACCCAGTAGTACGGCGAGGCGGTGGTGCCGCTGCCGTAGAGCTGGTAGCGGCCGCCCGGATAGTCGACGGTCGAGTTCGGCGCGCCGAGCACCGCGCCGGTGGTCGGCGGGTACGTGGGGTCCTGCACCGCGGTGCAGCCGCCGAGCAGGGCCACCGCGAGCGACGCGGGCACGACGAGACGCGTGGAGCGCTGGATCGCACGATTCATGATCGAATCCTCCCTGGCGCGGGAGAGAGCATGCGCTGTGCCACGCGCGGCCGCGCCGGGAAAATCACCGAAAAGAGAAGGAAAAGAGAGACGGCCGCCGACCCCGCTCCCATCCGGCCCGGGCCCCGCGAGGAGGATCTACCGGGCAAGGCTTACCGCGTTCGCGGGTCAGCGAAACGCGGGCAGCACCGTGGATTCGCGCCGACGATCTCCGCCGTCCGGCCGCTGAATCGGCAGCAGCACCAGCGGGACCGTGACCGTCCGCGCGAGATACCAGGCGCGGAGATGGTGACGGAAGCCAGGTCGCGCGGGAGCGGCCAGGCCGATGAGGTCCGCGCCCCAGGCGTGGGCCTCGACGGCCAGCTCGGTGGCGAGCCGGCCGAACCGCACGACCTGCTCGACCTCGACCTCTCCGAAGTCCCAGGCGAGCGCCCGCATGCGATCCTGCGCGATCTCGGTCAGCCGGACCATCTCGCGGTCGGTGTCCGCGACGACCCGGTCGTGGTGATCGACCCGCGGCGGCGGGAGCGGCTGCATCCACGCCATCCGCACCATGCCGCCGCTCTCGCGGGCCAACGCGGCCGCGCTGCGGGCCGCGCTCTCCAGGGCCGGGGCCACGGTCGGCGTGATCACCATCAGCACCCGCTTCGCCCGCCCGGGCGTGCTCATGCGGGGTCCACCACGAGCTCGTAGTGGGCGGGCAGGCGTGCGATGACCGCGCCGGACACGCTCGCGATGAGGAACTCGTAGCCGCCGGGCGCGCTGATGTGCACGCGGCCGGACCGCCAGGCCACCCGCGGCTCCACGCGCACCGACAGGACCGACTCGCCTCCCAGCACCCGGTTCGCGGCCGCGCTGATGTCCGCGCGCACGTGATCGGCCCGCCGACGAAGCCGATCCTGCCGTCCACTCCAGAGCAGCGCGCCCACCACCGGGCCGATGCCGATCAACACTCCCACGATGTCGCTCACGTGACGTCTCCTTTTCAAAAGAAAAAACGCCGTCGCTCTGATGCAAGCGACGACGCTCGATTGGAGCCCCGCCCGGCGCTCCGGAAGAGAAAATTCTGCAGCGATCGTGCCATGCGTCATCGCGCGCGAGCGCATGGCGCGTTCGACGTTACGGGGAGGCGAGTTAGCCGTACCTGCGTCACGCCAGGCCCGCCATCGGGCGAGGGCAGCGCGCCGCTCAGCGCGTGAGCAGATCGGCGCGACCGCGCCTGATTTTTTCTCACCCTGGCCTAGCCCGGGCGAATCGGCTAGCATCTGCTGCCATGACGAGAGACGAGCTGAAGGGGCGGGTGTTCGCGGCGATCGACCGTCGCGCGACGGAGATCGTCGCGCTCGGCGAGCGGATCCGCAAGCACCCGGAGATGGGATTCAAGGAAGCGAAGACCGCCGGCCTCGTGCAGGAGACGCTCGGCCGCCTGGGCATGACCCCGCGTACCGGCCTCGCCATGACCGGAGTGCGCGCGGAGGCGCGCGGGCGCGGGGGCGACGGCCCGACGTTCGCGCTGATCGGCGAGCTGGACGGCCTGCGCGTGACCGGGCACCCCGAGGCCGATCCCGCGACCGGCGTCGCGCACGCCTGCGGGCACAACGCGCAGATCGCGGGCATGCTCGGCGCGGCGATGGGTCTCTTCGACGCGGGCGCGTTCGAGCACCTCGCCGGCCGCGTGGTCTTCTTCGGCGTGCCCGCCGAGGAGGGCGGCGACATCGAGTGGCGGCAGGAGCAGATCCGGGCCGGCCGGCTCGAGTTCCCGTGCGGCAAGCAGGAGCTGATGCGCCTCGGCCTCTTCGACGACGTGGACCTCGCGATGATGATCCACACCAACTGGCGCGCGGAGGACGGCAAGGCGGGCGTCCCCGCGTCGAACAACGGCCGGGTGGGCAAGACCGCGCGCTTCATCGGGCGGGCCGCGCACGCGGGAGGCGCGCCCCACATGGGGGTGAACGCGCTCTACGCGGCGCAGATCGCGCTGGCCGGGATCAACGCGGTTCGCGAGACGTTCCGCGACGAGGACTCGATCCGGGTGCACCCGATCCTCACCCACGGGGGCTCGCAGGTGAACGTCATCCCCGGCGAGGCGCGCCTGGAGATGTACGTGCGCGGGAAGACTCCCGAGGGAGTGGCCGACGCGAGCCGCCGGGTCGACCGCGCGCTCCGCGCCGGCGCGCTCGCGCTCGGAGCCCAGGTCGAGATCGACACCCTGCCGGGACCGATGCCGCTCCGGTGCGACCGCACGATGGCCCGGCTCTTCGAGACGACCGCGCGAGGCCTGGTCGGCCCCGAGCACTACCGCGACATCCCGCATCGCTCCGGCTCCACGGACATGGGCGACCTGAGCCAGGTGATGCCGGTGCTGCATCCCTACATGGGCGGGGCCCGCGGGCCGGGCCACTCCGCCGACTTCGCGATCGTCGACCCGGACCTGGGCTACGTGCAGCCGGCCAAGGCCCTGGCCGCGATGGCGGTGGACCTGCTCGCCGACGGCGCGGCGGGCGCGCGCGAGGTGCTCGCCGGCCCCCGGCCGCCCATGACCCGAGACGGCTACCTGGCGTTCCAGCGCGGCATCGCCCGCCGCGAGCGCTTCGACGGAGGAGACCCGACATGAGCCAGTTCTTCAAGATCCTGAGCCACGTGAGCGTGACCGTCACCGACGTCGCCAAGGCCCGCGAGTTCTACAGCGGCGTCCTCGGCTTCCAGGAGATCGCGCGCCCCGCCTTCGACTTCCCGGGCATCTGGTACAGCCTGGGCGGCGACCTGCAGCTGCACATCATCCTGAACGACCAGCTGGTGCGGGACGCGGTGGAGCGCGAGAAGATCGTGGCGCGCTACCCGCACTTCGCCCTCTGGACCGACGACGCCGACGCCACCGCGCGCCGGATCCAGGAGCGGGGCCTCGTGTGCCGCGATGTGATCTCGGGCCCCACCGGGCTGCGCCAGCTCTTCGTGAAGGATCCGGACGGCAACATGGTCGAGTTCCTCGGCCCGAGCGCCTCCGCGGGACAGCGGCGGATGGAGGCGGTCGGCTCCCATTGAAGGTCGGCGTCAACCTCATCACCTTCGGGCCCGGCGCGAGCGAGGACTCGCTCGCGCGCTGGGCCGGCTTCGCCGAGACGGTGGGCTACCACTTCATGATGCTCGGCGACCACGTCACCATCACCGCCGACGTGCAGGGGCGCTACCCGGCGCCGTTCTACGATCCGTTCACCACGCTGGCCTGGCTCGCCGGCCTCACCCGGCGCGTGGAGCTGGGCTTCACCGTGATCGTGGTGCCGTACCGTCATCCCCTCGAGACCGCCCGCATGGCCGCCACCCTGGACCGCATCAGCGGGGGACGGCTCATCTTCGGGGTCGGGGTGGGCTGGGCGCGCCAGGAGTTCGAGGTGCTCGGGCTGCCGTTCGAGAAGCGCGGGGCCATGACCGACGACTACCTCGGCGCGCTCAAGGCGGCGTGGACGCAGGACGTGGCGAGCTACCAGGGGCGCTTCGTGTCGTTCAAGGAGATCTACACCGCGCCGCGTCCGCTCCAGCGCCCGCATCCGCCGATCTGGGTGGGCGGCTCGAGCGACGCGGCCCTGCGGCGCACCGTGCGCCACGGCGACGCCTGGCACCCGATCCGCAGCCGCATCGCGTTCCTGCGCGACGAGGGGATGCCGAAGCTCCGGGCCATCGCGGACAAGGAGGGCCGCGCGGTCCCCGCGCTCTGCCCGCGCATTCGCCTGCGCCTGACCGATCAGCCGATGCCGGAGGAGACGCGGCTGGCCGGGGAGGGGACCATGGATCAGGTGCGCCGCGACTTCGAGGCGCTCCAGAAGCTGGGCGTGCCGTACCTCTGCCTCGACACCTTCGCCGACGACGTCGAGGGCTCGCGCAACCACGAGGCGGCCTGGCGCATGCTGACCAGCCTGGCCGAGCGGGCCTTCGACCTGGAGCGGCAGAGCCTGCGCTAGACTCGCATGGACGCGGTCGACCTCTGGCTGCTGCGCTACGAGCCCATCCACACCTTCGTGGCCGACGATCTCGTCGCGGGCCTGACCGAGGCGCAGGTGCGGGGCCGTCCGGTGCCCGGCGTCAACCCGATCGCGTGGCTGATCTGGCACGCGATGCGAATCGAGGACGTGTGCGTGAACCGCTTCGTCCTCGACCGGCCGCAGGTGCTGGACGCGGGCTGGTCGCCGCGCCTCCGGGTGAGCCGTTGCGACGTCGGCACCGGCATGACCGACGCGCAGGTGGACGCGCTCTGCGAGGCGGTGGACGTCGAGCAGCTCCGCGGCTACTGCCGCGCGGTGACGCGCGCCACCCTGGACGCGGCGCCGCTGCTGCGCGGGCTCGACCTGGAGGTCTCGGTGCCGGCGGAGCGGGTCACCCGCGTCTGCACCGAGGAGGGCGCGGTCGATCCCGGCGCCACCTGGCTCACCGAGTTCTGGGCCGGCGGCCGAAGCCGCGGGTGGATCGTCGCGCAGACCTCGCTGCTCCACGTCTACGGCCACTACTTCGAGGCGCTCGCGACCAAGGGCCTCTGGGGCGCGCGCAGCCGCTAGATCCGGACCGCTAGAGCCGGGCCATCACCTGCTCGGCGAAGAGGCGCAGCACCTCCTCGCGCTCCACGAAGTCCTGCCCCGGCACCTGCGGGAGCAGGATGATCCGCCCGACGCCGCCCACGCCCATGATCGCCGCGCACCTGCTCGCGCACCTCCTCGGGCCGCCCGGCCAGCGCCATCAGGTCCACGAAGCGGTCGGTCACGAGCAGCCGGTGCTTCGACGCGGCGCTCGCGTGCTGGTAGGAGTCGTAGGCCGCGCGGACCTGGGCGATCACCGCCTGGTCCTCCGGGCTCCACGCGACCGGGAACGCGTGGCGGAGCGCGGAGGCCA
This sequence comes from uncultured Candidatus Rokubacteria bacterium, assembly GCA_963841755.1. Lineage (GTDB taxonomy): Bacteria > Methylomirabilota > Methylomirabilia > Rokubacteriales > CSP1-6 > CAMLFJ01. The sequence goes on from CAWJDX010000010.1 coordinate 140,226, forward strand.
CGCGGCCGCGAACATGATCGCGCGCGAGCGCGCGGTCGGGCGCGATCGAGGTCGGCGCCCAGATCGCCACGTCCAGATCTTCCGGCGCGCGTCCGGCCGACCGCGCGCCCGCCTTCACGCAGCCGAGCGCGGCCTCGACCAGCCACGGCGCGACCCCGGAGTACATGATCGCGCCGTCGCCCAGGCGCCCGGCCGCGTCCAGCATGCGGGGCCCGGAGCCGGCCAGGTAGAGCGGGATGGCGGGCGCGCGCTCGAGCCAGGCCAGGCGCGCGTCGGTGCCGTTGTCGAGGCGGATCGACTCGCGGCCGAGGAGCCGCCGCAGCGACGTGCGCCATGGATTCGAGCGTGGCGATGCGCGCGACCTTCCCGACCGAGAGCCCCATGGTCTCGGCCGCGCTGCCCGCCGGTGCCGATGCCGATGACCACGCGGCCCTCGGCCAGCTCGTGCAGCGTGGCGATCGCGCTCGCGGTCACCGAGATGTGGCGGGTGTGCGGCACCGCGATGCCGGGCCCGAGGCGGATGCGCGAGGTGCCGGCCGCGCACGCGGCGAGGGTGACCCACAGCTCGCGGCAGACCAGGTGGGTGTCGGCGATCCACGCGGTGTCGAACCCGAGCGATTCCGCGAGCTGCACCTGGCGAACCAGCACCGGGAGGGGCTGGCTCGCCAGGATGCCGACGTCGAACTTCACGAGGCCCGGCTCAGACGTGGTGCCGCAGGAAGCCCTCGATCATCGAGTTCACCTGGTCCGGAGTCTCCATCATGTTGAAGTGGCCGGCGCCCACCGTCCAGCCGTTCACCACCTTCGGCATCCACTGCGACATCATGTGCGGCTGGTTGAGCGGCGGCGTCGCGGCCAGGTGCAGGGCCGGCACCGTGCAGCGCTTGGCCATGCCCGGCCCGTCGAAGGCCAGGATGCCCTTCATCGCGGCGGCGGCGACCGGCGCGGGGGCGGCCATCATGGTCTTGAGGACCGAGTCCACCAGCTTCTTGTCGGACGTGGGCAGGAAGAGCGCGTTGGCGATGAACTGCCGCCGCGGCTCCTGGTTGCCTGCCTCGATCGCGCTCACCACGTCGCCCACCGGGCCGGTGAGCTCGGCCGGCCAGACGAGCGGCGCCGGATCCACCATCACGATCGCCGCCACCTTGTCCGGGTGGCGCGCGCCCAGCTCGAGCACGGTGATGCCGCCCATGCTGTGGCCGACCGCGACCACCTTGCCGAGCTTCAAGGTGTCGATCACGTGCGCGAGGTCGTCCACGTAGGCCGAGATCGGGTAGGCCCCGGCGGGCTTGTCGCTCTCCCCGTGGCCGCGGAGGTCGACCGACACCGTGCGGTGACGCTTCGCGAAATGGTCGGCCTGGGCCTTGAAGAACGAGCGGTCGCAGGTCCAGCCGTGGATGAAGAGGAAGGCGGGACTGCCGGAGCCCTTCTCCTCGTACGCCAGCTTCACGCCCTTGTGCTCGATGGTCGCCATGGGAGTCTCCTCCTGAAGGGGGCCGCGCGGTTTATCGCCACGACATTGATCGGACGTTGCCGAGAATCAGCCCGAACCCCGGCCCCGTCAAGGGGTATCCTCTATAGCCGAGATGGAGCACGCGAGCCGGTTCGACGTGGCGGTGATCGGCGGGGGCCCCGGCGGCTCCAGCGTGGCCACCGCGCTCGCCCGACGCGGCCGGAGCGTGCTGTTGCTCGAGCGCGATCGCTTCCCCCGCTTCCACATCGGCGAGTCGCAGCTGCCGTGGATCAACGGGGTGCTGGAGGCCCTCGGGGCCCACGACGCGGTGGCCAAGGCCGGCTTCGTGGAGAAGTGGGGCGCGAGCTTCTCGGAGATCGACGGGACGCCCGCTGCCTACGTGGATTTCACCGCGGCGGTCGAGACCCCGGTCCCGCAGACCTACCAGGTCCCGCGGGCCGCGTTCGACGAGGTGCTGCTCCGCCACGCCGAGCGCTCCGGGGTCATCGTGCGCGAGGAGCACCGCGCGCTCGACGCGGCGTTCGATCCGGACGGGGTCACCCTGCGCTTCACCGGGCCCGCCGGGCCGGGCGAGGCCCGCGTGCAGGCGGTGGTCGACGCCTCCGGTCGCGCCGGCCTGCTGGCCCGTCGCATCGGCGGCTACGAGACCGACGTCATGCTGCAGCACGTCGCGGTGCACGCCCAGTACGAGGGCATCCCGCGGGCCTCCGGCCGCCCCGCGGGCGACATCCGGGTGCTCACCCGCGCGGACGTGGGCTGGGTCTGGCTGATCCCGATCTCGGAGCGGCTCACCAGCGTGGGGGTGGTGGTGCCGCAGGCGCTCCATCGGCGCGAGTCGAAGGCCGACCGCGGAGGAGAGCCTCGAGCACTACCTGCGCGAGACGCCGGCCGCGCCCGCGCTGCTGCGCGAGGCCACGCGCGTGTCACCCGCGCGCTTCGACGCCGACTACTCCTACCTCGCGCGCGCGATGGCGGGGGACCGCTGGGTCGCGGTGGGCGACGCGGCCGCGTTCCTCGACCCGATCTTCTCCACCGGGGTGCTGCTCGCCATGCAGGGCGGGCTCGAGGCGGCGGAGGCGATCGACGCGGGCCTGCGGGCGGGCGATCTCTCCGCGCGGCGCTTCGAGGGCTACGAGCGGGTGGTGCGGCGGCGCTACCACTACTTCCGCCGCTTCGTGGTGGGGTTCTACGATCCCTACTTCCGCCGCCTGCTGTTCCGGCGCTCGCGCCGGCTCGGCATCTACGAGGCGGTGCTCTCCGCGCTGGCCGGCAACTGGCGCCCGACCCTCGGCACCCGGCTGCGCATCCAGCTCTTCTTCGCGATCGTCGCGGTGAAGCGCTTCTTCCGCGCGGCCCCGCCGGGCGACGTGATCTGGCGGCCCGAGACCGCCGACCTCACGTCCGCGGCGGAGCGGACGCCTCGTCGGTGACCGGGAAGTAGCGGCGCGCCGCGTCCGACTGGTTCTCGTAGATCGACCCCTGACGGAGCGCGGGGGGCAGGGGCATGCGCACCGGCGCCGGCACCAGCCGCGGCACGAGACCGGGCTCGCCGGTGATCAGCCGGCCGTCGAAGTCGGCGAGGCTGGGCACTCCCATGAGCGGCCACGCGTCGGCGGCGCCGTATTCGTAGAGCAGGAGCGTGCGCGGCAGGCTCGAGACGTTCTGGGCCGAGCCGTGCACGAGGCGCACGTGGTGGAAGCTCATGGAGCCGGCGCGCCCGGTCAGCGGCACCGCGCGCGCGATCTCGTCGCGGATCGCGGCGGGATCGATGGCGCCGCAGAAGTAGTGTCGACCCTGCGGGTCGGTGGTGTGGTGATCGAACGTCGGCCCGCGGTGGGTCTTCGGCACCACCAGCAGCGGCCCGTTGTCGCTGGTGCAGTCGTCGAGCATCACCCCGACCGCGAGGAGATCGTCGTTGGTGTGCGGGTAGAACGCCCAGTCCTGGTGCCACTCCACCGGCGAGCCGTAGCGCGGCGACTTGAGATTGATCTTGGAGCCGTGCAGCCGGATCGCGTCGCCGAGGAGCGCGGTCAGGATCGCCACCAGCCGCGGGTGGCGCATCAGGCGATCGAACACCGGGAAGAACCGGTGGGGCGTCTTCACCCGGCGCACCCGCGGGTCGTCCGCGCGATGGCCCGGCTCGAGATCGTAGACGTCGGTGTGCGCGGTCACCGCGCGCGCGCCGTCGAGGATGCGCGCGAGCTCCCGCCGCACGGTATCGAGCGTGGAGGCGTCGAGGACGTCGGGAACCACCAGGTAACCCTGCTCGCGATAGAAGGTCACGTCGGAGGGAGAGAGCATGAAAAAAGGGTAGCACGGAACACGCGGCTTGACAGGGCGCCGCCGGTGACCGACATTCGGAGCGCGTCGTCGGGGTCAAAGACGATCCAAGGGGGACACGCCATGCTCGATTCGCGCATCAGCCGCCGCTCACTCCTCGCCGGGGCCGTCGGGACATCCGCCCTGCTGACCCTGCCGCGGACCGGCTTCCCGGCCGTGAAGAAGGGCACCAGCCTCCGCCTGTGGATCCTGAAGACCTACGTGGAGCCGACCAACAAGGCGATCGAGGCGAGCGCCCAGCGCTGGGCGCAGAAGAACGGAGCGAGCGTCACCGTCGAGTACTTCACGTTCGAGGACATGCAGACCAAGTACGTGGCCGCCATCGAGAGCAACAGCACCCCCGACATCGGCCAGCTCGAGACCAGCGCCCCCGCGCGCTTCGCGGGCATGGGCCAGCTCATCGACCTCACCACCTTCGCCCGCCAGATCGAGGGGCAGGTGGGCAAGGCGCCCGCCAACGTGTCCGCGGTCACCATGGTCGGCGACAAGGTCTACTCGCTGCCGTGGTACGTGATGGGCGCCTTCTGGTACGTGTGGCGCGACGTGTTCGAGAAGGCCAAGGTGAAGCTGCCCACCACGTTCGAGGAGGCCAAGCAGGCCGCCGCCGCGCTCAACCGGCCCAAGGACAACTTCTACGGCATGGGCCAGAGCTGGAACCGCACCTCCGACGGCTACGGGGTCATGCAGAGCCTGATGTACTCCCACGGGGTGGGCTGGGCCGGCAAGGACGGCAAGTACAAGTCGATCAAGACCCCGGCCATGCAGAACGGTGATGAAGTGGGCGACCGACATCTACAAGGACGGGATCCAGCCCGCCGACACGCTCACCTGGACCGGCTCCGGCAACAACGAGAACTTCATCGCCAAGAACATCGCCCAGACCTCCAACGGCCCCAGCATCACCTTCGCGCTCGAGAACGCGCTCGCCAAGGCCACCGACGCCAAGGACAGGAAGGCGAAGGAGGAGGCGCTCGCCAACCACGTGGCGCTGCCGCACCCGGCCGGACCGGACGGCCGCCGCATGTGGGCCATCGCGATGAGCTTCGGGATCTTCAAGACCAGCAAGGACCCGGAGGCGGCCATGAGCCTGATCGCCCACCTGCTGTCTCCCGAGGAGACGGTGGCGGTCATGAAGGACTCCTACGGGCAGTTCGGCCCGGTGCTCGACAAGGCCCGCGCCGCGTCGAAGGACTACTTCAACAAGAACGACAACTACCGGACGTTCGGTCGCGCCGCGGAGTGGTTCGCCCCGACCGGGTGGCCCGGCCCCACCACCGCGGCGGCCGCCGAGGTGCAGGCGAGCAACGTGCTCACCGACGCCCCGGCCAAGGTCATCGTGGACAAGTGGTCGGTCGATCAGGCCATCGAGTGGGAGGACAAGAAGATCAAGGAAATCTACGACACCCTGAAGGGGTGACGTTGGCGCTCCCCCACACCGTCGGTATCCCGGCCGTGCGGGCGCGCGCCTCCCTCTGGCGGCGCGCCCGCACCCGGGAGACCACGACGGCGCTCCTGTTCCTGCTGCCGCTGTTCGTCCTGGTGGTGGCCCTCATCGTCTACCCGGTCTACCGCGCGGTGTGGCTCTCGCTCACCGACAAGCTGGTGGGCTATCCCGAGCGGTTCGTGGGCCTGCGCAACTACGCCTACCTGGCCCAGGACGACACCTTCCACGCGGTCATCCGCAACAGCCTCGTCTTCACGGTGGGCTCGGTCGGCCTCAAGGTCGTCACCGGGGTCCTGATGGCGCTGGTGCTCAACAACGTGATCCGCGGCCGCAACTTCTTCCGCGGGCTCTTCCTGCTGCCCTGGATCACCTCGACCGTGATCATCGCGCTCACCTGGCGGTGGATGTTCGACGCCTTCCCCGGCCGCGGGTTCTTCAACAGCGTGCTGATCGACGCGGGGCTGATGCGCCGCCCGATCGCGTTCATGGCCACTCCGGAGGGGGCCATGATGGCGGTGATCGTGGCGAACTGGTGGCGCGGCTTCCCGTTCTTCGGGGTGTCGTTCCTGGCCGGGCTCGCGTCCATCCCCCGCGAGCTCTACGAGGCGGCCTCGGTGGACGGCGCCTCCTCCTGGCGTCGCTTCTGGCACATCACGCTGCCCGGGCTCAAGCACGTGATCATCGTCACCACGCTGCTGAGCTTCATCCTCACCATCAACGACTTCAACATCGTCTACGTGATGACCCGGGGCGGGCCCGGCACCGCGACCCAGATCTTCGCGACCTATTCCTACCAGGTGGCGTTCGGCCAGCTCCGCTGGGGCCGCGGGGTGACGATCTGCCTCTTCGTGGTGCCCATCCTGGTGCTCGGCATCATCATGATCAGCCGCTACCTGCTCCGCGACCGGAAATAGCCGCGATGGAAGACACGCAACCGGGAAGGCAGGCGTGGCGCGTGATGACCGCGAACGTGGCGAACAAGGTGGTGGGGGGGCATGGGGGAGGAGCGCCGCCGCTCCCCCCCATTCAGAAGGGCTGCGCCGGTTGAAAGCCCTCACGTGGCTCGGCATGGCCATCTTCCTCCTCGTGATCCTGGTGCCGTTCTGGTGGATCGCGAGCATGTCGTTCAAGACCTACGAGCAGATCCAGTTCGCCACCAGCATCTACGTGCCGAACCCGTTCACGTGGGAGAACTACACCGGGCTCTGGACCGAGACCCGCTTCCCGCTCTGGCTGCGCAACAGCCTGGTGACCGCGCTGGTGGTCACCGCCACCACCACGGTGGTGGCGAGCCTCGGCGGCTACGCGGTGGCGCGCCTGCGCTTCCCCGGGCGCGAGTCGGTGGCGAGCCTGATCCTGATCCTCTACCTGATCCCGCCCGCGCTGCTGTTCATCCCGCTCTACCGGGTGCTGGCCGAGCTGGGCGCGACGAACCATCTCTCGTCGCTCTTCCTCTCCTATCCGACCTTCACGGTGCCCTTCTGCACCTGGCTCCTCATCGGCTTCTTCAAGGCGCTGCCCGACGAGCTGGAAGAGGCGGCCCTCATCGACGGGGCGGGCCGGGTCACCGCGTTCTGGCGGGTGCTGCTGCCGCTGGCCGCCCCGGGGCTGGTGGCCTCCGCCATCTTCGCGTTCACGCTCTCGTGGAACGAGTTCCTGTACGCGCTGGTCTTCATCCAGGACGAGCAGGCCATCACGGTGCCGGTCGGCCTCAACCTGCTCATCTACGGCGACGTCTTCCACTGGGGCCAGCTCATGGCCGCCTCGGTGATCACCACGATCCCGGTGGTCGCCCTCTACGTCTTCATCCACCGGTGGATGGTGGAGGGGCTGGTCGCGGGGTCGGTGAAGGGCTAGAATTTCCCGCCAGGAGGTCTCCATGGCGACCATCGCAGCCCCCGTCACCATCACGCCCGGCCCATCCCGCGTTCGCGGCCGAGGTCTCCGGAGTCGACCTCACCCGCCGGCTCGACGACGCCACCTTCGAGCGCATCGCGGTGGCCTTCGACGACTACTCGGTGCTGGTCTTTCGCGGCCAGGCCCTGAGCGACGAGCAGCAGATGGCCTTCAGCGAGCGCTGGGGGCCGCTCGAGACCACCGTGCGCACGCTCGGCGGGGAGGACCGGCTGGGCGCCCACATCGTCGACCTCTCCAATACCGACCCGGACGGCAAGCTGATGGGCTGGGACGATCGGCGCATGCTCTACCAGTCCGGCAACCAGCTCTGGCACAGCGACAGCTCGTTCAAGCCGGTGCCCGCGCACTCCTCCGCGCTCTCCGCGCGGGTGATCCCGCCGGAGGGCGGCGAGACCGAGTTCGCGAGCATGCGCGTCGCCTACGAGCATCTCGCCGAGGACCTGCATCTCGACGAAAACGTACGCCGCGACTTGGATCGGCTAATAGTCGTGCACAGCTTCGGCTTCTCGCGCAGCATGATCGATCCCGGCATCGGCACCGAGATCGGCCGCGACTACCCGCCGGTGCGCCACGCGCTGGTGCGCGCCAACCCGCGCAACGGCCGCCGGTCGCTCTACATCGGCTCGCACGCCTGGTTCATCGAGGGGATCGGGCTCGACGAGAGCCGCATCCTGATCGCGCGGCTGCTCGAGCAGACGACGCGGCCCGATCGCGTGTACCGGCACCGCTGGCAGGTGGGAGACCTGGTGATGTGGGACAACCGGTGTGTGCTGCACCGCGGGCGCCCGTGGGACAGCGCGCGCTACAAGCGGGTCATGCATCGGACCACGGTGGCGGGTGACGGAGCGACCGCCGATCCCGCCTTCCTCCACGAGCTGACGGCGACCCGGTCCTGATCCCTCCGGACCGGGTCGCCGCCGTGCGGTCTCGCTAGCCGGCGCTGGGCCGGCTCTCGTCCGCCGCCGCGGGCTGGTGGCTCCCGTCCTCGGGCGCCATGCCGCGCGTCCCCGAGCCCTGCGGCCCGCGGTGCTGCCACCGCTGGGTGAGCAGCGCGCGCAGCTTGTCACGCTGCTCGGGCGTCAGCACCTGGCGGCTCTGCTCCATGGTGCGGATTCGCGCCACGCGCCCATCCGCGCGCAGCTTCTCGATCTCGCGCACCTTGGTCTCGATCTTGGAGAGGTCCCGCGCCTTGTTGGCGTCCGCGGGGTCCGGCATCATCATCGTGCGCAGGTCCAGCTCGGCCAGGCGCCGATCGGCCTGCCGCTTGATCGCGTCACGCTGCGCGTCCGTGCCGAGCTTGCGCAGGTTGTCGACCTGCGCCGGGGTCAGCGCCAGCTCCTGGCGGTGACGGAGCGCCAGCCCGGCCAGCGAGAAGCGGTGCATCTTGTGTCGGTGCCAGCCCCCGTGGCGGTGCATCGGCCCCTGCCGCCGCTCGCCCATTCTCGGGCCGGGTCGCGGAGCGTCGGGCTGTGCCTGCGCGAGCTGCGCGGCATCGGGCGCCTCCGCGGTGGCGGGCGGCGTCTGTGCCGCGGCGGGCAGGGTCAGGCCCAGTACCAGGGCCAGTCCCCCTAGAGTGTTGGTCAGTGCGCTGTGTGCCTTCATGGCATCTTCCTCCTTGCCCGCTGTCGCGGGCGTTTCGGCAACGGGGACGCCGGGGCCCCCGGGTAGGTTCCACCCTTCTGCTCATACTGACGAGCGACCCGGGCGGCGCGTTGACCCCCCGGGGAGGATGGGCGGGGGCCGGGGTCAGGAGGCGACGGCGGCGGCGACCTGGCGGGAGACCAGGCGGGCGTAAAGTCCGCGCCGGCGCAGGAGATCTTCGTGGCGCCCCTGCTCGATGACCCGCCCCTCGTCGAGCACCACGATCTGGTCGGCCGCCCGCACCGTGGACAGGCGGTGCGCGATCACCACGGTGGTGCGGGTGCGCGCCAGGCTCACGAGCGCCTCCTGCACCACCTGCTCGTTGACCGCGTCCAGGTGGGAGGTGGCCTCGTCCAGGATCAGGACCGGGGCGTCCCGCAGGAACGCGCGCGCGATGGCCACGCGCTGGCGCTGCCCGCCCGAGAGCTGCAGCCCGCGCTCGCCCACCTTCGTGTCGAGGCCCTCGGGGAGCCCGGCCACCAGGGGGCCGAGGGCGGCGCGCTCGATCGCGGCGGCCACGTCCGCGGGCGCCGCGTCGGGCCGCGCGATGCGGATGTTGCCGCCGAGCGTGTCGTTGAACAGGTGGGTGTCCTGCGCCACCAGCGCGATGTGGCGGCGCAGGTCCTCGAGCGCCCACGCGCGCAGGTCGTGTGAGGCGAGCGTGATGGCGCCCTGGTCCGGATCCCAGAAGCGCAGGAGCAGGCTCGCGATCGTGGTCTTGCCCGCCCCGGACGGCCCGACCAGCGCGACGGTCGCGCCCGCCGGCACCGTGAACGACACGGAGCTGAGCGCGGGCCGTCGCCGTCCCGGGTAGGTGAAGGTGACGTCGTGCAGCGCGATCGCGGCCGCGTCGTCGCGTCGCGGCCCCGGGATCGCCACCCCGGGCCCGTCCGCGATCCGCACCGGCTCGGCGTGCACCGCGTGCACCCGCCGGGTGGCCGCGAGGGTGTCGGCGAGCTGGCGGCCCACCTGCGCGATCTCCCACACCGGCACGAACGCGGACATCGCGAGCAGGGTGAGGAGCGGCAGCATCGCGCTCTCGAGCCGACCCGAGGCCACGAGCCACGCGCCCACGCCGGTCACCGCGAGGCCGCCCAGGCCGGTGGCCACGTCCTGCAGCGCGGTCTGCCGCGCGAGGTCCGCGAGGAAGGGCATCCGCGCCTCCGCGTAGGCCGCCGCGCGCGCGGCGAGCGCCTCGCCCCGGCGCGCCTCCTGCTGGAACGCCACGATCTCGCCCAGGCCCTGCACCGAGTCGACCGCGTGCGCGTTCAGCTCGCCGGACGCTTCGCGGGCGCGCCCGCTCAGGCGGTCGATGCGCGCGCGGCCCAGCACCGGGCTCAGCGCCGCGTAGGCCAGGAACGGCAGCACCGCCGCCGCCATCGGCCAGCCGAAGACGGCGAGGGTGCCGAGCACCACCGCGGGCACCAGCACCGCGACCAGGCCCGGGGTGATGGTGTGGGCGAAGAAGTACTCGATCAGCTCGATGTCGTGGGTGGCCACCCCGAGCAGATCGCCGGTGCGTCGCGCCGACAGGTAGGCCGGACCCAGCGCCACGAGCTTGCGGAAGAAGCGCATGCGCATGTCCGCGAGCAGGCGATAGGCCATGTCGTGCGCGAGCCAGGACTCGAGCCAGTGGAGCACGCCCGCGGCCGGCGCCACGATCAGCAGCGCCACCAGCAGCGCGCGGGTCGGCGCGCCGCGGCTCACCGCGCGCACGACGAGCGCGCTCAGGAGCCCGACGCCGATCAGCGCGGCGACGCGCGCCACCCCCAGCACGAAGGTGATGACGAGGCGGGCGTGATAGCCGGACGCCAGCCCGAAGAGGATGCGGCCCACCTCCCGCCAGCCCGGGCCCGCCGCGCGCAGCACCGCGGGCGCGTCCTCGCCGCCCGCGCTCGAGGGATCGCCGCTCGCGGGCGCCGCGCCGTCGTCCGCCGCGCCGGCGGGCGTGTCGTCGAAGAGCCCCTCGTCGCGGCGGCCGCCGCCGGCCTGCCCGGCCATGAGCCGCCGGTAGACGCCGTCGCGCGCCATGAGGGTCGCGTGGGTGCCGCTCTCCGCGACCGCGCCGTCGTCCAGGACCAGGATGCGGTCGGCCCCGATGATGCTCGAGAGCCGGTGGGCGAAGATCAGGGTGGTGCGGCCGCGCATGAGGCGGTCGAGCGCCTCCTGGATCGCCGCCTCGCTCTCCGCGTCGACCGAGGAGAGCGCCTCGTCCAGGATCAGGATCGGCGCGTCGCGCAGGAGCGCGCGGGCGATCGCGATGCGCTGGCGCTGGCCGCCGGAGAGGCGCACCCCGCGCTCGCCCACCACCGTCTGGTAGCCCTGCGGCAGGGCCGCGATCGCCTCGTGGATGTTGGCGTTGCGCGCGGCGGCCTCGAGCTCGGCCTGGGTCGCGTCGGGCCGGCCCATGCGCAGGTTGTCCTCGACGGTGCCGTGGAAGAGATAGGTGTCCTGGCTCACCACCGCGATCAGGCGCCGCAGGTCGTGCAGCGAGAGCTCGCGCAGGTCGTGCCCGCCCACCGTGACGCGCCCCGCGCTCGGGTCCGCGAAGCGCAGCAGGAGCCGCGAGATCGTCGACTTGCCGGCCCCGCTCGCGCCCACCACGCCGACGCGCTCGCCCGCCGCCACCTGGAACGCGAGGTCGCGCAGCGCCGGCGCGGCGGCCGCCCGGGTAGGCGAAGGTGACGTGCTCGAAGCGATCGAGGGCTTCGATCGGAGGGTCTGCGGTGAAGCGATTGTTCTGATCGGGGGGGAGCGGCGCCGCTCCTCCCCCGAGCCCCCCCACCGCCTGGTTCGTGCCGCTTGTGGTGGTGCCGTTCGTCGTGGTTTCGCGCGTGGCGATGTCCAGGACCTGCGGCTGGACGGCGAGCAGGTCGCGGATGCCCTGGGCGGCGGAGAGGCCGAGCATGCCCTGGTGGAGGACGACGCGCAGCTCGCGGAGCGGGCGGAAGATCTCGACCCCGAGCATCAGCACCACCACCAGCGCGGTCAGCTCCATGCTCCCGGCCTGCACGCGATGAGCCCCGAGCCCGAGCGCCACCGCGGCCCCGAGCGCGATGCACACGTCGCTGATGCCGCGGGCCAGGGTGTTGGTGCCGAGCAGCCACATGGTGGCCTGGAAGAGCGAGTGCCCGCGCTCCTCGAGCAGCCGGGCGCGCGCGCCGCTCTGGCCGAAGGCGGCCAGCGTCCGCAGCCCCTGGATCGCGTCGAGGAACTCGGCGCCGTAGGCCTTGTAGGCCTGCGAGCGCGCGAGGCTGTGGCGGCTGTCCCAGCGGTGCCAGAGGGTGGGGAGGAGGAAGGTGGCCAGCGCGGCGGCCAGGATCACCCCGGCGAGCGGCAGGTCGATCGCGGCCACGATCGCGAAGATCAGGAACGGGGTCAGCGCGGAGACGAAGAGCTGCGGCAGGTACTGGCCGAAGTAGACCTCGAGCTGCTGCACGCCCTCGACCACCGAGAGGATGACGTCGCCGGTGCGGGTCTGGGTGAAGTGGGCGGGACCGAGCGCGGTGATCTGCGCGTAGAGCGTCGCGCGCAGCCGCGCCTGGACGCGGGCCGCGGTGTGGTGGGCGACCATCGCGCGCCCGTACTCGAGGAGCCCGCGGAGCGCGATGAGGCCCGCCACGCCGGCCACCGGCCCGGCCAGTCGTCCGAGCGGGTCGCCCGCGAGCAGGCGGCCCAGCACCCAGCCGAGCAGGGCGAGCCGCGCGGTGCCCACGAGCACCGAGAGGAGCCCGGCCAGGGTGGCGCCCGCGATCCGCAGGCGGACGCCGCGGGTGAAGGCCCAGAGCCAGCCGTCGACGTACATGGCCGCCTCAGGCCCGCGCGCGCAGGCGGCCGGCCACCGCGCGCACCTTGCGGGGCGCCGCGAGCCAGATCGCCACCGCCGAGACCACGCTGCAGGCGATCGCGATCTGGAAGGCCAGCACGTAGTTGCCGGTGTGGTCGTGCAGCACGCCGGTGAGCCACGGGCCGACCGCGCCCCCGCCGATCGAGGAGAGCATCAGGGTGCCGAAGATCGAGCCGTAGTGCCGGCCCTGGAAGATCTCGGCCGGGATCGCGCCCACCACCGAGGTGAGCCCGTAGCCGAGCATGCCCTGCGACACCACCATCACGTAGAGGAGCGTGGGGGTGGGGGAGTCGGCGAGCAGCAGCAGGGTCGCGTAGCAGATCGCGAAGCCGAGCGCGCCCACCGTCCACACCCACTCGCGCCCGATCCGGTCCGAGAGCCACCCGAGCGCGATCTGGCCCGGGATGCCGGCCAGGCTCACGACGCCGAGGGCCCACGCCGCGTCGGTCGGCCGGAAGCCGATCTCGATGAGGTACTTGGTCTGGTGCACCTGCACCGCGTACCAGGCGAAGAGGCCGAGGAAGTAGCCGAGCGCGATCCACCAGAAGCGGGCGGTGCGCGCGGCGCGGCCGAGCGTCCAGTCCACCGCGGCCCACGCCGCGTCGACCACGTTCGAGGGGCGCGCCGCGGCGGAGCCCGCGAGCGCGCGGTCGCCGTCGGGCTCGAGCCCCATGTCCTCCGGGCGGCGGCGCAGCAGGAGATTGAGCGGGACCAGCAGGAGCAGGACGAGGAGGCCCATGGCCCAGCAGGCGGTGCGCCACCCCGAGCGCCCGATCAGGGTCTGCATCCACGGGAGCAGGATGACCGAGCCCACTCCCACGCCCGAGAACGCGAGGCTCATCGCGAGGCCGCGCCGGCGCACGAACCAGTTGGGCAGGAAGAGCGACTGGCCGGTGTAGCCGATGCAGACGCTGCCGCCGCCCACCATGACCCCGAGGGTGGCGTAGAGGTGCCACGGCCGGGTGACCACGGTGGCCAGCAGCATCCCGAGGCCGATCAGGAGCACGCCCAGCTCGATCACCACGCGCGGGCCCCGGCGGTCCATGAGTCGGCCCAGCGACGGGCTCAGCGCCGCCGAGACCAGGAAGCCGAACGAGAAGGCGCCCGCGATGACGCCCGCGCTCCCAGCCGAACTCGTCGAGGATCGGGGGGAAGAGCAGGGAGAACGCGGTGCGCGCGTTGATCCCCACCCCCATGGTGACGAAGACCACCGCCACCACGACCCAGCCGTAGAAGATGGGCAGGCGCACGAAGGGGGATTGTACGCCGTTTGACTCCGCAGTGGGGATTTGCCACGATGTGCCGGCCGATCGGAAACCGTGGTGATTCACTACGCAGCGCGTCGGCGCGGCGTGGACGCGGAGCGCGCGTCCGCCGCGCGTGTGAGGACCGTCCATGACCTCCCCGACCCCCGTGCTCGACATCACCCAGAACGAGAACACCGCCGGCCGCGCGGGCGACAAGCTCAAGGGCCGGGTGGCCTTCGTCACCGGCGGCACCCGCGGGATCGGAGCCGCCATCTGCCGCAGCCTCGCGAGCCAGGGCGCGATCCTGGCCGCCGGCTACGCGGGCAACGACGACGCGGCCAAGAAGTTCGCGGACGCGTTCTCCGGCACCTACGCCACCGCGGTCAGCATCCACAAGGGCAACGTGGGCGAGGCGGCCGACTGCCGGCGCACCATCGACGAGGTGATCGGGAGCCACGGCCGGCTCGACATCCTGGTCAACAACGCGGGCATCACCATCGACAAGACGGTGCTCAAGCTCTCGGACGAGGACTGGTTCAAGGTGCTGAACGTCAACCTCTCCGGCGCGTTCTTCCTCTCGCAGTCCGCGCTGCGCCACATGGCGGAGCGGGGGAGCGGGCGCATCGTCAACGTCTCGTCGGTCATCGGCGAGATGGGCAACATCGGGCAGGCCAACTACGCGGCGTCGAAGTCGGGCCTGTTCGGCCTCACCAAGACCCTGGCCCGGGAGGCCGCCTTCCTGCTCGGCAAGGCGGGCCGGCTCGCGGATCCGGACGGGGTCGGCCTCACCGTCAACACCGTGACCCCCGGCTTCATCGCCACCGAGATGCTCGAGCACGTCCCGGCCAAGGTGCTGGAGAAGATCGTCGGGCAGATCCCGCTCGGCCGGCTCGGCAAGCCCGAGGAGGTCGCGCGGGTCGTGCACTTCCTGGCCGCCGACTCGTCGAGCTACATCACCGGCCAGGTCTGGGGGGTCAACGGCGGCCTGGACATGTAGCGAACCCAACCAACAGGAGATCCGATCATGTGCGTGGACGACGATTCCTTTCCTCCCATTCGCCCGATCGCGGGCGGCGCGGCCGGCTCGCGCGACTTCCACCTGACCTCGGCCGACGGCACCCGGGTCATGGCCCACGTGGCCCGCGCGGCCAAGCCCACCGGCGCGGGCATGGTGGTGATCCCGGACGTGCGCGGCCTGCACCCGTACTACAAGGAGCTGGCCGACCGCTTCGCCGAGATCGGCGTCGACTCGGTGGCGATCGACTTCTTCGCCCGCACCGCGCCCAGCGAGGACCGCAGCGAGAAGTTCGACTTCATGGCCCAGGTGCCGCTCACCAAGCCGGAGACGCTGCAGGCCGACATCGCGGCCGGCCGCGGCCTACCTCCGCACTCGCCGACGGCGGGCAGGTGAAGTCGCTCTACTCGGTGGGCTTCTGCTTCGGCGGCGCGCTCTCCTACCTGCAGGCCGCGAGCGGGCTCGACTACGCGGGGGTCATCGGCTTCTACGGCTGGCCGTCGGGGCTCAAGCGCTGGCCGGACCGTCCCAAGCCGGTCGACGCGGTGCCGCGCTACAAGTGCAAGGTGCAGTCGATCTTCGGCGGCGCCGACGAGGGCATCCCGCCCGCCGACGTGGAGGGCTTCGACGCGGCGTGCCGCAAGGCGAGGGTCAAGCACGACATGAAGGTGTACACGGGGGCGCCGCACAGCTTCTTCGACCGCAAGTACACCGAGTTCGCGGAGGCGTCGGCCGACGCGTGGAAGCGCGTGCAGGCCTTCGTCAGCGGAAAGTAGGGATCACCTCGCGGGTCAGGATGTCGAGGGTCCGCTTCATCTGATCGAGGGAGAGGAGGCCGCTGGGGTTCAGCTCGGCGACGATGCCGGCGAGCCCCAGGTCCTCCGCGATCTCGCCCAGGCGGTCCCGGAGCGCGGGCGCGGTGCCGAACGCGACCCGCGTCTTCAATATCTCGTCGTACGACATGTCGACGATCCGGTCGGCCATCGCCTGCCGGCGGTCGCCGGGACCGGCGCCGGCGCGCCCGAGCCCGGAGCGGACCAGCTCCACGTGCCGCTCGAAGAAGTAGGTCATCGCCGCCCGCGGCTCCTCGCGGGCGGCCTGCTCGGTCGGCGCCGCGTAGACCGGGATGCGCAGGAACACGTCCGCGGGGCCCGCCTGTCCGGACTCGCGCCACGCCTCGCGGTACGCCTTGAGGTGGCCGCGCAGCAGCGGGATGTCCAGGTCGCGCAGCCCGATGAACAGCGGCAGGCCGAGCTTCGCGACCTGCGGGAAGGTCTCCGGCGAGTTGGCGGCCATGCGCATCGGCGGGTGCGGCACCTGGTAGGGCGTGGGCGCGACGGTCACGGTGGGGAAGCGATAGAACTCGCCCTCGTAGCTGAAGGGCTGGCCCTTCCAGGCCTCCCGGATGATCGCGAGGCACTCGAGGAAGCGGGCCTGGCTCTCCCCGTAGGGCACGCCGAGCAGATCGTAGGTGCGGGCGGAGCCGCTGCGGCCGACGCCGAAGTCGAGGCGGCCCTCGCTGAGCTGGTCGACGGTGGCCGCCTCCTCCGCGATCCGCAGGGGGTTGCCGAGCGGGAGCACCTGCACCGCGATCCCGATCCGGAGGCGGCGGGTGCGCGCGGCCAGGAAGCTGGCGAACGCGAGGGGGGCCGACTGGATCGAGCGCGAGCCGTTGAAGTGGATCTCGCCGAGCCAGATGCCGTCGAGGCCCTGGGCCTCCCCGGTGTCGGCCAGATCGATGGTCTCGCGCAGCGTCGCGCTCTCGCTGACGCCGCGGCGCCTCTCCTCGAGAAAGATCCCGAAGTGCATGGGTCCGGTTCCTCCGCCCGCGCATCTTGCGCCGCGGGCCCCACGTCGTCAAGTGACGTCGTCGGTCACTCGATCAGCTCGCGTCGGGCCGGCGGCGGCCACGCGCCCCGCTAGATCTCCGAGTAGCCGCTGCCGCGGGAGTCGACGCCCCGGCCGCGCGCGGCCTCGATCCAGCCGAACTCGCGGAGGATCTGCTGGCTGTAGGTCACCCGGCCGCTCACGCGCTCGACCGGCTCGGTGGCGAGCAGGAGCGCGGCGCGCGCCATCAGGATCGGCGGCTCGCCCCGCGGGTCGTCCAGCCCGCTGACGAGGCGGTGATACACGGTGCCCGGAGTGGGCACGACCTGCGAGGGGGCGACCGAGGTGACCGAGATGCCGTACTGGAAGACCTCGGAGGCGAGGCCCTGGGTGAAGCGCTCGAGCGCGGCCTTCTCGGCTCCGTAGCAGGTGCCGCCGCGCGCGCCCACCGCCGGATCCGGGTAGGGCCCGCGCCCGGGTCCGATGGCGGAGCCCGAGGAGATGTTCACGATCGCCCCGCTCCGGCGCGGGACCATGTCGGCGAGCACCAGCTGGCTCAGGACGAACGGGGCCTGGAAGTTCACCGCCCACGAGCGGAGCCACTTGCCGACCGGGTAGTCCTTCACCGGGACGTAGTAGGTCAGGGCGGCGTTGTTGACCAGCACGTCGATCGGGCCATAGCGCTGGCGTGTCGCGCGGATCAGCCGCTCGCACTCGGCGGGCTCGGCGATGTTGGCGCCCACCGCGTGGGCGTCTCCGCCCGCCTCGTGGATGGCCGCGACCGTGCTCTCGAGCGAGCCCGCGAGGGGATGCTGACCTTCCTGGACGGTGCGGGCCGCGCAGACCACGCGGCCGCCTTCGGATGCGAAGAGCCGGGCGACGTCCGCGCCGATGCCGCGGCTCGCGCCGGTGACCACGATGACCTTGCCGTCGAGTCGGCCCATGAATTCCTCCGGGCCGCTATTGTCCACGACGGCGCCGCCCGGTCAACCGGGTGAAACCCGGCCGACCGGGCGGCCCCTCGAACTAGGACGCGGTGGAGAGGGAGCTGACCCGGAGTCGCTCGCCCGGGAAGATGCGGTCCGGGCGATCCAGGCCGTTCCACGTCACGACCTGCTTGGCGGAGATGCCGTACCGCTTCGCGATGCGCCACACCGTGTCGCCCGCCTGCACCACGTGAACGCCGGCGCTCGGCGCGGGAGCGATCTTGCGCGGGGTGGCCGCGTCCAGGTCCACCGCCGCCAGCACCGCGTGGCTGGTCCCGAGCGGCACCTTGAGCCCGTAGGGCATGTCGGGCGGGGTCTGCTTCTGGCGCAGCTCCGGGTTCAGGGACTCGAGATCCTGGAGCGTGAGCCCGGAGAGGGCGGCCAGCCGCACGAGCCGGCTGCTCTTGGGAACCATGACCTGCTCGTACTGCAGCGGCTCCTCGGGCACCACGCTGAAGCCGTAGCGCTCGGGCTGGCGGCCGATGAGGGTGGCGGCGTGAATCGCGGGCACGAAGTTCTTGGTCTCGTCGGGCAGCAGCGGGCTCTTGCGGAGCGCCCAGAAGTCGCGCGAGCCGGTGCGGTCGATCACCTGCTGGATCTTCCCGTCGCCCGTGTTGTAGGCGGCCTGGGCCAGATCCCACGAGCCGAACTGGGCGTAGAGGTCACGCAGGTAGTTGGCGGCGGCCACCGTGGACTTCTCGGGGTCGAGCCGCTCGTCCAGCCAGCCGTCCACCCGAAGGCCGTAGAGACGGGCGGTCGGGGCCATGAACTGCCAGAGGCCCTTGGCGCCGGCCTGAGAGACGGCCACCGGGTTGAAGCCGCTCTCGATCATCACGGTGAACACGAGGTCCTCGGGGAGACCCTTCTGCCGGAAGACCTCCAGGATCATCGGCAGGTAGCGCCCGGAGCGCGTGAGCCAGCCCTCCACGACCGCGCGACGATAGCCGGTCTGGAATCGATCGAGGAAGAACCGGACGTGCTCGTTCACGTGCACGCGATACGCCGCCACCGGCTTGGCCGCGGGCAGGATCACCACGCTCCGCTCCAGCGCGGGCGCCGGCGTGAAGCTGGCGGTCTGGACGGTGGCGGTCGGAGCCTCGGCCGGCTGGCCGAACGTCTCGGTCCAGGTGGCTTCCGAGTACTTGGCCGCGTATCTGGACGAGTCGGCAGGCCAGGATGCGAGGATCGCCCCCTCCACCTGGAAGGTGGCGGGATCCACGGCCATGGCGATCGGAGTGGTCTCGACCTCAGCCTGGGCAGCCCCGGCGAGGGCCAGGCAGCCGGTGAGGAGGATGGCAATGCCGGTCAGAACGGACCGCGTTGACGTGCCTTGTGTTGTGAACATGGATGGCATGGATAGCAAGGCCCAAGCCACGCGTAACATACTATTAATATTCGTGTTTTTAGGCTGACAGAGCCACCGGACCCCCCTCTCTGGGTACGGGGCCACCCACCATGGGAGATTTGCGCGTCGCGCAGATTCTGCGCTGATCCTGGATCGACCCGGAAGCCTCGACGCGACTTGACGCGGCGTCGACCTGGCCCCATGCTGTGCCCCACCAATGTCCCCGGCGCGAGCATCCGGTGGTCCGTACGACGGGTACGTGCGTCGTGTGACTCCGGCCCCGGATCCCGAGCTCACCCCGGTTGGTCCCGGCACGCCCGGCGGCGAATACCTGAGGCGATTCTGGCAGCCGGTCGCGTTTGCGCGCGATCTGGACGGGCCGCCGCGCCGCGTGCGCATCCTCGGTGAGGACCTGGTGGTCTTCCGCGACCGGAGCGCACGCACCGGCGTGCTCCACCTGCACTGCGCGCATCGCGGCACGTCGCTCGAGTTCGGCATTCCGATCGAGCGCGGCCTGCGCTGCTGCTATCACGGCTGGGTATTCGACGTCGACGGGCGCTGTCTCGAGACGCCGGGCGAGCCCGCGGGGAGCCGGCTCTGCGAGCGCGTGTGGCAGGGGGCGTACCCGGTCCGCGAGTTCGCGGGGCTCGTCTTCGCGTACCTGGGTCCGCCCGACCGGGTCCCCGCGTTCCCGCACTACGATTCCTTCGACGTGCCCGGCCACGTCCTGATGCCGGCGGCCGAGTTCACGCTGCCGTGCCACTGGCTGCAGGTGAAGGACAACAGCATGGACCCGGTGCACACCGCGTTCCTGCACGCGCTGTCGAGCGGCTATCAGTTCACGCCCGCCTTCGGGGTCGTGCCGGAGCTGGACTGGCTCACCACCGAGGCGGGGATGGTCTACATCGCGACCCGTCGGGTGAATGATCTGGTCTGGGTGCGCGTCTGTGACTTCATGCCGCCGAACGTGCACCAGTTCACGCGCGAGATCGAGGAGGCGGCCGAGCCCAAGGCGGCGAGCCGGCCGGTGATCATCCGCTGGGCGGTCCCCAACGACGACACCCACACCACCAACTTCGAGCTGGCCCAGGTGGACCCCGCGTGGGGCCTCAGCCCGGAGGAGGTCGCCCAGCCCGGCTTCGGCCAGTCCGGCGACCGGTCCTACGACGCGCGGCAGCGCTTCCCGGCCGACTACGACGCGCAGTCGAGCCAGCGCACGGTCGCGGTCCACGCGGTCGAGCACCTCGCCTCGACCGACCGCGGGGTGATCATGCTGCGGCGGATCGTCCGCGACGGCATCCGCGCGGTGCAGGCGGGCCAGGACCCGTGGGGCACCCACTGGCCGGAGGGCAAGATCGTCCCGACCTACACCCAGGACCTCGTCCTGCGCCTGCCGCCCGCCCCCAGCCCGGAGGCGGACCATCGGCTGCTCCGCGAGACCGGGCGCCGGGTCGTCACCGGCTGAGCCGCCCGCCCCATGTGGATCGTCCGGATCGCGCTGGACCGGCCCTACACCTTCATCGTCCTCGCGCTCCTCATCCTGATCGCGAGCCCGGTGGTGATCGCGCGCACCCCCACCGACATCTTCCCCGCGATCAACATCCCGGTCATCGCGGTGGCCTGGCAGTACAGCGGGCTCAACACCGAGGAGCTGGAAGGGCGGATCACCACCTCCTACGAGCGCGTGCTCACCACCACGGTGGACAACATCCAGCGCATCGAGTCCACCACCGTGAACGGCCAGGCCATCATCAAGGTGTACCTCCAGCCGAACGCGCGGCTCGACACCGCCAACGCCCAGATCACCGCGATCTCGCAGACCGTGCTCCGCCAGTACCCGCCCGGGATCGGCCCGCCGCTGATCATCAACTTCAGCGCCTCCAGCGTGCCGATCCTCCAGCTCGCGCTCTCCGGAGAAGGGCTCGCCGAGCAGCAGCTCTTCGACCTGGGGGTCAACTTCCTGCGTCCCCAGCTCGTGACCATCCCGGGCGTGGCCATCCCGTACCCGTTCGGGGGCAAGCAGCGCCAGGTCATGGTGGACCTCAACACCCGCATGCTGCAGGCCAAGGGGCTCGCCCCCGCCGACGTGCTCAACACCATCAACCTCCAGAACCTGATCCTGCCCTCCGGCACCGCCAAGATCGGCCAGTTCGAGTACTACGTGAACCTCAACGCGTCCCCCCGCACGGTGCCGGAGCTGGCCGACCTGCCGATCAAGGTGGTGGGCAACTCCACCATCTACCTCCGCGACGTCGCCAACGTGCGCGACGGCTTCAGCGTGCAGACCAACATCGTGCGCCGCGACGGCCGCCGCGGCACCCTGCTCACCGTGCTCAAGGCGGGCGACGCCTCGACCCTCGACGTGGTGGACAACATCCGGGCCGCGATCCCGCGGGTGGCCACCACCCTGCCGCCCGAGCTGAAGGTCGACCTGCTCGCCGACCAGTCCATCTTCGTGCGCGGCGCGATCTCGGGCGTGATCCACGAGGCGATCATCGCGGCGTGTCTCACCGCCCTGATGATCCTGCTCTTCCTGGGCAGCTGGCGGAGCACCCTCATCATCGCGGTCTCGATCCCGCTGTCGATCCTGACCTCGGTGATCGTGCTGAGCTTCCTGCGCGAGACCATCAACATCATGACCCTGGGCGGCCTCGCCCTCGCGGTCGGCATCCTGGTCGACGACGCCACCGTGACCATCGAGAACATCGAGCGCTTCCTCGAGGACGGGCGGGAGCTGCGGGACGCGATCTTCGAGGGCGCGGCCCAGATCGCGGTGCCGGCCCTGGTCTCCACCCTCTGCATCTGCATCGTGTTCCTGCCCATGTTCTTCCTGAGCGGGGTGGCGCGCTACCTCTTCGTGCCGCTCGCGGAGGCGGTGGTCTTCGCGATGCTCGCGTCCTACGTGCTCTCGCGCACGCTCGTGCCGACGCTCGCGATGTACCTGCTGCGCCCGCGCGCCCACCACCCGGCCCCCACCCGCAACCCGCTCGCGCTCTTCCAGCGCGGGTTCGAGCGCGGGTTCGAGCGGCTGCGCGCCGCCTACCGGGGTCTGCTCATCCGGCTGATCTCGCGCCAGGGCGCGTTCGTGAGCGTCTTCCTGGTGGCGTGCCTCTCCGCGTGGCTCCTGCTGCCGTGGCTCGGCGAGAACTTCTTCCCGACCAGCGACAACGGGCAGTTCATCCTGCACCTGCGGGCCAAGACCGGCACCCGCATCGAGGAGACCGCCCGCCTCGCCGACCTGGTGGAGGCCTCGATCCGGCGGGAGATCCCGCCCGAGGAGCTCGACAACATCATCG
Source organism: uncultured Candidatus Rokubacteria bacterium (assembly GCA_963841755.1). Taxonomy (GTDB): domain Bacteria; phylum Methylomirabilota; class Methylomirabilia; order Rokubacteriales; family CSP1-6; genus CAMLFJ01. The sequence goes on from CAWJDX010000010.1 coordinate 162,605, forward strand.
ACAACATCGGGCTGCCGTACTCGACGATCAACTACATGTACAGCCGCTCCGGCTTCATCGGCACCTCGGACGCCGACATCCTGGTGACCCTCAAGGAAGGCCACCGGCCCACCCCGGACCACATGCGGAACCTGCGGGCGCGGCTGCCCCAGGAGTTTCCCGGGCGTGAGCTTCTACTTCGTGCCCGCCGACATCGTGACCCAGATCCTGAACTTCGGCCTGCCCGCCCCGATCGACGTGCAGGTCGAGGGCAACGACATCGAGGGCAACCGCCAGGTGGCGAACAAGATCCTCGCCGACCTGCGGCAGGTGTCCGGGCTCACCGACCTGCGCATCCAGCAGACCTTCGACTACCCGAACTTCCAGGTGAGCGTCGACCGCACGAAGGCCGCCGGCGCGGGGTTCACCCCTCGCGACGTCGCCAACAGCGTGCTGCTCACCCTGAGCGGGAGCGGCCAGACCACTCCGATCCAGTTCCTCAACTGGCAGAACGGGGTCAGCTACAACCTGATCGCCCAGGCACCGCAGTACTCGGTCCAGTCGCTCCAGGATCTCCAGAACGTGCCGATCAGCGGGGCGAACCCCGCGCGCCCGCAGATCCTCGGCGACATGGCCTCGATCTCGCGCACCAGCGGCATGGCGGTGATCTCGCACTACAACACCCGGCGGGTGGTCGACATCTACGGCTCGGTGCAGGATCGGGACCTCGGCGCGGTCGGCCGCGACATCACCCGGATCGTCGACGCGCACCGCCCGAACCTGCCGCGGGGCAGCTTCGTGACCCTGCGCGGGCAGGTGGAGACCATGCGGGCCTCCTACGTGGGCCTGCTCGGCGGGCTCGCGTTCGCGATCGTCCTCGTCTATCTTCTGATCGTCGTGAACTTCCAGTCCTGGCTCGATCCCTTCATCATCATCACCGCGCTGCCCGCCGCCCTCGCCGGCATCATCGTGTTCCTGTTCCTCACCGGCACCACGCTCAGCGTGCCGGCCCTGATGGGCGCGATCATGTGCATGGGGGTCGGCACCGCGAACAGCATCCTGGTGGTGTCCTTCGCCAAGGAGCGGCTGGGCGAGCACGGCGACGCGCGCGAGGCCGCCATCGAGGCGGGCGTCACCCGCTTCCGGCCGGTGCTCATGACCGCGCTCGCCATGGTCATCGGCATGATCCCGATGGCGCTGGGCCTGGGCGAGGGCGGCGAGCAGAACGCGCCGCTCGGCCGGGCGGTCATCGGCGGGCTCGTGTGCGCCACCATCGCCACCCTGGTCTTCGTCCCCGCGGTGTTCAGCCTGCTGCACGGGCGGCGCCGTCCGGCCGCTCCCGCCGCGCCGGAGCCGGCCGCGTGAGGGGCTCGCGCGGGGTCTGGATCCTGCTGCTCGTCGTCCTCGCGCTCGCGGTCGCCATCTACTCCGGCCTCCACGGGCGGCGGGGAGCCGACGCGGCGCTGAAGCGGGCGACCCAGGAGGCGGCGGTCCCCACCGTGGCGGTGATCTACCCGTCCGCCTCCTCGCCGAGCGACGAGCTGGTGCTGCCGGGCACCGCGCGCGCCTTCACCGACGCGCCGATCTACGCGCGCGCCAACGGCTACCTCAAGAAGTGGTACGCCGACATCGGAACGCGAGTCACCCAGGGCCAGATCCTGGCCGAGATCGAGACGCCCGAGCTCGACCAGCAGCTCCGGCAGGCGCGCGCGGACCTGGAGAACGCGCGGGCCAACATGGACATGGCCCGCACCACCGCGGAGCGGTGGACGACCCTGCTCAAGCGCGACGCGGTCTCGCGCCAGGAGACCGACGAGAAGGTCAGCGACTACAACGCCAAGCGGGCCATCGTCGAGTCGAACGGCGCGAACGTGCAGCGGCTCGAGAATCTCCAGAGCTTCCAGCGCATCACCGCGCCCTTCGACGGCGTGATCACCGCGCGGAACACCGACGTGGGCGCGCTGATCGACTCGGGGGCGAGCGCCCAGGCCCGCGAGCTGTTCCGGCTCGCCTCGACCAGCAAGCTGCGCGTCTTCGTCTCGGTGCCGCAGGCCTACGCGCAGGCCGCGCGCCCCGGCACCCCGACCCAGATCACCCTCGAGGAGAACCCCGGCAAGATCTACCGGGGCACGCTGGCCCGCACGTCGACCGCGCTCGACCCGACCGCCCGCACCATGCTGAGCGAGGTCGAGATGGACAACCCGAACGCCGAGGTCCTGCCCGGCGCGTACGTGGTGGTCCGCCTCCGCGTCGGGCTCGAGACGAAGGGGATGACCATCCCGGCCAACACCCTGCTCTTCCGCTCGGAGGGTCTGCGCGTCGCGGTGGTGCGGGACGGCCGCGCCGAGCTGGTGCCGGTGACCCTCGGGCGCGACTACGGCCGGAGCGTCGAGGTGGTGGCCGGCCTCCAGGCGCGCGACGCGGTGATCCTCGATCCCGCCGACTCGCTGGTCAGCGGCGCCCCCGTGCGCGTGCGGCCGACCGAGCCCCCGAAGCCGGGCGCGACGCCGCCGGCCGCGAAGGCGCCGGGCGGGTAGCCGCCGCCCGCGCGGCGGGCGCGGCCGCGGGCCGGCTCGCGTGCCAGCGCGCCACCTCCTCGCCGGTGGCGAACCACACCCCGCGGGAGCGGCGCATGTAGGTCACCAGGTCCTCCAGCAGGGCGATGCGGGAGGCCCGGCCGCTCACGAACGGGTGGCAGGTCAGCACGAAGCAGCCGTTCTCCCGGTGCATCGCGGCGAACTCCTTGCTCCACATCTGCAGCACCCGGCCCGGATCCGCGATCGCGTTGGTGGCGCCGTACACGTGACGGAAGAGGGGCGCGTCGTCGAGCAGCCACTGCACCGGCACCTCGATCAGCGGCCCCTGACCGGTCTCGACCTCGTAGGGCACGTCGTTGCCCATCAGCGAGGTGTCGTAGAGGAAGCCGTGGCGCTTCAGGAGGTCGGGGGTCCACACGTTGACGTCCCACGAGGGCGAGCGGTAGCCGGCCGGGCGCACGCCCAGGCGCGACTGGAGAATTTCGAGCTGCTCGCGCATCACCCGCTCCTCCTGCGCCTCGTCGAGGAAGCTGAGCGCCTCGTGCATGTTGCCGTGCGCGCCGATCTCGTGGCCCGCGTCGCGGATGCGGGCGGACTCGGCCGGATGGTTCTCGACGGTCCAGCCCGGGATGTAGAAGCTGGCCCGGAGCTTCAGCCGATCGAGCAGGCGCAGGATGCGGTCGACCCCGACGCGCGGGCCGAAGCGCCGCTCCTCGAGATCGCCGAGGCTCCGCCGGGCCTTCTCGGGCTCGCGGAAGAGGAAGCCGGACTCGGCGTCGAAGTCGAAGGACAGGACTGCGGCGGACTGCTTGCCGTCGGGCCAGCGGTAGCGCATCGCGATCTCCCGGGGAGCGTGGTGGCTAGGCGGGGCCCGCGCGCGGGTCGAGCACGTCGCGCAGGCCGTCGCCGAGCAGGTTGAGGCCGAGCACCGTCAGCATGATGGTGAGGCCGGGGAACACCGAGACGTGGGGCGCCACCCGCAGGAAGTCGCGCGCCTTGCTGAGCATCGTGCCCCACTCGGGGGTGGGCGGCTGGGCCCCCAGGCCGAGGAAGCCCAGGTACGCGGCGGAGAGGATGGCGGTGGCGAAGAAGAGGGTGGACTGCACGAGCACCGGCGCGAGGCAGTTCGGCAGCACGTGCCGCCAGAGGATGCGCCCGTCGCGCGACCCGACCGCGCGGGCCGCCGCCACGTAGTCGAGCGCCTTGACCCGCAGCACCGCGCCGCGCACCAGGCGCGCGTAGAGCGGGATCTGGGCGATGCCGATCGCGATCATCGCGTTGACCAGGCCGGGGCCGAAGATCGTGATCACGATGATCGCGAGCAGGATGGTCGGAAACGAGACGAGCACGTCCACCCCGCGCATCGCCACCCGGTCGAGCCAGCCGCCCGCGTAGCCGGAGAGGGCGCCGAGCGGCACGCCGCCCAGCAGGGCCAGGCCCACCGACACGAAGCCGATGGTGAGCGACACCCGCGCGCCGTAGATGGTCTGCGAGAGCACGTCGCGCCCGAGGCTGTCGGTGCCGAAGGGATGCGCGCGCGACGGGGACGCGAGGCTCGCCCCGAGCTGCATCGCCTCCGGGTCGTGCGGGGCGAGCCAGGGCGCGAGCAGCGCGGTGGCCACGAAGAGCGCCGCGATGACGCCGCCCGCCATCCCGCCGCGGTGGCGGCCGAACCGCCGGAGGCCGACGCGCCAGCCCCTCATTCCGGCTGCACCCGCGGGTCGAGGAGCGCGTAGGAGATGTCGAGCAGCAGGTTCACCACCAGGAACGAGGTCGCGAAGACCAGGATGATGCCCTGGATGACCGGGTAGTCGCGCATCGCGATGGCCTCGATCAGGTAGCGGCCCATGCCCGGCCAGGAGAAGACGGTCTCGGTGAGGATGGCGCCGCCCAGCATGCGCCCGAACTGGTCGGCGAGCACGGTGACCACCGGGATCAGCGCGTTCTTGAGCGCGTGCTTGTAGACCACGATGCGCTCGGTCAGGCCCTTGGCCCGCGCGGTGCGCACGAAGTCCTCCCCGAGCGTCTCGAGCATGCTCGAGCGCGTCTGCCGCGCGATCACCCCGGCCCCGAAGAGCCCGAGGCTCACCGCGGGCAGGATCAGGTGGGCGAAGCTGCCGGTGCCGCCGGCGGGCAGCCAGGGCAGCTCGACCGAGAAGAGCAGGATCAGGATCAGCCCGGACCAGAAGATGGGGGTGGAGACGCCGGCCAGCGCGAGCGCGGTGGCCGCGAAGTCGAGCAGGCTGGCGCGATGGGTGGCGCTCAGGATGCCGAGGGTCACCCCGACCAGCGTCGCCACCAGGATCGCCGCGCCGGCCAGCAGCAGCGTGCGGAGGAACCGCTCGCCCAGCTCGCCCGCCACCGGCAGCGAGGTCGCGGTGGAGCGGCCGAGGTCGCCGCGGGCGAGCCCGGCCACGTACGCCGCGTACTGCACCGGCAGCGGGCGGTCGAGCCGCCAGCGCTGGCGCAGCTCGGCCACCGTCTGGTCGGTCGCGAAGTCGCCGGCCAGGATGCGCGCGGGGTCGCCGGGGATCAGGCGCACCACCGTGAAGACCAGCACCGTGACCAGGAGCAGCGCGGGAATGCCGGCCAGGCAACGCGTCAGGCAGAGGCGCAGCATCGCGAGACCCGGCGGGCGCGCTCAGTCGTCGAAGTAGGCGCGGTGCAGGGGGTAGAGCGATTCGAGCGGATTCCAGTCGAGCCCCTTGAGGGTCTTCCGCGCCGCCCAGATCTGGGGCTCGCCGTAGAGGAAGATCGCGGGGGCGTCGTCCATCAGGATCTCCTGCATGCGGGAGAGCGCGGCGAGGCGCTTCTTGGGGTCGAGCGCGCCCTGCTCCTGCTCGAGCAGCCGATCGAACTCCTCGTTCTTGTAGAACGACAGGTTGTTGCCGGCCGGGCGCCAGAACTGCGAGCCGAAGTCCTGGATCGCGCTGTCGATGTCGCCGTTCACCGAGCGCCAGCCGAAGAACGCGGCCTGCACCGGGTTCCGGTCCACCGGCAGGGCCGCCTGCTGCGAGAGCGTGCCCCACTCGAGGTCCATGATCTTCATGGTCACGCCGACCTGCTTGAGATAGCCCTGGATCGCCTCGAGCACCTGCCCGCTCAGGAGATAGCGGCCCGGGGTGTGGTGCACCGTGAAGGTGATCGCCGGCTGGCCCGCCTCGCGCAGGAGCCGCTTCGCCTTCTCCGGGTCGAAGCCGTAGTGGTCGTGGGCCTCGGTGTAGCCGTAGCTGCCCACCGGCCCCGGCGAGTGCAGCGGCGGCGCGGTCCCCGCGAAGATGCTCTTCACGATCGCGGCCCGGTCGATGGCGTGGTAGAGCGCCTGCCGCACCCGCTTGTCCTTGAACGGCTCCTTCTGGGTGTTGAGGTACATCCAGATCACCCGCGCGGTGGGCGGGGTGAACACGATGAGGTTGGGATTCTTGGCGAGACGCGCGGCTTCCTGGGGCGGCACCTGGAAGATCAGGTCCACGTCGCCGCTCTCGAGCGCGAGCACGCGCGCGGAGAGATCCGGGTAGGGCCGGCTGATCACGGTCCGGAGGCGCGGCTTGCCCGCCCAGTACTGGTCGTTGGCCTCGAGCCGCACCTCCTGCCCGCGCTTGTGATGGACGAGCTTGAACGGGCCGCTCCCCACCGGGGCGGTGTGCAGGTTGTCGTCGCCCACCTTCTTGATCTGCGCCTCGCTGTACACCACGATCCAGTGGTAGCCGAGGGTGTTGATCATCGGCGCGTAGGGCGCCTTGGTGGTGAGGCGCAGGGTGTGCTCGTCGACCGCGGTGATGGTCTCGACGATGGCGAGAGTGGCCTTGCCGATCGAATGCTTGCGAAAGCGCTCCAGGCTGAACTTGACCGCCTCGGCGGTCAGGGGCGTGCCGTCGGTGAACTTGACCCCCTTGCGGAGCTTGATCGTCCAGCTCTTGCCGTCCTTCGACTGCTCCCACGACTCGGCGAGCCACGGCTGGGCCTCGCCCTTGGTGGAGAGGAGCACCAGCGGCTCCGACACCTGGTTGAGGATGCTGCCGTTGTAGAGGCCGGTGGCCTTGTGGGTGTCGAAGATCGGGACGTCGCTCGGCATCCCGATGGTCAGCGTGTCCTTGCCCGCCTGCGCGGGGCCGGGCGAGGCGACGAGCAGTGCGATCAGGGCGAGCAGGGTGGCGAGGACGCGCATGCCGGCCGGCTCCTTCGGCGGGATCAGCCCGACACCCAGCCGCCGCTCGGGCACCGCCGGACCCTCAGGCGCGCCCGGCCGTGGCGGTCTTCTGCAGCCAGAACCGGGCCAGGTCGATGGGCTTGGGCCACCACACGCGGCCCTTGCCCAGGATGAGCTGGATGAGCCGCTCCACCATTCGCATCCGCGAGGTCCGGCCGATGATCTGCGGATGCGCGAGCCAGTTGAAGAAGCCGCCCTCCGCGTAGAGGCCCTCGAACTCCTCGGACCAGATCTCCCACACGTCCTGCTGGCTCCAGATGCCGTTGCCGACCGGCGGCACCGAGCTCCACATGAAGAACGGGGCGTCGTTGTTGCACCACGCGGTCGGGAACTCCGACGAGCGGGCCGTGCTTGGTCTCCACCGCGTAGGGGAGATCGGTGTCGAGCGCGTTGCTGTGGTAGACGAAGCCGTGCTTGGCGAGCAGCTCCATGGTGTGCCGGCTCGGGTCGGCCGACGGCGTGCGCGAGCCGAGGGGCTTCACCCCCAGGATCTTCTTGAAGATGTCGAGGCTCTTGACCAGCAGCTCCTCTTCTTCCTCGCGGCTCTTCATGAAGAACGGCTTCTCGTGGAGGTAGCCGTGCTGGCCCACCTCGTGCCCGCGCCGCACGATGTCCTCGCAGAGCGCGGGGTAGCGCTCGACGATCCAGCCCGGGATGAAGATGCAGGTCTTGATGCCGTAACGGTCGAGCAGGTCGAGGATGCGCGGCATGCCGGTCTTGGGGCCGTAGGCGCCCATCGACATGTGCAGGGGACGGTCCGCCAGCGCGGGGTCCCGGTGGATCCACGGGCTCTCCCCGTCGAGGTCGAACGTCATCATGATGGCGCACCGGGCGCCGTCGGGCCAAGCCACCGTCTCCGGCATCGTGTCCTCCGGGGAAGCCGAGGGAAGAGCGCGCGCGACCGCTGTCGCCGTCGAGGCAGCAGCATAGACCAGCGTTCCCGCCGTTCGCAACGCCGGCCGGCCCCGGCGCCGCCGTGACTCCGCGCGTCAGACGCTCGGAGCCGGGGAACCATCGTGAGGGCTCCGCGGTTGGCACTCCGGGAGGGACTGCTCATGCTCACATTGCTTCGTCGGTTCGCGCTCCGTGGTGTCCTGGCGGTCGCGCTCCTCACGCTCGGCCTGTCCGGTATCGCCAGCGCCGACGGGGGCGGGGCGGGCAGGGGGCCATCGGCACCTCCGCCCGGCCCGAGGATCCCCAGTACACCGCCGCCGTGAAGGCCATCAAGGCGGGCGAGTACGCGAAGGCGATCCCGCTGCTGGAGGGCGTGACCTCGCGCGACGGGAAGAACGCGGATGCCTACAACTGGCTCGCGTATGCCACCCGTAAGAACGGCAACCCCAGCGCCGCGATTCCGATCTACCAGAAGGCGCTCGCCATCGACCCCAAGCACAAGGGCGCCCACGAGTACATCGGGGAGGCGTACCTGATGCTCGACGATCTGCCCCACGCCAAGCAGCATCTGAAGACGCTCGACTCGCTCTGCTTCATCACGTGCGAGGAGTTCCGCGATCTCAAGCGGGCGGTCGAGGCGTACGAGAAGTCGGGCGGGAAGTCGAAGCCGACCGCGTCTCAGTAGATTCGGCGGGGTGGGCGGGGGGAGGTGGGGGGAGGGGGGCCGCTGACCACGGCCGTCTGCGGCCTCCCGCCTTGGCCGCCAGGATTTCCCAACCTGGGTGGTTTGAGAAGTAGCGACGCTTAGCTGGAACGGGTCAGTCGGCCCCCCTGCCCCCCACCTCCCCCCGCCCACCCCGCCGCCTCGCGGAGCCCCAGAGAATCCACTCCAGCCAAAACCTTTCGGCGCCTCTGTGGGGTTTGATTGGCTCGAATGCTGGATGCTCGATGCTGGAGGCTGGAAGGCTTCAAAACACCGGGCGCGAGGGTAGGCGGGCGAGGGGGAGGGGCGGGGGGAGGGGCAGACTGACCCGTTCCAGCTAAGCGTCGCTACGTCTGAAACCACCCAGGTTGGGAAATCCTGACGGCCAAGCGGGAGGCCGCAGAGGGCCGTGGTCAGCGGCCCCTCCCCCCGCCCCTCCCCCTCGCCTGCGTACCCGGAAGCCGACGCTACGCGAAGTTGTAGAGCCGCGCCGCGTTCTCGCAGACGATCTTGCGCCGCACGTCCGCCGGGAGGTGCCCGAGCTCGCGGGCGATGTACTCCTTCGAGTCCGGCCACACCCCGTCGGGATGCGGGAAGTCCGACCCCCACATCACCTTGTCCACGCCCAGCTCGTCGAGCAGCTTCACGCCCACCGGGTCGGTCTGGTACGTCGCCCACACCTGGCGCTTCCAGTACTCGCTCGGCGGCATCGTGAGCGAGAGATCCTTGAACTGGTCCTCCCACTCGCCGTCCATGCGCCAGAGGATGTAGGGGATCCAGCCGATGCCGGCCTCGCCCAGGACCACGCGCAGGCGCGGGAAGCGCTCGAGCACGCCGCCGTAGATCATCGCCATCAGGATGTTGGCCATGTTGATCTGGAAGCCGGTGATGTGGGTGGCGAAGGCGATCCGGGAGGCGCGCCGGTCCTCCGCCGACATGTCCGCGGGCGCGCGCGAGGGGTCCGAGCCCACGTGGACCAGCTTCTGGAGATCGTCGGGCAGGCGGCTGCCGATGGTGTGGAAGTGGAGCGGCAGCCCGCTGGTCTGGATCACCTCCCAGAGCGGATTCCAGTAGGAATCCCAGAGCGGGGTGAGATCGGGGGAGTTGGCGATGTCGAGCCCGCGCACCGCGCCGCGCTTGGCCACCCGCTCGACCTCGGCGATGGCCGCGTCGATCGGCGCGTTCGGGATCGAGGCGAGCCCGGCGAAGCGCTCGGGGTGCGTCGAGCAGAAGTCGGCGAGCCACTCGTTGTAGACGCGGATCACCTCGACCACCGCCTCCGCATCGTTCATGCGCCCGGTGGCGCCGAGGATGCCGTAGAGCACCTCGGCCTGCACCCCGTCGCGATCCTGGTCCTTCAGGCGCAGCTCGGGATCGGTGAGCCGCCGGATCCCCTTCTTGCCGTCCGAGTAGAGGCCGGTCTCGGCCATGCGGTCCGCGCGGTGGATGCGGCCCGGCACGTACTCGCGGCCGGCCGAGCCCATGCCGCAGAAGAAGCCGAGATTCGCGCCCTTCTTGGTGATCCACGTCGGCCCCTTCGGGCTGTCGATCACGTGGGGCATGCGGTCGCGCAGCGCGGGCGTTGCGTTGGCGGTGAAGAGGTCCTTGGGCAGCCAGCAGAGGTCCAGGTGGCAGTCGGCGGAGATCATCTCGTAGCGCATGGCGGGTCTCCTCAGGGCTTGAGCCGGACGTCTTCGTAAGGGGCCGAGTAGGGGAAGGACGGAATCAAGGTGAGCGCGGGCTCCTCCACCCGCGGGCCCACGCCGCGGATGAAGCCGTTCTCCCAGATGGGCGCGAAGATCTTCTTCTCGAACAGGATGCGCTGGATCTGGTGGAGCAGCTCCTCGCGCTTCTTGCGGTCGCGCTCGCGCGCCTGGCGCTCGAAGAGGTCCTGCACCTCCGGCAGCACGCCCGCGGTGTAGGGGCCGCCCTTGACCGCCACGATGGCGAGCCGGGTGGCCGCGTTGCCCGCGGGGCCGAGCCCGCCGAACACCAGCCCCTTGAGCTTGCCCCCGGGCCACGCGGAGAAGAAGGCGGCGCGCTCCATGGTGCGGATCTTCACCCGGATGCCGACCGCGGCCAGGTAGTTCGCGATGGCCTCGCCCGCGCCCTCGTAGGGCGGGGCGATGGTGAAGTCGCCCGCGTCGACTCCGCGGGGGAACCCGGCCTCGCGCGAGCAGCCGCTTGGCCCGGGCCGGGTCGTAGGGATCGGGGTCGATCGCGAGCGCGAAGTCGAGCGCGCGCGGCACCATGTTGCCGGTGAGCCCGGCGAAGCCCAGCTGCTCGGCGTCGTTGAGCGCGCGCCGATCGATGGCGAGGCTCGCGGCGGTGCGCACCCGCTGGTCGTGCCAGGGCGAGGCCGCATCCCACTGCCCCCGGAAGTCGAGGAAGAAGATGGTGTTGCTGCGGACCGCGATGAGGCGCAGTCCCGGCGTGCGCCGCACGTCCTCCGCGATGGGGCCGTTCAGGAAGTAGGCCACGTCCACGTCGCCCCGCTTGAGCGCGGCCGCGCGGGTGGTCTCGTCGGGCAGGCTGCGGAAGATCAGCTTCTTCACCGACGGGACCTTCCGCCAGTAGCCCTCGAAGGCCTCGAGCTGCAGCTCCACGCCCGGCTGGAAGCTCACCACCCGGTACGGGCCGGCGCCGATCGGCGCCTTCTTGAAGCCCTCGTCGCCCACCTGCTCGACGTACTTCTTCGGCACGATCCACCCGACCGAGGTCGCAGTGGTGCCGTAGAACGTGATGAAGTCCGCCCACGGCTCCTTCAGGTGGAACTGCACGCGCCTCGTGTCGAGCACGCGGACCTCCTGCACGTGCTCCTTCAGCAGCGTCGCGTTCGCGCCGTGGTAGCGCTCGAAGGAGAACTTCACGTCCTCGGCGGTCACCCGCTCCCCGTTGTGGAAGCGCGCGTTGGCGCGCAGCGTGAAGTCGTAGACGAGGCCGTTGGGGGAGACGGTCCAGGACTCGGCGAGGCTCGGGGCGCTCGGGCCCGACGGCATCGGCTTGAGCAGCGCGTCGTGGACCGCGTAGAGGGTGAGGAACGGGGTGATCGAGCCCTCGGTCTCGGCGGGGTCGAGCCAGCGCGGGGCCAGCGTGAAGTGCACCGCCCACGTCATCTGGCCCGCCGGCGCGGGGGCAGCCGACTGCGCCATCCCGGCTGGAGCCAGGCACAGCAGGAACGCGATCACGACGAGCACACCGACGAGCCGTCGCATGGGGCCACCCTCCCGGGCCAACGTCGAGGCCGATGATATAAACCTATCCGGAATGAGTAAAGCGGAGAGTTTACGAAGAGTTAGGCGGGAGAAAATCTGATTCAGCGGATCCGCACCGAGGCATCCTGGGGGCACCGACTCCGGTCTCCCTTGTTGCACTCATCCATGTCCCGCTTCGCGATACATCCCCCCAGAAGTACGCCGAGAGCGCAGACCGTCAGCAGGAGTCTCATGCTGTGGAGTGTAGACGGAGCACGTGCGTTCGGCTAGCCCGCGCGCTCGGCAAGGGAATCCAAGTCCACCCGCTCGCCCCCCTGGTGTAAGGTCGACCCGCTGGCCTCCCAGCTCCATTCCTGCGGCCAGCGAGAGGTGGGTATTGGATCGACGGACGTTCGTCTGCACGCTGACTGGAAGCCTCCTCGCCGCGCCGCTCGCCGCCGCCGCGCAGCAGGCGGGGAAGGTGTACCGCATCGGTGTCTTGATGAACAAGGCCTCGGACCCGGCGGAAAGTCGTCAGTGGCAAGGGCTCTGGCTGGGTCTGCGGGAGCGCGGCTGGATCCAGGGCGAGAACATTCTGGTCGAGCTCCGAGAGGCCGAGGGCAACTCCTCCCGGGTCCCAGACCTCGCCGCGGACCTGGTTCGGCGCAAGATGGACCTGATCGTGACGCGAGGCTCTCTCTTCACCGGGGCCGTGAAGGCGGTGACATCGTCGATCCCCATCGTCTTCATCGCCCATGCGGATCCGGTCGGGAGCGGCCACGTCGCGAGCCTTGCCCGGCCCGGCGGGAACATCACCGGACTGGCCATACTGCAGACCGAGCTCGGCGCCAAGGGGCTCGAGATCCTGCGGTCTGTCGGTCCCACCGTCACCCGGATCGCCGTTCTCTGGCATCCTGGCACCCCGTCCGCCGCCCCGGGACTCAAGGCGCTGGAAGAGCCGGCGCGGAGGCTCCGGTTGGAGCTGCAGCCCGTCGGAGCGCGCGGCCCGGCAGAGCTGGAGGGCGCCTTCGCGGCCATGGCCCGAGCGCGCGCGCAGGGCGTTATCGTACTCGCCACCCCGATCTTCTTCGGTGAGAGACAGCGCCTCGGCGAACTGGCCATTGCGCACCGGCTGCCGACGATGTTCCAGATAAGGGATTACGCGGAGGCCGGCGGTCTGATGAGCTACGGTGCCGATCTCGCTGACCTCTACCGGCGCGCCGCCATCCCGGTCGACAAGATCCTCAAGGGCGCCAAGCCCGGCGATATTCCCATCGAGCAGCCCACGAAGTTCGAGCTGATCATCAACCTCAGGACCGCCAAGGCCCTCGGCCTGACGATCCCGCCGTCGCTCCTCCAGCGGGCGGATCAGGTGATCGAATAGTGGAAACCCAAATGGCCACCCACTCGAAGACCGCGAACCGGATAATATAAACCGTAGAGAGACCCTGCCCCTTCGCGCTCCGCACTCAGAGACTCGCGCCGAGTGCTATCCTCTGCGCGTTATGCCGCGCTTCCGGGGATGGTGGATGAATGTCGGTGACCTCTCAGTATGGCTCGCTTGGAAGCTGCTGTGGAGTTGGCGACGGAAGAAGACGCCATCCGGTAAACGCAGTAGCAAATAGTCCGGTCTAGCCCTCTACTGTAATGTCTTCGGCCACCCAGTCAGGGCCGCGCAGTCGAGCACTCACGCGCACTCGGATGCCCTTGATAAGGCCGACAGGGAAAACCCTGGATGAAACGGTAATGCGCGTTCCGCCTTTGAGGACGATGAAGCCCTCACCCACTTCGCAAACGATCCCGCTCAAGACGTTCGGCACGGGCGCTAACCTGGCCTTGCTGGCTTGCCATACTTGCGCTCATAACAGTCTTCGTGCGCGTCACCCTCGTCGGTGCGATAACGGCCCGAGCCAGGCTCGATGGGAAGGAGGCAAATGACGCAGAGAACGGGCTCGTCTACCATCACTCATGCTGATGGGCGGCGGCGCGGCGGGGAGACATGCGGCACGTCCAGCGTTCCCTTAATGAGCACGCCGTGCCGTTGGCCGGGTCACGCGTGCTCCCTACTACCAGCTCCTCGAGAGTCTGCGCGGCCGATACCCAACCGCAGGAGCAAGTTTCTAGTCGCATCTGAAGCTCACGTAGTCGTCTTCCCGCGCGCCTGACCCGCCATGTTTGAGTCCAGCATTCGACACACGCGCCGCAAAGCAGTTAACTCGGCAGAAGCGACTCCGCCACCCACAGGCCGAGTGTCCGTCTGGCGCGGACAAGTACACGGGAGTCAACGCTGACCCGGCTGGCGTCGAACCCGGCCGGAAGCGTTTACCCGCGTCCCGGGCTCGATCACGACGGCCTTGTCCGTTACTTCGGTGACTTTTCCGCCGAAAATGGTAAGGGGGTCGTCTCCGTACACTGGCCCTCTCCTGCCGCGGACTCTTTCTCCTTCTTCGCCCCAGACGCACACACGGGGCATTCGTAGTACATGTGGACTTGACCGGCTTCCCGCTTCAACACGCTCGCCATCGCCTTGTCGCACTCAGGACACTTGGGCATTCAGCTCTCTCCCTGACCGCGTAGAGAGCAAGGCGGGTGCCTTTCGGGTATCCCGACACAAATGCGGGGAATCCTCACCCGAGCCAGGTGAGTGGTTGGGAGTTACAGGGTCATCTCGTTTCGGTAGGAAGGGCTAGCTCTGGGCATCTTCATCCGCCGGGACTCCTCCCGCCAGACTCGATAGCAGTCGGGGTGAGCTAGAGCCACAGGTGTCACGCCCTCGCCCTCTACCTCGTGCTCCTGCGTATCGGTGATGGCCTTTCCACACACGATACAGGGCCGGCCGGTGCCACGCCGCAACGTCGAGACACCACTAGCGAGGAAGAGGCGGCCCTCGCCCGGTGCGCTGGGCATGTCGTGTGATCGGCGCTGGGACTAGGGTGCGCTAGGATTCGTTTGCGGTTGAACGTCAGCATCCCGAGCGTCAGAACCTCATGACTGCTCGGCGGTGGTAGGGCTCTCGAACCAGATCGGCGGGGACCAGACGGAATCGCACCGGCGATCACTGTCAGCGATCGGAGCTGACCGTCTGCGTTCGTGACCGAGGCTGCGCGCTGACGACGCGGCGCCCTCGCGGCGTAGCGGGGACTCGGCGCCTGCTGCGGCTGAACATGGCCCCATAGCGCGCTTCCCGCAGTTCTGCGGTCCTGGCGGAGTGCGGCATCGTCGCCAATCTGCGAGCCTGACAACGCTCCCGGTCACGGGATGCGCCCCGTCTCCCTCGCTGACCGTTGCCAGCCCTTGTGGCTCCAAGTCCCCAGTTAGATCCGGGACAAATAATCTGCTGCAATAATCTGCGTCACTCGCTCCCCGCGCGCGCGTAAGTCCTTGACTACTCGCGCCGCGCGCCGCGCACCGGATGATATAATCCGCGCGCTCATCCCACGAGGCGGCACCGAGAGAGGCCATCATGAAGACATTCCGGCTCTACACCGGCAGCGACGGCCAGTCCCACGTCGAACCGATCGATCTCGCGCGCACCCCGGCCTGGACCAAGGGGCTCGCGACCACCCAGATCGCGTTCCGCGAGAGCCCGGTCGGCAACTTCATCGACTGGCATCCCGCGCCCCGGCGCCAGTTCGTGATCATTCTCTCGGGCCAGCTCGAGATCGGCCTGGGCGACGGCTCGAAGCACCTGTTCGGCCCCGGCGACGCCCGTCTGGTCGAGGACATCACCGGCAAGGGACACACCACCCGCGTGCACGGCAACCAGCCGTGCCTCACCGCCACCATCCCTCTCGCGGAGCAATAGCCATGGCCACCAAGATCCTCTTCGCGCCCAAGCAGTCCGACGCGGTGCTCGAGATCGCCCGCTCGCTCACCCCCGCGGGCTTCGAGCTGCTCATCGCCGACATCGGCACGCCCGAGTTCTACGCCGCGGCGGCCCAGGCCGAGTACTACCTGGGCCTCGCCCGCCAGATGGGCGGCGAGTTCTTCCGCTCCGCCCCGAACATGAAGCTGGTGCAGCTGCTCTCCGCGGGCTACGACCGGGTCGACATCGAGGCCGCGCGCAAGGCGAAGGTGCCGGTGTCCAACAACGGCGGGGCCAATGCGATCGCGGTGGCCGAGCACACCATCATGCTGATCCTGGCCGTGCTCAAGCGGGTGGTCCGCTTTCACAACGACGTGGTGGCCGGCAAGTGGCGGGTCGGCGGCTTCGACGACCAGAGGGTCTACGAGCTGTCGCGCAAGACCCTCGGCATCGTGGGCCTCGGCAACATCGGCAAGAAGGTGGCCCGGCGCGCGGCCGCCTTCGACATGATGGTGCAGTACTACGACATCGCCCGCCTCACCGAGGCGGAGGAGGACGCCCTCGGGGTCCGCTTCGTGCTGCTCCCCGAGCTGCTGCGCACCTCCGACGTGGTGAGCCTGCACGTGCCGCTCGACGACTCCACCCGCCACCTGCTGGGGGCGCGCGAGTTCGCCCAGATGAAGCCGGGCGCGATCCTGATCAACACCTGCCGGGGCCCGGTGGTGGACGAGGCCGCGCTCCACGCCGCGCTCAAGAGCGGGCAGGTCGCGGGGGCGGGGCTCGACGTGCTGGTGGAGGAGCCGCCCGCCACCAACCACGCGCTCTTCTCGCTGCCCAACGTGACCCTGACCCCGCACTCGGCGGGGCCCACCTGGGAGAACTGGACCGCGCGCTTCCGCAACGGCTTCGACAACATCCAGCGGGTGGCCGCCGGGCGGGCGCCCAAGTGGGTGATCCCCGAGCTGCAGGGCCCGCAGCCGTGAAGATCCTCTTCGCGCCGAACCTCATCGTCTCCGGCCTCAGCGAGGCCGACCGCGCCGGCATCCTCGAGGCGGCCGGCCCCGGCGCGCGCATCGTGGAAGCGAAGGACAAGGCGAGCCAGCGCCGCGAGCTGCCCGACACCGACGTCATCTTCGGCCGCGCGCACCCCGAGCTGTTCTCGCTCGCGACCCGGCTCGTCTACTACCACTCGATCGGGGCGGGGGTGGACAGCATCCTCACCCCCGAGCTGATCAACCAGCGACGTGCCGCTCGCAAGCGAGAAGGGCGAGGTGGGCATCCACCTGGCCGAGCACGCCTTCGCGCTGCTGCTCGCGCTGACCCGCGGGCTCCACACCGCGATCCGCACCCCCGACTACGAGCTGCGCGAGCCGATCCGTGTGCACCAGCGCGAGCTCTACGAGCAGACCATGGGCATCGTGGGCTTCGGGGGCACCGGGCGCGCGGTGGCCCGGCGCGCGGTGGGCTTCGGCATGCGGGTGCTCGGGGTGGACGTCGAGCGCGTCGATCCCGAGCCCGGGGTCGAGGCGATCTGGCCCGCCGACCGGCTCGCGGATCTCCTGGCGGCCTCCGACGTGGTGGTGATCGGCCTGCCGCTCACCAAGGCCACCCACCACCTGTTCACCCGCGAGCGCTTCCTCCAGATGAAGCGCACCGCGATCCTGATCAACGTCACGCGCGGGGAGATCGTGCGGGGCGAGGACGTGCTCGGCGCGCTCACCGAGGGGCTCATCTGGGGCGTCGGTCTCGACGTCACCGACCCGGAGCCGCTCCCGAAGAGCCACCCGCTCTGGACGCACCCGCGGGCCATCGTCACCCCGCACACCGCGGGGGGCTCGCCCCGCCGGGCGGGCCGGGTGATCGCGACGTTCCGGGAAAACCTGCGACGGATGCGAGACGGCCGGCCGCTGCTCGCCCTGATCGACAAGCAGAAGGGCTACTAGCGGCAGCGGCGGCCGAGGGCCGCGGCGGCTCAGACCGAGATCGCGGAGATGTCCACCGAGGAGCGCAGCCCCTCGACCACCACGATGCCCGACTCGGTCACGTGGTGGCGCCGCTTGTCCTCCTCGAGGTCGTAGCCGATCGTCGTCCCCTCGGCGATGCGCACGTTCTTGTCGAGGATGGCGCGGCGGATCCGGGCCCGGCGGCCGATGTCGCAGTTGTCGAGGATCACCGAGTCCTCGACGATCGCGCCGGTGTGCACCCGCACGTGCCGGCCGAGCACCGAGTTGCGGACCATGCCCCCGGAGAGGATGCAGCCCCCCGAGACCACCGAGTCGATGGCCTGGCCGCGGCGGCCCTCGTCGTCGAAGGTGAACTTGGCGGGCGGATCCGCGTAGCTCGCGGTCCGCAGCGGCCACTCCCGGTTGTACAGGTTGAGCGCGGGGCTCACCGCCCGGAGGTCCATGTGGGCCTCGTAGTAGGCGTCGAGGGTTCCCACGTCGCGCCAGTAGACGGAGGCGTTCACCGCCTCGCCCGGGATCTCGTTGGTCTGGAAGTCGTAGGCGAACATGTCGAGCCGGTTCACCAGCCGCGGCAGCACGTCGCGCCCGAAGTCGTGGCTGCTGCCCTCGCGGGCCGCGTCGGCGTGCAGCTCGCGCAGCAGGGTCCGGGTCGAGAAGATGTAGTTGCCCATCGAGGCGTAGACCCGGTCGGGGTCGCCCGGCATCGTCGGCGCGTCCGCCCGCTTCTCGTGGAAGCCGATGATGTGGCCGTCGCGCGCGGTCTCGATCACCCCGAACTCGGGCGCGAAGCGGCGCTCCACCGGGATCGCGGCCACCGTGATCTCGGCGCGCTTCTGCTCGTGGAACGCGATCATGCTCGAGATGTTCATCCGGTAGATGTGGTCGGCGCTGAAGATGGCGACCAGGTGCGGATCCGACTGCTCGATCAGGTTGGCGTTCTGGTAGATCGCGTCCGCGGTGCCCCGGTACCACGTCTCGCCCGCCGACCGCATCTGGGCCGGCACCGGGATGATGAAGTGGTCCTTGAGCAGGCCGCCGAACTGCCAGCCGTCCGCCAGGTGCTGCAGCAGGGACTGGCTCTTGAACTGGGTGAGGACGTAGATCGAGTGGATGCCGGAGTTGATCAGGTTGCTGAGGACGAAGTCGATGATCCGGTACTTGCCCCCGAAGGGCACCGCCGGCTTGGCGCGCTCCTTGGTCAGGGGATAGAGGCGGGTGCCCTTCCCACCGGCCAGCACGATTCCGAGGATCCGCAGTCTCATGGCACCGGTGCTCGACGGTAGCCTATCACGCAAGGGGGCGAATACCCTGCCGCGGGCGTGCCCCGCCCTGTATACTGGCTGGCGTCTGGTACAGGTACCGGCTCACCTTCGAGTCCCCCTCGTCAGGCCGCGTTTCGAGCCCTTCCGCGCATCCGAGACGCTCAAACAGGGCGGAAGCACGTTCAGGAGGGGCAACCATGTCCCAGAAGCTCTATGTCGGCGGCATCGCGTTCAGCACCACCAGTGAGGGCCTTCGCGCGCACTTCGCCCAGTCCGGCACCGTGGTCTCGGCCAGCATCGTGACCGATCAGTTCTCCGGCCAGTCGCGCGGCTTCGGCTTCGTCGAGATGTCCACCGCCGAGGAGGCGCAGCAGGCGGTCTCCCAGCTCAACGATCGCGCCCTCGACGGCCGCTCGCTGAAGGTGGAAGTGGCCAAGCCCAAGGGTGACAAGCCCCGTGGCGGTGGCGGCGGCTTCGGCGGCGGTCGCAGCAGCGGCGGTGGCGGCTGGCGCTAACCGCTCACATACCCGTCACCGCCTCGCGGTTGACCGCGCTGACCACCGCGCGAAGCGAGGCGGTGACGATGTTGCCGTGGATCCCCACCCCCCACCGCGGGCGGCCGTCTCCCACCCGCACCTCGACGTAGGCCACCGCGGAGGCGTCGGCGCCCCCGCCGATCGCGTGCTCGTGGTAGTCGAGCACCGCCACCTGGATGCCCGCGTCCCGCCTCACCGCGTCCACGAAGGCCGCGATGGGGCCGTTGCCCACCCCCTTGGCGAGGCGCTCCGTCCCCGAGACCCGTAGCGGCGCCTCGATGGTGGTCTCGCCGGACTCTCCCGCGGTCGTCACGGTCGGGTGGTGCGCCAGGGCGAGCGGCTCCTGGCGGGTGAGGTAGGTCCGCTCGAACGCGGCCCAGATCTGATCCGCGGTGATCTCGGTGCCGCTCTGCTCGACCATCTTCTGGATGACCGAGGAGAACTCGATCTGCAGCCGCCGCGGCAGGTCGAGGCCGTGCTCGAACTTCATGATGTAGGCGACCCCGCCCTTGCCGGACTGGCTGTTGACCCGGATCACCGCCTCGTAGCTCCGGCCCACGTGGTGCGGGTCGATGGGCAGGTACGGGACCTCCCAGGTGTCGTAGTTCTTGCCGAGGGCCTCGAAGCCCTTCTTGATCGCGTCCTGGTGCGAGCCGGAGAACGCGGTGTAGACCAGGTCGCCCACGTAGGGATGCCGCGGGTGCACCGGCAGCCGGTTGCAGTGCTCGGTGATGCGCCGGGCCGCGTCGATGTCGGAGAAGTCGAGCATCGGATCGACCCCCTGGCTGAACAGGTTCAGCGCGAGGGTGACCACGTCGACGTTGCCGGTGCGCTCGCCGTTGCCGAAGAGCGTGCCCTCCACCCGGTCCGCGCCCGCCTGGACCGCCAGCTCGGTGGCGGCCACCGCGGTGCCGCGGTCGTTGTGCGGGTGGAGCGACAGCACCACGGAGTCCCGCCGGCTCACGTGGCGGAGGAACCACTCGATCTGGTCCGCGTAGACGTTGGGGGTGGCCATCTCCACGGTCGCGGGCAGGTTCAGGATCACCTTCCGGGCCGGGGTCGGCTCCCACACGTCCATCACCCGCTCGCAGATCTCCACCGCGAAGTCGAGCTCGGTGCCGGTGAAGCTCTCCGGGGAGTACTGGTAGTGGACGTCGCACTCCGGGATGGTGCCGGTCAGCTCGCGGCAGAGCCGCGCGGCCCGCACCGCGATGTCGACGATGCCGGCGCGGTCGAGGCCGAAGACCACGCGGCGCTGCAGGGTGGAGGTCGAGTTGTAGAGGTGCACCAGCGCGCGCGGGGCCCCGCGCAGCGACTCGTAGGTGCGCTCGATCTGCTCGGGCCGCGCCTGGGTGAGGACCTGGATCATGACGTCGTCCGGGATCAGGTCCTCCTCGATGAGCTGCCGGACGAAATCGAAGTCGGGCTGGGAGGCGGCCGGGAAGCCCACCTCGATCTCCTTGAAGCCGCACTTCACCAGGAGATCGAACATGCGCCGCTTGCGCGCGGGATCCATGGGATCGATCAGGGCCTGGTTGCCGTCCCGCAGGTCCACGCTGCACCAGCGGGGTGCGCGGGTGATCACCTTCGACGGCCACGTCCGGTCCGGCAGCGGGATCGGCGTGAACGGGCGATAGTGCTGGAACGGCATCTGGGCCGGCGGGCCTGCCTTGCGAGCCATGAAAAGCCTCCTGTGAGTGGAAATAAAAAAGCCTCTCCGAGACAGCGAAGAGGCTTTGGGCGCGCGCCGCGAGGCGCGCGCCTATGTCAGTAGCAGGTTCTCGTTCGGGAAACCGACCTCGTTCATGTGGCGGGCATTGTGCCCACGGATGCCGCGCTTGTCAAGCTTTCGCGCGGGGGCGGGTAGAATGCGGGGGTGATCGCCCTCCGCGACGTCACCAAGCGCTTCGGGGCCACCGTGGCGCTCGACTCCGTCTCCCTGGACGTGCCGCCGGGGGCCACCCACGTGCTCCTGGGCTCGAGCGGGTCGGGCAAGTCCACCGTGCTCCGCCTCATCCTGGGCCTGGCCGCGCCCGACGCGGGCACGGTGGCGGTCGACGGGGTGGTGGTCGACGCGGGCAGCCGCGACCGGCTGGTCGCCCGCATGGGCTACGTGGTGCAGGACGGCGGGCTCTATCCCCACCTCACCGCGGTCGACAACGTGACCCTGGCCGCGGGCGCGCAGGGCTGGTCGCGCGGCCGCGTCGACGCGCGGGTGGCGGAGCTGGCCGGGATGGCCGGGCTCGACGCGGCCACCCTCGGCCGCTACCCCCGCCAGCTGAGCGGGGGCCAGCGCCAGCGGGTGGGCCTGATGCGGGCGCTCATGCTCGATCCGCCGGTGCTCCTGCTCGACGAGCCGCTCGGCGCGCTGGATCCGATCGTGCGCGCCGAGCTGCAGGATCAGCTCGGCACGCTCTTCGCCGCGCTCGCCAAGACGGTGGTGCTGGTCACCCACGACATCCGCGAGGCGGCGCGGCTCGGCCGGACCATCACCTTGATGACCGCGGGCCGCGTGGTGCAGCAGGGGACCTTCGCGGACCTCGTCGAGCGGCCGGCGGTCCCGTTCGTGCGCCAGTTCCTCACCGCGCAGACGCTGGCCCCGCCTCCGTCGGCCGGGGAGCTGACGA
Source organism: uncultured Candidatus Rokubacteria bacterium (assembly GCA_963841755.1). GTDB lineage: Bacteria > Methylomirabilota > Methylomirabilia > Rokubacteriales > CSP1-6 > CAMLFJ01. The sequence goes on from CAWJDX010000010.1 coordinate 184,316, forward strand.
TGCGGATCTCCCTCGCGGCGGCGCTGGCCCTGATCGCGGCGCTGCCGCTCGCGGTCCGGCCGCGGCGGCGGACGGAGTCATCCGCGTGGGCTCGAAGTCGTTCACCGAGAGCTACATCCTCGCCGAGGTCATCGCCCAGGTGATCGAGCAGGTCGGCGAGGCGCGCGCGGAGCGGCGGGTGGGGCTGGGCGGCACCGGGCTCACGCAGCGGGCGCTCGAGTCCGGGGCCATCGACGTCTATCCCGAGTACACCGGCACCCTCGCCCGCGTCATCCTGAAGGACCCGGCGCTCCAGACCGTCGAGGCGCTCCGGGCCCGGCTCGAGGCGGGGGGGCTCACGATCAGCGCCTCGCTCGGCTTCGCCAACACCTACGCGCTCGCGATCCGGGCCGAGCAGGCCGAGCGCCTCGGGCTCCGCACCGTCGGCGACCTGGCGCGGCACCCGGAGCTGCGGGCCGCCTTCAGCTCCGGCTTCCTCGAGCGCGACGACGGCTGGCCGGGCCTGCGCGCGCGCTACGGGCTCGGGCTCGCCCGGGTGGAGGTGATGGAGCACGCGGTGACCTACCGCGCGATCGCGAGCGGCCAGGTGGACCTGATGGACGTCTTCTCCACCGACGGCCAGCTCGAGCGGCTGCGCCTGCGCCTGCTGGAGGACGACCGGCGCTTCTTCCCCGACTACTCGGCGGTGCTCCTCGCGCGCCGCGAGATGACCGAGCGCTTCCCCCGCACGTGGGCGCGGCTGCGGGAGGCGCTCGAGGGCCGCCTCGACGCGGCCCGCATGGCGCGGCTCAACGCGATGGCCGACCTGGACGGCCGGTCGGTGCCCGAGGTGGCCGCCGCGTTCCTCTGCGGCGGCACCCCGGAGGCCGGGGGCGGGCGCGGGCGCGCGCTGCTCGGCGAGCTGGGCGCGCTGACCGCCGATCACCTGCTGCTGGTGCTGATCTCGGTGGGCGCGGCGGTGGTGCTGGGCATCCCCATGGGCGTGATCGCCGCGCGCTACCGGCGCGCCGGGCAGGTCGAGCTGTCGGTGATCGCGATGCTCCAGACCGTCCCCGCGCTCGCGCTGCTGATGTTCATGATCCCGCTCTTCGGCATCGGCAAGGGCCCGGCGCTGATCGCGCTCTCGGTCTACGCGCTCCTGCCGATCGCGCGCAACACCTACGCCGGGATGATGGCGATCGAGCCGACCCTGCTCGAGATCGCCTGGGTGCTGCGCCTGGGCCGCCTGCGCCGGCTGCTGCGCGTCGAGCTGCCGCTCTCCGCGATCGCGATCATGGCCGGGATCAAGACCGCGGCGGTGACCACGGTGGGCACCGCCACCCTGGCCGCGTTCATCGGCGGGGGCGGCTACGGCACCCTGATCGTGCGGGGCCTGGCCCTCGACGACACCGCCACCATCCTGGCCGGCGCGGCGCCCGCCGCGCTCATGGCGCTCGCCTTCCACGCGCTGTTCGAGCTGCTGGATCGCGCGGTGATCCCGCGGGGGCTGCGCTCGTGACGGGCTCGGCCGGCTCGAGCAGGGCGTTGAGGCGCCGGCAGAGCGCGAGGACGTCGGCGTGGCACGTCGGGAACCACGCGCGGATCCACTCCGGGCGGTCGAAGAAGGCGAGCGGGGGCCGGTCCGGCCGGCGGATGGCCACGCGCCGGACGAGCCCGCTCGCGTTGATGAAGCTCACCTCGTCGAGCAGCCGGCCCGGCGCGGCGACGCCGACCGTGATCGGGCAGAGCGCGGCGACCCGCGCGACGGACGCGGCCACCCCGCGCAGGCAGAACGCGCGGGTGCGGGCGCGCGTCTCGGCGTCGAGCGCCTCGATCAGGCCGGTCATGGTGAGGCCCGAGAAGACGGTGTCGTCCACCACCGCCAGCGACGCGCAGGCGCGCGTCCCCTCGAGCTGGGCCGCGAGGCTCGCCGCCTCGGTGCTGACCAGGCGATAGCCGCCCGCGCCGTCCTCCTCGCGCGTGAGCCCCACGCGGCGGACGCGCGGGAACCAGCCGGTGCGCGCGTGGAGCGCCTGCGCCACCCGCTCGCCCGCGCGGCCGATCCCGAGGGTCAGCTCGAACGGCGCGTGCGGGCCCTGGGCCGCGACGCGCTCCACCTGCTCGGCCAGGGTGAGGACGCGCACCCGCTCCCGGTCGGCCGCGAGGAGGGCGAGCAGCTCCCGCGCGAGGCCGGCGGCGACCGAGCTCTCGCCCGCGGCGGCCGCGACCTCGTCGCTCAGGTCGTCGTGGACGTAGAGGTGGAGCGGCGTCGGCTGCGCGTACGCGCCGCCGTCCACCGCCATCAGGCGGGCTGGATCAGGGCGAGCGCGAAGTAGTTGGCGGGATCGACGTGCCAGCGGGCGAGCCGCAGGCCCGCGCCGCCGAGCAGCGCCTCGACCCCGGCGCGGCTGAACTTGTACGAGCTCTCGGTCCAGATGTCCTCACCGGGCGCGAAGCGGACCGTGAGGCCCAGGCGCCGCAGACGCACCGTCTGGGCGGAGTCCGCCACCAGGTGCATCTCGATGCGCGAGGCCGCGTCGTTGTAGAAGGCGCGGTGCCGGAAGGCGTCGGGATCGAAGTCGCCGTCCACCCCGCGGTTGATCACCCGCAGGATGTTGAGATTGAAATCGCGCGTCACCCCCGCCGAGTCGTCGTAGGCCGCTTCCAGGATCTTGACGTCCTTCACCAGGTCCACGCCCAGGAGCAGCCGGTCGCGCGGGTCGGGCAGGAGCGTCTTGCAGATCCGCCAGCAGGCGCCGCTGCGCCGGCTCATCGAGATTTCCGATGGTGCTGCCCAGGAACATCGCCAGCCGCCGGCCGGCCGGCGGCGGCACGTGGGTGAGATCGCGCTCGAAGTCGCCCACCACCGCGTGCACGCTCAGGCTGGGGTAGTCGCGCAGGAGCCGCTCCGCGCTCGCCTCGAGGGTCAGGCGGTCCACGTCGAGGGGCACGTAGCGGACCGCGCCGCCCGCCCGCGGTCACCGCGTCGAGCACCCGGCGCGTCTTCTCGGACGAGCCGGCGCCGATCTCGACGATGTCGTCGGGAAGAAAATCCTCGATCAGCCCGGGCAGAATTTCCGCCAGCAGGGCCGACTCGGTGCGGGTCGGATAGTACTCCGGCAGCTCGGTGATGCGCTCGAAGAGCAGCGACCCCGCCCGGTCGTAAAAGTACTTCGGGGGCAGGGACTTCGGGCGCGAGGTCAACCCTCGGCGGACGTCCTCCTCGAGGCGCTGCTGCTGGGCCCGCTCGTCCGTGTGCACGTCGATCCGATAGCGCATGGCACGCTCCTGCTGCAAGCTAGACGCCACTCAGGCACTATGCAAGCGGTTGTGAAAACAATCTGGGGGAGGGGACCCAATGGTCGAGACCCTGACAGACCGGCTGACCGAGGCGTGGGCCCGCACGGACCGGATCTTCGAGATCCTCGCGCCGGGCTCCTGGCTGGCCCAGCCGATCGCGCTCCGGCATCCGTTCATCTTCTATCTCGGACACTTGCCCGCCTTCGCCTGGAACCACGTGGGCGGGGAGCTGCTCGGCCGGCCCGCGTTCAACCCGGCCTTCGACGAGCTGTTCTCGCGGGGGATCGATCCCGACGTGGACGACCCGACCCACTGCCACGACCACCCGGACGTGCCGGCCACGTGGCCCGCGGTTCCGGAGGTGCTCGCCTACCGCGACCGGGTCCGCGCCGCGCTGCTCGACGCGGGCACCGCGGTGGCCGATCGCGCGGCCACCCACCTGATGGCGGGCGAGGGGCGCGTCTTCGCGATGATCGCGGAGCACGAGCTGATGCACCAGGAGACGCTGCTCTACATGATGCAGCGGCTGCCGCTCGAGCAGAAGGTCCGGCCGAGCTGGGTGCCGCCGCTCGTGCTCGGCCCGGGCCGTCCCGCCGACAAGATCGCGATCCCGGCCGGATCCGCCACGCTCGGCGCCCGCTTCGACGAGCTGCCCTTCGGCTGGGACAACGAGTTTGCCGCGCTCGAGGTTCCGGTCCCCGCCTTCCGCATCGACGGCACCGCGGTGACCAACGCGCAGTTCCTCGCCTTCGTGGAGGACGGCGGCTATCGTCGTCCCGATCTCTGGAGCGACGAGGACCGGGTGTGGCTGGGCCACGCCGCCATCGAGCATCCGGTGGTGTGGGAGCTCCGCGACGGGCGCTGGACGTACCGGACCCTCTTCGAGCGCGTGCCGCTCGACGCGGTGGCGGACTGGCCGGTCTACGTGAGCCTCGCGGAGGCGCGGGCCTTCGCGCGATGGCGCGGCGAGCGGCTGCCCACCGAGGCCGAGTTCCAGCGCGCCGCGTTCGGCCGGCCCGACGGCGGCTCGCCCCGCTGGCCGTGGGGCGACACGCCGCCCACCGAGCGCCACGGGAACTTCGGCTACCGCCACTGGGCGCCGACGCCGGTGGGCACGCATCCCGAGGGCGCGAGCGCCTGGGGCGTGCAGGACCTGATCGGCGACGGCTGGGAGTGGACCAACACCGTGTTCGGCGGGCTGCCCGGCTTCACCGCCTACATCCCGGGCTACGCGGGCTACTCGGCCGACTTCTTCGACGGCAAGCACTACGTGCTGAAGGGCGGCTCCTGGGCGACCGCCGACGACCTCGTGCGCCCGAGCTTCCGCAACTGGTTCCAGGCCCACTACCCGTACGTCTTCGCGACCTTCCGCTGCGTGGTCGACGGGTGAGGCCTCTCGAGAGGAGAATCTCCGTGAAACGCGTTCCGCTTCTTCTGGCGCTGCTCATCGCGGCCGCCGTCGCCGGGCTCGCCCCCGGCGCGTCCGCCGCCGACATGTACTCGTCCCACTCGGAGTACGGCTACGCCGGGTTCAGTCCGGGCGGAGCGCTGTACATCAACGCCCTGCCGTCGAATGCCGAGGTGCGCCTCGACGGGGTGCTGGTGGGCGTGGCCAACGACCTGCAAGCCACGCCGGTCGACGCCCGCCCCGGGATGCACACCCTGACCTTCCAGGCCCCGGGCTACCAGCCCACCATCGTGTACGTGCGGGTGGTGCGCGACTGGACCACCCGCGTCCGCCTGACCCTGATCCCGGCTCGCTGAGCCCGGGCTAGGGGGCGGCTTCGATCTCCACGAAGCAGGAGTTGAAGGGCGTGGCCCCGGCGGGTGAGGAGCGATCGGGGGTCAGGAGGTTCGAGCAGCCGCGCGTGTCCTGACCGGACTCGTCGAGGGCGAACCACGCGCCCTCCTTGATCGACACCACGCCGGGGGCCACCCGGTCGGTGACCCGCGCCGGGATCAGGGTGCGCCCGCGGTCGTTGAAGACCGCCACGCGCTGGCCGTCCACGATGCCGCGCGCCGCCGCGTCGGCCGGGTGCAGCCACACGTCGTCGCGATCGGCGCGAGACAGGATGGCCTGGTTGTCGTGGATCGAGTGGGTGCGGGCGCGCGACTTCGGGGTGACGAGCCGCAGCGGGTGGCGCGCGTCGACCGGCTCCGGGATGAAGGTCGGGATCGCGGGGATCGCGCCGAGGCCGTAGGGATCGGGGTTGGCCGCGATGGCCATCGAGTAGATCTCGATCTTGCCGGACGGGGTGCTGAAGGGGTGGCGCTCCGGCTCGCGGATCTCGCGCGCGAAGGCCACCGCGTCGTCCGGGGCGGGCAGGCGGGCCAGGCCCTTGGCCCGGAACGTCTCGTAGTCGTCGATGGCGTGCCGGGTCAGCTCGCGCAGCCACTCGTCCTCGGTCTTGTCGTTGTAGCCCACGATGCCGAGGCGGTCGGCCAGCGCCGCGCAGATGTCGAGGTCGTTGCGGCACTCGCCCACCGGGGCGATCGCCTGCTGCATGAAGATCGCGTAGTGGCCGGCGCCCGCCCACGGGGTGTGCACGTCGTTGCGCTCCCAGAAGGTCGTCGCGGGCAGCACGATGTCGGCGTAGCGCGCGGTCGGGGTCACGAAGTGGTCCTGGACCACCACGAAGTCGAGCCGCTCCACGCCCGCGATGATCCGCCGCACGTTGGGGAGCTGGTTGAAGAGATCGCCCGCGCACGAGTAGATCATCTTCACGTCGGCCGGGTAGCCGCCCGCCTTGCCGCGCTCGAGCAGATCGGCGAGCAGCGGTGAGGACACGCCCCGGCCCACCGGATTCTCGCCGGTGGGCAGGCCCTGGATGCCGCCGCGCCCGGTCGCCCCGTTGCTGGTGCCCGCGTTGCCGCCCGGGATGCCCACGTTGCCGGTCATCGCGCAGAGCGCGTAGGCCGCGCGGTGGAACTGCTCGCCGTGGAGCGTGCGCCCCGGCGCGTAGCCGGTCTGGAGCGCGGCCGGCTTGCTCGTCGCGTACTCGACCGCGAGCGCGCGCAGGGTCTCGGCCGGCACCCCGGTGATGGCGGCGGCCCACTCGGGCGTCTTCGGCACCCCGTCGGCCTCGCCGAGCAGGTACGCGCGGTAGGACGCGCCGGCCGGCGCGCCCGCGGGCAGGTGCGCCTCGTCGAAGCCGAGGACGTGGCGGTCCAGGTAGGCCTGGTCGTGCAGGCCCTCGGTCACGATCACGTGGGCCATCGCGAGCAGCGCCGCGGTGTCGGTCGACGGGCGGATGAACACGTGCTGGTCGGCCAGCTCCCAGCTCGTGCGCGTGCGCCGCGGATCCACGCAGATGATCTTGACCCCGCGCTTCTTGGCCAGCTTCAGGTACTGCAGCGTGCCGGTGCCGAAGGTGCCGTCGGCCGGGCTCCAGCCCCACATGAGGATCAGGCGCGAGTTGACGTAGTCGGTGGGCTCGCGGCCCGCGCTCTTGTAGTCGGCCTTGGCCCCGTAGGTCTGGCGGACCGCGTAGACCTCCGCCTCCGCCGAGATGTTGGTCCACAGCTCGGTGCAGCCGCCGAACATGTAGAGCAGGCGCTTGACGGTGGAGCGGCTGTGCAGCATCGAGAGGCTGCCGGTGCGCGAGCAGTCCAGGATGGCGGCGGGGCCGTAGGTGTCGCGGATGCGCCGCATCTGGCCGGCCACCTCGTCGAGGGCCTCGTCCCAGCCGATGCGCTCGAAGCCGTCCCCCGCCGCGCGGGCCCACGCGCCGCAGCGGGTGGACGACGCGGTCCGGGTGATTCAGCCGCTCGAGCTGGCCGAAGCCGCGCACGCAGGCGTGGAGCGGCGCGACCTCGGGCGTCCACTTGCGCGGATCGGTGCTGATGCGCACGATGCGCCCGTCGCGCACGTGGGCGTTGACCACGCAGCGCCCGCCGCAGTTGTGGCCGCAGGTGCTGGTGACCACGGTCTCGCCGGGTGCGGCGGGGGGTCGCGGGGCTTCGTAGACGATGGGGCCGCGCATGGGTCTGGCGGAAGACTCTACCACCTCCCGCCGGGTCCCCGGTAGACCGCCCGGTGCTAGACTGCGGCGTCATGGCGCGGCGGATCGTCATCGTGGGCGGCGGGCTGATGGGGCTGAGCGCGGCGTTCCATCTCCGCCGCGCGGATCCGGGCGCGGAGGTCACCGTGCTCGAGCGCGAGCGCGTGGGCGCGGCGGCCTCGGGGGCCAGCGCCGCCGGCGTGCGGGTGATGGGCCGCGATCCGGCCGAGCGCGCGCTGGCGCTGGCGAGCCTCGCCCGCTGGCCCGATCTCGACCGCGAGCTGGAGGCGCCCACCGGCTACCGGCGCGGCGGCGGGCTGCGGCTCGCGCTCGACGATGCGGCGTGGCGCGCCGCGCCGGCGTGGGTGGCCGAGCAGCGGGCCGACGGCGTCCCGGTCGAGCTGGTGGACGCGGCGGCGGCGCGCGGGCTCGCCCCCGGCGTCGCGCCGGCGTGCCGCGGCGGGGTGCACTGCGCGATCGACGGGCAGGCCGACGCGATGGCGACCGTGCGCGCGTTCGCGACGGCGGCGCGGCGCCTCGGCGCATCGATAGACGAAGGCGCGGGGGCGCGCGGGCTCGCGGTGGAGCGCGGGCGCGTGGTCGCGGTGGAGCGCGACGACGGGCGGCGCCTGGCCTGTGACGCGGCGATCGTGGCCGCGGGCGCCTGGACCGCCGCGCTGCTCGCCCCGCTCGGCGTGCGCCTGCCGATCGAGACGCGGCCGCTCCAGATGCTGCTCACCGAGCCCGCGCCCGCGGGGCTCGCGCCGGTGCTCGGTGCCTTCGACCACAAGCTGAGCCTGAAGCAGCTCGACGACGGCGCGTACCTGATCGGCGGGGGCTGGCCCGCGCGGGTGATCGACCACGCGGCCAATCGCTACGAGCTGCTGGAGGAGAGCGTGCGAGGCGAGCCTCGAGACCGCGCGGGTGGTCTATCCGCCGCTCGCCGGCCGCGCGCTGGCCCGGGGCTGGGCCGGCCTCGAAGCCTTCACGCCGGACGACCTGCCGATGATCGGCCCGATCCCCGGCATCGAGGGCCTCGTCATCGCCGCCGGCTTCAGCGGCCACGGCTTCGCCCTGAGCCCGATGATCGGCGACGTCCTCGCCCGCCTCGCCCTCGGCCCTGAGGCGAAGATGGGGTCAGACGCGAAGCTGGGGTCAGGTCTTACATTCCGACAAATGTCGGAATGTAAGACCTGACCCCAGAGCTGACTAGCGGCCGGCGCGGGCGGTGTGGGGAGTGCCGTGCTGGGCGCGGCGCTCGGCGTTGACGCGGGCGCGCTGGCGGTCCTCCGCCTTGCGGGCGCGGATGGACGCGATGCGCTCGGCCAGCGGGATCTCGAGCTTGTCGGCCGGGCGCTTGGTGTAGTCGAAGCCGGGCAGGCGCACCCGCGAGAACCGGGTGCCGACCGCGCGCTCGATGCCCTTCAGATCGCCCTCCTCGTCCGGCGACACCAGCGTGAAGGCGTCGCCCACCGCCTCGGCCCGGGCGGTGCGGCCCACCCGGTGGATGTAGTCCTCCGACATGCCGGGCACGTCGAAGTTGATCACGTGGCTCAGCGCATCGATGTCGATGCCCCGCGCCGCGATGTCGGTCGCCACCAGCACCTGGAAGCGCCCGTCCTTGAACCCGGCCAGCGCGGCGGTGCGCTGGGCCTGGCTGCGGTTGCCGTGGATGCGGTCGGCCTTGACCCCGTGCTTCGCCAGGTACTCGGCGAGCCGGTTGGCCCGGTGCTTGGTGCGGGTGAAGGCGAGCACGCTCCGGGTGCCGGGCTGCTTGCAGCAGCTCGACGAACAGGGCCGACTTCAGCTCCTGCGGCACCGGGTACACGGTGTGGGTGACGCCCACCGCGGGCGCGGGCGCCCGCTCGATCTGGAGCGACACCGGGTCGCGCAGGATCTCCCGCGCGAGGACCGCGATCGGCGGCGGCATGGTCGCGGAGAAGAGCAGGTTCTGCCGGCGCGCGGGCAGCTGCTTCAGGATGCGCTTGATGTCCGGCAGGAAGCCCATGTCGAGCATCCGGTCCGCCTCGTCGAGGACCAGCACCTCGAGGCCGTCCAGGCGCGCGTAGGGCATCCGCATGTGATCGAGCAGCCGCCCGGGGGTCGCCACCAGGATGTCGACCTTCTTGCGGAAGGCGTGCTCCTGCGGGCCCATGCCGACGCCGCCGAACACGGCCGCGCCGTCGATCCGGGTGAAGCGGCTGAGCTCGCGGCGGTGCTCGTCGATCTGCGCGGCCAGCTCGCGGGTCGGCGCCACGATCAGGGCGCGCGTGGTGCCGCGGGGCAGGGCGGACAGGCGCTGCAGGATCGGCAGCAGGAACGCGGCGGTCTTGCCGCTGCCGGTCATGGCGCACGCGAGCACGTCGCGGCCGGCCAGCCCGGGGGGAATCGCGTCGCGCTGGATGGGGGTGGGCGCCTGGAAGCCCAGCGCCGTGATGGCGCGGAGCAGGTCGGGGTGAAGTCCGAAATCAGAAAACGACATGGAGCAGGTAACCTCTTGCGGGCAGGGAATTGGGCCCGGGGCCAGTCTTCCGCGGATGATCTTGACGCGCCCCACGATGCGGAAGCGGACGGGAAACGCGGTCTGCAGATGCAGGTAAGTTGGTTACAGCATACACGCCCTCCCCGCGGAAACGGAAAACTTTCCGCGGGGCCGGGCCCGGATCACTCGGCGCGCTGGGCCATCCGCTCCGCGATCTCGGCCTCGAAGAGGGCCAGGGTCAGCGGGCAGGGCGGCTCGTTGGTGTCGATGTGCTGGCACTCGAGCTCGCTGCAGCGGACGAAGAGCTTGCCGTTGCCGCCCAGTGACTGACGGCGGCGGAGCGAGATGGAGACGGTCTCGGAGACGACGCTGCACTGGTACGACTTCGTGGGAGTCCGGGGCACGGTGTTCCTTTTCTCCCGGCCATTGCGACCGAGGGCACCAGTATACGTTATTTTTCCACCGTGGTGCGCTCGATGGCGAGGAGCTTTTCCAGCTCGATCACGCCGAGCATTTCCTTCTCCAGCGGGTCCCAGTCGCGCCGGGGCCGGCCCGCCCCGAAGCCGTCGCCCAGGTCCGCGTAGATCGTCTTCCACGCCTCGTACGCGGCGAGCAGCGGGGTGGAGGGATCGGCCACGATCCGGTAGCCGAGCCCGCCCAGGTCGGCGAGGGTCATGCCGAGCCCGGCCAGCCCGCCGCGGCGGGTGAGGTACATGAGCGGCCCGCCGAGGCGCTCCGCGATCGCGCGCAGCTGCTCGGGGGCGTGGGCCATCGAGAGCAGCAGCACGTCGGCGCCCGCCTTCCGGTAGATCTCCCCGCGCCGCAGGGCGTCGTCCATGGTGCTCGCCCGCACCGCGTTGGTGCGCGCGATGATCAGGAAGTCGGGGCTGCGGCGCGCCCCCACCGCGGCCTCCACCTTGGCCGCCATCAGCTCGGCCGGGATCATGTGCTCGATCCCCACGTGGTGGTGCGCCCGCTTCGGCACGAGCTGGTCCTCGATCTCGATGCCCGCGAAGCCGGCCGCCTCGCTCATGCCGATGGTGCGCCGCATGTGCATCGGGTCGCCGTAGCCGCACGCCCCGTCGAGGATGAGCGGCAGGGACGACACCGCGCCGATGTCGAGCGCGGCCTGGCACATCTCGGTCAGGTTGAGGTTGGCCTCGAGCGCCACCTTCTGGTAGCCGGTGGAGCCGCCGCCCAGGTAACCGGCCGGGAAGCCGGCCGCCTCCACCATCCGGGCCATCAGCGGGTTGAGGACGAGGGGAGCGGTGACCGGCAGCGGCCCCCGCAGCAGCGCGCGGATGGACGGGCTCATGGCCGCCGCCTCACACCGCGAGGAAGCCGCCGTCGACCACCAGCTCGGTGCCGGTGATGTAGGAGGCCTCGTCGGAGGCGAGGAAGAGCACCGCGTGGGCCACCTCCTCCACGCGGCCCTCGCGCTTCATCGGCACCGTCTCCAGGAAGGGCTGGCGCCACGCCGGGTCCGCCGAGATCTTCGACGTGCGCATCGGGGGCATGAAGCCCGGGTGCACCGAGTTCACCCGGATGCCGTCGCGCGCGTACTGGACCGCGCCCGACTTGGTCATGATGCGCACCGCGCCCTTGGAGGCGTTGTAGGCCATGTGCAGCCGGTCCTGGCCCACGAAGCCCGAGATCGACGAGATGTTGACGATGGCCCCGCCCCCCGACTGGCGCATCGCGGGGACCGCGTGCTTCATGCCCAGGAAGACGCCCTTGGCGTTGACCCCCATGATGGTGTCCCACGACTGGGTGCTCGTGGTGTCGGGGTCCGAGGAGCCGCTGATCCCCGCGTTGTTCACCAGGATGTCGAGCCGGCCGTAGGCGCCGGTGGTGGACCGGATCACGTCCTGCCACTCCGCCTCGCTGGTGACGTCGAGCTTGGCGAAGCGCGCCTTGCCCCCGCCGCCGGTGATCTTGCCGGCCACCTGCGCGCCCGCCGCCTGGTCCACGTCGGCCACCACCACGGTGGCTCCCTCGCGGGCGAAGATGAGCGCCTCGCTCTCTCCCATGCCGTGCGCCCCGCCGGTGATGATCGCGACCTTTCCTGCGAGTCTCATGATGACTCCTCCTTGGAGACGAGAGCGGCGAATCCTCCGGCGTTGCAGTGCGAGAGAGAAGTGAGCGGCGCCTACTATAGCCCGCCGGGATGACGCGGGCAATCGAGGGCGAGGCCGGTAACTCCTCCCGGGCGATTTCTTCCCGGCGCGTCGCGGCCGCACGCGATTCGCGGCGCGCAAGCCGCGATGCGGTCGCTACGGTGAGGCGCGGACGGGGGCACGCGCCTTGCTCGTGCTCCCGGGTATGCCGACCAAGATCCGGATCAACCTGGCCAACGAGCAGGAGCTGCGGGAGCTGCCCGGTATCGGCGCGCCCGAGGCCGCGACCATCGTCCGGTTCCGGTCCGAGCACGGGCCGATCACGGACGCGGCCGCGCTGGCGCGCGTCCTGGGCAATCGCCCGCTCGCCGACGGCCTCGGCGCCCGCGCCGACTTCGCCCCCGCCGACTCCACCGCGCCCGAGGCCCCGGGGGCCTAGCCCGGCAAAGCCGCGCGCCCGCTCCTCCCGCGGCACGGTATACTCCTGCGCCGTGAGGAGGACGTCATGCGCGCGGTGATCTGTCACGCCTGGGGAGCGGTCGAGAGCCTGAAGGTCGAGGAGGTGCCCGCGCCGGTTCCCGCCGCGGACGAGGTGCTGATCGACGTGCGGGCCACGTCGGTGAACTACGCCGACTCGATCATGGTGGCCGGCAAGTACCAGACGCGCCCGCCGTTTCCGTTCAGCCCCGGTCTCGAGACCGCGGGCGTGGTCGCGGCGTGCGGCGCGCGGGTGACGCGCTTCCGGCCGGGCGACCGGGTGATGGCCACGCTCGGATGGGGCGGGCTCGCCGAGCAGGCGGTGGCCAAGGAGAGCGAGACCTTCGCGATCCCGGAGGGCATGGCGTTCGAGGAGGCCGGCGCGTTTCCCATCGCCTACATCTCGAGCGACGTGGCGATCCGCTGGCAGGGCCGCCTGGAGGCGGGCGAGACGCTGCTGGTGCTGGGCGCGGCCGGGGGCGTGGGCCTCACCGCGGTGGAGATCGGCAAGGCGATGGGCGCGCGGGTGATCGCGGGGGCCAGCACCGCGGAGAAGCTCGCGGTGGCCCGGGCGCACGGCGCCGACGACCTCGTGAACTACGCCACCGAGAACCTCACCGAGCGGGTGATGGCGCTGACCGGGGAGAAGGGCGCGGACGTCTGCTTCGACCCGATCGGCGGCGAGCTGGCCGACGCGGCGCTCTCCGCGCTCGGCTGGGGCGGCCGCATGCTGCTGGTGGGCTTCGTGGGCGGCGTCCAGCAGATCCCGGCCAACCGGCTCCTCGTCAAGAACCGGTCCGCGCTCGGCTGCTCGCTGCGCTACTACCGCAACCAGGCCCCGGACAAGCTGCGCCGCTCGGTCGAGGCGCTGCTCGCCTGGTACCGCGAGGGGCGGCTCAAGCCGCTGGTCAGCCACCGCCTGCCGCTCGAGCGGACGGTGGAGGCGATCAAGCTCCTCACCGATCGCAAGGCGCTCGGCAAGATCGTGGTCGTGCCCGCGGGAGCCTGAGGCCATGGAGATCCGCACCGAGGCGCACGGCCCGCACGTGGTCGTGGTCACCGTCGACAACCTGCCGCGGCTCAACGCGATGACGCGGGCGATGATGGCCGACCTCGCCCGCGTGTGGGACGAGCTCGAGCGCGGGCCGTGTCGCGCCATCGTGCTCACCGGCGCGGGCACGCGGGCCTTCTGCGCGGGGGCCGACATCAGCGGCGATCTCAGCGCCCCCACGGATGCCGCGCGGGTGATCAGCCACGCCCTGCTCAAGTACGACTCGTACGCCAAGCCGATCGTGGCCGCGGTCAACGGCGACTGCGTGGGCGGCGGCCTGGAGCTGCTGCTCGCCACCGACGTGCGCGCCGCGGTGCCGACCGCGCGCTTCGGGCTGCCGGAGGTGAAGTGGTCGATCTACCCGTTCGGCGGCGCCACCGTGAAGCTCATCCCGCAGATCGGCTACGTGCACGCGATGGATCTGCTGCTCACCGGGCGCCTGATCGACGCGACGGAGGCGGCCCGGATCGGCCTGATCAACCGGGTGGTGCCCGCCGACGGCCTGATGGCGTGGGCGCTCGAGACCGCGGAGGCGATCGCGGCCAACAGCCCGTCCGCGGTGCAGGCGGTGAAGCGGCAGATCAGCGCGACCATCGCCGAGCACGCGCGGGCCCGCGAGGCGCTGGACCAGGAGCTGGGCGACCGGGTGCGGGCGAGCGCGCACTTCAAGGAAGGGGTGGCCGCGTTCCGCGAGAAGCGCCGGCCGCGCTACGAGTGAGGCGTCCATGACCGCGCCGGTCCGCGTCCACATCCGCGTGCCCGCCACCGCGCCCATGCCCGATCTGATGCGCCTGATCCAGGGGATCGAGGCGGCCGGCTTCGACGGCGCGGGCATCCTGGACAGCCAGCTCCTCTCGCGCGACGTCTTCGTCACGCTCGGCCAGGCGGCCACCCACACGAAGCGCCTCGCGCTCTTCCCGGCGGTGACCAACCCGTTCACCCGCCATCCCTCGGTGCTCGCCTCCGCGATCCAGACGGTGGAGGAGCTGGCGCCGGGGCGCGTGAAGTTCGTGATCGGCACCGGCTACACCTCGGCGAGCACCATCGGGCGCAAGGCGGCCACGCTCGGCGAGATGCGCGAGTGCATCGCCACCGTGCGGACGCTGCTGGCCGGCGAGAGCGCGCGCTTCGGCGAGACCGCGGGGCGTCTCGGCTACGCGTCCGGCCGCGCGCATCCCGGTGCTGATGGCCGCCTCCGGGCCCAAGGCGATCGAGCTGGCCGGCGAGGTGGCCGACGGCGCGCTGCTGCTGGTCGGCGCCAATCGCGGCATCGTCACTCGCGCGCTCGAGCATCTCGACCGCGGCGCGAAGCGGGCCGGGCGCCGGGTGGAGGACCTCGAGGTGATCTGGGCGGTGCGCACCGCGACGCTGCCCACCACCGCGGCCGCGCTCCGCGAGGCGCGGCCGACCGCGGTGCACTGGGGCATCCTGCGCTGGGGCGGCTACTGGCTCGAGCCGGCCGGCCTGCGCCTGCCGCCGCTGACGGTGCCGGACGCGGTGTGGAAGGTCTACCCCGATCTCTCGCACGCCCACGACTGGGAGGCGGCCATCGCCGCCACCTCGTTCGTGCCCGACGAGGTGGTCGCCCAGCTCTGCGAGGCGATGGGGCTGGTCGGCACGCCGGCGGACTGTGCGGATCGCATCGCGGAGCTCACCAAGCTCGGCGTGCGCAACCTCTACCTGATGCCGCTGCTGACCTTCGCGCCGCCCGAGCGCGAGATCGCCGCCTTCCGCGACACCGTCTTCCCGACCCTCGCCCGCGCCGCTCTCCGCTAGTTGGGGTCAGTAGCTGGGGTCAGGTCTTACATTCCGACATTTCCGTGCCTTGCGCGGTCACTTCTCGCGCGGCGAAATGTCGGAATGTAAGACCTGACCCCGGGCGAGCTGCTGACCCCGAGCGAGCTGCTCGGCGAGGCGGAACTTCTGGACCTTGCCGGTGGAGGTGACGGGCAGGTCCTCGCGCGCCATCACGTGGATCGCCTGCGGCACCTTGTAGGCGGCGAGCGCGTCCTTGCACAGGGCGTGCAGCGCGGCGGGCTCGATGCGGTGGCCCACCTTGGCCACCACGACCGCGACCAGGATCTCCTCCTTGCGCGGGTCGGGGATGCCGACCACGTAGGCCTGCTCGACATCACGGTGGCCCAGGAGGATCTCCTCGACCTCCACCGGGGCCACGTTGATCCCGCCGGTCTTGACCATCTCCTTGATGCGGCCGCGGAAGCGCAGGCGCCCGTCCGGCCCCACGAACCCGAGATCGCCGGACAGCAGGAAGCCCTCCGCGTCGAAGGCCGCCGCGTTACGCTCCGGGTCCTGGTAGTAGCCCGGCGTCAAGCGGCCGCGAATCAGGATCTCGCCGACCTCGCCGTCCGGCAGCGGGCGCCGACTCTCGCGGTCCACCACGCGGATCTCCATCCCGGGCAGGGGATAGCCCACCGTGGTCCGCCGCACCTCGGGCGGGTCGTGCGCGTCGGTGACCGAGCTGTTGCCGTAGCACTCGGTCAGCCCGTAGACGTTGCAGATCTCCCGCGCGCCGAGGTCCATCACCATCTGCATCGCGGCGGGGGCGCCGATCGCGGCGCCGGTGCGAAGCGACGACAGGTCGCGCCGCGCGCGGTCCGGGTGCTCGATCAGGGCCTGGGCGATGTTGGGCGTCCCGTAGTAGACCGTGCAGCGCTCCCGCTCGATCAGCGCCAGCGTGGCGGCCGGCTCGATCTGCTCCTGGAGCACGATGGTGCCCCCGTGGGTCATCACCGCGGGGAGCGAGTTGGCGCAGCCGAAGCTCCAGAAGAGCGAGATGCCCATCCACATGCGGTCGGCCGGGGTCAGATGCTGACGCTCGCCGATCTGCCAGCCGTTTTCGATCAGCCCCCCGTGGGCGAGCTGCACGCCCTTGGGACTCGACGTGGTGCCCGAGGTGTAGAGGATGTACGCCACGTCGTCGGGGGTGACCGCCCGCTGGGCCGCGTCGAGCTCGGCGTCGCTCACGTCCCGGCCGAGCTCGGCGAGGGCCTCGAGCGACGGCAGCGCCCCGGTCGGCGCGCCGGCCGCCTCGTCGCCACACACCACCAGGCCCCGGAGATGCGGCAGCCGTGCGGAGCCCGCGCCGCCCATCTCGGCGAGCGCGGCCAGGTAGTCCTGGCTCCCGAAGCGCGGCGCGAGCAGCAAGATCGACGTCGCGCAGTGGCCGAGCACGTACTCGAGCTCGCGGGGCCGCGACCAGGTGCTGATCGGCACCAGGACCGCGCCGAGGAGCGTCACCGCGAAGTCGATCAGGAGCCACTCTGGCCGGTTGGTCATGAGCAGCGCGACCCGATCCCCGCGACGCACCCCGAGGCGCACGAGCCCGCGGGCGAGCCGCCGCGCGCGCGCCCGTGCCTCGGCGTAGCCGAGCCGCACGCGGCCGGTGGCGTCGACGATCAGCTCGTGCTCCGGCTGGCGCGCGGCCAGCTCGTCGAGCAGGTCGGGAAGGGTGTGGCTCGCGGGACGCAGCACGCGGATCGGGGCGGCGGCTCAGCGGAGGTCGAGCGGCTCGCTCGACGTCGTGTCGCGCTGCGCCGCGTGGTCGGCCCACCGGGGCTCCGGCCACGAGGGACAGGAGTCGCTGATGTCGCGGTAGGTGGGATAGCGCCGGATCAGGTCGTTGATCTCGACGCACGTATCGACGGGATGCCCCGCCGGCACGCCTACGCGGCGCGCCTCCACCCCGCGGCGATAGCTCCAGAGATAGGCGTGCGCGTGGAAGAAGGCCCGGCGCTCGGACCAGTGACGGCCGACCATGAGGATCTTCACCGCCTCCGCGTTGGCGTCCAGCTCGCGGCGCTCCTGCTGGGCGTCCCACAGCGAGGTGGCCGCCTCGTCGGGCGCCCGGCGATAGGCGTGGCCCAGCACCCAGTGGCCCAGCTCGTGCGCGAGCAGGAAGTCGCGGGACTGGCCGGCCGGCAGCGGCTCGAGCATCTGGGTCTGGAAGGTCATGAGGCCGCCCGGCCGCATCGCGCCGCCGCCCGCGCCTGGCTGCTCGCCGACCAGGAACGTGACGTCGGCGACCCCGTAGTGGGCGGTGACCCGGTCCGCGAAGCGCTGCCAGTCGTCGAGGTGGGCCTGCTGCCCGGCGGTGAGGCTCGTGCAGCCGGCGTGCAGCAGGAGCAGGGCGGCCAGCCAGGGCCAGCGCGTCATGATGACGGGAGCCTACTTCACGTAGTGATCGCGCGCCAGGGGCGGCGTGGTCGCCTCGCCGGTGAAGAGCACGGAGAGCACGACCTCGACCGAGTGGCCGAGGGCCAGGCCCTGGCACCCGATGGCGGCGCGGGTGGGCTTGCCGCGGTCGCCGTACAGCTCGACGAGCAGATCGGTGGCGCCGTTGATCACGCGCGGCTGCTCGCTGAACCCGGGCGCCGAGTTCACGAACCCGATGAGCTGCACCGCCTGTTGCACGCGGTCCAGGTCGCCGAGCGCGTACTTGATCGCGGCCAGGCTCGAGAGCAGAGCGTAGCGCGCGGCCTCGTAGCCCTGCTCGATCGAGAGATCGGCGCCCACCACGCCGACGAGGTGCGGCTTGCCGTCGCGCACCGGCGTCGTGCCGGAGAGGTAGAGCACGTTGTTGACCGCGAGGTGAGAGACGAAGCGGGCACCCGCCGCGTTCGCCCGATACGCCCGATCCAGATCCATCAGCGTGAGGCCGAGCGCGTCGAGCTTCTTCTCGATGTGCATGATGAGGCAGGTCATAACATGGTTATCCACACTTATTCACAAAACTTTCTTCGTCATCGGCTTGACACATCCCCCGCACGTTCACTAGGCTTCACGAGTCATGCAGGGGAGTCGAAAGCCGTTGGCGAAAGTCGAAGGACGCCGGTCGTTGCGGCAGAGCAGGCTCACCATCGCGTGGCGCGGCACGCCGGACCTCGATGACTGGGTCGCGTACATCGTGACGAAGACGAAGTCGAAGAAGCTGATCCTCGCGGATCAGGTGTCGGAGCGGAAGGTGAAGGCTCTGCTCGCGCGCGTGTCGGGGCTCTCCCGGCGCGGCGTGGAGAAGCTGGCGAAGGGCTAGGCCGAGCAACCGCCCGGAGGGGGCATCCGCCCCCGACATTCCAGGGAAGGGTCTATCCACAGATGTGGATAGACCTGTGCATAGGTACCAGGAAAACCACGCAACTATCCGACCCGGCTGACCTTTCTGTGTCAGCCCTGCGCCAGGCTCCGGAGCCGCTCGAGCAGCCGGGCGAGGCCCAGGGTGTCCCGCGCGCAGTAGCCCATCAGGTCCGCCCGTAGCTGGATGCGCTCGGCATGGCTCACCGCGTCACCGCCCCAGAGCAGGCGCTCCAGCGCCACGCTGGCGAGCGCGCCGTCGCCGATCGCGAGGTCGTCGTAGCCGAGGCCGGGGACGAGCGCGGGCAGCACGCGCTTGAGCGAGAAGCTGCCCCCGAACGCGGGGTGGTAGACGTGCTCGCGCACGATCGGCAGCAGATCGACCAGTCGCTCCGCGATGCGCGCGAGGCGCGGGGCCAGCGCGGGCGCGCCCGCCGCGATCCGCTGGATGCACTCGCGCTCGAATCGCGCGGAGTAGGCCACGATGGTCCGCGCGGGCTCGCACGCGGCGAGCAGTCGCTCCGCCAGCGCGGGGCGCACGTCGTCGGGGCCCTCCGCGAGCCAGGCGTGATGCGCGAGCCCGCCCGCGCCGTCCTCCCGGTGGCAGCTCCACTGCACCGGCAGCGCGTCCCACGGATGGCAGCCGTTCCACACCGGGATGGGGAGGCCCGCGGTCTCGAAGTCGAGGAACGCCACCGGCGAGACGCAGGCGCGCAGGGCGCGCGCGAGACCGGGCTCCACGATCATCCGGCCCGCCTGCACCGCGCGGCGCTGCCGGTCGGCGGTGGCGGCGAGCGCGGTGTCCTCGGGCAGGTCGAAGATGGACTGGTAGCCCTGTTCGTAGAGCGCGGCCAGCGCGCGCGCCTGCTGCCGGTAGAGCGTGCTCACGTGATGCGGGGGCTGCGGCGCCCAGCAGCGCTCGAGGAACGGGCACTCGTAGGGCCTCGTGCAGTGCGGCCCGGTCGCCACCTCCGGTCGCGGGCCGGCCAGCATGGCCTGGAGCGCGCCGACCTCGGCGGGCAGCGTCGCGAGGCGCGCCTCGGCCGCCGCGGTCACGTCCGCGCGCACGAAGAGGTCGCCGAGGTCCGGGTAGGTGCACGCCCGGTTGAGATGCATGATCTCCATCCGCCCCACCGCGAGCCCGGCCCGCCGCGCCACGTGCGCCTGGATGGCCACGTCCGTCAGGTGCATCTCCTTCACGCTCGTGGTCGACTTCACCTCGGTCACGCAGAAGGTCCCGTCCTCCCCGCGCTCCAGGATATCGACCGCCACGTACACCGAGTCCGCCCGGAAGCTCGCCTCGTACACCACCGGCGCCCCCGCAGCCAGCGCCTCCCGGGTGGCGGCCACCCGCGCCTCGTACGCGTCGTACGGCAAATCGAGCAGCACACCCCCCGGCACGTGAGCACGCGCCACCTCGCCGACCCTTCGCCCCCGCGCAAACACCGCCTCCGCCATCGGCCCGGCAGAAAGCTCCGGCGCCCCCGGCTCATGCACCCGCCACCACAGCTGCTTCGCACACTGAATCCCCGCCACGACCCGAGACTTGGAAAGCCCGGCGAGCCGCGCGGGAATGATAGGAGGCGCCACGCTAACCCGAGAGATGCATGCCCGAGGGATGCATGAATGAGCTCGTGCGTGACCGGACGGGTGACGACGGGGGCGGCAGGGGGGGCCGCGGCGGGTCGGCCGAGCGAAGTGGGCCCCCCGAGTCCGGCACGCCGCTCGAAGAGCGGCGAATCCGGCGAGCGGGTGACGGAGCCGGCCGACCCGCCGCGGCCCCCCCTGCCGCCCCCGTCGTCGCCCGTCCGCCTCTCGCGCGCCGCCCGCTCATGAAGCCCCGCGCGCCCGCGTCA
>CAWJDX010000011.1:0-572859 GCA_963841755.1 uncultured Candidatus Rokubacteria bacterium
TTCGGGATCCAGGGCCAGTACTTCGCGATGGCGCCCGCGTCCACGCGGAGATCGGTGCCGGTGATCATCTCCGCGTCGTCGGAGGCCAGGAAGGCGACCGCGCGGGCGTAGTGGCGGGGGCTCGGCAGCTTGCCCATCGGGACCATCTTCGGGAAGTCGAGGCCGCGCGGGCGCGGCTCGGGGCGCGGGCGGCCCCAGGCGACCGCGCGCTCGGCGGCTTCCTCGGTGTCGGTGGCGGTGGGGGTCAGGCTGTTCACCCGGATGCCGTGGCGGGCCAGGTCCATGGCGGCGGCCCGCGTGAAGTTGAGCAGCCCGCTCTTGCTCGTCGAGTAGGCGATGTTGCCGGCCTGGCCCTGATGGCCGGCCGTCGAGACCACCACCACGATGCTGCCGCGCCGCCGCTCGGCCACCATCAGCCGCGCCACGTGCTTGGTGCAGAGGAAGGTCCCGGTCAGGTTGACCGCGATCTGGCGGCTCCAGCGCTCCACCGGCATCTCGAGCACGCCGAGGCCCCCGAGGATGCCCGCGTTGTTCACGAGGATGTCGACGCCGCCGTAGGCCTCGCGCACGCGCGCGACCATCGCCTCGACCTGGCCCTCGTCGGTCACGTCGCACGGGAATGCCGAGGGCCTGGCCCCCGGCGCGGCGGATCGCCTCCGCGCACTGGCCCGCGTTGTCCGCCGCCACGTCCACGCACACCACGGTGGCGCCTTCCTCGGCGAGGCCCTCGGCGATGCCGCCGCCGATGTTGGGGCTGGTCCCGGTCACGATCGCGATCTTCTGGGCTAGACGCACGGGCGCTCCATCAGCCGAGCCCGCCGCTGCGCAGCCCGATCAGCCGCGCGAGCAGGGCTCCGGCCAGCGAGACCAGCATGATGATGCACGCCACGACCACCGCCTCCTCGAACTTGCGCTGGGCCACGTAGTCGAGCTGGAGGATCGACAGCGGCCGGTTGGCGCTGGTGGTGAGCAGGGCGAAGTTGCCGATGTTGCGGGCGGCGCCCACGAAGGTGATCATGCCCACCGCGATCAGGGTCGGGGCCATCAGGCGCAGGATGATCCGGCGATAGGTCGTCCACCACGACGCGCCCGCGATCCGGGAGGCCTCCTCCAGCTCGCCGCCCAGCTGCAGGAGCCCGCTCCGGATGATCTGCACGCCGAGCGGCATGCCCGCGATGACCCCCGCGACGATCAGGAGCGCGGTGGTGCCGTACAGCGGCCGCAGGAAGGGGACCCCGAGGAAGAGCCAGAGCAGGGCCAGGCCCAGGATGATGCCGGGCACCGTGAACGGCAGCCACGAGACGAAGTCGAGCAGCCGCCGGCCCGCGTAGGAGGTGCGCACGATGATGTAGGCGATGAGCGAGTGCACCACGATCGCGGCCACCGCGGTGCCGATCGAGAGCACCAGCGTGTTGTGCAGCGAGCGCAGGAACAGGTCGTCGCCGAGGACGGTCTGCCAGTTGGCGAGCGTCCACGGGTCCGGCACGTGGAAGAAGCCGAAGAGCTTCATGAAGGTGCCGAGGAGCGCGAACAGCACCGGCGCGCCCAGGACGATGACCACCAGGGCCATCACGAAGCCGGTCGCGGGCGCGCGCCACCGGCCGAGGGCGTGGACCCGGCGCTGGAACTGGCCGGTGACGGTGGTGTAGCGCCGGCCGCGGGTCAGCCACTGCTGCGCGAAGACGAGCGGGAGCATGGCGGCCAGGATCAGGACCGCGAGCGCGGTGGCCGCGTCGTAGCGCGGGACCCGGGTGACGAGCAGGTCGTAGATCGTGGTGCTGAACACGAAGAAGCGGAAGGGCAGGCCCAGCACCTGCTCCACCTCGAAGGTCTGCAGCGACACCATGGTGCCGAGCAGCAGCACCGACAGGATCGCGGGGGCCATCACCGGCACCGTGATCCGGAGCGCGGTGCGGAGGGTGCCCGCCCCGGCCACCCGGGAGGCCTCCTCGAAGGCCGCGTTCATGTTGCGGAACGCGGGGGTGAGGAGGATGACCTTGACGGTCAGGGATCCGGTGAGGACGTGGACCCAGACGATGCCCCAGAACGAGTAGATGTTGAAGGGGCCCGACGTCACGAGCGGCAGCCGGGCGAGCGCGGTGTTGACGAGGCCGTACTCGGGATCGAGCAGCAGGATCCA
The DNA here is from genome assembly GCA_963841755.1 of uncultured Candidatus Rokubacteria bacterium. Classification (GTDB taxonomy): domain Bacteria; phylum Methylomirabilota; class Methylomirabilia; order Rokubacteriales; family CSP1-6; genus CAMLFJ01. The sequence continues at coordinate 2,141 of CAWJDX010000011.1, forward strand.
GCTGAGCGTCACCGTGAACGGGGGCAGGAAGAAGGCGGCCCAGAACGCGAACTCGACCCAGGCGCGCCCGGGCAGGTCGGTGCGGGCGAGGAGCCAGGCCACGAGCACCGCGAGCGGCAGGGAGATGAGCTGGCGCACGAAGGTGACGGTGAGGGTATTGACGAGGGCCGCGCGGAGGCCGGGCTCGCCCAGGGCCGCCCGCCAGCCGTCGAGGCCGTAGCGGGCCGGCTGGCCCGGCGGCGCGACCTGGAGGCTCTGCAGCGCGACCAGGAGCAGCGGGAACACCACGCAGAGGGCCACCGCGGCGAGCACGACCGTGCACAGCACCGTCTGCAGCTCGAGGCGCCGCGGCCCGGGGGCCGCGAGGACGCGGCTCACGCCGGCCACACGCTCACCATCTCGGGGGGGAAGCCGAGGCGCACCCGCTCGCCCTCGCGCCACTCGCGCGACCGGGTCAGGAGGAGCACGATGCAGTGCTCGCCGCCGAGGGCGACGCGGGCCTCGTAGCGGTCGCCCACGAAGGAGAGGGTGTCGATGGTGCCGAGGAGGTGGTCGCCGTCGGCCCCGCCCGCGCCGTCCGGCGCCACCCGGATGTCCTCGGGGCGGATCGCGATCGTCGCCGCCGCGCCCTCCGCGAGCGAGGCCGCCGACGTGCTCCGGCCCGCGAGCGTGCATCCGGTGAGCGGCCCGTTCATCGCCACCGTGACGCGGGCGCCGACCCGCGCGGCCGCGGAGGCGGTGACGCGGCCGGCGAGCACCACCGTCTGGCCGAGGAAGTCGCGCACGAAGGCGGACGTGGGCTGCTCGTAGAGGGCGCGCGGCGTGCCGACCTGCTCCACGCGCCCGCGGTGCATGACCGCGATGCGGTCGGAGAGGCTGAGCGCCTCGACCTGGTCGTGGGTGACGAAGAGCACCGTGATGCCGAGGCGGCGCTGCAGGAGCTTCACCTCCACCCGCATCTGCTCGCGCAGCTTGGCGTCCAGGTTGCTGAAGGGCTCGTCGAGCAGCAGGAGATCCGGCTCGTAGACGAGGGCGCGGCAGAGGGCCAGGCGCTGCATCTGCCCGCCGCTCAGCAGGGTGCCGGGCCGCGTCTCCGTCCCGCCGAGGCCGACCAGGTCCAGGACGCGGGCCACCTTCTCGCGCACCGCCGCCCGCGGGAGCCCGCGCAGCTCGAGCGGGTAGGCCACGTTCTCGAACACGGTCATGTGCGGCCAGACCGCGTAGGACTGGAACACCATGCCGAGGTTGCGGCGGTTGGGGGCGACGAAGAGCCGGCGCGCCGCGGAGGCCACCACCCGGTCGCGCAGGGTGATCTCGCCGCCGTCGGGCTGCTCGAGGCCGGCCACCAGCCGCAGGGTGGTGGTCTTGCCGCAGCCGCTCGGCCCGAGCAGGGTGAAGATCTCGCCGCGGCGGATCGAGAGGGAGACGGAGTCCACCGCCGCCGCCTCCCCGAATCGCTTGCTGACGCGGTCGAGCGCGAGGACCGTCTCGCCGCCGCCGGGCTGCGCGGGCACTCTCGGTTCCGTGGGGTGCGTTACTTGATGACCGCCTTGCCGATGTCCTGCGTCTTGACGACCTCGGCCAGGTTCTCCTCCGCGTCCACCTGCAGGAGCTTGGCCGCCCGGGGGACCGCGTACTGCGGGTTGCCCGGCTCGACCCCGAGGCGCCGGCTGTTGGTCTCGACCTCGCGGGCCCACACCACCTGGGCGTCCTTGGTGAGCAGCCAGTTGATGAAGACCTTGGCCGCATTCGGGTGGGGCGCCCGGTTCAGCAGCCAGACCACGCTGCTGCTCGAGTTGAAGGTGTCCATCTCGGGGAAGTGGAGGGTCTTGAGGTTCTTGCCGAGCCCCTGCTTCTGGAACTGGCTCAGGAGCAGCGGGTTGACCCCGAGCGCGATGGGATAGCGGCCGCGCACCATGAACTCGGCGATCTGGCGGGTGTCCCGGCTGAGCGCCGGCTCCTGGTCCACGAAGAGCTTCTTGATGATGTCGTCGCCCAGGTTGAGGCGCGCGCTCGTCATCGACCAGAACGAGTCGCCCATGGTCCGCACGTCGGGCAGGAGCAGCTTGCCCTTCCAGCGGGGGTTCAGGAGATCGGTGAGGCTCTTGACCTGGTCGTCCTTCACCAGGTCGGTGTTGATCGTGACGCCCGCCCCGCGGACCGCGCAGAACGCGTAGGCGAGCGCGCGGTCCTTCACCGCGCTGAAGCCGCGCTCGAAGCCGCCGTCCCAGCCCGCGTCGTCCAGCACCTCCGGCAGCACGATGGCCGGCCGCACCGGATCCCACACCCCCGCCGGCCGCAGCACCTGGAGCGCGGTGCTGGTGGGGATGGTGGTCACGTCCCAGGTGAAGAGGCTCGCCTGGCGCTCCTGCAGGACGCGCGGGGCGAAGTCCTGGGAGTGGAGCCCGGTGTGCTCGAGCTTGATGTCGGGATAGGCCTGGCTGAAGGCCTTGAGGGCCCGCTTGTAGCCGTCGCCGGGGAAGGTGTTGACGACGACCTTGCCCTCCTTCTTGGCCGCGGCCACGACCTGCTGCCACTCCGCCGGGGTGACGCTCGCGCGGGCCGGGGTGGCCCGCGTGAGGGCCGCCGCCGCGCCGCCGAGGGCGATGGTCCGGAGCAGCCGCCGGCGGCTGAGGGTCACCGGGCGGCCCGCCGCCGCTGCTCCTGGAGGTAGCGCACCGAGACCCGGTCGAGCGGGACCGCGTCCGGCGAGAGATCGTCGGGGTTCCGGTACTCGAACGGGGCGTCGCGGCCGCCGAAGTGCTTGGTCACCACCAGGCGGCGCCACTGGATCACCTCCGCGTCGGTCGACGAGAGCTTCTCGGGGGAGTCGTAGCGCTGGTTGATCATCACGCGCTCGTCCTGGCGCGAGAAGTTGTACTCGATGATCCACCGGTGGATCGCCGCGTAGGCCAGGCGCTCGCCGAGCCGCCCGAGCGCGGTCTTGGGCCGGAGGCAGTGGTAGTACCACACGCGGGTCAGGTGCTCCTCGACCGGCACGCACATGCGGGTGTAGAGATCCCAGCCGAACTCGGCGCGGAACATGCCGGGCAGGTGATGGCCGCCGCACCACCTGGCGGACCGGGGCGGGGGAATGTGGCGCCGCGCCCGCTCGGCGAGCGGCCGGGTGAGCCACGTCCAGAACCGCCGGTACGTCGTCTTCGGCCACGCGCGGCCGTCGGGGTAGACGTCCTGGCGCGGGTTCTGGCGCATGTAGTTGCGACTCGGCCACGTCGCCGCCGAAGCCGTTGCCCACGAAGATCGGGTGCTCGCCCTGCGCGCCGCGCGCGATGAAGCCGGTGCGGGCCACCACCACCGCGTTGCGGTGCACGTAGTTGACGTGCGAGTCCATCGAGTTCTCGAGCGCGACCTCCCAGTTGCACCGCCAGTCGACCTGGCCGATGAGGATGAGGGTCTCCTCGTCGAAGAACTCCTCCGGCACGTCCTGCTCGATGGGGGCGGGCGGCTCCTCGCCGATCCAGACGAACACGAGCCCCTTGACGGTGCGGGTCGGGTACGCCTTGGCCTCGGTGCCGGCCTTGCCGCACACGCCGGAATTCGGGCCCTCCGAGAGCACCATCACGTTCTTGCCCGACTCGTCGTAGACCCAGCCGTGGTACGGGCACGCGACGGTCCCCTGGTAGTGGCAGTCGCCCTCGCTGAGGCGCGCCCCGCGATGCGGGCAGACGTCCTGGATGGCCACCACGTCGCCGGCCGCGCCGCGGAACAGGCAGAGCTCCTCGCCGAGGAGCGAGACCTTGACCGGCTTGCGCCGCCCGACGTGGCGGGCCTCGACCGCGGGGTACCAGTAGTTGCGCAGGCCGAGCTTCGGGATCAGGTGCCGGATGTCGCCGCTCAGCTTGGGGACGGCGCCGTTCGGGCGCGCGTCGGCGACGTGCAGGCGCGGGGTCGGCTGGGGAGTGGGTGTCGGCACGCCGATCTCCTTCAGGGCATGAAAGTGGCGAAGCACTTGTTCGAGTTGAACGACCACGTCTCGAGGAAGTAGCACTCGTCGGGCTTGCGTCCGAGGGTCTCCATGGCGCCGGCCAGCATGTACCAGTTCAGCATCTCCTGCTGGCCCGACGACTCGATGGCGTGCGAGCGGCGTCTTGCGCCACGTCTCGTAGTCGCCGACGCGGAGGGCCTCGTAGAGGCGCCGGTCCGACTCGATGTCGGGGTAGAGCTGGTGGTTCTTGTCGGTGAGGAAGGCGTGCGACCAGCTCGACGAGGCGATCAGGGCGGTGCGCCAGGGGCTGTCGCGCATGACCCGCGCGGTCGCCGCGCCCACCTCCATGCAGCGCTTCGGCGAGGGCGACGGGGGATCGAGATCGGCCTCCGCGAGCGGGTTGGCCAGGCTCGCGCGCCCGCCGCGCTGGGCGATCACCCGGCGCCCGTAGCAGTTCACCTGGAAGGCGATGACCGGGTACGGGAAGCCGACGCGGTCGTAGTCGAGGAACATGATCGTGTTGAGGAAGGCGTGCGCCAGCCCCGGATAGTGGAGCGGCTTGTAGGCGTAGGCCATGTCGACGCCCTGCTCGAGGAGACCCGACGCCAGGTGCTTGCCGGCCTCCCGGTGGCCCATGATCTGGAACGACGTCTCGGACGGCTCCCCCCAGACGTTGGGCCCGACGCCCGCCCGCTGCCACGGCCGCGCTTCCACCTTGTCGTAGGCCAGCACGCAGAACGGGGGAATGACGTCCTCGGTGAAGTTCTCGTGCTGGTCGTCGCCCCAGATGACCACCACGTCGGGCCGGAAGTCGTCGAGGATCTTCCGGGCCTTGCGGAAGTGGTGGAGCAGCGCGTCGCGGTGCCCGGCCGCGCTCTCGGTGCCGCCGTCGGAGCCGTACTCGGCGCGCATCGGGGCCGGCCAGCTCGCGGGGTCCCGGTAGCGCTCGGGCAGGCCGGGATCCTGGAGGACCCGCCGAAGGATGCTGGCCATGTTCTGGTCCAGACCGGTGAGTGGCGGGTAGTGCGTCATGCCCAGCCCGAGAATCTCGCCCATGGAGGTGGCTCCTCGCCGTCCGGGTAAAGCGCTTGCGCCACCCTAGTCCCCCGGTCCCGGCCTTGTCAACTTGGCCCGCCGGGGGGCGGGCGGGCGGCCCGGGGCGGGGCCGGTCCGGCTACTGCCCGCCGGTCACGTCGATGGTGACGCCGGTCACGAAGTCGGCGTCGGAGGAGGCCAGGAAGCAGATGACCCGGGCCTGGTCCTCGGGGGTGGCCACCCGCCCCAGGGGGGTGCGCCGGATCTCGGCGGCCTGGCCCTCGGCCGACCGGCGGTCCCAGTGGGGCCGGATGCGCTCGGAGAGGGTCAGGCTGGGGGCGATGGCGTTGACGGTGACGCCGTGGGGCCCCAGCTCGAAGGCGAGCTTGCGGGTGAGCGCGATGATGCCGCCCTTGGCGGTGGCGTAGGCGCTCGAGCTCGACTGGCTGACCCCGCGCCCGGCGATCGACGCGAGGTTGACGATCTTGCCGGCGCCCTGCCGCTTCATCACCGGCACCACCGCGTGGGTGAAGAGAAAGGTCCCGGTGAGGTTGAAGTCGAGCAGCTTCTGCCACTCCTGCAGCGTCAGCTCGTCGAGCGGCGCGGCGGGGCGGCTCACCACGGTGCTGCCGCCCACCGCGTTGACCAGGATGTCGATGCGCCCGTGGGCGTCGACGGCCCGCTTCACCACGCCCTCCACCGCGGCCGCGTCGAGCGCGTCGGCCCGCAGGGCCGAGCGCGCGGCCCCCCGCGGAGGTGACGTCGGCGGCGAGGCGATCGAGCGCGGCCTGCTCCACGTCGACGCCCACCACGGTGCCGCCCTCGCGGGCGATGATCATCGCGGTCGCCTTCCCGATGCCCGCGCCCGCCGCCGAGATCAGCGCGACCTTACCCTCGAATCTCATGGTCTCTTCTCCGAGTACACTGGGGCTCGTGACCTACGACTGCGTCTTCTGCGGCGAGGAGAACGACGTGCTGGTCGACCCGAGCGGCGGCCGCCACCAGACGTTCACCGAGGACTGCACGGTGTGCTGCCGGCCCAACCTGATCACGCTGACGTTCGACGACGACGGCGACGTGACGATCGAGGTGGTGCAGGAATACGAGGCCTGAGCCATCAGGGCAGGGGGATCCGCGACGGCATCCCGGTCTGCGCGGTCAGGCCGCCGTCGGCCACCAGCGCGGCGCCGGTGACGTAGGACGCGAGGTCGGAGGCCAGGAACAGCACGACGTTGGCGATCTCCTCCGGCCGGCCGAGGCGGCGCATCGGGATCATCGCGGTGGTGGCGTCCGCGAAGCCGGGGATGCCGAGCGAGGGGCGCAGCAGCGGGGTGTCGATCGCCCCCGGGCAGACGCAGTTGACCCGGATGCCGCGCCCCGCGTACTCGATCGCGGTCACCCGGGTGAGGTTGATCACCCCGGCCTTGGCCGCGTTGTAGGCGCCGATCGCGAAGTCGGCGAAGAGGCCGGAGATCGACGCGGTGTTGACGATGGCGCCCCCGCCGCGCGCGAGCAGCTCCGGGATGGCCCGCTTGGTCGCGCGGAAGACGCCGGTGAGGGCCAGGTCGACGATGTGGGTCCAGATCGCGTCGTCGAGATCGCCGGTGAAGGCGAGGCGGCTCTTGCCCGGCGGGCAGCGGCGGGTGACCGAACGCGTTGTTGTGCAGGATGTCGAGGCCGCCGAAGGCGCGCACCGCGCCGCCGACCATCGCGTCGATGCCGGCCGGGGCGCCCGCGTCGGCGGTGATCGCGATCGCGGTGCCGCCCGCGGCCCGGATCTCCGCGGTCACCGCCTCCGCCCGGCCGCCGTCGAGGTCCGCCACCGCCACCTTCGCGCCGCGCGCCGCGAAGCCGAGCGCGGTCGCCCGGCCGATGCCGGATCCGGCGCCCGACACCAGCGCCACCTTGCCGTCGAATCGCATGGAGCCCTCCGCCTCAGAGATCGAGATCGCCCCGGGCGAGCTGCTGGAAGATGGTGCGCCGCAGGATCTCGTTGGTGCCGTCGGCGATGTTGATGATGCGGAGCGTGTTGTAGGCGTGCACGAGGCCCACCTCGTTGGTGAGGCCCATGCCGCCGTGGGTCTGGATGGCCCGGTCGACCGCGCGCAGGCACACCTCGACCGAGTAGGCCTTGGCGATCGAGAGCTCCTTGATCGCGCGCTCGCCGCGGTCGAGGAGCAGCGCCGCGTTGAGGCCGGCCAGGTGGGCCGCGTGCACCTCCATGGCGGACTCGGCGAGGGGGAACGCGACGCCCTGGTGCTCGGCGATCGGCACCCCGAAGGCCACCCGCTGGCCCGCGTAGGCCACCGCCTTCTCGAGCGCCCAGCGGGCGAGGCCGACCGCGCGCGCCGCGTTGTAGACGCGCCCGAGCGAGACGCCGAGCAGCGCGATGCGGAAGCCCTCGTGGAGCGGGCCGACCAGCTGCCAGGGCTCGACCCGGACCGCGTCGAAGGTGGACTCGCCCTCGGCCCCGCCGATGTCGCCCTGGAGCAGGGTCACCCGCTGCAGCGCGAAGCCGGGCGCGGTGGTCGGCACCAGGAACGCGCTGATGCCGCCGCGCTTGGCCGCGGCGCGGGCGGGATCGGTCACCGCGAAGACCACGATCCAGTCCGCGAACGTGATGTTCGACGTCCACATCTTGCGGCCGGAGATGCGCCAGCCGTCGCCCTCGGCCACCGCGCGGGTGGTGATCATGGTGGCGTCGGAGCCGGCCCCCGGCTCCGAGAGGCCGAAGCACATCGACCGGCGGCCCGAGACCAGATCGGGCAGTGCGCGCTCGCGGGCCTCCGCGGTGAGCTGCTCGAGCACCACGCTCGGGCCGAAGGCCCAGTGGCTGAGCGCGAAGGTCCCGAGCCAGTGGTGGGGCCCGCAGAGGTGGTTGATCGCCTCCCAGGCCACGTAGTAGGCGAGGTGGCCCTGGCCGAGCCCGCCCATCGAGACCGGGACGCACAGGTTGAAGTAGCCCGCCGCGGCGGAGGCCACGCGCACCTCGCGGATCAGGTCGACCACCGCGGGCGCGTAGCGGCCGTCGGGCCCGTAGCGCTGGCGCGGGTCGTCGAGCAGGGCCGCGTGCTTCTCGTGGCGCGTGACCACCTCGGCCCGGACGAACTGCGTGAGGCCCGCCACGATGCGGGTGATGTCCGCCGGGATCTCGAAGCCGATCGCGGTCACGCGGGGAGGGTATCACGAGCGGGCGATCCGCTTGCGACGCGGGGCGGGGCACCCTATACTCCGCGAAACGTGGCTCTCCGGATCGGCATCGACATCGGCGGCACCTTCACGGACCTGGTCGCGCTGGACGAGGCGACCGGTTCGGTCGTGGACACCAAGGCGCTCTCGACCCCCCAGGACCTGCTGCAGGGCATCCTCCGCTGCGTGGACCAGGCCGGCGCCCGGCTCGACGACTGCCGGCTCGCCATCCACGGCACCACCATCGGGATCAACGCCCTGCTGGAGCACAAGGGAGCCCGGACCGGCCTCGTCACCACCGAGGGCTTCCGCGACGTGCTCGAGATCGGGCGCGGCAACTTCCTGCGCATGTACGACGTGCTCTACCGGCGGCCGACCCCGCTGGTGCCGCGCGGCCGGCGGCTCGAGGTGGGCGAGCGGGTGACCGCCCGCGGGGAGATCCTGGCCCCGCTCGACGAGGCCGCGGTGCGGGCGGCGGCCCGGCAGCTCGCCGCCGACGGCGTGGAGTCGGTCGCGGTGTGCTTCCTGTTCTCGTTCCGCAACCCGGAGCACGAGCGCCGCGCGGCCGAGATCCTGGCCGAGATGCTGCCCGGCGTCTCGATCTCGGTCTCGCACCGCATCACCCAGGAGTGGCGCGAGTACGAGCGCACCAGCACCACCGTGGTCAACGCCTACGTGCGGCCGATCATGGACCGCTACCTGGGCGCCTTCGAGCGCGGGCTCGCCGGCCGCGGGTTCCGCGGCCAGCTCCTGATCACCCAGTCCAACGGCGGGGCCTTCTCGGTTCAGGCGGCGGCCTCCAAGCCGGTGCACACGATCGAGTCGGGCCCGGCCGCGGGGGCCATCGGCTGCGCGAGCCTGGCCCAGGCCCTCGGGGCCGACCGGCTGATCTCCTTCGACATGGGCGGCACCACCGCCAAGTGCGCGATCGTGGCCGGCGGGCTCGTGCAGACCACCGACGAGTACCACGTGGACGGGCACCCGCTCCGCATCCCGGTGATCGACATCACCGAGGTGAGCGCGGGCGGCGGCACCATCGCGTGGATCGACGCGGGCGGGGCGCTCGCGCTGGGGCCGCAGAGCGCGGGGGCCGACCCGGGCCCGGTCTGCTACGGGCGCGGCGGCGCCGAGCCGACCGTCACCGACGCCAACCTGGTGCTGGGGCGCATCGCGGCCGGCCGCTTCCTCGGCGGCACCATGCCGCTCGACCAGCCCGCGGCGGCCCGCGCGATCGAGGAGCGGCTCGGCCTGCCGCTCGGCCTCGCGCGCGACAGCGCGGCGGCCGGGGTCGTCCGGCTCGCCGACGTGAAGATGGCGCTCGCGGTGCGCAGCATCACCACCGAGCGCGGGCTCGACCCGCGCGACTACACCCTGGTGGCCTACGGGGGCGGCGGCCCGCTGCACGCGGTCGCGATCGCGCGGGAGCTGGGCATCCCGCGGGTGATCATCCCGCCCGCGCCCTCGACCTTCTCGGCGTGGGGCATGCTCGCCACCGATCTCCGTCACGACCTGGTGCGCACCGTGCTCGAGCCGCTCGAGCGGACCGACGGCGGCGTGGGCGGAGGCGCGCTACCGGGAGATGGAGACCGAGATCGAGGCCATCCTGCCGCCGGTGGGCACCGCGGTCCTCCACCGGGCGGCGGATCTGCGCTACCTCGGGCAGGAGCACACCGTGACCGTCGAGATCGGCCGCCTCGCGGACTGGGCGTCGCTGCGCGGCCGGTTCGACGCGGCCCACCAGCGCGCCTACGGCTACGCCGCGCCGGACGTGGAGGTGCAGCTGCTGAACCTGCGCCTGGCGGTGGTCTACCCGCTCGAGCGCGCGCCGCTGCCCGCGCTTCCGCGCGGGACGCGGCCGCGCGCCCGCCTTCGAGACGCGCAAGATCTACTCCACGCTGCTCCGCGACCTGCTCGAGTACCGCGTGTACGGGCGCGACCGGCTGCGGGCCGGCGACGTGATCGAGGGGCCGGCCGCGATCGAGGAGGCGGGCACCACCACCATGCTGGAGCCGGGCGATCGGCTCCAGGTCGAAGGCAACGCCTGCCTGGTGATCGACGTGGCGAAGGGGGTCTGACCATGGGAAACCAGCCGCTCGACGCGGTGACCGTCGAGGTGGTCCGCGCCGCGCTCAACGCCGCCGCCGAGCGCATGCGGATCACCATGATCAAGACCGCCTACAACCACATCATCAGCGAGAGCCTCGACTTCGGGTGCGCGATCTTCGACCCCGACGTGCAGATGATCGCCCAGGGCATCGGGCTGCCGGTGTTCCAGGGCCACCTGGGCTTCCCGATCCAGGCGACCCTGGCCGACCGCGGGCTCGCCGCCTTCCGCGAGGGCGACGTGTTCATGCACAACGACCCCTACGCGGGCAACGGCAACCACCTGAACGACGTGGCGATGTACGCCCCGGTGTTCTGGGAGGGCGCTGCTCACCGGCTTCGTCTCGGTGAAGGCCCACTGGAGCGACGTGGGCGGCCCGGTGCCGAGCTCCATGCAGATCGGCTCGCGCGAGTTCCGGCAGGAGGGCCTCCGCTTCCAGTCGGTGCGCCTCTTCGACCGGGGTGAGCTGAACGAAGAAGTCATGCGGATGATCCGCGGCAACATCCGCACCGAGAGCGGCACCCTGAAGGATATTCAGGCCATGATCGCGGTGTGCCGGGCGGGGGAGGCCTACTTCCGCGAGATCCTGGGCAAGTACGGCCGCGACACCGTGCTCGAGTCGACCCGCGTCTACCTCGAGCAGTCGGAGCGCCGCACCCGCGCCGAGCTCGCCCGCATCCCGGCCGGCACGTACCGCGCGGTCGCCCACTTCGACAACGACGGCATCACGCTCGACCAGCCGGTGCGCATCGAGATGGCGATCACGCTCGACGACGGCGCGATGACGGTGGACTTCACCGGCTCGAGCCCGCAGGTGGTGGGCCCGTTCAACTGCGGCGACGCCATCACGATCAGCGCGTGCCGGCTGCTGATCAAGTGCCTCTCCACCCCGCTCACCCCGGTGGACGAGGGCTGCTTCCGGCCTCTTCGCGTGATCATCCCGGAGCGCTCGGTGCTGGCCTGCCAGGAGCCGGCGCCGACCGCGCGCTACTACGTGCCGATCAATCTCCTGATCGACCTGGGCCTGCGCGCGCTCTCGGAGGCGATGCCCGACCGCATCCCGGCCGGCTCCTACGGCGACCAGATGCCGACCATCGCCTTCGGCACGCATCCCGAGACCGGCCGCCTCTTCATCCAGGGCGATCTCAACGCGGGCGGCACCGGAGGGCGGCCGGCCTACGACGGCGAGTCGGCCATGATCATCTTCGCGGGGTCGACCGCCCGCAACAACCCGGTGGAGGTGGTGGAGTCGCGCACCCCGTCCATCCGCATCCTGCGCTACGGGCTGCGCCCGGACTCGGGCGGCGCCGGGCGCTTCCGCGGCGGCCTCGGCATCGAGCGGCTCTACGAGTTCCTCGCCCCCGCGTTCATCACCTTCAGCCTCGAGCGGAAGGTGACGCCGCCGTGGGGGCTGCGGGGCGGCCGCGACGGGGCGGTGAACGCGGTCGAGATCACCGCGCCCGACGGGGCGGTGCGGCACGTGCGCAAGGCGACCCAGCACCCGATCGAGGCCGGGGAGCGCGTGCGCATCCTGACCGGCGGGGGCGGCGGCTACGGGCCGCCGGCCGAGCGCGATCCGGAGGCGGTGCGCCGCGACGTGCGCGAGGGCTACGTGAGCGGCGAGGCGGCGCGGCGCGACTACGGCGCGGCGGCGGCCGGGGCCTAGGGGCGCTCGATGGCGATCCGGGCGATCCGCTGCGGCACGCTGTTCGACGCCACCGGCGCCGCCGCGGTCCGCCAGGCGATGGTCGTGGTGGACGGCGGGCAGATCACGGCCGCCGGCCCGGCGGCGTCCACCCCGGTCCCCGCGGGCGCCGAGGTCCTCGACTGGAGCGACCGCTTCGTCATGCCGGGCCTCGTGGACGCCCACAGCCACATCTCGATCGTGCCGGGGGACGGCGACCAGATCGGTCAGCTCCGACAGGATGTTGTCCCGCAGGCCCTGCGGGCGACCTCGAACCTCCGTCGCGACCTGGCCTCCGGCACCACCACGCTGCGGGTGATGACCGAGGAGCGCTTCCTCGACGTCCAGGTGCGGGAGGCCATCGCGGCGGGGGTGATCCCCGGCCCGCGGCTGCTCTGCGGCACCCGCGGCATCACCTCGAGCAACGGGCACGGGCGCGCCCACTCCTCCTTCGACGGGGTCGACGCGATCCGCCGCGGGGTGCGCGAGAACTTCCAGGGCGGGGCGGACCACGTGAAGATCTTCGCCACCGGCGGGGTCAGCTCCCCCGGCACCACGCTCAACGCGAGCGTCTACTCGCGCGAGGAGATCCGGGCCGCGGTGGAGGAGGCGGAGCGCGCCGGCAAGTACGCGGCGGCCCACGCCCACGGGGGCCCGGGCCTGCGGCTCTGCGTGGAGGAGGGCGTCTCCACCATCGAGCACGCCGGCCTCGCCACCGACGACGACATCGCCCTGATGAAGGAGCACGGGGCCTGGCTCATCTGCACCTTCTCGATCTTCATGCACGAGCGCGGCATCGAGGGCGGCGACGGCCGCCACGTCGCGATCATGGACAAGCTCCGGGCGGCCCGCCGGGTGATGACCGAGCGCTTCCCGGCCCATCTGGCCTCGGGCGTGCGCTTCGCCTCCGGGACCGACGGCGTCCACGGGTGCATGCCCTTCGAGCTCGAGTGCCTCGTGCAGTTCGGGGTCTCCCCGCGGGACGCGCTGCTCTCGGGCACGCGCTGGGGCGCCGAGGCCTGCCGGGTGGCCGACCAGGTCGGCACGGTGGCGCCGGGCAAGCGCGCGGACCTGCTCGCGGTGGAGGGCGACCCGCTCGCCGACATCCGGGCGCTGCGCCAGGTACGGGCCGTCATGAAGGACGGGGAAATCCAGGACGTCATGTCGAACATCCATATCCGGGGACAGGGGAGGAACGGGCGATGAGGGATCGGGAGCGGACGGCGGGCTGGGACCGGAGCACGCGGCGGGAGTGGCTGTCGCGCATGGGCGGGCTCGCGGCGGGCGCCGGGCTCGCCTCGCTCGGCGGGGTCGCGGGCCGTCCCGCGTGGGCGCAGGGCCAGCCCAAGCGCGGGGGCATCCTGAAGGTCGCCACCGTCGACAAGCCGGTCAACATGGACCCGGGCTTCGCCCAGCTCTACTCGTCGCTGCAGGTCTACCAGAACGTCTACAACAAGCTGCTCTACGTGGACGAGGCCGGCCAGTTCGTTCCCGGGCTCGCCAAGTCCTGGAAGGCCGACGGGGACAAGGCCTGGGTCTTCGACCTGGTGGACAACGCGGTCTTCCACAACGGCGAGCCCTTCACCGCCAAGGACGTGGCCTTCACGTTCAACCGCCTGCTCGACGCCAAGAACAAGCTGCCGATGCGCGTGTTCTTCTCGCCGGTCGAGGGGGTGGAGGCGATCGGCCCGTACCAGGTGCGCTTCAGCATGAGCCGGCCGTTCGGCCCGCTCTTCGCGATGCTGTCGCAGGCCACCGAGATCGTCAACGAGAAGGCGCTCGCCGAGAAGGACCCGAAGCTCTTCCCGATCGGCACCGGGCCCTACAAGTTCGTCGAGTGGGTGAAGGACGACCACATCACGCTCGAGCGCTGGGACAAGTACTTCCGGCCCGGCCGGCCCTACCTCGACCGCATCATCTTCCAGTCGCCCGCGGACGACACCGTGCGGCTCACCGGGCTGCAGACCGGGCGCTACAACTGGATCCAGACCGTGCCGCCGCAGCGCATCCCGGAGCTGGAGCGGCTGACGCGCGAGATGAAGTCCTCGCCCGGCCGGCCCTACTTCCCGTTCTACCTGATGCTGAACGCGAGCCGCCCGCCCTTCAACGACAAGCGGCTGCGGCAGGCCATCGCGTGGGCCATCGACCGGACCGAGATCGTGAAGCTGGTCTACTACGACACCCACGTGGTGACCGCGGAGCCCACGCCGGAGCCGAGCCCGTGGGCCACCGGGGTGAACGCCCACAAGGGCGGCCCCGACCTGGCGCGGGCCAAGCAGCTCCTGGCCGACGCGGGCAAGGGGAGCGGCCTCAACCTGACCTACCTGGTGAAGTCGCAGGTGCCGGTGCTGGTGAAGACCGGCGAGATCCTGCGCGAGCAGCTCAAGAAGGTGGGCATCACGCTCGACGTGCGGCCGCTCGAGTCCGGGCAGTACTTCGAGGAGCTGGTCGGCAAGAAGTTCGACATCGCGGGCGGCTACTGGAGCGTCACCGTCGACCCCGACATGTTCTACTACCCGATGCAGCACTCCTCCTCGGCCTGGAACTTCTGCGGCTTCAAGTCGGAGGAAGCCGACAAGCGGCTCGACGCCTTCCGCTTCACCGCGAGCCCGGCCGCGCGCAAGAAGATGTACCCGGAGCTGGTGCGCTGGTTCCAGGAGGAGGGCTCGCTGGTCGTCTTCAGCAACGAGCTGCAGCGCTACTGGATGAAGCCCAACGTCCAGGGCTCGACGCCCCTGTCGTCGCTCGAGCTGCGCTTCGAGGACACCTGGCTGAGTTGAGTTGATTGAACTGGGGGGGAGCGAGCGCCGCTCCTCCCCCAGGCCCCCCCACCGCTTTCGGGCGGGCGCGAGATGATTCTGTACGGGGTGCGGCGGGTCGCCCTGGCGGTGCCGCTGCTGCTCGGCATGAGCGTGCTGATCTTCGGGCTCATGCGCCTGGTGCCCGGCGACCCCGCGGTGGCGGTGCTCGGCTACAAGGCCACTCCCGAGGGCATCGCGGCCCTGCGGGAGGCGTTCCACCTCGACGAGCCGGTGCCCCGGCAGTACCTGCGATGGCTCGGGGCCGCCGCGCGCGGGGACCTCGGCCACGACTTCCGCCAGAACGAGCCGATCGGCCGGATGATCCTCGACCGGCTGCCGGTCACCCTCGAGCTGACCGCCCTGGCCGCGCTCTGCACCGCGCTGATCGGCGTCCCGCTCGGTCTCCTGGCCGGCGGCCGGCGCGGCGGCGGAACGGATCGCGCCGCGCTCGCGGTGGGCCTGATCGGCGTCTCCATCCCCGACTTCTGGCTCGGCATCATGCTGATCCTCGGGCTCTCGCTGGGCGCCGGGCTCCTGCCCTCGGGGGGCTGGGTGCCCTTCGCGGAGAGCCCGATCGACAACCTGATCCACCTGACGCTGCCCGCGCTGACCCTCGCGGTCAGCCGGGCCGCGGTGCTCGGCCGGCTCACCCGGGCCGCGGTGCTCGACACCATGCATCGCGGGTTCGTGCAGTACGCGCGCGCCAAGGGGCTGGGCGAGCGCGCCATCCTGTTCCGCCACGTGCTGCCCAACGCGGCCATCCCGATCGTCACCGTGCTCGGCCTGCAGGTGGGCTACATGCTGGGCGGGGCCATCGTGGTCGAGATGATCTTCACGCTGCCCGGGCTCGGCCGCATGACCCTCGATGCGGTGCTCGAGCGCAACTACCCGGTGGTGCAGAGCGCGGTGCTGGTGATCGGCGCGATGTTCATGCTGGTGAACCTGGCGACCGACGTGCTCTACGGGGCCATCGATCCGCGCATGCGGCAGCGCTGATGGCGCGGCGCCGCTGATGTGGCGGGCGATCCGCGGGGCGATGCCCGCGCGGCACCTCGGGGTCACGGTGGCCGGGCTGCTCGTGGTGGGCGCCCTCGCGCTCGCCGCCGGGCTCGCGTCGATCGTCGTCCCCGGCAGCCCGACCGAGATCGCCCGGGATCTCGCGCTGCGCTCGCCGACGTGGGCGCAGCCCTTCGGGATGGACGACCTCGGGCGCAGCATGCTGAGCCGGGTCGTGCACGCCTACCGGGTCTCGCTCGGGGTGGCCCTCGGCTCGGTGGGCCTGGCGCTGCTGGCCGGGGTCCCCCTCGGCCTGCTCGCGGGCTACGCGGAGGGCGCGCTCGACCAGCTCATCATGCGACCGCTCGACGTGCTGATGTCGTTCCCGGCCATCCTGCTCGCGATCGCGCTGATGAGCGTCTTCGGCACCGGCGTGGTGCTGGTGGCGGTGTCGCTCGCGGTGGTCTACACGCCGATCGTGGCCCGGGTGGTGCGGGCCGCGGTCCTCGCGGTCAAGGTGGAGGTCTACGTCGACGGCGCCCGCGCGCTGGGGGCGCCGGTGCCCCGCCTGGTGCTGCGGCACATCCTGCCGAACGCGGCGACGCCGATCCTGGTGCAGGCCTCGGTGCTGATGGCCATCGCGATCCTGGTCGAGGCCTCGCTGTCGTTCCTCGGGGTCGGGGTGCGCCCGCCCACCCCGTCGCTCGGTCTCATGCTGGCCGACGGCCGCGGCTTCATGCTGCAGGCCCCCTGGATGGTGATCTTCCCCGGCCTCGCGATCATGCTCGCCGTCCTCGGCTTCAACATGATCGCCGACGGCCTCCGCGACTGGCTCGACCCGCATCAAGCCGCGGGCCGCTGAAAGCCGCGGGCCGCTGAGCGCAGCGGGGCGCCGAGAAAGGTGCAGCTGCGAGGCGGCGCCCGAAGCTCGGGCGCGAGGCGTACTCCCCGTACGTTGAGCGCCCAGACCGAGGGCGCCAACGAAGCAGATGCGCCTTTCTCGGCGCCCCGCGTTACAGGCGGCGGGCGCCTACCCAGCGCTGGCGAAACCAGTCATCGTCGAGGCGGGCGATCTTCACGCCGCCGGGCGTGGTGGCGTGGACGAAGCGGCCGTCGCCCAGGTAGATGCCGTTGTGGCGGAGGCGGTCGAAGAAGACGAGGTCGCCGGGGATGAGCTGCTCGCGGGACACCGGCGTGCCGAAGCGATACTGCTGGGCCGCGTTGTGGGGGATGCTGATCCCGACACGCCCGTAGACGTAGGAGACGAGGCCCGAGCAGTCGAAGCCGGACGGGCTCGAGCCGGACCAGACGTACGGCGCGCCCAGGTAGCTGGTGGCGATGCGGGCGATCGTCGCGCCCTTCCCGCCGGGAGGTGTCTCGACCGGCATCGGGTAGTCCCGCGGGTCGAGCACCGTCTTCGAGCACGCGGTGCCCGCGAGCAGGACACCCGCCAGCGTGATCGCGCGCGAGAGCCTTTTCACGTCGGGCTCACGCTACCACGGCCGACCGCGGCGGCCCAAGCTTGGCGCCGCGCGGGTGGAGTGCCCGCTCCCGGGCCGGGCGTCCTGCCCGATGGACCGGGAGCGGTGCCGACCCAACGGCTACTTACGCCGCGCTGCGCGATGGCGCATCGATTGCTCTAGAGTCGCCGGCCGATCGGGCCGGCGGGCGGGGCCGGGACGCAATGCGGCGGGCGGCGAACGACAGCGAAGTGGAGGCGGATCATGACGTGGCGGGCATGGTGCGTGGTGGCGATCGTGGCGGCGGCCGTGGGCCTGCCGTCGGTGGTGAGCGCCCAGACCGAGGTCGCGGCCACGCTCAGCGTGCTGGCCGCCCCGGTCGAGCGAATTCCGGCGGGCGCGAGCGTCGCGGAGCCCGGGGTCAGCGGGATGAACCTGGTCGACGGCGATCGGATCAAGACCGGCGCGGGCGGCATCGCGCTGATCACGTTCCTGAACGGCAGCACCGTCACCGTGATGCCCGGCTCCGAGGTCACCGTGAAGCAGACGTCGAGCGAGCGCGCCAACAGCGGGATGCGGCTCTTCATCCACGCGGGCCGGGTCTGGGCGCGGGTGGTGCAGGCGGCGGGTAGCCGCTCGGTGCTCACGCTCGAGTCCAACGACTACAGCGCGACCGCCCGCGACGGGCTCATCGGGGCCGAGCGCCGCGCGGAGGGCTTCGTCTGCTGGACGCGGCGCGGCCCGATGGCCATCACCAATGGCAGTGGGCAGACCGAGGCCGTGCTGACGGCCGGTCAGCGAGTGTGGGCGCGGCAAGGCTGGCCCCTCACCCCGGAGCCCTTCGTGGCCGGGGCGAGCACGCTCGAGATCGAGTCGTCCGGCCCCGTCGTGCCCCTGCTGCGGATGCCGGACGGCCTCGTCGCGGCCGGCTTCCTGGCCGACGGCGTGGAGGTCAACCAGGTGTTCGGCTCGCTCAGCGCGAGCCGGGGCGGCCAGCGCTGGCTCGTCGAGGTGCCGGGGGGCGCGGAGGGCGCCTACACGCTGATCCTCACCGGCGCGGGGGCGGGTCCGTTCAAGGCGCGCGTCTCCGCGCGCTACGCCGGGTTCCGCATCTACCGGCAGGAGCTGACCGGCGAGATCCGGGCCGGCGAGCAGCTCGTCACCCGGATCAACCTGCGGGTCAAGGGCGACGATCCGGGTAGCGCGCGCGTGGTGGCGGGCAGCGTCGAGGGCCTGCGCGCGTGGGACGGTGACGAGCCGGCCGCGGTGGTCGCGGCCCCGGGCGCCCGACGATTCCCCGGCGCGAACTGATCGCGCCGCGGAGCGGACGGAGCGAGTCTTGGACAGGCGGCCCGATCGGGCGTTCAATGAGCCCGGGGGACACGAGACCATGGCGACCGATCGGATCGTGATCGTCGGGGCGTCGCTGGCGGGGGCAACCGCGGCGGCGGCGCTGCGTGACGGCGGCTTCGAGGGCGAGCTGACGCTGATCGGGGAGGAGGCCCGGCTGCCCTACAGCCGGCCGGCGCTCTCGAAGGGCTATCTCCGCGGCCAGGAGCGCTTCGAGGATCAGCTCGTCAACCCGGCGGACTACTACGACAAGCACCGCATCACGGTGCGACTCGGTGCGCGCGCGACCCGCGTGGATCCGGCCCGGCGCGTGGTCGAGCTGAGCGGCGGCGAGACGGTACCCTACGACCGGCTGCTGGTGACCACCGGCGGCCGCAATCGCACGCTCCGCACGCCCGGCGCGAGCCTCGCCGGCATCTTCCAGCTCCGCACCGTGGAGGACTGCGACCGCATCCGGGCGGCGGCGCGCTCCGGAGCCCGCGCGGTCGTGGTCGGCATGGGCTTCATCGGCTCCGAGGTGACCGCGTCCCTGCGCCAGATGGGCGTGGCGGTGTCCGCGATCGAGGGCCATCCGGTTCCTCTCGCGCGCGTCCTGGGGCCGGAGGTGGGCGCGGTGCTGGCCGCCATCCATCGGGACCACGGGGTCGAGCTGGTGCCCGGCGACTCGGTCGCCGCATTCGAGGGCACCGGGCGCGTCGAGCGGGTGCGCACCGCCAAGGGGCGGGTGCTCGACTGCGACCTCGTCGTCGCGGGCATCGGGATCGAGCCCAACCAGGAGCTGCTGGCCGCGGCGGGCGCCCTCGTCGACAACGGCGTGCTGGTCGACCCTCACTGCCGCACCTCGCTGCCCGAGGTGTACGCGGCGGGCGACGTGGCGAACCACGAGCACCCGCTCTTCGGCCGCCTTCGCGTGGAGCACTGGAACAACGGCCTGCAGCACGGCCGGGCCGCGGCGCGCGCGATGCTGGGCGGGAGCGAGCCCTACGACTACGTCCACTCGTTCTGGTCGGATCAGTACGAACACCTGATCGAGTACGTGGGCTTCGCCGCGACGTGGGACCGCCTCGTGTTCCGGGGCGCGCCGGAGAGCCGGAAGTTCCTCGGCTTCTACCTGAAGGACGGCGTGCTGCGCGCGGCGGTCGGGCTCGACCGGGGAGGGGACCCCGAGGATCCGAAGTCCGAGAGCGAGCTCAAGGTCGTGGCCGGCCTGATCCGGAGCCGCGCCCGCGTCGATCCCGCCCGCCTGGCCGACGAGGCGGTCGAGCTGTCGCGCCTGGCGCCGAGCCCCGCCTGACCCTCCCCCCGCCTGACCCTCACTTGGTGGTAAACTCTCGACACCATGAGCTTCGACTACGGCAAGTACTTCGGCGAGATCAAGCTGACCCACGACCTCCTCTCGAAGAAGGAGGACCGGAGCTGGCTGCTCAAGCCGCCGCGGGACGGGGAGCGCCACGACGTGGTGCTCTACCTGGGCTGCAACGTGCTGCGGACCTCGCACCTGGTCGAGACGGTGGGCGCGGTGTTCGACCGCCTCGGGCTCGACTACGTGGCCGCGGGCGGGCCGACCTACTGCTGCGGGATCCAGCACCACCGGCGCGGGCAGGAGGCCTCGGGCGAGCGGTACGCCAACCATACCGTCGAGCTGCTGCAGTCCATGGCCCCGCGCGAGGTCGTCATGTGGTGCCCCTCGTGCATCCAGTTCTACGACGAGGTGCTGAAGGCGGACCTGCCGTTCCCGAAGCGCCACACCGCGGAGTTCCTCGCCGACTGTCTCGACCGCGGGCTCTTCACGTTCACCCAGCGGGTCGAGGCCACCGTGGCGCTCCACTATCACTACGCGACCGAGGCGCGCGCGCGTGAGGGGCGAGCCGCCCGGCGGCTGCTGGAGGCGGTGCCCGGCATCACGGTCGTCGACTTCGAGCCCGACGCGCGCTGGGGGCGCACCTGCACGCCCGCGCTGCAGGAGCAGCTCGGGCCCGCGGTCTGGCACCAGATGGCGCTCGACGACATCGACCGGGCGCGGGCGGCCGGCGCCACGCACCTGGCCGGCATCTACCACGGCTGCCACCGCGATCAGTGCCGGTTCGAGCGCGAGCGGCCCATCGTGGTCGAGCACTACCTGACGCTCTTCGCCCGCGCGCTCGGCATCGAGTTCGAGGACACCTACAAGAAGTACATGCACATGGGCGATCCCGACCGGATCCTGGAAGACGCGAGCCCCTGCATGGCGGCCAACGGGGTCGATCCCGAGAAGGCGCGCGGGCTCGTCATCAAGACCTTCTCGGCATGAGTGCGGGCGCCACTCCCGAGGCGGCGGCTCCCCGGATCCAGTTCGCCCCGGAGGACGACGTGGCGATCCGGTACATGGATCGCACCCGCGAGTACTACCAGGCGCTCGGCTTCAGCCCGTACCGCTGGGCCCACTTCACCGACGCGCCCTTCACCCCGCTGCGCGGCCCGCTCGCAAAGGCCCGCGTCGCGCTGATCACCACCGCCGCGCCGTTCCAGCCGGAGGCGGGCGACCAGGGCCCGCGCGCGCCGTACAACGCGGCCGCGAAGTTCTACCAGGTCTATTCGGCCCCGGTGGACAGCAAGCCCGATCTCCGGATCTCGCACGTGGGCTACGACCGGGCGAACACGGTCCCCGAGGACCTCGACGCCTACGTCCCGCTGGCCCGGCTGCAGGAAGCGGTCGCGGCGGGACGCATCGGCGGCCTGGGCCCGCGCTTTCACGGGGCGCCGACCAACCGGAGCCACCGCGTGACCATGGAGACCGACGCGCCCGAGCTGCTGCGGCGCTGCCGCGAGGACGGCGCCGACGTGGCGGTCCTCGTCCCCAGCTGACCGGTCTGCCACCAGACCGTGGGTCTGGTCGCCCGGCATCTCGAGGCGAACGGCATGTCGACCGTCATCATGGGGTGCGCCAAGGACATCGTCGAGCACTGCGGCGTCCCGCGCTTCGTGTGGAGCGACTTCCCGCTCGGAAACTCCGCGGGGCGGCCGTTCGACGCGGAGTCCCAGGCGCGCACCCTCGAGCTGGCCCTGCGGCTGCTCGAGACCGCGGCCGCGCCCCGGACCACGGTGGCGTCGCCGCTGCGCTGGACCGCGGACGCGGCCTGGAAGCACAAGTACCTCGACGTGGGGAAGCTCTCGCCGGAGGACATCGCGGAGCGGCGGAAAGAGTTCGAGGTGGTGAAGGCGGTGGCGAAGGCCAAGCGCGAGGGCACGTGAGCAAGCCCTTCGCGGGAGTCCGCATCCTGGACTTCACCCGGTATCTCGCCGGCCCCTACGGGACCTACCAGCTCGCCCTCCTGGGCGCCGACGTCGTCAAGATCGAGTCGCACGAGGGGGACGAGACCCGCATCTCGCCCGCCGATCCCAAGTGGGCGGAGCGGAAGATGGCCCCGTCGTTCCTCTCCATGAACGGCAACAAGCGGTCGATCACGCTGGACCTGCGGCGGAAAGAGGCGATCGAGATCGTCAAGCGCCTGGTGGTCGGCGCCGACGTGGTCTGGGAGAATTTCCGGGGCGGGGTGATGGATCGGCTGGGCCTCGGGTACGAGGCGCTGTCCGCCATCAATCCGCGGCTCATCTACTGCGGCGTCTCCGGCTTCGGCCGCACCGGGCCGGAGAAGGCCACCGCGGCCTTCGACGGCAAGCTCCAGGCGATGTCCGGCATCATGTCGATCACCGGCGAGCCGGCCTCCGGCCCCACCCGCGCGGGCTTCGCCCTCTGCGACACCATCGGCGGGATCACCGCGGCCCTGGCGGTGGCGAGCGCGCTCTACCAGCGGACCCACACCGGGCGTGGCCAGCTCGTGGACGTGGCGATGCTGGACGCGGCGCTCGCCTTCATCGCGGGGCCGGTGTCCGAGTACACGGTGGCCGGCGTCGAGCAGAAGCAGATCGGCAACGGCTCGGTGAGCCGCAAGCCGACCGCGAGCCGGTTCCGCTGCGGCGGCGGATACATCGTCCTGGCCGTCCTGACCGAGAAGCAGTTCCAGAGCCTGATGAAGACGCTCGGTCGCGCCGACGCGCTCGCCGACCCGCGCTTCAAGGACTGGGCGGCCCGCACCGCCAACGAGCCGGCCCTGCGCCAGATCATCGAGGCCGCCATGACCGAGGGCGATCCCCGCGGCTGGGAGGCGCGTCTCACCGCGGCCGACGTGCCGTGCGGCTCCATCTGGAAGGTCGACGAGATCGTCGGCCACCCGCAGCTCGAGCACCGCGACGTGCTCCAGACCATCGACTCCCGCTACGGCCCGATGCGGCTCGTGGGCGCCGGCTTCCGCCTCGGGCACGACGGGCCCGGGATCGATCGGGAGCCGCCGACCCTCGGCGAGCACACCGACGAGATCCTGGCGGAAGCCGGGTACAGCGCCGAGGAGATCGCGCAGCTCCGGCGCGACGGCGTGGCCTGACCGCGGGCACCCGATGAGATCCGCGGTGACCGACGGCCTCGTGAAGACCGACCGGCACACCAGCGCCTTCCTCGAGGCGGGCGCTCCCGACGGTCCCCTGATCATCTTCGTCCACGGCTGGCCGGAGCTGTCGCTCTCCTGGCGCCACCAGCTCCCGTGCTTCGCCGACCTCGGCTTCCGCGCGGTCGCCCCCGACATGCGTGGCTACGGCCGCTCGAGCGTGTACCGCCGGCACGAGGACTACGCGCTCGAGCACACGGTGGCCGACATGCTCGAGCTGCTCGACGGGCTCGGCCAGGACAAGGCGGTCTGGGTCGGCCACGACTGGGGCAGCCCGGTGGTGTGGAGCCTCGCGAGTCATCACCCGGAGCGCTGCTGGGGCGTGGCGAATCTCTGCGTACCGTACCTCGCGGCGGGGTTCTCCCCGAGGAACATCATCCCGCTGGTGGACCGCACGATCTATCCGGAGGCGCAGTACCCGGCGGGGCAGTGGGACTACATGCTCTTCTACGAGGAGAGCTTCGAGAAGGCCTGCGCCGCCTTCGACGCCGATCCCCGGAACACGGTCAAGGCCCTGTTCCGGAAGGGGAGCCCGAGCGGCAAGGGTAAGCCGTCGCGCACCGCGCAGACCCGCAAGGACGGCGGCTGGTTCGGCGGCGCCGGTCGGGCGCCCGACGTGCCGATGGACGCCGACGTGGTGACCGCGGAGGAGCTCGACACGTACGCGGCCGGCCTCGCGCGCAACGGCTTCTTCGGCCCGGACTCCTGGTACATGAACGCCGAGCGCAACCAGGCCTACGCGGCGCGGGCGAAGGACGGCGGCCGGCTCACCCTCCCGGTCCTGTTCCTGCACGGCGAGTACGACTACACGTGCGAGACCGTCGACTCCCGGCTGGCCGAGCCGATGCGGCGGGATTGCCGGAACCTCACCGAGGTGGTCGTGCCCTCGGGACACTGGATGGCGCAGGAGAAGCCGCGCATCGTGAACGCGGCCCTGGCACGGTGGCTGGCCACCGCGGTGCCCGAGGCGTGGCCGATCCGGCCTCGCCCGCGAGCCTGAGACGGAGGAGCGACCATGTTGCGCACGCGCATCTGCGAGCTGCTGGGCATCGAGCACCCGATCGTCCTGGGTGGAATGGGGACCGGCACATCGCCCGCGCTGGTGGCCGCGGTCTCCGAGGCGGGCGGCCTGGGAGTGCTGGGCGCGACCCAGCAGGTGCCCGCGGAGGTGGCCCGCGACGCGGCGGCCATCCGCGCGCTGACCGGCAAGCCCTTCGGCCTCAATCTGCTCCTGTTCCGGGAGCGGCCGGATCAGTACGAGGGCTTCCTGGCCGCGCGGCCCCGGATCGTCTCCACCGCGTGGCCGAGCATCGAGCAGGACCTGACCGGCTACGTCTCACGGGCCCACGCGATCGGCGCGCTGTTCATGCACATGATCTCGACGGTGGCCGAGGCGAAGGCGGCCGCGCGCGCCGGGGTCGACGTGATCGTGGCTCAGGGCACCGAGGGCGGCGGCCACGTCGGGGTGATGGGCACGATGCCGCTGGTCCCGATGGTGGTCAGCGCGGTGGCTCCGGTTCCGGTGCTGGCCGCCGGCGGGGTCGCCGACGGCCGCGGGCTCGCCGCGGCGCTCGCGCTCGGGGCCGACGGGGTGCTGCTGGGGACGCGCTTCCTGGCCAGCGACGAGGCGCCCATCGCCAAGGGCTTCAAGGAGGCGATCGTCGAGAGCGATGGCCACGACACCCTGGTGACCGACATCCCCGACGTCGCGCACGGGCAGGTGTGGCCCGGCGCCTACGTGCGGGTGCGGCGCAACCGCTTCATCGAGGAATGGATCGGCCGCGACAACGAGCTGCGGCGCAACCGCGCGGCGGTGAGCGCGGGGCTCCGCGACGCCGCCAAGGCGGGCGATCCTGACCGCGGCGCGATCATGCTCGGGCAGACCGCCGGGCTCATCGACCGCGTCGAGCCGGCCGCCGACCTGGTGCGCCAGATCAGCCGCGACGCCGAGGCCATCCTGCGCGAGCGGCTGCCGCGCCTGCTCGCCTGATCGCGTCATGACCGAGAAGAGACCGGCGACGGCGTCACGCGGCATGGTGGTCACGAATCATCCGCTCGGCTCGGCGGCGGGGGCGGAGATGCTGGCGGCGGGCGGCAACGCGGTGGACGCGGCCATCGGTGCGCTCTTCGCGCTCACGGTGGTGGAGCCGATGATGGTCGGCATCTTCGGCGCGGGCATGACCCACCTGCGGCTCGCCGACGGCCGTCACCTGGTCATCGACAACTACACCACCGCGCCCGCGGCTTCCCGCCCCGACATGTACCGGCCGGTCTCCGACACGTGGCCGGATTATCTGCGGGCGGAGGGCGACGTCAACCTGGTCGGCCTCCTCTCGGTGGGGGTGCCCGGCACCTTGAAGGCCTGGTCGCAGGCGGTGGCCCGCTTCGGGCGCCTCGACCTCGAGACCGTGATGCAGCCCGCCATCCGCCACGCCGAGCGCGGCTTCCGCGCCACGCCGTACCTGGTGGCGGCGGTGACCGAGACCGCGCCCGACCTGGCGCGCTTCCCCGAGACCGCGCGGACGTTCCTGCCGGGCGGGGCGCCGATCAAGGCGGGCGATCTGATCGCGATGCCGGAATACGCGGCCACCCTGCGCCTGATCGCGGCGAAGGGCCCCGGCGTGCTCTACGGCGGTGACCTGGGCGCGACGGTGGCCGACTACATGCGCCGGGACGGCGGGATCATCACCCTGGACGACCTGGCGCGCTACGAGACCATCGAGCGGCAGCCGGTGCGCGGGCGCTATCGCGGCTTCGAGGTCACCGGCGCCCCGCCGCCCACCGCGGGCGGGCTCCACCTGATCGAGATGCTGAACATCCTCGAGGGCTTCGATCCGCGCGCGCTCGGCTTCGGCACCGCCGAGTACTTCCACCTGATCGCCGAGGTGCTCAAGATCGGCTTCGCGGACCGCAACGCGTGCACCGGCGATCCCGCCTTCGTGGACATCCCGGTCGAGCGGCTCATCTCGAAGGAGCACGCCGCCGCGCGGGGGGCGCAGATCCGCTCCGATCGGGCGGGGGAGTACGGCGCGGCGGCCGGGGTGGCGGCCGGCTCCGCCCACACCACCCACGTCACGACCGCGGACGCGGACGGCAACGTGGTCGCGATGACCCAGACCATCAACAGCCTGTTCGGGTCGAAGGCCACCGTCCCCGGCACCGGCATCCTGCTGAACAACACCATGGCGCTCTTCGACCCGCATCCCGGCACGCCCGCCTCCGTGGCCCCCGGCAAGCGGGTGACCAGCAGCATGGCCCCCACCATCGTGCTACGCGACGGCAAGCCCGCGTGGGCCCTCGGCCTGCCCGGCGGGGTGCGCATCTTCACCTCCGTGCTCCAGGCGGTGGTGAACCTGATCGACCACCGCATGACGCTGCAGGAGGCGGTGGAGGCGCCGCGGATCTGGAGCCAGGGGCAGGAGCTGGAGATGGAGCAGGACATTCCCGCCGCGGTCCGGGACGCGGTCGCCGCGCGCGGCCACCGCGTGGTGCCGGTCGGCGGCGTGGCGGGCGGGATGAACGCGGTGGCCTTCGCCGCCGACGGCACGCTGGAAGGCGCGGCGTGCTGGCGCGCCGACGGCACCCCCATCGGCGTGAGCGGCGGCCTCGCGCGGCCCGGGAGTCGCTTCCGGCCCGAGGTGAGCCGGCGCTAGCCCTTCGCCCCCGTCGCGGCGCGGTCCATCAGGTCCTTCGCGCCGGCCTGGATCCACGGGAAGAAGCTGGTCATGATGCACCGCACGCCGAGCCGGGTGTAGCGCTCGACGTTGGCGGAGCTCACCAGGGTGCCCGCCTTGCGGCCCGACTGGACGATCTTGGTGATCGCGCCGTCCACCGTCTTCTGCACCTCCGGCAGGTCCAGCTTGCCGATGTGGCCCATGGAGGTCGCGAGGTCGTTGGGAGCGACGAAGAAGACGTCGATGTGGTCGGTCTTGAGAATCTCGTCGAGGTTGTTCACCGCCACGATGTCCTCGATCAGCACGATCAGCAGGCTCTGATCGTTGGCGGTCTTGAGGTAGTCGGTCACCGCGAAGCCCTGGCGGCTCGTGAACATGCCGCGCTTGCCGAGCGGCGCGAACTTGGCCGCCTCCACCGCGGCCTGCGCCTCCGCGCGGGTGTTGACGTGCGGCACCACGATGCCCTGCGCCCCGCGGTCGAGCGTGCGGTAGATCGTCGCGTAGTCGTTGTCCATGACCCGCACCACGCTGGTCACGCTCCAGAGGTCGCAGGCCCGGGTCAGGTTCCCCAGGTCGGCGTAGTCGACGCCGCCGTGCTCGCCCTCGAGCCAGATGCCGTCGGCCCCCAGCGGCCCGAGCTGGTCGATCAGGTCCGGGTCGTTGGTGCCGGCCAGGATGGTGGCCACCTGGCCTGACGCGAGGCGCTGCTTCACGCGGTTCGGTCGAATGTTCATCGAGGGGTCCTCTCTCCGGTCAGGGCTGGGGCAGCGCGTCGCCGAGCATCCGGCCGAAGACTACCATCTCCGGGCTCGTCTTCCGATAGGTGCCGAGCGCGGCCAGTACCGCAGGGACGTCGTCGGCCGGCGGCCGCGGCGGGACGGCGGGCAGCGGCGGCAGCGCCGCGAAGACCGCCGGGATCGCCGCGTCCACGTCGGTCAGGAGCTGCTGGCAGGCCGATCGGGTCGCGGCGTCGTC
This sequence comes from uncultured Candidatus Rokubacteria bacterium, assembly GCA_963841755.1. GTDB lineage: Bacteria > Methylomirabilota > Methylomirabilia > Rokubacteriales > CSP1-6 > CAMLFJ01. The sequence continues at coordinate 29,836 of CAWJDX010000011.1, forward strand.
CCGCAGCGGACCGATCACGGTCGCCACGTGGGCGAGGTACCCCGGCCAGGCTCCGAGCATCCGGTAGAGACCGGGCACGAAGGGCTCGCCGCCCACGACGGTGCCGAGCGACGCGAGCACTGCCTGCTGCGGCGCGGGCAGGACGGTCGGGTCGACGAGCGGGGGCAGCGGTCCGAGCGGCGCGGGTGTGGCGAGCGCGGTCTCGGCGCCGGCCGCGCCCGACGGGCGCTCCCCGCGCAGAAGGCCGCGCAGGAGCCCGGAGAGCATCAGGTTGATCGGGCTCACGCGGACGAAGCTCGCGCAGGTCGCCCGGATCGCCGCCTCCCCGTCGGCGTCGACGCCCCAGACGCGCAGGGCGTCCCGCGACACCGGCGCGAGCCGCGGCACCTCGAGGCCCTCCACCGCGTGCCGGGCCGCGGCCTGGGCCTGCCCGCTCGTGAAGGCCGGGGCCAGGGAGGCCCAGGTCCACTCGAGCCAGCCCGGACGCGTGGCGAGGTGGCGCTGCAGCGAGGAGACGTACGGGACGGCCCAGAGCCGTCGGATCTCGGCGTAGATGACCGCGACGTCACCGGTGGCGTCACGCTCCTGTAGCTCCGGCAGCACGCGGCGCTCTACTAGTCGGAGAGGCGGGTGGGCGGGAAGGTGAAGACGTTCGCGGGCTCGTGCCCGAGCCCGTGGTCGCGACGCAGGCGCTCGGTCATCGCGAGCGCGTAGGGGGCGCCTTCTGCAAGCTGGGCGAGCATCAGGTCGTCGAGCTTGAGGCCGGCGCGGCGCGCGGCCTGGGCGCAGAGATCGCGCGTGCGGGCGTCGGCCTGATCCGCCGGGACCGAGAGCACGGGCGGGGGCGTGACCGCGGGCGCCTCGGCTCCCGGCACGAGCGCGGGCCGGCGCCGGTGCCACTCGGTGGCCCGCTCGTAGGCGTGCCCGACGCGGAGAATGGTCGGCTCGTCGAACGGCCGCCCGAGGATCTGCAGGCCGAGCGGCAGCCCGTTCCGGCCGAAGCCGTTCGGCAGCGAGAGGACCGGCTGGCCGGTGACGTTCCAGGCGGTGAGCAGGCTCGGCTTCTGCCAGAACGACACGCTGCGATAGTCGGCCAGCCGGGGCGCCTCGCCGAGGCCGCAGGTGACGAAGGCGTCGAAGCGACCGTAGAGCGGCTCCATCTCGAGCATCATCCGCCGGTGCTCGCGGGTGGCCTGGACGTAGTCGTTGGCGGTGAAGAGCACCGCGGGCAGCGCGCGCGAGCGGAAGTCGGCGCCGAACTCGCCCGGCCGCGCGATCAGCTCCCGCTGGTGCACGCTGAAGATCTCGGTCTCCGCGATGATGATCTTGACGTCGTAGTAGGCGCCGAGCGGCCGCACGCGGCACTCCTCGAGCTGAGCACCAAGGCGGCGCAGCACGTCGAGCGAGGCGTCCATGGCCTTCCGCACGTCCTCGGACGCCGGGATGTCGTCCTCCCAGTGGTGGCGCAGCACCCCGATCCGGAAGCCCCGCAGGTCCGGGCCGAGCGCGTCGACGTAGCGGGGGATCGGGCGATGGAGGCTGCCCGCGTCCTTCGGGTCGTGGCCGGCCAGCGCCTGGAGCACGAGCGCGGCGTCCTCCACGGTGCGGGTCAGGGGACCGCAGTGGTCGAAGGTGTAGGAGTTGGTGATGACGCCGGCGCGGCTCACCAGCCCGAACGTCGGCATGAGCCCGACCACGCCGCAGTGGGAGGCCGGGCCGCGGATCGAGCCACCGGTGTCCGAGCCGAGGGCCACCGGGACCATTCCGGCGGCCACCGCGGCGCCCGAGCCGGTGGAGGAGCCGCCGGTGAAGTGCGCCAGGTTCCACGGGTTGCGCGCGGGGGGCCACGGCAGGTCGAACGACGGCCCCGCGTGGGCCATCTCGTGGGTGGCGAGCTTGCCGAGCAGGACCGCGCCGGCCTCGTAGAGCCTGGCGGTCGTGGTCGCGTCCTCGGACGGGATCCGGTCGAGGAAGATGCGCGAGTGGGCCGAGGTGAGGATGCCCGCGGTGTCGTAGATGTCCTTGAGCCCGAACGGGACGCCGTGGAGCGCGCCTCGCGACCGGCCCGCCGAGATCTCGGCCTCGGCCTGTCGGGCCTGCCGCCGGGCGAGGTCGAACGTGCGCGTGATGAAGGCGCGGGTCTGGGCGTCGTGTTGCTCCACGCGCTGGATCAGCGCGTCCACCAGCTCGACCGGCGAGAGACTGCGCTCCGCGATCAGCTTCGACAGCGCGGCGATCGACAGGTCGTGGAGGTCGGGGGTCATGGGTCGGGCGCGAGGCTCAGAGCGTGAGCTTGGTCTTTCCGTCGATGTCGACCAGCATCGAGTCGGGGATGTAGCCGACGCTGATCGTCTTCATGAACGCGAGCTGGGACGCGAAGGCCTCCCGGGCGAGGGGGTCCTTCTTGGCCCACTTGAACCACATCGGGATCGCGAAGCGCCGGAACTTCTGAACGTCGTCCTCCGAAAGCCGGATGATCTGGACGCCCTTGGTCTTGTACTTCTCCCAGGCCGCGATGTTCTCCTTCTGGATGTAGGCGTACTGATCCCAGGAGTGCTGCCGGGTCACCGCGATCACCATCTCCTGGAGGTGCTTGGGCAGGGCGGTCCACTTCGCCATGTTGACGGTGAGGTCCATGATGTCCACCGGCTGGTGGAGGCACGGGGTCGAGGGCGGTCCCATGATGATGTACTTGGCGACCTCGGCGAAGCCCAGGTTGTAGTTCACCGCCGGCCCGACGAAGTCGGCCGCGTCGATGACGCCTTTCTCCAGGGCCTGGTAGACCTCCGCGCCGGGCAGGATCGTGGTCGAGACGCCCGCGTACGAGAACACCTCCGCGATCATGCCGCCCGGATACCGGATCTTCTTGCCCTTGAACTCCTCGAAGGACCGGATCGGGACCTTGGAGTGGATCAGGTTCAGGTCGTGCTGGATCGGGCCCACGTAGAACATGTTGTTGGCCCGGTACGCCTTGCGGGCGATCTGGAGCCCGCCCAGCTCGTAGAACCACGTCTCCCACTGGTCCGGCCGGTCGAGGCCCAGCGGATACGAGGAGAGGAACGCGGCGATCGGCATCTTCCCGGCCCAGTAGGTGGTGAAGACGTGCATGGCGTCGAAGACGCCGCTCTTCACCGCGTCGAACATCTCGAAGGTGCCGACGATCGAGCCCGCCGGGAAGGGCTGGAACAGGAGCTTGCCCTCGGAGATCTCCTTCACGCTCGCGCAGAACTTCTGGAACGCGGTGTAGCCCGCGGTGCCCGCGTCCCAGGCGGTCTGGATGCGCCACTTGACCGGGGTCTGCGCCCGGATGACCGCGGGGAATGCGAGGGCGGCGGCTCCGGCCGCGACCGCGGTGGCCTTCAGGAGCGCGCGCCGATCGGTGGTCGCCTGGGCTCCCGCGTCGGCGTCGCCTGTCATGCGTGTTCCCTTCGTTGGGAGCGTGCGGGCGGCAAGCGCCCGGAACGACGTGATCGGGGTGAGTGCGCGGTGATTATCGGGCGGGGACGCCCGCCCTGTCAAGGAAGGGCGCGGACCGCCTCGCATTGACCCACGGATGCCACCCTGATAGCATCCGCCGCGTCGCAGGAGCACGTCGCATGTCCCCACACCATATCGAGAGTCGCGCCGTGTCCAGCGATCCGGCCCCGGCGCCCACGCCGGGGCAGGGGGAGGGGATCGCGCGTCTCCTCCTCACCTATTCGCCCCTGGGGGCGCTGGTGCGCCGGGTCGCGCGCATCCGGGCCTCGGTGCACGGCAAGCTCCTCGGCGCGTTCCTCCTGATCGCGGTGCTCCTGATCGCGATGGGCGCCATGAGCCTCCAGTCGATCGCGAGCGTGGCCCGCCAGAGCCGGCTCCTGGATCAGGCGCGGGAGCGGGTCGACGCCTCCCGGCAGATCGAGCACGCGCTCGGACTGCAGATGAACTTCACCCGGAACGCGCTGCTCCTGAAGGACGACGCCACGATCGAGAGCATGTTCCGCGAGAACAACCGCTTCCAGGACACGTTCAACCGCCTGGAGCTGGGGGCCCCGCCCGCCCAGCGGGAGACGATCCACCGCATCCGGGAGGCGCAGGACCGGGTCATGGCCGGCGTCGCCCGCATCGCCTCGCTCATCCGGGACGGCAAGGGTGACGAGGCGATGGAGTTTCACCTGAACGAGGGCTACCCGCTCTACCGCGAGATCGCGACCCTCGTCACCCGGGCGGTCCGGACCGAGGAGGCGGGAATGGGACAGCTGCGGGAGGGCGTGGAGGCGACGTATCGCCGCGCCCTGCTCCTCACCGGCGGCTTCGCGGTCGCGTCGGTCGTCCTGGCCCTGGGCCTCGGCTTCGTCATCTCGTGGTCCTTCATCCTCCCGGTGAGGGCCGCCGACGAGTTCCTCGGCCGGGTGGCCACCGGCGAGTTCGGCCGCAGCATCGAGGTGCCGAATCGCGACGAGTTCGGCGAGCTGGCCGCCCGGATCAACCACATGAGCGGCGAGCTGCACCGGCTCTACGACGACCAGCAGCGCGCGGCCCAGCAGCTCCGCGTGCTCAACGCGGAGCTCGAGCAGGCCAGCCGGGCCAAGTCCGACTTCCTCGCGAGCATGAGCCACGAGCTACGCACCCCCATGAACGCCATCCTCGGCTTCACCGAGATGATCCGGGACGGCCTGTACGGGGAGATCCCGGCCGAGATCCAGGAGCCGGTGACCGACATCCACACCTGCGGCAAGCAGCTCCTGGGCCTGATCAACAACGTGCTCGACCTCTCGAAGATCGAGGCCGGGCACATGGAGCTGGCCCTCGGCGAGTATCTGGTCGAGGACGTGGTGAGCACCGTGAAGCTCTCCCTCCGGGCGCTGGCGGTGACCAAGGGACTCGACCTCGTCACCGCGGTGCCGCCGGACGCGCCGGTCTGCGTGGGCGACGCGAAGCGGATCACCCAGTGCCTGATGAACCTGGCCGGCAACGCGCTCAAGTTCACCCGGGAAGGTCGCGTCGAGATCCGGGTGGACGTCGTGGGGGAGAACGTGGTCTTCGCGGTCTCGGATACCGGGATCGGCATCGCGCCCGAGCAGGCCACGGCCATCTTCGAGGAGTTCCGGCAGGCGGACGTGACGGTCAGCCGGGACTTCGGCGGGACCGGGCTCGGTCTCTCCATCACCAAGAAGCTGGTCGAGCTGCACCGGGGGCGGATCTGGGTGGAGAGCGAGCCGGGCAAGGGCTCCACCTTCTTCGTCGAGATCCCGGTGCGCGTGGCCGCGGAGGCGTCCGCGTGAAGACGATCCTCTACGTCGAGGACAACGAGTTCAACCGCAAGATCGTGCGGCACCTGCTCGCCCGCACCACGTATCGCCTGATCGAGGCCATGGACGGCGAGGCCGGGGTGGCCACCGCGCGGGAGGCCCGCCCGGATCTGGTCATCATGGACATCCAGCTGCCGAAGCTGTCCGGGCTCGAGGCCACCCGCCAGCTCGCCGCCGCCCCGGAGACCCGGAGCATCCCGATCATCGTCATCACCTCGTTCGCGCTCGCGGGCGACGAGCAGAAGGCGAAGGAGGCGGGGGCCGCCGCGTACCTGGCCAAGCCCTACAGCCCGCGCGAGCTGCTCGGGATGATCCGCGAGCTGGCCCCGGAGAGCTGAGCGCGCGCTCCTCCGCCGTGACCGATCCCCACGACCGGCCGAGCCCATGGCGCGCGCTCGCGGCGGCGACGGCGCTCAACTTGCCGGTCGGCGCGCTCTACGCGTTCAGCGTCTTCTTGCGCCCGCTCGAGAGCCTGCTCGGATTGAGCCGCGCGGACCTGGCCCTCGTCTTCGCCGTGGCCGCCGCCTTCTTCGGGGTCGGCATGATGCTGGCGCCCGCGCTCTACCGGATCGGCTCGGCGCCGACGCTGGTGCTGGCCTGCGCGGCCTCGAACGCGCTCGGGATGGCCCTGGCCGCCACCGCGGGCGGGTTGATCCAGCTCGCGATCGGCTACGGGGTGTTCTTCGGGCTCGGCGGCGGCGCCGCGTACATCCTGACGCAGCAAATGGTGAACCTGGCGGTGACGAGCCGCCAGGGCCTGGTGAACGGCTACATCGTGAGCCTCCTGCCTGCGGGGGCGATGATCGCGGCGCCGACTTTCGGCTGGACCATCCGCGCGTTCGGGGTCCGCGCCAGCCTCGGCGGGTTCGCCGCCACCTTCGTGGCCACCGGCCTCGCGAGCGCGTGGCTGACCGCGCGCGCCGGCATCTCGCTCGCGGGTGCCCGCGGCGGGGTCGCGATCGGCGCCGAGGAGCGGCGCCGGCCGGTGTTCTGGCGACTCTCGCTGGTCTTCTTCCTGGCCGCCTCCGCGGGGCTCATGGTGCTGAGCCAGGCCGCGGGCATCATCACCGCCTACGGCGGCGCGGCCCCGCTCGCGGTGTACGGGACGACGTTCCTCACCGCGGTCATCGCGGGCGCGCGTCTGGGCGGGGGCTGGATGGTGGACTGGCTCGCCATCCCGACGGTGGCGGCGGGCGCCAATGCGATCGCCCTCGTGGGCCACGTTGTGCTGACGCTCTGGCCCGGCCCGTGGGTCGCGGTTGGCGCCCTGGCCCTGGTGGGGCTCGGCTACGGCCTGGTCTCGGGCCTGACCGCCGCCGCGGTCGCGGTGTACTGGCGGCGCGCTCTCTACGGGCGAATGGCGAGCCGGGTCTACATCGCATGGAGCGCCGCCGCCATCGTGCTGCCGATCGTCGCGGGGCGGCTCTTCGACCTGACCCACGGGTACGGGACCGCGGTGCTCATCGCGGGCGGCAGCAACGCGCTCGGCATTCTGGTGGCGCTGGGTTTGCCGCGCGGGGGCGCGATGCCGGAGCCGCCCCATGACGAGGTGCGGTAGCATCTCCGCCATGGCCACGCATCCCGTCTCGCTCGCGCACCTCACGGTGCTGGACACGACGCCGCCTCAGCTGGTGGAGGTGGCGGCGGCCGCCGGCTTCCGCACCGTCGGCATCCGCCTCACCGCCACCCCGAGCGTCGGCATGCCGCCCTACGACATCCTGCGCGACGGGCCGATCCTGCGCGACACGCTCGCGCGGCTGGCCGCCACCGGGGTCTCGGTACTCGACACCGAGTTCCTGCGCTTCGAGCCCGACCGGCCGGTGGGCGTGCCGGAGGGCTTCCTCGAGGTCTCGGCGCGGCTCGGCGCGAAGAACGTGCTGGTGATGAGCGCGGAGCCCGACGAGGCCCGCACCCTCGATCGCTTCGGCGACCTCTGCGACCGCGCGGCCCAGTACGGGCTCCAGGTCTGCCTCGAGTTCGCGGTCTACACCGGGGTGCGCACCCTGGCCCACGCCGCGCAGATGGTGGCCCGCTCCGGGCGAGCGAACGCGTCGGTGCTCATCGACGCGCTCCACTTCAGCCGATCGGGCGGTCTCCCGGCCCACATCGCGCAGGTGGATCCGGCGCTACTCCGCTACGCGCAGATCTGCGACGCGTCCGCCGACATGCCGGGCCGGACCGACACCCCCGCGCTCATCCGCGAGGCGCGGACCGGCCGGCTCCTGCCGGGCGAGGGGGCGCTGCCGCTCGCCGAGCTGGTGGCGGCCCTCCCGGACGGCATCCCGCTCGCCATCGAGGCGCCGTGCCGGGCGACCGCGGAGCTGCCCGCGGTGGAGCGCGCCCGCCGCGCGTACCAGGCGCTGTCGAAGCTGCCGGGGATCGGGGCCGCCTGAGGGCTAGGTCTCCGGGTACACCGGTGGCCGGCGCTCGCGGAACGCGGCGATGCCTTCGTCGAAGTAGCCGGCGGAGGCGCAGAGGATCTGCCCGCGGTCCTCGAAGGCCATCGCCGTCTCGAGGCTGCCCGCTCCCATCGCGACACCCAGCCCTTCCTTGGTGAGCGCGAGCCCGAGCGGCGAGAGCCGCAGCATGTCGGCCGCGAAGCGCCGCGCGGTGTCGGCCAGCGCTTCCTCGGGCACCACCTCGGAGACCAGCCCGGTCCGGAGCGCGCGGTCGGCGTCGATGAAGCGGCCGGTCAGCATGAGCTCGGACGCCACCGAGGCGCCCACCGCGCGGGGCAGGAAGTAGCTGATCCCGATGTCGCAGCCGGTCAGGCCCACCAGCGCCATCGCCACGTTCATGCGGGCGGAGGGCGCGGCCACCCGCACGTCCGCGGCGAGGGCCAGCGCGAAGCCGCCGCCCGCGGCGGCGCCGTGCACGCACGCCACGATCGGCTGCGGGCAGCGCCGCATCCGGCGGATGATCTCGCTCACGTGGCGCTGCGCCCGCATCCCGCGCACCGGCCCCGCGGTGACCTCCTGCGCCGCCATCAGGTCGAAGCCGGCGCAGAAGGCGCGGCCCGCGCCGCGCAGGATCACGACCCGCGTCCGGGGCCGCCCCACGAGCGCGCCGAAGTAGTCCTGCAGCTCGTCGCACATCGGGCCGTCGAGGGCGTTGAGCTGCTCGGGTCGGTGGAGGGTGAGCCAGTCGATCGGACCTTCCTGCTCGAGACGGAGCGTGCGGTACGCGGTCTTCGCGGCGTCGGTCATGGACGGGCTCCTCGGGGTCGGCCCCACGCGCTCACGGATCGAGCCCTACGGATCGAGATAAAAGCGCAGCACCTCGTTCGACCCGTGGAGGCCGCCCAGCTTGGCGTCGATCAGCTGGTAGAGCTCGCGGGCCAGCGAGGTGACCGGCATCGCCTGGTGCACGGAGCGTCCGCTCTCGACGGCCGCGGTCAGGTCCTTGAGCCCGAGGAAGGTGCCGGGCGGATACTCGCCGCGCAGGATGGCGCCCTCGAGAGAGCGGAGGATCCAGCTGTCGGCGGTGCAGGTGCGCAGCGTGTGGTAGAGGCGGTCGAGCGGCACGCCGGCCTGCTTCGCCATCGCGAAGGCCTCGCCGATCGCCAGGCGCCCGACCCCGATGATGAGGTTGTTGGCGACCTTGCCGACGAGCCCGGCGCCGAGCGGGCCCATGTGGAAGACGTTGGCGCCGACCGCCTCCAGGAGCGGGCGCTCGGCCTCGATCGCCGCGGCGTCGCCGCCGCAGAGCAGGGTCAAGGTGCCCGCGTCGGCGCCGCTCACTCCGCCGCTGACCGGGCAGTCGACCACCGTCACGCCGCGCGCGCGGGCCCGCTCGGCGATCGGCAGCAGCTCGGAGAGCGCGATGGTGCTGCACACCATGATGGTGCCGGAGGTCATCGTGCCGAGGAGTCCGTCCCCGCCGCCGAGGACCGCGTCGACCTGGCGGCCGTCGACCACCATCACCATCACGCTCGCGCACTCGGCGCCGATCTGGGCCGGATCGCGCGCGGCCCGGCCGCCCGCCGCGGTGAAGCGGGCGAGGGGCTCGGGGGCCACGTCGTAGGCGAGCACGTCGTGGCCGGCCTTGAGGAGGTTCCGGGCCATGCCGAAGCCCATCTGCCCCAGGCCGATGAAGCCGACGGGGCGCGGTGCTGCCGGCGGTCATCAGGCCGGCCTACCCGATCTCGACCAGCTCGAGGGCCTCGCGGCTCGGCCCCTCGATCATGACCGCGCGGGTGTCGCCGAGCGCGTAGACCTCCTCGAGGAAGGTCACGCCCTCGCCCCGCAGCTTGGCGATCCAGGCGTCCAGGTCGCGGACGCCGAGGCCGATGTGATCGTACAGCTGCCCGCGGGTGCCCACGAGCGGCCGATCGCCCTGCCGCATGTAGGAGGGGAGCGTCACGTCGCCGAAGGCGACCGCGGCCGACGGCGTGCGGAACATCCCGCCGCGATCGAGCGCCGGGAAGGTGCGGTCGGCCCCGCGCGGCACCCGGCAATCGGCCTCGGTCACCGCCGGGCGGGGCGTGCGTCCCGCGACCACCGCCGCGTGGAGGTGGCGCTGGTACCAGAGCTGGGCGCAGAACGGATCCTCGTGGTAGAGGTGCACGTGGTTGAACCGCTCCGCCGGATGGTTGCCCGCGTACTCCACGAGGGCGTCGTCCGGTCCCCGCAGGTAGCCGAAGCCGCCGGTGCGAGTCGGCTGGACCCCGGTCGCCTTGGCCTCCGCGATCTGCGCCTGCGTGAGCCCGAGCGCCCCGCCGGTGCCCGGCCACGTGTCGCTGCTCACCAGCACCGCGCCCGCGCCGTCGCCGGTGTAGAGCGGCAGCAGCTCGACGTCCGCCTGGCCCCGGCTCGCCTGGTCCCGAAAGGTCTCGAGGGTCCGGCGCGTGTCGGGGACGTGCCAGCCGAAGTGCCAGATCGCGGTCTGCGGAGACGTGGGCGGCGGCGCGGCGACCCGATCGAACAGCACCAGGACGTCGTTCGGAGCGCCGAGCGCGGGGCGCCCTCCCCAGCGCGTCTTCACGCTGGTGGGGAATCGCCGGACGTAGAAGTCGATCGCGGCGTCGGGATCGACCGAGTTCAGGTGCAGGTGATGGAAGCCGGGCGCGGGGAGCATGGGGTCGGCTACTCCTCGGCGTCGCCTTCCGGCCCCGCCTTCCGCACCAGCGCCTCGAGCGCCTCGTAGGGCTGCGCCCCCACCACGCCGTAGCGGCCGGCCACGAAGGTCGGCACCCCGGTGACCCCGACCTGGCGCGAGAGCTTCCAGTCCTCGTCCACCGCGGCCTTGAACGTGCGCTTCTCGATCACCTCGCGGGCCGCGTCCACCGGCAGGCCGACCTGGGCGACGATCTCGAGGAGCACCTCGGGCCGGGAGATGTCGCGGGCGTCGACGAAGTAGGCGCGGAAGAGCGCGTCGTGGATGGCCTCGCCGCCCGGCTGGGTGTCCGCCCACTTGCCCAGCTCCTGGGCCAGCCGGCTGTTGTAGGTCATGGTGCGCTCGCCGTAGGGAAGGCCCTCGGCGTCCATGCGCGCCTTCATCTGGGCGTGCATCGCCTTGCGGTCCACGTTGCGCCCGCGGAACAGGTCCTCGAGCGACTGGCCCTCGGGAGGGGTCTCGGGGTGCAGCGGGAAGTGCACCCACTGGATCTTGACCCCGTGCTCGGTCCGGAGCTTCTCAATACGCACGGTACTGAGATAGCACCAGGGTCAGACGTAGTCGGAGAAGATCGTCACCGTCACCGGCTCGGTCATCGTGGCTCCTCAGCGCGCCTTCACGAGCTTCTGCAGGCTGCGCAGCCCGGGTGGATGGGGCTGACCCTTGTAGCGATTGCCCCAGTTGGTGAATGATACCTCGCCCACGTAGATGTCGCCGCGGGAGTCGACCGCGAGGCCGTGCGGGGAGACGAACTGGCCGGGCTCGAGGCCGGCGAGCCGGTCGCCCAGGCGGGCCAGCCGCTCGCCGCGATGGCTGTAGATGGCGATGCGCGGCCCGATGTTGGGCACGTCGTAGTTGACCGGCAGCGCCCCGCCGATCTCGCCCACGTAGAAGCGCCCCTCGCCGCCGCGCTCGAGGTGCAGCCCCGACGGCCGGTGCATGTCGTGCCACTGGGTCTCGAAGCGCCCGTCGCCGTCGAAGACCTGGATGCGGTGGTTCTCGCGGTCGGCCACGTAGACCCAGCCGTCGGCGTCGCAGCAGATGTTGTGCGGGATGTTGAACTGGCCCGGGTCGGTGCCCGGCTCGCCCCACGAGAGGAGCAGCCGGCCGCTCGGATCGTACTTGTGCACGCGCGCGTTGCCGTAGCCGTCGGAGACGTAGAGGTCGCCCCGCGGCGAGAGCGCGGTGTGGGTGCAGCGGTGGAACGGCTCGCCGCTCATGTAGGGCTTCGGGCTGCCCGGGATGCCGAGGGTGAGCAGGACCTTGCCGTCGAGCGTGCAGTGCCGGACGGTGTGGTCGCCGTCGTCGGTGAGCCAGAGGGTGTCGTCGGGCGCCACGTGGACGCCGTGGGGACGGTGGAACACGCCCTCGCCCCAGGAGCGCAGGAAGGTGCCGTCGCGATCGAGGACCACCATCGGATGCCGGCCCCGGTTGAACGCGTAGACGCGATCCTGCGCGTCGACGCCGACCGCGGCCACGTCGGCGTTGAACTCGCGGCCCGGCGGCAGCTTGGCCCACGCGTCGTGGACCTCGTAGCGATACGCGCCGGCGCCCAGGACGACCGGCGTCACGCGGCCGCCCCGTTGCGGGCCTCGAAGATCGCCCGGGGATTGCGGACCAGCATCTGGTCGATCTGGTCGTCGGAGACCCCCGCCTTGCGCAGGGCGGGCAGGATGTCGTCCGGGATGTGGTTGTAGTTCCACTGCGGGCGGGTGCGGCGCTTGTCGTCCTCGGAGAGCATGTCGCTCCAGCAGTTGGCGTCGTGCGAGAGGACCATGCGGGGCGCGTAGCCCTCGGCGCAGAGCCGGGCGATGACCTCGACCCGCTTGGCGGTGGGCAGGAAGTGCTCGAGTCCGAAGCGGTCCATCCCGATGGTGCTCCCGCGCTCCATGAGGCCGCGCAGGTAGCCGAGGTCGTCGCTGTCGCCGCTGTGGCCGATGATGACGCGGCGGAGGTCGACGCCCTCCTGGGCGAAGATCGCCTGCTGGGCCTCCCCGGTCCGTCCCGCGGCCCAGGTGTGGGTCGAGATCGGCACCCCGGTCGCCTTCTGGGCCCGCGCGGAGGCGCGCAGGATGTTCTCGATGACCGGCGTCACGCCGGCGGTGTCGGTGGCGCACTTGATGATGGCGGCCTTGACCCCGGTGGCGCCGATTCCCTGCTGGATATCGCGGACGAAGAGCGCGGCCACCTCGTCGACGCCGTGGCCGCTGAAGTAGCGCTGCGGCATCCACCAGACCCCGGTGGCCACGATGACGTGGACGCGCGAGCGCTTGGCCACCTGCACGATGAGGTCGAGATCGCGCCCGAGGTCGACGGTGGTCAGGTCCACGATCGCCCGGATGCCCCGGGCGTGGAGGTCGGCCATCTTCTTCTCGGCGAGCGCGAGGATGCCCGCGCGGTCCCACAGGTGCGGCCAGTTCTCCTGCACCCCGGGCGAGCGGGTCACGATGTGCTCGTGCATCAGCGTGGCCCCGAGCTCGGAGGTGGCGATCGAGCCGAGCGCTGTCTCCACCGTCGTCGTCATGGCGATCTCCAGCCGGCTCGGAGCCTCATCCCGCCACCGCGCGCAGGAAGCGCTCGACCTCGGCCTCGTCGTTGTAGTAGTGGACGCTCGCGCGCACGAGGGCGTCGAGCCCGCGCGCGGGCAGATCCAGGCGTGAGGACGACGCCCGGGTGTGGGTGACGTTGATGTCGAGCGCCCGGAGCCGCTCGCGCGTCGCGGCGGGCGCCTCGCCGGCCCGGAGAAAGGTCACGATGCCGCACCGCTCGGCTCCCTGGTCGTGCACCGTGATGCCCGGCCGCTTCGCGAGCTCGCCGCGGAGCAAGGCCGCGAGCGCCTTGACCCGCTCCTCGATCAGGTCGAGGCCGAGGGCCTGCGCGTAGCGGGCCGCGACCCCGAGCCCGATCTGTCCGGCCACGAACCGCTCCCAGTTCTCGAAGCGGCGCGCGTCGGCGCGCAGGGTGTAGGTGTCGGCGTCGATCCACTCCGCGGCCTCGAGATCGATGAAGGGCGGCTCGAGGGCGGCGATGGTGTCGCGCCGGACGTACAGGAAGCCGGTGCCGCGGGGGCCGCGGAGATACTTGCGCCCGGTGGCCGAGAGCATGTGGCAGCCGATACGGCCCACGTCGACCGCGAGCTGGCCCACCGACTGGCAGGCGTCGAGCAGGTAGAGCACCCCGTGCCGGGCCGCGATGCGCCCCACCTCGGCGGCCGGATTCACGAGTCCGCCCTGGGTCGGAACGTGGGTGATCGCGATGAGCCGGGTCCGCGGCCCGATCGCGCGCTCGAGGCCGGCCAGGTCGAGCTGCCCGGAGGCGTCGTCGTCGACCACGTCGATCTCGATGCCGACCCGCTTCCGGAGCTGGAGGAACGCGAGGTAGTTCGACGCGTACTCGGCGCGGGCGGTCACCACCCGGTCGCCGGCCCGGAACGGCATCGCGTAGAAGGCCATGTCCCACGCCCGGGTGGCGTTCTCCACGAAGGCGATCTCGTCGGGATGGGCGTCGATCAGGGAGGCGATCGCGGGATAGAAGTCGGCCACGCGATCCGCGGCCTCCGCGGCGGCCTCGTAGCCGCCGATGGCGGCCTCGCGCTCCAGGTGGCCGGTCACCGCCTCGAGCACCGGCCGCGGCGGCAGGGCCGAGCCGGCGTTGTTGAAGTGCAGCACGCGGGTGACGCCCGGGGTGTCGGCGCGCAGCCGGGGGACGTCGAGCATCAGGCGCCCCGGACGCGGAAGCGGTCGAGGACGTTGCGCAGGATGCGCGAGACGTTGTTGTCGTAGCGGTTGTGCGACAGGCTCCCGCAGAAGGTGATGGACCCCACCGCGAAGACCGCGCCGCCGCCCGGCAGCTCGGCGTAGGTCATGTCCGCGCGCAGCAGCCGGGCCGGCTTCTCGCCGCTCACCGTCGCCAGGTGCGAGAGCAGCTCCTCCGGCACCACCACGTAGCTCGGCCCGTGGCCCTCGGAGGAGGCCACCACCACCGCGCCGGGCGGCGTCCCCAGCGCCGCGTCCGCGCGGTCCAGCTCGAAGCCGGCGGCCCCGCCGCCCGAGAGGCCGAAGTCGCCGATGACCGCGTCCTTGACGCCCTCCATGATGAAGGCCGCGCGCGGGTCGTCGGCGCCGGCCTGGCGTCGGTAGTGCGAGCCCTCGAAGAGGCCCTGACCCGAGAAGCCGACCGTCACCAGACGCTGCGGCGGCCGTCCGTTGCGCCGCCAGAGCCCGCCGTACTGGCCGTCGAGCGCGTGGTAGTACTCGCCGGGCTGAGCCTCCCACGCGCGGATCCCGCCCTCGGCGCGGCGCACCTCGATCACGCCGGGCACCGCGGGGCTGGTCGCGATGCGCCAGTAGAAGCCGTTGCCGCCCAGGTAGACGAGGCGCCCGCCGCCGGCCAGATAGCCCGCGTGGGCGTCGAGGGTGCGCGCGGTGTGGTACTCGGGGTGCGAGCCGGTGAGCACGGTGGCGTACGGGGCGAGGAGGGCCGCGCCCTCGGCCTCGACGTCCTCGTCGGTGACCACGTCGTACGCGATGCCCTGGGCCTCGAGCCAGTCGAGCAGGTGCGTGTCGGCCGGGTAGTGGCGCATGCCGGAGCCGCGCGCGTCGAGGAAGGTGAGGTAGCGCGGCCTCCAGGTCAGCACCGGGCGCAGGCGCGAGGAGTAGCAGATGCCGCTGCCGTCGCGGTGGCGGTTGTAGGTCGACCGGCCGTAGCCCGGATGGTCGTCCGGATTGTGCGGGTAGGCGTCCCACGCGGCGACCCGCGCGCGATAGGCCGCGTCGGTCGAGCTCCGCGCGTGATTGGCGTAGGCCTGGTAGGTGTAGGTCGAGGCGATGAAGAGCACGTCCGCCCCGGGCCGGCCGCGGGGCGGCCGCACATAGAAGGGTAGCTCGTCGGCGTGGCCCTCGGCGGCCAGGCGCATGACGTAGGCGCCGCTCGGCAGGTCGGCCGGCACCGTGAAGTCGAAGTCGGTGGCCCATCCCGCGTCGTGAAGATCGTCGTCGTGGAAGTGGATGGCCGCGTACTCGCGCGGGGCGTGCCGCCAGGACATCTCGTTGCCGGTCCAGCGCGCGCCGGTGACCGCGCGGGTGGGCAGGTTCACCAGCCGCCCGCCGAGGCGGTGCGGCCCCACGTCGACGACGTCGAGGCCGTCGATGCCGCGGGAGAAGTCCCAGCCCGCGAGGAGCCCGGTGGGCGGGAGCAGGGGATCGAGCGCGATCGACTCGGGTGCCGCCGCCGCGGCCGCGAGCAGGAGCGGGTCCTCGAGCTTGCCGTTCCAGTGCTCGCACGCCTCCGCGGCCAGCCGGGCGCCAAGCAGGATCGCTGCGGGCGCGCCGGGCCGGGCCGCGGTCGGCAGCGGCGCCTGGGTCTCGAGCGGGCTTCCCCCGGCCAGCGGGACCTGGCCGACCCGCAGCACCGCGGCCGCGGGGTCGATCACCATCCAGATCCGCTGCCACGCGCGCAGCGTGACGGGCCGGCCGCTCGAAAGGGTGAGCGGCGCCGCGCCGGCCACGCCGACGCGCGCGGTCACCCCGGCGGGGCCAACCGAGAGCGCCCATCCCGCGCCGGCGCCCTCGTCCCAGCGGGAGATCACGCACTGCTCGCCCGGCGCCGCGAGCGTCGGCCAGATCAGCGCGACCACGGTGAGGGGGCCGGTGATAGGCAGCGCCGCCGCGGCGTCGACGCGCGCGTACGAGCCCAGGGCGAGCGGCTGGATCCGCGAGGGGCGCTCGATCGCGAAGCGGGACGCCAGGTCCACCATCTTCACGCCGGGTCCGGCCGGGTTCGGGTCGGCGTGCACGACCCGGGCGAGGCTCGCGCGATAGGGCCCGGCCGCGGCGCTCGAGACCTTGAACGCGATGCGCTCACCGGCGGCGGCGGAGAGGCGATCGGTGTAGCCGGTGAGCGGGATCACAGGGAGCGGGCCCGGCCGCGGCCTATCCGAGGAACTGCTCGCACACCTCGAGCCAGGCCTGCGTGGTCAGCGCCAGCGACTCCACGTCGACGCGCTCGTCGTTGCCGTGGAACCGGCTCGACATGGCCTCCGCGGTCAGGGCCCGGGAGAACAGGCCGAAGCCGTAGGCGATCGCGCCCTTCTCGCGGAAGTAGGGCGCGTCGGTGAAGCCGACGATCATGCGGGGCATGAGGCGCGCCCCCGGGTAGTGCGAGTCGACGACGCGGCCGAGCACGTCCCAGAGCGGCGTCCCGATGGGCGAGGCCGACGCGGGCTTGGAGAAGAGCTTCTCGATCTCGATGTCGTCCATCAGGTCGCCGCCCACCGCCTTGTCGAGGTGGCGCCGCACCTCGTCCTCGGTGTCCCCGGGCACGGTGCGGATGTCGACCTCGACGTTGACCACGTCCGGGATCACGTTGGTCTTCACGCCGCCGCCGCACACGTTGGGCGAGAAGGTGGTGTGGGTGGCCGACCACGCGTACTTCGCCATGCCGGGGTCGAGGCCGGCGATCGCCTCGTCGAGGCGATCCGGGTCGACCAGGGCCTCCTTCACCGCCGGGTCGAGGTTGAGCGTGCCCACGAAGCCGCGCCAGAGCTCGTCCATGTAGGGCGACGGCCGGTAGTCGGCCAGGCGGCTCACCACCTGCGCGGCCTTGACCAGCGCGTTGTCCGCCCGGTAGGGCATCGAGCCGTGTCCCGGCGTGCCCTTCACACGGAGCCGCCGCCAGGCCACGCCCTTCTCGCCCACGTGCACCGTGACGTTGAGCCCGTGGCCGCCCGGGCCCGCCTTGACCGTGCCGCCGTTCTCGGTCAGGCAGTAGTCCGCGTCGAGCGCGTCCCAGTGCTGCGCGCACACGTGCCCGGCTCCGAGGGTGCCGCCCGCCTCCTCGTCCGCGCAGGCCAGGTAGACCAGCGTGCCCCGCGGCCGCCATCCGCGGCGCGCCAGGGTCTTGAAGGCCACCGCCTGGGACGCGGTGATGTTCAGCATGTCGAGCGCGCCCCGTCCCCAGACCTCGCCGTTCACCAGCTCGCCCCCGAAGGGATCGCGCGTCCAGGTCTTGGGGTTCACCGGCACCACGTCGGTGTGGCCCATGAGGCAGAGCGTGGGCGCCTCCGGATCGCTGCCCTCGATGCGGGCGACCAGGCTCGTGCGGCCCGGGGCCGCCACCGGCTCGTAGACCTCGACGTCGAGGCCGCTGCCCCCGAGGTAGGTGCGCAGGAGATCGCTGGTGCGGACCTCCTGGCCGGACTGCACGGTGCCGTCGTTGACGCACTGGTTGCGGATCATCTGCTGCAGCAGCTCCACGGTCTGGCCGGTCAGGGCGTCGCTCATGGGTCGGTATCCTAGCCAGCGGGCCGCGCGTTGTCGAGGGCGGTCACGGGCGCTCGAAGACCGCCTGGATCGACACGATCCGGCCCTCGGAGCGGTTGCGGTGGCCCGCCGCGATGATCGCGTCGATCGCGTCGCCCATCACCAGGCGCTGGATGCTGTGGGCGGGCACCTCCGCCCCGGTGACGGGCCCGGTGGTCTCGCCGGTCATGTCCTCCCACGCGCGCGCCCGGAAGCCGGCGGCCTCGATCACCGCCCGCATCGCCTCCGGGGTGCGCAGAAAGCTCGTGGACGGATCGCGCGCCCACATGAGCGGGTAGACGACCGGCTGCACCGGCCCCGCCATCGGCTCCTGCAGGGCGAGGAGCCCGCCCGGACGCAGCACGCGATGGAAGCCCGCGTACAGGCGCTCCTTGTCGGCGATGTTCATGCCGGTGTTCTGCGTCCACACCAGGTCGAACGCGCCGTCGGGGAAGGGCAGGGCGAGGGCGTCGCCCACCTGGTGGGTGACGCGGTCGTCGAGGCCCATCCGCGCGGTCAGCACCTTCGCGGCGCGCACGTAGGAGTCGGTCAGGTCGATCGTGGTGACGTGGCAGCCGAACTCGACCGCGAGCGTGCGGGCGGGGCCGCCGAAGCCGCCGCCCACGTCGAGGACGCGGGTCCCGGGCCGGATCGCGGCCAGGCGCGCGAGGCGGCCGGTGACCGGCTTGCCTCCGCCGTGGAACTGGTCGACCGGGGCGAGAACGTCCACCGTGAGGGCGTCGAGGCTCACCCCGCGCGCGGTCAGCGCGGCGAGGATCGCCTCGGCCAGGTGCTCGCGCCCCCAGTACTGCGCGATGCGGTCCGCGTCGGTGGTCACGGCCGCGCGTCTCCGTCGCGCCGCCCGGCCAGGGCGGAGGCCTGCGCGAGCAGGGTGTACTTGGCGAGGGTGTCCGCGGCGAGGCGCACCGGTCGGCGGCCGTCCTCGATCAGGGCCACGAGCTCGGCCAGCACGAGCGGGAAGTGCCGCTCGTGGCCCGTGTCGAGCGCGGGCGGCACGCGGATCTCCCACCCGCCGGCGGCGGACGCGAGGGAGAGGCCGGGATGCGCGCCCGACCACGCGGCCAGCGCGCGCTCGAGCGCGGCCTGCACGGGGCCCGGCTCGCCGCGCGGCTCGACCGAGAGGCGACGTCGGAACCCGGTGGTGGGCCCCTGCTCGACGCGGATCACGCTGCGCGTGCCGCGGATCACCGACCGGTGGGCGTCGCCTCCGCCGGGTGGGGCGGATAGCTCCCAGCGCGTGTCGAGGGCCACCCGGACCGGCCCGGCGCGGAACGAGAGCTGCGCGTTGCCGCGATAGGCCAGCTCCGCGCCGCTGACCACGGAGGCGAGCTCGGGCGGGAACTCGGCCACGCCGGTCACGCGCGCGAAGAGCGCCCGCGGCACCGGCGTGCTCGAGGTGCGCGCGTCGAGCAGCTCGAGGGCGAGCGCATCGTCGGCCGGGCCCGGGCGGGCGGCGCGTACGAGGCGCTGGGCCTGATCCACCATGTGGGTCGGGATGTCGGCGATCCCGTCGCCCTGGACGCGGACGTCGAAGTACCAGGGCGGGCGCCGGAGGGGGCGGCCATTGACCGTCTTCTCCAGGTGATGGACGCTCGTGATCTCGATGCCCGGCTCGTCCGCCCCGTCGTCCGCGAAGCGGCCGAACACCGGCTCGTCTCCCGCCAGGCGGGCGGCGAGGGTCGCGGTGATCTCGTGCCGCCCGGTCATCATCTCGACCGCGAGCGGGCCGGCCGCGAGCACGTGGCGGAGATCGTCGAGCCCGTCCGGGCCGGTCATCCAGGGCTTGTCGGCCAGGACGTGAAAGCCGGCGTCGTGCAGCCGACGGATCGTCGCCAGCTTGCGGTCGTTCCGGCCGGCGAGCACCACCACGTCGCCGGGCCGCTCGGCCACCAGGCGCTCGAGCGACCCCTCGCCGGGTCGGACGTCCACGCGCCAGGCGGTGGGGCGCTCGGGGCGCTGGTTGAACGCGTCGACCAGGGCGAGGAAATCGTCCAGCTCGGGGCCCTTCGGGGCGTGCACCACCAGGTCGTCCCGGATCTGCGGGTGTCGGTCGCCGAGGGTGAGCGCGGCGTGGAAGTGGCCGGGATCGAGGAACGCCAGGGTGTGCACGGTTACCGGCTGAGGCTCGCCATCCGGTCGAGGAAGGGCAGGGCGTCGGCCAGGCGCCGCGGCGCCACCATGGTGACGCGCTCGACCCCCATGTCCCGCAGGCGGGCGACCGCGTCGGCCTTCGGCGGCTGGAAGGCGAAGACGGAGACGGAGAGGGTGTCGAGCCCGCGGCCGGCCGCCTCCGCCTTGTGGCGCAGATCGGCGATGGCGGCCGGGAGGTCGTCGAGCAGGACGTCGATGGGGATCCACCCGTCGCAGTACTCGACGACGCGGGCGCGGCCCTGGGCGGTGGCGCCTCCGAAGAGAATCGGCGGATGCGGCCGCTGGACCGGCTTCGGGAACGAGATCGCGCGGTCGAAGTTGACGAACTCGCCGTGGAACGACGCCTCCTCCTGGGTCCAGAGGGCCTTCATGGCCAGCACCCGCTCGCGGAGCACCCGCCAGCGCCGGTCGAACGGGGTGCCGTGGTCCTCCATCTCCTCGCGGTTCCAGCCACCGCCGATGCCGAAGAGCACGCGCCCGTTCGAGAGCCAGTCGAGCGTGGCCACGCTCTTGGCCAGCACGATGGGGTCGTGCTCCACCACCAGGCAGATGCCGGTGCCGAGCTTGATGGTGCGGGTGGCCGCGGCGGCCGCCATGAGCGAGACGAACGGATCGGCCATGTGGTAGTACGGCTTGGGCAGAGGCTCGCCGCCCGGGTACGGGGTGAGGCGGCTGGCCGGGATGTGGGTGTGCTCGCCCACCCAGAAGGACTCGAAGCCCCGCTCCTCCGCGGCGCGGGCCAGCTCGTCGGGCCGCGCGCCGTACTCCACGTTGTAGCTGAAGATGCCGAGGTGCATCGCGCGCCGCCCGCTCAGGGCCCGCGCCGCCGATGGCCGGGCGCGTAGACCTCGGGGTTGACCACGTGCAGCGGCCGCTCCTTGGTGAGGACCCGGGCAACCTCCTCGCCGCAGCGGCGCGGCACCTGGGCCACCGCGGGCGACGAGTAGTAGGCGGCGTGCGGGGTGAGGATGACGTCGTCGAGGCGGCGCAGGGGACTGTCGGCACCGAGCGGCTCCTCCTCGAACACGTCGAGCGCGGCCCCGGCGAGCCAGCCCTGTTCGAGCGCGCGCGCGAGCGCCGCCTCGTCGACGACGGGGCCGCGGGAGGTGTTGATCAGGCACGCGGTGGGCTTCATGCGCCGGAGGAAGGCCTCGTTGATCAGCCCGCGCGTCTCGGCGTTCAGGAGCGTGTGGACCGAGACGTAGTCCGACCGGGCGGCCAGGGTGGCCAGATCGACGCGCTCGACCCCGAGCGTCTTGAAGCGGGCGTCGTCGACGTAGGGATCGCACGCGATGACGTGCGTCTCGAGCGCCGCGACGCGACGGGCGAAGGCGCTGCCGATGTTGCCCAGGCCCACGACGCCGACCGTCTCGCCGTGGAGCGATCCGGTCACCGCGCCGGGAACCCGCCCGCTCCACACCCCGGCGCGGATCTCCCGATCGAGGACCACGATCTTGCGGTTCCACGCGAGCAGCAGCGCGAGCGCGTGGTTGGCCACCTCGCGGATCCAGACGTCGGGCACGTTGACCACCACCACGCCCAGCTCGGTGGCGGCGGGGACGTCGATCACGTCGTAGCCCACCCCGGTGCGCACCACGACCTTGAGGCCCTCGAGCGATTCCATTACCCGCCGGGTGACCGGAGAGGACGAGATGATCAGGGCGTCGGCGTCGCGGGTGCGCTCGATCACCTCCGCCGCGTCGCCGATGAAGGGCACCGATTCCATGCGCGCGGGCACCCGGTCGAGCGCGGTCTGGCAATCGGCGTAGTCGCGCTGGCCGCGGCCCTGGATGACGTACACCTTTGGAGTCTTGTCGGGGGAAGTCCTGTCAGGCACGGGGGTCTCCTTGGAGGAAGGGGTTCACGATCAGAACTGCCCGTGCCGGCCCGCGCCGGCCTCGAAGCGCCGCGCGCCGGCCTGGCTCTCGCCGGTATCCGCGGTGGCCTTGCCGAGCGCGAACTCGTTGGCCATCGCCTGGCCCAGCGGGTGCCCGACGCCCTCCCAGGCGGAGCGGCGGTCGCTCCGCACGCAGCCGGGCGGGAACGCGGCGATCGAGCGCGCGAGCGCCTCGGCCTCCTCCCGGGCGCGGCCGGCGGGGACCACGCGGTTGGCGAGGCCGAACGCGAGGGCCTCGCGCGCGTCGACCGGGCGGCCGGTGAGGATCAGGTCGAGGGCCCGCGAGAGTCCGATCAGCTGCGGCAGGCGGACGGTGCCCCCGTCGATCAGCGGCACGCCCCAGCGGCGGCAGAAGACGCCGAAGATCGCTCCGTCTCCCGCGACCCGCAGATCGCACATGAGCGAGAGCTCGAGGCCGCCCGCGACCGCGTAGCCCTCGACCGCGGCGATGGTGGGCTTTGTGAAGGCCATGCGGGTCGGGCCCATCGGCCCGTCGCCCGCGGCCGCGAGGGTCAGCCCGCGCTCGGTGCCGCGCGCCTTGAGATCCGCGCCGGCGCAGAAGACGCCGCCCGCGCCCCAGAGCACCGCCACGCGCAGCGAGTCGTCGGCCTCGAACTCGCGGAAGGCCTCGGTCAGCGCGCGGGCGGCAGGGCCGTCGACCGCGTTGCGCGCCGCCGGGCGGTCGATCACGATCGTCGCCACCGTGTCGCTGCGCTCCATCCGAATGGCCATGGTCCGCTCCCCGGCCGCGGGTCCTCGTCCGGGATCCGCGGCCCCCAGCAATCTACGGCTTTCCGCGCTTCGAGGCCAGCCCGGACGGAAGGCCGGGCTACAATGGGCCGGCCGTCATGCGAGGGGTGGAGCAGATTCCGTGGCTGTACGACGCCGTCTGCGCGGCGTTCGAGGCCTTCGGCCTCGCGCGCTGGCGGCGCTGGCTGGTCGCGGGGGCGCGCGGCCGGGTGCTCGACCTGGGCTGCGGCACCGGTCGTAACCTGCCGCTCCTGTCGCCGGGGGCGGGCGCGATCGGGCTCGACCCGTCCTGGTCGTCGCTGCAGCGGGCCCGGCGCCGTGCGCCCGGGGTGCCGCTGGTCGCGGGGAGCGCGGAGGCCCTGCCGTTCCGCGACGCGTGCTTCGATACGGTGCTGAGCGGCCTCGTCTTCTGCAGCGTGCCGGATGCCCGGCGCGGCCTGCTCGAGGCCCGGCGCGTGCTCGCTCCGCGCGGGCGGCTCCGGATGCTCGAGCACGTGCGCTCGACCGAGCCGTGGAAGGCCCGGCTTCAAGATTGGCTGCAGCCCGCCTGGACGCGGATGAGCGGCGGATGCCATCCCAACCGCGACACCGAGCGCGCGGTCGAGGCGAGCGGCTTCGACATCGAGGCCGCCGGGCGGCGCGCCCACGGCAACCTGCGCCGCTTCGTGGCGGCCCCGCGAGAGCCGAATCCCTAGGGGAGACCCCGATCATGGAGCGTCAAGCGGAGCAGCACGAGGCCGGGCAGATCGCGCGGACCCTGGAGACCGCGCACGACGCCGACGTGGCGGAGGCGCTGAACGCCATCGACCACGCGGCGGCCGCGCGGGTGCTGGCCGCGCTGCCGTTCGACCTGGCGGTGCGCGCGGTCAACCAGCCCGAGCTCGATCACCGGGCCCATCTCTTCGAGCACCTGCCCACCGACAAGGCGGTGGCCCTGATGACCGCGATGTCGGCCGATCAGCGGGTGGAGGTCTTCCGCGGTCTCTCGGACCGGGCCCGGGCGCGGCTGATGCCCACGATCGACGAGCCCACCCGCGCCTCCCTCCGCGCGCTCCTGAGCTACGCCCCGACCACCTCGGGCGGCATCATGACCACCGAGCACGTGGAGGCGCCCGCGACGTGGACGGTCGAGCGCGCCCTCGCCCACATCCGCGACAGCGGGCACCCGCACCGGCCGGTCTACGCGGTCTACGTCCTCGATCCGGTGGACCGGCGCCTCGTGCACGTGGTCACGCTCCGCGAGCTGGTGATGGCCGACCCCGCGCGCACCCTGCTCGAGGTGGGCGAGCGGAACCCGCCGGTGACGGTCGGCCCGTGGACCCACCGGGAGGAGACCGCGCGGCTGATCGCCAAGTACGACCTGCTGGCGGTGCCGGTGGTCGACGAGGGCGGGCACCTCCTCGGCATCGTGACGGTGGACGACATGATCGACGCGATGGTGAAGGAGCAGACCGAGGACCTGCACAAGCTGGGCGGCGTCGAGGCGCTCGACGAGCCGTACACCAAGATCGGCTTCGGCACCATGATCCGGAAGCGGGCCGGCTGGCTCTGCGCGCTGTTCCTCAGCGAGATGCTCACCGCCACCGCGATGCAGTACTTCGAGGGCGAGCTGAGCCGGGCCATCGTGCTCACCCTCTTCATCCCGCTCGTGATGAGCTCGGGCGGCAACTCCGGCTCGCAGGCCACCTCGCTGATCATCCGGGCGCTGGCGCTTCGCGAGGTCACGGTGGGGGACTGGTGGCGGATCGCGGTGCGGGAGATCCCCGCCGGCGTGGCCCTGGGCGCCATCCTGGGCGCCATCGGCATCGTGCGGATCTCCGCGTGGCAGGTCTTCGGCTTCTACGACTACGGGGTGCACTGGCCGCTGATCGCCCTGACCGTGGGCGGGGCCCTGGTGGGCGTGGTGATGTTCGGCTCCCTCGCGGGCTCGATGCTCCCGTTCGTCCTCCGCCGGGTGGGCTTCGACCCCGCGAGCGCGTCGGCTCCCTTCGTGGCCACCCTGGTCGACGTCACCGGGCTCGTCATCTACTTCTCGGTCGCGTACCTGGTGCTGCGGGGTACGCTGCTCTAGCCGGCTCACCCGGGAACTGTTGGGGCCGGCTCGCGGTTATCAGCGCG
This sequence comes from uncultured Candidatus Rokubacteria bacterium, assembly GCA_963841755.1. GTDB lineage: Bacteria > Methylomirabilota > Methylomirabilia > Rokubacteriales > CSP1-6 > CAMLFJ01. Next base: position 54,474 of record CAWJDX010000011.1, read on the forward strand.
CAGCGCTCCGAGCTTGCCCCATTAAACCCACTTCACCGGAGGAGTGACGTATGGTCATGAAAAGACTGATCTCTCTGTCGATCGGACTGATGATCGCACTCGTCGCCGGCGCGGCCGTCGCGCAGACGCCGCCACCCCCACCGCCGGCCTATGGTGCGCCCATCACCCTCGAGCAGGCGAAGAAGGTCATGGCCGGCGCGGAGGCCGAGGCCAAGAAGAACAACTGGGGCATGGTGATCACCATCCTCGACCCGGGCGGGCACCCGGTGATGATGCAGCGGCTGGACGGCACCCAGCTCGGCAGCATCGAGGTCGCGAAGGACAAGGCCTGGTCGGCGGTGGCGTTCCGGCGGCCCACCAAGGTCTTCGAGGATGCGGTCTCCCAGGGCGGCGCCAACCTCCGCCTGCTGCGGCTGACCGGGGCGAGCCCCATCGAGGGCGGCATCCCGCTCATGGCGGACGGCAAGATCATCGGCTCCATCGGCGTCTCCGGCGGCACCGCCCCACAGGATGGGCAGGTGGCGAAGGCGGGCGTAGACGCGCTGAAGTAGTCCCGTGACGTCGTAGCTCCTTCACCCTGCCCTCTCCCCTGAGGGGAGAGGGTGGGGGTCAGAATTCGACCGGGAGGGCTTTCAGGCCGCGGAGGGTGGAGGACTCGCGCCAGGCGAGGGCCTCTGCGCCGAGCCGCAGCCGCGGCATCCGTCGCAGCAGCGTCCCCAGCGCCAGCTGGCCCTCCACCCGCGCGAGCGGGGCGCCCAGGCAGAAGTGAATGCCGAAGCCGAACGCGATGTGGCGGTTGTCGGGGCGGGCGACGTCCAGTCGATCCGGGTCCGGGAAGTGCGCGGGATCGCGGTTGGCCGCGCCGATCGCGGTGACCACGAAGGCGCCCTTCGGGATCGTCTTGCCGCCCAGCTCCACGTCGGCGTTCGTGATCCGCGCCGTCCGCTGCACCGGGCTGTCGTAGCGCAGCAGCTCCTCCACCGCGCCTCCGATGAGGGCCGGCTCCCGGCGAAGGCGCTCGATCTCCGCCGGGTGCTGGAGCAGGGCGAGGAGGCCGTTGCCGATCAGGTTCACGGTGGTCTCGTGGCCCGCGATGAAGAGCAGCACGCAGGTCGCGAGCAGCTCGCCCTCGGTGAGCCGGTCGCCCTGCTCCTCGACCGCGATGAGCGAGGAGAGCAGGTCCGCGCGCGGGTGGCGCCGGCGCTCGGGGAGCAGGGCGCGGAAGTAGTCCGCGATCCCGCGGCGGCCGATTCGCCCGCGCTCCACGATCGACTCGTCGGACGGGATGCCGATCGCGTCCAGGCTCCGGATGATGTCCGACGACCACTCCTTGATCTGCTCGTGGTCGCCCGCCGGCACTCCGAGCATGTCGCAGATGACGGTCACCGGCAGCGGGTAGGCGAGATCGCCGATGACGTCCATCCGCCCCTGGCGCTCGACCCGATCGAGCAGGACGTCCACCACGCCCTGGATCTGCCCGCGCATGCCCTCGATGACCCGCGGCGTGAACGCCCGGTTCACGAGCGCACGCAGGCGGGTGTGATCGGGCGGGTCGCGGAAGAGCATGGAGCGCGGGAGGCGGCCGGTCTCCGACTCCTCGCCGTACTGGGCCGCGAGGATGGCCTCGAAGCCGTCGCGCCCGAAGCGCGGGTCGCGCAGGGACGTGACGCAGTCCTCGTAGCGGGTGAGGATCCAGAGGCCGAGCGCGCTCAGGTGGACCGGATCGGTCTCGCGCAGGCGCCGGTAGTACGGGTACGGGTCGGCGTGGAAGTCGGGCGAGAGCGGGTTGAAGAGGTCGGTCTCCGCCATGCGGCTCAGCTCACCATCGCGTAGGTCCGCTCGATGTTGGCGAGGAGCCCGGCGCGCCACGGCCGGTAGTGCTCGTAGGTCGCGAAGGCCTTCTCGTAGGTCGGGGCCAGGCGCGCGGGCACCCGCTGCTTGACCTCGTCCAGGCTCGCACCGGTGGCGACCTCCTCGCGGACCGCCTCCACCATGTCGTGGATGTACCCCCGGAAAGTCCGCAGCCAGTCCCGACCCGCCGGGTTACCGTGGCCCATGACGATCGTGTCGAAGTCCAGCTCGGCCAGCCGGTCGATGGTGGTGACCCAGTCTTCCGGATAGCCGTCGCCCATGTAGGGCGTCCAGCCGATGACCGCGTCGCCGGTGATGACCGTCCGCTCCTTGGGCAGGTAGACGAAGACGTCTCCCTCGGTGTGGGCGCGGCCCAGGTAGAGGAGGTGGATCTCGCGGTCGCGGCGGTAGAGCTTCATCGTCCGCTCGAACGCCATCGTGGGCAGGGCCGGCTTGAGCGCCCGCACCTCGGCCAGATACGACTCGGCGAGCCGGAGGTCGGCCTGGAGCTTCGCCCGCTGCTCGGTGGTGGTGGCCCCGGCCAGCTCGCCGCGGAGCCGGGCCACCTCGGCGGGCACCTGCCGCACGTGGTCCTGGATGCGCTTGAGGCCTTTGTTGACCATCGCCTCGCGGGTGAGCTGGTTGGTGATGATCTCCGCGCCCGGGTAGGCGGCCGGATAGACCTCGTTGCCGTGCCAGTGGTCCCAGTGGAAGTGGGTGTTGACCACGAAACGGACCGGCTTGGCGGTCAGCTCGCGCACGCGATCCACGATCACGCGCGCGGCGGAGGGCTTGGAATGGGTGTCGACGATCACGACGCCGTCGTCGCTCTCGATGATCGCGGTGTTGGAGTTGACCTTGTAGGCGGGGGCGGCCACCGCGACGTGGACGCCGTCGGCCACCCGCTGGAGATCGAAGCGGGCGTCGCCCGCGGACGGCCCTTCGTGAGCGCAGCAGTCCATTTGTGTGCTCTCCCTGCGGCCGATACTATGCGATGGCGAGGACGCGCTCAAGCAACCCGAGGAGGGATCCATGGCCACGACCCGGACCGAGAAGGACACGATGGGAACCATCGAGGTGCCCGCCGGCCGCTACTGGGGCGCCCAGACCCAGCGGTCGCTCGAGCACTTCCGCATCGGCGACGACCGGTTCCCGCGCGAGATCATCCGGGCCCTCGGCGTGCTCAAGAAGGCCTGCGCCCTCGTGAACCGCGAGCTGGGCCTGCTGCCAGAGGACAAGGCGCGGGCCATCGTGGCCGCCGCCGACGAGGTGATCGAGGGGCGACTGGACGCCCACTTCCCCCTCGCGGTCTGGCAGACCGGCAGCGGCACCCAGACCAACATGAACGCCAACGAGGTGATCGCCAACCGGGCCATCGAGATCCTGGGTGGGCGGCTCGGCTCGCAGCAGCCGGTGCATCCCAACGACGACGTCAACCGGAGCCAGTCCTCCAACGACACCTTTCCGACCGCCATGCACATCGCGGCGGTGGAGCAGATCGCGGGGCGGCTCGTGCCCGCGGTGACGCGCCTGCGCGACACGCTCGAGGCCAAGTCGCGGGCCTTCGCCGACATCGTCAAGATCGGCCGCACCCACCTCCAGGACGCGGTGCCGCTGACCCTCGGGCAGGAGATCTCCGGCTGGACGAGCCAGCTCGACCGCGCCCTCGGCCAGATCCGGGCCGCGATGCCGGGAATTCTCGAGCTGGCCCTCGGCGGCACCGCGGTGGGCACCGGGCTCAACGCCCCGCGCGGGTTCGGGGAGCGCGCCGCGCTCGTGATCGCGGACCTGACCGGGCGCCCGTTCGCGTCCGCGCCCAACAAGTTCGAGGCGCTGGCCGCCCACGACGCGCTCGTGGGGGCCCACGGCGCGCTCCGGACACTGGCCGCGGCCCTCACCAAGATCGCCAACGACGTGCGCTGGCTCGCCTCGGGGCCCCGCTGCGGGATCGGCGAGCTGCGGATCCCCGAGAACGAGCCGGGCAGCTCGATCATGCCCGGCAAGGTCAACCCGACCCAGTGCGAGGCGCTCACGATGGTGTGCGCCCAGGTGATGGGCAACGACGTCGCGGTGGGCATCGGGGGCGCGTCCGGCCACTTCGAGCTGAACGTCTACAAGCCGCTCATCATCCACAACGTGCTGCACTCGGTGCGGCTCCTGGCCGACGCCTGCGCCTCGTTCGATACCCACTGCGCGCGGGGCATCGAGCCCGATCGGGAGCGGATCCGGGCCCTGGTCGAGCGCTCGCTCATGCTGGTCACCGCGCTCGCTCCCCGGCTCGGCTACGATCGGGCCGCCGGGATCGCCAAGAAGGCCCACGCGGAGGGGCTCACCCTCAAGGAAGCGGCGGTGAAGCTCGGGTACCTGACCGCGGAGGAGTTCGACCGGGAGGTCCGGCCGGAGTCGATGGTGGGCTAGGGGAGTCCGGGGGCGGGCGCCGCTCAGCGGGCCGCCGCGGTCCCCGCGGCGGCGGCCTGCGGGTCGGTCATCTTGACCAGGACCTCGCGGAGGGTGCCGAGCCGGATCGGCTTCTTCACGACCAGGTCCACCCCGTCGGGCTTCTCGCCCGCCGCGTTCATCAGGTCGCCGAAGCCGGTGAGGAGGACGACCGGGGTGGCGGGGGACGCTTCCTTGACCATCGCCGCGAGCTGGTCGCCGCCGACCTCCGGCATCGCCCGGTCGGTGATGACCACCGAGAAGCGGCCCGCCTTGAACTTCTCGAAGCCGTCCCGCCCGTTGACCGCGGTCTGCACGGTGTGGCCGTCGCCGGTGAGGTACTCGGTGAGCACGTCGCGGGCGATCGGCTCGTCGTCGACCACCAGCACGTGGAGCGGGCCACTCGGCGCCTGGGTGCGCTGCTGCACCTCGCGGGTCTGGACCGCGTCGGCGGGCAGGTGGAGGATGAAGGTGGTGCCCTTGCCGACCGCGCTCTCGATGTCGAGGGTGCCCCGGTGTCGCTTGACGATGCCGAACACCATCGGCAGGCCCAGCCCGGTTCCGCGCTCGCCCTTGGTGGAGAAGAACGGCTCCAGGCAGCGCCGCCGGACCTCCTCGGTCATTCCGGTTCCGGTGTCGCTCACCTCGAGGAACACCTGGGGCACCGGCGGGGTCGTGCGCGGCTCCTCGGCGGCGAGCGCCTCGCGCATGCCGGTCCGGATCCGGATGTTGCCGCCGTCCGGCATCGCGTCGACCGCGTTGAAGATGAGGTTGGTCAGGAGCTCGCGCAGCTCGGACTCGCTGCCGAGGATCTTCGGAATCGGGCGCATGTCCGCCTCGACCAGGATCGTGCGGCCGCTGCCGAGGGCCTCGTCGCGCCACCGGGGTCGGGTGAGGGCCACCGCCTGCTCGACCATCTGGTTGAGGGAGAGCGGGCGGTAGGTCTCGCCCTCCTCGCGCTTGCGGTAGAACTCCCGCAGGCGGCTCACCACGCTCGCCGCGTCCTCCACCCCGGTCATGATCAGCTGCAGGTACTTGGTGGCCTTGGCGGGCTCCTGGAGGATCTCCTGGTGCTCGAGCAGCATCTCCGCGTAGCCGGAGATCGGCACCAGCGCGTTGTTGAAGTCGTGGGCGAGGCCGCTCGCCATCTTGCCGACCGCGTTCAGGCGCTCCTGCTCGATGATGTGCCGCTGGCTGCGGTGCAGCTCGATGGCCACCGCGGCCTGCTTGGCGATGCCGTCGGCCAGGCGCATGTCGTCCATGGTGAAGGCGTGCGCCTCGCGGACCCAGGCGATCGCGAAGATGCCGAGCAGCTCGTCGCTGACCTGGACCGGCTGGACCAGGAGCGAGGTGTGGGGCATCAGGTTGAGCGCGGGCTGGTTGAAGCGCGGGTCGGTCTTGCTGTTGCTCGACTGCAGCGCGGTGCGGAGGCGCTTGACCAGGTCGATGAGCGGATCGTCGGGGGCCAGGGGCAGGCCGGAGAGCGGCTCGCGCAGCTCCCGCGGCACGTGGTAGCCGGCGAGCGGGATGAAGCGGTCCCCGCCGCGGGTAACGCACCACGCGACGCCCGCGTCGGCGCCCAGGATGCGCACCATCTCGCGGGTCGTCCGGCGGATGGCCTCGGTCAGGTCCGGGGCCGAGCCGATCGCCTGGCTGACCGCGAGCAGGGTCTCGGTCTGCTGCAGGCGCTGCTGGATCTCGTCGTACAGGCGCGCCTTCTCGAGCGCGACCGCGGCCTGGGCGGCCAGGGTGGTGGCGAGCCGGATCTCTTCCTCGGTGAAGACGTGGAGGGTCTTCAGGTGGTCCAGGATGAGGACGCCCGCGGTGCGGCCCTGGTGGATGAGCGGCACCACCAGCGCGGACTTGGCCTGGAAGAGGCCGACCCAGCCCTCGGGCACGCGCGGGTCGCTCCCGGGATCGGAGATGACCACCGGCTCCTGGCGGCGCACCGCCTCCAGGAGGAAGGGCGGCATCTCCTCGAGGGCCAGGGCGCGCAGGGACTCGGCCCCGTCGCCGCTCGTCTCCGCGGTGGACTGGTCGGCGAGCTGCGAGCTGACCGGCACCATGAGCTGGCCCGACTTGTCGCGCAGGAAGATCGAGCCGCGGTCGACGCGGCAGGCGCGCGCGGCTCCGTGGGCGATGACCTCGAAGAGCTGTTTCTGCTCGAGCGCGGAGCCGATGGCCTCCGTCACCTCGAGCATCCGGTCGGTCTCCTCCGCGCGCTGCTTGACCGCCTTCAGGGCCTCCCGGAGCTGCTCGGTCGTGCGCTGCAGCTCCTGGGTGCGGTGGGCCGAGCGCTGGGCCGTCGAGCTGGCCTCCGCGCGGACCCGTCGATGGCTCCGCCACGCGGCGGGGAGCAGGATCAGGCAGAGGGCGCCGCCGGTGGCGAGCGCGATCGTCCACGCGACCTGGTTCCACCGCTCGAGCGCCGCGTCCATGCGCAACGGCACCTGCGACAGCTCCACCACGCCGACCACGCGGGCCGCGCCCGGGGTGTAGACCGGGACGTACAGGTCGGCCATGTTGGGGGCGACGAAGTTCTCGGCCGCGGCGGTGGGCGGCGCCAGCGCGGTGAACCGCACCGCCACCCGTCCCGCGAGGGCGTCCCGCAGGTCCTGGCTCTCGGAGTGCTGCCCGATCGCGCCGGACCGCACCGCCCACACCACGTTGCCCTGGGGATCCCACACCTTGATCTGCACGACGCCCGGAAGCTCGCGGACGAACCGGGCGCTCTCGTCGGCCCAGCGCTTGGGGCTGCGCGCGCTCTGGCCGGCCAGCAGCTCCGGTAGGCCGCTACGGTCCACCGCCCGCTGGGCGATCGCCGCGGTCTCGGTCCACTCCGGCTCCGAGGCCACCATGTCGAGGAGCCAGCTCATCCCGAGGCCGAGGGCGCCCGTGAAGACCGCGATTCCGATCAGGCGGATGAGGATGGTGCGCAGCAACGCCCGGAGGGCTACCCAAGACATGAGGGACTCCCGTGCCGGTCGTCGGCGTCGAGGCTGGACAGCAGCTCGGGCAAGCGGTCGGCGGAGACCGGCCGAGCGAAGTAGTATCCCTGACCCTGCTCGCAGCCGAGGGCACGCAGCTGGAAGAGCTGCTCGGCGGTCTCCACGCCCTCCGCGGTCACCACGATGCCCAGGCTGCGGGCGAGGGCCACCACCGCGCGGACGATGGCGGTGTCCTCGGTGTCGCTGCCCACGCCCTTGACCAGCGAGCGGTCGATCTTCAGGCAGTCCACCGGCAGGCGCTTGAGGTAGGACAGGGAGGCGTAGCCGGTGCCGAAGTCGTCGATGGCGAGCCGCACCCCGATGGTCTTGAGGGCGTCCAGGCGGTGGAGCATGCGCGGGTCGTCGCGCATCAGCACCGCCTCGCTGACCTCCAGCTGAAGCCGGCTCGGCTGCAGGCCGGTCTCGCGCAGGATGGTGCCGATCTCCTCGGGCAGCGCGTCGCGCTCGAACTGGCTCGCCGAGAGGTTGACTCCCACCACCAGCGGGGGCGTCGCCGAGCCGTCCCCCTGCCAGGCCCGGGTCTGGCGACAGGCCTCGCGCAGGACCCACTGGCCCATCGGCACCATCAAGCCGGTCTCCTCGGAGAGCGCGATGAAATCGGCGGGGAGGAGGGCGCCGCGACGCCGGTGATCCCACCGGATGAGGGCCTCGACCTCGACGGGTCGAAGGGTCGCGAGGGTCACCACCGGCTGATAGCGCAGGGTCAGCTCCTGGCGGGCGCCCGCGGTGCGGAGGTCCGACTGCAGATCCAGCCGCTCGCGGGTGGAGACGCTGAGTCCCGGCTGGTAGAGCTCGTAGCGCCCGCGCCCCTCGGCCTTGGCCTGGTACATCGCGAGGTCCGCGTTGTGGAGCACCTCCTCGGGCTGCATGGACCCACCCGCGGTCAGCGCGATGCCGATGCTGGCCGAGATCAGCACGTCGCGGCCCTCGACCACGAAGGGACGCTGGATCTCGGTGGAGACCCGCTCCGCCACCGCGGTGGCGCCGGCCAGGTCGGCGGTGTCCTCGAGGAGCAGGCCGAACTCGTCGCCGCCCAGGCGGGCCACCGTGTCCTCGGGCCGCAGGCACCCCGCGATGCGATGCCCGACCTCCACCAGCAGGCGGTCGCCGACCTCGTGACCGAGGGTCTCGTTCAGGATCTTGAAGCGGTCCAGGTCGAGGAAGAGCACGGCCAGGTTCGTGCCCGCCCGCTCGGCGCGCGTGAGGGCGTGAGAGAGCCGGTCCATGAAGAGGGCCCGGTTCGGCAGGCTGGTCAGGGAGTCGCGGAAGGCCTCGCGGATGAGCTGGTCGAGCCGCCGTGGGAACTCGTTGATCTCCTGCGACTGCTGCTCGATGGTGGCGAGCATTCGCGCGAAGGAGCTCATGAGGGTGCCGATCTCGTCCTTGCGGCCGGGCTCGGCGGGCAGCGCCGGGTTGTCCTGGTTGCTGATCTGCGCCGCGCGCGACAGCGCGGTCGCGATGTCCCACACCACGAAGGCGCCGCCCGCCATCAGGATCGCGGTGAAGAGCAGGAGCGCCGGGATGCTGATCGCGTCGGCCAGGCCGGCGAGCGGGCCCAGCAGCTCGCGGACCGGCGTGCTGAAGGCATAGGTGAGGAGCAGCAGCGGGACGACCGAGCAGAGGGTGAGGGCGAAGATGACCTTGCGCCGGACCTGCTGGCCGGCGAACGCCACCTCACGATTGATCGGTCCCTGGGGCATGAGGAAGAGGCTCCAAGGGTTGACGGATCGAGCAAGAGGGGTGCCACGGGGTGGGGGATCTAACCGGCTGATAACACGGGCCCGACTGCGCCCCCGCGCTTACAAATTGTCGAGAACGGCGACGATTTTCGTCTACGGGGCCTTCCACACGACGTTGCCGTCGCGGTCCGCGAGCAGCAGGCCGGGGGCGAGCGTCGGGCTGGTCGCGAGCGAGATCTGCGGCTTGCCCGATTCGTTGCCGAGCCCGAGGCTCGACCCGCCCGGGGCCGCGACCAGCCATCCCCGCTGGCCGCGGGTGCCGACCGAGAGCTGCCCGTTGTCGCCGGTGGTGGCGAGCTGCGCCTGCGCCCCCGCGCGGGCGAGGGAGAGGGCGGCGGACTGGCCCGGGACGACGGTGAGATCGGCGGTGGTGCCGTTGTCGCGATCGGTCAGCGACAGGCGCGTGCGATCGCTGTCGTCCACCGTGAAGACGGCGCGGGCGCGCCCGTCGCCGTCCGTGATCACCAGCCGGCGCGTCTTCACCTCGTCCGGGTTCGTGCTGACGGTGGCCGCCACCGCGCCGAGCAATCCCGCGCAGGCCAGCGCCGCGATGCCCGCGCGGCGCCACCACGTGACCTCGCGCTCGAGGCGCTCCAGGCGTCCGTGCAGCCCATCGAGAGTCGGCTCCGTCATCGTGCTCCTCCGTGGTGGGGCGAGTGTGGGCCGCGGGAGCGGCCGCGGCCCCAGCCTGCCCCGGGCCGGGGCCGAAGTCCAGTGGCTCCCCGCCTTGACCCTCCGGGAGCCCGCGTGCTACACAGAGGCGGCTCCCGATGACGCGCCCCGGCCCCGTTCCGCGCCCACTCGATTTCGAGGAGAACTGATCATGCCCCGTCGCCTGGCTCTCGTCTCGATCCTGTGGTCGATCTCGGTTGTGGGCGCGGTGGTGGGCGCGGCCTCCGTCGCGCCGGCCCAGACCGCGCCCCAGTACGTGTGGAAGGCGGGCACGGTGACCGCGGGCGGCAACCCGCTGAACGATACGATGGAGCACTTCGCCAAGCAGCTCGCCGAGAAGAGCCGGGGCCGGATCAAGGTCGACGTCCACATCGCCAACGCGCTCGCCAAGGGAGAGGGCGCACATCTCGAGGGCGTGCAGCTCGGCACCATCGACGTGGTCGCGATCGGCAGCGCGCCGGTGGGCGGCATGTTCGAGCCGCTCTACCAGTCCCTCGACCTTCCCTTCCTCTGGTCGACGCGCGAGCAGGTGTGGAAGGTCATGGACGGTCCGCTCGGGCAGGAGCTGCTCAAGAAGATGGAGGGCAAGAACCTGAAGGCCTTCTGCTTCGGCGGCGGCTGGGGCTTCCGCAACATGATGTCCAACAAGCGTCCGGTGGTCACCCCCGACGACATGAAGGGGCAGACCATTCGCGTGCAGGAATCGCCGACCTACGTGGCCATGATGAAGGCGATGGGCGCGAACCCGGTGCCGATGGCCTACGTCGAGGTGTACCTCGCGATGAAGCAGGGGACGATCGACGGGATGGAGCTGCCCTCGTTCACGTTCACCTCGGACAAGTTCCAGGAAGTGACCAAGTACTACTCGCTGACCCGGCATTCGTATCCGCCGATCGCGTGGTTCATGAACCTCAAGAAGTACCAGGGCCTTCCCGCCGACGTCCAGAAGCTGGTGGACGACTCGATGAAGGACGCCTGCCAGCTCCACCGCCGGCTCGAGGTCGAGAAGGAGAAGAACGACTTCGACGTCATGAAGAAGGCGGGGGTCCAGATCAACGACGTGAAGGACATCCGGGCGTTCCAGGCCCTCATGAAGCCGGCCTACGACTACGTCGAGGGGCAGGTGGGCAAGGAGTTCATGACCCGGCTCCGGGCGGCGGTCCAGGCGGCGTCGAAGTAGTCCGTGGTGGCCCGGGCGCTGTCCCAGATCGTCGAGGGCCTGCTGCTGGTGATGATGGTGGTGCTGTGCGCGGACGTGTTTCTCGGGGTCTTCTCCCGCTACGTGATGGCCCGCACCTTCACCTGGTACGACGAGATCGCCCGCCTCCTCTTCGTGTGGATCGTGTTCCTGGGCGCGGCGGTGGGGGTGCGGCGCAGCGCCCATTTCCGCCTGCATCTTCTGCTCGACCGCTTTCCGCCCGGCCTCCGTCGCGTCGCCCACGTGGGCGGGGTGCTGGTCGTGATGGGCTTCGGCCTGCTCCTGATCCAGCAGGGCTGGAAGCTGGTGGAGCTGGGCCAGTTCCAGCGCACGCCGGTGATGGGCCTCTCCAAGCAGTACGTCTACCTGTCGGTGCCGGTCGGGGGCGCCCTGATCATGCTCTACAGCCTGCCGCACCTCTGGCGCGCCCTCCGCGGCGTGCCGGGACCGGCCGCGGCATGATCCCGATCATCGCGGTCTCCTTCGTGGTCCTGCTCCTGCTGGGGATCCCGGTGGCCTTCGTCATCGGGGTGGCCGGCTTCATCGGCCTCTGGTGGAGCGGGGAGTACCCGCTCACCGTGATCGTGAAGCAGATCTTCGAGGGCGTGGACTCGTTCGTGCTGCTCGCGATCCCGCTCTTCATCCTGGCCGGCGCCTTCATGGAGACCGGTGGCATCGCGGTGCGGCTGGTCCGGCTCGCCCAGGTGCTGGTCGGGTGGATCCGGGGTGGTCTCTCGATGGCGGTGGTGGTCGCGGAGTACATCTTCTCCGGCATCTCCGGCTCCACGGTGGCCGACGTGTCCGCCATCGGCTCCACCATGATCCCGCCGATGCTGCGCGCGGGCTACCGACCCGAGCAGGCGGTGGCGGTGGTCTCGGCCGCCTCCGCGATGGGCATCCTGGTGCCGCCGTGCATCCTCATGATCGTGATCGGGTCGGTGGCCAACGTCTCGGTGGCCGCCCTCTTCGCGGCCGGCTTCCTGCCCGCGGTGGTCCTGGCGCTCGCGATCATGGCCTACATCTGGTACGACGCGGGCCGCAGCGGCATCGAGGCGCGGGCGCGGGCCTCCTGGGGCGACATCGGGCGGGCCTTCGTCGACGCGGTGATCCCGCTCGGCCTGCCCGCCATCATCTTCGGCGGCATCCTGGGCGGGGTGGTGACCCCGACCGAGGCCGCGGTGCTCGCGGTGATCTACGCGTTCATCGTCGGCGTCTTCGTGTACCGCGAGATCGCCTGGGCCGACCTGCCCCGGATCCTCGTCCACAGCGCGGTGGTGACCGCCGCGGTGTGCTTCCTCCTCGGCACCGCCGCGGTGGTCGCGTGGGTGCTCGCGGTGCAGCAGATTCCCCAGCTCCTCCTGAAGGCGATGCTCGCGGTGCCCGGGGGCAACCTGGTGTTCCTCGCCCTGACCGCCCTGCTCTTCATCGTGCTCGGCGCGGTGCTGGAGGGGCTGCCCGCGGTGGTGATCCTGCTCCCGACCTTCATGCCGGTGGTGACCCGGCTCGGCATCGACGTGATCCACTACAGCACGGTGGTGGTCGCGGCCACCGGCATCGGGCTGTTCCTGCCTCCGATCGGCGTCGGCTTCTTCATCGCCTGCGGGATCGCCAATATCCCGGGTGACCGCGCGACCCGCGCGATGATGCCGTACGTCTACATGATGTGCGTGGGACTCCTCATCGTGATCCTGGTGCCCTGGGTCACCCTGGTGATCCCGCGGCTGCTCGGGCTCGGCTGACCGGGCGGGAGGCTTGCAGGCCCGGCCGACCCCAGAGTAGGCTTGGACGGCTCGAGCGGGCGATGGGCTCGAAGGAGAAGGTGGCGATGATCCGCGATATCGGATTGACGGACAACCTGGGCGGCCCCGGATCGGTTTCCGCGGTCGCGGTTTTCTCCCAGCCCTGAGCGCGCGACGGGCGGGCCGACCGCGGCCCCCCCGAGCGACGCGAGGCGATCGACATGCCAGAGCTGACCCGGCGCTACATCGTGATGACCATGGCCACCGAGGCGCCCTTCGACACGCAGGATCCGGAGGCGCCGTTCGTGCTGAAGCCGTGGAAGGACCCGGCCGCCCTCCGCGCGCTCGAGACCTACCGCGACCACGCCTACCCCGAGCTGGCCGCCGATCTCGCCGCGTGGATCAAGGCCATTGCGAGCGGACCCCGGATGCGGGGCGGCGTCGGAACCCGCAACGAGGCGCACCTGGCCAGCCGACCGAAGACCCGTCCGGCCGCCGCCCGGCCCAAGGCCAAGCCTAAAGCGGCCAAGAAGCGGCCGGCCAGGAAAACCGCGAAAGCGAAGAAGAAGCGCCGCTCGTGATTCCATCCGAGGCCGAGCGGCTGGCCGAGCTCGTCTCGAGAGCCGGCCGCATCGTCGTGTTCACCGGCGCCGGCGTCAGCACCGAGTCGGGTATCCCCGACTTCCGCAGCCCGGGCGGGGTCTGGGACCGCTTCGATCCCAGCGAGTTCACCTTCCAGAACTTCATGGGCAGCGAGGCCGGCCGGCGCCGCTACTGGGAGCTCGGCCGCACCACCTTCCCGGTGATCCGGCGGGCCGAGCCGAATCCCGGCCACCAGGCCCTGGTGACCCTGTGGCGGCTCGGCAAGCTCGACTGCGTCATCACCCAGAACATCGACAACCTCCACCAGCGGGCGGGGCTCCCGGCCGATCGGGTCATCGAGCTGCACGGCAACGCCACCCGCGCGCGCTGCCTCACCTGCGAGACGGCATACGATCGGGAGCGGGTCCAGGAGTGGCTCGACGCGGGCGTGGCGATCCCGATGTGCGACCCGCCCTGCGGGGGCATCATCAAGCCGCGCACGGTCATGTTCGGCGAGGCGATGCCGCGGGTGGAGCTGGAGGAGGCGGAGCGCCGGGCCCGGGCCAGCGATCTGTTCGTGGTGGTGGGCTCGTCCCTCGTCGTCTACCCCGCTGCATACATGCCGCTGCACGCCAAGGACGCGGGCGCCACCCTCGCGATCGTGAACCTGACCGAGACCCCGCACGACGGCCAGGCGGACCTGCTGGTGCGCGGGAGCGCCGCGGGGGTCCTGGCCGCCGTCGTCGATCGGCTGCAGCCGCGGCCGGCGGCCCGCTGAGCCGGGCGGCCCCGTGACCGCCTCTCTCGTCGAGCATCTCCTCGCGGGCCGCCTGGGCCGCGGCCCCGCGAGCCCGCTGAGCGAATCCACTCCCGATCTCACGCTCGAGCGCGCGTATGGCCTGCAGCGAGAGCTCGAGCAGACCCTCATCGGGCGCGGTGAGCGTGTCATCGGATGGAAGGTGGGCTTCACCACCGCCGCGCTCCAGGAGCGACACGGGGTGACCGAGCCGGTGCTGGGCTTCCTGCTCGGCTCCGGCGTCTTCGGGAGCGGGGACGCGGTACCCGTGGCGCGCTTCGTGGCCCCCGGCGTCGAGGTCGAGGTCGCGTTCCTCCTCAAGGCCGACCTGGCCGGGCCGGGGGTGACCGCCGCATCCGCGCTGCTCGCGGTCGAGGGCGCGATGCCATCGTTCGAGCTGATCGACTTCCGCCTGAGCGGAACCCCGCGCGGGGTCGACGTGATCGCGGACGGCGTGTACACCAACGCCATCGTGCTTGGCCGGCCGCTCACGCCGCTCGCGGGCATCGACCTGGCCCTCGAGGGCGTGGTGTTCGAGCAGGACGGCCAGATCGTCGCCACCCAGACCGCGGCCGAGGTGCTGGGCAACCCGCTGGTGTCGCTCGCGTGGGCCGCCAACACTCTCGGCCGCATGGGCCGCGGCCTGCGCGCGGGGGACATCGTGCTGACCGGCTCCATCTCGAAGGTGCTGCGTCCCGTGGCCGGCCAGTCCGCGCGAGCCTCCTTCACGCGCCTCGGCAGCGTGTCGTGCCGGTTCGTCTGATCGCGGGATGGACCTGGAGGCCCTGCGGAGACGCCTCGACGCGGCGCTGAGCCGCCGCCCGCGCGTGACCCTCGACCGCAGCGATCTGGTCTCGGCCGCGGTGCTGGTGCCGATCACCGATCACGACGGTCCCCACGTGGTCTTCACCAAGAAGACGTCCGGCGTGCCCCACCACAAGGGGCAGTTCTCGTTCCCGGGCGGAGTGGTGGAGACCCGCGACGGCTCGCGCGTCGAGACCGCGCTGCGCGAGGCGTGGGAGGAGATCCGGCTGCCCGCCGAGGCGGTGGAGGTGCTGGGCCTGCTCGACGACACCCCGACGCGGGCCACCAACTTCGTGATCACCCCGGTGGTGGGCATCGTGCGGGATCCGGTCGAGTTCAAGCCGGACGGGCGCGAGATCGAGCGCGTCATCGAGGTGCCGCTCGCCACCCTGCGCGACCCCTCGATCTTCCGGGTCGAGCAGTGGGAGCGGGACGGCGAGCTCCACCCGGTCCTCTTCTACCAGGTCTCGGCCGAGGACCTGGTCTGGGGCGCCACCGCGCGTATCCTGAGCCAGTTCCTCGCGATGCTCGACGAGGAGGCGAAGTGAGCGAGCCGGTCCTGCTCGTTCGCTTCACCGGCCGCTAGCCATTTCCCGCCCGCCGGAGGGAGCCCGCGCGTCGACCGAAGACCCCGGGCTCTGCGCCGACTGCGTCCACGGCCGCCGCATCGTGTCGGGACGCGGATCCGCGTTCTGGCTCTGCGCGCTCGCGAGCCGGGACCCGGCGTTTGCGAAGTATCCACGCCTGCCCGTGCTACGCTGTCCGGGACACCAACCGAAGTCCACGGAGGTCTGAGCGTGCCCAAAATCTTGTGGACGGCCGTCCTGGGTGGGGTCGTCCTCGTCGCGGCCGTCGCCCCCGGAGCGTGGGCGCAGCCGCGCGAGCTGCCCGCCCAGCTCGTGACGCTCGGCGGTGTCGCCGAGCTGCACCGGAAGGACACGCCCGCGTGGGCGCCCGCCACCCTGCGCGCCCAGGTGGGAGAAGGCGACAGCCTCCGCACCCAGCTGGGCGGGCGGGTCACCATCCGGACCGCCAGCGGTCAGGCGTTGCGGCTCGGGTCCCGCTCGCAGATCGCGGTCATCGCCTCCGACGGGGACGCCACTACGCCCGGCCCCACCCGGGTGCGGCTCGACAGCGGATGGCTCTGGGTCGCGGTCATGCCGGGTAGCCCCGCGCCGACGCAGATCGAGGTCCGGGCCGGGCCCGCGGTGGTTACCATCCGCGGCGCCGGGGTCGGGCTCCGGCGCGCTGCGGACGGCGCCCTTCTCGTGCAGGTCCACCACGGGAGCGCGGTGTGCGCGGGGCCGGACCGGCAGTGGGAGCGGACGCTGAAGGGCCCGCAGCAGCTCCTCGTCCCGGCCTCGGGCGTGCCCGCGCAGCCGATCGCGCTCGCAGTGGATCCCCTCGAGACGACCTGGGTCCGGTGGAACGCGGAGCAGGATCTCGCCGGAGGTTACGGCGGCAACACGCCCAAGCCCTGAGGACGGGATGAGCCTCGACGCCCTCGTCGTGGGGACCGAGCTTCCGGAGTACCGGGTGAGCGCGACTCCGACGCACGACGCGTGGGAGAACAAGATCCACGAGGACGGACTCGCCCGCGAGTTCGGGTTTCGCGGCGGGCTGGTGCCCGGGGTGACGGTCTACGCGTGGATGACGCGCCCGGTGGTGGCCGCGCTCGGCGGCGCGTGGCTCGATCACGGGCGGTTCTCGGTTCGCTTCGCCAAGCCGGTCTACTTCGGGCAGCCGGTCACGGTGCGCACGAGCGTGGCCGCG
Source organism: uncultured Candidatus Rokubacteria bacterium (assembly GCA_963841755.1). Lineage (GTDB taxonomy): Bacteria > Methylomirabilota > Methylomirabilia > Rokubacteriales > CSP1-6 > CAMLFJ01. The sequence goes on from CAWJDX010000011.1 coordinate 71,072, forward strand.
CACTCCAAGGACGAGGTCACGATCCAGGCCCGGGTGGTGAACGACGAGGACGAGGTGTGCGCCACCGCGACGATGGGGCTGCCGCTGGGGCCGCTGCTGGCGCTGCCGGAGCTGGCCGCCTATCCCGCTGCGCCTCTCCCCGCCGAGCGACCGGTGGCGACCCGGGCCCACCTCGCGGGCCACACGATCCTGGGCTCGCCCGAGCTGCTGCTCGAGCGGTCGGTGATCGACGCATTCCTCACGCGCGTCAGCGACACGCTGCCGGTCTACCGGGACGCCGACGCTCCCGCGCACCCCGGGCTCTACCTCGATCAGGCCAACCGGGCGCTGGACCGCAACGTGCGGGTGAGCCCATGGATCCACGTGGAGAGCCACGGCCAGCATCTCACCGTGCCCCGGCTGGGGGAGCGGCTGGCCACGCGCGCCAAGGTGAAGAATCTCTTCCAGGGCAAGGGGCACGAGTTCGTGGAGCTGGACCTGCTCCTGGTGGCGGAGGGGACGCGGCCGGTGGCCTCGATCCGTCACGTCGCCATCTACCAGCTCCGGGCCACGGGATGATCCGGTGATGAAGATCCTGGTGGTCGACGACGAGGCCGAGATCCGCTCGCTCCTCGCGGCGGTCCTCCAGAACAAGGGCTACGAGGTGGTCACCGCCGAGGACGGGGCCGCCGCGCTCCAGGCGGTGCCGCGCGAGCGCCCCGCGGTCATCCTGATGGACCTGAGCATGCCCCGCATGAACGGCATGGACGCGCTGCCCGAGATCAAGCGCCTCGACGCGGAGGTCCCGGTCATCATCTGCACCGCTCACGCCGACCTCGCCACCGCGGTGCGGGCGATGAAGCTGGGAGCCTACGACTACCTGACCAAGCCCTTCGACGTGGAGCTGCTGATCCTCACCCTCGAGCGCGCGGTGGAGCGCCATCGGTTGCACTCGCGCATCGAGGAGCTGAAGCGGCAGGGGCAGGGCAGCTCGCTGGCCGAGCGCATGGGCGGCAGCCCGGCGATCGCGCAGGTGATCCAGCAGGTGGCCCAGGTGGCGGAGTCGAACTTCACGGTGCTCGTCCAGGGCGAGACGGGGACCGGCAAGGAGCTGGTGGCGCGCGGGATCCACCAGCAGAGCCCGCGCCGGCCGGCGCCGTTCGTGGCGGTCGACTGTGGCGCGATCCCGGAGACCCTGGTGGAGTCGGAGCTGTTCGGGCACGAGCGCGGGGCCTTCACCGGGGCGCAGGCCCGCCGCGAGGGCCACTTCCAGCTCGCCAAGGGCGGGACCCTGTTCCTCGACGAGATCGGCAACGTGCCGCTCGCCACCCAGGCGAAGCTCCTGCGGGCGCTCGAGCAGCGCGAGGTCAACCCGCTCGGCGCCACGCGGGCGGTGGCGGTGGACGCGCGCATCATCGCGGCGACGAACTCGGAGCTCGAGGAGAGCGTGAAGGCGGGGCGGTTCCGCGCCGACCTGTACTACCGCCTCAGCGAGTTCACGATCGCGCTGCCCCCGCTGCGGAGCCGGCGGGAGGACATCAAGCACCTCTCGCAGCGCTTCCTCGACGAGGTGAGCATGGAGCTCCGGCGTCCGGTGCGGCGGATCGCGGACGAGGCGATGCAGGTGCTGCTGCACCACGACTGGCCCGGCAACGTGCGCGAGCTGCGCAACGTCGTGCGCAAGGCCGCGCTGCTCGCGACCGACGTGGTGACGCCCGAGCACATTCCCGCGCTCAGCGCGTCCGCCCCCACGCCATCGCGCGCGGCCTCCGAGGCGCTGGGCGAGGATCTCTCGCTCCGCGAGGTCGCCGAGCTGGCCGCGGGCCAGGCCGAGCGCGAGGTCATTCGCCACGCGCTCGAGTCGACCAAGGGCAACAAGAGCCAGGCCGCGCGCCTGCTCCGGACCGACTACACCACGCTCCACGCGAAGATGAAGCGCTACGGCATCTCCGCTCGGGACTTCACGCCCCGCTAGGCCCGCGCCCGCCCCCTGACCGTCTCCCTATGGCGCCGCCGCCATAGCTCTGGCGCGGCTCCGCTATTGCCCGCGGTTTCCACCCGCCGCGTCCCGCCCCGCCGATCACGTAAGTAGCGGAGATCGTTCGAGCCCGTCGCTCGACCACGGGTCCCACGCCATGGCACTGCACTTGCCCTGATATCGGTGCGGTTTCGTACCACGTGACCACCACTGAAGGAGAGCAAGCCATGAACACTCTCGAGGCCACCCCGATGTGGATGTCCGTACCCGATCTCGTGGCTCCGTCCCAGCCCGAGGCTCCGCGGCCGCCGCGCCCCGATGCGCCGGCGGAGAGCCGCGTCCCGATGCGCGTCGGGCTCTTCTCGCTCCGGCAGATCGTCGAATCGGCGGTGACCCGGGCGGAGGCGGAGGCGATCCGTCGCGCGCTGGCCAGCACGCTCGGCAACAAGAGCCACGCCGCGCGGTTGCTGCGCACGAACTACACCACGCTGCACGGAAAGATGAAGCGGTACGGGATCTCCGCGCGGGAGTTCCAGCGCTCGGCGTAGCGCGGGAGAGCGAGCTCTGTCGGACCAGCACGTGACCATGGGTGGTGGTCGAGGACCGCTGCGCGGGACGTCGACCGGTGCCGTTGCGGACCCGGCGACGCCGGGCGCATGGGCCGGGGGACTGGGCCGGGTCCTGCTCGACGCGCTCCCCGCGATGACCGTGATCGTCGACGACCGGGGCGTCGTCGCGGCCGCCAACGAGGCGTGGCGGCGCTTCGGCCGGGAGAACGGCGCCGGTCCCGCGGTCGCGGAGGGGGTGGGCCTGGACTACTTCGCCATCTGTCGCGACGGGACGATGGCGGGCTGCCCGCGGAGCCCCCGGGCGCCGGCGGGCATCGCCCGCGTGCTCCGGCGGGAGCTGCCGATCTTCACGCTCGACTACGCCAGCCACGGATCCGACGACCCGCGGTGGTTCATGTTGACGGTGACCCCGCTCGAAGGGGGCGGCGCGGTCATCGCCCACTCGGACATCACCGAGCGCCGCCGCACCGAGAGGTCGGCCGCCGCGCTCATCGAGACCGGGCGCGAGCTGGCCGGCGGCCTCGAGCCGGCGGACGTGGCCCACCAGATCGCGACCTCGGTGGTCCGGGTGTTCGATGCCCGGCATTCGACGCTCTACCGCCTGGAGCGGGAGACGGGGCAGCTCCTCTGCATCGCGGCCGCGGGCGTCGGCGACTCGGAGAGGTGGCGCGGCCGGATCATGATGGTGGGCGAGGGCGTCGCGGGCCGCGCGGTGGCGGAGGAGCGGTGCGTCTGGACGCCCGACGTGCTCGACGACCCGAAGATCTCGCTGCCGGACTGGGCCCCGGAGCAGGTGCGCGCGGCCGGGTTCCGCTCGGTGCTCGCGATGCCGCTCAAGGCGAAAGATCGGGTCATCGGGGTGCTGGGCCTGGGCGACGTGGCGGGGCGTACCTACACCGAGGACGAGCTGGCCCTGCTCGCCGCGTTCGTGGGCCAGGGCGCGGTGGCCCTCGAGAACTCGGCCCTCTACCGCGAGATCCGCGACGCGCGGGACTTCCTCCAGTCCATCACCGACCACTCCCCCGACGCGATCGTCACCACCGACGGGGAGGGGCGGGTGACCTACTTCAGCCGGGGAGCCGAGGCGATGTTCGGCTGCCGCGCCGACGAGATGATCGGGGAGGCGGTGGCGAACCTCTATCCGGGCGGGCTCGAGGAGGCGCGGGTGGTACGGCAGCGTCTCGTCCTCGAGGGTTCGCTACGGAACTACGAGACCGGCTTCCTCGGCAAGGACGGCCGGCGCGTCGAGGTCAGCGCGTCGATCGCGATGCTTCGCGACCCGACCGGCGCGGAGGTCGGCACCCTCGGGGTGCTCAAGGACATCGGGGAGCGGCGCCACCTGGAGGAGCAGCTTCGCCAGTCCCAGAAGATGGACGCGATCGGGCGCCTCGCGGGGGGAATCGCCCACGACTTCAACAACCTGCTCACCGTGATCGCGGGCCGCGCGCAGCTCATCCTCTCGCGCATCCGTCCCGAGGAGGCGATCCACCGCGACGCGACTCTCGTTCGCACCACCGCGGACCGGGCCGCGGCGCTCACCCACCAGCTCCTGGCCTTCAGCCGCAAGCAGGTGCTCCAGCCCCAGGTGCTGAACCTCAACGCGGTGGTGACCGGCATGGAGCCGATGCTGGGCCGGCTCATCGGAGAGGACATCGACCTCTCGGTGATCCCCGCCGAGGGGCTCGGGCGAGTCAAGGCCGACCCCGGCCAGATCGAGCAGGTCATCGTCAACCTGGTCGTCAACGCCCGCGACGCGATGCCCGAGGGGGGACGCCTCATCATCGAGACCGCCGACGTGGAGCTCGACGCAGCCTACGCGAGCCGGCATCTCACGGTGCCGGCCGGGCCCTACGTGATGCTGGAGGTGACCGACACCGGCGAGGGGATGGACGAGCAGACGCGCTCGCGGGTGTTCGAGCCCTTCTTCACCACCAAGGGTCCCGGGAAGGGCACCGGCCTCGGGCTGGCCACCGTGTACGGCATCGTCAAGCAGAGCGGCGGTGACATCCAGCTCGTAAGCGAACGGGGACGCGGCACCAGCTTCAAGATCTACCTCCCGCGCGTGGCGGAGCAGGCGAGCGAGCCCGGCCCGACGAGGTCGGCGGCCGCCCCGGTGCCGCGTGGTGACGAGACGGTGCTGCTGGTGGAGGACGAGCCGGAGGTGCGGGACCTCACGCGCGAGATCCTGGAGGCGAGCGGCTATACCGTGCTCCAGGCCTGCGATCCCCAGGACGCGATCCTGATCGCGGAGCGCCACGCGGGGCCGATCCGGCTGCTGCTGACCGACGTCATCATGCCGCGGCAGAGCGGGCGGGCCCTCGCCGAGCGGCTACGTCCGCTTCGGCCCGAGCTGCAGGTGCTGTACATGTCCGGCTACACGAACGAGGCGATCGTGCGCCACGGGGTCCTCGAGCCGGACACCATGTTCATCCAGAAGCCCTTCACGCCCGCCGCGCTCGGACACAAGGTCCGCGACGCGCTCGACCGGGACCGGCCCCGGCCCGCCTCAGCCGAGCCCGCCCGCCTAGGGCCACCCCGGGCCGCCCGCCTAGGGCCACCAGAGATAGAGAAAGCGCGGCCCGCTGACCCCGAGCACGGTCGCGAACTGGCCCAGGGCGCTCTCCGCGGTGGCCGGGGCCTGGCTGCTCGAGTAGATGTTGGAGCGGTACTCCTTGGGGCGGTGATACATCACCACCCGCGCCTCGTCGAGCTTCGCGGCATCCCGGGTCAGCTTCACCACGTCCTCGAGGTAACCGATGCGGTCGACCAGGCCCAGGCTCAGCGCCTGGTCCGCGGTGTAGACGCGGCCGTCGGCGAGCGCGCGCACCCGATCCTCCGGCAGCTTGCGCGACTGCACGATGAGCCCCACGAACCGCCCGTAGAACTCGTCGATCATGGTCTGGAACACGGCCAGCTCGGGCGCGGTGAGAGACCGGAAGGGCGAGCCCGCGTCCTTCATCGGCCCCGACTTGATCGCGAGCGGCGCGACCCCGATCTTCTGCATCAGCCCCTGGGCGTTGAGGGTGACCATCACCACCCCGATGCTACCGGTGATGGTGGTGGGGTTGACCACGATGGTGTCGGCGGCGAGGGCCGCGTAGTAGCCCCCGGAGGCGCCCACGTCCATGATCGCGGCGACGACCGGAACCTTCTTCCGCTGCTTGAAGGTGAGGATCTCGTGGTAGAGCACGTCGGAGGCGGTGATGGTGCCGCCCGGGCTGTTGATGCGCACGATCAGGCCGCGTACCTGATCGTCCTTCTCCGCCTTGGCCAGCTCCTCCCGCACGCGGGCCAGGAGCGGGACGTGCGGGGGCGGCGCGCCCAGGGAGAAGCTCGGGAGATCCTCGGAGAGCATCCCCGAGAGGTCGATCATCAGGATCTTGCTCGACCCCTTGCCCTCCACCGTCTCTTCCTCGAGCGCCCGGATCTTGGGCTGGAAGTCGAGGGTGACCAGCGAGCAGCCGCCCAGGAACGGCGGGGCGAGGGCGACGAGGATCGCGAGAGCCAGAGGTCGGAGTCGACGCATGCCTGCAGTATACGGGCCCGCGCGAGGCGGGCCTAGTCTCAGCGGTGGTGATACTCCGGACAGACGTGCTCGGCCACGAGGGCGAGCTGCTCGAGCATCCGATCGGGCGGGCAGAGGGGACGCAGGATGAACTTCGAGGCGCCCGCCTTCACGTACTCCTCCACCTTCTCGAGCAGGCGCCCGGCCGGTCCGAACGCGGTGCACTGGCGCATGGTGGACTCGTCCACCCGCCCGCGCGGGATGTAGGGCTGGGCCATCGCCAGCGCGGCCGCTTCCGAGTCGGCGAGCGCGTAGTTGATCAGGGTGCCGAAGTGATCTTCCGGCACCTGCCGCCCCGCCGCGGCGACCAGGTCGTGCACCTTCTGGATCCCGGTCCGCATCTCGTCCGGCGTGATGAAGGACGGAATCCAGCCGTCGCCGAGCCGCGCGGTCCGCCGCATGGCGGCCTCGCTCTTGCCCCCGATCCAGATCGGGGGAGGTGTCTGCCACGGCTTGGGGAAGATCGACACCCGGTCCAGCTTGTAGAAGTCGCCCTGGAAGGTCACCTCGTCCTGCGTCCAGAGCAGGCGCATCACCCGGATGGCCTCGTCGGTGCGGCGCCCGCGCTCCGCGAAGGGCACGCCGGAGGCGTCGAACTCGCGCGGCAGCTCGACTCCCACCCCCACCGCGGGGAAGAGCCGCCCCTGCGAGAGCCAGTCCACCGTGGCCATCTCCTTGGCCGCCACCACCGGCGTGCGATACGGGAGCACCACCACGCTCGGCCCGAACTTGAGCCGGGTGGTGCGCGCGGCGATCGCGGCGAGCGTGGTCATCACCTCGGGGACCGGAGCGGGGGAGGAGAGGCGATCGGAGAGCCAGATCGAGTCCACGTCGCTCCGCTCGAGCAAGTCGCAGAGGGTCCACAGGAAGGCCGCGCCGTCGCGGCCGGGCGGCCACGGGCCCGGCATGATGCCGATGCGGTACTTGACGGTCATGGTGCGGCATCGTACGCGCGGCGGTGGGATTGTCAAGGCGAGCGGCGCGCCCGCAAGAGTTGACAGGAAGGCCCCCGACGCGTCAGGGTCGAGAGGTGAGCGGTCACGATCGGCGGTCGTTTCCCAGAGCGGCGGCGTCCTGGCCGGCCACGGTGGAGCTGGCCGACGGCCGCGTGGTGTCCGGCGAGGTCGTCAACCTGAGCCTCTCCGGGATGCGGGTTCGATCGGAGATCGACGTGGCGGTGAACAGCGTCGTCACGGTGCGCGTGACCCTGCCCGGCGAGGCGGGCCGGCTGGAGATGGTGGGCACGGTGGTGCGTCGCGACCGCGAGAGCATCGGCGTCGCGTTCCTCAAGATGTCGGACTCGCCCGCGGGCCGGGTGACCCCGTTCGTCTCGCGCAGCGACACCCGCCGGCGCTATCCCCGGGTGCCGGTGAGCCTGCCGATCCAGGTAGAGGGCGGGTCCGCGGGCACCGCGCGCGGTCACACCGTGGACCTGAGCGCCTCGGGCGGCCGGGTGACCACCGATCAGCCGCTGGTCGACGGCGACGTGGTCGTGATCGAGCTGCCCGCGCGGCCGGGGCTCGACCGCCTGCGGCTGCCCGCGCTGGTGTGGGAGGCTTACGAGGGCGGCGCGGTGCTGGTGTTCACCAACCTCGACTCCCGAGATTTCACGCGCCTCCAGGAGTACATCGCGAGCTGCCAGTCGCGCGGCTCGCGACCGACTTCCGTTTGACAGCCCCGGGAGCGCCGAATAGAATGAACCGCGGTTCATCTCTTCCCATGCGCGATCCAGACAAGCCCCAGCAGATCATCGAGGCCGCGGTTCGGGTCTTCGCGCGGCAGGGCTACTTCAACTCGCGGGTGTCGGACATCGCGCGCGAGGCGGGCATCGCGGCCGGCACGATCTACCTCTACTTCAAGACCAAGGAAGACATCCTCATCACGCTCTTCCGCGAGAAGATGGCCGCGTTCGAGGCGTCTCTGCGGCGGGCCATCGCGGGACGAGCCGGACGCGGTCGCCAAGGTGCGCCGGCTCGTCCAGCTCCACTTCCAGATGCTCGAGCAGGATCCCGATCTCGCCGAGGTCGTGCAGGTCGAGCTGCGCCAGGGCCAGAAGTTCTTCCGGGGCGCGTCGAGCCAGGAGGTCGCGGCGTACTTCGCCCTGATCGGCTCCGTCCTCGAGGAGGGCGTCGGCCAGGGGCACTTCAAGGCCGACCTGCCGGTGAAGGTGGCCACCAAGGTGCTCTTCGGCGCGATGGACCAGATGGCCACGTCGTGGGTCCTGGGCAAGCGCGGCTACCGGCTCGTGGATACCGCGCCGGCGGTGGCGGACCTGTTCCTGCAGGGCGTGGCCGCCCGCCCCTAGCCTTCACGCACGGAGGAGTCACCCGATGGCCTACGAGACCCTCATCCTGACCCGCGAGGAGCGCTTCGCGATCGTCACCCTCAACCGGCCGCCCGCGAACGCGATCAGCGAGACGCTCATGCGGGAGCTGAACGCGGCGCTCTCCGAGCTCGAGTCGGACGACGCGGTGCGCGCGGTGATCGTCACCGGCGCGGGCGACAAGATCTTCTGCGCGGGCGCCGATCTCGGCTCCGCCTTCCAGGGATCGGACGTGGGCACCTTCATCCGCTTCGGCAACAGCGTGGTGCGGCGCATCGAGCGCTTCCCCAAGCCGGTGGTGGCCGCGATCAACGGGCACGCGCTGGGGGGCGGCTGCGAGATCGCGATGGGCTGCCACATCCGCATCCTGAAGGAGGGGGCGCGGATGGGGCAGACCGAGTCCAACCTCGGCATCATCCCGGGCTTCGGCGGCACCCAGCGCTACCCGCGCCTCATGGGGCGGGGGCGCGCCCTCGAGCACCTGATCCTCGGGACCCAGGTGCCCGCGGAGGAGTGCTACCGCACCGGGCTCGTCAACCGGCTCTCGAAGGAAGGGCGAGACGCTCAACGACGCGCGCGCGCTCGCCCGCGAGCTGGCCAAGCGCCCGCCGATCGCCACGCGCCTCATCATCGAGGCGGTGGACGACGGCATCCACGCCCCCATCGACCAGGCCATCGAGGTCGAGGTGCGGGCCTTCCTCCAGTCGCTCCGCACCGAGGACGCGGGTGAGGGCATCCAGGCCTTCTTCCAGAAGCGCCCCGCCGACTTCAAGGGTCGCTAGGTGAGGCGGTAGGTGGATCTCGGCATCGCGGGCAAGACCGCGCTGGTGACCGGCGGCGCCCGGAGCCTCGGCAAGCAGGACGCCCTCACCCTGGCATCGGAAGGCTGCCGGGTGATCGTGCTGGATCTCAACGCGGAGGGCGCGGCCGAGACCGCGAAGGAGATCGCCGACGCGGGCGGCACCGCGCGAGGCTACGCGGCCGACATCACCGACCGCGCGGTCCTGGCCGAGGTGATCGGGCGCGCCGAGCGGGAGGTCGGGCCCGTCGACATCTGCGTCAACAACGCGGGGTGGATCTACACGATGGGCCAGCTCAAGGACACCGCGGACGACGACTGGGACCTGAACCTCCGCATCAACCTGACCGGGACCTACAACGTCACGAAGCTGGTGTTCCCGGGCATGCGCGAGCGCCGCTGGGGCCGCGTGATCTGCATGGCCTCGATCGCCGGACTGATGGGCGGCTTCGGCCAGACCGCGTACTCGACGAGCAAGATGGGGGTGATCGGCTTCGCCAAGTCGGTGGCGCTCGAGGGGGCGCGGTACAATGTGACCTCGAACGTGATCGCTCCCGGCATCGTGGGGCCGAATGCGAACATGTCGCCACTGTACGAGCGCATGGTCAAGCGGGTGGCCATGCAGCGGGAAGGACAGCCCGAAGACATCGCGAGCGCGATCGCGTTCCTCTGCTCGGAGCGCGCGCGCTACATCACGGGGGCCGTGCTCACCGTCACCGGGGGCATGGACCTCTTCACGTTCTAGGACACGCTCGACACCGGAAAGGAGCAGCGGTCATGCCGACAGTGAAGGAGACCTTCGACAACATGGCATCCCGGTTCCGCGCCGACAAGGCCGCGGGGGTGAACGCCACCATCCAGTACGACATCACGGGAGATCAGGGCGGGACCTGGAACGCGGTCATCAAGGACGGCGCCTGCAACGTGACCCAGGGCGCCGCGACCAGCCCGAACCTCACCCTCACCATGTCGTCGCAGGACTGGCTCGACATGACCGGCGGCAAGCTCTCCGGGCAGATGGCCTTCATGTCGGGCAAGCTCAAGCTGAAGGGCGACATGGGCCTCGCCATGAAGGTGGGGAGCCTCTTCCAGGTCTAGCCCGTCTCGCGGCCGCCTCCCCCGGCCCCGCCGTCCCGAGGGCCGGGGCGCGGCGCGGATGACTGACGCGAAGCGTCACGCGGGTGTAGGATAGGGGTCATGAAAGACGAGCTCTTCACGATGATGGGAGAGATGCCGGCGATGTCGCCGGAGCTGCTGGCGCGCATGCGGGAGGAGGCCAACCGCAATCTCCTCCGCATGAAGCACTGGAGCGAGATGGTGATGAACCCCAAGGAGCCCGAGGTCGGGCCCACCCCGCGGCAGCTGATCTACCGCACCAACAAGTCGCGCCTCTGGCGGTACGAGTCGAAGCGCACGGTGCGCACCCCGCTGCTCTTCGTGCCCAATCTCGGGATCAGCCGGCCCTACATCTTCGATCTCATGCCCAAGGGCTCGTTCATCGAGTACATGACCGGGCAGGGCTTCGACTTCTTCCTGGTGGACTGGGGCGTGTTCGGCGAGGAGGACAACGGCCTCACCGTCGAGGACGCGGTCACCAAGATCCTCCCGCGGCTCGCCCGCAAGGCGCTCGAGGCCTCCGGCGCCTCCGAGATGTCGGTGCTCGGCTACTGCATGGGCGCCCCGCTCTCCGCGAGCTTCGTGGCGACCCATCCGGAGTTCCCGCTCAAGAACTACGTCGACATGGCGGGCCCCATCGACTTCGCCCACGTGGGCCTGTTCGGCAAGTGGCTCGACCCGCAGGTCTTCGACGTGGACAAGTACGTCGACACCCTGGGCAGCATCCCGGCCGAGATGGTCAAGATGGGCTTCAAGCTCCTCAAGCCCACCATGGACCTCAACACGAACCTGAACCTCTGGTGGAACCTCTGGAACCCCGACTACGTGGCCGGCTTCAACGCGCTCAACAAGTGGGCCAACGAGTACCTGCCGTTCCCGGGGGAGTTCTTCCGTCACTGGGTGAAGGACTTCTACCAGCAGAACCAGCTCATCAAGGGCCAGCTCATGATGGCGGGTCGCCGGGTGGACCTGCGCGAGATCCGCTGCCCGGTGCTCGCGGTGGGGGCCAAGGAAGACAACATCGCGCCCCCCGCCTGCGTGAAGCCGCTCATCGACGTCGTGAGCACGCGCGACAAGGAGTACGTGGAGCTGCCGGGAGGACACATCTCGCTGATCGCCGGACGCGGCGCCTCGGTGCATTGCTGGCCGAAGGTGGCGTCCTGGCTGGCCGCGCGGTCCTAGCCGCGGGCCGGGGAAGGACAACGTCATGGCCGACAACACCAGCCAGCAGCTGCTCGACATGTGGAAGCGCCAGGTCGAGGACGGCACCCAGGCCTGGCTCCGGATGATGGGGCAGGGGCCGGCGGCCGGGACACCCCCCATGGATCCGCAGGCCTTCTGGCGGCCCTTCATGGACCAGGGCATGGCCGCGTGGTCGAAGGTGATGACCCAGGGGACCGCGCCGTCGCCCGACCTGATGGCGCAGTGGAAGCAGTTCCTCGACCAGTGGATCGCGGCGTGGTCCCGGGTGCTGGAGCAGGCGATGGGCACCGACACCTTCGCGCAGATGATGGGCAAGCAGCTCGAGGGCTTCCTCAACGTCTCCGGCCCCGCCAAGAAGGCGGCCGAGCAGCAGATCGACGCCTCGCTCGCCGGGCTCGGCCTGCCGTCACGCGCCCAGGTCGTGGCGCTGGCCCGCCACCTGGCGCAGGTCGAGGAGAAGATCGACGCGCTCGAGGACAAGCTGGACCGCGCGGTCCGCCGGACCCACGCGACGCAGCCGGGCGACCGGAGCGCGCATGATCGGCATGACGATCGACGCCATCGCGGTGGGCGACAGCGCCCAGATCACCCGCCGCGTCACCGACGGCGACATCGCCTCGTTCGTGGACGCGGTCGGCGACTACAACCCGGTGCACTCGGACCGGGCGTACGCGGCGGAGACCGTGTTCAAGGAGCCGATCGCGCCGGGGATCTGGACCGCGGGACTCGTCTCGGCGGTGATCGGCACGCGGCTGCCCGGGCCCGGCGCCATCTACCTCTCCCAGGATCTCAAGTTCCTCAAGCCGGTGAAGGCGGGCGATTCGATCTCGGCCCGCGTCGAGGTGATCGACGTCAACCGGGAGAGGAACCGGATCCGCCTGCGCACCGTGTGCACCAACCAGCGGGCCGAGGACGTGCTGACCGGCGAGGCGGTGGTGATGCCGTCGCGGACGCCCGATCGACTACGCGCGGTCGACCGCGCCCATGGGCGCGCTCGCGCTCTGGACGCTGCAGCCGCTCGCGTGGATGGCCCAGGGCGCGACCATCGTGGGCATGCTCGGCCTCTCCGCGCTCTCCGCCGCGTCCGCGCGCCCGCGCTCGAAGTAGCGCGCGTCGGCGCGGCCGGCCCGCCTTGTCGGGGCTAGACCGCGGTGCTAGACTGACACCGATCATGGCGTACGTCATCAAGCGCTACTCCAATCGCAAGCTCTACGATACGCAGGAGAGCCGCTACGTCACGCTGGAGGAGCTCGAGGAGCTGATCCGGGCCGGGCGGGAGATCTCGGTCGTGGACGTCTCGACCGGCGAGGACCTCACCTCGGTCACCCTCGCGCAGATCATCCTCGAGAACGAGCGGAACCACCGCGCGACGCTGCCCACCGGGTTCCTGCACCAGCTCATCAAGCACGGAGAGGCCTGGCAGGACTTCGTGCAGAAGTCGCTCCGCTCGAGCCTCGAAGGGCTCATGACGAGCCAGCGCGAAGCCGACCGCGTGCTGCGGGACTGGGCTTCGCGCGCCGGGTGGCCGAGCGTCGCGTCGCCCGGCGCCGAGCCGGTCAAGCCGGAGAAGCGCGCCGACACCGCCGAGGCCGACGTCCTCCGCGAGGAGGTCTCGGTGCTGCGCGAGCAGCTGCGCGCGCTGGAAGAGCGGCTCGAGAAGAAGCGCGAGAAGTAGCGACGCGGGCCGGGTCACGCGACCCGGCCCGCGTCGGCCTTCCGTCGGCCCCGCATCAGATCGATTCAGGCGAGCGGGGCGTAGAGCGACTGCACCTTACCGGCGAGCTGGGTGACCGTGGCCTGGATCTCCTGACCGGCGTGCTCGGCGGTGACCTGCAGCCGCTCCGCGGACCGGGTCATGGCCTGCGCGGTGCCCTCGAGAAGCCTGAAGGTCTTCTGCGCGCTCTCCGCCGATTCCAGCGCGCCCTTCTGGTAGGCTCCGAGCGGATCGCGCGGCGCGTCCTGCATCGCGTCCTGCCGGCGGAGCAGGTAGGCCTGCCCTTCCTTGACCGCCTCGAGCGCGGCGGACTGGATCTCGGCGTACAGGCGCACGCCCTCCCGGGCGGTGCCGGCGGAAAGATCCACCAGCTCCCGGAGAACCTTCTGGTTCGCGTCGGCCCACAGCGAAAATGCCTCGACGGTGCGTCCGGTCAGCTCGCTCATCAGCTCGTTCACCTGCAGGGGATTGGTCATCGGTTCGCTCCTTGGTGTCGTTTCTGTCGACTGCACGGCCGAGGATAACGCGGTGCGCTATGAGCGTCAAGCGTTTTATCGCGTCGCGTCACGGTCGCCCGTGCTATACGGGTAACCTCTTGAAACTCATCACGAACTGGTGACCCGAGCCATGTCCCTCACTCGCCTCGCGGACGAGAGCCTCGACAAGTACGGCGAGTACGTCGCGCTGGCGTTCGAGGGGCGCCGGTACACCAATCTGGAGCAGGCGCGGGCCGCCGCCCGGCTGGCCCACGCCCTGCGGCGCCTGGGTGTCGGCCCCGGGGATCGCGTGCTCGTGATGCTCCCGAATTGCCCCGAGGTGATCCAGAGCTACGGCGCCATCCTCAAGTGCGGCGGCGTCATCGTCCCGGTGATCTTCCTGCTCGGCGAGCGGGAGGTCGCCCACATCGTGGCCGACTCCGAGGCGAAGGTGGTGATCACGTCCACCGACCTGCTCGGGAAGGTCGAGGCGCAGATCGGCGTCCTGCCCACGCTGCACCACGTCCTGCTGGTCGACGGAGGCGGCGACGGCACGACGCGCTCGCTGGCCGCGGAAGCCGCGGGGGAGCCGGACACATTCCCCACCGTGGACCGGCGCCCCGACGACCTCGCGGTGATCCTCTACACCTCGGGGACCACCGGCCTCCCCAAGGGCGTGGCCCTCTCCCACGACAACCTCGAGTCCAACGCGCGCTCGGCCGCCTCGCTGAACGAGCTCGGGCGGGACGACTGGGCGGTGGCGGTCCTGCCGCTCTCGCACTCCTATGGCCTCACCGTGATGAACGCGGGCCACATCCTGGGCTCGCGGGCGGCGCTGCTCCGCTGGTTCCACCCGGAGGCGGTGCTGCAGACCATCCAGGAGTTCCGGGCGGTCTCGATGTCGGCGGTGCCCACCATGCTGCTCTACCTGCTGAACTACCCGGAGGCCGACCGCTTCGACACCCGCTCGATGCGGGCGTGGGGCTCGGGCGCGGCCCCGCTGCCCACCGAGATCGTGGAGCCCTTCGAGCGGAAGTTCGGCGGCCGGATCCTCGAGGGCTACGGCCTGACCGAGGCCTCGCCGGTGGTGTCGGCGCATCGCCTGACCGGCCCGCGCAAGGTGGGCTCGGTGGGGCGCGCGATTCCCGGGGTCGAGGTCTCGATCCAGGACGATCTCCGACCGCGCGCTCCCCGCGGGCGAGGTGGGCGAGGTCTGCGTCCGCGGGCGGAGCGTCATGGTCGGCTACTACCGCAACCCGGAGGAGACGGCCCGGACGGTGCGGGCCGGGTGGCTCCACACCGGGGACATGGGCCGGCTCGACGAGGACGGCTTCCTCTTCATCGTCGAGCGCAAGAAGGACCTGATCATCCGCGGCGGGTTCAACATCTACCCGCGCGAGGTCGAAGAGGTGCTCTACGCCCACCCCAAGGTGGCCGAGGCCGCGGTGGTCGGCATGAAGGATGAGCTGATGGGGGAGGGCGTGCTCGCGTTCGTCGTGCTCCGGAGCGGCGAGCGGGCGTCCGCCGAGGAGATCGGCGCGTTCTGCGAGGGCCGTCTGGCCCGCTTCAAGTGTCCGAAGGAGATCCGCTTCGTGGACTCGCTGCCCAAGAGCCCGATCGGCAAGATCCTGCGCAAAGAGCTCCGCACACAGGCGTGAGGAGGGAACCATGGCCCACGTGACGCTGGCGAGCATGTTCTGGCATCGGGTCGAAGCCGACGGCGACCGGCCGGCCCAGCAGTGGAAGGAGGGCGGCGCGTGGCGCACCCGTCCCTGGCGCGAGGTCGGGGAGATCGTGCGCGAGCTGGCCACCGGCCTGCTCGCCCTCGGGCGCCGCAAGGACGAGGCGATCGGCATCCTGTCCGCGAGTCGAGCGGAGTGGGTGCAGGCCGACTTCGCGGCCTTCTCCGCGGGCTGCCGCACCATTCCGATCTATCCGAGCTATCCCCCGGACCTCATCCAGTACATCGTCAACGACGCGGGAGTGAAGACCCTGTTCGTCGAGGATCCGGCGCAGCTCGCCAAGGTCCTCGAGGTGCAGGGGAAGATGGAAGGGCTCGAGCAGATCGTGGTGATGCAGGGCCACCAGGGCGAGTCCTCGGCCCGGGTCATGACCTGGGACGGGCTGCGGCGACTCGGGCGGGACAACCTCGAGCGGCTCCGCAGCGAGCTGGCGGGCCGGGTGGCCGCGGTCGGGCCGGAGGACATCGCCACCATCGTGTACACCTCGGGCACCACCGGGCCCGCCCAAGGGCGTGGTCCAGACCCACGGCAACCACCTGGGCACGCTCGCGTCCGCGGCCAAGATGTCGGGGATCCAGGACGGCGACACCCACCTGCTGTTCCTGCCGCTCGCGCACTCCTTCGCGCGGCTCGAGTCGTTCATCGGCGTGCACCGCGGGCTCACCACCGCGTTCGCCGAGAGCATCGACAAGCTCCGCGAGAACCTGCCCGAGGTGAAGCCGCACTTCATCTGCAGCGTGCCCCGCGTGTTCGAGAAGGTCTACGCGGGCGTCCTCGCCAAGGCGGAGGCGGGCTCGCCGGTCAAGCGCAAGATCTTCAACTGGGCGGTCGGGGTGGGGCGGGAGGTGTCGAAGCTCCAGCAGGCGCGCCGTCCGGTCCCGGCCGTGCTCGGCTTCAAGCACCGCATCGCCCACGCCCTCGTGTTCGGCAAGCTGCACGAGGCCCTCGGCGGGCGTCTGCGCTTCGCGGTCTCGGGCGGCGCCCCGCTGTCCAAGGAGATCGCCGAGTTCTTCCACGCGGCGGGCATCCTCATCCTGGAAGGCTACGGCCTCACCGAGACCTGTCCCTCTCTCACGTTCAACCGGATGGAGCACTTCAAGTTCGGCTCGGTCGGCCAGGCCCAGCCGGGCATCGAGGTCAAGATCGCGCCCGACGGAGAGATCCTGGGGCGCGGGCCCAACATCGCCAAGGGCTACTTCAAGAAGCCGGAGGCGACCGCGGAGGTCTTCCTGGCCGACGGCTGGTTCGCCACCGGCGACATCGGCCGGATCGACGAGGACGGGTTCCTCTTCATCACCGACCGCAAGAAGGACCTCATCGTCACCGCGGGCGGGATGAACATCGCGCCCCAGAACATCGAGAACCTGCTCAAGGGCGATCCGTTCATCAGCCAGGCGATGGTCTACGGGGACAAGCGGCCCTATCCGGTGGCGCTCATCACCCTGAACCCGGAGGAGCTCGCCAAGTACGCCCGGGAGCAGGGCATCCTCGATACCGATCCCGCCTCGCTCGCCAAGAACCCGAAGGTGGTGGCGCGCGTGTCACGCATCGTGGAGGAGCGGAACGGGGAGCTGCAGTCCTACGCGAAGGTCAAGAAGTTCATGATCCTGCCCGGCGACTTCACGGTCGAGAATGGGCTCCTCACCCCGACGCTGAAGGTCAAGCGCCGGGTCATCACCGACAAGCACCGGGAGCTGCTCGATTCCCTCTACCGATAGCGGGCCCCTCGCGGCGATGCGTCTCGACGGCCGCGTCGCCATCGTCACCGGCGCCAGCCGCGGCCTCGGGCGCGCGATGGCGGTGGCGCTCGCGCAGGCGGGCGCCGACGTGGCGCTCGCCGCGCGCTCCCGGCCCGATCTGGAGGAGACCGCGGGCCTGGTCCGGGCCACCGGCCGCCGCGCCCTCGCGATCGTCACCGACGTGACGGTCTACGCGCAGGTGGAGGCGCTGGTGGCGCGCACGGTGGGCGAGCTGGGCGGCCTCCACGCGGTGGTCAACAACTCGGGGATCGCGCGCGTGGCCCCCGTCGCGCAGATGTCGCCCGAGGACTTCCGCGCCACCCTCGACGTCAACCTGGTCGGGGTCTTCAACGGCTGCCGCGCCGCCGCGTCCCACCTGATCGCCCAGAAGTCCGGCAAGATCGTCAACGTGGCCTCGGTGCTGGGGCAGGTGGGGCTGCCCGGCTACAGCGCCTACGCGGCGTCCAAGAGCGGGGTGATGGGATTCACGCGCGCGCTGGCTGCGGAGTGGGCCCGCCACTCCATCCAGGTCAACGCGGTCGCGCCCGGCTGGTTCGTCACCGACATGAACGCGGAGGCCTTCGGCGATCCGCGCGTCAGCGAGCGGCTCCTCCGCGACGTGCCGGCGCGCCGTACCGGACGGCTCGAGGAGATCGGGCCGCTGGTGGTCTACCTGGCCTCCGCCGCCTCCGACTTCATGACCGGGCAGACCCTCTTTCTCGACGGCGGCCAGTCCGCGGCCTGAGCGGGCGACCCGGGCGCTAGCCCGGATGACGCTCCGCCGTCCGATCCACCGACTCCCAGAAGGCGCGCTCCGCCTCGCGCGGGGCATTCTCCACCCGGCATTGCCGGTCGAGGATCATCGTGCGGCGATGCGCGGCGTCGTAGGCCGGCCAGTCGGGGACGCCTCCATGCGCGGGCCGCCCGGTGCGCGCGAAGGCGATCCAGGCGTCCTGGATCCGCGCGGCGAGAGCCAGCGCCTCCGGGCCGCGGCCGACGAGCGGGCGGAGCAGTCGATGCTCGAGGGTGCCGAAGACGAAGGGCAGGTCCAGGGCGTGGCAGGAGCCGAGCATGCCGCCCAGCACCGGAGAGGGCCAGGTGAACAGGTAGGCGTAGGTCTGCGGCTGATGTGCGGCCTGCCGGGCGGCCAGGCTCATCGCGGGATGGCGCATGGTCCGGTCGGTCTCGATCGCGAACCACAGCTCCCCCGGCTCGACGCGCTCGCCGCGCGCCGCCCGCGCCGCGCGATAGACCTCCACCGCGCGTCGCCCGGCTCCCCCGACGCCGACCCGCCCGGCCGCGATGGCCTCCTCGCAGCGGGCCACCAGGCCCGCCTCGTCGAGGGTCGCGGCCTCCGGATCGAGCGGCGCGAAGAGCTTCGACTCGTCGAGGTTGGTGCCGATCAGCAGGGGGACGTCGCGGGCCGCGCCCGCCTCGATGGCGGCGAGCGGGTGGCCGGGGAGCACCTCGCCATCGACCACCGGCTGGAAGGGGAGGCCCTGGGTGCGCAGGCGTCTCAGCGGCGCCATCGTGTCCGCCGATCGACCCCGGCCCCGTCGCTTGAGGACATCGACGAGCCCGCGGGCCAGGGGCGCGGTGAGGCGACCGAACCGGCGCTGCGCGAGCGACAGGCCGAGGAACATCGCGCCGGCCACCCGCTGCCCGGTGGCGGAGAGGCCGCCCAGCACGTGATCCTCGCCCAGGAGCAGGTCCCCGAAGAACCGGCGCTGGACCTCCAGGATCCGGTCGGCGCCCAGGGTCTGCAGCGCCTCCGGCGAGGTGACCGCCAGCTCGTCGAGCACGTGGTCGGAGAGCTCGGTGGCGATCTCGCGGGGCCACACGAAGTTGGCGCCGCCGGACTGGAGGATCGCGCGGTGGAAGAGCCCGTGGGCGCGCGGGAGGCCAAGGAGGGTGGCGCAGCTCATTGAGCCGGCCGACTCGCCGAAGATCGTGACCTGGCCGGGGTCGCCCCCGAAGGCCTCGATCTCGTCGCGCACCCAGGTGAGCGCGGCCACCTGGTCGAGGAGACCCTCGTTCCCGGTGGCGGGCAGCCGCTGGCCGAAGCGGTCGCGCAGGCGCAGGAAGCCGAAGGCGCCGAGCCGGTAGTTGATGGTGACCACCACCACGTCTCCCCGCCGGGCCAGCGTCGCGCCGTCGTAGAGCATCTGGGAGCCCGAGCCGAGCAGGAAGGCGCCGCCGTGGATCCACACCAGGACCGGGCGCCGCCGCCGGTCGGCCGCGGGCGTCCAGATGTTCAGATAGAGGCAGTCCTCGCTGGTACGGCCGATGCCCAGGCTCATGATGGGCCCGATGAGCGCGCCGTTCTGCGGGGCCGACGACCCGAAGCGCGTGGCGTCGTGCGTGCCGGTCCACGCCTCGGGCGGCTCGGGCGGCCCGAAGCGACGCGGCCCGACCGGCGGGCGGGCGTAGGGGATCCCGCGGAACACCGCGAGGCCTGCCTCGGCCAGGCCGCGCACGCGACCCCGGCGGGTCTCGACCAGGACGTCCATGGCCTCTATACTACGTCTCCCCATGAGTGATGCAGCGCCGTCTCCCTCTCGGGCCCTCCCGCGCACCGTCCAGCTCAAGGACGGCACGCCGGTCGTGCTCCGCCTGATGACCCCGGCGGACGCCGCGCCGATCGCCGCGTTCGCGCGCAGCCTGCCCGAGGACGACCTGCTGTTCCTCCGCATGGACATCACCGATCCCGACGCGGTCGCGCACTGGATGCGCAACCTGGAGGCCGGGCTCACCACCACCGTTCTCGCGGAGGCGGGCGGGGAGATCGCGGGCTACGCGGCCCTGGTGCAGAACCGGGTCGCCTGGCAGCGGCACCTGGGCGAGATCCGGACCCAGGTCGCGCTGCGCTTCCGCTCCCAGGGCCTGGGCCGGGCCCTCGCGGGCGAGATCTTCGGGCTGGCCCGCGGGCGCGGCCTCCGCAAGATCGTGGCCCAGATGACGCCGGACCAGAAGGGGGCGATGGTCACCTTCGAGCGGCTCGGCTTCCGGCCGGAGGCGCTGCTGCAGGACTTCGTGGTCGACCACGCCGGCCGCACCCGCGACCTCGTGGTGATGGGATACGACGTCACCGGCCTGACCGATCACGACGACTAGCGTCGATGGCCCAGAAGAACCTCCTCGATCCGATCCCGCATCCCCCGCGCACGCTCGTCCTGGGCAACCTGCTCTCGCTCGGGATCAGCACCCCGATCCAGGACATGATGACGCTCGCGCGCCAGTACGGGCCCATCTACTGGCTCGACATGATGGGCAAGCCGATCGTGGTGGTCTCGGGCTTCTCCCTGGTCGACGAGCTCTGCGACGAGACGCGCTTCGACAAGAGCGTCAAGGGCGCCCTGCGCCGGCTCCGCGCCTTCGCGGGCGACGGCCTCTTCACCGCCTACACCCAGGAGCCGAACTGGTCGCGGGCCCACAACATCCTCCTGCCCAACTTCGGGTCGCGCGCGATGCAGGGCTATCACCCGATGATGGTCGACATCGCCCAGCAGCTGGTGCTCAAGTGGGAGCGGCTCAACGTCGACGACGAGATCGACGTCACCCACGACATGACGTCGCTCACCCTCGACACCATCGGGCTGTGCGGGTTCGGCTACCGCTTCAACTCGTTCTACCGCGATACCAACCATCCGTTCGTGGGGGCGATGATCGGGGCCCTCGGGGCCTCGATGGAGACGCGGGGCCTGCCGCTCGAGAGCCTGATCAAGAAGGACCGGGAGCGCCAGC
This sequence comes from uncultured Candidatus Rokubacteria bacterium, assembly GCA_963841755.1. Lineage (GTDB taxonomy): Bacteria > Methylomirabilota > Methylomirabilia > Rokubacteriales > CSP1-6 > CAMLFJ01. The sequence goes on from CAWJDX010000011.1 coordinate 92,019, forward strand.
TCAAGGCCGACATCCGGTACATGAACGAGATGGTGGACCGGATCATCCAGGAGCGTCGGCAGGAGCGCCGGGATGACGCCTCGAAGCCGGATCTGCTGAGCTGCATGCTCTCCGGCGTGGACCGCAAGAGCGGCGAGCGGCTCGAGGACCTCAACATCCGCTACCAGGTGATCACCTTCCTGATCGCGGGGCACGAGACGACGAGCGGCCTCCTGTCCTTCGCCACCTACTTCCTGCTCCAGAATCCGGAGGTGCTCGCGCGCGCCTACGAGGAGGTGGACCGGGTCCTCGGCTCCGACCCCTCGGTGCCGCCGACCTACGCCCAGGTCAACCAGCTGACCTACGTCGGTCAGGTGCTGAAGGAATCGCTGCGGCTCTGGCCCACCGCCCCGGTCTTCGCCCTCTCGCCCTACAAGGACACCACGATCGGCGGGACGTACCGGATGAAGAAGCCGTACCAGATCGTGGTGCTCACGCCCATGCTCCACCGCGATCCCGCGGTGTGGGGCGAGCGCGCCGAGGTCTTCGATCCGGACAACTTCTCGCGCGAGGCCGAGCAGGGGCGCCCGGCCAACGCCTACAAGCCGTTCGGCAACGGCCAGCGGGCCTGCATCGGCCGCCAGTTCGCCCTCGTCGAGGCGACGCTCGTGCTCGGCATGATCCTGCAGCGGTTCCAGCTGGTGGACCACGCCCGCTACCGGCTGGCCCTCAAGGAGACGCTCACCGTCAAGCCGGACGGCTTCCGCATCCGGGTGCGGCGGCGACCCGATCGCGACCGGAGCCACCCGCCCGGGCGTCCCGCGGTCCGCGCGACGGCCGCCGCGGCGGCTCCCGCTTTACCGTCGGCGGGTCCGCGGCACGGCACGCCTCTCCTCGTGCTCTACGGCTCCAACCTGGGCACCGCCGAGGAGGTCGCGCGCCGGGTGGCGGAGTCGGGCGAGGCAGGCGGCTTCGCGGTCACGGTGGCTCCGCTCGACGACTACGCCGGTCGCCTGCCCGGCGAGGGCGCGGTGGTCATCGCGTCGGCGTCGTACAACGGCACGCCCCCCGACAACGCGGTCCGCTTCTGCGAATGGCTGCGCGCGGCCGAGCCGGACCCGCGTCTCGCTCGCGGGCGTGCGCTACACGGTGTGGGGCTGCGGCAACCGGGACTGGGCCTCCACGTTCCAGGCGGTGCCCCGGCTCATCGACGAGCGGCTCGCCGCGCTCGGGGCCGAGCGGCTCTACCCGCGGGGCGAAGGCGACGCGCGGGAGGACTTCGACGGGCAGTTCCAGGCCTGGCAGGATCCGCTGCTGGGGACCCTGGCCAAGGCGCTCGGGGTCGATCTGGCGCCCGCGGAGGCGGCGGAGGCCGCGCACCTGACGGTCGAGGAGGTCGAGGGCGGGGAGGCGAGCCCGTTCGTCGACTCGCTCGGGGCCCGCGCGATGCGGGTGGCGGTCAACCGCGAGCTGCACACGCGGACCGGCGCCGATCCCTCGCCGCGCTCGACCCGACACGTCGAGCTCGAGCTGCCGGACGGCGTGGCCTATCGCGCGGGCGATCACCTGGGCGTGATCCCGCGCAACGCGGACGCGCTCGTCGCGCGGGTGGCCGCCCGCTTCGGCCTCGACCCCGCCGCGTCCATCCGGCTCCGGCTGCCCGGGAGCCGCAAGACGTTTCTCCCCGTGGATCAGCCGGTTCGCGTGAGCCGGCTGCTGGGCGACTACGTCGAGCTGCAGGATCCCGCGACCCGGAAGCAGATCCAGGGTCTCGCCGCTCACACCGAGTGCCCGTGGACGGGGCCGCGGCTCTCCGCCCTGGCCGAGGACGAGGCGCGCTACCGCGAGGAGGTCCTCGCGCGGCGCAAGTCGGTGATCGACCTCCTGGACGAGTTTCCGGCCTGCCAGCTCCCGTTCAATCGCTATCTCGAGATGCTGCCGCCGCTCCGGCCGCGCTACTACTCGATCTCGTCGTCGCCGCTCCGGCAGGAGCGCCGCTGCAGCATCACGGTGGCGATCGTGGAGGGCGAAGCGCGCTCGGGCCGCGGGACCTTCCACGGGGTGTGCTCCGGCTACCTCCTCCTCCAGAAGGAGGGCGAGCCGGTCCACGCCTTCGTCAAGGACACCCGGTCCGCCTTCCGCCTGCCGGAGAACGCGGCGACGCCGATCATCATGATCGGGCCCGGTACCGGGCTGGCGCCGTTCCGCGGCTTCCTGCAGGAGCGCGCCGCGCTCCGCGAGCGCGGGCAGGCGGTCGGCCCCGCGCTGCTCTTCTTCGGCTGCCGTCATCCCCGGCAGGACTTCATCTACGAGGACGAGCTGCGGGCCTTCGCGGACCAGGGCGTGGTGCGCCTCTTCGCGTGCTTCTCTCGCGCCCCGGACGCGCAGAAGACCTACGTGCAGGATCAGCTGCGGGAGCAGCGGGCCCTGGTGTGGAAGCAGCTCGAGCAGGGGGCGATCGTCTATGTATGCGGCGACGCCACCCGCATGGCGCCCGACGTGCGGCGCGCCTTCGCGGCCATCCATCGCGAGGCGACCGGCTCCGACGAGCGAGCGGCCCTGGCCTGGCTCGACGGGCTCGTCGCCGAGGGCCGCTACCTGGTCGACGTCTGGGCCACGGGCTGACCGGGACCGGTCAGCCGAGCAGGCCCAGCAGGAGGTGGATGGCGTAGAGCCCTCCCCCCGCGAGGCCGCCCACCACGGTGCCGTTGACGCGGATGTACTGCAGGTCGTCGCCCGCGTGCTCCTCGATCAGCCGCACCGCGCCCTCGGGGCCGAGGGCGTGCACGCCGCGCTCGATGAATCGCGCGATCCGATCGTGATAGCGGTCCACCGCCTCGGTGACCCGCTCCTTGAGCCAGCGGTCGAGGTCCTGGCGTAGCGCCGCGTCCTCGGCGAGGGTGAGGCGTGCCCGGTCGAGCCGGGCCGTGATCCAGTCCACCACCTCGGAGGAAGGGGCCTCGAGGTCCGCCACGATCGCTCGACGCAGCCCCGTCGCGACGTCCTCGACCAGCCGGGTGAGGGCCGGGCTCGCCAGCAGCTCTTCCTTCGCGGCCTCGAGCCGGGCGGTCAGGTCCGGGTCGGTGCGCAGGCGGGCCGGCAGCGCGGCCAGCGTCTCGCTGAGCCGGACCCGGAGCGGATCGCCCGGATCGGAGGCGATCTTCCGGAGCGCGTCGTGCAGCGCCGACACGAGCCGCTCCCGGTCGATGAGGCCGAGGGTGTTGGCGAGGCCGAGGAGAAAGCGGGGGTAGAGGCTCATCTGGGCCCGGTATCCGGCCACCACCTCGTCGACGAGGTCGCCGACCGCGGTCCGGAAATCCGGGCGGTCGAGGGCCTCGACCAGCGCCTCCGCCATGGCCTCGATCAGGCGCTGGTCCCAGCCCTGCTTGCGCGCGATCTCGATCGCGGTCGCCAGGATCGGGGCGATCGGGTGCGACCGCGCCAGACGGCCGAGCCACGCGGCCAGGTCGCTGGTCGCCGCCGGCGAGATTTCCAGGACGATCCACTGGGAGACCGCGCGCACCGCGGAGGCGAGATCGTCGGGGCGAAGGCGCCCGGCGGCCCGCGCGAGCAGGTCGGCGAGGTCGAAGCTCTCGATCTCGCCGCGGACGTAGTCCTTGGTGAGCACGCGGTCGCCCACCATCACGCCCACCCGCTCCGCCATCAGCTCCCAGTTTGCGGGGATGATCCCGGTGTGAGGGATCGGAAGCCCGAGGGGACGCCGGAAGAGCGCGGTCACCGCGAACCAGTCGGCGAGCCCACCGACGATGCCGGCCTCGGCGATGGCCAGGATCCACCCGCCCCACCACGTGGCGCGGAAGGGTATCGCCGCCGCCGCCAGCCCCACCGCGGCCAGCAGCACGAGCAGGGCGAGGCGTCGTTGGCGGGGCCGCCTTGCTGCGGAGACGCGGCCGGGGTCCACGTCCGGAGCCTACTATGGGAAGACGGAGACGGCAAACCGTGGCCGATCAGATGACTGTTACATGCGTATTTGAAGCAGCTTAGATGCCAAGAGGTGAGATATCAGATATGTCCGCATGACGCGACCGGACATTCCCGATAACGCTCCGCAGCAAATTTTACTTGACGCCATGACGCATCGTGTTAGTCTGAGCGACGTCATGGGGCAGTCACGTAATCCTCAAACGATCGAACAAAGAGGGAGAAGCGCGATGGCGACCAACTGTCAGTTCGAGGGTATGCAGGGCAAGGTGCTGGAGGCGGTGGCGGCGTTCACCCAGGCCAACGAGCGGGTGGTGGGCCAGCTGGTCGAGCTGTCCTCGACCGCGGCGCGCGAGGGCCTGCGTGCGATGGGCGAGCTGCAGACGGCGGCGATGGACGCGGCCCGCGCGATCCCGATGCCGAGCGCGCCGACCGAGACCCTGGAGGACCTGCGACGCGACCCGTTCGCGTGGTACCGGAAGGGATTCCAGGCGGTCGCCGAGTCGACCCAGCGGGCGGCCAAGCTGATCGAGACCAACGCGCAGATCGTGGCCCGCAACGCGGAGCGGCTGCAGGCCTCCACGGCGGCCTCCGCGAAGGAGATCGAGCAGGCGGCGAGCGGCTACGCGAGCCGGATGAAGGACATCTACACCCGCGCCTAGCGGGTCGCCGCGGCGGGGGCCGGGGATCCGGCTCCCGCCGTCTCGGCGGCGTCGGCCGCCTGCAGCAGCTCGGCGAACGACGCCTTGAGGCACTCCACGTAGAGCCACACATCCGGCACCAGCTTCGGATCCACCGTGACCCCGATGGTGAGCCGCTGGTCGTAGGTGAGGATGGCGTTGACGAGGCCGACCTCGTTGGCGAGCGGGATGAGCGGGCACCAGCCGACGAGACGATGCCCCGACAGATAGAGCGGGATCTGCGGGCCCGGCACGTTGGTCGACACGGTGTTCAGCAGGGTGTTCGGCATGTTCAGCTGGCCCGCCACCGCCTGGACCGCGGGAGCCATCCGGTCCATCAGATGGGTCATCTCGTAGAGCCCACCCGCCTGGTCCTGATCCTTGAGGCGCGTCATCGCGGCCCGCTCGGCCGCGAGCCGCTCCACCGGGGCCAGCACGCCCACGTAGAGCGGCGCGAAGATCATCGAGACGAGATTCCCCAGCGCCCCGCGCTCGTCCGGGCGCCGCATGCTGACCGGGCACATCGCGCGGATCTCCACGCCCTCGGTGGGCTGGCCCAGGGCACGCAGGTAGCGGCCCATGCCGCCCGCGATCACGGTGAGGACCGCGTCGTTCACCGTCCCTCCGAGCACCGACTTCGCCCGCCGGAACTCGCCGAACGGGAACTCGGCCCACCCGAAGCGCCGCTCCGGCGAGAGCGGGGCGTTCCAGGGCGTACGAGGCGCCGGTCGCAGCAGATTCGGAGCGGTGGTCCCGACCGCCCCCGCGAGCTGCCGGATCCGCGTCTCGAGGTCGGTCGGCCGGAGCAGGCGGAAGACGTCGTCGGTGACCGACTGGGCCACCTCGGTGACGCGATCGCGGACCGCGTTCTGCAGCAGCGTCAGCGGGTCCGGGAGCGGCCGCGGCTGCCACGGCGTGGCCGGGGGCTCGGGCGGTGCCGCGTCGGGCTTGAGATCGTGGAGCACCATCGTGAGATCGACGCCGGAGACGCCGTCGATCATGGCGTGGTGGACCTTCCAGATCACCGCGGTGTTGCCGTCGGCGCGGCCGTGCACCACGATGAGCTTCCACAGCGGGTGATCGCGGTCGAGCATGCCCGCGAAGGCCGCGCCGCCCACCTCGGACAGGGCCCGATCGTCGCCCGGCGCGGGCAGGGTCACCTGGGTCACGTGGTGGCGGATGTCGAAGGCCGGATCGTCCTCCCAGGTGGGATGCGCCGTCGCGAAGGGCGGGAAGACGACCTTCTGGCGATAGCGCGGGAGCAGGTGGAGGCGGCACTCGAGCGCGCGCACCAGCACGTCGAGCGACAGATGCCCCTCGTACAGCATCGAGCCGCCCACGTGCATCGGCTGGACGGGCTTCTCGGTGTAGAGGAACGTCGCGTCGAGGGTCGTGAGCCGATGGTTCAGCGCCGGCGGCGTCATGCTCTGGCGGGGCTCACTCGGCCCGGCTACGGAGCGGGGGCAGCCGGAGCCGGCCGGGACGCCCCGGCCAGATGATGCGCGACCGCCCGGTAGACGGCCGGATTGGCGACCAGGCCCACGTGCGTGCCCGTCACCTCGACGTTGCTCGCCGGGTCGTCGCCCAGGCACATGCGCCAGTCCACGATGCCGTCGGTCCGCGTGTACACCGCGAGCTGGGGCACGGAGGCGGGGAATGCCCCCTCGAGGCCGGTGACCGCCTCGCAGCGGCAGTACCCGGTGTAGCAGTCGGGCCGGTCGTCACGGCGCACCCGCGCGCGCACCCGCTCGGAGACCAGCAGCACCAGCGGGTGCGAGCGCACCCCACGGAACGGGGAGCCGAGCGTCACCACCGACGCGACCAGGTCGGGCCGCCGGGTCGCCAGCGAGCGGGTGAGCATGCCGCCCAGGCTGTGGCCGATCAGGTGCACGGGCCGTCCGGTGGCTTCCCGCGCGCGTTCGACGGTCTCGAGCAGGCGCCCCGAGAGCAGATCGAGACACTCCGCGTTCCGCCCGATGCGCGAGAGGTGGGACCGATAGCCCAGCCGGCCCAGCCAGCCGTGGAGCTCGAGCAGGTACCAGTCGGTGCCGAGAAAGCCCGGCACCAGCACCACGCCCGCGCCGTCGCCGCGGGGCACGCCGCAGCCGTAGAAGACGGGGGACGTCCGGAGCGCGAGCCAGTCGAGACCGGCCAGGCTCTCTCGCCAGATGGGCACGGAGGCCGGCCGCTGATCCGGCGCGAAGGAGGGCGACGGCGCCGTTGCCATGTGCGGCCATGCTAGCACGGCTGCCCGCCGCCTTGCCTCGAGAGCGCCCGGTCCGCTACGATAGCGGACATGATCGCCGCGGTCCTGCGGGGCCCTCGCGCGCTGGCGCTCACCACCGTGCCGACGCCCTCCCCGGGGCCCCTCGACGCGGTGGTGCGAGTCAAGGCGGCCGGTCTCTGCGGCACCGACTACCGGATCTGGACCGGCGAGCGGCCCGTGCAGTATCCGCGCGTCATGGGGCACGAGTTCGTCGGCACCGTCGCCGCGGTCGGGGCGGACGTGCGACATCTCACGGTCGGCCAGGCGGTCGCGGTGGAGCCGAACTACTCCTGCGGCACCTGCCCGCTCTGCCGCGAGGGCAACCGGAACCTGTGCCTGTCGCGCGTCGCGGTGGGGATCGACGTGGACGGCGGGTTCGCCGAGCAGGCGACCGTGCCCGCGCGCTGCTGCTGGCCCGCGCCCGCCGGCCTGGCCGACGAGCGCCTGCTCCTGGCCGAGCCGCTGGCGGTGGTGGTGCGCGCGGTCGGCCGCGCCGCGCCGGAGGCGGGCGAGACCGCGGCGGTGCTCGGGCTGGGCTCGCTCGGCCTGCTCGCGGTGCAGACGCTGCGCGCGCGCGGCGTCCGGGTGCTCGCGGTGGCGCGCTCGACGCGACGCCTCGGGCTGGCCCGCGAGCTCGGGGCCGAGGCGGTGGCGCTCTCGGGCGCCGACGACGACACCGCGGCCGCGCGGGCCTTCTCGGGCCGTGAAGGCGTCGATCTCGTCATCGAGACCGCCGGGACCGCGCTCGCGGTGGAGCAGGCGACCACCCTCTGTCGTCCCGGGGGCCGGGTGGTCCTGACCGGCCTGCCCCACGAGCCGACCTCGCTCAACTTCTTCTGGGTGGTGCGGCGCGAGCTGCGCATCATCGGCTCGATGATCTACCAGGACGAGTTCCCCGAGGCGATCCGGCTCCTCGCGACCGGCGCGGTGCGCGTGGAGCGGCTCCTCTCGCAGACCTTCCCGCTGGCCCGCATCGACGAGGCCTTCGAGGCGCACCGCTCGCCGGACTCGATCAAGGTGGCGGTGATCCCCTAGACGGGGCAGGGTAGGCCGGCCGGGCCGGTCGAGCGTCTTTTCACTCCCTGTAAACGTTAAGATACAGGGAGACGTCTGCTCCTCAGGAGGGCGGCATGGGGCACTGGAGACGAGGTGTGCTGGCGATCCTGGTAGCCCTTCCGACCGCCGCCTGCTCCTCGGCGTCGCCTCCGGCTGCGGCACCGACCACGGCGGGCCATCCGGCCCCGGTCGTCGCCCCGCTTCGCGCCGGCGCCCGCCTCGCGCTGCCGGCTTCGCCGCTCACCCCCGATCAGCAGATCCTCCACGCGCTTGAACCGGCTCGGGTACGGCCCTCGGCCGGGTGACGTCGAGCGGGTGCGGCGCATCGGGCTCGCCGCCTACGTCGACGAGCAGCTCAGCCCGAGCGGCCTCGCCGACCCCGCGGTCGAGCAGGCCCTGCCGGCCTATCCGGTGCTCGCGCGCAGCGCGGCGGATCTCGTTCGCGAGTATCCGCAGCCGACACCCGCAGGTGCGCCAGCAGCTGGCCTCCGGGCAGATGAGCCGTCAGGCCGTGGCCGAGATCTACCCGCCGGAGCGGCGGCCCGCGGTGATCACGGCCCAGATGCAGGCGGCCCGGGTCACGCGCGCGGTGCTGAGCGAGCGCCAGCTCGAGGAAGTGCTGGTCGACTTCTGGTTCAATCACTTCAACGTGTACGCCCAGAAGGGCGCGGTGCGGTGGATGCTGCCCGCCTACGAGCGGGAGGCGATCCGTCCCCACGTCCTCGGCCGCTTCCGCGACCTGGTGCTGGCCACCGCGCGGCATCCCGCGATGCTGTTCTACCTCGACAACTGGCTCAGCACCCGCGCCGATCTGGTGGTGCCCCGCGGGCCCAACGCGGGCCGGCGCGCCGGTCTCAACGAGAACTACGCGCGCGAGCTGATGGAGCTGCACACCCTCGGGGTGGACGGCGGCTATACCCAGCAGGACGTGGTGGAGGTGGCGCGCTGCTTCACCGGCTGGACCATCGACCGGCCGCAGCAGGGCGGGGGCTTCGTCTTCCGCACCGCGGCCCACGACCGCGGCGAGAAGCGCGTGCTCGGCCAGGTGATCCCGGCCGGAGGCGGTCGGGAGGACGGCGAGCGGGTGATCGACATCCTGGCGCGCCATCCCGCGACCGCGCGCTTCATCGCCACCAAGCTCACGCGGCGCTTCGTGAGCGACGATCCGCCGCCCGCGCTGGTGGAGCGCGCGGCGGCCACGTTCCAGCGCACCGACGGGAGCATCCGGGCGGTGCTGGTGACGATCCTCACGTCGCCCGAGTTCTGGTCGGCGGAGGCCTACCGGGCCAAGATCAAGACCCCCCTCGAGGTGGTGGCGAGCGCGGTGCGCACGCTCGACGGCCGGCTCGTGACGGTCGCGGACGGCCGCGAGGGGCTCGGCGACGGCGGCATGGTGCTGGCGCGCGAGGTGGCGCGGCTCGGCGAGCCCCTCTACGAGGCGCAGCCGCCCACCGGCTACCCGGACCGCGCCGAGTCGTGGGTCAATACCGGCGCGCTGCTCGGGCGGATGAACTTCGCGCTCGGGCTCGCCCACAACCGCCTGCGCGGCACGCGGGTCGATCTGGCCGGGGCCGTCGCGGGCGCGGACCGCGGCCAGCCCGCCCAGGTGCTGGACCGCCTGCTGGCCGCGGTGCTGCACGGGGAGGCTTCGCCGGCGACCCGCGCGGTGCTCGCGGCCGAGCTCGAGAGTCCGGAGATCACGCGAGTCACCCCTACGACCGGGTGGCCAAGGACACCGACGTGGAGAAGCTGGCCGCGCTCGTCCTGGGCTCGCCCGAATTCCAGCGGAGGTAGACGCTCATGTCCGGGTGCACGCGGCGGTCGTTCGTGAAGGGCGGGGCCCTCGCGCTGGTCGCGCTCGGCGCGGCCCCGCGGTTCCTGGTGCGCACCGCGCTCGCGCAGGAGCGGGCCGGGCGGCCCAAGGTGCTCATCGCGATCTTCCAGCGCGGCGCGGTCGACGGCCTCAGCATGGTGGTGCCGCACGGCGATCCCGACTACTACGGGGTCCGCGGCTCCATCGCGATCGCGCGGCCGGCTCCGGGCGTCGCCGACACCACCGTCGACCTCGACGGCTTCTTCGGCCTGCACCCGTCGCTCGCTCCCCTCAAGCCGCTGTGGGACGACCGGCGGCTCGCGGTGGTCCACGCGTGCGGCTCGACCGACACCACCCGCTCGCACTTCGACGCGCAGGACTACATGGAGTCGGGAACGCCCGGCGTGAAGAGCACGCCCGACGGCTGGCTGGCCCGCGGCCTCGCCGGGATGCCGGCCCGCGAGCCGGCCTCGCCGTTCCGCGCGGTGTCGCTCGGGGCGGCGCTCCCGCGCATCCTCCGCGGCGACGTGGGCGCGGTCGCGATGAGCAGCGTGAGCGATTTCGACGTGAAGGAGGGCGGCGCGGCCATGGCCGGTCGTCCCGGCGCGCGGCAGGGCTTCGAGTCGATGTACGAGAAGGGCGTGCGCGATCTCCTGTACGGAACCGGCCGCGAGACGTTCGAGGCGGTGAAGATGCTGAAGGCGGCCGCGCCCCAGCGCCTCGGGCCGGCCAACGGGGCGGTGTATCCGCGGGGCCGGTTCGGCGACAGCCTGCGGCAGATCGCCCAGCTGATCCGCGCCGACGTGGGCCTCGAGGTGGCGTTCGCCGACGTGGGCGGCTGGGACACCCACGCGGGGCAGGGCAACGAGCGCGGCCAGCTCGCGACGCGCCTGCGCGAGTTCGGCGAGGGGCTCGCCGCGCTCGACCGTGACCTGGGCGCCCGGATGAGCGACGTGGTGGTGCTCACGATGTCGGAGTTCGGCCGCACCGTGCGCGAGAACGGCAATCGCGGGACCGACCACGGGCACGCCACCGCGATGCTGGCGCTCGGGGGCGGGGTGAGGGGCGGCCGGGTGTACGGGCGGTGGCCCGGGCTCCGCCGCGAGCAGCTCTTCGAGGGCCGCGACCTGGCCGTCACCACCGACTTTCGCGCGCTCTTCACCGAGGTCGCGGTGCGCCACCTCGGCGCGCCCGCCGGGCCCCTCTTCCCCGGCTTCCAGGCCCCGGCGCTGCCCGGCCTGCTCGCCTAGCCGAGGCCCATGCGGCGCAGGCGCGCGCCCGCGCGCCGGCCCTCGGCCGCGAGCCGCGTCGCGAAGCGCTCCGCCGCGGTGCTCCGTCGGAAGCCCGGCCGGTGCACCAGCGTGACGGTGAGCGCGGGCACCGCGGCGCGCTCCCAGTCGTAGGCCCGCCGCCCGGATCCTCCCTCGGCCAGGGCCAGCGCGGGAGCGAGCCCCACCCCGAGGCCGCCGGAGACGTAGGTCAGGAGCAGCGAGACGCTCGGCACGTCGATCGTCGAGACCGGCTGGATGTGCTCGCGGGCCAGGTAGTCCTCGAGCAGGCGGCGGCCCTGGCTGCCCGCCCCGAGGCGTAGCAGCGGCTCGCGCGCGAGCCGGTCGGCCAGCGGCGCGCGACGTCGCGGCGCGCCGCGGCCCCACCCAGACGAACGCCTGGTCGAAGAGCCGCGCCGCCTCGATGCCGCGCGGCGCCTCCTGGCCGGTGACGACCGCGCAGTCCACCTCGCCCAGGCCGACCAGCCGCACGCTCTCGCGCGAGTGGGTGGTGGCGATCTCGAAGCGCAGGCGCGGCTGCTCCTCGAGCAGCTCGTGCAGCACCGGCACCAGCAGGTCGCGGCCCAGGTAGTCGCTGACCGCCACCCGGAGGATCGCGGGCGGGCGGCCGGACAGCTCGGCGAGCTGCGCGAAGAGCGCCTCGGTCTCGGTGCCGAGCTGCAGGATGCCGGGGAGCGCGGCCTCGCCGGCCGCGGTGAGCCGCACGCCCCGGCCGGCGCGCTCGAGCAGCTTGACGTCCAGGTGGCGCTCGAGCTTGCGGATCTGCTGGCTGATCGCGGAGGAGGTGCGATGCTGCAGGCGCGCCGCCGCTCCCACCGACCCGCTGCGCGCGACGGCCAGCAGGCTCAGCAGGGCCGGGAGGAGGGCCGCGTCGATCATGTCAGGCCAGCTTACGTGACCGGGAAGAAGATTTCACTATACTTAACGGTCACCGCCGCGGCACACTCGGCGGCCACGGAGGATGCCAATGCCGTCATCACTGCTCGACAAGGTGTGGGACGCCCACACGGTCCGGACGCTGCCCTCGGGATCGACGCAGCTCCTGATCGGGCTTCACCTGATCCACGAGGTCACCTCGCCGCAGGCGTTCCAGGCGCTGCGCGAGCTGAAGGTGCCGGTGCGGATGCCGGCCCGGACCTTCGCGACCCTCGACCACATCATCCCCACCACCGCCCAGCAGCGGCCGTTCGCGGACGAGGTGGCCGAGGAGATGACGGTCCACCTCACGCGCAACGCCCAGCAGAGCGGGGTGCCGTTCTTCGGCCTCGACAGCGGCAAGCAGGGGATCGTGCACGTGATCGGCCCCGAGCTGGGCCTGACCCAGCCCGGCATGACCATCGCGTGCGGCGACAGCCACACCAGCACGCACGGCGCGGTCGGGGCCATCGCGTTCGGCATCGGCACCAGCCAGGTGCGCGACGTGCTGGCCACCCAGTGCCTGGCCATGGCCAAGCCGAAGCTGCGCCAGGTGCGGGTGGACGGCGCGCTCTCCAAGGGCGTCTACGCCAAGGACGTGATCCTCGCGATCATCCGCACCCTCGGGGTGAACGGAGGCGTGGGCTACGCCTACGAGTACGCGGGAGCCGGTCGTCGACCGGATGACCATGGAGGAGCGGCTCACCCTCTGCAACATGTCGATCGAGGGCGGGGCGCGCTTCGGCTACGTCAACCCCGACCAGACCACCTACGACTACCTGCGCGGCCGCCAGTACGCGCCGCAGGGCGCCGCGTTCGATCGCGCGGTCACCTGGTGGCAGGGCATGGCCTCCGACCCGGACGCGCGATACGACGACGTCAAGCGGCTCGACGGCTCCGCGATCCCGCCGATGGTGACGTGGGGCATCAACCCGGGGCAATCGGTGGGCGTGGGCGAGCGCCTCCCGAATCCGGAGACGGCGCCCGAGCAGGAGCGGGCGACCTACCGCGAGGGACTGGCCCACATGGGCTTCGAGGCCGGGCAGCCCATCGCGGGGGCGAAGATCGACGTGGTCTTCATCGGCTCGTGCACCAACTCGCGGATCTCCGATCTGCGGGTGGCCGCCGCGGTGGCCAAGGGCAACCGGGTGGCCAAGGGCGTGCGGGCCATCGTGGTGCCGGGCTCGCAGCAGGTGGCCAAGGTCGCGGAGGCGGAAGGGCTGCACGAGGTCTTCCGCGAGGCGGGCTTCGAGTGGCGCAACGCGGGCTGCTCGATGTGCCTCGGCATGAACGACGACAAGCTGCGGGGCCGCGAGATGAGCGCGTCCACCAGCAACCGCAACTTCATCGGGCGGCAGGGCAGCCCCACCGGGCGGACCCTGCTCATGAGCCCGGCCATGGCCGCGGCGGCCGCGCTCAACGGCGCGGTCACCGACGTGCGGGAGATGCTGCGATGAGCGAGAGCGCACGGCGGCAGGTCGCGGGGCGGGGGATTCCGGTGCCCGGCAACGACATCGACACCGACCGGATCATCCCGGCGCGGTTCCTCAAGACGGTGACGAACGAGGGGCTGGGGCTCCACGCCTTCGAGGACGCGCGCAAGCACGACCCCGAGCACCCCTTCAACCAGAAGGCTTACGAGGGCGCCTCGGTGCTGGTGGCCGGGATCAACTTCGGCTGCGGGTCCTCGCGCGAGCACGCGCCGGAATCGCTCAAGCAGTGGGGCATCAAGGCCATCGTGGGCGCCTCCTTCGGCGAGATCTTCTTCGGCAACTGCACCATGCTCGGCATCCCGTGCGTCCGGATCGACAACGAGGACGTGCTCTGGCTGCAGAAGGCGGTCGGGCGCGACCCGAAGCAGCCGGTGACGGTGGACGTGGAGAAGCAGGAGGTGCGCGTCGGCGACCGGGTGATCAAGGGCGCGATCCCGGACGGGGCGCGCAACCAGCTCGTGTCGGGGGCGTGGAACCCCACCGGCGTCCTGCTCGAGGCGGGCGACGCCATCGAGGCCACCGCGAAGCGCCTGCCGTACGTCAGCGGCTTCTAGCCCGGCCTCCCGGCCGCTCGTGGCGACCGTCCGCACGCCGACCCTCGAGATCGGCTACGAGGAGCACGGCCCCGCGACCGGCCCCCCGGTCGTCCTGCTGCACGGCTTCCCCGACGACGTCCACGCCTGGGACGGGGCGACCGGCCCGCTGGCCGCCCAGGGCTGCCGCGTGCTGGTGCCCTACCTGCGCGGCTACGGGCCGACGCGCTTCCTCGATCCCGGCGAGCCGCGCATGGCCCAGCAGGCCGCGATCGGCCAGGACCTGCTCGACTTCATGGACGCGCTCGGGCTCGAGCGCGTGAGCCTCGCGGGCTACGACTGGGGCGGGCGCGCGGCCTGCCTCGCGGCGATCCTGGCCCCGGCGCGGGTGCGGGCGCTCGTCACCATCGGCGGCTACAACGTGCAGAATACGCTGGCCCCGCCGCGGCCGGCTTCCGCGGAGGACGAGCGGGGCTACTGGTACCAGTGGTACTTCAACACCGAGCGCGGGCGCCTGGGGCTCGAGCAGAACCGGCGCGAGATCTGCCGTCTCCTGTGGCGGGACTGGTCGCCGGGCTGGCGCTTCGACGACGCCACGTTCGAGCGCACCGCGGTGGCCTTCGACAACCCCGACTTCGTCCCGGTGGTGATCCACTCCTACCGGCACCGGCACCGCAACGCGCCGGGCGACCCGCGCTTCGACGCGGTCGAGCGCCGGCTCGCGGAGCGGCCGCGCATCGAGGTGCCGACCGTGATCCTGCACGGCCGGGACGACGGCGTCGACCGCCCCCAGAAGTCGGAGCGGCACCCGGACCTCTTCCCGGCCGGCACCGAGCGCCGCGTGGTGCCGGACGCGGGCCACTTCCTGCCGCGCGAGCAGCCCGGCGCGGTGGTGGAGGCGCTCCTCTCGCTGCTGGCGCGGACGCGCTGAGCGCCCCCGCCATGTGGCTCGTCCTCGCGCTGGTGGCGGCCCTCTGCCAGGTGCTGCGCAACACGGTGATGAAGCGCCTCGGGCACTCGCTCGACGAGTACATCAACGTCTGGGGCCGCTTCACCTTCCTGCTGCCGTTCGCGGGCGCCTTCGTGCTCTGGAAGGGCGTGCCGGTCATCAAGCCCGGCTTCTACCTCGCCTGCGTGTGCTTCGCGGTCTGCCAGACGATCTCCACCATGTCGCTCTCGAAGGCGCTGAAGCTCTCCGAGATCTCGATGGTCACCGCGCTCTGGAAGGTGAGCCTGCTGGTCCTGGTCGTGCTCGGCTACTTCACCCTGAAGGAGCGGCCGACCCTGCTCGGCATCCTGGGCATCCTGATCAGCATGAGCGGGGTGTACCTGCTCAACGTCAACCGGGCCCACATCGCGTGGTGGGCGCCGCTGGCGGTGCTGTTCACCGACCGCGGGCTGCGCTACACCCTGCTCGCCGCCCTCTTCTTCGCCCCCTCGGTGGTGACGATCAAGTGGGCGATGCAGTGCTCCGACCAGTACATGGGCACCCTCGGCGGCTACCTGGCCTCGAGCCTGCTCGTCACCCCGATCGTGCTGGTGACCTCGCGGCGGCACTTCGTGGAGATCCCGCGCTACTGGAAGGCCTTCGTGAGCTTCGGCCTCTTCGCGTCCCTCACCACCGTGAGCCAGGGGACCGCGTACCTGATGACGCTGTCCTCCTACGTGGAGGCGGTCAAGCAGGTGGAGATCCTGTTCGCGATGGTGATCGGGACGGTGATGTTCCACGAGAAGCAGAAGGTGCGGGACATCGCGCCCGGCGCGCTGGTGATGCTGGCCGGGGTGGTGCTGCTGAGCCTGGCCGGCTAGAGCTCCGGCCGCTTGCCGTGGGTGGCCCGCACCACGGTCTTGATGCCGCCGCGCACCGTGAAGTCGCCCACCACCTCGATCCACCGCGGCGCCGCGGCGGCCACGAAGTCGTTCAGGATGCGGTTGGTCACGTCCTCGTGGAAGGCGCCCTCGTTGCGATACGACCAGATGTAGAGCTTGATCGCCTTCAGCTCGAGCAGCCGCTGGTCCGGCACGTAGCGCACCCGGATGGTCGCGAAGTCGGGCTGGCCGGTGCGCGGGCAGATGCAGGTGAACTCCGGGATCTCGAGGCTCACCTCGTAGTCGCGGTCGGGGTGCGGGTTGGGGACGACCTCGAGGGTCTTCGACGGCTGGCTGGGCATGAGCCGACGCTACCGCGGGGGTGGAGACCGGTCAAGGCGGAGCCCTGACCGCCCTCACCCGGGGGAGAGGGGGATGTCGGCGGACGGTGAGGCCGATGCCCGCCGCGACCATCACCGTCGAGAGGAGGAGCAGCGGGCTCAGGCGGTCGCCGGTGACCGCGGCGGCGATGAGCACGCCGGCGAGCGGGGTGGTGAGCGAGCAGGTGGCGAGCGCGCTGGCCAGGTAGACCTGGAAGAGGTACGAGTTGACCACGAAGTTGAAGCCGGCGATCACCGCGCCCTGGTAGAAGAGCGAGGTGGCGAGCCCCCAGGTGTAGCGGGTGGGGGTCGCGCCCTCGAAGACGAGGCTCGCGATCAGGAAGCAGGCGCTGCCGATCGCGGACTGGAACACCAGCAGCTTGATCGGATCGAGCCGCTGCACCGCGCGCGCCATGTAGACGACCCGCTCCCCCAGGAGCACCGCGCTGCCCATCACCACCAGGTCGCCGAGCAGGGTCGCGCTCTGGAACGAGAAGTCGCGCGCGAAGAGCAGCACGATGCCGGTGTAGGCGACGAGCACCCCGCCCACCTTGGCCGGGGTGAGGCGATCGCCCGGGATCATGAAGTGGGCGAGCACCACGGTGTGGACCGCGTAGGAGTTGAGCAGCACCGCGCCGTGGGCCGCGGTGGTGAGCCCGAGCCCCACGTTCATCGTGCCGATCTGGACGGAGAAGATCACCCCGAGCGAGATCAGCACCCGCCACTCGCCCGGCCGCACGTCGAAGATGCCGCGGTGCCGCGTCCACCACGCGTAGGCCAGGATGGCGAGCCCGCCCAGCACGAAGCGGAAGAAGGCGAGGCGCAGCGGCGGCGCGTCGACGAGTCCGATCTTCACCGCGACCGGATTGCCGCCCCAGAGGACGGCGAGGAAGATCGCGGTCGAGGCGCCGCGCCAGTCGAGCGGACGGAGCGGCGGCACTAGGAGGCGCGCTCGCGGCGCCGGGGGACGGCCATGTCGGCGGCTATGGTAGCATGGCGTTCCATGAAGATCGGGCTGATCGGGCTTCCCAAGAGCGGCAAGACGTCGCTCTTCAACCTGCTGACCGGCGCGACGGTGGCCACCTCGTCCTTCGGCACCGCGCGCGGGGAGATGCACGCGGGAGTGGCGCGCGTGCCGGACGCGCGGGTCGACCGTCTGGTCGCGCTCTTCAAGCCGAAGAAGACCACGCTCGCCACCTTCGAGGTGGTGGACCTGGCCGGCATCGCGAAGGGCGAGCGCCAGGGTCTCGAGGCCAAGGAGTTCCGCAACGCGGACGCCCTGCTCCACGTGGTGCGCGCGTTCCCGGACGCGGGCGGCGGCGCGCCCGATCCGGCCGGCGACATCGACGACCTCGAGACCGAGCTGATCCTGGCCGACCTCGAGGTGGTGGAGCGCCGGCTCGAGCGGCTCGAGGCCCAGATCAAGAAGAAGCGCACCGACGCCGACGTGCACGAGCAGGCGGTGCTGATCAGGATGAAGCCCGACCTCGAGGCGGGGCGCCCGATCCGCGCGATGGGGCTCTCCGACGACGAGACGCGCGCGATCCGCGGCTTCACCTTCCTCTCGCAGAAGCCGATCCTGCACTGCCTGAACCTGGCCGAGAAGGAGATCGCGCGCGGCAAGACCGTCGTGGAGAGCTTCGGGCTCGCGGAGGTCGCGGCGCGCCCGGGCACGCGGGCGGGCTGGGTCTCCGCGGTCATCGAGTCCGAGGTCGCGCAGCTCGAGGGGTCGGAGCAGGCCGCGTTCCTCGCCGATCTGGGCCTGACCGAGCCGGCCATCCGGCGCGTGCTCGAGGACTGCTACACCCTGCTCGGCCTCATCTCGTTCTTCACGGTGGGCGAGGACGAGGTGCGCGCCTGGTCGATCCCGCGCAACACCCGCGCGCAGGACGCGGCGAGCGCCATCCACTCCGACATCGCGCGCGGCTTCATCCGCGCGGAGGTGGTGGGCTACGACGACCTCATGGCCGTCGAGGGCTCGATGTCCGCCGCGCGCGACCGCGGCCGGCTACGCCTGGAGGGCAAGGACTACCAGGTCCAGGACGGCGAGATCTGCCACTTCCGCTTCAACGTCGCCAAGTAGGGCCCGAGGGCGAGGCGCAGCCGCAGGCGAGCCGAGCGAAAACCAGAAGAGCAGTTACGCTTTCACCGCCGCGCGTCCGCGGTGCCGCGGCGGCAGCCGAGCGGCCAGGTCAGCGCGAGCCGATCGGTCGGGTACGCGCGCTCGGCCTCGAAGCAGCCGACGACCAGCGGGATCGGGTCCTGCGTGCCGCGGAGGTCGCCGTCGCGATGCGAGGCGCAGGCCACCGTGCACACCTCGAGGTGCACGTGGGGGACGTTGGCCGAGTTCCCCGAGGTGCCGGAGAACCCGATGGCCTGCCCGCGCGAGACGACCTGGCCGGTCGCGACGAGCGGCCCGCGTCAGGTGGCAGTAGGCGGTCCACCGCTTGAACGCGGGATGGGCCAGCACCACCCCGTTCCCGCAGCCCAGCTCGTAGTCGATCAGCAGCGACACGGTCCCGTCGGCGGCGGCGAGCACCGGCGTGCCCACCGGGGCCGCGAGGTCGACGCCGGCGTGAGGGCGCAGGCGCGGCCGCTCGTTGGCGCCCGCGAGCGAGCGATAGGCCGACAGGATCGTCACGTCCGGCGCGTCGTCGGCCCGCGCGGTGCCGAGGGGAGCGAGCAGGAGCATCGCGCCGAGCATCAGCCGGGACCGGGCCCATGCGCTACTGGGGCCGGATCAGGCCGAGCTTGGGAGCCCCGCCGAGGGCCCGGATCACGCTCACCAGCGTCGCGTCGGAGACGCCGCTCGGCAGGACGCAGCCGCCGCCCACGATGAGCCCGCGTCCGCCGGTCTGCTCGATCGCGTCCCGCACCTGCGCCTGCGCGTCCTCGGGGCTGCCGTCCCGGAGCGTGGCCCACTGGTCGAGGCCGCCGACCACCGCGCCGGGCACGCGCGCCACCGCCTCCCGCAGCGACGGCCCGGCGCGCCGGTCGTCCCAGTTCCAGGCGTGGGCGGGCAGGGTGGCGAGCCGGTCGAACATCAGGTGCTCGCCGTGGGCGTGCAGGATGGTGAGCTTGGACTTGCGCTGCACGGCCTCGAGGATGCGCCGGTCGTACGGCTCGCCGAAGCGGCGGTACTCCTCCTCGGTGTGGAAGTCGGTGCTGGCGGCCTGGATCGAGTAGAAGAAGCCCTCGGTGCCCTCGCGGAAGCAGGCCTCCGCGAAGGCCAGGATGGTCTCGGTGATCGCCTCGAGGGCGTCGGTCACCGCCTGCGGGTTCTCCTTGAGATCGTAGTTGAGGCGGTCGCCGGAGAGCTTGCGCGCGAGGGAGAGCGGGCTGAACACGGTCGGCATCGTCGAGCAGTCGGCGCGCCGGTCGACCACGCAGCGGATGATCGTCTCCAGGTGCGAGGCCCAGGCGGTCGACTCCATCCGCACCGGCCGGATCTTCTTCCAGTCCTCGGGCGCGTTGACCGCGTGGCGCGCGCAGGGCCGGTGGCCGTCCGGGACGGACCTCGTCGCTCTCCACGCAGCCCCAGTCCTCCACCGCGTAGCCGCCGGTCGGGCGTGACCTTGAGGAAGTCCGACTGGTAGCGCTCGTGGAAGCGCAGGGTCGACTGGCAGAGCGCGGCCGGGTTGCGGTCCACGTCGGGGAAGTGGCGCCAGAAGGCGTAGGGCGGCCGATCGGTCGGCTGCCGCTTCAGCGCGGCCTGCACTCGCTCGAGCTTGGTCATGGGCGTCCTCCGATGGGCTCGCGCAGTCGGCCAGCACGATCGCGCCGTCGCGCACCGCGGGGCGCCCGTCCTCGACGAGCGCCTCGAAGCGGACCGTCGGGCCCTCCGGCGACGGCTCGGGCCGGCGCCCGCGCACGACGAGGCGGGACGGCAGGGGCACCATGGCGCCGAAGCGACAGCCCAGCGCGCGCACCGGCGCGGCGGGGCCGCGGGGATCGTGCCGGAGCGTCTGCGAGATCGCCAGCGCGAGGGTGGCGGTGCCGTGCAGGATGATGTCGGGCAGGCCGGCGGCGCGCGCGACCGCGCGGTCGGTGTGGATCGGGTTCCAGATGCGGGCGCACTCGGTGTAGACGTGGGCGAGGGTGGGGGAGATCGGGACCTCGGTGGACCACGTGTCGGCTCGGGGTTGCGTCCATCGTGCGGCTCCGACCACCTCACCCTTGCGACCACCCCTCACCCTGCCCTCTCCCCTGAGGGGAGAGGGGGAGGGGGTCGCAGGCGACGCCGAGGTAGAGGGAGCCGTAGTCGGTGGTGGTGACCGGGCGGCCGGAGGTGTCCACCGTCTCGAGGCGCAGCACCATGTAGGCGCCGGGAGATCGGGGCTCGAGCGCGGCGACGGTGGCGGTGGTGCGGAGGCGCTCGCCCGCGCGGATCGGCCGGTGCACGGTGAGGCGATGCGTCGCGTGCACGCCGCGCACCGCGATCTCGTCCGGCAGCGCCGTGGCGCGCACGTCGAGCGCGAGCGGCCACTCGTAGCAGACCGGGAACAGCGGATGGGCGAGCACGCCGCCCGGCCGGGTGGTGTCGAAGTACTCGGGCGCCTCCTCGCCGAGCGCGGCCGCGTAGGCCATCAGCCAGCGGGCGTCGATCTCGTGCTCGCGCGGGCCGGCGGTGAGGCCGACGACGGACGCGGGGATGCGCGGGGCCGTCATGCCACCGGGGGAAGGCGGGGGAAGTTCATGCAGTCGACGAAGATGGTCTCGAAGTCGGGGTGGGCGGCGAGCGAGACGTGCTCGATGCGCCGCGCGATCACCTCCGCGCGGGCGCGCTCGGCCTCGGAGACGAGCGCGAGCTGGGCCCCGAGCGCGGCCGCGTTGCCGACGTAGCGGATGCGCGACTCGGGCAGCCCGGGCGGGATGAGCCCGATGCGGAGCGCGCTCCGCACCGACAGGTAGTTGCCGAAGCCGCCGGCCAGCATCAGCTCGTCCACCCGCTCGGTCGGCACCCCCGCCACGTGCTGCAGCATGGCCACCCCGGAGGCGATGGCGCCCTTGCAGAGCTGCACCTGCCGGACGTCGTCCTGGGTCAGCGTGATCTCCCGCTCCGCGCCGTGCTCGCCCACGCGCGCGAGCACCACGAGCCGCTCCTCGCCGCGCATCAGGACGCGCGCGCGGATGGGAGCGGGCAGCCGGTCGCGGCGCGTCCACGTCGATGAGGCCGGTCCAGTCGAGCACGCCCAGGTCGAGCAGCGCGGCCACCGCGTCCAGCAGGCCGGAGCCGCACAGTCCCTGCGCGGGCGCGTCGCCGATGGTGTGCAGGCGCAGATCGCCCGCCGCGACGTCGACGCGGTCGATGGCCCCGATGGCCGCGCGCATGCCGTGGCGGATCTGCGCGCCCTCGAGCGCGGGGCCGGCGGGCGCCGAGCAGGCCCACAGCCGCTCGCGCGAGCCCAGCAGGACCTCGCCGTTGGTGCCGATGTCGACCGCGATGCGGAGGGCGGGGGACTCGTCGAGGCGGGTGGCGAGCGCCACCGCGACCGCGTCGGCGCCCACGAAGCCCGCCACCAGCGGCAGCAGGCAGACCCGCGCCTCCGGCGGCAGCTTCAGGAACAGCTCGCGGGCGGGCAGGATCAGGGGCTGCCGCACCACCGGCGCGTAGGGGGCCAGGCCCACGTAGGACGGATCGATGCCGAGCAGCAGGTGGTGCATGCAGGTGTTGCCGACGATCACCACCTTGTAGATCCACTTGGCGAGCACGCCGGACTCGCGGGTGATCTGCTCGATGTGCTGGTTGAGCAGGCCGATGATGCGGGTCTGCAGCTTGCGGAGGTTGCCCGCGTCGAACTGGGCGAAGGCGATGCGCGACATCAGGTCGCCGCCGAACACCGCCTGGGGGTTGAGGCTCGACACCGCCGCGAGCTGCTCGCCCGACTCGAGCTCCATCAGGGTGGTGACCACGCTCGTGGTGCCGATGTCGATGGCGAGGCCGAACTTGTGGAGCGCGGTGTCGTCGGTCTCGATCGCGAGGACGTGCCGGCCGAAGGTGGTCACGGTGACGAGGCCGTCCTGCGGCGCGGAGCGTCGCGGGCAGGCTCTTGAGCAGCGAGGCGGGGACGTCCTCCACCGTGCCGCCCGTGGCGGCCACCAGGGCCTCCACGTCGGAGGTCTGCTGGTGCTCGTCCTTGGGCAGGGCCACCGTCACCGCGCGCTTGCGGATGCCCGCGTCGATCGAGACCGGCTCCGGCGCGCCCGCCGGGCGCTCGCCGCCGAGGATCTGGAAGGTGGTGTCGTCGAGCGGGGGGGCGATCTGGACCGTCACCGGCTCGGTCACCGGCCACTGGCACGAGAGCCGGTAGCCCTCGCGCACCAGCGCGTCGCCCAGCTGCAGCTCGTCCATGATGGTGGGCGGGGGCGCGGTGCCCGCGACCAGCTTGACCCGGCACGACGTGCATCGACCGCGCCCGCCGCAGGTGGCGGTGATGTCGACCCCGCCGGCGTGGGCCGATTTCAGGATCGTCGTGCCGGGCTTCGTGTCGAGGACGTGGCGGCCGGGCAGGATGGTCAGCGGAATCGCCATTCCGGGCGCAGGATACCACTTCTTTCTTGACTTCCCGCGGGGGTTTGCCAATAGTTCCCTATTAACCCGTCAGAGGGCTCGGCGGGCACTGCTTCGGGGGGTGTGGTTGCTCCGCTACGTCGTCTATCGCCTCCTCTGGTTGGTTCCGACGCTGCTCGCGATGGCGCTCGTCACCTTCCTGGTGATGCACGCCACGCCGGGCAGCCCCCTGGACCCGGTCGCGGAGGGCGCCAACCCGCTCTCGCCCGAGGCCCAGAAGAACCTCGCCGAGGTCTACGGTCTCGACAAGCCGCTCTACGCCCAGTTCGGCATCTTCCTGGGCAAGGCGCTGCAGGGCGACTTCGGGAAGTCCTTCGTGTACAAGACGCGCACCGTGACCGAGATCATGGTGGAGACGTTCCCGATCTCGCTGCTGCTCGGCAGCATGGCCCTGGCCCTGGCGGTGGTGGGCGGCGTCACCCTCGGGATCCTGGCCGCGGTCTACCAGAACCGCTCGTGGGACTACGTCTCGGTGAGCGTGGCCACCCTCGGGGTGAGCGTGCCGAACTTCGTGCTCGCGGTGTTCCTGATCGTGCTCTTCTCGTTCGTGCTGCCCATCTTCCCGACCGGGGGCTGGAACTCGCCGAAGGACTGGGTGCTGCCGACGGTCACGCTCGCCCTCGCCCCGATGGGCATCATCGCCCGCTTCACGCGCTCGAGCATGCTCGAGGTGATCCGCTCCGACTACATCGTGACCGCGCGGGCCAAGGGCTTGGCCGAAGGGCCGGTCATCCTCAAGCACGTGCTCAAGAACGGCTTCATCCCGGTGGTCACCCTGCTCGGCCCCATGTTCGCCGCGGTGGGGACCGGCTCGTTCTTCGTCGAGTCGATCTTCCGGGTCCCGGGCATGGGCCGCTTCTTCGTGCTCTCGATGACCGGGCGCGACTACCCGATGATCATGGCGGTGGTGCTGGTCTACGGGGCGTTCCTCGCCCTCATGAACCTGGTGGTGGACCTCCTCTATGGCACTCTCGACCCCCGCATCCGATACTAGCCTCGCGCCGGTCGTCGTCCCGCGCGAGGCGCCCCGGGGCTCGAGCCTCTACCGCGACGCGTGGCGCCGCCTGCTGCGCAACCGGCTCGCGGTGGTGGGCGGCGCGGTGGTCATCCTGCTCTGCCTCATCGCGATCTTCGCGGACCTGATCGCGCCGCAGTCCTACACCAAGGCCAACTTCGGCCACCTCTACGAGTCCCCGAACCGCGAGTTCCCGCTCGGCACCGACCAGCTCGGGCGCGACGTGCTCTCGCGCCTGATCTACGGCGCGCGCGTCTCGATGCTGGTGGGCCTCGGGGCGCAGGTGATCATCGTGCTGATCGGGGTGCCCATCGGGGCGCTCTCCGGCTACATCGGGGGGCGGACCGATCTCCTGCTCACCCGGTTCGTGGACGTGATGTACGCCTTCCCGCGCCTGCTCTTCGTCATCCTGGTGATGTCGATGCTCGGGGCCGGGCTGGTCAACATCTTCATCGCGCTCGGCCTCACCGGGTGGGTGGGCATCGCGCGGCAGACCCGCGCCCAGGTGCTGTCGATCAAGGAGAAGGAGTTCGTGGAGGGCGCCCGCGCCCTCGGCGCCGGGTTCTGGCGCGTGATCTCCCGCCACGTCCTGCCGAGCGCGCTCACCCCCATCGTGGTCTCGATCACCTTCGGCATCCCGGAGGCGATCTTCACCGAGGCGGCTCTGTCGTTCATCGGGGTCGGCATCAACCCGCCCACCCCCTCGTGGGGGCAGATGGTCGGGGAGAACCAGCAGTTCCTCCGCTCCTACTGGCACCTCTGCGTCTTTCCCGCGATCGCCATCGCGGTGACCATGCTCTCGTTCACCTTCTTCGGCGACGGGGTCCGCGACGCGCTGGACCCCAAGCTGAAGTAACTCACAGGAGGACCTCCATGCGAATTCCGGATGAGCAGATGGATCTCTTCGCCAAGCGCCTCGAGGCCATCGGGGTCGGTCGCCGGGACTTCCTGAAGGTGGTCGGCGCGATGGCCGCGTTCGGCGGCCTCGGCTTCGCCACCACCGCCCAGGCGGCCAAGCCGAGCAAGCCCGGCCCCAACGAGAAGCTGGCCAAGGAGCAGACCTTCCGCTTCGGCGGCGGCGGCTGGTTCCAGAACGATCCGGCCAGCCACGACTTCAACAAGGACCTCTACTGCTCCGGGGTGCCGGCCCTCTTCGCGGGCCTGATGGTCTTCAACGCGGACTTCGTGTCGGTGCCGTGGATGGCGAGCAAGGTCGAGGGCAACAAGGACGGGTCGGTGTGGACGTTCACCATCCGGAAAGATAGCCGCTGGTCGGACAACTCCCCGGTCTCGGCGCGCGACTTCGAGTGGTCGTGGAAGCGCCAGCTCGACCCGGCGAGCGCCGCCCCGTACGCCTCGTTCCTGTACGACATCAAGAACGGGGAGGCCTTCAACAAGAAGCAGCTCACCGACGCGAGCCAGGTCGGGGTCCGCGCCAAGGACGACTGGACGCTCGAGGTCACCCTCGAGGGCCCGCGCGGCTACTTCCCGGTGCTCGCCTCCTACCTGGCCGCGCTGCCCGCCCACCGCGGGGCGGTGGAGAAGTTCGGCGACAAGTGGACGGAGGCCGGCAACATCGTCAGCAACGGCCCGTTCACCCTCGAGGCGTGGGAGCACAACAAGCAGATCGTGCTGAAGAAGAACCCCCACTACTTCGGGGCCAAGGACGTGCACCTCACCCGGGTGGTGATCCCGATCGTCCCGGTCGCCTCCGGCTCGCTGCCCTACGAGAACAACGAGCTCGACATGACCGCGCTCCAGTCCGGCGACCTCAAGCGGCTGCAGTCGGACCCGCGCATGGGCAAGGACGTGTTCCGCTATCCGTTCCCCGGCACCTGGTACCTGCTGCCCCAGGTGACCAAGCCGCCCTTCGACAACCTCAAGGTCCGCAAGGCGGTGGCGCACGCCATCGACCGGGAGAACGTGGTCAAGGTGAGCCAGGGCTTCGCGATCCCGGCGTGGTCCATGATCCCGCCCGGCTTCCCGGGCGCCATCGACGACGCGGGCATCAAGGCCATCCAGCGGTACGACAAGAAGGCGGCCCTCGACGCGCTCAAGGGCACGCCCTACGAGGGCGGCAAGAACTGGCCCAAGATCACGCTGACGCATGCGCGACGAGGGCCTGGGCTCGAAGCCGCTGGCCGAGGCGGTGCAGGCGGTGCTGCTCGACACCCTCAACATGAAGACCGACCTGGAAGTCCTCGAGCAGCGCGTGTTCCGCGAGCGGCTCTGGAAGCAGGATCTCCAGTTCGTGTGGATCCGCTGGTTCATGGACTACCCGGATCCGCACAACGAGTACTTCGACACCTTCTACGGCAAGAAGACCACCGGCAAGCGGCAGGCCTGGGTCAACGACGCCTTCGACAAGGAGCTCGAGGCGGGCCGCGACACCCGCGACCCCAAGAAGCGGCTCGAGCACTACAAGAAGGCGGAGGAGATCATGCAGCAGGACGTCGGCTACGTGCCGGTGGCCTGGGTGGTGCGCTACGCGGCCAAGAAGCCGTGGGTGGGCGGACTCGAGAAGAACAAGGCGGGTGAGTTCGTGGTCGACGGCAACATCTACGTCGACATGCTGCAGCACATCTACATCACCGAGAAGGGCTAGCCCGACTTCGATCGCTCACCCGGCCCTCTCCCCCGCGGAGAGGGCCGGGTGAGCGGCCCTACTTCGCGACCTGCCCTAGTTCGCTACCTGCCCTACTTCGCTACCTGGATGGTGCCCTTCATGTTGGGGTGCAGCGCGCAGTTGTAGTTGAAGACGCCCTCGTCCTTGAAGGTGAGGGACGCGTTCTCGCCCTTCAGCAGGAACCCGGTCTTGAGCGGCGTGCCCGCCACCGTGATCTGATGCGGGGAATCGTCGGTGTTGGTCCAGGTGACGGTCTTGCCCGGGGGGACCGTGATGCCGGGAGGACCGAAGGTGAAGGCCCCGATGTTGACCCCGATCGATCCCGCGGGCGCCGGCGCCGCGCTCGCCACCATGGTGCGGCCCGCCATGGCCGGGTAGGAGATCACGAAGTCGATCTGATCGTGGGGCTTGTGGCACTGGAAGCACGCCTTGTAGTTGGCCTTGTCGTTGAGCTTGCCGTCCGCTCCGAACGCGGCGTACTCCCATTCCCCGTTGCGGATGTCGTCCGGGTACTCGGTGCCCCAGCCGGTGCGCTTCTCCATCACCGTGTAGGCGATCAGGTCGCCCTTCAGGAAGCGGCCGCTGGCGTCCTTGAGCGGGTTGCCCTGGGCATCGACCTGGGCCTTGTACTGGACCAGGGTGAGGACCGTCCCGCTCGGCAGCGGCTTGCCCTCCCTGGCCGCCTGCACCGCGGAGGCGCTCGCGTAGAGCTCGCGGTACTGCTTGACGTCGTACCGGTCGGCGATGGTGTAGAGGACTCCATCTTTGTACTTGGCCGGGAACTCGATCTTGTCCGCGCCCGCTCCGCTTCGCGAGACCACCGCGGCCAGGGTGGCGAGGACGACGGTGGCGACGGCGAGCCCGAGAGCCCGGGTGCCGATTCCGCGGATGCGCATGCGGTTCCCTCCGTGTCGGGACGTGATGGGGCGGTGCGGGGAGTCTACGGGCGGAGGAAGCGCCCGTCGTCACAACCGTGTGAATTCAGCGGCGCCCGTGGGCGCTCTCCGACTGGCTCGGGAGCAGGGAGACGTGGCTGTGGACGGCCAGCCATCGGCCGTCCCGTCGGGCGAGGTTGAAGGTGGCCCGGCCGTGGCGGGTGAAGGGCTGGCCGTCCGGGCCGGTGGCCTCCGACGCCCAGGTGGCCGCGATCCAGGCCGAGTCTCCGGTCCCCGCGACGGCGGGCTCCGCCGTCGAAGCGAAAGCCCCGGATGCGCGGCCAGATCTGACGCCACTGCTCGCGCTCGATGTTGTCGAGGCCGTGGACCGCGGTGGCATAGGTGCCGAAGGCCACCGCGTCGGGGGCGAAGAGGCGGCGGCCCGCCTCGAAGTCCCGGCCGCGGCACGCGGCCTCGAAGGTGGAGAGCCAGTCGAGCGCTTCCGATCGGGCGTCGGACATGCGCGGATTATGGGGCGGGCGCGGACCTTGTCAAGTGCCGCGCCGGTGCGTCGCCGCCGCCGAGCGGGCGCGGCTGGAGTAGGCTAGCGGCGAGGCCATGGACGAGCCCGAGCCCGATCCGGTCATCCTGCCGATCGAGGACGCCCTCGATCTCCACCCGTTCGCCCCGCGCGACGTGCGCTCGGTCGTCGACGAGTACCTGCGCCAGGCGGCCGCGCGCGGCTTCCGCGAGGTGCGCCTGATCCACGGCAAGGGCACCGGGACTCAGCGGGCCATCGTGCGGAGCGTGCTCGCGGGGCATCCCGCGGTGGAGCGGTTCTTCGACGGGCCGCCCGACCGGGGCGGCTGGGGCGCGACGGTGGTGGTGCTGAAGGCCTAGTCGCGGTCGGCGCGCAGCAGCAGCATGCGATCGGTGAACGACACGATCCGGCCACCGTCGATGTGGAAGTCGAAGGCCTCCCGGCAGCGCGCGGGCGCGGCCAGCACGTAGGCCTCGAGCTCCGCCTTCGCGGCGGGGGTCATCCGCGAGCGCCGCGTCCAGTCGTCCCAGGCGCGGACCTTCGACATTGAGCCCTCGTCGATCACGGTGAGGCCGGCCGCGCGCAGGAACGCGGTCCACTCGAGGTGGCGGAAGGCCCGCACGTGGCTCGGATCGCGCCGCCGCTCGACCTCCAGGATGAAAGCGGAGGCCTCCTCGTCGTCGTGGCCCTGGATGTCCTCCACCAGGAACGAGCCGCCGGCCCGGAGCACGCGCGCCACCTGCCGGAGGGCGGGCAGCAGGGCCGGGAAGTGGTGGGCCGCGGTGCGGCAGGTCACGGTGCCGAAGGCCCCGTCGCGGAACGGGAGGGCCTCGACGTCGGCGCCCAGGAAGCGCACCCCCGTCGCGCCCTCGGCGGTCGCGAACTCGCGGGCGGCCTGGACCATCGGCAGCGTGACGTCGATCGCCACCACGCTCGGGGTGAAGCGCGAGAAGGCCAGGGCGGTGTGGCCGCCGCCGGTGGCGATGTCGAGGACCCGCGCCGCGCCGCGCTTCTTGCCCCACGCGATGAGCTGCTCCAGGTCGGGACCCGCGGCGTGGCCCGGGCTCTTGACGTAGGCGGCCGCGCTCGGCCCGAACTGGGCCTGCACCCGCTCCTGCTGGCTCTCGCTCACGTGGCCGTCGCCCGATCAGGATGGGTGGCGCTGGGAGAGATGGCGCAGGAGGAACTCGGAGTCGAGCGGGGTGAGGTCGAAGCGCCGGCCCGCCTCGTCGATGAGCCGGGTGCGGTCGGCCTTCGGGTCGTCGTGGAGCTGCTCGTCGATCCACTTCACCGCCTGCTTGATGGGGGCCTCGCCTGCGCTCATGGCCTCGCGGTCCTCTCCCGGGTCACAGGTCGCGCACGACGCGCCGGGCCCGATCCACGTTCCGCTTGAAGATGTCGAAGGAGTTGTCCATCGTCGGCTTGCGGCCCTGGGCGCGATCGAGCGTGAAGCACGAGAACGTGATGTCGTGGGCGAGCGGGAAGTCCCGGTAGAGCTGCCCGGCCACCTTCTGGGGGTTCTCCGAGCGGGTGATCTCGAAATCCTCCAGCGCGCGCAGCGGGGGCATGCGCTCGCCGTGCTTGGTGCGGACCCACTTCATGGTGCCGCCCAGCAGGTAGGAGAGGAACAGGCAGTCCACCAGCATCGACTCCGTCCACGGGATCGCCTTCTGGTAGCCGGCCACGAAGCGCGCCCCGGTCGAGAGCAGGAAGTTGCGCGCGGTGTCGGGCGTGACGAAGTCGCACGCCCCGAAGATGTAGCCGGTGCCCGTGCTCGGACGGCAGTGGTCGACCAGGGTCTCCAGCCGGATCACCTTGTCGCCGATGCCGACCAGCTTGCGGCGCTGGCCGTGCGAGGCGATGTAGCAGACCTGGAAGGAGCGGCGCCGGCGCCGCACCTCCTCGAGGAGCAGGCCCAGGTCGTAGCTCGAGTAGAAGCGGCGGTAGACCAGGTTGACCCGGATGCCCTCCCAGGCCAGCGACTGGCGGATGGCCTTGAGGTAGGGGAGGACCGAGGGCTCGTCGTCCAGCAGACGGCCCTTCTTGTTCCACATCGACTCGAGCACCACCACACCCGGCATCGTTCGGTCCCCTCGGAGCGGTCGCCTGGGAAGCCCAGGGAGCCCTGGGCGCGCCATGATACCACGGGGTCCGGACCGGGTATATTGGACTGGTTTGGAATCATCCAATTGGAGGTTTACAGCCACTTGATTCTTTCGATAATGGCGGGTATCAGGGAGCCATAGGACGGTATGAGGATCGCACTCGACAGGGGGACCGGGCGGGCGGGGAAGGCCCCGCTCTCGCGCCAGATCCAGCTGCACTTCGAGCGGCTGATCAGCCAGGGCCTGCTCGGCTCGGGGGTGAAGCTGCCGGCCACCCGGGAGCTCGCCCAGGAGCTGGGGGTCAACCGCACGACGGTGGCCCTGGCCTACGACGAGCTGGTGGCGGGGGGCTGGGCGCGGGCTCACGTCGGCCAGGGAACCTTCGTCGCCGACCGCGTGCCGGCGCCTGTCGGGATGCCCCGCGCGGCGACCCCGCGGCTCGACTGGACCGGCTTCCTCTCCAAGGGGGCCCAGGTGATCGCGGCCGACACCCGCCGGCGGCGGGGCTACAGCCAGGTGCCGCGGCCCGGCCCGGGCGCCATCTCCTTCGCGGGAGGCATGCCGGACAGCGGGCTCTTCCCGACCGAGGCCTTCCGGCGCGTGCTCAACCGGGTGATCCGCGAGGAGGGGCCCGAGCTGCTGCAGTACTACCCGGCCCGCGGGTACCCGCCGCTGCGGGAGTTCCTCTCCGGCTATCTCCTCCGCTTCGGCCTCGAGGCAC
Organism: uncultured Candidatus Rokubacteria bacterium; assembly: GCA_963841755.1. Taxonomy (GTDB): domain Bacteria; phylum Methylomirabilota; class Methylomirabilia; order Rokubacteriales; family CSP1-6; genus CAMLFJ01. Next base: position 122,628 of record CAWJDX010000011.1, read on the forward strand.
GGCCGGAGGAGATCCTGATCGTCAACGGCTCGCAGCAGGGCTTCGACCTGGTCGCGCGCACGCTCCTCGATCCGGGGGACTTCGTGGCGATCGAGGAGCCGTCGTATCCGCGCGCCATGCAGGTCTTCCGGTCGTTCGGGGCCCAGCTCCTGCCGGTGCCCATGGTGAACGGCGGGCTCGATCCCGAGCACCTGGACCGGCTCCTCGAGCGGCAGTCGCCCAAGCTGCTCTACTGCCAGCCGAGCGCCCACAACCCCACCGGGCTGACCATGCGCGACGAGACGCGCAAGCGGCTGCTCGAGGTGGCGGCGCGCCACCGCCTGCCCATCATGGAGGACGGCTTCGACGGCAGCCTGTTCTTCGGGCCGCGGCCGCCCGCGCCGCTCAAGGCCCTCGACGTCTCGGGCCTCGTCGTCTACGTGGGCACCTTCTCGAAGATCCTCTTCCCGGGCTTGCGGCTCGGCTGGGTCGTGGCCGCGCCGGAGCTGATCGAGCGGCTGGAGGTCGCCAAGGAGCTGGCCGACATCCACACGAGCCCGCTCATCCAGGCCGCGGTCTACCACTTCTGCCGGCAGCGCCTCCTCGACCGACACCAGGCGCGCGTGCTGCGCGAGTACGGCCGCCGGCGCGCGGCGCTGCTGCAGGCCCTCGCCAAGCGCATGCCGCCCGGCGTGACGTGGACCGATCACGAGGGCGGCTTCTCCCTGCTGCTCACATTGCCGCCCGGCATGGACGCGACGCTCCTGCTCGAGCGGGCCGCCCCGCGCGGCGTCGTCTTCACCGCGGGCAACGCGTTCTTCGTGGACGGCGGCGGCGAGCGGATGCTGCGCCTGTCGTTCTCGGCGCTGCCGCTCGCCCAGATCGACGAGGGCATCCGGCGGCTGGCCGAGATCATTCGCGACGTGCAGCGTCAGCCGGAGCCGGCCGCGGTGGCCGCGCTGCCCGGCGTGCCGATCGTGTAGAGGAGATACCGCGTGAACTTCCACACCCTGGCCGCCCGCGGAGGACGCGACGTGCCGTCCGCGAGCCGCCCGCTGACCGCCCCCATCTACCAGACCAACGTGTACGTCTTCGAGGACATGGACACGGTGGAGTCGGTGTGGGAGAGCAAGAAGCCGGGCTTCGTGTACGGTCGCTACGGCACCGGCAATCACGCCATGCTGGAGGATCTGGTGGCCGCGCTGGAGGGCGCGGAGGCCGCGGTGGCGTGCGCCTCCGGCATGGGAGCCACCACCGCGCTCCTGCTGGGGCTGTTCGCGCCGGGCGACCATCTGGTGTCGGCGCGGGATCTCTACGGCTCCACCGCGGCCTTCCTCGGCGACGAGGGGCGGCGGCTCGGGGTCGAGACCGATTTCGTGGACGCGACCGACACCGCGGCGATCCTCGGCGCGCTGCGGCCGGCCACCCGGGCGGTCTTCGTGGAGGCGGTGTCGAACCCGCTGCTGCGGCTCGTCGACGTGCCCGCGCTGGCGCCCGAGCTGGCCCGGCGGGGGATCGATCTGATCGTGGACGCGTCGATGACGTCGCCCGCGGTGTTCCGCCCGATCGAGCACGGCGCCACCATGGTGATGCACAGCCTGACCAAGTTCATCTCGGGCCACGGCGACGTCACCGGAGGGCTCGTGGCGGGCCGGGCCGAGCCGATGGCGCGCGTCCGCAACGCGATGATCCGGGCCGGCACCAACCTGGGCCCGTTCGACGCCTGGCTCGCGACCCGGGGGGCGCGCACCCTCGCGGTGCGGATGGAGCGGCAGAGCGCGACCGCGCTGACGCTGGCCCAGGGCCTGGAGCGTCTGCCCGCGGTGTCGCGCGTGTACTATCCCGGCCTGGCGTCGCATCCGCAGCACGCGCTCGCGCGGCGCCTGATGCCGAAGCTCGCGGGGGCGATGGTGTCGTTCGACCTGCGCGGCGGCGCGCCCGCGGTGGAGCGCTTCATGTCGCGCGCCCGCCTGCTCGAGTTCGCGCCGAGCTTCGGCGACGTGGCCACCACCTGGACCTATCCCGCGCGCACCTCGCACCGGCGCGTGTCCGACGAGCAGAAGGCCGCGATGGGGATCGGAGCCGGGCTGGTCCGGGTGTCGGTCGGGCTCGAGGATCCCGCCGAGCTGATGGCCGATCTCGAGGGAGCGGTCGCATGAGCGCGGTGGGGGTGGCGCCCGCGCCGACGCTGGTGAGGCCGGTGACCCTCGAGGGCCGCTTCGTCCGGCTCGAGCCGCTGACGGAGGCGCACGCGGGCGCGCTGCTCGCGGCCGCGGGCGGCTCGCGCGAGACCTACGGCCTCACCCTGGTGCCGGGCAGCGCGGCGGAGGCCGCGGCCTACGTCGAGACCGCGCTCGCCGAGCAGCGGGCCACCCGCTCGCTGCCGTTCGTCACCGTGGACCGCGCGACGCGGGCGGGTGATCGGCTCGACCCGCTTCCTCAACATCGAGTTCTGGCCGTGGCCCGCGGGCAATCACCACCAGCGGGGCCCGGAGCGCCCCGACGTGGTCGAGATCGGCGCGACGTGGCTGGCCGCCGCGGCGCAGCGCACCCCGATCAACACCGAGGCGAAGCTCCTGATGCTGACTCACGCGTTCGACCACTGGCGCGTCCACCGCGTGAGCCTGATGACCGACGCGCGCAACCAGCGCTCGCGGGACGCGATCGTGCGCCTCGGCGCCCGCTTCGACGGCGTCTTGAGAGCGGCGCGGCCCGCCAGCGACGGGGCCATTCGCGACACCGCCGCCTTCTCGATCCTGGAGGCGGAGTGGCCCGCGGTCCGGGCCAACCTGCAAGCACGACTCACGCAGTGATCCGATCCACACTCGAAAAAGGAGACGAGGACATGGACAGCGGAACCCCGAGACTGAAGGTGGGACTGGCCGAGATGCTGAAGGGCGGCGTCATCATGGACGTGACCAACGCCGAGCAGGCCAAGATCGCGGAGGACGCGGGCGCGGTCGCGGTGATGGCGCTCGAGAGAGTGCCCTCCGATATCCGGAAAGAGGGCGGAGTGGCCCGCATGTCGCCGGTCACCAAGATCAAGGAGATCCAGAAGGCGGTCACCATCCCGGTGATGGCCAAGTGCCGCATCGGCCACTTCGTGGAGGCGCAGATCCTCGAGTCGCTCGGCGTCGACTTCATCGACGAGTCCGAGGTGCTGACCCCGGCCGACGAGCACTTCCACGTGGACAAGTTCGCCTTCAAGGTGCCCTTCGTCTGCGGCTCGCGCGATCTCGGCGAGTGCCTCCGCCGCATCGGCGAGGGCGCGGCCATGATGCGCACCAAGGGCGAGGCGGGCTCCGGCAACATCGTGGAGGCGGTCCGCCACATGCGCGCGGTGACGTCGGGCATCCGGCGGCTCACCATGCTGGGCCCCGAGGAGCTGATGACCGAGGCCAAGAACCTGGGCGCGCCCTACGACCTCGTGCGCTGGGTGGCCAAGAGCGGCCACCTGCCGGTGCCGAACTTCTCCGCGGGCGGCATCGCCACCCCGGCCGACGCCGCGCTCATGATGCAGCTCGGCGCCGAGTCGGTGTTCGTGGGCTCGGGCATCTTCAAGTCGGCGGACCCCGCGGTGCGGGCCAAGGCCATCGTCCAGGCCACCACCCACTTCAAGGATCCCGACGTCCTGGCCAAGGTCTCCGAGGGGCTCGGCGACGCGATGCCCGGCATCGAGACCTCCAAGCTGAAGGAGTCCGACCTTCTGCAGACCCGGGGTTGGTAGGGAGCAGTTGCTTGGCGAGGCGCAGCCGAAGGCGAGCCGAGCGGATACAAGAGAGAAGCTAACGATGGAGAGCAGGAAGGGTCCCGATCTCCACGAACTCCCACCCGACCTGCCGGTGCCGGTGGACGACGGCGCCTGCGACCACCTTCCGGGGTCGCGGGTGCCGGCCGTCCGGCTGTCGTCGACGTCCGGCCGGTGGGTGGATCTGGTGGAGATCTCGGATCGGCCGACCGTGTTCTTCTTCTACCCGCGAACCGGCGAGGCCGGGCGTTCGGCCGGGCCCGAGTGGGACGCCATCCCCGGCGCGCGGGGCTGCACGCCCCAGAGCTGCGGGTTCCGCGACCTGCACCGGGAGTTCGTCGCGCTGGGCGTGGCGGTCTTCGGGGTCAGCACCCAGGAGACCGCGTACCAGCGGGAGTTCGTGGAGCGCAATCACGTGCCGTTCGAGATGCTGAGCGACCGCGATCTCGCGCTGACGCGCGCGCTGCGGCTGCCGACCTTCGAGTACCCGGCCACGCGGGGTGGGCCGCCCACCCTGATCAAGCGCATGGCGTGGTACGTGGAGCGGGGATGCATCGAGCGGATCTGGTATCCGGTCTTCCCGCCGGACCGGAACGCGGAGACCGTGCTCGGGTGGCTTCGAGAGCGAGGCCGGCTGCTGTCCATCGACCGGGGAGAGGTGAGGCTCACGTGAAGATCGGCGTCCTGGCCCTGCAGGGAGACTTCGACATGCACCGGAAGACCCTCGACCGCATCGGGGTCGCCTCCGTGGAAGTGCGCATGCCGCGCCAGCTCGACGAGGTCGCGGGGCTGATCATGCCCGGCGGGGAGAGCACCACGCTGCTGAAGCTGATGGACGCCTGGGACTTCGTGCCCGCGATCGAGAAGTTCAACGCGGCCGGCAAGCCCATCTTCGGCACCTGCGCCGGCATGATCCTGCTGGCCCGCGAGGTGGAGAGCCCGGCCCAGTTCTCCCTGGGCCTGATCGACATCACGGTCGAGCGCAACGCCTACGGCCGCCAGAAGGAGTCCTTCGAGACGGTCGGCTCGGCCGACCTCGGGCAGGGCCCGCGCCCGCTCAAGATGGTCTTCATCCGGGCGCCCCGCATCCGCCGCCTCGGGGCCGCGGTGACGCCGCTGGCCGAGCACCGTGGCGAGTGCGTCATGGCCCGCCAGGGCACCGTCATGGTGGGTGCCTTCCATCCCGAGCTGACCGACGAGGCCGCGGTCCACGAGTACTTCGCCGGGATGGTGCGCGCCGCCGGCGGCTAGGCCTCCGCCTCTCCCTCCAGCAGCTCGACCGGGTCGCCCACCGCGATCCGGCCCCCGCTGACCACGTCACAGTCGAGCGCCATCTGCCCGCCGAACTCGGAGGCGATCCGTCGCAGCACCGACAGGTCCTGGACCAGGGTGTCCGGGTCGTACGTGGTCATGACGCACCGGCCCCGAAGCTTCGCCACCGAGATGACGACTTCTCCGATCCGGAGCCGCTTGCCCGGCCAGCCGCGCTCCGCCAGCCCGTCCACGCCGCCGATGACGATGTTCGGGCGGAGCCGGCGGTGGTCGACCCCGAGCTGCTCGAACGCGCCGTCGGTCCCGACCAGCAGCGGCAGCACGTCGAAGCGCTCCGGCCCCTCGTAGCGGACCAGGCGGGTCTCCGCCCCGGCCGCGGCCCGCACCGCCGCCGCGCTCTCGGGCGCGCTCCAGGGGAGCCCATCGACGAGCGGCTCGCCGTCTCCGCCCAGGCGGGCGTGGAGCCCCAGCAGGCGCGGGTGGGTGCGCGACGTGATGATGCGGCCGCCCCGCCCGCTCACGTGCACCACGCGGTCGCCCGCGATTCCGCCCTCGCCGACCAGGGCGTCGTCCAGCCGCTCTCCGCCCATCGACTTCACCGGGTACCGCCAGAGCTCCGCAATCCGCATCGCGCCGCCTCCTCTCGTGCTAACCTCTTAGATCACGGAAACAGGTTAGTCGATTCGGCTTGAATAAGTTTCCAGATATATATGTAATTACGAGGTTTTATCGTCATGATCCGAAGGTCCTTCATCAAGATCGGGGGCGATCTGGCGATCGATTTCGCCAACACCGCGGCGCCTCAGGGAGACCGGCCCGAAGGAGACCGGGAGGATAGCCTCCGCTCCTGGCGGGACCTGATCGATTTCCTCGAGCTGCGGGGCGCGGTGAGCCGGGATGAGGGTGTGGGCCTGCGGGCCATGGGGGAGCGGGACGCGCACGCCTGCGCGGCGGCCTTCGAGCGGGCTCTCGGGCTGCGAGCGACCGTCCGCGCGATGCTGGAAGCCCTCGCGGCCCGGCGCCCGCTGCAGGCCGGCTGGGTGGCGGCGGTGAACCAGGCGCTCGGCTGGGGCACCGGCGCGAGCCGGCTCGTCCGGCAGGGGCGCGGCTGGCGACTCGCCTTCGCCTCGACCCTGGGCGAGCCGCTCCGGGCGCTGGCCCCGATCGCGCGGTCCGTGGCCGACCTGGCCGCGCAGGGCCGGGCCGTGGCCGTCCGGAAGTGCGCGAACCCGCGCTGCGTCCTCTACTTCCGCGACACCTCCCGCACGCGCCGCCGCCGCTGGTGCTCGATGGCGGTCTGTGGCAACCGGATGAAGGTGGCGGCCCACACCCGGCGGCACGGCCGCCGGCGATCCGCATAGCCCGGAGCCGGTTTGCCCTTGACAGCCCTGCTCGCCGGAGGCAAGGTATGGTCCGACCAGCCGACCAGGACCACACGTCAGGCTAAGAAAGCAACGCCGCTCGTTCGAGGAGGGAAGGCATGGCGCACTTCACCTGCGAGGTCGTGTACCGGGGCATCTTCCAGAAGAACCTCGCCGCGCGCATCTGCCGCGGCATCGTCCTTTCCGCCCGCAAGGCGGGGCGGTGGGGCATCGCCTTCGGGCGCTACGGCGACAGCCCCCAGCGGAACGGCATCCCGGCGAAGGACTTCGCCATCGTGGCCGACTCGCAGGAGGAGCTCGAGCAGAACATGGCCCGCTACGAGCCCAAGGAGGTCGACGTCACCATCTGCGTCGACGACACCCTCTCGAAGGGCGTCGAGTCCTGGGCCTGGTACGGGCTGCAGCCGATCAACCGCCTGACGGTCTCGGGCGGCACCGTCCTCATGACGTCGCTCCAGAGCCAGGCCGCCCTCCTCAAGGACATCCACAAGAAGGACGCGCCCTACAACCTGGCCCTCATCCGGGCCAAGGCGTCCTTCTCGGGGCTCTGGGTCTACAAGGAAGACCACACCGAGGCCCGGATCCTGGGCGCGCTGGCCAGGATCCAGCCCGAGTTCCTGTCGCTCGACGCGGTCTGCCAGGCCATCACGGAAGCCGAGTGGGGCTCGGAGCTCAAGGTCGCCTCGGCCCGCAAGGCCCATGAGCGGCTGGAGACCCAGCCGATCAAGATCACCGAGGGCAACGCGGAGATCCCGTACTCCTTCGAGAAGCCGAAGTGGTGGGAGATGCGCGAGGGGGTGACCATCCCCGCGATTCCCATCGGCAAGCCGATGGAAGGCGGCAAGGGCTACGTGCCCGAGCGCAACCCGTACTTCAAGAAGTACACGACACGCACCATGCGGCCGGTCATCGACTTCGACAAGTGCGTGAAGTGCACCCTCTGCTGGATCCAGTGCCCGGACTCCTGCTTCGACGTCACCCCGGAGGGCCTCTACGACGCCAACATGGAATCCTGCTGCGGCTGCGGGGTCTGCGAGGCGGTGTGCCCGGCCAAGGACTGCGTCACCATGGTGCGCGAGGATGCCTTCGAGGACAACGCGAGCCAGTGGGAGATGTGGCGGACCGACAAGGCCAAGTACACCACGTGGATGACCGACAAGATCCACAGCAAGGAGCACATCACCCGGTCCCACGGCTTCCGCTTCCGGGGCCAGTACGAGGAAGAGATCAAGAAGGACCTGGAGCAGGGGGGCATCGAGATCATCGCGGGCATTCCCGGCGAGAACGCCGCGGGGAAGAAGTAGGGAGGAGACCAGACCATGGCGGTGGAGACCAAGCCCGCAGGAGCAGTCGCCGATCACACGGAGATGCTGATCTCCGGCAGCGAGGCCTGTGCCGAGGCGCTGACCCTGGCCGACCTCGACGTGGTGACCGCGTACCCGATCCGGCCCTACGACACGGTCATGCAGGCGATCGCCAAGAAGATCGCCAACGGCCATCTGGAGGCCGAGTACATCGTCGCCGAGGGCGAGCACAGCCAGTTCGAGATCGTGAAGCACGCCTCCACCGTCGGGGCGCGGGTGTTCTGCGGCTCCTCCGGGCGTCGGCTGGATGTATGCGATGGAGTGCCTCACCGTCACGCCCCCGCTCCGGGTGCCGATGGTGTGCATGGTGGGCAACCGGGCCCTCGACGATCCGGGGGCCTTCGGGGTCGAGCACAATGACGCCCTGGTCGTCCGTGACCTGGGCTGGCTGCTGATCTGGGTGGACACTGCCCAGGAGATGCTGGACACCACGCTGCTCGCCTACCGGATCGCCGAGGACCGCCGCGTCTTTCTGCCCATCGCGATCTCGGCGGACGGCGCCTTCCTCACGCACTCCCAGACGATCTGCCAGGTGCCGAGCCGCGCCCTGGTGGACAAGTTCCTGCCGCGTTACGACCGGGGCGACCTGCTGCTGCACCCGGACAACCCGATCACGGTGGCGCCCCAGGCCAACGAGGACTGGGTCATCGAGATCAGGCGGCAGAACGACGAGGCGATGAAGCGGGCCACCACCGTGATCGAAGAAGCCTACGCGGATTTCCGAAAAGTCATGGGCCGCGCGCCCGAGAACCCGTGGTTCGAGGAGTACATGACCGACGACGCGGAGATCATCCTGGTGGGCATGGGGACGATCTCGCTGCCGATGAAGGTGGGCATCCGGAACATGCGGGCCCAGGGCAAGAAGGTCGGCCTGATCCGCCCCCGCTGGTTCCGCCCGTTCCCGACCGAGCGGCTGGTGAAGGCGCTCTCGAAGGCCTCCGCCATCGGCGTCATCGACCGCGACTACTCGTTCGGCTCGCCGTTCAACTCGGGAGTGGTCGCCAACGAGATCCGTGCCGCGATGTACAACGCGGACAAGCGCCCGCCGCTGCTCAGCTTCATCTGCGGGCTCGGCGGCCGCGAGGTCACCCTGGAGGACGTCGCGAAGGCGGCGGACATGTGCTACGCCGCCGCGAAGGCTGGGAAATCCGACCCCAAGACGCATTGGCTGGGCGTCAGAGAGTAATCGGAGGCTACCGATATGGCCGATACCGCATTCACGAACGCGACGCAGATCCTCGAGCCCTTCAAGGGCGTCAAGAAGGTCACCATCGAGGAGTACTTCACCTCCGGCCACCGCACCTGTCAGGGCTGCGAGTCGGCGCTGGTCATGAAGCTGATGGTCAAGGCGGCGGGCCCGCGCACCATCGTGCTCGGCTCCACCGGCTGCATGTACGTGGCCAACACCACCTACTACACGACCCCGTGGGTGGTGCCGTGGATGCACACGCAGCTCGGCTCCTCCGGCTCGGCCGCCCTCGGCACCGCGGCGGGGCTGAAGGCGCTCATGAAGAAGGGCAAGATGAAGTCGGAGCCGATCAACGTCATCGCGTTCTGCGGCGACGGGGGCGGGGCCGACATGGGGCTGGGCGCCATCTCCGCGACCCTGACCCACAAGGAGTACAACTCGCTGATCCTGCTCTACGACAACGAGTCGTACGCCAACACCGACATCCAGCTCTCCGGCTCGACCCCCTACGGCGCCAACACCACGTTCAGCCCGCCGGGATCGGTCAAGCGCATCATCCACACCCGCTGGAAGAAGAACACCGCGGGCATGCTCGCGGCCGGGCATCCCGAGTGCCGCTACGTCGCGACGGTGGACGCCTCCTACGCGGTCGAGATGATGAACAAGGTCCGCAAGGCGCTCACCATCGGCGGGCCGACCTTCATCCACTCGCTCGACCCGTGCCCGAAGGGCTGGGACTACGATCCGATGCTCTCCCACGAGCTGGGCGAGCTGGCGGTCGAGACCGGCATCTTCCCGCTCTACGAGGTGGAGGACGGGGTGGTGCGCCACTACGGCAAGACCAAGGCCATCGTGGAAGGGCGCCCGCGCAAGCCGGTGCGGGAGTACCTCCTCAAGCAGGGTCGCTTCGCCCACTTCACCGAGGAGGACCTGGAGTACTTCCAGTCCAAGGTGGACGAGATGTGGGACAAGTGGGAGATTCCCGGCGTGATCCCGTTCTGGAAGGAGCGGCCCGGCGCCAAGTAAGCCGCACAGCACGTAAGCCGCACAAACGGTTGCGTCGCCCGCGCGCCCGAGCGCCCGGCCCCCGAGGAGGGGATATGACCCGTCAATGGCGACGTCTCACGGTGATCGTTGCGGTCCTAGTCGCGGTCGGCATCTGGGGGCTCCCCGCCGCGCAGGCGGCGTGGGAGCCCACCAAGCCCATCGAGTTCGTGATCCCCGCCGGCACCAGCGGCGGGGCCGATCAGATGGCGCGTCTCATCGCGGGCATCGTCGAGAAGCACAAGCTCTCTCCGCGCCCGATCATCGTGGTGAACAAGTCGGGCGGCGCGGGCGCCGAGGGGTTCCTGCACGTCAAGGGCAAGAAGGCCGACGCCCACACCATCATCATCACCCTGTCGAATCTCTTCACCACCCCGCTGCACACCGGGGTGCCGTTCTCCTGGAAGGACCTGACCCCGGTCGCGCGCCTGGCCCTCGACGAGTTCATCCTGTGGGTCAACGCGGAGACGCCCTACAAGACCGCGAAGGAGTACCTGGCCGCGGTCAAGGCGCGCTCGGGCGGCGACCGGATGAAGATGGGCGGGACCGGGTCGGCCCAGGAGGACCAGATCCTCACCATCCAGCTCGAGCAGGCCACCGGGACCAAGTTCACCTACGTGCCGTTCAAGGGCGGGGGCGAGGTGTGCGTGAACCTGGTGGGCAAGCACGTCGACTCCACCGTCAACAACCCGATCGAGTGCGCGAGCCACTGGAAGGCGGCGCGGGTGCGCCCGCTCGCGGTGTTCGACACCGCGCGGATCGCGGTCCCGGAATGGAAGGACATCCCGACGGTCAAGGAGTCCCTCGGCGCCGACATCAGCTACCTGATGCTGCGGGGCATCTTCGGGCCGCCGGACATGCCCCGGGAGGCGCTCGAGTGGTACCAGGCCATGCTCAAGAAGGTCTACGAGGCGCCCGAGTTCAAGGAGTACCTCAATCAGGGCGCCCTCAAGGCCGCCTGGGAGACCGGTCCCGAGTTCGTCAAGTGGCTCGGAGAGGCCGACCAGCTGCACCGCGAGCTCATGGAGAAGGGGGGGCTCCTCAAGAAGTAGGAGCCTGGCCTTCCGGAGCTCGGACGTGCGCACCGCCGACCTGACGACGGCGCTGATCCTGATGGCGGGAGGTCTCCTGGTCATCTGGGACTCGGTGCGCCTGGGCGTCGGCTGGGGCACCGACGGCCCGCAGAGCGGGTTCTTCCCGTTCTGGCTCGCGGTCTTCCTCCTCGCGTCCTGCGCGATCATCGGCGCGCAGGCGTGGCGCCGGACGAGCGGCACCCCCTTCGTCACCCGGGAGCAGCTCAAGCCGGTGCTCATCACGCTGCTGCCCTCCGCGGGCTTCGTGGTGCTGATCCAGCTCCTCGGGCTCTACGTGGCCACCGCCATCTTCATCGGCTTCTACATGCGCTGGATCGGCCGCTACGGGTGGGTGCCGGTGATCCTGCTCGCGGTGCTCTTCCCGGTGCTCACCTTCGTGGTCTTCGAGAAGTGGTTCCTGGTCCCCATGCCCAAGGGCCCCCTCGAGGCCTGGCTCGGGTACTGAGCGTGGGCTGGGAGAACCTGTTCCTCGGCTTCCAGGTCGCGCTCCAGCCGAACAACCTCGCGCTCGCGGTGCTCGGCATCACCCTCGGCACCATCATCGGCGTGCTGCCCGGCCTGGGCGGCGCCAACGGGGTGGCGATCCTGCTGCCGCTCACGTTCTCGATGAATCCCACCTCGGCCATCATCCTGCTCACGAGCCTCTACTGGGGCGCGCTGTTCGGCGGCGCCATCACGTCGATCCTCTTCAACATCCCGGGCGAGCCCTGGTCGGTGGCCACCACCTTCGACGGATACCCGATGGCGCGGCAGGGGCGGGGAGGCGAGGCGCTCACCGCCGCGTTCACCTCCTCGTTCGTGGGGGCCCTCTTCTCGGTGGTGCTGATCACGCTCTTCGCCCCGCTGCTGGCCGAGATCGCGCTCAAGTTCGGCCCTCCCGAGTTCTTCGCGATCCAGCTCCTCACCTTCTCCTCGTTCATCGGCCTGGGGGGCGGCAACCCGATCAAGTCGCTGGTCTCGATCCTGATCGGCTTCATCCTCGCCTCCGCCGGGCTCGACATCGTGACCGGGCAGCTCCGGCTGACCTTCGGGATCACCGAGCTGATGAAGGGCTTCGATTTCATCGTGGCGGTCATCGGGCTCTTCGGCATCGGCGAGATCCTCCTCTCGGTGGAGGAGGGCCTGTCGTTCCGCGGGATCAGCGCCCACATCAACCCGAAGGTCGTCTGGCAGACCTGGAAGACGCTGCCCCGCTACTACCGCACCTTCATCCGGAGCGCCTTCATCGGCTTCTGGATGGGGTTCAAGCCGGGCGGGGCCACCCCCGCCTCGTTCATGAGCTACGCCTTCGCCAAGCGCTTCTCGAAGAACCCGGAGGGCTTCGGCAAGGGCGAGCTCGAGGGGGTGGTGGCGCCGGAGACCGCGGCCCACGCCGCGGGCGGCGCCTCGCTGCTGCCGATGATCACGCTCGGGATCCCGGGCAGCCCCACCGCGGCGGTGATGCTGGGGGGGCTCATCATCTGGGGTCTCCAGCCGGGGCCGATGCTCTTCAAGGAGAAGCCGGAGTTCGTCTGGGGGCTCATCGCCAGCATGTACACCGGCAACGTGATCGGGGTGGCGATGGTGCTGGCCTTCGTGCCCTTCTTCGCGGCGATCCTCCGGATCCCGTTTCCGATCCTCACCCCGATCATCGTGGCGGTCTGCGCGGTCGGCTCCTACGCGGTCCACGACAGCATGGTGGACATCTGGTATATGCTCCTGTTCGGCGTGATCGGCTACGTGTTCAAGAAGCTCGACTACCCGCTGGCTCCCCTCGTCCTGGCCCTCGTGCTCGGAGATCTGGCCGAGAACGCCCTCCGCCAGAGCCTGATCATGTCGCAGGGCTCGCTCCTGATCCTGTTCCAGCGCCCCATCTCCGGGCTCATCAGCGCGGTCGCCCTCCTCTTCTTCGCGCTGCCGGTGATCAATCCCTACATCCGGCGCGCGCGGGCCGGGAAGCCCCCGGTCGAGGTGGCGACCAGGCACGATGACTGAGCGCGCCGGGCCGCTCCGGGCGCGCCGGTGATCCTCGAGACCCCCGAGTTCTGGGGCCGCCTCCTCGAGATCGGGATCCTCAACATGCTGCTCTCGGGGGACAACGCGGTGGTCATCGCGCTCGCGGTGCGGGCCCTGCCGCGGCGCCAGCGTCTCCTGGGGCAGCTCGGCGGGACGCTGGGCGCGGTCGTCCTGCGATTGCTCTTCGTGGGCGTCATCTCGATGCTCCTGCGCGTGCCGCTGCTCCGCCTGGTGGGCGGGCTGCTGCTGATCTGGATCGCGTACCGGCTGGTCCGCCCGGTGGCGGAGGCGGAGGCGGGCAGCCGCCACGCCGCGTCGTTCTGGGAGTCGGTGTGGATCATCGTGGTGGCCGACATCACCATGAGCCTCGACAACGTCCTCGCGGTGGCGGCCGCGGCGCACGGCGACATGCTGCTGGTCACCCTCGGCATCGCGATGTCGGTGCCCATCGTGGTGTGGGGCAGCGGGGTCCTGGCCGGGCTGATGAATCGCTATCCGTGGATCATCTGGGTGGGCGGCGGCCTGCTCGGCTACGTGGCGGGCGACATGCTGCTGGAGGACCCGCTGGTGGTGGACTGGCTCGGAGCGGTCGGGCCCACCCTGGAGTATCCTGTTCCCGGCGCGCTCGCCGTGGTCCTGACCGGCCTGGGCTGGTGGATGGCGCGTCCCAAACGAGCATGAGCGTGCTTCTCGATCCCGAGTTCTGGGCCCGGCTGGCGAGCATCATCGTCATCGATCTCTCGCTGGCCGGCGACAACGCCCTGGTCATCGCCCTCGCGGTGCGCTCGCTGCCCGCGCGCGAGCAGTGGCTCGGGCGGGTGTGGGGCACCGCGGCCGCGGTCGTCCTGCGCCTGCTGTTCATCGCGGTGGTGAGCGCGCTGCTCACCATCCCGCTCCTGCGGGCGGTGGGCGGCCTGCTCCTGCTGTGGATCGCGATCCGGCTGGTGCGGCCCGGCGGGAGCGCGGAGGGTCACGTCCGGCACGGGACCTCGCTCCGCCAGGCGGTGTGGATCATCGTGGTGGCCGACGTCACCATGAGCCTCGACAACGTTCTCGCGGTGGCCGCGGCCGCGCACGGGGACATGCTGCTGGTCTCGCTGGGCATCGCGCTGTCCCTGCCGATCGTGGTGTGGGGAAGCGGCTTCCTCGCGCGGCTCATGACGAGGCACGCCTGGATCATCTGGGTCGGGGGCGGGATCCTCGGCTACGTGGCCGGGGAGATGATCACCGACGATCCCCTGGTGCGCTCGTGGCTCGGGGCGCACGCGGACACCGTCGACGACTTCGTGTCGGTGCTGCTGGCGCTGGGCCTGACGCTCCTGGGCTGGTGGCTGGCCCGGGCCGCCGCGTCCCGCCCGCCCGCCCGCGGGGAGACGTGACCCGATGAGCGAGCGCGCCCGGCGGCGGACCGACGGGGCCCGGCCTCCGGAGGGGATGGATCTCGAGCCGGTCAAGTCGACGCGGATCTACGAGGAGATCGTCCGCCAGGTCAAGCAGCTGATCGCCGAGGGGCGGCTCAAGTCGGGCGACCGGCTGCCGCCCGAGCGCGACCTGGCCGAGAAGTTCATGGTGAGCCGGACCTCGGTCCGCGAGGCGCTCCGGGCGCTGCAGAGCCGCGGGCTGATCGATATCCGGGCCGGGGAAGGGGCGTTCGTGCGGGACGTCTCGGTGGAGACCCTGATCGAGCCGCTGGCCCTGGTGATCCTGCCGCACCGGGAAGCGGTGGGCGAGCTGTTCGAGGCGCGCCGGCTGCTCGAGCCGGCCATCGCGGCCCTCGCCGCGCGCCGCGCGACCCGCGAGGAGATCTCGGAGATGGAGCGCATCGTCGAGGACCAGGCGAAGGAGGTGGCCGCCGGGCGCACCGGGATGCTGCAGGACACCGCGCTCCACGCCGCCATCGCCAACAGCGCCCACAACCGCGCCATCACCCGCATCGTCAACGCCCTCATGGACCTGCTCACCCAGAGCCGCGAGGAGTCCCTGCACATGCCCGGGAGACCGGCGCGCTCCCACCAGGACCATCGGCGCATCCTCGCCGCCGTCCAGAAGCGCGACGAGGTGGCGGCCCACCGCGCGATGCTGGACCATCTGATCGCGGTGGAGACGCTGGTGACGGGGGCTCACGGAGAGGAGCACCCGTCCTCCGGGTCCGCCGGAGGCCGGCGAAAACCCCGATCCTGATTCGCGGTTACCCGGGGACCGGTGTGAAAGCCGGTGCCGAAGCTCTCCGTAAGTACCTGATGCAGCTATATCAAATCGTTGACATCGCCGCCCCGGCGGCCTAGCATAACGGACTAACGCAGGCCGCTGTCCGGGCCTGTGTCTTTTTCTCTGCCACCGCCCGAGACTGCTGAGGGGGTCGTTGATGGCCGGACGTCGAGAGACCGCCCGCCGGACTGCCGGAGCCGCTTCCGCTCGCGCTCCCAAGTACGTCTACGCGTTCGCGAACGGCAAGGCGGACGGATCGAGCGCCCTGCGGCCGCTGCTGGGTGGCAAGGGGTGCGAGCTGGCCGAGATGACGAAGCTGGGGGTGCCGGTGCCGCCCGGCTTCACGATCACCACCGAGGCCTGGGCCGCCTACAACGCGTCCGGCAAGAAGCATCCCGCCGGGCTGTGGAAGCAGGTCCTCACCCACCTGGCCCGGCTCGAGGCCGCCGCGGGGAGCCGCCTCGGCGATCCGGCGCGCCCGCTCCTGGTCTCGGTGCGCTCGGGAGCGCGGGCGTCCATGCCGGGCATGATGGACACCGTCCTCAACCTCGGTCTGAACGACAAGTCGGTGGAGGGGCTGGCGCAGCGGACCCGGAACGACCGCTTCGCGTGGGACTGCTACCGCCGCTTCATCACCCTGTTCGCGGACGTGGTGCTGTCCATCGACCGACACGCCCTCGACGCGCTGCTGGACGCGGCCAAGGCGCGAGCGAAGGCGCACACCGACGCCGACCTGCCCGCCGACGCGCTCCGCGCCCTCGTCTCCGAGCTGAAGGCGGTGGTGCAGGAGAAGACCGGGCGGCCGTTCCCGCAGGATCCCCTCGAGCAGCTCCGCCTGGCCATCAACGCGGTGTTCGACTCCTGGTGGGCCAAGAAGGCGGTCGACTACCGGCGCATCAACCGGCTCTCCGACGACTGGGGCACCGCGGTGACCGTGATGGCGATGGTGTTCGGCAACCTCGGCCCCACCTCGGGCACCGGGGTCTGCTTCTCCCGCGACCCCTCGAGCGGCGAGCGGCGCTTCTTCGGCGAGTTCCTGGTCAACGCCCAGGGCGAGGACGTGGTCGCGGGGATCCGCACCCCGGAGCCGATCGACGCCCTCAAGCAGAAGATGCCCGCGGTCTACGCCAAGCTCGTGGCGATCAAGGATCGGCTGGAAGCCCACTACCGCGACATGCAGGACATCGAGTTCACGGTGCAGGACGGCCGGCTCTTCATCTTGCAGACGCGCTCCGGCAAGCGGACCGGCGCGGCCGCGGTGCGCATCGCGGTGGAGATGGCCAGCCGGGAGAAGCGGATCGACCGCGACACCGCGCTGCTGCGGGTGGAGCCGGTCTCGCTCCACCAGCTGCTGGTCAAGACCGTCGACCCGCAGGCCAAGTACACCTCGATCGCCAAGGGCCTGCCCGCCACCCCCGCGGCCGCGGTCGGCAAGGTGGTGTTCGATCCCGAGAAGGCGGTGGAGATGGCCCTGCGGGAGGAGAAGGTCATCCTCGTGCGGGCCGAGACGTCGCCCGAGGACGTGGCCGGCATGCACGCGGCCCAGGGCGTCCTGACCTCGCGGGGCGGCCTCACGTCGCACGCGGCGGTGGTCGCCCGCGGCTGGGGCAAGTGCTGCGTGGTGGGCGCGGGCGACGTGGTCGTCGACGAGGAGAACCATCTCTTCCGGGCCGGGCGCGCGGTGGTGCGCGAGGGCCAGGTCATCACCCTGAACGGCGCCACCGGCGAGGTGATCATCGGGGCGCAGCCGCTCGTGGATCCGACGTTCTCGGGCGAGTTCAAGACGCTCCTGGGATGGGCGCGCGATCGCGCCACGACCCGGGTGCGCGCCAACGCCGACACTCCCGCGGACGCGACCAAGGCCCGGGAGTTCTGGGCGGAGGGCATCGGGCTGGTGCGCACCGAGCACATGTTCTTCGGCGACGAGCGCATCCCGATCGTGCGCGAGATGATCATGGCCCTCGACGTCCAGGCCCGGAAGAAGGCGGTCGACCGCCTGCTGCCGTTCCAGCGGGAGGACTTCATCGGCATCTTCCGCGCCATGGCTCCGCACCCGGTCACCATCCGGCTGCTCGATCCGCCGCTCCACGAGTTCCTCCCGAAGTACAAGGAGGTGCTCGAGGAGTACACGCGGCTCGACGCGCGCGGCTTCAACCCGGAGCGGCACGCCGAGCTGGGCGCGCTGAAGGCGCGGCTCGAGGCGCTCCAGGAGGCGAACCCGATGCTCGGGCACCGGGGCTGCCGCCTCGGCATCACGTTCCCCGAGATCTACGACATGCAGGTGCGGGCGATCATGGAGGCGGCCTGCCAGGTGGCCGGGGAGGGGCTCGTCGGTCGAGCCCGAGATCATGATCCCGCTCACCGGCACGGTGGCCGAGATGAAGCTGACCCGCGAGATGACGGACCGGGTGGCCCGCCAGGTGGTGGCGGAGACCGGCCGGGACGTGCGCTACTCGGTCGGCACCATGATCGAGGTGCCGCGCGCCGCGCTGGTCGCGGACCGGATCGCGGAGCACGCCGAGTTCTTCTCGTTCGGCACCAACGACCTGACCCAGCTGACGTACGGCTACAGCCGCGACGACATCGGCAAGTTCCTGCCGTTCTACCTGGAGAAGAAGCTGCTGCCCCACGACCCGTTCGCGGTGCTGGATCAGCGAGGGGTGGGGGAGCTGGTACGGATCGGCATCGAGCGGGGCCGGCAAACCGTGCCCACGCTGAAGGTCGGCATCTGCGGGGAGCACGGGGGCGAGCCCTCGTCGGTGGAGTTCTGCCACCGGGTCGGGATGACCTACGTCTCCTGCTCGCCGTACATGGTCCCGGTCGCGTGGCTCGCGGCGGCCCAGGGTGAGATCAAGGAGCCGCGGTTGCGGGGCAAGGTGAAGCCGAAGGCGACGAAGAGAAGTCACGTGAGCAGCACGAAAAGGGGGAAGAAGCGGTGAAGCTCTCAGGCGCCCGGATCGTCCTCGAGTGCATCAAGCGGGAAGGCGTGGATCTCATCTTCGGTCTGCCGGGCGGCGCGGTCCTGCCGATCTACGACGCCCTGTACGACTTCGAGGGGCTGCGCCACGTCCTGGTACGTCAGGAGGCCGCCGCCGGGCACGCGGCGGAAGGCTACGCTCGGACGACCGGTCGGGTCGGCGTCTGCCTCGTCACCTCGGGGCCGGCCGCGACGAACCTGGTGACCGCGCTGCAGGACGCCCTGATGGACTCGATCCCGATCGTGGCCTTCACCGGCCAGGTGCCGACCCACTGGATCGGCAGCGACGCCTTCCAGGAGGCCGACAACGTCGGCATCACCCGCTCCGCCACCAAGCACAACTTCCTGGTCAAGGACGGCAAGGACCTGGCCCCCATCATCAAGGAGGCGTTCCACATCGCGGCCACCGGACGCCCGGGGCCGGTCCACGTGGACCTGCCCAAGGACATCCTGGTCAAGGAGTGGAACTTCGAGTACCCGGACAAGGTGCACCTGCGCTCGTACAATCCGACCTACGAGGGGCATCCGGGACAGATCAAGAAGGCGGCCCGCTCGATGGTGCGGGCCAAGCGCCCGGTGCTCTACGTGGGCGGCGGCGCCATCTCCTCCGACGCCTCTCCCGAGCTGCGCGAGCTGGCCGACCTGACCCAGATCCCGCTGACCCAGACCCTCATGGGCCTGGGCTCGTTCCCGATGGCCGATCCCCTCTCGCTCGACATGCTCGGCATGCACGGCACCTACTACGCCAACATGGCGGTGCACCACTCCGACTGCCTGATCGCGGTGGCCGCGCGCTTCGACGATCGGGTGACCGGCCGGGTGGACGCGTTCTCGCCGAACGCGGAGATCATCCACATCGACATCGATCCCTCGTCGATCGCCAAGAACATCAAGGTCGACATCCCGATCGTGGGCGACTGCAAGCGGGTGCTGCGCCGGCTGGTGGAGGCGGTGCGCGAGGAGCTGAAGGACGGGGTGCCCGCCGCGGTGACCGAGGGACGGCGGCAGTGGGCGGCCCAGATCGCGGAGTGGAAGCGCGATTTCCCGCTGCGCTACGACTGGGACGACGAGGTCATCAAGCCCCAGTACGTGATCCAGGAGCTGTCGAACCTCACCAACGGCGAGGCGCACGTGGTCACCGGGGTCGGCCAGCACCAGATGTGGGCCGCCCAGTACTACCGGTTCAAGCACCCGCGTCGCTGGTGCACCTCGGGCGGCCTCGGCACCATGGGATACGGTCTGCCGACCGCGATGGGGGTGCAGGCCGCGCACCCGGGCAAGCTCGTGGTCAACATCGACGGCGACGGCTCCTTCGCGATGAACAGCCAGGAGCTCGCCACCTGCTTCACCGAGAACCTGCCGGTCAAGACCATCATCATCAACAACAGCGGCCACGGCATGGTGCGCCAGTGGCAGCGCATCATCTACAACGAGCGCTACTTCGCGATCGACCTGCCCGGCATCCCGGACTGGGTGAAGCTGGCCGAGGCGTACGGCTGCGTCGGCATCCGGGTGACCAAGCCGAGCGAGGTGGTGCCCGCGCTGGAGAAGATGCTGAGCACTCCCGCGCCGGTGGTGATGGACGTCTGCGTGGACAAGGACGAGTGCGTGTTCCCGATGGTGCCCGCCGGCGGCGCCAACCGCGACATGATCCTGGCCCCGCCCACCCGCGAGATCCGCGAAAAGGCGGCCAAGTCCCAGACCGGATTCTAGATGACGCGGGCCCGACAGCGCCGGAACGAGTGTCCGCAAGCCGACCCCGCCGGAACGAATGTCCGCGGTCTGGGGGAGTGCGGGGGCCATTTCTGGGCCCCCGCATTCAATAAAGGGGCGGATCCGAGTGTCCGCCCCCCGCGCGCAGCCAGGCGTGGATGCGGCACCGGCACGAGCAGGTAGGAAAGGACGGTCGAGGTGGCAGAAACCGGAAGCATCGAAAAGCACACGATCGCGGTGCTGGTGGAGAACAAGTTCGGCGTGCTGTCCCGGGTGGCCGGGCTGTTCTCGGCGCGCGGGTACAACATCGAGAGCCTGTCGGTGGGGGAGACCCTGGATCCCTCGGTCTCGCGCATGACCCTGGTGGTGCGGGGGGACGCCTTCGTCATCGAGCAGGTGATCAAGCAGCTGCACAAGCTGATCGACGTCATCAAGGTGACCGACCTCAGCGAGGAGAATCACGTCGAGCGGGAGATGCTCCTGCTGAAGGTGAACGCGGAGCCGGCCAACCGGGCCGAGATCCTCCGGCTGGGCGACATCTTCCGGGCCAAGGTGGTGGACGTGACCCCCACCACCTACACCCTCGAGCTGACCGGCGAGGAGTCGAAGATCGAGGGCATCATCGAGCTGCTGCGGCCCTTCGGGATCCAGGAGATCGTGCGCACCGGCAAGGTGGCCATCGCGCGGGGGCCCAAGACGCGACTGCGCAAGGTGGACGAGCGGCTGGGCAAGTCGCGGGAGACCGCGAGGCCGTCCGCCGACGATCCGAGGGTGGTCGGATTCGCGGACTGACCGTCGACGACCGACCGTTTTCCAACGAAGGAAATCGAGAGAAAGGCACGAGAACCATGCCGGCCAGAATCTTCTACGACCAGGACGCAGACCTCGGTCTGCTGCGGGGCAAGACCGTCGCGGTCATCGGCTACGGGAGCCAGGGGCACGCGCACGCGCTGAACCTGAAGGACTCCGGCCAGAACGTGGTGGTCGGGCTCTACAAGGGCTCCAAGAGCTGGGCGCGGGCCGAGAAGGACGGGCTCAAGGTGGTGACCGTCAACGACGCGGCCGCGGCCGGCGACGTGGTGATGATCCTGCTGCCCGACCAGACCCAGCGGCAGGTCTTCGAGGAGTCGATCAAGGGCGTCCTGACCAAGGGCAAGATGCTGATGTTCGCCCACGGGTTCAACATCCACTTCAACCAGGTGGTGCCCCCGGCGGACGTCGACGTCTCCATGATCGCCCCCAAGGCCCCGGGCCACGTGATGCGCGATCTCTTCACCCAGGGGCCCGGCGTGCCCGCGCTGGTGGCGGTCTACCAGGACGTGTCGGGCAAGGCCCGTGACCTGGCGCTGGCCTACGGCAAGGGGGTCGGCTGCACCCGCGCCGGGGTCATCGAGACCACGTTCAAGGAAGAGACCGAGACCGATCTCTTCGGCGAGCAGACCACCCTCTGCGGCGGCGTCTCGCACCTGATCAAGGCGGCCTACGAGACCCTCGTCGAGGCGGGCTATCAGCCCGAGGTCGCGTACTTCGAGTGCATGCACGAGATGAAGCTGATCGTGGACCTGTTCTACCAGGGCGGTCTCGCCTACATGCGCTACTCGGTCTCCGACACCGCCGAGTACGGCGACTACACGCGCGGCCCGCGGATCATCGACGACCGGGCCAAGGCCGAGATGAAGAAGATCCTCTCCGAGATCCAGTCCGGCCAGTTCGCCCGGGAGTGGGTGCTGGAGAACCAGGCGAACCGCGCGGGCTTCCTCGCGATGCGGAAGCGCGACGCCGACCACCCCATCGAGGAGGTGGGCGGCCGGCTGCGCAAGATGATGTCCTGGATCAAGCCGACGCGGGAGTGACCGCGGCCGCGCCGCGAGTTTCCGATTGCGCGTTCCCGTAGCCTCCGAGGGGTGGCCGTTCATCCTGCCCCTCGCGGCGGCCGCGTGTATCATGGGCTGGATGGGCTGGTGGGCCGCCGCCGCGGTCTTCATGGTCGCGGCGCTGGCCTGTCTCGGCTTCTTCCGTGATCCCGAGCGGACCCCGCCGACCCTTCCGGGGGCGGTGGTGGCTCCCGCCGACGGACGCGTGATGGTGGTGACCGAGGCGATGGATCCGTGGGTGGGTCCGGCGACGCGGGTGTCGATCTTCCTCTCGCCGCTCGACGTCCACGTCAATCGCGCCCCGGTCGGCGGCCTCGTGAAGAACGTCGAGTACGCGCCGGGGCGCTTCCTGGCCGCCTATCGGCCGGAGGCGTCGGACGAGAACGAGCGCTGCACGGTGAGCGTGGAAGGGGAGAGCGCCCGCGTGGCGGTGAAGCAGATCGCGGGGGTGCTGGCCCGCCGCATCGTGTGCCGGGTGCGCCCGGGCGATAGCCTCCGGGCCGGCCAGCGGTACGGGCTGATCCGGTTCGGCTCGCGCACGGATCTGGTGGTGCCGCGCTCCACCGAGATCCGGGTGCGGGTGGGGGACCGGGTCCGCGGGGGAGAGTCGGTGATGGGGGTGCTGCGATGAGACGACGACACACGGGCGAGGCGGGGCGTGGTCCGCGGCGGCGGAAGTGGCAGGAGCTGCG
This sequence comes from uncultured Candidatus Rokubacteria bacterium, assembly GCA_963841755.1. Taxonomy (GTDB): domain Bacteria; phylum Methylomirabilota; class Methylomirabilia; order Rokubacteriales; family CSP1-6; genus CAMLFJ01. The sequence goes on from CAWJDX010000011.1 coordinate 145,159, forward strand.
CCAGCAGCCGCGGCGCGGGATCTTCCTGCTGCCGAGCCTGCTCACCACCGGCAACCTGTTCTGCGGGTTCCTGGCCGTGGTCCTGGCGTCCCAGTCCCGCTTCATCGAGGCCGCGATCTCGCTCTTCGTGGCGATGGTGCTGGACATGCTGGACGGCAAGGTGGCCCGGCTCACCAAGACCACGACCCAGTTCGGGGTGGAGTTCGACTCGCTCGCCGACGTGGTCTCGTTCGGGGTGGCGCCCGCCTTCATGCTCTACGCGTTCGCGCTGGCGCCCCTGGGGCGCGCGGCCTGGCTCGGCGCCTTCCTGTTCGCGATCTGCGGCGCCCTGCGCCTCGCCCGCTTCAACGTCTACGCGGGCGTGACCGACCGTCGCTACTTCGTCGGGCTGCCGATCCCGGCCGCGGCGGGCATCGTGGCCTCGGTGGTGCTGCTCCTGGGCGACGACGAGATTCCCCGCTGGCTCGGGGCGGTGATCGCGGCCGGGACCTATCTGGTGGCGATCCTGATGGTGACCACCTTCCGCTACTACAGCTTCAAGGAGATCGACTTCGCCCGCCGCCGGCCCGCCGGGGTGCTGGTGCTGGTGGTGCTGGGGGTGCTGATCGTGGCCACCCATCCCCAGTGGTTCCTGTTCCTGCTCTTCTCCGCCTACGTGCTGAGCGGCCCGACCCGCCCGCTGTGGGCGCGTCGCCGGGAGTCGGCCGTCGCCGCGATCGAGCGGGAGCACGGCGACCCGCACGACCGCGAGCGGAGGGTCTGACATGGACCGCGTGCTCATCTTCGACACCACGCTGCGGGACGCGACCGACGTGATCGAGGCGAGCGCCCGGGCCTACATCAACGCGGTGAACCGGCTCGTGCACCCGGTCAAGGGGCGCGACGTCCAGGAGGTCGGCCCCTAGGGCCCGTCATGGCCACGTACAAGATCGCGGTACTGCCGGGCGACGGCATCGGGCAAGAGGTGACCCCGCAGGCGCAGCGCATCCTCCAGGTGGTCGGGCGGGCCGCCGGCATCGGGTTCGAGTTCGAGCCCGCGCTGGTGGGCGGCTCGGCCATCGACGCGACGGGCCGGCCCCTGCCGCCCGCCAGCCTGGCCCTCTGCCAGGCCGCGCACGCCATCCTGTTCGGCTCGGTGGGCGGGCCCAAGTGGGACAACCTGCCCCAGGAGCAGCGGCCCGAGCGCGGCCTCCTCGCCATCCGCAAGGAGCTCGACCTCTTCGCCAACCTCCGCCCCGCCACCTGCTTCCCGATGCTGGTCGACGCCTCGCCGCTCAAGCGCTCGGTGGTCGAGGGCACCGACCTGATGGTCATCCGCGAGCTGACCGGCGGCCTCTACTTCGGCGAGCCGCGCGGGCGCGAGGACTTCGCGGACGGGGGCGCGCGGGCGGTGAACACCATGGCCTACACCTCGCGCGAGATCGAGCGGGTGGCCCGCGCCGCCTTCGACGTGGCGATGAAGCGGCGCAAGCGGCTCGCCTCGGTGGACAAGGCCAACGTGCTCGTGGTCTCGCAGCTGTGGCGGGAGGTCGTGACCCGGGTGGGCAAGGACTATCCCCAGGTGGCGCTCGAGCACGTGCTCGTCGACAACTGCGCGATGGCCCTCGTCCACAAGCCCACCCACTTCGATACGATCGTCACCGAGAACACCTTCGGCGACATCCTGTCGGACGAGGCCGCCATCCTGGCCGGCTCGATGGGCATGCTTCCGTCCGCGAGCCTCGGCGGCACCGGGGGAAAGAAGGGTCTCTACGAGCCGGTGCACGGCACCGCGCCCGACATCGCGGGGCAGGGGGTGGCGAACCCGATCGCGGCGATCCTCTCCGCCGCCATGCTGCTGCGGTACTCGCTCGACCGCGGGCCCGACGCGGACCGGGTCGACGCGGCGGTCCTGAAGGTGCTCGAGCAGGGCCACCGCACGCGGGACATCCACTCCGCGGGCATGAAGCTGGTGGGCACCGTCGAGATGGGCGACCTGATCGTGTCGCAGGTCGAGAAGTCGTACTAGTCCAATCAGATAGACAGGAGACAGCGAGCAATGGCCTCAGGGGTGGTGGTGGCGGTCGTCGGCGTGACCGGAGCGGTAGGGCAGACCACGCTCAAGATCCTGGAGGAGCGCAAGTTCCCGGTGCGGGCGCTGCGCCCGTTCGCCTCGGCCCGCTCCGCGGGCAAGACCGTCACCTTCAAGGGGGAGACGATCCGGGTGGAGGCGGTCGGGCCCGGACTCCTTCAAGGGGGTGGACATCGCGCTCTTCTCGGCGGGCTCCGCGCAGTCGAAGGAGTACGCGCCGTTCGCGGTGAAGGCGGGAGCCGTCGTGGTCGACAAGTCCAACGCCTTCCGCATGGATCCCCACGTGCCACTGGTCGTGCCGGAGATCAATCCCCACGCGGTGAAGGGACACCGGGGCATCCTCGCGTGCCCGAACTGCACCACGATCGTCACCGTGATGCCGCTCAAGCCGCTGCACGAGGCCGGGCGGCTGCGCCGGGTGGTGGCGACCAGCTACCAGGCGGTCTCGGGCGCGGGGGTCAACGGGGTGGAGGAGCTGCGGAGCCAGACGCTGGCGTGGGCGCGCGGCGAGGCCATCGTCCCCCGCTTCTTCCAGCACCAGATCGCCTTCAACGTGATCCCGCACGTCGACAAGTTCGGGGACGACGGCTACACCGGCGAGGAGATCAAGCTGGTCAACGAGATCCGCAAGATCCTCGAGCTGCCCGACCTGCCGGTCTCGCCCACCACGGTGCGGGTCCCCGTCTTCACCGCCCACTCGGTGGCGGTCAACGCGGAGACCGAGCGCAAGGTCGGCCGCGAGCGGGCGCGCGAGATCTTCGCCGGATTCCCCGGTCTCAAGCTCTGGGACGAGCCGGCCGAGAACCGCTACCCGATGCCGGTGCTGGTGGAAGGCCAGGACGACTGCTACGTGGGTCGCATCCGCGAGGACCTCTCCCAGCCGAACGCGCTCAACTTCTGGGTGGTGGGCGACCAGCTCCGCAAGGGCGCCGCGCTCAACGGCATCCAGATCGCGGAGCTGCTGATCCGCTGACCCCGTCGCGCGCGGTCCGCCTGACCCTCGCGTACGACGGCACCGACCTGCACGGCTGGCAGGTGCAGCCGGGACTACCCACCGTGCAGGGGCTGCTCATCGCGGCGGCCGAGCGGGTGCTGGGCGCGCCGGTGAAGATCACCGGCGCGAGCCGGACCGACGCGGGCGTGCACGCCCTCCGCCAGGTGGCGAGCCTGGCCACGTCGTCGCCGATGCCGCCCGCGGCGCTCCGGCGCGCGCTCAACGCGCTCCTGCCCGCGGCGGTCCGCGTGACCGCCGCGCGCGAGGCCCCCGCCGGCTTCGACGCGCGACGCTGGGCCCGCGGCAAGCGCTACGTCTACCTGATCGACCGCGCCCCGCAGGCCGATCCCTTCCGTCGCCGGCACGCGTGGCACGTCCCCTTCGCGCTCGACGCGGCGGCCATGGCGGCGGGGCTCCGGGCGGTGCGCGGCAAGCACGACTTCAGGGCGTTCTGCGCGGCGGCCGGCCGGGACCGGACGCCGACCTGCACGGTGCGCTCGGCCCGCGTGGTGATCCGGCGTCATCTCCTCGCGGTGTGCCTCTCCGCCGACAGCTTCCTCCACCACATGGTCCGGAACATCGTGGGCAGCCTCGTCGAGATCGGCCGGGGCGCCCATCCGCCCGGGCTGGATCGCCGAGCTCCTGGACGGACGCGACCGGACCCGCGCCGGCCCCACCGCTCCGCCGGAGGGCCTCTTCCTCGTCCGGGTCCTGTACGAGGCGATCGAGATGCCGCCGGCCGGGCCGACCGGGTGACCGAGCTCACCGAGACTGGCTTCGTCCGGCGCTACGTCATCGGGCCCCTTCCTTTATACTGAGGCCCGGCAGCCAGCGGACCATGCGCACCTACTTTCGCGTCAAGGGCGGCCACCTCGAGGAGGTCAAGGGCGAGGTCGTCCGGGAGCAGCCGTTGACGGTCCACGTCAACGGGGAGCGCTTCGTCACGCTGCTCTGCTCGCCGTTCCAGCTGGAGGCGCTGGTGGTGGGTTACCTCTGGATGGAGAAGGTGATCGAGGATCTCTCCGAGATCACCCGGATCGACATCTCCGAGGTGGACGGGCGCGCCGAGGTGACCCTGGCCGGCCCGGTGACCTTGCCCACCGAGCGCATCCTGACCTCGGGCTGCGGCGGCGGCATCACCTTCCGGATCGACCCCCGCCTGTTCCCGCGCCTGCGCTCCTCGATCCGGGTCCGCCCCGAGCAGCTCGCGGCGCGGCTCAAGGAGCTGTTCGGGCGCGCGGTCCACTACCAGGCCTCCCGCGGCATCCACGGGGCGGCGCTGGCCGACGCGGAGCGGCTGCTGGTGGTCGCGGAGGACGTCGGCCGCCACAACGCGGTGGACAAGGTCAAGGGCGAGGCGATGCTCCGCTCGATCCCGACCACGGACCGCGTCCTCATCTCCACCGGGCGGATCTCGTCCGAGATGCTGCTCAAGGCCGCGCGCATGGGCGTGCCGGTGGTCGCCTCGCGCACCTCGCCCACCGAGATGGCGGTGGGGCTGGCCGAGCAGCTCGGCATCACCGTGATCGGGTACGTGCGGCCCGACGGCCTCAACCTCTACGCGGGCGACGCGCTCGACGCCGACGGCGGTCCCTGACGGATGCCGGACTACTCCGCGCTGATGGCCGACTGGCAGGCGCTGCTCGCGCGGCGCCCCGCGCTCGGCGAGCCCCTCCGCTTCTGGACCGCGATCCTGGAGGGCTGGGTCGGGTGGAAGCCGCCCGCCACCCTCGTGCCGCTCGCCTGGTCCGCCGACGAGTGCCGGGGACGCTGGGAGCGCGGGGTGCCGCTCCTGGCCGAGGCCCGGCCGGTCATCCCCTCCGCGTCGGTCGAGGACCTGCTGGGGCCGGTGATGGAGCGACTGGCCGCCGACGGGCCGGAGGCGGTGGAGGCCTTCCGCCGCCTCGCGCTCGCGTGGGACGAAGGGCAGATCGACGCGAGCGCGCTGCTGCCCGCGCCCGATCGCGATCCGGCCGCGTGGCTGCTCGACCGCTTCGGGCTCGGCACGCACCTGGGCGCGTTCCTCCCGGTGACCGCGCTGCGCCCCGCCCTCGAGATCTACTTCGAGGGCGTCCGCGCCCTGCCGGACGGGATCTGGACGCGCGGGTCGTGCCCGTGGTGCGGCGGGGCCGCCGGCTACGGCGACCTGCTGGAGGACGGACGCCGGCGGCTCTCCTGCCATCTCTGCGGCGGGGCGTGGATCGCGGCGCAGCTGCGCTGCCCGTTCTGCGAGAGCTGGAACTCGCGCGACCTGGCGCGCCTGGTCGCGGAGGATCTCGAGGCGGCCTACTTCATCGAGGGCTGTCGCGCGTGCCGCGGCTACGTGAAGGGCGTCGATCGGCGCCAGCGCTGGAACGCGGGGCCCCCGCTCGTGGAGGACTGGGGCTCCCCGCACCTCGATCTCCACGCCTCGCGCGAGGGCTACTGGCGCGCCACCCCCTCGCTCGCGCACCTGCTCCCGCCCGAGAGCCGGAGAGACGGCGTGAACGCGGTGCTCTTCGACGTGGCCCTGACCGCCTACATCCTGGCCGCGGTGGCCGCGATCGGCTCGCTGGCCGGGCGGCGCGACCAGCTCGCGTGGGTCGCGCTGCTGCTGACCCAGGCGGGCTGGATCTGCCACACCGGCGCGGTGATCCTGCGGGGCATCGAGCTCCGGCGCCTGCCGGTCTCGACCCTCGCCGAGATGGTCTCGCTGCTGATCTGGGCCGTGATCCTGCTCGATTTCTGGGTCGAGCGCCAGCGGCGCATCCGCCCGCTCAGCGCCTTCGTGCTCCCGGTCGTCCTGGCCCTGGGCCTCGGGCTGCCCACCGGGCTCCGCTCGATCGTGCTCGAGCCGCCGGTGCGCAGCGGCTGGATCGTGGTGCACGTGGCGCTGGTGCTGGTGGGGCTGGCCGCGCTCGTGCTGAACTTCGGGGGCGCGCTCATGTACCTGCTGGTGGAGCGCCAGCTCAAGGCCAAGCGCCCCGGCACCGCGTTCTATCGCCTGCCGCCGCTCGAGACGCTCGACCGGCTCACGATCGCCACCCTCACCGTCGCCTTCCCGTTCCTCACGGTGGGCCTGGCCCTCGGGGCGCTCTCGGCCCGCGGGGCGTGGGGCAGCGTGGTCGCGTTCGACCCGCTCGCCCTCTTCTCGCTCGTGATGTGGGTCATCTACGCCGCGACGCTCGCTCGGCCGCGTGCTCGGGCACTGGCGCGGCCGGCGGGCCGCCTATCTCTCCATCGCCGGCTTCTGCGTGATGCTGGTCACGCTGAGCGCGGGCGCCTTCCTCCACGGGCACCATGGCTCCTGACGCGCGGATCCCCGACGCGCCCGGTCTCCTGTTCGTCGCGGGGATGAATCACCGCACCGCGCCGGTGGCGGTGCGCGAGCAGCTCGCCCTCGAGGAGGAGAAGATCCGGGAGATCCTCGCCGATCTGACCGGCCGCGGCTTCCTGCACGAGGTCATGATCCTCTCCACCTGCAACCGGGTCGAGGTCTACGGGGTGGCCGCGGTCCCGGGCGAGGCGCGCTCCCAGGCGTTCAGCCGGCTCGGGAGCCACCGCGGCATGGCGTGGCGGGAGCTGGAGCCGCTGCTCTACACCGCGACCGGCGACGAGGCCGCGCTCCACGCCTTCCGGGTCGCGGCGAGCCTCGACTCCATGGTGCTGGGCGAGCCGCAGATCCTCGGGCAGGTGAAGGACGCCTTCGCGCTGGCCCAGTCGGCGGGCACCGCGGGCCCGGTGCTGCACGCCCTGATGAGCCAGGCGTTCAGCGCGGCCAAGCGGGTGCGATCCGAGACCCTGGTGGGCCGCCTCGCGGTCTCGATCTCCTACGCGGCGGTGGAGCTGGCGCGGCGGATCTTCGAGGGGCTCGAGGGCAAGTCGGTCCTGCTGGTCGGCGCGGGCGAGATGAGCGAGCTGGCCGCGCGGCACCTGATCGAGCAGGGCGCGCTGCCGGTCTACGTGGCCAACCGCACGTGGAGCCGCGCCCAGGAGCTGGCCCGCGGGCTCGGCGGGGTGCCGGTGCCCTTCGATCAGATCGAGGCGACGCTCGCCCTGGTGGACATCGTGATCACCTCCACCGCGGCCCCCGAGCCCATCGTGACCGCGGCGCAGGTGCGGGCCGCGCTCCAGGCGCGCCGCGGGCAGCCGCTCTTCTTCATCGACATCGCGGTGCCTCGCAACGTGGAGCCGGCGGTGAACGACCTGGAGGGCGCCTTCTGCTACGACATCGACGACCTGCGCGCGGTCGTCGAGTCCAACCTCAAGGAGCGCCAGCGGGAGGCCCAGCGCGCCCAGACCCTGCTCGAGCGCGAGGTCGACAAGTTCGCGGGACGCCTGCAGCAGCTCGAGGTCGTGCCCACCATCGTGTCGCTGCGCGAGAAGCTGGAAGCGATCCGGCGCGCCGAGCTGGAGCGCGCGCTGGCCCGCCTGCCCGGCGCGGCCGAGGACACGCGCCGGGTCATGGACGCGCTCAGCCAGGCCATCGTGAACAAGGTGCTCCACGCCCCCATGGTCAAGCTCAAGGACTCGTCGCGCGCGGGCCACGGCCGCCGCTGGACGGAGATGATCTCGGAGCTGTTCGGGCTGCGCGGACCCGGGCCCGGCCCGTCCGAATGAACGTCCGCCTCGGCACGCGGGGCAGCCGGCTGGCCCTGGTGCAGTGCGAGCAGGTCGCGCAGGCGCTGCGCGCGCACGGCGCCCGCGTCGAGGTCGTGGTGATCCGCACCAGCGGCGACCGCCTGGCCCAGGTCGCGCTCGCCGACTTCGGGGGCAAGGCGCTCTTCGTGAAGGAGATCGAGGAGGCGCTGCTCGCGGGGCAGGTGGACGTGGGCGTGCACAGCCTGAAGGACATGCCGGCCGCGCTGCCCGCCGGCCTCGTCCTGGCCGCGTTCCCGACCCGCGAGGACCCCGCGGACGTGCTGCTCACGCGCGGCCCCGGCGGGTGGGACGGGCTCCCGCGAGGCGCCCGCGTCGGCACGTCGAGCCTGCGCCGCCGGGCCCTCGTGCTGGCGCGCCGGCCGGACCTGCGGCCCGAGCCGATCCGCGGCAACGTGGAGACGCGCATCGAGAAGCTCGGCGCCGGAGCCTGCGACGCCACCATCCTGGCCGCGGCCGGCCTTCGCCGGCTGGGCCTCGCCCCGCCGCATCTCACCGTGCTCCCGGTCGAGGAGTTCGTGCCCGCGGTGGGCCAGGGGATCCTGGCCGTCGAAGCCCGCGAAGCCGACCGGGAAGTGCTTGAACTTCTGGGGCGGCTGGACGACACTCGGAGCAGGTCGGAGGCCGTGGCGGAGCGGGCGTTACTCGAGCGGCTCGGGGCCGACTGCCACACGCCGGTGGCCGGCCACGCCCGCCACGACGGCTCGGCGCTGACCCTGACCGGGATCGTGGCGAGCCTCGACGGCGGGACGGTGCTGCGATCGCAGGCGACCGGTGGCCCCCGGCAGGCCGAGCAGCTCGGGGCGTCCGTGGCGGAGGAGCTCCTGGCAAAGGGGGCAAAGGCACTGCTCGATGCGGGCCGCGGGTGATCAGGTGGTGACTGAGGTAGAGCGTGGCAAGCCATTGACCGGGCGGGTGGTTCTGGTGACTCGCGCCCGTGAGCAGGCCGGAGCTTTCGCCGAGCTGCTCGAGGCCGCCGGGGCCCGGGTCCTCCTGGTGCCCACCATCGCGATCGAGCCGCCCGAGTCCTGGGCCCCGCTCGACACGGCCCTCGCGGGCGACTTCGCGTGGGTGATCTTCACCAGCGTGAACGGGGTGAGCATGGTGCGCCGGCGCGTCGCCGCCACCGGGCAAGGGCGCGCGCTCCTGGAGCGCGCCCGGCTCGCCGCCATCGGTCCCGCCACCGCGGCGGCGCTCGCCGGGTGGGACCTCCGGTCGGCGGTGGTGCCGGACGAGTACGTGGCCGAGGCCCTCGTCGAGCGCCTGCGGCCCCTGATCGCGCCGGGCGAGCGCGTGCTGCTGCCGCGCGCCGCCGAGACGCGCGACCTGCTCGTGCGCGAGCTGACCGCGCTCGGCGCGGCGGTGACCGAGGTGCCCGCGTACCGCACCCGCTCCGCGACCGAGCAGGCGCCCGGACTCCGCGAGGCGCTGGCGGAGGGTCGCGTGGACGTGGTCACGTTCACCAGCTCGTCCACCGTGCGGAGCTTCTGCGCGCTCTTCGGCGCGGCCGAGCTGCCGCGGCTGATGGCGGGGGTCACCGTCGCGTGCATCGGCCCCATCACCCGGGCCACCGCGCAGGGGCGGGGGCTCGTGCCGCGGATCGTGCCGGAGGACTACACCATCCCGGGCCTCGCCCGCGCCATCGTGGCCCACTTCGATCCCGCAAGGAGCTAGCGCATGCCGTTCCCCATCTACCGCCCCCGCCGCCTCCGCGAGTCTCCGCTGCTGCGCTCGATGGTGCGCGAGACGACGCTGCGCGCCGCCGACTTCGTCTATCCGCTCTTCGCGGTCCACGGCCGCGGGGTCCGCGAGCCCATCGGGTCCATGCCCGGACAGTACCGGCTCTCGATCGACGAGCTGCTCAAGGAGTGCAAGGACGCCGCGTCGATGGGGATCCCCGCGGTGCTCCTGTTCGGGCTGCCGCGCGACAAGGACCCGCGCGGCACCGAGGCCTACGCGGAGGACGGCATCATCCAGCAGGCGGTGCGCGCGGTGAAGGACACCATCCCCGACCTGCTGGTGATCACCGACGTGTGCCTGTGCGAGTACACGAGCCACGGGCACTGCGGGGTGGTGGAGGACGGGCGGGTGAAGAACGACCCCTCGCTCGAGCTGATCGCGCGGACCGCGATCTCGCACGCCGAGGCCGGGGCGGACATGGTCGCGCCCTCCGACATGATGGACGGCCGCGTGGCCGCCATCCGGGAGGGGCTCGACGAGGGAGGCTTCACCGAGACGCCGATCATGGCCTACTCGGCCAAGTACGCCTCCGCGTTCTACGGCCCGTTCCGCGAGGCGGCCGACTCCACCCCCCAGTTCGGCGACCGCCGCTCCTACCAGATGGATCCCGCCAACGCGCTGGAGGCGATGCGGGAGGTCGCGCTGGACGTGGACGAGGGCGCCGACATCGTGATGGTGAAGCCGGCGCTGCCCTACCTCGACGTCATCGCGCGGGTGAAGGGCGAGTTCGGCCTGCCGGTGGCGGCCTACTCGGTGTCCGGCGAGTACGCCATGCTCAAGGCGGCGGGCCAGCTCGGCTGGCTCGACGAGGAGCGCGCGATGATCGAGGCCCTGACCGGCATCCGCCGCGCGGGGGCCGACATCATCATCACCTACTTCGCCAAGGACGCGGCCCGGCTCATCGAGCAGGGTCGGGCGTGAGGATCTCGGCGAAGGGCGAGTACGCCATCAAGGCGATGGTGGATCTGGCCCTGCACGACGGCCCCGACCTCCAGCCCATCCAGGACATCGCGGCGCGCCAGTCGATCCCGCAGCGCTACCTCGAGCAGGTGCTGCTCCAGCTCAAGCGCAGCGGCTTCCTCTACGCGCGGCGCGGCTCCTCGGGCGGCTACCGGCTGAGCCGGCCGCCCGACCAGATCACGGTGGGGGCGCTCCTGCGGGCGGTCGAGGGACCGTCCGCCGCGGCCGACGGGCCCCAGCGCGGTGGGCGCGGCGCGGCCCCCGACGATTCGGCCGGCGCTCGGCGAGCTGTGGCGGGAGATCGACGCCGCGGTGGCCGCGGTGGTCGATCGCACCTCGCTCGAGGACCTGCGCCGGCGCGCCGACGAGCGGCGCAGCGCGGCCCGCCCCATGTACCACATCTGACGACTCCTCACCCGACACCCGCGCTCCCCCACAGGACTTGCCCATGACGACCAAGAAAGCGACCGCGCCCGCCCGGCCCCGGCTGGCCGGCTCGGTCCTCGAGCTGATCGGCGCGACCCCCCTGGTGCGGCTCAACCGCCTCCCGCGGGCGGGCGGCGCCACCGTGCTGGCCAAGATGGAGTCGCTGAACCCGGGGGGCAGCGTCAAGGACCGGATCGCGCTCGCGATGGTGGAGGACGCGGAGCGCCGCGGCGTGCTCGCGGCGGGCGCCACGCTGGTGGAGCCGACCAGCGGCAACACCGGCATCGGGCTCGCGATGGTGTGCGCGGTGCGCGGCTACCGCCTCATCCTCACCATGCCCGACGACATGAGCGTGGAGCGGCAGCGGCTGCTCGCCCGCTACGGAGCCGAGATCCACCTCACCCCCGCGATGGAGGGCATGACCGGCGCGGTCTTCGCGGCGCAGGAGATCTGCCGCGAGCATCCCGACTACTTCATGCCGCTCCAGTTCGAGAACCCGGCGAACCCGGAGGTGCACCGGCGCACCACCGCGCTCGAGATCCTCGAGGCGACCGACGAGCGGCTCGACGTGTTCGTGGCCGCGGTCGGCACCGGCGGCACCGTGACCGGAGTCGGCGAGGTGCTGAAGGAGCGCGTGCCCGCGCTGCGGGTGATCGCGGTCGAGCCGGCCCGCTCGCCGGTGCTCTCGGGCGGCCGCTTCCGGCCCCACGGCATCCAGGGCATCGGGGCGTCGTTCGTGCCCGGCATCCTCAATCGCGCGATCCTCGACGAGATCGTGACGGTGCGCGACGAGGACGCCACCGCGACGGCCCGCCGTCTCGCCCGCGAGGAGGGCCTGCTCGTGGGCATCTCGTCGGGGGCCAACGTGTGGGCCGCGTGCCGGATCGCGGAATCGCTGCCCGCCGGCCAGGTGGTGGTCACGGTGTTGTGCGATACTGGCGAGCGCTATCTGAGCGTCACCTTCTAGGAGAGCGGCCATGAGTGTCCAGGTCTACATTCCCACCCCGTTCCGCCGCGCCACCAAGAACGCCGACCGCGTCGCGGTGGAGGCGCCCGACGTCAAGGCGCTGCTCGACGAGCTCGAGGATCAGTTCGACGCGCTGAAGGGGCTGGTCCGCAACGACCAGGGCGAGGTGCACCACCACGTCAACATCTACGTGAACAACGAGGCGATCGAGGCGCTGCAGGGGCTCGACACCACGCTGAAGGACGGGGACGAGGTCTCGATCATTCCGGCCCTCGCGGGCGGCGGGCCAGCCCTCGCGGGCGGCGGGCCAGCCCCGGCGGGCGGCGGGCCAGCCCTCGCGGGATGATCCTCAGCGGCGACGAGCTCGTCCGGGTGCACGCGCAGGCGGTGGCCGAGTACCCGGCGGAGTGCTGCGGGGTCGTGCTGGTGAAGGACGCGCCGACCGCCGACCGGGTCCTCATGCCGTGCCGCAACATCCAGGACGAGCTCCACGACAAGGATCCGCAGCGGCATCCGCGCGACTCCCGGACCGCCTACTTCATCGACCCGAAGGATCTGCTCGCCATCGGCCGGCGCGAGGGGCAGGGCTATCGGGTCGCCACCATCTACCACTCCCACATCGACACCGGCGCCTACTTCTCGCCCACCGACCGCACAGAACGCGCTGATCGATGGAGAGCCGGCGTATCCGGACGCGGTGTACGTGGTGCTCTCGGTGGTCGAGCGACGGGTGGTCGACGCGGCCGCCTTCGTCTGGGATTCCGGCGCGCGCGACTTCGTGTCGACCGAGCTCAAGAAGCCCTGACCGCATGACCGGCTCCGACGCAACTCTTCGAGCGGGCCCAGCGTCTCATGCCCGGCGGGGTCAACAGCCCGGTGCGCGCGTTCCGGGGAGTGGGCGGCACCCCGTTCTTCGTGGCGCGGGCCGAGGGTGCCCACCTCGTCGACGTCGACGGGCGCTCCTACGTCGACTTCCTCGGCTCGTGGGGTCCGCTCATCCTCGGCCACGCCCCGGGCCCGGTGGTGGAGGCGGTGAGCGAGGCGGTGCGGCGCGGCACCAGCTACGGCGCCCCCACCGGGGGCGAGGTGGAGATGGCCGAGCTGATCCGCCGCGCGGTGCCGAGCATGGAGATGATGCGGCTCGTCTCCTCGGGCACCGAGGCCTCGATGAGCGCCATCCGGCTCGCGCGCGGGGCCACCGGGCGCGACGCGATCATCAAGTTCGACGGCTGCTACCACGGCCACGCCGACAGCCTGCTCGTGAAGGCGGGCTCGGGCGGCGCCACCTTCGGGGTGCCGGACAGCCTGGGGGTGCCCAGCGCGCTGGCCGCGCTCACCCTCACGGTGCCGTTCAACGACCTGGAGGCGGTGCGGCGCCAGCTCGAGACGCACCCGGCCGAGGTCGCGGCGATCATCGTGGAGCCGGTGGCGGGCAACATGGGCGTGGTCCCGCCCGCGCCCGGCTTCCTGGCCGGGCTGCGCGAGCTGGCCACGCGGCACGGCACCCTCCTGATCTTCGACGAGGTGATCACCGGCTTCCGGGTGGCGTGGGGCGGCGCGCAGGCCCGCTACGACGTGCGGCCCGACCTCACGTGCCTCGGCAAGATCATCGGCGGCGGGCTGCCGGTCGGCGCCTACGGGGGCTCGCGCGCGCTCATGGAGCGCGTGGCGCCGCTCGGGGGCGTCTACCAGGCGGGCACGCTCTCCGGCAACCCGCTCGCGGTGGCCGCCGGGCTCGCGACCCTGCGCGCGCTCGAGCGCCCCGGCACCTACGAGCGGCTCGAGGCGCTGGGGGCGCGCGTCGAGCGCGACGTGACCGAGGCCGCCGCCGCGAGCGGCGTGCCGGTGACGGTCAACCGGGTGGGCTCGATGCTCACCGTCTTCTTCACCGACGGCCCGGTCACCGACTACGCCTCCGCCAAGCGCGCGGACCCCGCCCGCTACGCGCGCTACTTCCACGCGATGCTGGAGGGCGGCGTCTTCCTGGCCGCCTCGCAGTTCGAGGCCGCCTTCGTCTCGCTGGCTCACGGCGACGGCGACCTCGCCGCGGCGGCCCGGGCCTGTCGGAGCGCGATGGAGAAGGCGAGCGCAGCGTCGAAGTAGTATTGACACTCGCTTTTTCCACGTGATAGGGTTCACAAGGCTGGAGCCCGGAAACACGCGGTAGACCGCCGGTCTTCATCCACAGCGCGCCTCGCCGGTAGCGAAGAACGTCCAGCATCTGGGCTGCGGAGGAGTGGATGAGCGGGATGGATCGCCGGTCGTTCTTCAAGATCGTGGCCACCACGGGCGCCGCGGCGGCCGCCGGCGGCTGCGGGCCGTCGGCCGAGCAGTTCATCCCCTACGTGATCCCGCCCGACAACATCGTGCCGGGCATCCCGGCGTACTTCTCCACCGTCTGCCGCGAGTGCCCGTCGGGCTGCGGCCTCATCGCCAAGAATCGAGACGGCCGCGTCATCAAGCTCGAGGGCAATCCGGATCACCCGACCAACACCGGCAGTCTCTGCATCCGGGCCCACGCGGGCCTCCAGGGTCTCTACCACCCGGACCGCTTCCGCGGCCCGCTCGCGGCGGGCAAGCCGGTCACGTGGGACGAGGCGGAGAAGCAGCTCACCGACAAGCTGGGCGCGCTCGCGAAGGCGCGGCAGGGCGCGCGCATCGCGGTGGTCAGCGGTCTCGAGACCGGCAGCCTCGGCCGCCTGATGGACGAGTGGACGCGCCTGCTCGGCGCGCGTCCCCGCATCGCCTACGAGCCGCTCGGCTACGAGTCGATCCGGGCCGCCAACCGGGTGGCGTTCGGCCGCGACGCGATCCCGGACTACGCGATCGGCGACGCCACCTACCTGGTCTCGTTCGGCGCCGACTTCCTCGAGACGTGGCTCAACTGCGAGGGCTACACCGCGGACTTCGCGCGGATGCACGCCTTCTACCAGGGCAAGCAGGGGACGTTCGTCCACGTCGAGCCCCGCCTCTCGCTCACCGCCTCGAACGCCGACCAGTGGCTGCGCAACGCGCCCGGCACCGAGAGCCTGCTGGCGCTGGCCATGCTCCGGGTGATCGTCGACGACGGCCTCCACGCCTCGGGCGCCGATCTCAACACCCTGCGCGCGGCCGCGCGCGCCGGCGACGTGGAAGGCGCGGCGACCGCCTCCGGGATTCCGGCCGAGACCATCAAGCAGGTGGCGCGCGACCTCGCCCGGTCCCGCGGCGGCCTCGTCATCGGCGGCGGCATGGCCTCGACCGGGTCGACGTCGACCGACACGCTGGTGGCGGTCAACCTGCTCAACGCGGCCATCGGCGCGGTGGGCACGCGCGTGCGCTTCGGCTCCGCCCTGCCGCTCGGCAAGGCGAGCCCGTACTCGGACCTGATGGCGCTGACCCAGGCGATGGCGGCCGGCCAGATCGACGTGCTGGTGCTGGTCGACGTCAACCCGGTGTACGCGATGCCGCCCAAGTCGGGCTTCACCGAGGCGCTCGCCAAGGTCCCGCTGGTGGTGGCCCTCGCGGGCCGGCCGACCGAGACCACCGCGCGCGCCCACGTGGTGCTGCCGATCCTGCACTCGCTCGAGTCCTGGGGCGACTACGTGTCCGAGGAAGGCGTGCTCGGGCTCATGCAGCCGACCATGGGTCCGGTGCAGATCGAGCGCAAGGCCGTCTCCGCGCTCTCCACCGGCGACGTCTTCCTCCGCGCCGGCCGGAAGGCGCTCGGGCTCGAGGAAGGCAAGGGCCCGCTCAAGTGGGCCACGTTCGGCGACTACCTGAAGGACGAGTGGCAGCGGGTGGCCCGCGACTACGGCAGCACCGCCCCGTTCGGCGAGTTCTGGGAAGCGGCGCTCCGGCGCGGCGGCGTGTGGCGTCAGCCGGCCGCGCCCGCGGTCACGCTGCGTCCCGAGGCGGGCCGCGTCCAGGCGGGCGCCGCCAAGCTCCAGGGCGACGGCACGCACGCGCTGATCGTCTACCCGTCGAGCCGCTTCTACGACGGCCGCGGCGCGGATCTCCCGTGGCTGCAAGAGGTGCCGGACAGCATGACCCAGGTGTCGTGGGACTCGTGGGTCGAGATCCCGAGCGAGACCGCGACCAAGCTGGGGGTGAAGCGGGGCGATCTGGTCAAGCTGACGTCTCCGCACGGGTCGATCGAGCTGCCGGCCTACCCCACCGACCTCGTCCATCCGGGCGCGGTCGCGGTGGCGATGGGGCAGGGGCACAAGTTCCCCGGCGCCTTCGCGAACCAGGGCAACGCGGCCACCGGCACCGTGGACCAGGCCGGGTACCTCAACGCGGGCGCCAACCCGATGGAGCTGCTGCCCGGCGCGCCGGATCCGGTCTCGGGCGGCCTGCCGCACCTGGCGGTCAAGGTCACGCTCGCCGCCACCGGCGGCCGGCGGCCCCTCGCCGTCCCGCAGGCCCAGTTCGATCAGGACGATCGCGAGATCGCGCAGTGGGTCGGCCTCGGGGCCGCGCGCGAGACGGAGCTGCGCGGCAAGGCGCCCGAGCACGCGAGCCACCCGACCATGTACCCGCGGGTCAAGTACCCGGAGTACCGCTGGGGCATGACGGTGGACGTGGATCGCTGCACCGGCTGCCAGGCCTGCGTGCTGGCCTGCCAGAGCGAGAACAACGTGCCCACGGTCGGGAAGGCGCAGGTGGCCTACGGCCGCATCCAGCACTGGATGCGGGTGGAGCGCTGGCAGGAAGGGACCGCGGCCAAGCCGCTCAACATGTTCCTGCCCATGTTCTGCCAGCATTGCGAGGTCGCGCCGTGCGAGCCGGTCTGCCCGGTCTACGCCGCGTACCACACCCGGGAAGGCCTCAACGGGCAGGTCTACAACCGCTGCGTGGGCACGCGCTACTGCGGCAACAACTGCCCCTACCACGTGCGGAAGTTCAACTGGTTCAACTACACGTGGGTGGCGCCGCTCGACCTGCAGCTCAATCCGGACGTCACGGTGCGCCAGCTCGGGGTGATGGAGAAGTGCACCATGTGCGTGCAGCGGACGGTGGCGGCCAAGGACCTGGCCCGCGAGGCGGGGCGCGAGGTGAAGGACGGCGACATGCAGACCGCGTGTCAGCAGACCTGCCCGACCCAGGCCATCACCTTCGGCAACCTCAAGGACGCGAGCGCGCTCGTGTCGCGGCTGGCGCTCTCCACCCGGGGCTACCACGTGCTCGAGGAGCTGGGGACCACGCCGGGCGTCACCTACCTCAAGAAGGTCGTCCGGAGCGAGCCCGCGAGCGGGCACGGCAAGCCCGAGGGGGGCCACAAGGCATGAGCACGCTGCCCGCCCCGAGCGCGGCCGCGACGCAGGCCACCTGGGCCGACGTCAACCGCGACGTCATCCGCACCATCGGGATGCCGGGCGAGAAGTACTTCGCCTGGATGTGCCTGGTGGCGCTCACCCTCGCCTGCGGGGTGGCGGCCTGGACCTGGCAGATCTGGGTCGGCATCGGGGCGGCCGGCAAGCGGACGCCCCAGATGTGGGCGATGTACATCACCACCTTCGTGTTCTGGATCGGTATCGGCCACGCGGGGACGCTGATCTCCGCGGTCCTCTACCTCTTCCGCGCGAGGTGGCGGACCGCGATCTACCGCGGGGCGGAGGCGATGACCGTCTTCGCGGTCATGACCGCCGGGCTCTTCCCGCTCATCCACGCCGGGCGCATGTGGTTCGCCTACTGGCTGATGCCGTATCCCAACCAGCGCTACCTCTGGCCGAACTTCAAGTCGCCGCTGGTGTGGGACGTGTTCGCGATCTCGACTTACCTGACCATCAGCGTGGTGTTCTTCATCGTGGGCCTGGTCCCGGACATCGCGGCCCTGCGCGACAACGCGACCGGGATCAAGCGGAAGATCTACGCGGTGCTGTCGCTCGGATGGGAGGGCTCCGACCAGCAGTGGCGCCACTACCGCCGCGGCTACGGCCTCCTCGCCGCGCTGGCCACCCCGCTGGTGCTCTCGGTGCACAGCGTGGTGTCGTTCGACTTCGCGATGGCCCTGGTGCCGGGCTGGCACTCGACGCTCTTCGCCCCGTTCTTCGTCGACGGCGCCATCTTCTCCGGCTTCGCGATGGTCCTGGTGCTGATCCTCCCGATGCGGTACCTGTTCGACTGGTATCCCTACATCACGGATCGCCACCTCGACGCGATGGCCAAGCTGACCCTGGTGACCAGCCTGATCCTGACCTACTTCTACACCTGCGAGGTGTTCACCGCGTGGTACAGCGGGGACCACTTCGAGCGGGCCAGCGTGTTCGCCAAGGCGTCCAAGCAGTACGCGTGGGCCTACTGGGGCATGTACTTCTGCAACTGCCTGGTGCCGCTCGTGCTCCTGAGCCGGAAGGCGCGCGTCCACGTGGTGACCCTCTACGTGGTGTCGATCTTCGTGCTGATCGGGATGTGGCTCGAGCGCTTCAACATCATCGTGCCCGGCCTCGCCCACGACTTCTACCCCTACACCTGGGGCACCTACTATCCGACCGTCACCGACTCCGCGATCATCGTCGGCTCGTTCGCCTGGTTCTTCATCCTGTTCCTGGGCTTCATCCGGGTGATGCCGTCGCTGTCGATCGTGGAGGTGAAGGAAGTGCTGCCCCATCCGCTCAAGCACGCGGCCTCCCACGGGGGCCACCACTGATGGCCACCGCGAGCGTGCTGGGGGTCTTCGCTCACGTGGACACCACGCTGCAGGCCATCCGTGACCTGCGCGCCAAGGGCTTCTCCGATCTCACCGTCTACACCCCGGTCCCGGTGGAGGAGATCGAGCACGAGGTCGAGAAGGTGCGGCCGCTGTCCGCGGTGCGGCTCTTCACGCTGGTGGGCGCGCTCACCGGCACCGCCACCGGGTTCTTCATCACGATCTGGACGTCGCTCAAGTGGGAGCTGGTGACCGGCGGCAAGGCCCCGGTGTCGATCCCGCCGTTCGTGATCATCGCGTTCGAGCTGACGATCCTGCTGGGCGGTCTCGCGAGCGCCCTCGCCATCCTGATCCTCGGCCCGCCTGCCCAGGCTCAAGCCGTCGCCCACCTACGACCCGCGCTTCAGCGTCGACCGCTTCGGGGTCGCGGTGGCGTGCCCGACCGACCGGATCGACGCGGTCCAGGCGGTGCTGTCGACCGCGGGGGCGGAAGAGGTGCGGCGATGATGAAGTGGGTCTTCCTGCTCTGCCTGCTCCTCATCGGAGGGATCGGCGCGGTGCTGGGCGGAGCGGTGGGGTACCGCTGGATGCACAACATGTTCTACACGCAGCGGGTGATGCCGGGGGAGTACAACTTCTCGATGCCCACCGGCAGCCTGCCCCGCAACGGCGGTCAGCTCTACCACTCGCCCGCGGAGCGCGACGCGGCCGCGGCCCGCCGCAACCCGGTGACGGCCAGCGCCGACTCGGTGCGCCGGGGCGGGGAGCTGTTCACCATCTACTGCACGCCGTGTCACGGGGCTTCGGGGAAGGGGGACGGGCCGGTGTCGACCAAGTTCGTGCCGCCCGCCGACCTCACCAATCCAGATCTGCAGAAGGTGCGGACGGACGGCTACTGGCAGAGCTACCTGTCCGCGGGTGGGGCGGTGATGCCGTCCTACGCGGAGGCGCTCACCCCCGAGGAGCGGTGGCACGTGGTCAACTACGTCCGCACCCTGGCCAAGCGATGAGCACGATGACCGCGACCCCCGCGAGCCCGGCCCGGCCCCATCCGTTCCTCATCCTGCTCGCCGTCCTCGGGATCGTCGCCTTCCTGTACGGGGTGACCCGTCCGGAGCCCGCGCGGGTCTGGGGCATCTACCTCGTCAACCTCCTCTTCTGGTCGAGCTTCGCGATCACCGGCCCCGCGGTGGCCGGCATGATCCAGGTGACCGAGGGGCGCTGGTCGCCGAGCATCAAGCGCATCGCGCTCACCACCGCGGGATTCCTGCCCGTGTCGCTGGTGCTGTTCGTGGTGCTCTTCTTCGGCCGCGCCACGCTCTACCCGTGGGTGACCGAGCCCATCCCGGTCAAGGCGGCCTGGCTCAACGTGCCGTTCATGGCCCTGCGGATCGGGCTGGGCTCGCTCCTGCTCTACTGGGTGGCGATGCGTCTGGTGAAGGCGATCCTGATGGAGGACCAGCCCGGTCAGGACACCCAGGCCGCGATCGACCGGCGCTACCGGCTCTCGTCGGTCCTGCTGGTGCTCTACATGGTCGTGCTCTCGCTGTGGGGGTTCGACCTCCTCATGTCGCTCGACCCCCGCTGGTACAGCGGGCTCTTCGGCGGCTACTACGTGGTGACGTCGATGTACCCCGGCTTCGGCCTGGTGACCTACCTCACCATCCGCTCCAACGAGCGCGGGCTGACCCACGTGGCCCCGCCCGCGATCCAGGACGTGGCCAAGCTCACCTTCGCGCTCGCGGTCTTCTGGATGTACTTCTTCTTCTCGCAGTACCTGGTCATCTGGTACGGCAACGTGCCGGTCGAGACCCGCTACCTCGCGCGGCGCTTCTTCAACCAGCCGTGGGGCGGTATCGCGTGGGCCATCTTCATCATCGGCTGGCTCATCCCGTTCTCGTACCTGCTCAAGCGCCTCACCGGGCGCCCGCCGGAGCGGCACCAGGTCTTCAAGGTGATCCTGTTCTTCGGCTGGATCGCGATCTTCTTCGAGCGGATGCTGCTCGTGTTCCCCGCGCTGCTGCGCGACAACACGGTGCCGATCGGGCCGGTCGAGGTGCTGGTGACCCTCGGCTTCTTCGCCCTGTTCGTGCTCAGCCGGAACTGGTTCCTCGTCCGCTACCGGCCGGTCCTGAACCTGTCCAAGTAGCCCGCCGACCCCCTCGCGTCCCGCGGTAGAATACGGGGCGTGATCCCCGTCGAGGAAGCGCTCGACCGCATCCTCTCCCGCGTCGCGGTGCTCGGCGACGAGCGCGTGTCGTTGACCCAGGCCCTCCACCGGGTGCTCGCCGAGGACGTGGACAGCCCGCTCGACATGCCGCCGTGGCCCGCCTCCTCGATGGACGGCTACGCCCTCCGCAGCGCGGACACGTCGAGCGCCGCCGCCGCGTCCCCCGCGCGGCTCACGGTGGCGGGGCGGGTGCCCGCGGGCGGCATGGCGGAGCGCCCGATCCGGCCCGGCGAGGCCTTCCGCATCTTCACCGGCGCGCCGCTCCCCGAGGCCGCCGACTCGGTCATCCCGCAGGAGGACGTGGGCGTGGACGGCCCCACGCTGCTGGTGCCGCGACCGGTGCCCGAGGGCGACTTCGTGCGGCCGCGGGGCGAGGACATGCGCCGGGGCGACCGGGTGCTCGAGCGCGGGCGCGTGCTGAGCGCGGCGGACATCGGACTGCTCGCCACCGTGGGCGGGAGCCCGGTGAGCGTGATCCGGCGGCCGCGCGTCGGCATCCTCTCCACCGGGGACGAGCTGGTGGATCTGGGCGGTCGCATCGGGCCCGGTCAGATCCCGAACTCGAACAGCTACTCGCTGATCGCGCAGGTGACCGAGGCGGGCGCGGTGCCGGTGAGCCTCGGCATCGCGGGGGACCGCCTGGAGGAGATCGAGGCCCGCTTTCGCTGGGGCCTCGGCTGCGACATCCTGATCTCCTCCGCCGGCGTCTCGGTCGGGGAGCACGACTTCGTCAAGGACGCGCTCGCGCGCCTCGGGGCCGAGCAGCACCTCTGGCTCGTGGACATGCGGCCCGGCAAGCCGATCGCGTTCTCCACCATCCCGCAGGACGGCAAGGGCGCGCTCGCCGCGTTCGCGCTGCCCGGCAATCCGGTCTCCGCGATGGTCACCTTCGAGCTCTTCGTGCGCCCCGCCATCCTGCGCATGGCCGGCCACACGCGGCTGCACCGGCCCATCATCGCGGCCCGCGCGCAGGAGCCGATCCGCAACGGAGACACCCGGCGCGGCTACCTGCGCGTGACGCTCAGCCCCTCCGACGACGGCTACCTCGCGCGCCTCACCGGCACCCAGAGCTCCGGCGTCCTGCGCTCCATGGTGGCGGCCGACGGCCTCGCCATCGTCCCCGGCCAGACCACCATCGCGCCCGGCGAGCCGGTGAAGGTCATCGTCCTCCGCCCCGGCCTCTAGCTTCCAGCTCGCGGGCGGCGGTCGGGAGGGCGGCGGCGCGGGGGGCGGGGGGAGGTGGGTCACGAACCACGGCCCGCTCCGCTTCGGACGCCCGACTAGAAGTTCCCAATCGGGGTGGTTGCGGGCTCCGAGATCGCTTGGCAGGAACGGGTTCGTTGACCCACCTCCCCCCGCCCCCCGCGCCGCCGCCCTCCCGACCGGAGTGTGCGGTTAAGTCTTGCGGAGGAACAGGAACCAGAGCGTGGCGCAGGCGCCGGCGCACATCGAGGCGAATGCGAGGAGACTGCCGAGCGCGAGCGTGGCGGAGTTGGTGAGGCCCTGGTTGATGTTGCAGCCTTCGGCGATCGAGGGCGGCGGCGCCCATCAGGAAGCCGCCGGCGAAGATCTTCACGAGGCTCGCGGGGGCGGGGAGCTTCCAGCCGAACTGACCCGTGGTCCACGCGGCCACGAAGGCGCCCACCGGAACGCCCAGGGCCATCAGCATGCTCCAGGTCACGCGATTCGGGTAGCCGACGAGCGGATACGTGAAGAGGTGGCCGGTGTTCGCCGCGAACGTGATGCCGACCGGCCGCTCGCCGATCGCGGAGGCCCACCAGCCCACCGCGATCATCACGCCGACCGCGGCGCCGGTCGCGGGCCACGGCCACTTGCCGTGCTCGGGCTCCCGCGGGCCGCGCAGCAGCCAGACGGCCGCCGGCGAGCGCGAGCGCCGCGATCACGATCCAGGGCGGGAGCCCGGTGAGGCTCGCGAGGGTCGGCGCGCCGCCATCGGCGGTGGCCAGCGTGGGCTTCTGGAGCAGCGCGCGCAGCGGAGACAGGACCCCCACGCCCGCGGTGGTCGCGCCGATGGCGAATCCGAGCAGCACGACCCAGGCGCCCACCGCGCCTTCGCCGACGCGGTACCACGTGCTGCCCGAGCAGCCGCCGGAGAGGATCATGCCCACGCCGAAGAGGAGCCCGCCCACGATGTTCGAGAGCCAGTGGAGCGGCCGCAGGGGGATGTCGACCAGGGACAGCACCTCGAGGACCTCCACGCCCACCATCGCCACCAGCAGGGCCAGGGCGTAGGCCCGCAGGATGGTCGCGTCGCGCATCAGGAGGGTGTTGGAGAGCGCCCGGGTGAGGCAGAAGCCCCCGCGCTGGATCACGTAGCCGAAGACGAGGCCGGTCCCGAGCGCCGAGCCGTAGAGCAGGAGCGGGAGGTCGTCCATGGCGCCGCCATGCTAGCGGAAAGCCAAATGTCAGTCAAAGGCTCGTGAAAATTGACTTTTCGGAAACAGAGGTGCTACGGTCAAAAACATGTCGATGCTTCGGCGTGAGCAGACCGTGTGCACGCAAGGCGTCGCCGCGCTCGCGGTGCTGGCGGTGGTGGCGCTGGCCGGCTGCGGCACCGGAGAGAAGGCGCGCCGCGAGGCCGAGATGGCCGCGCTGGTCAAGCAGGTCGACGAGCTGAAGAAGGGCCAGGATCAGATGACCCGCGAGGTCGGCCGCCTGGCCGGCGAGCTGAAGGCCCTCGACGCCCAGGCCGCCTTCCTGGTGGGCGAGACCAAGGCGTCCGCGCAGGAGCGCGAGCAGCTGAAGGCCGCGTTCCAGCAGCAGGACAAGGCGCTGAGCGCGCTCCGCTCGGGGCTCGACGAGACGAACCAGAAGGTGGCGACGCTCAGCGTGCCGCCGCCCGCGCCGGTCGCGCCGAGGCCGTCCGCGCCGACGGTCACGAAGGAGGTCACCCCCGAGAAGCTCTTCGCCACCGCGATGACGAGCTTCCGCGCCGAGGAGCACGGGCAGGCGGTGCTCGAGTTCACCGAGCTGATCGAGAAGTACCCGAAGCACACGCTCGCCGCGACCTCCCAGTACTGGATCGGGGAGGCCTACTACCGGCAGCGCGACTTCAACCAGGCGCTGACCGAGTTCCAGAAGGTGCCCGATCTCTACCCGCAGAGCCAGTCGGTGGCGGAGTCGCTGCTGAAGATCGGCATGTGCTATCGCGCGCTGCACGACGTGCCGCGCGCGCGCGAGACGTGGGAGCAGGTGGTGCGATCGCACCCGAAGTCGGAGGCCGCCACGCAGGCGCGCGCGCTGCTCGCTTCACTCGGAGCGCCCGGTCGCACGCCGCGGTGAGCGTGCGCGCCCTCGGCGGGTGCGCGGGCCCTCGCGGCCGCGGTTTGTTGACCCACCCCGGTCGTCCGGTATACTGAAACGCACTGCCCTGATCTGTCATCTGAAGACGTGAGGCGAACGATACACGTGACCCACGAGCGTATCCACGACGACACGGTGCGGGATCGCGCGGGCGCGGCGCGCGCGCTCACCCGCGGTGACGCGGAGTATCCCGCGCTCCTGCTCGCGGTTCCCACCGCGCCCGCGACGCTGCACGTGCGGGGCTCGCTCGTCGAAGGAGACGCGCTCGCGGTCGCGGTGGTGGGATCGCGCCGCGCGACGCCGTACGGGCTCGAGGTGGCCGAGACGCTCGCGGCGGACCTGGCCGCGCGCGGGGTGACGATCGTGAGCGGCCTCGCGCGCGGCATCGACACCGCGGCGCACCGGGGCGCGCTGCGGGTCGGCGGCCGCAGCATCGCGGTGCTCGGCTCGGGGGTGGACGTGGTGTACCCGCCGGAGAACGCGCGGCTCGCCGAGGAGATCGTCGCGCGCGGCGCCCTCGTCTCGCAGTTCGCGCCCGGGACTCCGCCGCTGCCGCACCACTTCCCGACGCGCAACGCGGTGATCGCGGGACTGTCGCTCGCGGTGGTGGTGGTGGAGGCGGCGGAGCGCAGCGGCTCGCTGATCACCGCGCGCCTCGCCGCCGAGCTCGGCCGCGAGGTGCTCGCGACCCCCGGGCGCGTGACCGCGTCGGAGAGCCGCGGGGCCAACCGGCTGATCCAGGACGGGGCCGCGCTGGCCCTGGGCTGGGAGGACGTGGTGGCCGCGCTGCCCGAGCGGTGGAAGGCCTGTGTCGACACGCGCGAGAGAATGGAGGCGACCGGCGCCCGCGGGGCGGCGGCCGCGTCCGGGGCGGGCCGCCCGAGCGCGGCGACCCGACGGGTGCTGCGCTGCTCGGGGAGGACCCGCTCGAGATCGACCACGTGATCGAGCGGAGCGGGCTCGGGGCCGGTCCGGTGTCGGCGGCCCTGCTCGATCTCGAGCTGGAGGGGCGGGTGCGTCAGATCGAGGGCAAGCGATTCGTGCGAGTGGGACGGGGATAGGAGGCACTGCCGGTGGCGAAGCGAAGCCTGGTGGTGGTCGAGTCACCCACGAAGGTCAAGACGATCCAGAAGTATCTGGACTCGAAGTACATCGTCAAGGCCTCGATGGGCCACGTCCGCGACCTGCCCAAGTCCAAGCTCGGGGTGGACGAGAAGAAGGGCTTCAAGCCGGAGTACAAGGTGCTGCCGGCCAAGAAGAAGGTCCTCGACGAGCTGAAGAAGGCGGCCGAGAAGGTGGACGCGCTCTACATCGCGACCGACCCGGACCGGGAAGGGGAGGCGATCGGCTGGCACCTGGCCCAGGAGCTCGGGGTCAGCAAGAGCAAGACCCACCGGATCATGTTCAACGAGATCACCGAGCGCGCGGTCAAGGCCGCGTTCCTGCACCCGGGCAAGATCGACACCAACAAGGTCAACGCCCAGCAGGCGCGCCGGGTGCTCGACCGCCTGGTCGGCTACAAGCTCTCGCCGCTGCTCTGGGAGAAGATCCGCCGCGGGCTCTCCGCCGGGCGCGTGCAGTCGGTGGCGGTGCGCCTCATCACCGAGCGCGAGCGCGAGATCGCCGCGTTCGTGCCGGTCGAGTACTGGTCGCTCCACGCCCGCCTCAAGGGCAAGAACCCGCCCGACTTCACCGCCACCCTCAAGGAAGTGAAGGACCAGAAGGCGGACCTGCCGGACGAGGCGTCCACCATGACCGTGATGACCGCGCTCCACGGGCAGGCGTGGACCGTGAAGTCGGTGACCCGCGGCGAGCGACGCCGGAATCCGGCGCCCCCGTTCATCACCTCCACCCTCCAGCAGGACGCGAGCCGCAAGCTCCACTTCAGCGCCAAGAAGACCATGATGCTGGCCCAGCAGCTCTACGAGGGCGTCGAGCTCGGCGAGGAGGGCGCGGTCGGCCTCATCACCTACATGCGGACCGACGCGGTGCGGGTGGCCGCGGAGGCGCAGGAGGAGGCGCGCCAGTGGGTGGCCGGGCGCCTGGGCCAGGAGTACCTGCCGGACGCGCCGCCCACCTACAAGGCCAAGAAGAGCGCGCAGGAGGCCCACGAGGCGGTGCGGCCCAGCTCGGTGGCGCGCGAGCCCAAGGTGGTGGCCCGCTTCCTCAGCAAGGATCAGCTCGCCCTCTACCGCATCATCTGGGAGCGCTTCCTGGCCAGCCAGATGCTGCCCGCGGTCTACGACACGGTGGCCGCCGACATCGTGGCGGGCGACTGCCTGTTCCGCGCCCAGGGCTCGACCCTCAAGTTCGCCGGCTTCACCGCGGTCTACGTCGAGTCGCGCGAGGCCACCGACGTGGAGCCCGAGGAGGAGGCGGAGGCGGTGGTGCCGCCGCTCACGGTGGGCGAGATCCTGAAGCTCCTGGCGCTGGACCCCAAGCAGCACTTCACCCAGCCGCCGCCGCGCTTCACCGAGGCCTCGCTGGTGAAGACGCTCGAGGAGCGGGGGATCGGGCGGCCGTCGACCTACGCCCAGATCCTCGGCACCATCCAGGACCGGGAGTACGTCCGGCGCGATCGCGGGACCCTGTTCCCGACCGACCTCGGCATCCAGGTCACCGACATGCTCGTGCCGCACTTCCCGGAGGTGATGGACGTCGAGTTCACCGCCGGGCTCGAGGAGTCGCTCGACAAGATCGAGGAGGGCGAGGCCGACTGGGTCAAGACGGTCGGAGACTTCTACAAGCAGTTCTCGCGCGACCTCAAGGCGGCCGGCAAGAAGATGGACAACGTCAAGGTCGGCATCGACGCGGGGCAGGAGTGCCCGGAGTGCGGCAAGCCGCTGCTCGAGAAGTGGGGGCGCTTCGGCAAGTTCCTCGCCTGCTCGGCCTACCCGGAGTGCAAGTTCACCAAGGACATGAGCGGGGGGCGCGAGCGTCCCGCCGATCAGCCGACCGACGAGATCTGCCCGACCTGCAGCCGGCCGATGGTCATCAAGCACGGCCGCTTCGGCAAGTTCATCGCGTGCTCGGGCTACCCGGAGTGCAAGACCACCAAGCCGGTCACCCTCGGGATCACGTGCCCGCAGCCGGGCTGCGGCGGCCAGCTGACCGAGAAGCGCACCCGGAAGGGCAAGACCTTCTACGCGTGCACGAACTACCCGACCTGCACCTTCGCGGTGTGGACGCGCCCGGTGGCGGAGCCGTGCCCGAAGTGCGCGGCGACGTTCGTGACCGAGCGGATCACCAAGGGCGGCAAGGTCACCCGGCAGTGCGTCCGCGAGGAGTGCGGGTACCGGCAGGAAATGGCTCCCACGGTCGCGTGAGCGACGGATGGACGCGGCGGTTGGCTCGTTCCTCGAATATCTCGGTGTGGAGCGCGGGGCCTCGCCTCACACCCTCCGCAGCTACACCGCGGACCTGACCGAGTTCACGCGCTTCCTCGCCGAGGAGCGCATCGACGACCTCGCGGGCGTGGACAGCCGGGCGATCCGTGCGTACCTGGCGCGGCTGCACCAGCGCCGGCTGTCGAAGGCCACCATCGCCCGCAAGCTGGCCGCGGTCCGCAGCTGCTTCCGCTTCCTGGCCCGCCGCGGGGCCCTCGAGGTGAACCCGGCGCGCCAGGTCCGGAGCCCGCGCCTGGGCCGCCGGCTGCCGTCGTTCCTGCCCAAGGACGAGGCCACCCAGCTGCTGGACGCGGCGCCGGAGCCCGGGGCGGCGGGCTCACGGGACCGGGCGCTGGTGGAGCTGCTCTACGCGAGCGGCCTGCGCGTCGCGGAGTGCTGCGGGCTCTCCGTGGACGACCTCGACGAGGCCCGGCGCACCGTGCGCGTGCTCGGCAAGGGCGGCAAGGAGCGGATGGTGCCGGTGGGCGAGACCGCGCTCGAGGCGCTGGCCGCCTACCTCGCCATGCGCGGCCGGGCGCGCGGGGCCCTCTTCCAGAATGCCCGCGGCGGCCGGCTCACCACCCGCAGCGCGCACCGCATCGTCAAACGCCTCGCGCGGCGGGCCGGCCTCGGCCAGCGGGTCACCCCCCACACCCTGCGTCACAGCTTCGCCACCCACATGCTGGGCGAGGGGGCGGACCTCCGGCTGATCCAGGAGCTGCTCGGGCATAGCCGTCTCTCGACCACCCAGCGGTACACTCACGTGAGCCCGGAGCACCTGATGCGGGTGTACGATGCGGCGCATCCCCGGGCCACCTGAGAGGAACCGCTCGAAGCGATGACGGCCGGCCGCGAAGCGTCGATCCACGCCACCACCGTGGTCTCCGTCCGGCACCGCGGCCGCGTGGCGGTGGCGGGGGACGGGCAGGTCTCGGTGGGCCAGACCATCATGAAGGCGGGGGCCCGGAAGGTGCGCAAGATGCACCACGACCGCGTGCTGGTCGGCTTCGCGGGCGCCGCCGCCGACGCGTTCACGCTCTTCGCCCGCTTCGAGGCGAAGCTCGAGGAGCATCGCGGCAACCTCGCGCGGGCCGCGGTGGAGCTGGCCAAGGAGTGGCGCATGGACCGGGTGCTGCGGCGGCTGGAGGCGCTGCTCGCGGTGGCCGACACCGAGTCGACCTTCATCCTGTCCGGCACCGGCGACGTGATCGAGCCCGACGACGGCCTCGTCGGCATCGGGTCCGGCGGCCCCTACGCGCTGGCCGCGGCCCGGGCCCTCTGCGCCCACTCCGAGCTGGACGCGCCCCAGATCGCCGAGCAGTCGCTCCGGATCGCGGCCGGCATCTGCGTCTACACCAACGACCAGATCACGGTGCTCACGCTCTGATGGCCTCCATGACCGGTCTCACCCCCGTCCAGATCACCTCCGAGCTGGACCGCTACATCGTGGGCCAGGGCAAGGCCAAGCGCGCGGTGGCGATCGCGCTCCGCAACCGCTGGCGGCGCCAGAACCTGCCCGCGGAGCTGCGCGACGAGGTCGCCCCGAAGAACATCATCATGATCGGGCCCACCGGGGTGGGGAAGACCGAGATCGCCCGGCGGCTCGCCAAGCTCGCCCAGGCCCCGTTCCTCAAGGTCGAGGCCTCCAAGTACACCGAGGTGGGCTACGTGGGGCGCGACGTGGAGTCGATGATCCGCGATCTCACCGAGCTGGCCGTGACCATGGTGAAGGCGGAGATGGCGGCCGCGGTGCGGGAGCGGGCCGAAGGCCTGGCCGAGGAGCGGCTGCTCGACCTCCTGCTGCCCCGCCGCCCGGGCGAGCCGTTCGTGAGCGGCACCCTCGAGGAGGTCTCGCCCGACGCCTCGCGCGACGCCACGCGCGACAAGCTCCGCGCCCAGCTCCGCTCCGGCAAGCTCGACGAGCGCCCGATCGAGATGGACGTGCAGGCGCAGGCCGGGCCCATGTTCGAGGTCCTCCCCGGGCAGGGCATGGAGGAGATCGGGATCAACCTGAAGGACATGCTGTCGAACTTCCTGCCCACGCGCACCCGGCGGCGGCGGGTCAAGATCGCGGAGGCGCGGCGGCTCCTCGCCCAGGAGGAGGCCCAGAAGCTGGTCGACGTCGACGAGGCGGTGGGCCAGGCGATCCGGCGGGTCGAGGACTCCGGGATCGTCTTCCTCGACGAGCTGGACAAGATCGCGGGCCGCGAGGGCGGCCGGGGGCCCGACGTGTCGCGGGAGGGCGTGCAGCGGGACCTCCTGCCGATCGTGGAGGGCTCGACGGTGACCACCAAGTACGGGATGGTCCGGACCGATCACATCCTGTTCATCGCGGCGGGCGCCTTCCACGTGGCCAAGCCCTCCGACCTCATCCCCGAGCTGCAGGGCCGGTTCCCGATCCGGGTGGAGCTGGAGCCCTTGACGCGGCAGGATTTTATCCGCATCCTGAGCGAGCCTCAGAACGCCCTGACCCGGCAGTACGTGGAGCTTTTGAGGACCGAAGGGGTGACGCTCTCCTTCACGCCGGACGCGGTCGAGGCCATCGCCGAGATCGCGTGCACCGTGA
The DNA here is from genome assembly GCA_963841755.1 of uncultured Candidatus Rokubacteria bacterium. Classification (GTDB taxonomy): domain Bacteria; phylum Methylomirabilota; class Methylomirabilia; order Rokubacteriales; family CSP1-6; genus CAMLFJ01. Next base: position 175,092 of record CAWJDX010000011.1, read on the forward strand.
ACCAGCGCGCCGAGAACATCGGGGCCCGTCGCCTGTACACGGTGATGGAGCGGCTCCTGGAGGACGTGTCCTTCGACGCGCCGAACATGAGCGGGCAGGCGCTCGTGATCGACGCGGAGTACGTGAACGCGCATCTGGCCGACGTGGTGAAGGACGAGGATCTCTCCCGCTACATCTTATAGGGACGGACGAGCGCACCATGGCGACCCCCGAGATGGTCCAGCGCGCCGAGGTTCTGATCGAGGCGCTACCGTACATCCGCGCCTTCCAGGGCAAGACCCTCGTGATCAAGTACGGGGGCGCGGCGATGGAGCAGGCCGACCTCAAGGAGCAGTTCGCCAAGGACGTGCTCCTGCTCCGGCTGGTCGGCATCCGCCCGGTCATCGTGCACGGCGGGGGGCCGCAGATCGGGGCCCTGATGAAGCGGCTCGGCAAGGAGCCCCGCTTCGTGGGCGGCATGCGGGTCACCGACGAGGAGACGGTCCAGATCGTCGAGATGGTGCTGGTCGGCAAGATCAACAAGGAGATCGTGGGCCTGATCAACCTGCACGGGGGCCGCGCGGTGGGGCTCTCCGGCAAGGACGCGAGTCTCCTGCGGGCGCGCAAGCGTCTGCACCGGATGCCGGACGGGACCTCGGTCGACATCGGCCTGGTCGGCGAGGTGGAGGCGGTGAACCCGGAGCCGATCCGCCTCCTCGAGGAGAACGGGTTCATCCCGGTGATCGCCCCGGTCGGGGTGGGGGAGAGCGGCGAGACCTACAACATCAACGCGGACCTGGTGGCGGGGGACGTGGCCGCCGCGCTGTTCGCGGAGAAGCTCATCCACCTGACCGACGTGACCGGCATCAACGGTGAGGACGGGCGGCTGGTCTCGACCTTGACCAAGCGGGACGCGGAGCGGCTGATCAAGGCGGGCGTCATCGACGGGGGCATGCTCCCCAAGGTGGAGTCCTCCCTGCGGGCGCTCACCGGCGGGGCCCAGAAGGCCCACATCATCGACGGTCGCGTCCCCCACGCCATCCTCCTCGAGGTCCTCACCAAAGAAGGTATCGGTACGGAGATTGTTCTGTGAGCCCGCCGCAGGCGAGGCGAACGCATTTGAAAGAGGGGTCACGGCGGACATGACCGACACGAAGACGTTGATCGAGTGGGCGGACAAGCACCTGATGTACACCGCCAAGCGCGCCCCGGTGGCGCTGGTGCGCGGCGAGGGCGTGCGGGTGTGGGACAGCGACGGCAAGGAGTACCTCGACTTCACCGGCGGCATCGCGGTGACCGCGCTCGGCCACAGCCATCCCAAGGTGGTCGGGACCATGCGCGAGCAGGCCGCGACCCTGCTCCACGTCTCCAACCTGTTCTACATCCCGCAGCAGACCCAGCTCGCCAAGCTGCTCTGCGACCACTCCTTCGCGGACCGGGTGTTCTTCTCCAACTCGGGCGCGGAGGCCAACGAGTCGGCGATCAAGCTCGCGCGCAAGTGGGCCAAGGAGCACGGGGCCAGCGACCGCGGCGACATCATCACGATGCGCGGCGGCTTCCACGGCCGCACGCTCGCCACCGTGACCGCCACCGCCCAGGAGAAGTACCACCACGGCTTCGAGCCGCTGCCGGGCGGGTTCAAGTACGTGCCGTTCAACGACCTGCGCGCGGTGGAGCGGGCGATCGACAGCCACACCGCGGCGGTGATGGTCGAGCCGATCCAGGGCGAGGGCGGGATCAACATCCCGGACGACGGCTATCTCCCCGGTCTCCGCAAGCTCTGCGACGAGGCCGGCATCCTCCTGGTGCTGGACGAGATCCAGACCGGCATGGGCCGTACCGGCCGGCTGTGGGGCTACGAGCACTCCGGGATCGAGCCGGACATCATGACCCTGGCCAAGGCCCTCGCCAACGGGGTGCCGATCGGGGCCACCCTCGCCACCGAGAGCGTGGCGTCCGCGTTCACCCCCGGCACCCACGGCTCGACCTTCGGCGGCAACCCGTTCGCCACCGCGGTCGGCGTGACCGTCTTCGCCACCCTGATGGAGGAGCGGCTGCCGGAGCGGGCGGCGGCCATGGGCCGCGTGCTGCGCGAGCACCTGGAGGCGCTGCGCGCGCGCCATCCGAAGGCGGCGACCGCGGTGCGGGGCCGGGGCCTCCTGGTCGGCATGGACCTGGTGCCGCCGGTGGGCGAGGTGATCTCGGCCTGCCGCGAGCGGGGACTGCTCGCGCTCAGCGCGGGCGACAACACGCTGCGCCTCGCCCCGCCCGCTGGTGGTGGACGAGGCCGCCATCCGTCACGGGGTCGAGATCATCGACCAGGCCCTGGCCGGCTTCGTCAAGTGAAGCACTTCCTGTCGATCCGCGACCTGGCTCGCGGGAGGACCTGCCGCGCCTCTTCGCGCAGATCGCCGAGCTCAAGGCCCGGACCAAGGCGCGCGACCGGTCGACCCCGCTGCCCGGGCCGCACCCTGGCCCTGATCTTCGAGAAGCCGTCGCTGCGCACGCGCGTCACCTTCGAGGTGGCGATGACCCAGCTCGGCGGCGACCTCGGTGTACCTGGCTCGGCGCAGGAGATCGGGATGGGCAAGCGGGAGACGGTGCCCGACGTGGCCCGCAACCTCTCGCGCTGGGTGGACGTGGTGGCCGCGCGCGTGTTCTCCCACCGGACGCTCGAGCAGCTCGCCGCGAACGCCTCGATCCCGGTGATCAGCGGGCTCTCCGATCTCGAGCATCCCTGCCAGGCCATGGCCGACTTCTTCACGCTGTGGGAGCGCGGGATAGACCTGGCCAAGCTCCGGCTGGGCTGGGTGGGCGACGGCAACAACGTCTGCAACTCGCTCCTGCTGCTGGGCTCGATGCTCGGCACCAGCGCGGTGGTGGCGACCCCGCCGGGCTACGAGCCGGACGCGCGGTACTGGAGGAGTGCCGCCGGCTGGGCGGACGGATCCGGCTCACCACCGAGGCCCCCGAGGCGCATCGAGGACGCCGACGTGATCTACACCGACACCTGGATCAGCATGGGCCAGGAGGGCGACCGCGAGCAGCGGCTGGAGGCCTTCCAGCGCTACCAGGTCAACGACCGGCTCCTCGGCTTCGCGCCCGGCAACGCGCTGGTCATGCACTGCCTGCCCGCCCACCGCGGGGAGGAGATCACCGACGCGGTGCTCGACGGCCCGCGCAGCCTGATCCTCGAGCAGGCCGAGAACCGCCTGCACGCGCAGAAGGCGATCATCCTGAACCTGCTGGGCGGAGACCAATCGTGACCAAGACCGCCAAGAAGGTGGTGCTCGCGTACTCGGGAGGCCTCGACACCTCGGTCATCCTGCGCTGGCTCATCGAGACCTACCGCTGCGAGGTCGTCGCGTACTGCGCGGACCTGGGGCAGGGCGAGGAGCTGATCCCGGTGAAGGAGAAGGCGCTCCGCACCGGCGCCTCCACCGTGCACATCGTCGATCTGCGAGAGGAATTCGTCCGCGACTTCGTCTTCCCGATGCTCCGCGCCAACGCGGTCTACGAGGGCTCCTACCTCATGGGCACCTCGATCGCGCGGCCCCTCATCGCCAAGGCTCAGGTGGACGTGGCGCGGAAGGAATCGGCGGACGCGGTGAGCCACGGGGCCACCGGCAAGGGCAACGACCAGGTGCGCTTCGAGCTGACCTACGCCGCGCTGGCCCCCGACCTGACCGTGATCGCGCCGTGGCGGGAGTGGGATCTCAACTCCCGCACCGCGCTCATGGAGTTCGCCCGCCGCCACGACATCCCGGTGCCGGTGACCGCGGAGCGGCCGTACTCGACGGACCGCAACCTCTTCCACATCTCGTTCGAGGGCGGCATCCTCGAGGATCCCTGGAACGAGCCCCCGCCCAAGATGTTCCTGCTCACCAACTCGCCGGAGTCGGCGCCCGACGTGCCGGTGTACGTCGAGCTCGACTACGAGGCGGGCAACCCGGTGGCGGTGGACGGCCGCCGCCTCTCGCCCGCCGCGCTGCTCGAGACGGTCAACCGGCTGGGCGGCGAGCACGGCATCGGCCGGGTGGACCTGGTGGAGAACCGGTACGTGGGCATGAAGTCGCGCGGGGTCTACGAGACCCCCGGGGGCACCATCCTGCACGCGGCCCACCGGGCGCTCGAGTCGATCACGCTGGACCGCGAGGTCCTGCACCTGCGCGACTCCCTGGTGCCCCGCTACGCGGAGATGATCTACTACGGCTTCTGGTTCAGCCCGGAGCGCGAGGCGGTGCAGGGGCTCATCGACGCCGTGCAGCGCGACGTGACCGGCACGGTGCGGCTCAAGCTCTACAAGGGCACCGTCACCGTCGCGGGGCGGAAGTCGCCGCGGTCCCTCTACCGGACCGACTTCGTCACCTTCGAGGCGGACCAGGTCTACCGGCAGCGCGACGCGGAGGGCTTCATCAATCTCAACGCGCTCCGGCTCAAGATCCGGGCCCTGCGGGACCACGCCGGGTAGGCGGTCCCGCGCTCTGCCGATGCGGGTGCACGTGGCGCTGAGCCCGTCCGAGTTCGCCGACGCCCCGGTCTCCGGCCGCACCGTGCTGGCCGTCGACGTCCTGCGCGCGACCAGCGCGGCGGTGGCCGCCTGCGAGGCGGGCTGCCGGCGGGTGGTGCCGGTGCCGGACGAGGCGGCCGCGGAGGCGCTGCGCGACGGCGCCGGCGTCGTGCTGGCGGGCGAGCGCGGCGGGCACCCGATCCCCGGCTTCGATCTCGGCAACTCGCCGGACGAGTTCACCCGGGCCCGGGTCGAGGGACGCACCGTGGTCCTCACCACCACCAACGGCACCGCGGCCATGATGCGGGCCGCCACCGGCGCCGCGGCGGGGCTCGCCGCGCTCACGAACGTGACCGCGGCGGCGGGCTGGGCGCGCGATCAGGGACGCGACGTGACGATCCTGTGCGCGGGCGACAACGGCGCCTTCTCGCTCGAGGACGCGGTCTGCGCCGGGCTGCTGGTCGCCCGGCTCACCGACGGCGTGCCGGCCGCGGAGCTCTCCGGGGGAGCCGAGGCCGCGCGGGCCCTCGGCCTCCACTACGCGGGCCGCCTGCCGCGGCTGGCCGCGGACTCGCTGTGGGCCCGGAGGCTCGCCCACCAGGCGCGCGAGGTCGACCTGGCCGCGTGCCTGCGCCAGGACGTGAGCGCGGTGGTGCCGGTCTTCGCGGCGGGCGGATTCGCGGCGGCCGGCCCGGCGCGGGCCGGGCTCGCCGCGGGCGCGCCCGCGCGGGACGGGGCGGGGTCGGGCGCGTGAACCTGCCCATCGCCCTCACCCTGTTCCGCATCGTGCTCGTCCCCCCGATCATGGTCTTCCTCATCTCCTCCTCCCGGGTGAGCGTGCTCATCGCCGCGGTCATCTTCATCGCGGCCTCGGTGACCGACTGGCTCGACGGCCTGATGGCCCGCCGGTGGAACCAGGTCACCAAGCTCGGGACCCTGCTCGACCCGGTGGCCGACAAGCTGCTGGTGGCCGCCGCGCTGGTGTCGCTCGTCCACGTGGACATGCTGGCGGCGTGGATGGCGGTGGTGATCATCGGGCGCGAGCTGGCGGTGACCGGGCTGCGCGGGGTCTCGCTCTCGATGGGCACGGTGGTCCCGGCCTCCTCGCTCGGCAAGGCCAAGACCGTCTCGCAGTACGTGGCGATCACCCTGCTGATTCTCGAGAAGGGCGTCTCGCCCGAGCTCGACGTGTTCCATCTGGTCTCCCGCACCGCGCTGTGGGCCGCGCTCGCCCTCACGGTGGTCTCGGGCGCCGACTACTTCTATCGCTTCTTCCTGCACACGAACCCCAAGGACCTGGTCCGGGACCGCGAGCGGTGGCCCTGACCGTCCTCGGGATCCTCGCCGCCTACCTGATCGGGGCGATCCCGGTCGGCTTCCTGGTGGCGCGCGCCGCGGGCAGCACCGACATCCGCCGCGCGGGGAGCGGCACCATCGGGGCGACCAACGTCCTGCGCACGCTCGGGATCGGTCCCGCGGTGCTCACGCTGGTCGGCGACATCGTGAAGGGCTACCTCGCGGTGACCGCCGCGCGCGCGATCGGGACCGAGGCGTGGGCCGCGGCGGCGGGCGCGGTGGCCGCGGTCGCGGGCAACTGCTGGCCGGTGTTCCTCGCGTTCCGCGGGGGCAAGGGCGTGGCCACCGGGCTCGGGGCCTTCCTGGCCCTGATCCCGTGGGCGGTGGCGCCGGCGGCCGGTCTCTGGATCCTGGTGACCGCGCTGTCGCGCTACGTCTCGCTCGCCTCCATCGTGGCGTGCGTGAGCCTTCCGGTCGGCGCGGCGCTCCTCGGTTACCCGCGGCACGCGGTGGTCGCGGCGGCGGTGACCGCGGCGATCATCGTCTGGCGCCACCGCGCGAACATCGTCCGTCTCGCCAGCGGCAGCGAGCACCGCCTGGGCGAGCGCGCCCGGACCGCGTGAGCCGCGGAGACGGCGGGGGCGCCGCGCGCGCCCCGGTGGCAGTGCTCGGCGCCGGGAGCTGGGGCACCGCGCTCGCGATCCACCTGGGCCGGGTCGGAGTGCCGGTCCGCCTCTGGGCGCGCGATCCCGCGCTCGCCGACGCCACGCGTGCCGCGCGGGAGAACGCGCGCTACCTCCCCGGGCTCGTCCTGCCGGACGCGGTGACGGTGACCGCGGACGCGGGCGCGGCGCTCGCCGGCGTCGGCACCGTGCTGATCGCGGTGCCGTCGCACTTCGTCGAGAGCGTGCTGACCCGGGTGGCCGATCACGTGGCGCCGCGCGCGGTGCTGGTGTCGGCGACCAAGGGGATCGAGCCCCGGCACGGTCTGCGCATCTCGCAGCTGCTGGCCGATCGGCTGCCCGGCCGGGCGGTCGCGGTGCTGTCCGGGCCCTCGTTCGCCCGGGAGGTGGCGCAGGGACGGCCCGCGGCCCTGGTGGTGGCGTGCGCGGACGAGGCGGTCGCGGCGGAGCTCCAGCGCGGGCTCGCCGGCCCGGCCCTGCGGCTCTACACCAACCGCGACGTGCTCGGCGTCGAGCTCGGCGGCGCGCTCAAGAACGTGATGGCCATCGCCACCGGCCTGGTCGACGGGCTCGGCCTCGGCGAGAATGCCCGCGCGGCCCTGGTCACGCGCGGCCTGGCCGAGATCGTCCGCCTCGGCACCGCGGCGGGCGCCCAGCCCACGACGTTCGCGGGGCTGGCCGGCCTGGGCGACCTCGTGCTGACCTGCACCGGCACGCAGAGCCGCAACCACGCCCTCGGCCGGGAGATCGCCCGCGGGCGGCCGCTCCGCCTGATCGAGGCCGAGACCCCGATGGTCGCCGAGGGAGTGCGGACGGTGTCCTCCGTCCTGCGCATGGCGAGGGACGCCGGGGTGGCCATGCCGATCTGCGAGGAAGTGGCCGCGGTCCTGTTCGAGGGCAAGCCGGTGGCGGATGCCCTGGCCTCGCTCCTGGCCCGCGAGCCGAGGCCGGAGGAGGAGCGGGTGCCGCATGCCTGAGCTGCGACGCGATCCGGTCGTCGGGCGCTGGGTGATCATCTCGACCGAGCGCGCGCGCCGGCCGTCCGACTTCGCGCCCCGCCCGCGCCCCCGCAAGGGCGGCCCCTGCGTGTTCTGCGGCGGGCAGGAGCGGCAGACGCCCGAGGAGGTCTGGGCGCTCCGGCCGGGGCAGGGAGAGCCCAACACCCCGGGCTGGCTCCTGCGGGTGGTGCCCAACAAGTTTCCCGCGCTGCGGATCGAGGGCGAGCTCGAGCCGAGCGGCGAGGGTCTCTACGACCGGATGAACGGGGTGGGGGCCCACGAGGTCGTGATCGAGTCGCCCGAGCACGAGGCGGTGATCGAGCAGCTGCCGGTCTCCCATCTGGGCGAGGTGTTCCGCGCCTACCGCGACCGCATCGTGGATCTCGCCAAGGACCCACGCCTCGAGTACGTCATGGTCTTCAAGAACCACGGCGACCTGGCCGGGGCCTCGCTCGAGCACACCCATTCCCAGCTGATCGCGACCCCGGTCGTGCCCCTGATGGTGGAGGAGGAGCTGGCCGGCGCGCTCCAGCACCTGCGGATCAAGAAGCGGTGTATCTGGTGCGACATCATCCACCAGGAGCGGCAGGAGGGAGGGCGGCTGATCGCCGATCAGGGTGGCTTCGTGGCCCTGGCCCCGTTCGCGCCCCGGTTCCCGTTCGAGACCTGGATCCTGCCCACGGTGCACCGGTCGCGCTACGAGGAGACCCCGGCCGGGGACTTCGCGGGGCTGGCCGCGGTGGTCAAGCAGGTGCTCGGCCGCATGAGCGGCTTCCTCGAGGACCCGCCCGTACAACTTCATGCTCCACAGCGCGCCGCTCCGGGCGCCGGCCCTGGACCACTTCCACTGGCATCTCGAGATCATCCCGAAGCTGACGCGGGTTGCGGGGTTCGAGTGGGGGACCGGATTCTTCATCAATCCGACCCCGCCCGAGGAAGCGGCGAAATATCTGCGCGGCGAGAGCCCCGGATCGGCCGTAAGTTGACACTACTCAAGGCTTTTGTTAGAGTCCGTAGCGGTTCTGTGACATGGGGGTTTTGCGGGAATAGCTCAGTGGTAGAGCACAACCTTGCCAAGGTTGGGGTCGCGGGTTCGAATCCCGTTTCCCGCTCCATATAGCATGAGAGGCTGGAAGGGCGGCGTAGCCAAGTGGTTAAGGCGGAGGTCTGCAAAACCTCTATTCAGCGGTTCGAATCCGCTCGCCGCCTCCATTTCTTGGGGGGCGGTCCAGCGGCACGATGGGCCGGGGTGGCGGAACTGGGAGACGCAGCGGACTTAAAATCCGCTGGTCCGTAAGGGCCGTGGGGGTTCGATTCCCTCCCTCGGCACCAGAGCTGCAGCGCACTCAATCAGGGAGGCAGACAAGGTGGAGACCTTGAAGGTAGTCCGGAAGACCTTCACGATGTTGAGCGAGAAACGGACACAGGTCCTGGACATCACCAAGCAGATCCGGGACATCGTGCTGGGCGCCGACATCAAGGAGGGGATCATTCTGGTCAACTCCCTCCACACCACCTGCGCGTTATTCGTGAACGAGTTCCAGGGCGCCCTCGTCGAGGACCTCAAGACCATGATGGATCGGCTCGTGGCCGACGGAGCCGGGTACAAGCACGACGACCCGCGCTTCTCCGACTGCGAGCGCGGCAACGCGTCCTCGCACCTCCGGGCCGCGCTGCTCGGTCGGAGCGTGGCGGTGGGCATCAGCGGTGGGGAGCTCTCGCTGGGCCGCTTCCAGTCGATCCTCTTCGCCGAGCTGGACGGGCCTCGACCACGGAGCATCGACATCCAGATCATGGGGGTCGGGCCGGTCTCGGGTAACTAGCTGTCGTTTGGCAGTCGGTCGGTTCTGGCAGTCAGCCGTTTAAGTCTTTAAGCTCTGTCTTATGCGGGGGCCCAGAAATGGCCCCCGCACTCCCCCAGGCCGCGGACGCTCGTTGAGAGCGCGGCCTCCCTCCGGTCCTGTCGTTCTGCCCGTGGTAGACTGACACGCGCTATGTCCTGGAAACTCAAGAAGAAGGCACAGGGGCTCGTCGCGTCCGAGGAGGGTACGGCCCAGAAGGACTGGGGCGGCCGGGTCCGGGTGGCGCTCGTGTACCCGAACACCTACGCGGTCGGCATGTCCAACCTGGGCTTCCAGACCATCTACGACCACCTGAACGCGCTGCCGCACGTGGTCTGCGAGCGCGTCTTCTTCCCGGACGCCGAGGACCTGGACGAGTACGGGCGCACCGGCACCCCGCCGTTCTCGCTCGAGTCGCAGCGCCCGCTCACCGACTTCGACCTGGTCGGCTTCTCGATCACCTACGAGGGCGACTACGTGAACACCGTGCGCCTCCTGCGCATGGCGGGGATCCCGGTCCGCGCGGCCGACCGGGGCCCCGGCGACCCGGTGATCATGATGGGCGGCGTCTGCGCCTTCTCGAATCCGGAGCCGGTCGCCGCGTTCATGGACGTGATCGTGGTCGGCGAAGGGGAGGAAGTGGTGGGCGAGATCGTGGAGGCGTGGACCGCGAGCGGTCCCGCCGACGAGGGCCGCCGCGACCGCTTCGTCGACCGGCTCAAGCCCCTGTCCGGGCATCTACGTGCCCGGCGCCTACCGGGTGGCGTACGGGCCGGAGGGCCACATCGAGAGCGTGGTCCCGATCGCGCCCGACGTGCCGGCGGTGGTGGTCAAGCGGCGGCTCAAGGACGTCAACCGCTTCGAGACGCGCTCGTCGCTCAAGACGCCCAAGGCCGAGTACGGGCACATGGAGCTGCTCGAGGTCGGCAAGGGCTGCGGGAGAGGCTGCCGCTTCTGTCTGGAAGGCCAGGTCTACCGGCCGGTGCGGCACCGGAGCCTCGACTCGCTGCGGGAGTCGGTGGCGCGCATCGCGAAGGAGTCGAAGCGGGTGGGGCTGGTGGGGGCCTGCGTGTCCGACTACCCGTGGATCGGCGAGCTGATGCAGGTCCTGGAGGAGCACGGGGTCGAGGTGTCGATCTCCTCGCTCCGGGCGGACAGCCTGACCGAGGAGCTGGTGGCCTCGCTCAAGCGCGGCGGGCACCGCACGCTCACGATGGCCCCGGAGGCCGGCACCGAGCGGCTGCGCGGGGTGATCCGCAAGGCGATCAGCGACGCGCAGCTCTACGAGGCCTGCGACCTCCTCCGCCGCTACGGCATCCCGAATCTGAAGTGCTACTTCATGATCGGCCTGCCGACCGAGACCCGCGAGGACGTGGAGGCCATCCCGGACCTGGCCGCGCGGCTGCTCGAGCGCCTGCAGATCCGGGGCCCCGACGGGCACCCGTTCGGCAAGCTCACCCTCTCGATCTCGTCGTTCGTGCCGAAGCCGTGGACGCCGTTCCAGTGGGCGTCCTTCGACGACGCCCGCGCGCTGGAGGCCAAGCTCGACATCATCAAGCAGGCGGCCCGGCGGCTCGACACCATCCGGGTGGTGCACGAGAACCCGCGAGAGGCCGCGCTGCAGGCCCTGCTCGCCCGCGGCGACCGCCGGGTGGCCGACTTCATCGAGCTGGCCGCCGGGCTCGACGGGGACTGGCGCCGCGCGCTCCGCGAGTGGGACGGCGAGGCCGCCTTCTTCACCCGCCGCGTCCGCGAGGTGACCGAGACCATGCCGTGGGACCACTTCGACGTCGGGGTGAAGAAGGCGGGCCTCCGGCGCGAGTGGGAGCGCGCCTGGGAAGCGGCCGCGCCCGCCGCGGTCATCGGGTAGGCCCGCCATGCCGTCCGTCAAGGTCGCGAAGGCCACCGAGGTGCCGGTCGGGCAGGGGCTCGTGGTGCAGGCCGGGGCCAAGAGCCTCGCGCTCTGGAACGTCGACGGGGCCTATCACGTGATCGACAACACCTGCCCGCATCGGGGCGGACCGATGGGGGACGGCGACCTCGACGGCCGGTTCGCCATCTGCCCGTGGCACGGCTGGCGCTGGGACGTGACCACCGGAGCCAACGCCAACAACCCCGCGGTCAAGATCGCCTGCTTCCCGACCCGGGTCGTCGACGGCGACGTGTACGTGGAGCTGCCGTGATCCGGGACACCCTCGATCGCCCGCTCCGCAACCTGCGCCTGTCGGTGACCGACCGCTGCAACCTGCGCTGCCAGTACTGCATGCCCGAGGAGGAGTACGTCTGGCTCCCCCGGGACGACGTGCTGAGCTTCGAGGAGATGGCCCAGCTCGTCGACGTGTTCACCGACCTGGGCGTCGACAAGGTGCGCCTCACCGGCGGCGAGCCGCTGCTGCGGCGGGACCTCGACCGGCTGGTGCGCCTGCTCGCCGGCAATCCGCGGCTGCGCGACCTGGCCCTGACCACCAACGGCGTGCTGCTGGCCGAGCAGGGCGCCGCGCTCCGCGCGGCGGGGCTCCACCGGGTCACGGTCAGCCTGGACACCCTGCGGGCGGACCGCTTCCGGCTCCTCACCCGCCGCGACACGCACGCGCGGGTGCTCGAGGGCATCGCGTCGGTCGGGCAGAGCGGCTGGCCCGGGCTCAAGCTCGACACCGTGGTCATGCGCGGGGTGAACGACGACGAGCTGGCCGACCTGGTCGAGTACGCGGGGAGCGTCGGGGCCGAGGTGCGCTTCATCGAGTACATGGACGTGGGCGGCGCCACCAACTGGAGCATGGAGCGGGTGGTCTCGCGCCGCGAGATGCTCGAGCGTCTGGGCGAGCGCTACGGATCCATCACGCCGATCGTGCCCGTCGCGGAGGAGGAGAGCGCCGCGCCGGCCGACCGCTTCCGGCTGCCGGACGGCCGCGTGTTCGGGATCATCTCCTCGACGACCGCGCCCTTCTGTCGCGCCTGCGACCGCAGCCGGCTCACCGCCGACGGCCTCTGGTACCTCTGCCTCTACGCGACCCGGGGGGTGGACCTCCGCGGCGCCCTGCGGGGTGGGGCCTCGCGCGACGAGCTGCTGCGCCTGATCCGGTCGACCTGGCAGGGACGGAGCGACCGCGGAGCGGAGGAGCGACTGGCCCTGCCCGAGCGCCGCCCGCTGATCCAGATCGGCGAGCTCAAGCGCGATCCACACCTCGAGATGCACACGCGGGGAGGATAGGCGGTGGACGGAGCGGGCGTCGACGTGCGGGAGAAGGGCGCCAATCAGCAGGTCTCCGACCGGCGCCTGTTCGTGCAGCTCCAGGTGTGGACCGGCTGCAGCGACAGCAAGCCGCTGGTGGCCGCGGTGGAGCGGAGCCGGATCGAGGGCGTGCTCTACCACGACGTCAACGATCCCTCCGGCGTGGGCCTGCTCGCGCTGCACGAGAACCCGGCCTTCTTCGCCACCTCCCTCCGGGAGGCGCTGCACGGCGAGCCGTTCGCCGCGCTCCGCCACCGGCCGGAGCTGACCATGCTCGGCCGCACCTACGCCTCCGGCTTCGAGCCCGACCTCGAGGACTGGCTGCTCGCCCGGCCCCGCCGCACCGTGCTCGACCCCGCGTGCCCGTGGGGCATCTGGTATCCGCTCCGCCGCTCGGGCGCGTTCGCGCGGCTCACGCCGCAGGAGCAGGGCGCGATCCTCAAGGAGCACGGCACGCAGGGGCGCGCCTACGGGGAGGCGGGCCTGGCCCACGACGTGCGGCTCGCCTGCCACGGGCTCGACACCCACGACAACGACTTCGTGATCGGCCTCATCGGCCGCGAGCTGCACCCGCTCTCCCACCTGGTGCAGGCGATGCGGCGCACCGCGCAGACCTCGCAGTACCTCGCGAGCCTCGGCCCATTCTTCGTGGGCCACGTGCTCTGGCAGAGCCCCGCGCGATGAGGACCCTCGGGCGACGGGCGCTCGGGTCGCTCCTGCTCCTGGCGGCCCTGCTGGCCCCGGCCGGGTGCGCGTCGCTGCCGCCCGCGCGGCAGGTCACCGACATGGCGCTCATCGCGGGACGCTGGCAGGGGCAGATCACGTTCGCCCGCGGCTCCTACCAGCTCTTCTACCTGACGATCGAGCCGGACGGCCGCGTGGTCGCGTCCTGGGACGGGGTGACCCGCTACGGCAAGGTCACCCTCGAGGGTCGCGCGCACCCGCGTGAGCTTCTACATCTGGAGCGGGAGCCTCGACTATCTCGAAGGCGGCGGCCAGCGCGTCATCCTCATGAAGGAGGATTTCGGCGCCTGGGACGCCATCGTCCGTCCCCTCAGCTAGGGCGGCCCGCCGCTTGCCACGCGGCCACGTTGGCCTCGATCTGCCGCGCGTGGTTCTCCAGGTGCTCGGCGTAGATGGCGAGCCAGTCCTCCGCGGTGTACCGGCCCGATCCGGTGTGGCGACCCTCGCGGCTCCACGCGGACTCCGGCAGGCGGCGAAGGAGGGCGGTGGTGTGGGCGCGCACCGCCCGGACCGTGGCGAGCGCCGGCTCCAGGGGATGGCCGTGGTAGTCGAGGGTCGTCGCCCACACGCTCTCGTCGTAGGCCTGGACCACCGGCTGGGGCTCGCACACCAGGTAGCGGATGCGGGCGGCCCCGTTGACCTCCGAGTCCGCGCAGTGGCAGGCCACCTCGTGCGCGGACCACTCGCCGGGCGCCGGGCGCCACTGGCGCGCCGCCGCGGGGACCGCGGCCAGGGCGCCCTCCAGGCGCGCGGGGCCGTCGGCGTACTGCTGGATCAGGCGCTCTCGCTCGGAACGGGTGAGGGGCATCGATGAAGACCTCCCTGTGCGGTGGATGGCGACGCCGGCTGGCCGCCGCGGTGATCGGAGTGTGCGTGCTGACGACGGTCGCCCACGCCCAGCCCGAGCGGGCGCCGGGTCGCCTCGACGCGGCCGGACTGCGCGCGGCGCTCGCCGCGATCGGCTACCAGCCGCGCGAGGTCAGGAACGAGGCGGGCGTGGAGTACGAGATCGTCCTGCGCCTGCGCACCGGCGCGGCGGTGACCACGCGGGCGACCCTCTCCAAGGACGGCAGCCTCGTCTGGCTGGTGGCCTGGCTCCGCAAGCTGCCGCCGGGCCGGACCATCAGCGGCAACGCGGTCCTCGACATGCTCGTCGAGAACGACGCGATCGGGCCGACCCACTTCTCGTACAACGAGCGCGTGCGCTGGTTCTTCCTGAACAGCCCGGTGGTCAACCAGGACCTGACGCCGGAGCGGCTGCGGGGAGAGATCGATCACGTGGCGAACGTCGCGGCGCGCACCGAGGGGCTCTGGGACTTCGAGCGCTGGCGCTAGGCGCCGCGCGATCAGGCCAGGGGGGCGGGCAGGTCGGACCGGCCCATGAGGAAGCGGTCCACTCCACGGGCGGCGCTGCGTCCCTCCGCGATCGCCCAGACGATCAGCGACTGGCCGCGCTGCATGTCGCCGGCGGTGAACACGCCGGGCACGCTCGTCATCCAGCTCGGGTCGCGCTTGACGTTGCCGCGCTCGGTGAGCGCGACCCCGAGCTGCTGGAGAAGGCCGGGCCGCTCGGGCCCGACGAAGCCCATGGCCAGGAGCACCAGCTCGCACGGCAGCGTCGACGTGGAGTCCGGGACCTCGCGGAACGTGAGCCGGCCGCCCTCGCGCACCGGCTCGACCCGCGCGATCTCGAGGCCCTTCACCCGGCCGCGCTCGTCGCCCACGAAGCGGAGGGTCGAGACCGAGTAGACCCGCTCGCCGCCCTCGGCGTGGGCCGAGGAGACCCGGTAGATGTTGGGCCACTGCGGCCACGGGTTGTCCTCCGCGCGCTGGTCGGGCGGGCGCGGGAGGATCTCGAGCTGGTGCACCTCGAGCGCGCCCTGGCGGTGCGTGGTGCCCAGGCAGTCGGCCCCGGTGTCGCCGCCTCCGATGATGACCACGCGCTTGCCCTGGGCGGAGACGAAGGTCTCGTCGAGTAGCGCGTCGCCCTCGCACCGGCGGTTCTGCTGGGTGAGGTAGTCCATCGCGAAGTGGACGCCGTCGAGGTCCCGGCCCGGGATCGGCAGGTCGCGGGGGGCGCAGGCCCCGCCGCAGAGCACGAGGGCGTCGAACTCCCGCCGCAGCGCCTCGACCGGCCGGTCCACCCCGACGTGGGCGTTGACCACGAAGCGCACGCCCTCCGCCTCCATCTGCGCGAGCCGCCGGTCCAGCACCCGCTTCTCCATCTTGAACTCGGGGATGCCGTAGCGGAGCAGGCCGCCGATCCGGTCGGCGCGCTCGAAGACGGTCACCGCGTGGCCGGCCCGGCCGAGCTGCTGGGCCGCCGCGAGGCCGGCCGGGCCCGAGCCCACCACCGCGACCGTCTTGCCGGTCCGCGTCGCGGGCGGCTCCGGCCTGACCCAGCCCTCCGCGAAGGCGCGGTCGATGATCGAGATCTCGATGCCCTTGATGGTGACCGGGTCGTCGTTGATCCCGAGCACGCAGGAGCCCTCGCAGGGGGCCGGGCAGAGGGTGCCGGTGAACTCCGGGAAGTTGTTGGTCGCGTGCAGGCGATCGATGGCCTCGCGCCACCGGTCGCGGTAGACGAGGTCGTTCCAGTCCGGGATCAGGTTGCCGAGCGGGCAGCCCTGGTGGCAGAACGGGATGCCGCAGTCCATGCAGCGCGCGCCCTGCTTGCGCAGGCCGTCGCCCGGCCACGGCAGCATCACCTGCTTCCAGTCGCGGACGCGCTCCTCGACCGGGCGGTAGGGCTGCTTGTCCCGCTTGAACTCGAGGAAGCCGGTGACCTTGCCCATGACCTAGTTGTGCGCGCTCGCCATCACGGCCTCGTCGGCCGACATGCCGGTCTCCTGGGCCTTCTTGATCGCGGCCATCACCCGCTTGAAATCTTGGGGAATCACCTTCACGAACCTGGCCTGGCTGCGCTCCCAGTCCACCAGCAGTCGCGCCGCCACCGGGCTCTGGGTGTAGCGGATGTGGCGCGCGAGCAGGTCCTTGACCAGCTCCACGTCCTCGGTGTCGACGAGCGGCTCCAGGTCGACCATGCCCAGGTTGCAGCGCGCCTTGAAGTCGCCCGCCTCGTCCAGCACGAAGGCGAGGCCGCCCGACATGCCGGCCGCGAAGTTGCGCCCGGTGCGGCCGATGACGACCACCCGCCCGCCGGTCATGTACTCGCAGCCGTGGTCGCCCACGCCCTCCACCACCGCGAGGGCCCCGCTGTTGCGGACCGCGAAGCGCTCGCCGGCCACCCCGCGGAAGTAGGCCTCGCCGCCGGTGGCCCCGTAGAGCACCACGTTGCCGACCAGGATGTTCTCCTCGGCCACGAAGGTGGCCTCGCGCGGCGGGAAGACCACGAGCTTGCCGCCGGAGAGGCCCTTGCCGATGTAGTCGTTGGCGTCGCCCTCGAGGGTGAGGCTCACGCCCCGGGGCAGGAAGGCGCCGAAGCTCTGCCCGGCGGAGCCGGTGAAGTGGATCCGGATGGTGTCGTCGGGCAGGCCGTCGGCCCCGTACCGGGTGGTGATCTCCGAGCCCAGGATCGTGCCCACCGTGCGGTTCACGTTCTGGATGGGCAGCCGGATGTCGACCGGCTCGCGCCGCTCGAGCGCGGGCCGGCAGAGCGGCAGCAGGGTGGTCATGTCGAGCGAGCGGTCGAGGCCGTGATCCTGCGCGACCACCCGCCGCACCGCCACCTCGGGCCCCACCGCGGGGCGGTGGAGGATCGCCGAGAAGTCGAGGCCGCGGGCCTTCCAGTGCTCGACCGCGGGCGCGACGTCGATGCGGTCGACGCGGCCGATCATCTCGTCCATGGTGCGGAAGCCGAGGCGCGCCATGTGCTCGCGCACCTCCTCCGCGATGTAGCGGAAGAAGTTCTCCACGAACTCGGCCCGCCCGGCGAACTTGGCCCGCAGCTTCGGATCCTGGGTCGCGATGCCGACCGGGCAGGTGTTGAGGTGGCACACCCGCATCATGATGCAGCCCATCACCACGAGCGGGGCGGTGGAGAAGCCGAACTCCTCCGCGCCCATGAGGGCCCCGATCACCACGTCGCGCCCGGTCTTCAGCTGCCCGTCGACCTGCACGATGATGCGGTCGCGGAGCTTGTTCATCACCAGGACCTGCTGGGTCTCGGCGAGCCCGAGCTCCCACGGGGTGCCGCCGTGCTTGATGGAGGTGAGCGGCGCCGCGCCGGTCCCGCCGTCGTGGCCGGAGATGAGCACCACGTCGGAGTGCGCCTTGGCGACCCCGGCCGCCACCGTGCCGACCCCGACCTCGGAGACCAGCTTCACGCTGATGCGCGCCCGCGGGTTGCCGTTCTTCAGATCGTGGATGAGCTGGGCCAGGTCCTCGATCGAGTAGATGTCGTGGTGCGGGGGCGGGGAGATGAGCCCCACGCCCGGGGTGGAGTGCCGCACCTTGGCGATCCACGGGTAGACCTTGTGGCCGGGCAGCTGGCCGCCCTCGCCCGGCTTGGCCCCCTGGGCCATCTTGATCTGGAGATCCTCCGCGTTGACCAGGTACTCGCTGGTCACCCCGAAGCGCCCGGAGGCGATCTGCTTGATCGCGCTCCGGCGGGAGTCGCCGTTGGGCTCGCGCCGGTAGCGCAGCGGATCCTCGCCGCCCTCGCCGGTGTTGGACTTGCCGCCCATGCGGTTCATCGCGATCGCGAGGGTCTGGTGGGCCTCCAGGCTGATCGAGCCGTAGGACATGGCCCCGGTGGCGAAGCGGGGCAGGATCGCCTCCACCGGCTCGACCTCCTCGAGCGGGATCGGCCGGGGCGCGTAGCGGAGGTCGAAGAGCCCGCGCAGCGTCGCCCGGCTCTGGTTCTGGTCGTCGACCAGGGCGGTGTACTCCTTGAAGATCCGGTACTGGCCGCTCTGGGTGGCGTGCTGCAGCTTGTACACCGTCTCCGGGTTGAAGAGGTGGTACTCGCCGTCGCGCCGCCACTGGTACTCGCCGCCCCAGGAGAGCTCGCGCCCGCCCACCGGCCGCTCCGGGTACGCCCGCCGGTGCCGGGCGAGCGCCTCCGCCGCGACGAGGTCGATCCCGACCCCGCTGATGCGCGACGCGGTCCAGGTGAAGTAGCGGTCGATGAGCGGCTTGCCGAGGCCGATGGCCTCGAAGATCTGGGCGCCGCGATAGGAGTGGATGGTGGAGATCCCCATCTTGGAGATCACCTTCAGCACGCCCTTGTTCAGCGCCTTGATGTAGTTCTTGACCGCGGTCTTGTGATCGAGCCCGGGCAGGAGGCCCTGCCGGATCATGTCGTCGAGGCTCTCGAAGGCCAGGTACGGATTGATCGCGCCCGCCCCGTAGCCCAGCAGCAGGGCCATGTGGTGGACCTCGCGCGCCTCGCCGGTCTCGATCACGAAGCCGACCTTGCAGCGCGTCCCCTCGCGGATGAGGTGGTGGTGGATGCCGGCGGTGGCGAGCAGCGCCGGGATCGGGGCGTGGGCCGCGTCGACTCCCGCGATCGGACAGGATCAGGAAGGTGCAGCCGTCCGCGACCGCGCGGCTCACCTGCCGGCAGAGCTCGTCCATCGCCCGCTCGAGCCCCTGGGGGCCGTCGGCGACCGGGAAGAGCATGGAGACGGTGGTGGACTTGAAGCCGGGCTGGTCCACGTGGCGGATGCGCGCCAGCTCCTCGTTGTGGAGGATCGGGGTCTTGAGCTTGATCTGGCGGCACGCCGAGGGCACCGGCTCGAGCAGGTTGCCCTCGGGGCCGATGCTGGTCGCGATCTGGGTGACCAGCTCCTCGCGGATGCCGTCGAGCGGGGGATTGGTCACCTGCGCGAAGAGCTGCTTGAAGTAGTCGTAGAGCAGGCGCGGGCGCTCCGAGAGCACCGCGAGCGAGGTGTCGGTGCCCATGGAGCCCACCGGCTCCTCGCCCGCCCGCGGCCATGGGGCCCAGCAGCAGGCGGAGGTCCTCGTGGGTGTAGCCGAACACCTGCTGCCGCTCGAGCACCGTCTGGTGATCCGGCTCCGGCACGCTGGGCGGCGCGGGCAGGTTCTCGACCGGGGTGAGGTAGGCCCGGATCCACTCGCCGTACGGATGCTGGGTCGCGTAGGTGTGCTTGAGCTCGGCGTCGTCGATGATGCGGCCCTGCGCGGTGTCGACCAGGAAGATGCGGCCCGGGTGCAGCCGCTCCTTCAGGAGCACCCGCTCGGGGGCGATGTCGAGCACCCCGACCTCGGAGGCCATCACCACCATGTCGTCCTTGGTGACGTAGTAGCGCGAGGGACGGAGGCCGTTGCGGTCGAGGACCGCGCCGATCACGGTGCCGTCGGTGAAGGCGATCGAGGCCGGGCCGTCCCAGGGCTCCATCAGGCAGCCGTGGTACTCGTAGAAGGCCTTGCGCTCCTCGCTCATCGACTCGTGACCGCTCCACGCCTCCGGGATCATCATGAGCACGGCCAGGGGCAGGGGGCGCCCGGCCATGACCAGGAACTCGAGCACGTTGTCGAAGACCGCGGAGTCGCTGCCGCCCTCCACCACGATCGGCACGATCTTCTTGAGGTCGTCGCCCAGGACCGCGGAGTGGCACAGGGCCTCGCGGGCCCGCATCCAGTTGATGTTGCCGCGGAGGGTGTTGATCTCCCCGTTGTGGGCGATGAAGCGGTACGGGTGCGCGAGCGGCCACGACGGGAAGGTGTTGGTGGAGAAGCGCTGGTGGACCAGGGCCAGCGCCGACTCCACCAGGGGATCGGTCACGTCCGGGAACATGCCCTCGATCTGGTCGGCGGAGAGCATGCCCTTGTAGATGAGGGTGTTGGCCGAGAGGCTCGGGAGGTAGAAGTACTGCCTCGCGCCGATCGCGCTCTTGCGCACCTCGTGCTCGGCCCGCTTGCGGATGATGTAGAGCTTGCGCTCGAAGGCGGCGCGGTCGGGCACGCCCGCCCCGCGCGCGACGAACACCTGCTCGAAGGTGGGCTCCACCGACCGGGCGCTCGGGCCGATGGGGGACGAGTCGGTGGGGACGGGCCGCCAGCCCAGCACCACCTGGCCCTCCTCGACCACGATGCGCTCGAGGATGGCCCGGCACGCGGCGCGGTCGCGGGTGTCGCGGGGCAGGAAGACCAGCCCCGCGCCGTAGCGGCCGGGCTCGGGCAGCGCGATGCCGAGGGCGGCGCACTCGCGGGTGAGGAACAGGTGCGGCATCTGGATGAGGATGCCGGCCCCGTCCCCGGTGTTCACCTCGCAGCCGCAGGCGCCGCGGTGCAGGAGGTTCTTCAGCACCGTGAGGGCCTGGGTGACGATCGCGTGGGACTTGCGGCCCTTGATGTCGACCACGAAGCCGACGCCGCAGGCGTCGTGCTCGTGGGCCGGATCGTAGAGTCCCTGCGCCGGGGGCAGACCCGGAGCCATTGCCGACACGTCTTCGTGCATCGTTTCCTCTCTCCACCCCGGCACGTCGCGGCCGGAGCCCCTGAAGCGTTCGTCCAACCACCGCCAAACTTCCCGAGAGCCTACACGGGACGAAAGCATTAGCCAAGCACAAAGTAAAAAAACACGTCATTAGAGATACTAATAGTGGTAGGTTGGCCCCGTGAACCTCGAGACCCTCAAGCTCTACTGCGACGTGGTGCGGCTTCGCAGCTTCTCCCGCGGCGCCGCCGCCAACGCGGTCTCCCAGTCGGCGGCGAGCCAGGCCATCCAGCAGCTCGAGGCGGAGGTGGACGCGGTCCTGCTGGACCGCTCGCGCCGCCCGCTCCTGCCCACCGAGCAGGGGCAGGCCTTCTACGACAGCTGCCGCACCCTGCTGCAGGGATGGGAGAAGGCGCGGGCGGAGCTGGCCGCCGCGCGCGAGCGCGTGGAGGGCACGGTGCGGGTGGCCGCCATCTACTCGGTCGGGCTGCACGACATGAGCCGGCACATGCAGCCGTTCATGTCCGCCTACCCGCAGGCGCGGGTGCTGCTCGAGTGCCTGCACCCGCACAAGGTGGTGGAGGCGGTGCTGGAGGACGAGGCCGACGTCGGCATCCTCTCGTATCCGGCCGCCACGCGCGCGCTCACCGTGCTGCCCCTCCGCATGGAGCCCATGGTGCTGGTCGCGCACCCCGCCCACCGGCTGGCCCGGCGGCGGACGGTGAGCCCGGCGGAGCTCCAGGGCGAGAAGTTCGTGGCCTTCGACCGCGACCTGGCCATTCGCAAGGCCATCGACCGGGCGCTCAGGCAGCACGGGGTCAAGGTCGAGGTGGTGATGGAGTTCGACAACGTCGAGACCATCAAGCAGGCCATCGGCATCAACGCGGGGGTGAGCATCCTGCCGCGCCCGACCGTCCTCAACGAGTCGGGGATGCGCACGCTGGTGGCGGCGCCGCTCGGCCTGCCCACGCTCGTGCGGCCGATCGGCATCATCCACCGGCGCGGCCGGCGCCTCACCCCGGTGGTGGCGCGCTTCATCGAGCAGCTCCAGAAGCCGGTCGACGCGGCGCCGTGATACCGTAGTCGACATGCGCAGCGCTCCGCGTTTCCCCCAAGGTCCGACGAGGAGCCGTGGCATGAGCGAGACCCCCGCGTCCCTGATCATCGCGGCGAGCGAGAGCGATTCGAACCTCGCCTACGCCTGCCGCTTCCTGGCCCCGGATCCCTTCGTCTTCCTCCAGGTCAACGGGCGGAAGACCCTGCTGATGTCCGACCTCGAGGTCGATCGCGCGCGGGCCCAGGCGCGGGTCGACGAGGTGCTCTCGCTCTCCGAGTGGGAGGCCAAGGCGCGCCAGCGCTGGCCCCAGCCGCGGCTCACCGACACCGTGAGCCTTCTCCTGGAGGACTACGGGGTCAAGGCGGTCGAGGTGCCCGGCGACTTCCCGCTCGAGCTGGCCGACCGGCTCCGCGAGCGGGGCGTCACCGTGACCCCGCGGCCGAGCCCCTTCCTGCCGGAGCGGGTGGTCAAGACCGCGGAGGAGGTGGCCGCCATCGAGGAGACCCAGCGGCACACCGAGACCGCGCTCGAGGCGGCGATCCAGGTGCTCCGGGAGAGCGTGATCCGCGGGGACGAGGTGATCTACCGGAACCGCCCGCTCACCTCCGAGGACCTCAAGAAGACGGTGAACGTGTCCCTGATGGAGAACGACTGCATCGCCGAGCACACCATCATCGCCTGCGGGGAGCAGGGGGTCGACCCGCACAACCAGGGGTCGGGGCCCATCCGCCCGAACCAGGGGATCATCTTCGACATCTTCCCGAGGTCCTCCCGGACCCGCTACTACGCGGACATGACCCGGACGGTGGTCAAGGGCAAGGCCCCCGACGAGCTCCGGCGCCTCTACGACGCGGTGCTGGCCAGCCAGCTCCGGGGTATCGAGCTGATCCACGACGGGGCCTCCGGCTCGGCCATCCACGCCGAGGTCAACCGCACGCTGGAGAGCCGCGGCTACATGACCGGGGTGGTGAACGGCCGGAACCAGGGCTTCTTCCACGGCACCGGCCACGGGGTCGGCCTCGACATCCACGAGCTGCCGCGGATCAGCCGCCTGGACTCCGAGCTCAAGACCGGCCACGTGGTGACGGTCGAGCCGGGGCTGTACTACCCCGGCCGCGGGGCGGTCCGGATCGAGGACATGGTGCTGGTGGAGGGGAGCGGCTGCCGGAACCTGACCCGGTCCCCCAAGATGGAGCTGCTCGAGCTCTAGCGAGGGCTTCCGGAGGGCGCGGTCGGGCGGTCCGACCGCGGACAACCTTGCTTCTATTCAGACGTTTGGGTAGCATGACTAGGGAGTGTCACGCCTCTGATCGTTGCTTTCCAGAAGCCAGGGTGACCGGAGCCACTCCGCCTGCAGGCTGCCGTAGAACGGGCATGCGTTTGGACGGAAAGGACACCGAAGATGAGTGAGAGTGTAGCCGCCACGCCGACGGCTTCGAAGCCACGCCGCACCCTGACGCGCGCCGTGATCCGGTTCGCCGGAGACTCGGGCGACGGCATGCAGGTGACCGGCGAGCAGTTCACGAGCGAGGCCGCGTGGGCCGGCAACGACATCTCCACGCTGCCCAACTTCCCGGCCGAGATCCGGGCCCCCGCCGGCACCCTCTTCGGGGTGTCGAGCTTCCAGCTCCAGTTCGGCAGCCAGCGGGTCTACACCCCGGGCGATCAGCTCGACGCGCTGGTGGTGATGAACCCGGCCGCGTTCAAGGTGCACCTGGCCGATCTCAAGCCGGGCGGCATCCTGATCGTGAATCCCGGCGCCTTCGACAAGCGGAACCTCGACAAGGCGGGTTACGCCGCCAATCCGCTCGACGACGCGACGCTGGGCGAGAAGTACCGCCTGCACCAGGTCGACATGGAGGGGCTCACCAAGAAGGCCCTCGAGGACATGCCGCTGAACGCGAAGGAGAAGGACCGCTGCAAGAACTTCTTCGCGCTCGGTCTCGTGTCCTGGGTGTACACCCGGCCGCTCGAGCCGACCCTGGACGCGATCAAGAAGCGGTTCGCCAAGCGCCCCGAGTTCGTGGAGGCCAACATCCGCGCGCTGAAGGCGGGGCACGCCTTCGGCGAGACCGCGGAGATGTTCGCCGAGCACTACGGCGTCGAGCCGGCCGAGATGCCGCCCGGCGTGTACCGCAGCATGACCGGCAATCGCGCGCTGGCCTGGGGCCTGCTCGCGGCGGCCGAGCGCACCAAGATCCCGGTGGTGTTCGGGGCCTACCCGATCACGCCCGCGAGCGACATCCTGCACGAGCTGGCGCTCCACAAGCGCTTCCGGGTGCGCACCTTCCAGGCCGAGGACGAGATCGCGGCGGTCACCGCGGCGATCGGGGCCTCGTTCGGCGGCTGCATCGGGGTGACCGCGTCGAGCGGCCCCGGCATCGCGCTCAAGGGCGGAGGCCATCGGGCTCGCGGTCACCGCCGAGCTCCCGCTCGTGATCTTCGACATCCAGCGCGGCGGGCCGAGCACCGGCCTGCCCACCAAGACCGAGCAGGCCGACCTGATGCAGGCCCTGTACGGCCGCAACAGCGAGTCGCCGGTGGTGGTGATCGCCCCCGCGACCCCGGGCGATTGCTTCTACATCGCGTACGAGGCGGTGCGGATCGCCATCAAGTACATGGTGCCGGTGATGGTGCTCTCCGACGGGTACCTGGCCAACGGCTCCGAGCCGTGGCTGATCCCCGACATCAAGACGCTGCCCGACATCTCGGTCGCCTTCCGCACCGAGGCCGAGGGGTTCTTCCCGTACCTGCGGGATCCGGCCACCCTCTCGCGACCCTGGGTGCGCCCGGGGACGCCGGGGCTCGAGCACCGCATCGGCGGCATCGAGAAGCAGGACGTGACCGGCAACATCTCCTACGACCCCGACAACCACGACCACATGGTCCGCACCCGCGCCGAGAAGGTGCGGCGGGTGGGCCAGGAGATCCCGCCGCTCTCGATCAACGGCCCGGCCACCGGCGAGGTGCTGGTGGTGGGCTGGGGCGGCACCTACGGGGCCATCACCGCCGCGGTCGAGGAGGCGCAGGCCGAGGGCAAGGCGGTCGCCTCGGTGCACCTGCGCTATCTCAACCCGCTGCCCCCGGACCTCGGGCACATCCTCCGCCAGTACCGGCGGGTGCTGGTGCCCGAGATCAACAGCGGGCAGCTCGTGCGAATTCTCCGGGCGGAGTACCTGGTCGACGCGGTGGGCTTCAACCGCGTGCGCGGCCTGCCGCTCGCGAGCCAGGAAATCTTCGAAGCCATCAACCAGCTGCTGGAGGCCACACGGTGAGTCCCGTAACCGGAGCGCCCGGAGCGACCCCGAAGTACACCAAGAAGGATTTCGAGTCCGACCAGGACGTGCGCTGGTGCCCCGGCTGCGGGGACTACGCGATCCTGAGCGCGGTGCAGAAGATGATGCCCGACCTCGGCATCCCGAGGGAGGACATCGTGTTCATCTCCGGGATCGGCTGCTCGAGCCGCTTCCCGTACTACATGAACACGTACGGATTCCACACCATCCACGGCCGGGCCCCCGCGGTCGCCACCGGTCTCAAGCTGGCGCGGCCCGAGCTCAAGATCTTCGTCGTCACCGGTGACGGCGACGGCCTCAGCATCGGCGGCAATCACCTGCTGCACGTGCTGCGGCGCAACGTGGACCTGACCATCCTCATGTTCAACAACCGGATCTACGGCCTCACCAAGGGCCAGTACTCGCCGACCAGCGAGCTGGGCAAGGTGACCAAGTCCACCCCGGTGGGCTCGGCCGACCGGCCGGTGAGCCCGTGCGCGTTCGCGCTCGCCGCGGGGGCCACCTTCGTGGCGCGGACGGTGGACCGCAACATCGCCCACATGGAGGAGACGCTCAAGCGGGCCGCGGCCCACAAGGGCGCCGCCTTCGTCGAGATCCTCCAGAACTGCAACGTGTACAACGACATGGCGTGGAGCGTGCTCTACGACCGCGAGTCCAAGGTGCTCCACGAGCTGCGCCTGCAGCACGGCAAGCCGCTCGTGTGGGGGCCGCTCGACGACCGCCGCGGGCTCGTGCTGGAAGGCGTCAAGCCCAAGGTCGTGAAGGTGGCCGACGTCGCGGAGAGCGCACTCTGGGTGCACGACGAGAC
Source organism: uncultured Candidatus Rokubacteria bacterium (assembly GCA_963841755.1). Taxonomy (GTDB): domain Bacteria; phylum Methylomirabilota; class Methylomirabilia; order Rokubacteriales; family CSP1-6; genus CAMLFJ01. Next base: position 200,899 of record CAWJDX010000011.1, read on the forward strand.
CGACGGGGGTACCGCGCTGGTGCTGGCGCAGCTGTGGTCGCCGGAGTACCCGATTCCGCTCGGGGTGCTCGCCAACAAGGCGGGCGAGTCCACCTACGAGGAGATCCTGATCCAGCAGGAGCAGAAGGTCATCTCGGAGCGCGGCCCCGGCGACATCGCCAAGCTGCTCATGTCGGGCGATACCTGGAAGATCGGCTGAGCCTCCGCGTCCGGCGGGCAGCCCGTAGATCACCGGCCCTCCCTGGGAGGGCCGGTGGTATTTTGTCAGCCTGAGACGCCCCATGCCCCTGCCTCCCCCGGTCCTTCGCGAGCTCGAGCGCATCGTCGGCGCCGCCGGGCTGATCGTCTCCCGCGAGGGCCTCCTCACCTACGAGTGCGACATGCACACGTTCTACAAGGGCGCGCCGGAGGCGGTGGTGCTGCCCGAGTCGGCCGCGCAGGTGGCCGAGATCGTCCGCCTCTGCCGCCGCGAGCGGGTGCCGATCGTGCCGCGGGGATCGGGCACCGGGCTCATCGGCGGGGCCATGGCCCCCGAGGGCGGGGTGATGGTCTCGATGACCCGCATGAACCGGATCGTGGAGATCGACTTCGCGAATCGCTGCGCCACCGTGCAGCCCGGGCTCATCAACCTGTGGCTGAGCCAGGCCACCCGCGAGGGCGGCTACTTCTTCGCGCCGGATCCCTCGAGCCAGATGGTGTCGTCCATCGGTGGGAACGCGTCCACGAACGCGGGCGGGCCCCACTGCCTCAAGTACGGGATCACCGTGAACCACATCCTCGGCCTCGAGGTCGTCACCGGGGCGGGGGAGCTGGTGCGGCTCGGGGGCAAGACCCACGAGCGCCCGGGCTACGATCTCACCGGGGTCATGGTCGGGTCCGAGGGCACGCTCGGCCTGATCACCGGCGTGGTGGTCCGGCTCACCCACCTGCCGGAGTCGGTGAAGACGATCCTCGCGTCCTTCTCGAGCATCGAGGACGCCTCCGAGACGGTGTCGGCGATCATCCGGGCCGGCATCATCCCGGCCGCGCTCGAGATGCTGGACGAGGTGGTGATCCGCGCCATCGAGGAGGGCATCCACGCCGGCTATCCCAAGGGCGCGGGCGCGGTGCTCCTGATCGAGCTGGACGGCCCCGTCGCGGAGATCGAGGCCCAGGCCGCGCCGATCGAGGCGATCTGCCGCGAGCACCTGGCGCTGGAGATCCGGGTGGCGCGGAGCGAGGAGGAGCGCGCGCTCCTCTGGAAGGGCCGCAAGGAGGCGGCGGGCGTCTTCGGGCGCCTCACCCCCAACTGGCTGCTCCAGGACGCGGTGGTGCCGCGCTCGAAGCTGCCCGAGATCATGCGCGAGCTGCAGGCCATCGGAGCGCGGCACCGGGTGGTGATCGCCAACGTGTTCCACGCCGGCGACGGCAATCTCCACCCGCTCATCTGCTACGACGACCGGGTCCCCGGCGAGCTCGAGCGCGCCAAGCACGCCAACGAGGATCTGCTCCACGCCTGCCTGCGCCTCGGGGGCAGCGTGACCGGCGAGCACGGGGTCGGGCTCGACAAGTGCGAGAGCCTGCCGCTGCAGTTCGCGGAGGCGGACCTGAACTTCATGGCCCGGCTGCGGCGCGCCTTCGATCCGGACTCGATCATGAATCCGGGCAAGCTCCTGCCGTCGCACCCGGCGTGTGGCGAGGGGTTCCGTCCCACCGCTCGCCCGCTGCCCGCCGGCACCTGGATCTGACGGTGGCGGTCTCGACGCCCGCCCTTCACGACGCGCTCGCCGAGCTGGTCGGCGCCGCCCACGTGCTCCGCGATCCGGTGGCGCGGGCGCGCCACGCGGTGGACGGCCTGCGTGCCCGGCGTGGTGGTCCGGCCCGGAGGGCGCGGAGGAGGTGAGCCGCGTGCTGGCCCTCTGCTCGAGCGAGCGGCTCGCGGTCGTCGCCCGCGGCGCCGGCACCAGCCAGGGCCTGGGCAACCCGCCGCGACGGCTCGACCTCGTGCTGGACCTGGGACGTCTCGCCGCGGTCCGGGAGTACGTGCCCGAGGACATGGTGGCGACGGTCGAGACCGGCCTCACCCTCGCGGGTCTGGCCGCGCACCTGGCTCCGCACCGCCAGATGCTGGCGCTCGATCCGCCGGGAGGCGACGCGCGCAGCGTGGGCGGCGTCCTGGCCACCCACGCGAGCGGCGCGCTCCGCTTCCGCTACGGCACCGGACGCGATCTGCTGCTGGGCGCGCGCTTCGTCCAGGCCGACGGCACGCTCACCTGGGGCGGCGCCAAGGTGGTGAAGTCGGTCACCGGATACGACGTGCCCAAGCTGCTGGTCGGCTCGCTCGGCACGCTCGCGATCCTCGTGGAGGCGACGCTCCGGCTGCACCCGATGCCGCCGGCCACGCGCTCCTGGCAGGTGGGCCTGCCCTCGTACGCGGGCGCGCGCGCGTTCCTGGCCGCCCTGCTGGATTCGCCGCTCCAGCCCGATCGCGCCGCCCTGCTCGACGCGGCGGGCTTGCGCCGGGCCGGGCTGACCCCGGACCCGATCGCGCTGCTGCTCTCGATCGGCAGCGTGGCCGAGGCGGTGGAGCAGCAGGGCCGGGCGCTCGAGGCGCTCGCGTCCGGTCACGGCGGGCGCGCCGAGGGCATCGCCGACTCGGCCTGGTCGGCGCTCGGCGCGGCGGTGGACGCCCCGATCCGGCTGCGCCTGGCCTGCGAGCCGCGACGCCTGCTCGACTGGGTCGCGGAGGGACAGGCCGCGGCCGGCCGCCTGGGAGCCGAGATCGCGCTCCTGGCCCAGCCCGGACACGGCGTGATACAGATGGCGGTCTGGGGGAGCCAGGAGCCGCGACGGGTGGGTGCCGAGCTCGTGCGGCCCCTGCGGGCGGCGGTCGAGGCCGAGGGGGGCAGCCTGGTCCTGGAGCGGGCCCCGGTCGAGCTTAAGATCGACTGTGATGCTTGGGGTACTATCAGCCCTGAAATATTGACGATCATGAAGCGAATCAAGACCGAGTTCGACCCGCTGGATTGCCTGAGCCCGGGCCGCTTCGTGGGGGGCCTGTGAGCCAGGGCACCCCGGTCCGGCTCGGCGCCTTCGATGCCCAGGACGCGCCGTCCATGGACGGGCTGCGGGCGTGCGTCCATTGCGGGATCTGCCTGCCGCAGTGTCCGACCTATCGCGTGCTCGGCGAGGAGATGGACTCGCCCCGCGGCCGGGTCTACCTCATGCGCGCGGCCGCCGAGGATCGGATCGCGCTCACTCCGACCATGGCGCGGCACCTCGATCTCTGTCTCGGCTGTCGCGCGTGCGAGACCGCGTGTCCCTCCGGCGTGCCGTTCGGCCAGCTGCTCGAGGCCACGCGCGGGCAGTTCGAGCGACGCGGGGTCACCGCACCCCAGCGCGACTCGGCGACCCTGCGCTTCCTCCTCGAGGTCTTTCCGCATCCGGGCCGCCTCGGCCCCATGCTCCACGCGCTCCGCATGTACCAGTGGTCGGGCATGCAGGCGCTGGTGCGCGGGCTCGGCCTGCTGGCGCCGTTCGCGAAGCTCCGGGCGATGGAGGCGCTCCTGCCGCCGGTGCCCGCGGCGGCCGCGCCGCTTCCGGAGGTGGTCCCGGCGCGCGGCGGCCGGGCGCGCGGCCGGGCCGGCGTCCTGCTGGGCTGCGCGCAGCGATTCTTCTATCCCGACGTCAACGCCGACACCGTCCGGCTTCTCTCCGCGGCGGGCTACGAGGTGGTGGTGCCGCGGCAGCAGGAGTGCTGCGGGGCGCTCCACCTGCACGCCGGGCGCATCGACGACTTCCGGGCGATGGCGCGGCGGCTGATGCCCGCCTTCGACGACGTCGACGTCGTGGTGGTGAACGCGGCGGGCTGCGGCTCGGCGCTCAAGGAGTACGGGCACTGGCTGCCGGAGGACGCGGCGCGGCTCTTCGCCCAGCGCGTGCGCGACGTCTCGGAGGTGCTCGCGGACGCCGACCTGCCGCTGCGCCCGCTTCCCCTGACCGTGACCTATCACGACGCCTGCCACCTGGTCCACGGGCAGCGCGTGCGCGCCGAGCCCCGCGCCCTGCTGCGCCGCATCCCGGAGCTGACCCTGGTGGACCTGCCCGACGGCGAGCTCTGCTGCGGGAGCGCGGGCGTCTACAACCTGCTCGAGCCCGAGATGGCGGGCGAGCTCGGCCGGCGGAAGGCGGCGCGCATCCGGGAGACCGGCGCGCGGGTGGTGGCGGCGGGCAACCCGGGCTGCCTGATGCAGATCCGCCAGCACTGCCGCGCGCTGGGCCTCGAGATCGAGGTCGTGCACCCGGTGACGCTGCTGGCGCGGGCCCTCGCGGAGCAGGAGATGCGCGCGATGAAGATCCGGGTACGGGACCACGTGAAGGTGGCGGCCGACCGGATGGCCAAGATCGGCCTGTCCGGAACCGCGCGCACCCAGCTCGACCTCTACTGCGTGGCGCCCGGCCAGTCGCAGTCGCCCCACCGCCACGAGGGCGAGGACAAGATCTACTACGTGATCGAGGGGAGCGGGCGCTTCACGGTGGGCGACTCGGAGGAGCGGCTCGAGGCGGGCGACGCGCTGGTGGCCCCGGCCGGAGTGGGCCACGGGCTGGTCAACGACGGCTCCGCGCTCCTGCTGGTGCTGGTGCTCGTGGCGCCGCCGCCGGCCCACATCAAGCGCGGGCCCGCGAGCTAGCTCGTGGCCACCCCGGTTCGCGCCGCGCTCATGATCACCTGCCTGGGCGACATGTTCTTCCCGGAGGTGGGCGTGGCGATGGTGCGGCTGCTCCGGGGCCTGGGCGTCGAGGTCGAGTTCCCGGAGGGCCAGACCTGCTGCGGCATGCCGCTGTTCAACTCGGGCTATCACCACGACGCGGCGCTGGTCGCGGCCCGGACCGTGAAGCTCTTCGAGCGCGCGGAGCACGTGGTGGTGCCGTCGGGCTCCTGCGCGTGGATGGTGAAGACCGAGTACCCGGGCCTGCTCAAGCACGATCCGGCCCTGCGCGCCGCCGCCGAGTCGCTCGCCCGCCGCACGCGCGAGCTCTCCCAGTTCCTCGTGGAGGTGCTGGGCGTGAGCCGCGTCGACTCGCCCTTCGAGGGCAAGGTGACCTACCACGACTCCTGCCACCTCCTGCGCGGCCTCGGCGAGTCCGCCTCGCCGCGCGCCCTGCTGCGCGGGGTGCCCGGGGTGGAGCTGGTCGAGCTGCCGGGCGCGGATCAGTGCTGCGGCTTCGGGGGGTCGTTCTCGGTGCGCCTGCCCGAGGTGTCGAGCGCCATCCTCGACCGGAAGCTCGCCAACGTCGAGGCGACCGGCGCGCGCTGCCTCGTGGCCTGCGACGCGGGCTGCCTCATGCAGATGGGCGGAGGCCTGACCCGCCGGGGCTCGGCGGTGAAGGCGGTGCACCTGGCCCAGGTCCTGGCCGGCGAGGTCTCGCGGTGAGCGAGGGGCTCCTGCAGACCCCGTTCCCCGAGCGCGCCGGCGCGGCGCTCAAGGACACGTTCCTCCAGGAAGCGCTCACGATCGCCACCACCAAGTTCATCGATCTGCGCAAGGAGTCCTTCGCGGGCTTCCCGGCGGGCGAGGCGCTGCGGGACCGGGCGCGGGCCATCAAGGAGGCCACCCTGCAGCACCTCGACGTCCACCTGGAGCGGCTCGCCGACAACGTGGAGCGGCTCGGCGGGACGGTGCACTGGGCCGCCACCGGGGAGGAAGCGCGCGAGATCGTGCTGCGGCTCGCGCGCGACCGCGGGGTGCGGATGGCGGTGAAGTCCAAGTCGATGGCCACCGAGGAGATCGACCTCAACGAGGCCCTCGAGCACGCGGGCATCACCCCGGTGGAGACCGACCTGGGCGAGTACATCATCCAGCTCGCCCACGAGAAGCCGTCGCACATCATCGCCCCCGCGATCCACAAGACCAAGGGGCAGGTGGCGGAGCTGTTCTCGCGCGAGCTGGGCGGGCGCTTCGAAGCCGATCCGGAGGTCCTGACCGCGGTGGCCCGCCGGGTCCTGCGCGAGAAGTTCCTCCAGGCCGACATGGGAATCACCGGGGCCAACTTCGCGGTGGCGGACACCGGCACGGTGGTGCTGGTCACCAACGAGGGCAACGGGCGCATGGTGACCTCGCTGCCCCGCATCCACGTGGCCCTGATGGGGATCGAGAAGGTCATCCCCTCGATGAGCGACCTGGTGGTGTTCCTCGCCATCCTCGCCCGCAGCGCGACCGGCCAGAAGCTCTCCTCCTACACCACGCTGGTGCGGGGGCCGCGGCGGGCGGGGGAGCTCGAAGGGCCGGAGGAGTTCCACCTGATCCTCCTCGACAACGGGCGGGCGCGGCAGATCGCCTCGACCCTCCGCGAGGCGCTCTACTGCCTCCGCTGCGGGGCCTGCCTCAACGTCTGCCCGGTGTACCGCCAGATCGGCGGCCACGCCTACGGCTACACGTACCCGGGGCCCATCGGCATCCTCCTCACCGCGATGCTCAAGGGCAACGAGTCGGTGCGCGAGCTGGCCCACGCCTCCTCGCTCTGCGGGGCGTGCAAGGACGTCTGCCCGGTGCGCATCGACATCCCGCGCATGCTGGTCGAGCTGCGCGAGCACCTCGACCGGGAGAAGATCGCGCCGTGGACGGAGCGGATGGTGTTCCGGGTCTTCCGGCGCCTGCTGCTGTCGCCCGCCGCGTTCCGCTTCTCCGCGCGCGCGGGCCGGTGGCTCCAGCGGCCGTTCGTCCGCGCGGGGCGGCTGCGCGGGCTGCCGCTCGTGTTCGGGAGCTGGACGCGCACGCGGGACCTGCCCCCGGTGGCGGCCCGCACCTTCCGCGAGCAGTGGAAGGAGCTGCGCTAGTGGCCGCCCGCGCCGAGTTCCTCGAGCGGATCCGCCGCGAGGTCGCCAAGACCCCGGGGCTCTTCGGAGCCTCCACCGCGCCCCGTCCCGCGGTGCCGGCGGCCGCCGCGGAGGCGATCCGGCGCGAGCTGGCCGAGCGCTGGCCGGAGGCGCTCGAGCGCTTCCGGCAGGAGTTCGAGCGGGTGGCCGGGGTGTTCCATCGCGTGCCGGACCTGGGCGCGGTCCCGGAGGTGATCGGGGAGATCGCGCGGGAGCGCGGCGTGCGGAGCCTCGTCACGTGGGATCCCGCGGTGCTCGGCTTCGACGCGGCGCCGCGGCTCTCCGCCCTCGGCTACTCGGTGGCCGCGGCCCGCGCCGGAGCAGGAGGACGAGGCGAGCCGCCTCCGGCACCGCGCGGACGCGGCGGGCGCGCAGCTCGGCGTGACCGGGGCCGACTTCGTGCTGGCCGAGACCGGGACCCTGATCCTGCTCTCCGGCGCGGGCCGCCCGCGCTCCACCTCGCTCCTGCCCGACGTCCACGTGGCGGTGTTCGGGCGCGACCGGCTGCTCGAGAGCCTGGAGCAGGTGGGGGTGATGCTGGAGGACCTCCACGTCGATCCGGACCGGGCCATGTCGGGCGCGATGATCAACTTCATCACCGGGCCCTCGCGGACCGCCGACATCGAGCTGACCCTCACCCGCGGCGTGCACGGGCCCAAGGAAGTGCACGCGGTGTTCGTGGAGGCCCCGTGAGCGAGCGCCTGTTCACCCCCGAGGAGGTCAACCGCCTGATCCCGCGGCTCACCGAGCTGCTCGACACCGGGATGGAGCGCTACCGCCAGGCGGTCGCCCTGCAGGAGCGCCTGCGCGAGGACCGCGCCCGGGTGACCGCGGCGGGCGGCGAGCGGAGCGACGCGAGCGACTGGAAGGCGCGCGCGGAGCGCCTGGACGGCCTCGGCATCGAGGTGCGCCAGGTCATCCAGGAGATCCAGGCCCTCGGCGGGGTGATCAAGGATCTCGAGACCGGGCTGGTCGACTTCCCGGGCCGGGGACCGGACGAGCACCGCGGGCGCGTCGTCAACCTGTGCTGGCGCCACGGCGAGGCCGCGGTGGAGTTCTGGCACGGGATGGACGAGGGCTTCGCCCAGCGGAAGCCGCTCGCGTGAAGTACCGCGCGGTGCTCTTCGACCTCTTCGACACGCTCGTGCTCTTCCACCGCGAGCGGCTGCCCGAGATCCAGGTCAACGGCAAGACGATCCGCAGCACCGCCGGGCACCTCCACGCGGAGTTCCGGCGGTTCGCTCCGGACGTGGAGCTGGCGCCCTTCGTGGCCGCGCTGTTCTGGAGCTGGCAGGAGGCCGAGCGCATCCGCGCGGAGGACCACCGCGAGGTCGGCGCGCCGGAGCGGTTCGGCATGCTCTTCGGCCGGCTCGGGCTCGACCCGGACCGGGTGCCCGCCGAGGCGCGCGACATCCTGCTCGCCACCCACATGCGGGAGCTCTCCAAGGTGGTGGAGTGCCCGTCCCATCACGTGGCGCTGCTGACCGAGATGCGGCGGCACTATCGTCTCGCGGTGGTGTCGAACTTCGACTACTCGCCGACCTGCCTGGCCATCCTCGAGCGCGAGGGCCTCGCCCCGCTCTTCGAGACCATCGTCATCTCCGACGAGGTCGGGTGGCGCAAGCCGAAGCCGGTCATCTTCGAGACCGCGCTCGAACGGATGGGTCTCCGCCCGTCCGAGGCCCTGTTCGTGGGGGACCGGGCCGACATCGACGTGATGGGGGCCCGGGCGGTGGGCATGGCCTCCACGTGGATCAATCGCGACGCGAGCCGAGCTACCCAAGGACATCCAGCCGCCCGACTTCGAGATCCGCGACCTCGCGGAGCTCCGGGCCATTCTCCGCATCCCGTAGCCCTCCCGTCCCATCTAAACAGGCGCGAGGAGAAGGCACCCAGGAGGAGGTTCAACGTGGCCACGACACGCAAGGTCGTCATCATCGGATCGGGACCGTCCGGCTACACCGCGGCCATCTACGCGGCGCGCGCCAACCTGTCCCCGGTCATGTTCACCGGCATCCAGCCGGGCGGCCAGCTCATGCTGACCACCCTGGTCGAGAACTATCCGGGCTTCGTCGAGGGCATCGACGGACCTCCGCTGATGGAGACGTTCCAGAAGCAGGCCGAGCGCTTCGGCACCGAGATGATCGCCGACGACGTGACCGAGGTCGACTTCCGCAAGCGGCCCTTCACGGTCACCGGGGGCGACGTCACCATCGAGGCGCACACCGTCATCCTCGCGACCGGCGCGTCCGCCAAGCTCCTGGGCCTCCCCAACGAGTCCAAGCTCATGGGCCGCGGGGTCTCGACCTGCGCCACCTGCGACGGGTTCTTCTTCAAGGACCAGAACATCATGGTGGTCGGGGGCGGGGACTCGGCGCTCGAGGAGGCCCTCTACCTCTCGCGGCTCGGCCGCAAGGTCGATCTCGTGCACCGCCGCGAGGCGCTGCGCGGGTCCAAGATCATGCAGGAGCGGGCGTTCAAGAACCCGAAGATCACGTTCGTCTGGAACACGGTGGTGGAGGACGTCCTGGATCCGTCCGCGGGCAAGGTGACGACGGTCAAGCTCCGGAACATCAAGACCGGCGCGGCCTCGGAGTCCCAGGTGGACGGGCTCTTCGTGGCCATCGGGCACCAGCCCAACACCGCGCTCGTCAAGGGCCAGGTCGACCTGCACCCCAACGAGTACATCAAGGTGGTCCCCGGGACCACCCAGACCTCGGTGCCGGGCGTGTTCGCGGCCGGCGACGTGGCCGACTTCACGTACCGGCAGGCGGTCACCGCCGCGGGCACCGGCTGCATGGCGGCGCTCGAGGCCGAGCGCTACCTGGAGGCGCAGGGGCTGGAGTAGGGTCGAGGGGAGCGGCGGGCCCCCGCCGGGCCCGCCGCCGCTACTTTCCCGCCTGGGCGCTCGCGACCGGCTCCGGCAGCGCGCGCTCGGATCGCGCCGCCGCAGCCAGGCACGCGAGCGCCGCGTCGCGCTCGTTCATCGCCACGTAGGTGAACCGGATCCGGCCGTCCACGTCCACCCGCTGGAGCTGGACGTCGCGGAGCCCCGACGTGCACTCCCGCCAGCGCCGGTTGGCCAGATCCTGCTCCGGGCTGTCCCGGAAGTACTCGCAGCCCGCCCCGGCCGCCGCCAGCAGCAGGGCGGCGACCCGGGCGCGCCGCGAGGCCCGTCTCACCGCCGACGCAGCAGGTCGCGGATCTCGGCCAGCAGCGTGACCTCTGCGGAGGGCGCGGGCGGGGCGGCGGGCGCGGCCTCTTCCTGTCGCCGCAGCCGGTTGACGACCTTCACGAGGAAGAAGAGGGCCACCGCGACGGCCAGGAACGCGATGATCGCGTTCAGGAAGAGCCCGAACGCCAGCACCACCGCGCCCGCGTCGCGCGCGGCCTTGACCGACGTGAAGGCGGCGCCGGTCGGGTTGCGCAGGACCGCGAACAGGTTGCTGAAGTCCGGTGTGCCGATGAGCCCCGAGATGACGGGCATGAGGAGATCGTTGACCAGCGAGGTGACCACCGTCCCGAAGGCGGCGCCGATGATGATGCCGACCGCCATGTCCACCATGTTGCCCTTGATCGCGAATTCCTTGAACTCCTTGAGCATGCGGGTCCCTCCTCGGGCTCAGTTACCCACCTGCACCGCGGCGCCCAGCTCGCGCAGCATCGCGATCGCGGATAGGTAGGAGAGCCGGCCGGTCCGTGGGTTCTCCGAGGGCACGTTCTCCACCTCGATGCGGAGGGTCCCGAATTCGCCCTCCACCGTGATCCGGTGCTGGTTCCGAGCCTGACCGGGCACCGCGTAGATCTTGATCCGGGTGCGCTCGGGGCCGATGCCGGCCAGGGAGAGCGCGGCCACCACGTTGACGTTGGCCGGGAAGCCGCGGACCGCCTCGGTCGCGGGCCCCTCGAAGACGAGCGTCTCGGTGGTGATGCGGTCGAGATCGATGCGCTGCTGCTCGATGTAGGGCGCCCCCGCGAGGCCGCGCGGCGGCTTGCGGGTCTCCATGGTGACCGCGGTGATCGCGCCTTCCCGCGCGCCCTTGACGCCGTCGAGGCCCGCGATCGCGCCGGAGGGCACCAGGATGCGACACCCGTGCTTCTCGGCCAGCGCGGCCCACCCGTCGAGCACGCCGACCAGGGCGCCCACCGAGAGGACCATCAGGTGCTTGCCCGCCGAGAGCACCGCGGGCCCGAACTCGCGGAGCGCGGCCTGGGTCGCCGCCTCCACGATCAGGTCGGCCCGCTCGATCAGCTCGTCGAGGGCCAGCACCGGGTAGCCCGTCGCGGTGGCGGGCTGGCGCACGCTGACGCCCACCAGCGTGGTGCCGGGAATGCCCCGCGTCAGCGCGTCCGCGACGCGGTGGCCGATCACGCCCATCCCCACGATTCCCGACCTTCAGCATGCGCTCGTCCTTCCCGCCGCGTGCGCGGCGCGCGATGATAGCAGCGGGCGCCGGGCCGGGACAAGGGACCGTGCTAGAATCAGCGCCGAAGATGACTGCAACGCCCCGGCTCCAGGAGCCGCTCGAGCGGCTCTACCGCGAGTTCGACTGGGCCGCCCGCGCCGACCTGGACGCGATCCGCTTTCCCCTTCGCTACCCCGAGCGCGCCGATCGCGAGGTCGTCGCGCTGCTGGCCTCGTGCATGGCCTACGGGCGCGTGGATCTGTTCGGCCCCTGGGTCGACTGGGCGCTCGCCCGCATGGGAGAGTCGCCCGCGCGCTTCGTGCTGGGCTTCGATCCGGCCAAGCACGCGGCGCGCTTCGAGGACTTCCGCTACCGGTTCAACCGTCCGCGCGATCTCGCCGCGTTCTGCCTCGCCACCCAGCGGGTCCTGATCCGGCACGGCTCGCTCGGCGCCGCGTTCCGCGCCGGCTTCTCGCCCGGCGACGCCCACGTGGGCCCGGCCCTGGAGCGCTTCGTCGACGCCTTCCTGACCCAGGATCTCTCCGCGGTCTTTCCGCGCAACCGGCTCTCGTACGGGTACCGTCACTGGTTCCCGCGCCCGTCCACCGGCGGCGCGTGCAAGCGGATGCTGCTCTTTCTCCGGTGGATGGTGCGGCGGGAGGCGCCCGACTTCGGGCTCTGGACCGAGATCCCGCCCGCCGCGCTCCTGATCCCGGTGGACACCCACATCGAGAACATGGCCCGGTCGCTCGGTCTCACCCGGCGGCGCAGCCGGAACTGGAAGATGACGGAGGAGATCACGAGCGGGCTGCGCCTGCTCGACCCGGCCGATCCGGTGAAGTACGACTTCTCGCTCTGCCACACCCGGATGTCCGGCCAGTGCCTCGACCGCCGCGACGCGATCGTGTGCGCCCCGTGCCGGCTGCGGCCGGTGTGCCGCCACTGGCGCGGCCGACGGAGCGCGGCGCGGTGACCGCGGGGTGGGTGTGGGTCGTGGTGGCGGCCCTCGCGCTGCTGCTCGGGGTGACCGCGTGGGCCCTCTGGCGCGCGGTGGCGCGGCTCGGCGCGCTCGAGACGGCCCGGCAGCAGCCGGACCAGGCGCTGCTCCTGCTCCAGCGCGACATCCAGACCGCGCGGGCGGAGGCGCACCAGGCGCGGAGCGAGACGCTCGCCACCGTGAAGGAGGAGCTGCACCAGTTCGCGAGCCACATGACCCAGCAGATGGGCCAGGTCGGCAGCGGCGTCCAGCAGCAGCTCCAGCACGTGGGCCAGGTGGTGGGCGCGGTGCAGGGGAGCCTCGGGAAGCTCGGCGAGGTGACCCAGCGCGTCTTCGACGTGGGGCGGGACATCGCGGGCCTCGAGCAGCTGCTCAAGTCGCCCAAGATCCGGGGCGGGGTGGGGGAGACGCTCCTCGAGAACCTCCTCGCCCAGATGCTCCCGCGGGAGCAGTACTCGCTGCAGCACGCGTTCGCCACCGGGGACCGGGTCGACGCGGCCATCCGCATCGGCGAGCGGATCGTCCCGGTCGACGCCAAGTTCCCCCTGGAGAACTTCCGGCGCGTCCTCGAGGAGACCGACGAGGACAAGCGCGGCCCGCTGCGGCGCGCGTTCCTGCGCGACGTCAAGAACCGGGTCGACGAGATCGCCAAGAAGTACATCCTGCCGGACGAGGGCACCTTCGACTTCGCCCTCATGTACATCCCGGCCGAGAACATCTACTACGAGATCATCGTCCGGGACGACAGCGAGGAGGATTCGCCCGCCGCCTACGCGCTGGCCCGGCGGGTGGTGCCGGTCTCGCCCAACACCTTCTACGCCTACCTGCGGGTCATCGTCCTGGGGCTGCGCGGGCTGCGGATCGAGCGCGACGCCCAGGAGATCCAGGCGCGGCTCGGCCGCCTGCGCGGGGATCTCGACAAGTTCCGCGAGGCGTTCGACGTGGTGGGCCGGCATCTCACCAACGCCCGCAACAAGTACGACGACGCCGCCTCCGGCCTGGGCCGGCTCGAGGGCAAGCTGGAGGGCATCGAGCGCCACGGCGAGCAGGGCGCCCTGCCCGGCATCGCGCCCTGACCGCCGAGCGCTCCGCCGACGACCGGGCCCTCCGCCGAATTCGGGAACCAGCGGTTGTGGTATGATCGAAGAAATCCACCATCAGAGGGTCCCATGCCCGACATTCAGTTCCAGGTCTACGGCATCAACCTCCTCGTCCGACTCATGGCCGAGCCCCCGGCGGACGTGCGCGTGCACTGCCCCAAGGGGTCGCCGATCCGTTACGGCGAGGTGGTGGGCCGTGGCGACGGCTTCGACGAGGGGGCCAATGCCTTCCGCGACATGCCGCCGGTCCGCTCGGTGGTGGCCTTCGAGGAGAACCCCGAGGAAGTGGAAGGGCACTACTTCTACATCTCGGGTGAAGAGCATCGCGTCATCCGCCTCGACGCCATCATCCTCTCGTTCCCGCTGGAATAGCCCGCTCCCGCTGTGACCGCGCTGTCGCAGGTCCTCCGCAAGGTCGACGCGGACGAGGTGGTCGAGCTCACCCGCGCCCTCGTCCGGATCCCCAGCGTGTATCGTCCCGGCGACCCCGAGGCGACCGAGGCGCGGGTCGCCGACTTCGTGGAGTCGTGGCTCCGCCGCGAGGGCTTCGAGGTCGAGATCCAGCCGGTCGCTCCCGGCCGTCCGAACGTGATCGGCTCCCTCGGCGAGAAGCGACCCGGCCAGAAGAGCCTGCTCCTCGAAGGGCACACCGACGTGGTGACCGAGGGGGATCCGGCCGAGTGGTCGCATCCCCCGTTCGGCGCCGACCTGGTCGACGGGCGGATCTACGGGCGCGGCACCGCGGACATGAAGAGCGGCCTGGCCGCCGCGATGGTGGCGGCCGCCGCGTTCAAGCGGGCCGGGGTCGGCCTGCGGGGCAAGCTCGTGGTGGGCGCGCTCGTCGACGAGGAGGACGGCATGATCGGCGTGCGCCACCTCTGCGAGACCGCGGTCGGCCGCGAGCTGGACGCCGCCATCATCTGCGAGCCCGAGGAGAACGAGCTCTGCCTCGAGCAGCGCGGGGTGGTCTGGGCGCGGTTCCGGGTGCGCGGCAAGATGGCCCACGGGGCCATGCCCGAGGCGGGCATCAATCCCATCGCGTGCCTCGGCCGGCTGCTGGCCGCCGCCCCCGGCCTCGAGCGGCGGCTGCGGAAGGCCTGCGAGAAGAGCCGCTATCTGCGGCCGCCCACCGTGACGCCGACCATCATCCAGGGCCCGCCGCCCCGGGTCGGAGTCCCGCAGTCCAACGTGATCCCCGCGGTGGCCGAGACGACGTTCGACATCCGCCTCACGCCGGGCATCGGCGACGACGGCATCCGCGCCGAGCTGGAGGCGATCTGCCGCGACGCCGCGGCCGCCCAGCCGGGGATCAAGGTGGAGTGGGAGCCGGTCAACGCGTTCCGCCTCGCCACCAAGGTCGATCGCTCCGAGGCCCTGGTGGAGGCGATGGCCCGCGGCGTGAAGCAGGCCACGCGCCGGGCCGCGCGGTACGGCGGCGTGCCCGGCTCCACCGACGGCACGATCCTCCGGATGCAGCTCGGCATCCCGATCGTCACCTGCGGGCCCGGTGACCGCCTGATCCCGCACCAGGTCGACGAGTTCGTCGCCGCGGACCAGGTCGTCGAGGCGGCCCGGATCTACGTCGCGTCCGCGCTCAACTACCTCGAAGCCGAGTGAGCCCCGCCGGCAATCCGCGCCTGCGGGCTGTCGAGGCCTTTCCGGTCGAGCACGAAGGGCAGCGCTGCATCGCGCTGCGGGATCCCGCCGGCTTCACCGACCAGATCGCGGTGCTGCCCGGGCCCCTGCTCGACCTGGTCTCCCTCTTCGACGGCGAGCACCCGGTGGAGGCGATCCGCGAGATCCTGCGGCGACGTCACGGCGAGGCGCCCTCGGTCGAGCAGATCGCCGCGCTGGTCGAGCGGCTCGACGACGCGGGCTTCCTCGACAGCGAGCGGTTCCGGGCGCGGCGCCGCGCGACCGACGACGCCTTCCGGCAGAGCGCGGTGCGGCCCGCGGCCCACGCGGGCGGCGCCTACGCGGGTGAGGCGGCGGCGCTGCGCGAGCAGATCGCCGGCTTCTTCGCCCCCGACCGGGTCCGGCCGACGCGCGCGGGGACCCTCTCGGCCCTGATCGCTCCTCACATCGATTTTCACCGCGGGGGCCCAACTTACGGCTCCGCGTATCAGGAAGTGCTCGATCGGTCGGATGCCGATCTCTACGTCATCCTGGGCACCTGCCACGCCGGGATGTCCGACCCGTTCGCGGTCACCCTCAAGCCGTACGACACCCCGCTCGGCCCCGTCGGCGCCGACCGGGACTTCTACGAGGCCCTCGCCCGGCGGGCCGGCCAGGATCTGCTCGCCTCCGAGCCGGCGCATCGCGCCGAGCACTCCATCGAGTTCCAGGCGGTCATGCTCCAGTCCCTGCTGGGCGGCCGCCGGCCGTTCACCATCCTCCCGGTGCTCGCCTCGTACCTGCACGAGGCGGTGTGGGCCGGCACCGAGCCCGAGGCCGACCCGCGCGTGCCTCGCTTCCTCGACGCCCTCCGGGAGACGGTGGCGGCCTCGTCCCGTCGCGTCTGCCTGGTGGCGGGCGTGGACCTGGCCCACGTCGGCCCGCGCTTCGGCGATCCCGATCCGAACACGGAGGCATCCCTGGCGATCGTCGAGCGCGAGGACCGGGCGATGCTCGAGTCGGTGGTGGCCGGCGACGCCCGCGGCTTCTTCGACCGGGTGGCGGCCGACCGCGACGCGCGGCGCATCTGCGGCCTCTCGCCGATCTACTCGCTGCTCCGGGTCCTGCCGGAGGCGCCGGGGCGTCTGATCGAGTATCGCCAGTGGCCCGATCCCGAGGGCGCGGTGACCTTCTGCGCGGTGAGCTTCCCGTGACCGATCCGCCCGCGCCCGACCCGTCGACCTGGACGCTGCCCCGCCTGCGCATCGACCGCGACGGCGCGTGGTTCCACGACGACGCGGAGGTGACGCACGCCGGCATCCTGGTCAACCTGCGCGAGAATCTCCGGGTGGACGACCAGGGTCACTACCTGCAGATCGGCCCGGTGCGGGTTCCGGTCGAGGTGGAGGACGCCCCGTTCGTGATCGTGCGGGTCGAGCGCGAGGGCGACGGTCTCACCGTCACCCGCAACGATCTCGGGCGCGAGCCGCTCGCGGTCGACACGCTCACGGTGGACGACCGCGGCATCCCGCGCTGTCGCGTGAAGGACGGGCGCTTCGCCGCGCGGCTCGACCGCGCCGCGGCCTACCAGCTCCTGCAGCAGGTCGAGCCGGGCGACGGGTCGCGGCCCGCGGCCCTGGTGGTGGGCGGCCGGCGCTATCCGGTGCCGGGCCTCTAGCGCGTCGCCTCCGGGTCGGGCGGGAAGGCGGAGAGCGCGCGCAGCCCCGCCTCGTCGCCGGCCCGGATCAGCTGGTGCAGCGGCCCCTCCTCGCGCCAGGCCTGGCAGGTGTTGACGAACCACGGATCGCCCGCGGCCGGGCGCTCCTGCTCCGGGAACGCGACGCCCGCGCCCTGCCGCACCGCGGGGGCCATCGCGTGGATCAGCGCGGTGAAGTGGGCGCAGCCGCGCTGCCGGCCGAAGCGCTCGTTGACCTCGCGGGTGAAGCCCCGCGCGATGGAGAGCCCGACCAGCTGCTGCAGCGGCGGCAGCGCCTCGGGGCAGATGGTGTACGGGTGCGACGCCATCTCGCTCCGCACCTCGGTGACCACCAGGTCCGGATGGCGCACGCGGAGCCCGAGCCGCATGTCGTGGATCACCGGCGGCGGGTCGGAGCCGAACCACTTCGGGTTGTCCGCGGGCCGCTCGTCGACCAGGGTCGCGGTGACGTCGAGCTCGTGGGGCCCGGCCTGGGCGATCTCCACGCGAATCGTCCGCACGTGTACCGGCCGGGGTGTCGGGGCATCGCTCATCGGGTGGACGCGACCTCCTTGAGGGCTTGGATGATCTCGGACTGGATGGCGCCGTTCGAGGCGGTGATGGACGGGGCATCCAGGTCGAGCGGCCCGCCGTACACCGACGTGACGGTGCCGCCCGCCTCGCGGATCAGGAGCGCGCCCGCGGCCACGTCCCAGGCCCCGAGCCGCTGCTCCCAGTAGCCGTCGAGCCGGCCGGCGGCCACCGCGGCCAGCCCGAGCACCGCGGAGCCGATGGAGCGCACGCTGTGGCAGCGGAACATGAGCGCGCCGTGCTCGGCGAGGTTGTCGCGCGGCGCCCCGCGGATGTCGTTGGGGTAGCTGGTGCCGAGGAGGCTCTCGGCCATGCGGGGCGTCGGTGGAGACCCGGATCGGCGCGTCGTTGAGGGTGGCGCCGCGCCCGCGCTCGGCCACGAAGCACTCCTCGCGGCTCGGATCGTAGACCACGCCCACCGCGAGCGCGCCCTCGACCTCGAGGCCGATCGACACCCCGTAGATGGGCAGGCCGTGCGCGTAGTTGGTGGTGCCGTCGAGCGGGTCCACGATCCAGCGGTGCGCGGGGGCGCCGGGCAGCGCGCCGCTCTCCTCGGCCAGGATCGCGTGGTCCGGGAAGCGCGCGCGGATCGCCTCCACGATGATCGTCTCCGCGCCGCGGTCCATCTCGGTGACCAGGTTGGTGGGGCTGCCCTTGTAGCTGATCGAGGGCCGGGTCCCGAAGCGGGAGCGGAGAAAGGCGCCGGCCCGTCGGGCCGCGTCGACCGCCACCGCGCGGAAGTCATCGCTCACGAAGTCCGAGAATAGCACGGCGCTGCTTGACAACCCGGCCGGCCTCTCGCAGCATGACGCGCATGCGCATCGTGGTGATGGGCTCGGGCGGCACCGGCGGATACTTCGGCGCGAAGCTCGCGCGGGCGGGCGAGGACGTGACCTTCGTGGCGCGCGGAGCGCACCGGGCCGCGATCGCCGCGAGCGGCCTGCAGATCCGATCCGCGATCGAAGGGGAGTGGACGGTCCGGGCTCCCGCGGTGGAGCGGCTCGACGGCGGCCCGCCCGCGGACCTGGTGCTCTTCTGCGTGAAGTCCTTCGACACCGAGGAGGCCGCGGCCCTGATCGGGCCGGTGGTCGGGCCCCGGACCGGCGTGCTCTCGATCCAGAACGGGGTGGACAACGAGGAGAAGCTCGGCCGGGTGCTGGGCGCGGGCCACGTCCTGGGCGGCGCGGTGCGGGTCTTCGCGACCATCGAGGCGCCCGGCGTCATCCGCCACACCTTCGGCGGGCACATGACCTTCGGGGAGATGGACGGGCGGGAGACCGAGCGGGCGCGCGCCTTCCTCGCCGCCTTCCGCAAGGCGGAGATTCCCACCGAGCTGGTGCCGGACGTCGAGCGGGCGCTCTGGGACAAGTACGTGTTCCTCACCACCCACGCGGGCATGACCGCGCTCACCCGCTGCCCGGCCGGGGTGCTGCGGGCGCTGCCCGAGGTGCGCGAGCTGTACCGGCGGATCGTGGGCGAGATCGTCGCGGTCGGGCGCGCGGCGGGAGCTCCGGTGGACGACGGTCTGCTCGATCAGGGCATGAAGTTCCTCGACGCGGTGGCCCCGAACGCCTACTCCTCGCTGCACCACGACCTGACCCACGGCAAGCGGCTCGAGCTGGAGGCCCTGCACGGCCACGTGGTGCGGCTCGCCGAGCGCCACCAGGTGGCGGTGCCGACCGTGTTCGCGATCTACGCCGCGCTCCGTCCGTATCGCGACGGCGCGCCGGCCGCTCCCGCCGGCTAGCCGCAGGCCCGCCGGGCGGTCCGCCGCCCGGCGCTGTTCTATACTGACCCGGTGTCCTCGTTCAAGCGTCTCCTGCCGTTTCTGCTCCGCTATCGCCTGCGCTACCTGGGCGGGGCCGCGTGTCTCCTCGTCGCGACGAGCATGGCGGTCAGCATCCCGTGGACCGTGAAGCGCGCGGTGGACGCCCTCGAGCGCGACGGGGCCGCCGCCCACCTCGGTCCCTTCGTGCTCCTCATCCTGCTCCTGGCCGCGGCTCACGGGATCGCCCGGCTCGGGTCGCGCTTCGCGATGCTGGGCGCGGGACAGTGGGTCGAGCACGACCTCCGCACCGCGCTCTACGCGCGGCTGCTGACCCTGCCGCCCGCGTTCTACCACCTCCATCGCACCGGCGACCTGATGTCGCGCGCCTCCAACGACATCTCGGCCCTGCGGGCGCTGGCCGGCTTCGGCAGCGTGATGCTGATCGGCACCGTGTTCGCGTTCGCGGGCACGCTCGGCGCCATGTGGGTGATCGACCCGTGGCTCACCCTGTTCGCGATGGCTCCGTTTCCCGGGCCTGGTGGTGATCGCCAAGCGCTTCCACCACGACGTGGAGGTGCGCTCCACCGCGGTGCAGGAGCAGCTGGGCGCGCTCTCGGCCAAGGCCCAGGAGAACCTCACCGGCATGGCGGTGGTGCGCGCGTACACCATGGAGGAGCGGGAGATCGCCGAGTTCGCGCGGCTCAACGCGGAGTACCGGACGCCGCAACCTCGCCCTCGCGCGGATCCAGTCGGTGTCGTGGCCGCTGATGGGGCTCGTCTCCGGGGTCGGCGCCCTGATCGTCCTCTGGCTGGGCGGCAAGGCGGTGGTGGACGGCCGCATCTCCCTCGGCTCGTTCGTGGCCTTCAACGGCTACCTGGCCCAGCTCGCCTGGCCCACCATCGCCCTCGGCTGGACCCTGGCCAGCATCCAGCGGGGGCTGGCCGCGATGCAGCGGGTGACTGAGATTCTGGATGCGCGCCCGCATGAGAGCTTGGGTGGTTTATCCGGCGCACCAGGGTCGTCCGCGGATTGGGGGAGTGCGGGGGCCATTTCTGGGCCCCCGCAGATGAAGAAAAACGCGCCAGAGCAACCTCCCAACCTCCCAGCCGGGCAGCGAACCCGAGCCTGCGCTCCTGCCCAACGGCCCGGTCGAGTTCAAGCACCTCACGTTCGCGTACGACGATCGCGGCCCCGCGCTGCGGGACGTGTCGTTCGTGGTGCCGGCGGGCTCGGTGGTGGCGGTGGTGGGGCCCACCGGGAGCGGCAAGTCGACCCTCGGCACGCTGCTCTGCCGGCTCTACGAGCCGCCGCGCGGCACGGTGTGGATCGGCGGCCGCGACGTGCTCGACCTGCCGCTCGGGCCGCTGCGCCGCTCGGTGGGATACGTGCCGCAGGAGTCCTTCCTCTTCTCCCGTCCGCTCCGCGACAACGTGCGGCTGGCCGACGAGCACGCCTCGCCCGAGCGGCTCGAGGAGGTGGCGCGCACCGCGGGCCTGGCCGACGACCTGGGCGCGCTGCCCGCGGGCTGGGACACGGTGGTCGGCGAGCGCGGCCTCACCCTGTCCGGCGGCCAGCGCCAGCGGGTGGCGCTGGCGCGCGCGCTGGTCGCGGACCCGCCGTTCCTGGTCCTCGACGACGTGCTCGCCTCGGTGGACGCGGCCAAGGAGTGGGAGATCACCCGGGCGCTCCGCGCGGCGGCGAGCGGGCGCACCACGCTGCTCATGACCCACCGGCTCAAGGCCGCGGCCGAGGCGGACCGGATCGTGGTGCTCGACGAGGGGCGCGTGGTGGAGGAGGGGCGCCACGCCGAGCTGGTGGCCGCGGGCGGCCTCTACGCGCGCCTCTGGCGCGTGCAGCAGCTGGAGGACGAGCTCGCCAATGCGTGACCACGAGCCGGAAGACGAGATCCTCGGCCGGGCCTACGACGCGCGCGTCATGCGGCGCGTGTGGTCGTTCACGCGGCCGCACATCCGGCTCGTCCTGGTCACGTGCGCCCTGTTCCCGGCGGTGTCGCTCATCGAGCTGGCCCAGCCGTACCTGGTCAAGATCGCGATCGACGAGCACATCCTCCGCCGCGACTGGGCCGGGCTGGGCCGGGTGGCCCTGCTCTTCCTGCTCCTGCTCGTCGGGCTCTACGTGCTGCGGGCCGCTCCAGGCCTACCTCACCCAGCTCACCGGGCAGCGGGTGATCCACGATCTCCGCGCGGCCCTGTTCGAGCACCTCCAGCGGCAGGACGCCCGCTTCTACGACCGGAGCCCGGTCGGCCGCCTGATGACCCGGCTCCTCAACGACGGGGAGGCGATCCAGGAGCTGTTCACGAGCGGGCTCGTCTCGCTCCTGGGGGACGTGGTGACCCTCACCGGGGTGGTGGTCATCATGCTCGGGATGAACTGGAAGCTCGCCCTCGTCACCTTCGCGCTGGTCCCGGTGCTCGTGATCGCGGCCGGCTACTTCCGGCTCCGGGCCCGCGACAGCTATCGGGTGGTGCGCACCCGCCTCGCCCGGATGAACGCCTTCCTCCAGGAGTCGCTCCAGGGCATGAGCGTGATCCAGCTCTTCGCGCGCGAGGCGCGCGAGCGCCAGATGTTCGGCGAGCTGTCGGGCGCGCTGCGCCGCGGGCAGTTCCGCTCCACCTTCTACGACGCCTCGCTCTACGCGACGGTCGAGGCGCTGGGCGCCGCCGCGGTGGCCCTGCTCCTCTGGTACGGCGGCGGGCAGGTGGTCACCGGCGCGCTCACCTTCGGCGGGCTGGTCGCCTTCCTCGAGTACACCGGGCGGTTCTTCCTCCCGATCCGCGACCTCGGGGCCAAGTACACCGTGATGCAGGCGGCGACGGTGTCGGCCGAGCGCGTCTTCGGGCTCCTCGACAGCCGGCCGACGATCACGAGCCCCCCGTCGCTCCCGCCGGCTCCCGGCGCGCCGGCCCCGCGCGCGACCACGGGGGACACGCCGGCCGTCGAGCTCCGCAACGTGTGGTTCGCCTACGAGGGCGAGCAGTGGGTGCTGCGCGACTGCTCGTTCCGGATGGCCCCCGGCGAGCAGGTGGCGCTGGTGGGCCCGACCGGCGAGGGCAAGACCACCATCGCCCGGCTCCTCACCCGCGCCTACGACGTCACCCGGGGCCAGGTGCTGGTCGACGGGGTGGACGTGCGCGAGTGGAACCTGCGCACGCTGCGCCGCCACGTCGGGCTGATCCCGCAGGAGGTGTTCCTCTTCTCGGGGACGGTGGAGGACAACCTGCGCCTGGCCGGCGACGGGGTGGTCGATCGGGCCGCGGTGGAGCGGGCGCTCGCGGCGGCGAGCGCGGACCGGTTCGTGGCCACGCTGCCGCGCGGACTCCACGAGGAGCTGCGCGAGCGCGGCCTCAACCTGTCGCAGGGCCAGCGCCAGCTGCTGGCCATCGCCCGCGCCATCATCTATAATCCTCGCGTTCTCGCCCTGGACGAGGCGACGTCGAGCATCGACCCGGAATCGGAAGCGCTGGTGCGCGTCGGGATCGCGCGCCTGGTGGAGGGGAGGACGAGCCTCGTCATCGCCCACCGGCTGTCGACGATCCAGCGCGCGGATCGGATCCTCGTGCTGCACCGCGGACAGATCCGGGAGGCGGGGCGTCACGCGGAGCTGCTGGCCCTCGGAGGGCTCTACTCACGACTGTACGAGCTGCAGTTCGGCCTGGAACGGACATGAAGCGGTTCCACGCGGCGGTCTACCGGCTGGTCGAGCGCATCCCGAGGGGGCAGGTGGCGACCTACGGCCAGATCGCGGCGCTGCTCGGGTACCCGCGGGCGGCGCGCGCGGTGGGGCAGGCGATGAAGCACGTGCCGGCGCACCTGCCGTGGCACCGGGTGGTGAACGCGCAGGGCGGTATCAGCCTGCGGGCGAACGTGGGCAGCATGCTGACCCAGCGCGTGCTGCTCGAGCAGGAGGGCGTCGTGGTCCGGCGGGGCCGGATCCGGCTCCGGGAGCACCGGTGGAGCGGCCCGCGCGGCGCGCGACGTCCACTGGCCATCGCCGCTCTCGCGCGGCTCTGATCGGAGGGCAGGATGCGACTCGGACTGAACATCGGCTACTCGCGCTCCCAGCTCGGCATCGACCTCTCGCTGGTCCAGCACGCGGAGCGGCTCGGCTTCCACTCGGTGTGGTCGGCGGAGGCCTACGGCTCCGACGCGGTCTCGCCGCTCTGCTGGATCGCGGCCCGCACCGAGCGCATCCGGGTCGGCACCGCGATCATGCAGATCCCGGCCCGCACCCCGACCCTCACCGCCACCACCGCGCTGACGATCGACCAGCTCTCGGGAGGCCGCTTCCTCCTGGGCCTCGGCGTCTCGGGCCCGCAGGTGGTGGAGGGCTGGCACGGGGTGGCCTTCGGCAAGCCGCTCGCCAAGACGCGGGAGTACGTCGACATCGTCCGGATGGTCTGGAAGCGCGAGCGGCCGGTCGAGCACAAGGGCGAGTACTACCAGATCCCCTACGCGGGTCCCGACGCCACCGGGCTCGGCAAGCCGCTCAAGTCGATCCTGCACGGGCGGAGCGACATCCCGATCTACCTGGCCGCGATCGGCCCGCGGAACGTGGCCCTCGCGGCCGAGATCGCGGACGGCCTCCTGCCGGTGTTCTTCTCGCCCGAGCGCATGAGCGTGTTCACCCCGAGCCTCGAGGCCGGCTTCAAGGCGGCGGGCGGGGGCAAGTCGCTGGCGCGCTTCGACGTCGCGCCCACCGTGCCGATCGTGCTGGGGCCCGACGCGGCCGCGTGCCGGGCCATGGTCAAGCCCCGGCTCGCCCTCTACGTGGGCGGCATGGGGGCCCGCGGCAAGAACTTCTACAACGAGCTGGTGAGCCGCTACGGCTACGAGGCCGACGCCAAGCGCATCCAGGATCTCTACCTGGGCGGCAAGAAGGACGAGGCGGCCGCCGCGGTGCCCGACGCGCTCGTGGACGAGGTCGCGCTGTGCGGGCCGAAGGAGCGCATCCGCGAGCGGCTGCCGCGCTGGAAGAGCTCCGGCATCACCACGCTGATCTGCGGCGCGGTCCAGCCGGAGGCGCTCGAGCTGATGGCGGAGCTGGCGCTCTAGGCCCGTGAAGCCCGCCGTCGAGAAGGTACAGGCCGCCATCACCGGCCACGGGCTCGATCGCCGCGTGATCGAGCTCGAGGTCCACGCGCGGACCTCGCAGCAGGCCGCCGAGGCGCTCGGGGTCACGGTGGGGCAGATCGTGAAGTCGCTCGTCTTCACCGCGGCCGGGCGGCCGCTCCTGGTGGCGGCCTCCGGCGCCAACCGGGTGGACGAGCGACGCCTGGCCGAGCTGGCGGGCGGGCAGATCCGCCGCGCGGATCCGGCCACCGTGAAGCAGGCCACCGGCTACACCATCGGCGGCGTGCCGCCGATCGGTCTCGCGACCCCGCTCGCGGTCTACGTGGACCGCGACCTGCTCGGCTACGACCTGGTCTACGCGGCGGCCGGCCTGCCCGAGTGCGTGTTCCCCATCGCGCCGCAGGAGCTGGTGCGGGCGACCGGCGGGACGATCGTCGACATCAAGGAAGCCGGGAGCGATCCCAAAGGAGGGCCGGCATGAGGCTCAAGAACAAGGTGGCGCTGATCACGGGAGCGGGCTCGGGCATCGGGCAGGCGACCGCGGTGCTGTTCGCCCGCGAGGGCGCGCGGGTGGCGGTGGTGGACGTCCGGGAGGACGCGGCGAAGGCCACCGCGGAGCAGATCGAGCGGAGCGGGGGCCAGGCCCTCGCGATCCGGGCCGACGTGTCGAAGTCGGCCGACAACCAGGCCGCGATCCAGCAGGCGGTGGCGCGCTGGGGCCGGCTCGACGTCTTCTACGCCAACGCGGGGGTGCCCCAGTTCCCGACGCCGGTCGAGAGCGTGGACGAGGCGGTGTTCGACCAGATCATGGCGGTGAACGTGAAGGGCGTGTTCCTGGCCGCCAAGCACCTGATGCCGGTCTTCCGCAAGCAGAAGGGCGGCGTGCTGCTGATCACCGGCTCGACCTCGGGCGTGAGACCGCGGCCGGGCGTGCAGTGCTACTCGGCCTCCAAGGGCGCGGTGCACGTGATGGCCGCGAGCCTGGCCCTCGAGTTCGCCGCCTTCGGGGCGCGCGTGGTCGCGATCGCCCCGGTGGCCACCGAGACCCCGATGCTCGCCACCTTCATGGGCAAGAAGCAGGTGGACGAGGAGGGCATGACGCGCTACCGCGGCACCGTGCCGCTCGGCCGGCTGAACAAGCCGGAGGATCTGGCCAACGCCGCCCTCTTCCTCGCCTCCGACGAGGCGGCGATGATCACCGGCAGCGTCTTCCCGGTCGACGGCGGCCGATGCATCTAGCCACGGCCCGATGATCGTCACCCCGCTCGCGGCCGACTCGCTGGGGGTGCGCTCGGTGGCCACCTACGTGGAGTGCGGGCAGACGCGCGTCCTCATCGATCCGGGCGCGGTCCTCGCCCCCAGCCGCTTCAACCTCCCGCCCGTCGAGGAGGAGTGGGAGGCGCTTCGCCGCGCGAACGATCGCATCTCGACCTACGCGACGCGGGCGTCGCTGATCTTCGTCAGCCACTACCACGAGGACCACTTCCGCCACGACCCCGGGCTCTACGCGGGCCGGCACGTCTGGGCCAAGGATCCGAAGCGGCACATCGCCGGCCGGCAGGCCCAGCGCGCGGAGCGGTTCTGGAGCGTGATCGGGGGCTCGTGCCCCACCGACGCCGCGGAGGGCCGGCGGCTCGAGACGGTGGACGCGGTGCTGCAGGCCTCGCCGCCGCTGAGCCACGGGCCGGACGGCACCGGGCTCGGCTACGTGGTCGCCCTCACCGTCGAGGACCGCCGGGAAGGCACGCGCTTCGTGCACGCCTCCGACGTGCAGGGCCCGCTGTCCGCGGTGGCCGCCGCCTACCTGGCGCGGCAGCGCCCGACGCTGCTCTACCTGTCGGGCCCGCCCGCCTATCTCGAGTCGCAGCTGGGCGCCGAGCTGGTGGACCGGGGGATCGAGCACCTGCTGCGGATCATCGATCAGACCGGCTGCCGGGTGATCCTCGATCACCACGCGCTGCGGGACGCGGCGTACCCGGAGCGCTTCCGCCGGCTGTGGGAGACCGGGCGCGTGGTCACCGCGGCGGGCTACCTGGGGGAGCGCGACGCGCCGCTCGAGGCGCGCCGCCGCGAGCTGTGGACGGGGCGGCGCAAGCCGCCGATGCCGGTGCGCCCGTCGCGGGCGCGCGGGGTCGTCCCCGGCGAGGACCGCGCGTCAGAGGCGACCAACTTCCGCCCGCGCTTCGGGCGGGTGAGAGAGGGATGACCGCAATGAGCGAGGGCAAGGCACCCGGAGTGGGCGATCCCGCTCCCGACTTCACGCTGAAGACGATCGGGCTCAAGGACGTGAGCCTCAAGACCTACCGCGGCAAGAACGTGGTGCTCCTGTTCTACCCGCTCGACTGGACCCCGGGCTGATCCACCTGCATGCCCGCCTTCGACCGTCGCATCCGCGACTTCGAGGCGGCGAATACCCAGGTCATGGGTATCAGCACGGACAGCCCGTTCAGCCACGAGAACTGGGCGAAGTCGGTCGGCATCTCCCACTACCCGCTGCTGTCCGACATCCAGCGCTCCGCGGTCCGTGCCTACGGCGTCTACTGGCCGGACTGGAACGCGAACGTGCGCGCCACCTTCGTCATCGACAAGGAGGGCGTGATCCGCTTCACCGAGCGCTACGGCAAGGGCGAGCTGCCGGATCCCGACAAGATCCTCGCCGAGGTCAAGAAGCTCGGCTAGGCGGAGACGCGGGCGGCGGGAGCGGGGCCTGGGTGGTGAGGGCCACCCCCAGCAGGACCAGCGCGCCGCCGCCCACCTCCGGCCACTCGATGGCCTCGCGCAGCATCACCCACGCCAGCAGCACGCCCACGATCGGCTGCAGGTTCATGAAGATCGCGGCGCGGCTCGGGCCCACCGCCTTCACCCCCTCGTACCACCACACGTGGGCGACCGCGCCGAGGAAGGCCTGGTAGAGGACGACCAGCCACGCGGTCTGCGAGGTGAAGTCGGGGCGGGGGAAGAACGGAGCCGCCACCAGCATCATCGGGAGCAGCATCGCGGAGCCGAGGATGTAGGAGGCGGTGGTGGCCACCGCGGGCGAGTGCACCGCCAGCACCTGCTTGCCGTAGATGGTGTAGGCGCTCCAGCCCACCTGCGAGACGAGCAGGATGAAGTCGCCCGGCAGCAGGTCGAGGTGGGCGATCGCCCGCCAGCTCCCGCGGGTGATGACCAGCAGCACCCCCGCCATCGAGGCGGCCACTCCCGCCCACTGGCGCCGGCGCAGGCGCTCCCCCAGGTAGAAGCGGGCGCCGAGGGCCACCATCACCGGGGTCGCGGCCTGCAGGATCGCCGCGTTGGCCGCGGTGCTGAGCGCGATGCCGAGGTAGGTGCCGCCGGTGGAGACGAAGAGGCCCACGAAGCCGAGGAACGCGAAGGTGCGGAGGTCGGCCGCGCGCAGCTCGCGGAACTCCTCCCAGCCGCGGCGGAAGAGCAGCACGGTGAGGAACGCGGACGCGAGCGAGCAGCGGAGCGCCACCAGCACGTAGGGCGGGAAGTGGGCGAGGGCCAGCTTGGCGAAGGCGGGGTAGGAGCCCCAGAGCGCCGAGATCAGCGTGAGTGCGAGGTACGCTCGCGTTTGACCGGCGTCGGGCACCCGCCTATGATAGCGCGGCCGTCATGGCGGACCATATCCTGGAGCGTCGCGTGTGGCTGGCGCGGCCCCGCCCCGAGGTGTTCGACTTCTTCGCGGACGCGGCCAATCTCCCGCGCGTCCAGCCCGCGTGGGCGCGGCCGCGCTTCATCGCGCCGCCGCCGTCGCGCCTCGCCGCGGGCGCGGTGCTCGACTTCCGGGTCCCGGCCCTGCCGGTCGCGTGGCGGGTGATGATCCGCGAGTTCGACCCTCCGCATCGATTCGTCGACGTGCAGCTGCGGGGACCGTTCGCGCGCTGGGAGCACCGGCACCGCTTCGTGGAGGGTCCGCGGCGCGACGAGCCGGGGGCGGCGCCCGGCACCTGGGTGGAGGACCGGGTCACCTACCGGCTCCCCGGCGGCGCGCTCGGGCGCCTCGTCCACGCGCTCGGAGGAGGCCGGCGCGTCCGCGGCCTCTTCGACTACCGCGACCGCCGGCTGCGCGAGCTGTTCGGCGGCTAGGCGCCGCCCGCGGTCAGGCCGCGGCCGAGGGCAGCTCGATGCCGAGGGCGGACAGCCGCGGCCGCACCCGCTCGGTCAGGAGCCCGATGCGGGCGAGGTTGTTCACCATCGAGGTGTGCATGTCGCGCTTGAAGAACTTCCGGTACACCGCGTAGTCGTTGCGGGCGGCCACGTCGCGCCGGTAGGCCTTGGCCTCCTCGATCTGGGCCGGGGTGAAGCCGACGTCGCGGTAGGCCTCGAGGGGGAAGAAGCCGGTCAGCACCTTCTCCAGCGCCACGCAGGTGAAGTCCTCCATCTCCCGGCGCTCCGCGTCGCTCGCCTCCTTGACGATGTCGGGCAGGGCCAGCATGCCGAAGCCCATGTGGCGCGACTCGTCCAGCAGGATCCGGCTGCAGACCTGGCGGAGGAGGGGATCGGCGGCGGCCTCCTGCATCATCTTGAAGATGGCCACCGCGAAGGTCTCGGCCACCAGCTGGAGCGCGATGGTCTTGATGTACCAGCGGGAGTCGGTGAGGATCGTGTCGAAGAGCACCCGCTCGTTCTCCGGCATCGGGTAGTGCGTGCCGCCGAGGCGGGTCTGGATGTAGCGCTCCAGCACCTCGTTGTGGCGGGCCTCGTCCATGACCTGGGTGGCCTGGAAGAACTTCTCGTCGGTGCCGGTGACGATGTTCACCATCTGGCTGCAGGCGAGCATCGCGCCCTGCTCGCCGTAGACCAGGACCGAGAGGCGCCACGCCGCGATGCGCCGGTTGAGCTCGACCCGGTCCTTCTCGGAGAGGCTCGACCAGAGCTTGCTGCCGTAGATGTCGACCAGCTCGTCGGAGAGCACGCGGCCGTCGGAGGGCTCGGGGGTCTCCCAGGCGATGTCGCGGCTCGCGTTCCACTGGTCGCGCTTGGCCTTCTCGTAGAGGCCGCGCATGTCCTCCGCCTGCACCGAGTAGTCGAACTCGAACACGGTGTCGATCTGACCGGGGATCACGCGACGCTCCATGGGGGCACCTCCTCTAGAAAGGCCACATAAAACCAATCAGTATAGTTTCTATACTCTTCGGTTTTTATCACGGGGTCCGGGGGGTGTCAAGTAGACTGGGGCGGCATGAACGCGAGACGCAAGGCGACCCGGGCCCAGATCCTGCGCGCGGCCGCCGACCTCTTCCGGGAGCGCGGCTACCCCGCCTCCACGGTCGATCACATCGCGGCCCGCCTCGGGATGTCGAAGGCCTCGCTCTACACCCACTTCCGGGCCAAGGAGGCGATGCTCGCGGCCATCTCGCGCGAGACCATCGAGGCCTTCACCCGCGACCTGAGCCTGGTGCTGGCCTCGGACCTGGGCCCGGAGGACCAGCTGCGGCGCGTGGTGCGGCAGCACGTGCGGTTCGTGATCGCCAACCGGTCCTTCCTCACCGTGTTCTTCGGCGAGGAGGCCAACCTGCCCGCCCGCTTCGCCCGCTCCCTCGCGGCCCAGAAGGACCGCTACGACAAGGGAGTGGAGCGCATCGTGGCGGAGGGGATCCGGGCCGGGGTGTTCCGCGACGTGCCGCCGCGCCTGGTGGTCTTCGCGATCCTCGGCATGGTCAACTGGGTGCACAAGTGGTACAACCCGCGCGGCCGATGGGGCGCCGAGGAGATCTCGGCCGCCTTCCTCTCCCTGATCGAGGGCGGCCTGCTGCGGCAGAAGCCCCGCGGGCGGGCCCTCAGCGGCCGTCTGCGCCGGCTCGAGCGCGAGCTGCATGAGGTCGCCCGGCAGCTCGACGCGTGACTGGCTGGGCGCCCACATGTCCATCGCGGGCGGCCTGCCGCTGGCGCTCACGCGGGGGCTCGAGGTGGGCTGCTCGGTCGTCCAGATCTTCCTCAAGAACCAGCGGCAGTGGACCGCCCGGCCCTACACCGACAGCGAGGTGCGGGAGTTTCGCGCGGCCTGGAAGGCGAGCGGCATCCGGGTCGTCTTCGCCCACGCGAACTACCTGATCAACCTGGCGACCCCGGTGCCCGCGGAGTGGCATCGCGCGGTGGACGTCTTCCAGGACGAGCTGGAGCGCGCCGAGGCGCTCGGGCTGCCCTTCGTGGTGATCCATCCGGGCTCGCACCGGGCGACCGGGCTCGCGGAGGGCGTGCTCCGGG
This sequence comes from uncultured Candidatus Rokubacteria bacterium, assembly GCA_963841755.1. Lineage (GTDB taxonomy): Bacteria > Methylomirabilota > Methylomirabilia > Rokubacteriales > CSP1-6 > CAMLFJ01. Next base: position 231,229 of record CAWJDX010000011.1, read on the forward strand.
TGGCCCGCGCCATCGACGTGCTCCACGAGCGCACGCGCGGGCAGCGGGTGCGGATCGTCCTCGAGAACACCGCGGGCGGCGGGGCGAGCGTCGGGCGCAGCTTCGAGGAGCTGGCCGCGGTGATCGGGGCGGTGCGGGAGCCGGAGCGGGTGGGGATCTGCCTCGACACCTGCCACCTCTTCGCGGCCGGCTACGACATCCGCTCGCGCGCCGGCTACCGGGCGACGATGGCGGAGTGCGCGCGGCGGCTCGGGCTCGGGCGGGTGCTCGCCTTCCACCTCAACGACGCCAAGCAGCCGCTCGGCTCCGGCCTCGACCGGCACGAGAAGATCGGCCGGGGTCACCTCGGGGTGGAGACGTTCCGGCGGCTGATGACCGACCGGCGCTTCGCGCGGGTGCCGATGGCGCTCGAGACGCCGAAGGATCCCGAGCCGCGCGCGGACCGGGACGCGCTCGCCCTGCTCCGCGGGTTGAGGCGGCGCGCGCGCCCCGCGAGGGCCTAGCGGGAGCGGCGCACGCCCTTGCGCGGGCAGCCCGCGCGGATCGGGCAGCGCGAGCAGTGGGGCGACACGGGCAGGCACACGTTCTGCCCGAAGGACACCAGCAGATCGTTGTAGCCGATCCAGTAGCGGCGGGGGAGCCGGCGGCGGAGCGCCATCTCGGTCTCCTCCGGAGTGCGCGTGGTCACGTAGCCCCAGCGGTTCGAGATCCGGTGCACGTGCACGTCCACGCAGATGCCCGGCTTGTTGAAGCCCTGGGTCACCACCAGGTTGGCGGTCTTGCGGCCGACGCCCTTGAGGGTGAGGAGCGCGTCGATCTCGTCCGGCACCGCGCCGCCGAAGCGCTCGATCAGGTCGCGGCTCACGTCGCGCAGCACCCGCGCCTTGGTCCGGTAGAAGCCCACCGGGTAGATCGCCCGCTCGATGGTGCGGGGGCTCAGGCGACGCAGGCGCTCGGGGGTGTCGGCGAGCGCGAAGAGCCGGGCCGCCGCCGGCCCGGTGGTCTCGTCCTTGGTGCGGAGCGAGAGCAGGCAGGCGATCAGGACGCGGAACGGGTCGTGGAACTGGTCCGCCACCAGGGCCAGCGCGGTCGCGCGCCAGGCGGGCGCCTCCCGGCGGAGCCGGCGGATGGTGTGCCCGATGCTCACGAGCGCCCCGCGAGCGACGCCAGCAGCGTCCGCGCCTCGGGCGCGTCCTTGAGCGTCCAGTCCGCCACGTTGCCGGGGGCCTTCTCGTCGAGCACCGCCTGCAGCTCGCGCCGGGCCTCCGGGATCCGCCCGCGCTTGATCAGGGTGCGGGCGAGGCCGACGCGCAGCCCGGTGAAGCGCGGGTCCACCTCGAGGCCGCGCCGGAAGAGCGCCTCCGACTTCTCGAGGTCGCCGCCGAAGAGGCCCGGGACCTCGTAGTAGACGGTGCCCGCGAGCGCGTAGGCGGGCGGGAAGCGCGGGTCCAGCTCGAGCGCGGTCTCCATGCCCTTCTTCACCTCCGGGAGCAGGAACAGCGAGCGCACCACGCCCTTGGTCTGGCCCCAGCGGCCCGCGTTGGTCGCGTACCAGAAGTGGGCGCGCGCGTTGCCGGGCGCCATCTCCGCCGCGCGCCGCGCGGCCTGGCGGCCCTGCTCGTAGGCGGCGAGCTTCTCGTCCGGCGTGGTGGCGCGGATGTCGCCGTAGAGGAACGCGATCTGGGCGAGGGCCAGCAGGTTCTCCACCTGCGGGTCGCTCTCCGCGGCCCGGGTCATGGCCGCGCGCAGCGTGTCGATCCGGGCCGGATCCTCGTGATAGCGGGAGGCCAGGGCGCGAACCTCGGCCGCGAGCGGGGACTGCCCCCACGCGACGGCGCCCGTGCAGAAGATCGTGCAGAGGATCAGGAGCATCGCGGCGGGGAGGCGCATCGCGCCCGATGCTAGAGGGACCGAGCCCGGGCTGTCAACCGACGCGCCCCGGCCACGCCTTGCGATGCGGGCGCGGCGCCGGTATGGTAGGCGCGATGAGGCTCCTGGCCGCCGCGGCGATCGTCTGCTGGCTCGGGGTGATGGGCTTCTTCGCCGCGGTGGTCGCGCCCGCCGCGTTCACCACGCTCGACCGCGAGGCGGCGGGCCGGTTCGTGGCCGCGGTGTTCCCTCGCTACTACGCGGTCGGCGCCGGGCTCGGCGCGCTCGCGCTGCTCGCCCTGCTGGCGCGGCTGCTGCTTCGCGACGGCCGGGCCGGAGGCTGGCTCTCGCTGCTGCTGGTGGCGGTGATGCTCGCCAGCACGCTCTACGCGTGGCTGGTCGTCCTGCCCGCGGCCCACGCCGCGCGCGAGGCCCTGCGCCAGGCCGCCCCCGCGGCGGGCGCGGTCTCCACCGAGAGCCTCGCCTTCACGCCGGCTGCATCGGCTGTCGAGCGTCCTGAACGGGGTGAGCATGCTCGCGGGCGTCCTCGGCCTGGTCGCGGTGGGGATCAGGCGATGAGCCGCGGGTTCGAGCCGCTCGGTCTCGATCACCTGGTGCTGCGGGTGCGCGATCAGGCGGCCTCGCAGCGCTTCTACATCGATCTCCTCGGCTGCACGCTCGACCACGTGAACGAGCCCATCGCGCTGGTGCAGCTGCGGTTCGGCGAGCAGCTCATCGACCTGCTGCCGGGCGAGCGGGCGGAGGGCGGCGGCCTCGATCACTTCTGCCTGTCGATCCGCTGCGACGACCTGGCCGCGGTGCGGGACAGCCTGCGCGCGCGCGGGGTGACGGTGGACGGCGACGTGGTGCAGCGGCGCGGAGCCTTCGGCAGCGGCCCCTCGCTCTACGTGCAGGACCCGGACGGCTACCGCATCGAGCTCAAGCCCCGCTGAGGGCGAGCGTCAGGCCCGCTGAGCGCGAGTGTCAGGAGGGTCTGCACCAGGCGCTCGGCGGGGACCGCCCCGCCCTCGGTGACCGCCTGCAGCAGGCAGCCCTCGGCGGCTCCCACGATGACCGCGGCCACCGCGCCCGCGTCCAGATTCGCGCGGAAGCCGCCGGACCGCGCGCCCTCCACCAGGATCTCCTCGAGGGAGAGCCGGATCTGCTCGCGCTGCCAGGCCAGGGTCAGGCGAAACTGCTTGTCGTGCCGGGCCCGGGCCCAGCCGGTCAGGAAGAGCCCGGAGAAGTCGGGGTCGCTCTCGCCGTAGGCGGCCAGGAGCAGGCGGATGGCCAGCTCGAGGCGCGCGCGCGGGGGATCGCCGGTCCGCGCGATCCGCGCCAGCGCGGTGACGATGGGCAGCCCGCGCTGCTCGACCTGGGTCGGGCCGGGCCCCGCCGGAGCCGCGGGCGGCGGCGGGGCCGGGGCCGGGGGCGCCGGGACGATTGCGCGGGCGCGGCGCGCCCGGCCGCGGCGCGCGCGCCGGCGGCGGCGGGGTGAGGCGGGCTTCTTTCGCTTCTTCACAACCAGGACCGCGGCACGACCGCGGGCGTCAGTTCCCCGAGGAGGACACGAACTGGAAGGACTCGATCTCCACGCGGAAGCGCTTCTCGGTCCCGGGTGAGGACATGCGCACCTCGAACGGGCTCGAGCCCCGCGAGGGGACGACCCCGAAGACGAAGGCCCGACCCCGGCTGACCACGCGGCCGTTCTCGTCGAGCCCCTCGACGCCCACGATCACCCGCTCGCACGAGGAGCTGGCCCCGTTGCGCACCTCCCCGTACACGAGCACCCGGCCGCTGCCCACGCGCTCGGTGGTGAAGCTCACCGCGAGGCGGGAGGCGGACTGCGGGGAGTAGGTCTGGGCCTCGACCGTCGCGCAGAGCGTGACCCAGGCGAGCGCGGCACCGAGCAGCCGGCGGGCGATCATTCGTACCGGAGGGCGTCGATGGGGTTGAGCCCGGCCGCCTTGCGCGCCGGGTAGAAGCCGAAGAAGATGCCCACCCCGGCCGCGAAGCCGAAGGCGATCAGGATCGCCTCGAACTGGAGCAGGGTGCGCCACTCCGCGAAGTAGGCGATGGCGTAGGAGCCGAGGAGGCCGGCGCCGATGCCGATGGCGCCGCCGATGAGCGACAGGGTGACCGCCTCCACCAGGAACTGGGTCAGGATGTCGCGGCCCCGCGCCCCCACCGCCATGCGCAGGCCGATCTCCCGGGTCCGCTCCGTCACCGAGACCAGCATGATGTTCATGATACCGATGCCGCCCACCAGCAGCGAGACCGACGCGATGGCCGCGAGCAGGATGGTGAGCACGCGGGAGGCGGCCTCCTGGGACTGGAGCACCTCGGCCAGGTTCCGGAGATTGAAGTCGTCCTCCTGGTGGGGCTGCAGCCGGTGACGCTGGCGCAGCAGCTCGCGGATCTCGTTCTCGGCCGCCTTCATCAGATCGGCCTCGATCACCTTGATGGTGATCGCGCCCACCGCGCGGCCCTTGGCCTGGTTGCCGCCCAGCACCTTGGTCTTGGCGGTGGTGATGGGGATCAGGATCTGGTCGTCCTGGTCCTGGCCCCACGTGGTCTGGCCCTTGCGGTCCAGCACCCCGATGATGGTGAAGGGCACCTTCTTGATCCGGATCACCTGGCCGAGCGGGTCCTCGTCGCCGAACAGGTTGCGGGCGACGGTCTGGCCGACCAGCGCGACCTTCGACGCGCCGTCCACCTCTTCCTGGGTGAGCATCCGGCCCTCGATCACTTCCCAGTCGCGCGCCGGGAAGTACTCGGGGGTGATCCCGAGGATGCCGGTCCACCAGTTGAGGTTCGAGTAGACCACCTGCGCGTTGCCCCGCACGTACGGCGCCACCACGTCGACGAGCGGGATGTCGCGCTGGACCGCCCACGCGTCGTCCTCCGAGAGGGTCGCCTGGGCCCCGGCGCCGAGCCGCACCCCGGAGACGTTCACGGTCCCGGGCCAGATCACGATGATGTTGGCCCCGAGGCTCTGGATCTGCTCGGCCACCCGCGCCTGGGCCCCCGCGCCCACCGCCACCATGGTGATGACCGCGCCCACCCCGATCACGATGCCGAGCATGGTGAGCGCGCTGCGCATCTTGTTGACCCGCAGGGCCCGCACCGCGATCCGCGCGCTGGCCAGGACGTTCACGTGGGCGAGACCTCGGTCTCCACGTCTTCCTCGTCGGAGGCCTCTCCGCTGGGCAAGGTGGCGAGCAGCTCGCGGGCGACCAGGCGATCGGACACCGGCTCGTCGTGGGTGAGGTGGCCGTCGCGAAAGCTCAGGGTCCGCCCCGCGTAGCGCGCGATGTCGGCCTCGTGGGTCACCACCACGACGGTGATGCCCTCGCGGTTGAGGTCCTGGAAGAGGGCCATGATCTCGACGCTCGTCCGCGAGTCGAGGGCCCCGGTCGGCTCGTCGGCCAGGATGAGCACCGGGTTGTTGATGAGGGCCCGCGCGATCGCCACCCGCTGCTGCTGGCCGCCCGAGAGCTGGGCCGGGTGGTGGTGCTCCCGCTCCGAGAGCCCGACCGCGGCCAGCTTGGCGCGCGCCCGCGCCTGCCGATCGCGCGGGAGGGCCGCGCTGTAGAGCAGCGGCAGCTCCACGTTCTCGAGCGCGCTGGTGCGCGGCAGCAGGTTGAAGGTCTGGAACACGAAGCCGATCTTCTCGTTGCGCACGTGGGCCAGCGCGTCGCGGCCCATGCGCGAGACGTCGAGCCCGTCGAGCCGGTAGAGCCCCGCGCTCGGGGTGTCGAGGCAGCCGAGCAGGTTCATGAAGGTCGACTTGCCGGAGCCGGACGGGCCCATCACCGCCACGAACTCGCCCGGGGCGATCGTCATCGAGACGCCCCGGAGGGCGTGGATGCGTCGCGAGCCCAGGTGGTAGTCCTTGACCAGGTCCACCGTCTCGATGAGGGCGTCGGCCATCTCAGAACCGGATGCGCGGGGCGGTCCCGGTCTGCGCCGGGGCCCGGTCGCCCGGCACCGCGACGCCCACGATCACCAGCTGGCCTTCCTTGAGCTCGCCGCGGGCCACCTCGGTGTAGGTCCCGTCGCCGATGCCGAGCTGCAGGGCGAGCGCGGCGGGCTTGCCGTCGGGGCCGACGACCCACACCCGCCCCGCGGGCCCTCCGCCGCCGCGGCCGCCTCCGCCGCCGGGCCCCCCGGTCCGCGCGGGCCGCTCGCGCTCGGTGGCCTCGACGCCGGGCGGGCGGAAGCGCAGCGCCGCGTTCGGCACCTGCAGCACGCCGTCCTTCTGGTCGATGACGATGCGCACGTTGGCGGTCATGCCGGGCAGCAGGCGCTGCTCCGCGTTCTTGGCGCTCACCACCACGTCGTAGGTGACGACGTTCTGCACCACCAGGGGCGCCTTGCGGATCTGCACGACCTCTCCGGTGAAGGTGCGGCCCGGGAAGGAGTCGACCGTGAAGCTGGTCGCCTGGCCCACCTTGACGCGCCCCACGTCGGCCTCGTCGACGTTGGTGTCGACCTGCATGTTGCGCAGGTCCTGGGCGATCGTGAACAGGGTCGGGGCCTGGAGGCTCGCCGCCACCGTCTGGCCGACGTCGACGGTGCGGCCCACCACCACGCCGTCGACCGGCGCGCGGATGTAGGTGTGGTCCAGGTCCACCTGGGCCTGGCGCTGGGCCGCCTCGTTCTGGGCCACCTGCGCGACCGCGTTCTTCAGCATCGCCTCGGTCACCCGCAGCTGGGCCTCCGCGGCGCGCACCGTCGACACCTGCGCCAGCTCCTGGGCCTTGGAGGCCTCGAGCTGGGCCACCGCGGAGTCGTAGGTGGCCTGCGCGGTGTCCTCGTCGGCCTGCGCGATGAGCCCGCGCAGGCGCAGGTCGCGGTTGCGGCCGAGCGTGCGATTGGTGTCGACCACCGCGACCTGGGACTTCGCGGTCTGCGCGCGCGCGGCCGCGAAGGCGGCGCGGGTGTTCTCGAGATCCGCCCGGGTCTTCTCCACCGCCGCCTGCTGGTTCAGCACCGAGGCGCGCGCCGCCTCCACCTGGGCCTTCGTCTGGTTGACCTTGGCCTCGAAGGTATCGGGATCGATGCGGGCGATGACCTGGTCCTTCTTCACCAGCGAGTTGAAGTCGGCGTGGAGCTCCTTGATCTGCCCGGACACCTGGGAGCCCACCTGCACCGTGATCACCGCGTTGAGGGTGCCGGTGGCCGACACCGCGGAGGTGAGCGGACCCCGCGAGACCGCGGCGGTGCGGAAGGCGGGGCGGGCCCCGACGCCCTGGGTGTAGAGATAGCCCCCGGTGATCGCCCCCGCGAGCACCACGATCGCTACGATCCAGAGGATTCGGCGCTTCATGATGGGGTGACGCGGGGGCGGGCGGCGGTATTCCTAGCGCCGGCCGAGCGCCCGCTCCAGCCGCGCGATCCCGATCCGGTAGTCGGAGAGCGCCTGGGCCTGGTCGGACTGGGCCTGGGTGAGGGCGAGCTGGGCGTCGGTCAGCTCGATGATGTTGGCCACGCCCGCGTCGAAGCGCCCCCGGGCCAGCTGGTAGTTCTCCTCCGCGGACTCCACCGCCTTCTGGGCGGCCCCGATCCGCTCCTCGGCCTCTCCGAGGTTGAGGTAGGACTGCTCGACGTTCTGCCAGACCTGCAGCTCGGTGTCGCGCACCCGCGCCTTCGGGGCCTCCAGGTTCGCCTTGGCTTCCTTGTAGCGGGCGATCTTGCCGCCGCCGTCGAAGATCGACCAGCTCAGCGTCAGGCCCACGTTCCACTGGTTGCCGGAGTCGATGAAGCCGTTGGTCGACCGGGAGTCGGCCGTCGGGAACCCCGGTGACGCCCGCCACCCCGTAGGTGCCGCTGCCGAAGAGATTGGGGAAGAAGTCCCGGAAGGTCTGACGCACGAAGGCGTCGGCGGCATCGGCCGAGCGCCTTCACCTGCCGGTACTCGGGCCGGTTCCGGAGCGCCTCCGCCGATGCAGCTCGTCGCGGTTGAGCGGGAACTGCGAGTAGGAGAGCAGATCCTTGACCTCGGTCGGCGCGTTGACCGCGATGCCCATGGCCGCGTTCAGGGCCACCCGGGCCAGGTTCACCGCGTTCTGGGCCCGGATGACGTTGACGCGCGCGTTGGCCACGTCGACCTCGGCCCGCGTGACGAAGCTCTTGGGCTGGGTGCCCACCTGGAAGAAGCCCTGGGCGCTGCGGAGGTTGACCTCGGCCCGGTCGAGCGCGGCCAGGTTCACCTGGACGAGGCGCTTGGAGAGCAGCAGGGTGAAGTACTGCGTCTTCACGAGCTGGGAGATGTCGAGCTTCTGCGACTCGAGCACTTCCTTGAACGCGACCGCGCTGGACTTGGCCGCGTCCTTGGCCGCCCACGTCCGCCCGAAGTCGAACAGGAGCTGCGAGGCGGTGACGCTCGCGGAGCCGAAGTCGCTGGTGAACCGGCGTCGCCGGTGACGGTGCTGAGCGAGCGCAGCCGGCCGTAGTTGCCGGAGCCGGTGAGCTGAGGCAGGAGCGGGGCCAGGGCCTGGTTCACGCGCTGCTGGGCCGCGATGTAGTCGCCGATGCGGGCCACGATCAGCGGCGCGTTCTCGAGCCCGATGTTGACCGCTTCCTCCAGCCCCAGCTCGCGTCCCACCAGCTCCTGAGGCGTGGCGAACGGCCGGATGCCGGGCGGCGGCGGCAGGGGCTCGCGCGGCGGCATCGACGGGGGTGTCTGCATCACCGCCGGCGGCGGGGCGGCCGGCGGCAGCGTGGTCGCCGGGGGGGGCGTCTGCGCCCGGACCGCGGACGGCAGTACCCCCAGGGTGAGGACCAGCGCCATGGACAGCGCAAATTGCTCCCGCATCATGCCGGATCTCCTGACGCAGCGTGAGGAACAGCGGTGCCCATAGAAGACGTCAGACGGAGCCTCGTATTCGAAGGGGGAGCGCCCGGACCCGCTGCAGGCGCATGGGGAAATCTCGGTGGAGAAGTCAATTCCGCCCAATTGTAGGGACCTTTGGACTGTAGTCAAGTTTGTGAGATAGTCCGGAGGGTACCCCAGGCGCGGGGAGGGTCTGCGGGCGCCGGATACCAGGGGAGGGGTAAGCGAGAGCCATGCCGTCCATCACCCGACCGCCCAAGATGGGCCGCTGGTCGGAGCCCGCCCTGCGCGTCCTGCGCGAGCGCTACCTGGCCCGGGAGCAGGGGCAGGTGCGCGAGACCCCCGAGGAGATGTGCTGGCGGGTGGCGCTGGCCATCGCCTCCGCGGAGACCCGCTTCGGGCGCACCCCGGCCGGGGTCTCCGAGGTGGCGACCGCCTTCTACGACATGATGGTCGACGGCTATTTCCTGCCGAACTCCCCGACGCTCATGAACGCGGGCAAGGACAACGCGCTGCAGTACTCGGCCTGCTACGTCCTGCCGGTGGGCGACTCGATGGAGGAGATCTTCGAGTCGGTGAAGGCGGCCGCGATCATCCAGCAGTCGGGCGGCGGCACCGGCTTCGCGTTCTCGCGCCTCCGCCCCAAGGACGACGTGGTGCACTCGACGGGCGGGCGCGCGTCGGGGCCGGTGTCCTTCCTGCGCGTGTTCAACGCGGCCACCGAGGCGGTCAAGCAGGGCGGGGCGCGGCGCGGGGCCAACATGGGGATCCTGCGCGTCGACCACCCGGACCTGCTCGAGTTCATCGAGTGCAAGCTCGACGGCGGCATCACCAACTTCAACATCTCGGTGGCCGCCACCGACACGTTCATGGAGGCGCTCGCCGCGGACGGGGAGTACGACCTGATCAACCCGCGCACCGGGCAGGTCACCGGCCGGCTGCGCGCGCGCGACGTCTTCGCGCGCATCGTCCGCGCGGCGTGGCGCACCGGCGATCCCGGCATGGTCTTCATCGACCGCATCAACCGGAGCCCGGCGAATCCCACCCCGGACCTCGGGCTGATCGAGGCCACCAACCCTGCATCGTCGCGGACGCCCTGGTGTCCACCGATCGCGGCCTCCTCCGGATGGAGCGGATCGCGACCCGCTTCCGGGCCGGAGGTCTCGCGGTGAAGGTGGACCCGCGGCTCCTCCCATCGCGCCTGATGGTCTGGGAGGGCACCCACGACGTGCCGCTCTCCGCCTACGGCGAGGGCTGCCTGCCCATCAGCCAGGCGTTCTGCTCGGGCGAGCGGGAGACGGTCACGGTGAGGACCGCGGCTGGGTACGAGCTCACGTGCACGCCCGACCACCGGCTGATGACCGACCGGGGGTGGGTCGCGGCCGCCGATCTCCGCGTCGCGGTCGATCGGGTGTGGATCCAGAGCGATCCGGGGGTCTTCTCCGCCGACGATACGCTTCCGGTCGAGACGCCCGCCGAGTTCACCGGGCGCAACGGCCGGAGGTACCGCCACGGCCTCCCGACCCGGTGGAGCGCCGACCTCGGCTTCGTCCTCGGCTGGCTCGTGGGCGACGGCTGGCTTCGCGGGGGCGACGTCTCCTATCCGCGGGTCGGCTTCTCCTTCGGCTCCGACGACGGCGCCGCGCTCGAGCGCATCGCCTCCGCGATGGACGGCTGGCACGGGCGCCCGTCGAAGGTGTGGCTCCGCGCGCGCGGCGTCCGCCACCTCATGTACCCGGGGAAGTTCTTCGCCGCCTTCTTCGAGGCGCTCGGGGTGCGCCCGGTGAAGGCCGGACAGAAGACGGTCCCCGAGACGCTCTTCGGGGCGCCCCGCGCGGCGGTGGTGGGCTTCCTCCAGGGGCTCTTCTCCGCCGACGGCACGGTGCGGGAGAACCCCAAGACCAACAGCTCCTGGATCGCGCTCACGTCCAAGAGTCGCGATCTGCTGCGGGGCGTCCAGCTCCTGCTCCTGAACCTCGGGATCAAGAGCAGCGTGATGGACCGGTCGCGGCCGGCCCGCCGCGGCCTCTTCGGCTACCGGGCCAAGGACGGCGGGCTCCGCTCGTACGGCTCCGACGGGGTCCTCTTCGAGCTGGGGATCTTCGGCCGGTCGCGCTCCCGCTTCCTCCGCGAGATCGGTTTCCTGAACGACAAGCAGCGGCGGCTCGAGCCGGTGCGGTACGCGGGGGCTTACGCGCCCAAGTGGAGCGACGAGGTGGCCGCGGTGGAGCCCGCGGGGCCGCGGGCGGTCTACGATCTGACCGAGCCGCAGAGCCACTCCATGATCGCCAACGGTCTCGTCGTCCACCAATGCGGCGAGCAGCCACTCTTGCCCAACGACGCGTGCAACCTGGGCTCGATCAACGTGGCCAAGTTCGCGGTCGAGCGCTCGGGACGGTGGGAGATCGACTGGACCGAGCTCGAGCGCGTGGTGCGCCTGGCGGTGCGGTTCCTCGACGACGTCATCGAGGTGAACCCGTACCCGCTGCCGCAGGTCGACGAGATGGTGAAGGCCAACCGGCGCGTGGGCCTCGGGATCATGGGCTGGGCCGACCTGCTCTTCACCCTCGGGGTGCCCTACGACAGCGACGAGGCCCTCGAGCTGGCGGAGCGCCTCATGGCCTTCGTCAACGAGCGGGGCCACGACCAGTCCGGGCGGCTCGCGGAGGAGCGCGGGACCGTTCCCGCACTGGGCGCCGCTCGATCTACCGGCACGGCCGGCCCCTCCGCAACGCCACCGTGACCACCATCGCGCCGACCGGGACCATCTCGATGATCGCGGGCTGCTCGTCGGGGATCGAGCCGGTCTTCGCGCTCGCCTTCGAGCACCGGGTGAAGGGGCCGGACGGCGAGCGGGTGCTGCCGTTCTTCAGCGAGACCTTCGAGCGGCTGGCCCATCGCCGCGGCTTCCACTCGGAGGCGCTGATGACCGAGGTGGCGCGCCGCGGCTCGCTGCGGGACGTGCCGGGCGTGCCCGAGGCGGCCCGCGAGATCTTCAAGACCGCGCACGAGATCGACGCGATCTGGCACGTGCGGCACCAGGCCGCGTTCCAGAAGCACACCGACAACGGGGTCTCGAAGACGATCAACCTGCCGGAGAACGCGACCGAGGAGGACGTGGCCGCCGCCTATCGCCTCGCCTGGGACCTCGGCTGTCTCGGCATCACCGTGTTCCGCGACGGCTCCAAGGGCAGCCAGGTGCTGAACGTGGGGCTCCGGCCCGACGCGGCGGTGGGCGAGCCGCCCGCCCGCGGGGTGAAGCCGCGCCCCCACAGCCTCACCGGGGCCACCTACCGCATGGAGACGCCGATCGGCACCGCGTTCATCACCGTGAACGACAACGGCGGCGGCGAGCCCTTCGAGGTCTTCGTGCAGGTCGGCAAGGCGGGCTCCGACACCATGGCGGTCGCGGAGGCGCTCGGTCGGCTCGTGTCGCTCGTCCTGCGGCTGCCCTCGCCGCTCACCCCGACCCGGCGGCTCGAGGAGGCGATCAGCCAGCTCCTGCGCATCGGCGGCGGGCAGCCGACCGGCTTCGGCGCGGCCAAGGTGCTGTCGCTGCCCGACGCGCTGGCCCGCACCCTCGCCGAGCACATCGGGGTCCCGCGGGCCGCGACGCCGGTCGACCCGCCGGCGGTGCACCCGCTGCGCCGGGTGGGCGATCTCTGCCGCGAGTGCGGCCAGGCCACCCTCGTCTACGAGGAGGGCTGCAAGAAGTGTCTCTCCTGCGGCTTCAACGAGTGCTAGGGGGCGCCGATGTTCTCCGGAGGTGAGTACGAGGAAGTGGCGCGGTGGCTGCGGAACTTCGTGGCCTCGCACGCCAAGCGGGAGAACCTGCGCGCCGAGCCGGTGGTGGACACCGAGGGCCCGCGCGAGGGGCAGAGCTTCGGGGTGCGTCTCCGGCTGGGGGCCGGGTTGAGCCCCGCGCCGCCCGCGCCGCCGCTCGAGCTCGGCTTCCCGGAGGTGGCGCAGAACCGGGGGAGCCTCGCGTGGTGCGCCGGCCTCGCCGCGCGCGTGCGCGCGCTCGCGCGCGAGCTGCCCGCGGCCGGGTCGGGCCCGCTCCGCACCGCCTGACCCGGTGAGGGCGGGGCCGGGCGTCCGCTGGTGGGCTCCCGGCGACTGGAACGCGTTCTGCGGGCTCGCGCTCGACAACCTGAGCCTGTTCGTCATCCTGTCCGGCCTCCTGATCGGCGTCTTCGGCTTTCCCTCCGACCTGGTGCTGCGCGTGATGGTCCCCGGCACCGCGCTCGGGGTGCTGCTGGGCGATCTGGCCTACACGTGGCTCGCGGTGCGGCTCATGCGGCGCACCGGGCGGAGCGACGTCACCGCGATGCCCTTCGGCATCGACACCCCCTCGCTCTTCGGCATGGTCTTCGGCGTGCTGGGGCCCGCGATGCTCCTCACCCGCGACCCGATCCTCGCCTGGAAGATCGGCATGGGCGTGACGGTGGCGATGGGGGTGATCAAGCTCGGGCTCGCGTTCGCGGGGGACTGGGTGCGTCGCCTCGTGCCGCGCGCCGCGCTGCTCGGCTCGATCGCGGGGGTGGCGGTGCTCCTCATCGCCTTCCTGCCCGCGCTGCGGATCTTCGCCGACCCGCTGGTGGGCGTGGTCTCGCTCACCGTCGTGCTGGTGGCCCTGGTGGGTGGCCGGCGGCTGCCGGGGGGAATCCCGGGCGCGCTCGGCGCGGTGCTCGCGGGCACCGCGATCTTCTGGGCCCGGTGGGCGCTGACCGGGGCCGGGGGCGGGGAGGCGCGCCCGGTGCTGACGCTCGGGACGCTCGGGCTCGCGCTGCCGATGCCCACGCTCGCGTGGCTCGACACCGTCGACGCCCTGCTGCCGTACCTGCCGCTCGCGGTGCCGTTCGCGCTCGCCACCGTGGTGGGCGGCATCGACAACACCGAGTCGGCGATCGTGGCGGGCGACGAGTACCGCACGCGCGACATCCTGCTCACCGAGGCCCTCGCCACCATCGCGGCCGGCTGCTGCGGCGGGGTGGTCCAGAACACCCCGTACATCGGCCATCCCGCCTACAAGGCGATGGGCGCGCGCGCGGGCTACACGCTCGCCACCGGGCTGCTCATCGGCGTCGGCGCCGCGATCGGGGTCGTCGCGCTGCTGGTGCACCTGCTGCCCGACGCGGCGGTCGCGCCGATCCTGGTCTTCGTGGGCCTGCAGATCACCGCGCAGGCCTTCCTCGCCTCCCCCGCGCGGCACGCGCCCGCGGTGGCCCTCGCCTTCCTGCCCGCGATCGCGGCGCTGGTGCTCATCCAGGGGAACCTGCTGCTGGGAGGGGTCGGCAAGAGCGCGGCGGATCTGGCCGGCGAGGGCCGCGCGATGTGGAGCACGCTCCTGGTGCTCGGCAACGGCTTCATCCTCACCGCGCTGCTGTGGGGCGCCGCCCTGGTCGCGATCATCGAGAAGCGGCTCCCGGTCGCGGGCGCGGTGCTCGCGATCGCGGCGGTGGCGACGCTCTTCGGCGTGATCCACTCGCCGCTCCCCGACGGCGCGGTGTTCTGGCCCTGGGCCATCGCGAGCGGCGCGCCGCACACGCTGGCCGCGGCGTACGGGGTGGCGGGGGCGCTGCTGGTGCTGCTCGGCCGCGGGGATCCCTAGCCGCGGAGCTGGTCGAGCATCTCGCGGTCGCTCGAGAACTTGAACTCCTCGACCTTGTCCGCGGTGGCCCGCGCGCGCTCCGCCGCCTCGAGGCGCTGGACGGCCGGGTAGTCCACCACCGCGGTGCCGCGCGCGTCGAGGGCCCGGCGCAGCGCCTCCACCGCGCGCTCCGCGTCGGCGAGCGGTCGCTTCGGACGCCCGGCGAGGAAGGCGGCCACGTGCCTGATCCCGGTCTCGGCGTCGAGGCGCGCGCGGCCCACCACGCCGTCGCTCGCCTTGCGCGCCCAGCCGACCACGTAGACGCCGGCGCGCGCCTTGCCCGCGGTCTCGTCCAGGACCTCGTAGGCTCCCGCGGGATCGTCGCCGGGCACGGTCAGGTAGAGCCCGTCGCGGTAGGGCAGCCCCGCGTGCTCGTCGACGCGATCGCCGACCGCGAACACCACGGTGTCGCACGGGATCACCGACGTGACCCCGGTGCCCACCGCCGCGATGCGGTCTCCCTTCCGCTCGAGGCGCGTCTCCTCCACCTCGAGCCCGACCACGCGCCCGCCCTCGGCCACCACCCGCCGCGGGGACGCCAGGAAGCGGAAGCGCAGGCGGGTCCGCGCCCGCGGCGAGGGCTCGCCGCGCGCCGCCATCGTCGCGATCAGCTCGTCGGCGCTCTGCCCGGCCGCCTCGAGCCGCGGGCGGATGCGCTCGATCTCCTCGCGATAGAGCGCGTGGTCGAAGGCGTCCTCGACGTCCTCGAACTCGCGATCGTCGTACGCCTTCTCGTAGGGGCCGCGGCGCGCCACCGCCACCACCTCGTCGACGTCGCAGAAGTGGGCGCAGTAGTTCGCGATGTCGACCATCACGTTGCCGACCCCCACGATGGCGACCCGCCGGCCGATCGGGAAGGGCCGCTCGCTGAACGGAGGGAGGCGGTTGTAGTGATAGACGAGATCCTTGGCGTGGTACGCGCCGGGCAGCCGCTCGCCCTCGATGCCGAGGTACTTGGTGCCCTGGGCGCCGATGGCGAACACGAGCGCGTCGAAGCCCATCCCGGCCAGGGCCTCGACGGTGAGATCGCCGCCCTGCGAGACGGTCACGTGCCCCAGGTAGGTGACGCGCGGATCGCTCAGGATCTTCTGGAACTGCCGGCGCAGGCCGCCCTTCATCTTGTACTTGTTGAGGAAGATCCCGTACTCGGCGAGGCCGCCCGGCTTGACGTCGCGGTTGATCAGGACCACGCGGGAGCCCTGCGCGGCGAGCGCGCGGGTGGCGAAGAGACCGGCGGGGCCCGCGCCGATCACCGCGACCAGGTGGACCTGTTCGTCCGCCATCTCCGCGTGACGATAGCACACGGGCTCGGAGGCGTGAATCCGCGAAATACCTTGACCCTCTCGCGAGGGCGGGTGTTAAATGAATCGTGCTTTCTTCAATGATGACGGGGCGATACCTGCACAAACGCCGGCAGGCCCGCAGTCACTAGCCCGATCGCCGAGCCCAGCACGCACGAAGGAGGATTCGATGGCCATTTCGCTTGCCGCCCGCATCGGCGGGCTCGTTCTCGGCGCCGCGCTCCTGCTCTTCCTGGGGCTGAGCGGATCCGACGCCCCGGGTCGCCGACGCCCAGGCACCCTGGGTGGCTCCGGCTTCCGAGAAGGCGAAGAAGAATCCGGCCCCGAGCGACAAGAAGACCATCGATCAGGGCGAGAAGGTCGCCAAGATCAACTGCGCCTCCTGCCACGGCGCCAAGGGCAAGGGCGACGGCGCCGCCGCGGTCGCGCTCAACCCCAAGCCCGCGGACTGGACGTCGGCGCGCGTCCAGGACGAGTCGGACGGCGAGATCTTCTGGAAGATCACCACCGGGCGCGGCCCGATGCCCTCGTGGCGACACCTGCCCGAGAGCGACCGCTGGGCGGTCGTCCGCTACATCCGCACGCTCGCCGCGAAGTGATCCGGAGGGTGGAGCGGTGAGCGGCGACTCCGGCCCGGGCGCGGTGGGAGCGCCGGCCTCCCTGCGCGCGATCCTCGCCGAGATGCGCGAGCTCCTCGAGAGTGCGCGCGAGCGCCTCCGGGAGGCGTCGCCCGGGGCCGAGGGCCGCCGCTCGGAGCTGGCCGCCGAGCGCGACGAGCACGCGCTCGACATCTTCCAGGAGATCCTCTCGGTCCCGCCGCTCGGGCTGCCGCCCGGCGAGGCTGTTCGCGCTCGCGATGGACCGGCTCTCGCGCCTCCTGGCCGCGGACCGGGCCCTGCTCTTCGTGCACGACGAGGCCACCGGCCGCCTCGTGCCGCGCTCGAGCCGCGGGTTCCGTCGGGAGGAGATGGAGACGCTCGCCCTCGATCCGAGCCAGGGCCTGATCGGCCGGGTCTTCCGGGAGAAGCGCGTGCAGACCCTCGACGCCTCGGTGGCGCCCGAGGCCGCGGATCCGTTCGTCGAGCGCTTCCCGGTGCGTCAGGGGATCGCGGTGCCGGTGCGCACCGAGGGCGAGGTGGGGGGTGTCCTCTTCGCGGGGCGCCGGGCCCTGGGCGCTCCGTTCGGCACCACCGACGTGCTGCTGCTCCTGGTCATCGCCGACCGGGTGGGCTCGGCGCTCGTGCACCAGCGCCTGCTCGAGCGGCACGGCGAGCACCTGGCCCGTCTCCGCGAGGTGCGCGCGCTGGTCGACGAGCAGCGACCCGGGCGCGAGCCGCACGACATCCTGGCCCGGGTGAGCGAGGCGGCGTGCCGGGTCCCGGGCGTGCGCGCGGCGCTGGCGGCTGGCCGGCTCCGGACCGACCGCGATCACCGCGGCGGCCGGCGCGGGGCGGCTGCGCAGCGTGGGCCCCGAGCAGATCCCGCCGGACGACGAGCTGCTCGCGGAGGGCTTCGCGGCCGACCGCCCCGTCGCGATCCGCGATCTGCAGGCGCGGGCCACCGCGCGGCCGGGCGTGCTCGAGCGCGACGGGCTCCGGGCCGGGCTCCTGGTGCCGCTGCGCAGCCGCGGGCGCGTGCTCGGCCTGCTGGCCCTGGCCGACGTCGAGCCGCGGGAGTTCTCCGCCGAGGAGGTGGAGATGGCGCTCACGCTCGCCGCGGTGACCGCGGTGGCGCTCGATAGCCGGCGGGGGCTCGAGGATCTGCGGCAGGCCCTGGGCGAGCAGGCCGCCCGGCAGGCCGAGCAGGCGGAGGGAGAGAAGGCGCGCGTGCTGACCGCCTTCGGCGCCGGTCTGACCCGCGAGCTGAGCGCGGTCTTCGCGCTCCTGCTCGGCAAGTCCCAGCTCATGCTCGCGCGGGCTCCGGACGAATCGCTCCGCGAGGGGCTGGCCGCGCTCGAGGAAGCGGCGTGGCGCGGAACCGACGTGACGCAGCGGCTCCTCGGGCTGGCCGAGGCCGATCGGGCGGCGGATCTCTCGTGCGACCTGGGCGCGATCGCGCAGGAGGCCCTCGCCTTCGCGCGCCCGCGGCCCGGCGCGGCGCCGGCCGGGGGCCGCATCGAGATGACCGCCGACCTGCCGCCGACGTCGCCGGTGGCGGGCAGCGCGACCGCGCTCCGCGAAGCCGTCGTCAACCTCGTCCTGAACGCGATGGAGGCGATGCCCGCGGGCGGGAGCGTGACCGTGCGGCTGCGCGAGGTCGAGCGACGGCGTCGAGCTGGTGGTCGCGGACAGCGGCGCCGGCATCGCGCCGGAGGTGAAGCCGCGCATCTTCGATCCCTTCTTCACGACGCGTCCCGGGCACCTGGGCCTCGGGCTCACCGTCGTCCAGGCGGTCGTGCTCCGCGCGGGCGGGCGCGTCGACGTGGCCAGCGGTCCCGCGGGCACCACGGTCACCCTCTGGCTGCCCGCGGCGCCGGCGAGCGGGGCGCCGCGGTCCGACGAATCCCTCGCGGGCGAGCCGGCGCCGGAGCCCGCTCTCGAGGCCTCCGCCCGCGCCGGCCGGTCGGGTCGGTCCTGATCGTCGAGGAGGAGGACGGCATCCGGAGCGCGGTGCTCGATGCGCTGGCCGCGGCCGGCCACCGCGTGGAGGCCGCGGTCGACGCCACCAGCGCGCTCGATCGCCTCGCCCTGGGCGGTATCGACGTGGTGGTCACCGACCTCGCGCTGCGCGACCGCTCGGGGCTGCAGCTGGCCGCGGCGGTGAAGCAGCGGAGTCCCGGCGCGGCGGTGGTGCTCCTCACCGGCTGGGGCCGCCGGCTCCACGAGGAGCGCGTGCGCGGGGCGGGCGTGGACGTGATGGTGGTGAAGCCGATCGAGCCCGAGCGCGTCCGCACCGCCGTCGCGGAGGCGCTCCGCCTGCACCCGCCCGCGTGATCGGACGTCTCGCCACCGTCGATCTCGGCACCAATACCGTCCGGCTGCTCGTCGTCGAGCCGGACGGCCCCGCGTGGCGCACGCTCCAGCAGAGCCAGCGCGTGACCCGGCTCGGAGAAGGGCAGGGGGACAGCGGGCGGCTCGGCCCGGAGCCGATGCGCCGGACCTCGGCGACGGTGGCCGAGTTCGCGCGGGCGGCGCGCGCCCTCGGCGCGGGCCGCGTGCGCATCGTGGCCACCAGCGCGGTCCGCGAGGCCGCGAACCGGGAGGAGTTCGTGGCCCGGCTCGAGCGCGAGTCGGGCGAGCGCGTCGAGGTCGTCTCCGGCGAGGAGGAGGCGCGCCTGACCCTCAAGGGCGTGACCTCGGGCCTGCCCGGCCTCGGCGGCTCCTTCGTGCTCTTCGACATCGGCGGCGGGAGCACCGAGTTCGTCCTCGCGCGGGGCGGGACGCCCGCGGCCGCGGTGAGCCTGCGGCTCGGCGTGGTGGCGCTCCAGGAAGAATGGGGCGAGCCGGGACCGGTGCGCGCCGAGCACTTCGCCCGCCTGCGTCGGCACGTGGAGCAGCGGCTCGCGGCCGAGGTGCCGGAGGCCATCGCGGGCGCGCCCGCCGCGGAGCTGGTGGGAACCGCGGGCACCGTCACCACGCTGGCCGCGCTCGAGCTCGGGCTCTCGCGCCTACGACGCGGCGGCCGTCCACGGCTACCGCCTCGAGCGGGCCGCGGTGGAGCGGCAGCTCGCGCGGCTGGGGGCGCTCGGGGTGGAGGCGCGCGGCCGGCTGCCGTGTCTCGAGCCGGGCCGCGCCGACGTGATCATCCCCGGCATCGCGATCTGCCTGGCCGCGATGGCGCGCTGCGGGCGCGAGAGCCTGGTGGTGAGCGATCGCGGGCTGCGCGAGGGCATTCTCTGCGAGCTGCTGGGGACCGCCGCGTGACCGCGCCGTCGGCCCGCACCCTGTCGGTGATCGACTATCACACCGAGGGCGAGCCCATGCGCATCGTGGTGGGCGGCGTCGACGCGGTGCCCGGCGCCACCCTGATGGAGCGGAGCGAGTACCTGGCCGCGCACGGCCGCGACCTGCTCGGCTTCACGCTCTACGAGCCGCGGGGCCACGCCGCGATGTGCGGGGCGATCCTGACCGAGCCGGTCGCGCCGGAGGCGGACGCGGGCGTGCTCTTCATCGAGCCGCTCGGGCCCGTGCACATGTGCGGGCACGGGGCGATCGCGCTCGGCGCGATGCTGGTGGAGAGCGGGCGCGTGGCCGCCCCCGGACGGCGACGCCACCGTGACCCTCGAGACGCCCGCCGGCCTCGTGGCCTGCCGGGTGCACGCGCAGGCCGGGCGGCCGACGTCGGTGACGATCCGCAACGTGCCGGCCTTCTCGGTGGCTCTCGACCGGACGGTGGAGATCGCGGGCCTCGGGCGCGGTCCGCTTCGATCTCGCCTACGGCGGCCACTTCTACGCGCTGGTGGAGGCCGCGCCGCTCGGGCTCACGCTCGATCCCAAGGAGGCGCCGCGGCTCGTGGAGATCGGCGAGCGGATCCGGCTCGCCATCGAGGCGACGGTGCCGCTCGTGCACCCCGCGATGCCGGCGGCCCGCGGCCTGCTGTACGTCCAGTTCTACGAGCCGGCGCGGCGGCCCGACGCGCAGTACCGGAACGCGGTGGTGGTGGCTCCCGCGGGCCTCGATCGCTCGCCCTGCGGCACCGGGACCTCCGCGCGGCTCGCCAATCTCCACGCGCGCGGCCGCCTCGGGGTCGGGGAGGTGTTCGGGCACGAGTCCATCATCGGCTCGCTCTTCACCGGGCGGATCGCGGGGCTCACCCGGGTGGCCGGGACCGCCGCGGTGGTGCCCGAGATCACCGGCCGCGCGTGGATGACCGGCCGGTCCACCCTGACGCTCGACCCGAGCGATCCCTTCCCGGGCGGCTTCCTGCTCTAACTGCGCGGCGCGGCGGCCCATTTTGTTGACACTCCGACGGCTCGTGTGATGTTCTAGCCGGGATGAGCCTGATCCCGCGGGTCGTGGTCCGGCGCTGGCTGGAGACGCTCCTGGCTCTCTTCTCGCTCGCGGTCCTCTACGTGAACCAGCATCGCGAGGCGATGCCGCGCGCCCTCGATCTCAAGGACGACAGCAACCTCTCCCTGCTGGACTGGCTCTTCCGGGGCGTGGTGTTCGGCCTGATGGGAGTCCTGGGATTCTCCGCGCTGGTGGTGGTCTTCTTCCTCGTGTACTCGCCGATCTACCTCGTCAACAAGGTCCCTCACCTGATCGGCAAGGGCGGCTGGCTGGACAAGCGCGAGGTCCGCTTCTATCTGGCGTGCTTCGCGCTGATCTGCCTGCTGATCAGCCTCTTCGCGTGGTCGAGCGAGGCGTTCACGATGCTCCTCGTCCTGCTCGCCGGCTTCGGTCCCCTCGTCTGGCGCCTCCTGGTGTAGCCCCGCTGAGTTGACAGGTTCCGGGCCCCCGCTTATCCTTTCGGGGTATATGGATGAAATCGCGGTCCTGGTGCTGAACTACACCTACGAGCCGCTGCATTTCACCAACGCCAAGCGGGCCATCACGCTGCTGCTCGCGGGCAAGGCCGAGAGCGTCGAGGCGTCGCCCCGGGTGATCCGCTCGCCCTCGCGGAGCTTCCACCTCCCGGCCGTGATCCGGCTCGGGGCCTACATCCGCAAGCCGTTCCTCGAGCGGGTGGCGTTCAACAAGAAGAACATCTTGCGACGGGACGGCTACACCTGCCAGTACTGCTCGCGCCGCGGGGAGAAGCTGACGGTCGACCACGTGGTGCCGCGCTCGCGCGGCGGCCAGACCACCTGGACCAACGTGGTGGCCGCCTGCCTGCGCTGCAACCTGCTCAAGGGCAATCGCACCCTGGAGGAGGCGCGGCTCCGGCTGATCCGCGAGCCGGTGCACCCGCAGTTCCTCTTCTCGGTGCACCTGCTCCGGCATCCGCACGCGACCTCGTTCCTCGACTCGTGGCGGAAGTACCTGGTGGCGGTGCCGTCGACGTCCTGAGCGGTCCCCCGGACCACCCGATGTTGTTCACGCTCGCCTCCGAGTTCGCCCCGTCCGGGGACCAGCCGGAGGCGATCGATCGTCTGGTGTCGATGGTCGGCGAGGGCAGCCCCCACACCGTCCTGCTCGGGCGTGACCGGCAGCGGCAAGACCTTCACCCTCGCCAACGTGATGGCGCGCCTCGGCCGCCCCGCGCTGGTGATCTCGCCCAACAAGACGCTCGCGGCCCAGCTCTACAGCGAGTTCAAGGCGTTCTTCCCGGGCAACGCGGTCGAGTACTTCGTCTCCTACTACGACTACTACCAGCCCGAGGCCTACATCCCGCAGTCGGACACCTACATCGAGAAGGACGCGCTGGTGAACGACGAGATCGACCGCATGCGGCACTCCGCCACCGCGTCGCTCTTCGAGCGCCGCGACGTGGTGGTGGTGGCCTCGGTCTCGTGCATCTACGGCATCGGCGAGCCCGAGACCTACCACGGCATGCACGTGGCCCTGCGGGCGGGCCAGACCATGGACCGCGACACCCTGATCCGCTCGCTGGTCGCGGTGCAGTACGAGCGCAACGACTACGACTTCCGGCGCGGGACCTTCCGGGTGCGCGGCGACGTGGTCGAGGTGTTCCCGGCCGCGGCCGAGTCGGAGGCCCTGCGGGTCGAGTTCTGGGGCGACACGGTGGAGCGCCTGATGACCCTCGAGCCGCTCCGGGGCGTGACCACCGGCAGCGTGCCCGAGGTCCGCATCTACCCGGCGAGCCACTACGTGACCCCCGCGGCCCAGCTCGAGCGGGCGATCGAGGGCATCATGGACGAGCTGCGCGAGCGGCTCGGGTTCCTCAAGGCGCGCGGCAAGCTCCTGGAGGCGCAGCGGCTCGAGCAGCGCACCCTCTTCGACATGGAGATGCTGCGCGAGCTCGGCTACTGCCACGGGGTCGAGAACTACTCGCGCCACCTCTCGGGGCGCAAGCCGGGGCAGAACCCGCCGACCCTGATGGACTACCTGCCCAAGGACGCGCTGGTGATCCTCGACGAGTCGCACGTCACCGCGCCCCAGCTGCGCGGGATGTACCCGGGCGATCGCTCGCGCAAGGAGGCGCTCGTCGAGTACGGCTTCCGCCTGCCGTCCGCGTTCGACAACCGGCCGCTCACCTTCGAGGAGTTCGTGCGCCTGGTGCCCCAGACCCTCTACGTCTCGGCGACCCCGGGCCCCTACGAGCTGGAGAAGGCCGGCGTCGAGCGGAGCGGGATCGGCCGGGGCCTCGCGGGCGGGACGATGGCGGAGCAGATCATCCGGCCCACCGGGCTCATGGACCCGCAGATCACGGT
Source organism: uncultured Candidatus Rokubacteria bacterium (assembly GCA_963841755.1). Lineage (GTDB taxonomy): Bacteria > Methylomirabilota > Methylomirabilia > Rokubacteriales > CSP1-6 > CAMLFJ01. The sequence goes on from CAWJDX010000011.1 coordinate 254,161, forward strand.
GCGCCCCGCCTCCTCCCAGGTGGACGATCTCATGGCCGAGGTGCGGGCCCGGGCGGAGCGCGACGAGCGGGTGCTGATCACCACGCTGACCAAGCGCATGGCGGAGGACCTCACCGAGTACTACCAGCAGAACGGGCTGCGGGTCCGCTACCTGCACTCCGACATCGACACCCTGGAGCGGGTCGCCCTGATCCGCGACCTGCGTCTCGGCAAGTTCGACGGGCTCATCGGCATCAACCTGCTGCGGGAGGGGCTCGACCTCCCCGAGGTCTCCCTGGTCGCGATCCTGGACGCGGACAAGGAGGGCTACCTGCGCTCCGCGACCTCCCTGATCCAGACCTCCGGCCGCGCGGCCCGGCACGTCAACGGCGAGGTCATCATGTACGCCGACACCGTGACCGGCTCGATGCGGGAGGCCCTCGGCGAGACCGAGCGCCGTCGCGTGGTGCAGGGGGCGTACAATCAGGCCCACGGCATCACCCCGGAGTCGGTGCGCCGCTCGATCCGCGACCTGCTCGAGTCGGTGCCGGAGCGCGACTACTACACGGTCGAGGTCGAGCGGACCCCCGCGACCCAGTGGGAGAGCCCCGCGGCGCTCGCGGCCCACGTGACCGAGCTCGAGACCGCGATGAAGGACGCGGCGCGGCGCCTCGACTTCGAGCGGGCCGCCGAGCTGCGCGACCGCATCAAGGCCCTCCGGAAGGTCGATCTTGGTGTTTGAAGGCTGATGCTCTTCAAGTGGGTGCTGATCTTCTTCTTCGCGCTGTCGATCGTGCTCTTCGTGCTCTCGAAGGCCATCGCGTTCATGAATCCGCCGCGTCCCGGCCGCCCCCAGCCGGTGCTGCTGGGCCGCGTCCGCCGCGCGCTCACCTGGACGGTGCTCGTGCCCGCGCTCGCGGCGCTGGTCCTGCTCGCGGTCACGCTCCTGCGCCAGCCCCCGTGAGCCCGGGTCGATGACCCTCGCGGAGAAGGTCGACCAGGTCCCGGCGCGGCCCGGCGTCTACCTCTACAAGGACGCCAAGGCCCAGATCATCTACATCGGCAAGGCCGCCTCGCTGCGGAACCGCGTCCGCTCCTACTTCCAGGAATCGCGCGCCCCCGACCCCAAGACCGACGCCCTGGTCGGGCAGATCCGCGATCTCGAGTACATCGTCACCGCCAACGAGCTCGAGGCGATGATCCTCGAGTCGACGCTGGTGAAGAAGCACCGGCCCCGCTACAACATCATCCTGCGGGACGACAAGCACTACCCGTTCCTCAAGCTCACCACCAACGAGGAGTTCCCGCGGCTGGTGGTGGCCCGGCGGGTGCAGAAGGACGGCGCGAGCTACTTCGGTCCCTTCTATCCCGGCCACCGCGATGCGGGAGACCCTGCGCCTCGTGCGCCAGCTGTTCCCGCTCCGCACCTGCCGGATCAAGATCGACGGCACCCTGTCGCGGCCGTGCCTGCAGTACTTCATCCATCGCTGCAACGCGCCCTGCACGGGATGGGAGACCGCGGAGGGCTACGCCAAGACGGTCAAGGACGTGGAGCGCTTCCTCGAGGGCAAGAGCGACGACCTCGCGGCCCAGCTCACCCGCGAGATGGAGACCGCGGCGGAGGAGATGAAGTTCGAGCGGGCCGCCGCCCTGCGCGACCGGGTGCAGGCGCTCCACACGGTGCGGGAGCGGCAGCAGATGATCTCCACCGAGGAGGAGGACCAGGACGTGGTGGGGGTGGTGCGGCAGGGGTCGGAGGCGTGCGTGCAGCTCTTCTTCGTGCGCAAGGGCCGGCTCCTCGGGCGCGAGTCGTTCTTCTTCGAGCGGGTCTCCGGCTGGAGCGACGGCGAGATCCTCTCCGCGTTCATCCGCCAGTTCTACGCGCGCAACGTGGTGCCGCCGCCCGAGATCCTGCTCTCGGAGGCGGTTCCCGAGGCGGACCTGACCGTGGAGTGGCTGGTTCAGCGGCGGGGCGGCCGGGTGGAGCTCCAGGCGCCCCAGCGCGGGCGCAAGCGCGACCTGGTGGGCATGGCCGAGGAGAACGCGGCGCTCGCGCTCCAGACGCACCTGCTCGCGCGCGGCAACCGCCAGCAGGTGGTCCTGGAGGACATCGAGCGCTCGCTCGGCCTGCCCGGGCCGCCGCACCGGATCGAGGCCTTCGACATCTCCACCCACCAGGGCAAGGAGACGGTGGCCTCGATGGTGGTGTGGCAGGACGGGGACATGAAGAAGGACGACTACAAGCGCTTCAAGATCCGCACCGTCGTCGGCACCGACGACTTCGCCTCGATGCAGGAGGTGCTGACGCGCCGCTACGGCCGCGCGCTCGAGAGCGAGGGCGTGATGCCCGACCTGATCCTGCTGGACGGCGGGCGCGGCCAGCTCGGCGCCGGGCTCAAGGCGCTCGAGGACCTGGGTCTCGACTACGTCCCGGTGGCCGCGCTGGCCAAGCGCGCCGAGGAGGTCTACACCCCGGACCGGCTCGAGCCGCTCGTGCTCGACATGGGCTCGCCCGCGCTGCAGGCGCTCCAGAAGATCCGGGACGAGGCGCACCGCTTCGCGATCACGTACCACAAGAAGCTCCGCCAGCGGCGGGCCATCGCGTCGGTGCTCGACCAGATTCCCGGGGTGGGGCCGACGCTTCGCACCAGCCTGCTCAAGACCCTGGGCTCGGCCAAGGGCGTCCGGGAGGCCTCGGTGGCGGATCTGGCCTCGGTGCCGAAAATCACCCCGAAGCTGGCGCAACGCATCTATGATTTCTTCCACCCGGCTCCGGGGCCGGGGGAACCTTCCCCGGGGCAGGGGGGTTTACGGTTGGAGACCGAACCGAAAGGAGGTGACGTCAAATGAAGATCCTCATGATGGCGCTCGCGATCGTGGCGTTCGCGGTGGCTCCGGCGCTGGCCAACCAGTGCCCGCTCCTGATCAAGCAGATCCAGGACGCGACGGCCGGCAAGACCGACGACGCATCCAAGAAGGCGAATGCTCTGGCCGCCGAGGCCAAGGCCCTGCACGACTCCGGCAAGCACGCCGAGTCGGTGGCGAAGGCGGACGAAGCCGCCAAGGCGATCAACCTCACCCTGAAGAAGAAGTAGGTCGCTCCGCCCCCGGGGGCCGACGCGGCCCCCGGGGAGCCGTTTCTTGCCCTCCCCGCCTAAGCGTGCAAAAATCAGGGCCAATATGGCCCTCGACGAGCGCCCGGACCGCTACCCCTTCCCCGAGATCGAGGCCCGGTGGCAGAAGGCCTGGGCGGACAGCAAGCAGTTCAAGGTGACCGAGGCCCCCGGCCGGCCCAAGTACTACTGCCTCGAGATGTTCCCGTACCCGTCGGGCCGGATCCACATGGGCCACGTGCGGGTCTACGCCATCGGCGACCTCCTGGCCCGCTACAAGTGGATGCGCGGGTTCAACGTGCTGCACCCGATGGGGTGGGACGCCTTCGGCCTGCCCGCCGAGAACGCGGCCATCGACAACGGGGTCCACCCCGCGGTGTGGACCTACGAGAACATCGACAACATGCGCATCCAGCTCAAGCGCATGGGCATCTCCTACGACTGGGACCGCGAGGTCACCACCTGCGATCCCGCCTACTACAAGTGGGAGCAGCTGATCTTCATCCGCATGCTCGAGCGCGGTCTCGCCTACCGCCGGCGCTCCCGGGTGAACTGGTGTCCCTCCTGCCAGACCGTCCTCGCCAACGAGCAGGTGGAGGCGGGGCGCTGCTGGCGCTGCGACTCCGAGGTCGTCATCAAGGAGATCGACGGCTGGTTCTTCAAGATCACCGACTACGCCCAGGAGCTGCTCGACTGGTGCGACCGCCTCCCGGGCTGGCCCGAGCGGGTGCTGACCATGCAGCGCAACTGGATCGGCCGCAGCGAGGGGGCCGAGTTCGCGCTGCCGGTGGCGGGCCGTCCCGACGTGAAGATCCCGATCTACACCACGCGGCCCGACACCTCGTTCGGCATGACCTACGCGGTCCTGTCCCCCGAGCACCCCCTGGTCGACACCCTCGCGGTCGACGCGGAGGAGCGGCGGGCGGTCGACGCCTTCCGCGCCGAGGTGGCGCGCGAGTCGGAGATCGAGCGCCTCGCCACCGACCGGCCGAAGCGGGGCTATCGCCTGCGCGCGCGCGCGGTCAACCCGTTCACCGGGCAGGAGATCCCGCTCTTCCTCGCCGACTACGTGCTGATGGGCTACGGCACCGGCGCGATCATGGCGGTGCCGGGCGAGGACCAGCGCGACTGGGATTTCGCCAAGGCGCACGATCTGCCGATCATCGCCACCGTGAAGCGCCCCGACGACTGGGCGGACGAGCAGGCGTACACCGGCGACGGGGTGAAGATCAACTCGGGCTTCCTCGACGGGCTCGGCATCGAGGAGGCCAAGCGGAAGGCGATCGACTGGCTGGTCGCGCAGGGGCTCGGCCAGGCCAAGGTCAACTTCCGGCTTCGAGATTGGGGGATCAGCCGGCAGCGCTACTGGGGCGCGCCGATCCCGGTGCTCTACTGCGAGAAGGACGGCATGGTGCCGGAGCGGGAGGAGAACCTCCCGGTGGTGCTGCCCCGCGACGTGCAGATCAGCGGCAAGGGCGGCTCCCCGCTGGCCGAGGTGGCCGGCTTCGTCAACGCCACGTGCCCCAGGTGCGGGGGCAAGGCGCGGCGAGACACCGACACCATGGACACCTTCGTGGAGTCGTCCTGGTACTTCCTGCGCTACTGCTCGCCCGACTACGACCGGGGCATGTTCGACCCGGCCGCGGCGGCCTACTGGATGCCGGTCGACCAGTACATCGGGGGCATCGAGCACGCGGTGCTGCACCTGCTCTACGCGCGCTTCTACACCAAGGTCCTCCGGGACCTCGGCATGCTCAAGGTCGACGAGCCCTTCCACGCCCTGCTCTCGCAGGGCATGGTCATCAAGGACGGGGCGAAGATGTCGAAGTCGAAGGGCAACGTGGTCGATCCCGACGAGCTCATCCGCCGCTTCGGGGCCGACACCGCGCGCCTCTTCTCCCTCTTCGCGGCGCCCCCCGAGAAGGACCTCGACTGGAACGACCGCGGGGTGGAGGGCGCCTCCCGCTTCCTGAACCGGGTGTGGCGCTTCGTCCACGCCAACCTGCCCGAGCTGAAGGCGGCGCCGCGCACGCCGAGCGGAGCGGGCTCGGACGCGGGGCGCGCCTTCCGCCGGGTGATCCACGAGACGATCCGGAAGGTGACCCACGACATCGAGCACGACTTCCACTTCAACACCGCGATCAGCGCGGTGATGGAGCTGGTCAACGCGCTCCACGAGTTCGAGCGCGCCTCGCTCGACGGGATGCCGCGCGAGGAGCGCTCCGCGCTGCTGCGCGAGGCGGTCGAGGCGACCGTCCTCCTGCTGGGGCCGGTCTCGCCGCACATCACCGAGGAGCTGTGGGCGGCCCTCGGCCACACCCAGAGCCTGTTCAAGCAGCGGTGGCCCGAGCCCGACGCCGCCGCGCTCGCCCGCGACGAGGTGGAGATCGTGGTGCAGGTGGACGGCCGCGTGCGCAGCCGCCTCACCGCTCTCGTCGGGGCCCAGGAGGCGGAGGTCCGGGAGCAGGCCCTGGCCGACGACAAGGTGCGCCCGTGGCTCGACGGCCGCCGCATCGCGAAGGTGGTGGTGGTGCCGGGCCGCCTCGTCAACATCGTGACCCGTGGCTAGGCGTCGTCGCCGGACGGGGCGCGCGCTCGGCCTGATCCTGGCCGCGGTCGTCCTCGCCGGGTGCGGCTACAGCACCAAGGGCAGCCTGCCCGACCACATCAAGACCGTCGCGGTCCCCATCTTCAAGAACCGCACCCTCGAGCCCGGCGTGGAGAGCGCGATCACCTCCGGGGTGGTCAACGCGTTCTCGAGCGGAGGGCGGGTGAAGGTGGTGCCGATCGACGAGGCCGACGCCATCCTGCAGGGTGAGGTGGTGGCCTACAGCCTCGACGGCCTCGCCTTCGACCGGAACGCCAACGTCCAGGCCTACCGGCTCCGGCTGGTGCTCAACGTGGAGTTCCGCGACGTGCGGCGGAGCTCGATGCTCTGGCGTCAGGAGGGGCTGTCGGAGACCTCGGACTTCCAGGTCCAGGGGCAGGTGTCCGACACGATCGCCCGGGGGCGCGGCGCGGTGAGCCAGGCCGCCGCCGAGATCGGGCGGAAGGTGGTCAACCTGGCGCTGGATCGCTTCTAGGTGGACTACGCGGGGTTCGTCAAGGCGGCCGACGCCGGACAGGCGCCGCCGGTCACGCTCCTGCACGGCCCCGAGCCCTTCCTCCTCGAGGACGCCCTCGCCCGGCTGACCCGCGCGCTCTTCCCCGGGCAGACCGAGCTGTCGCTGGTGCGCGAGGTCTTCGACGCCCGCGCGGCGGGCGCGGAGGCGGTGGTGCAGTCGGCCCTGATGCTGCCGTGGATCGGCGAGCGGCGGCTCGTGATCGCGCGCGGGGTGGACGGCCTCACGGCCAAGGCCGGCGAGTCGCTGGCCGCCTACGCGAAGGCGCCGAACCCGTCCACCGCGCTGGTCCTGGTCGCCGACGCCCTCCTCGAGGGCGGGCACTGGCTGGTCCGGGCGGTGCCCGCGTCCGCGGTGGTGGCGGCGCCGGCCCTCGGCGGGCGCGCGCTGACCGGCTGGCTCCGCGGCCACGCCCAGGCGCAGGGCTACGAGCTCCGGGAGGACGCGGCCAACCTGCTGGTCGAGCTGTCGGGCGACGATCTCACCCAGCTCGTCGGCGAGGTCGAGAAGGCGGCGCTGGCGGGCGGACCCGACAACCGCCGCGTCGGCACCGCCGAGGTCCGGGCGGTGGTGGGCGAGCACCGGCTCCGCCACGTGTTCGACCTGACCCGCGCGCTCTCCGCGCGCGATACCGGGACCGCCCTGGCGCTGCTCGAGTCGCTGCTCAACGCGGGCGAGGAGCCGCTCGCGGTGCTGGGCATGCTGGCCCGCGAGGCGCGCGCCACCTGGCAGGCCGCGGGCGCGCTGCGGGCGGGGCGGCCGGCCGAGGACATCGCGCGCGCCCTGCGCCGGCCGCCCGCCGCGGCGGCGGCCCTGCTGGAGCGCGCGCGGAGCGTGTCGCCCGCCGCGGCGGCCCGCCAGGTGGCCCGCTGCTGGGACGTGGAGCGTCGCCTCAAGCTGGGCGGCGCCGCGCGCCCCGAGCTGTCCCTGCTCGTCGCCGATCTGTGCGCGGTCTGATGTCGCGCGCCCTGGGCGCGCTCGCGGCCGCGGTCGTCCTCCTGGTGTCGGGTGTCCCCCCCGCGGCGGCGGCCCCGCCCGCGCGCCTGCTCGCCGGGGCCATGAGCGTCACGGTGAGCCTGCCCGACGACACGCCGCTCGGCGGCTACGGCGGCTTCCCGCGGCGCGCCTGGCTGCCCGACCTGATCGGCCGATACCCGGACACCTTCTGGTTCCGGCCCACCACCGGCGAGCACGATCCGATCAAGGTGCGCGCGCTTCTCCTCGAGGCGGGAAGCGTCCGGGTGCTGTGGCTCACGCTCGATCTGGTCGGCATGGATCCCACGCTGCTGGCCGATCTGCGGGCGCGGCTCGACCAGCTCGGCCTCCGCTACGCGGCGGTGATCGCGGCCGCCTCGCACACCCACTCCGGCCCGGGAGCCTACGCGCGCTCCGATCTCTTCGGGCTCCTCGCGCTCGACCGGGAGTCGCCGCGGGTGCGGGGGCGCATCTTCGCCGCGATGGAGGAGGCGTCCCGCCAGGCCGAGCGCCGCAAGCGGCCGGCCACCGTCGGAACCGGGCGCGCGGAGGTCGCGGACATCACGAAGAGCCGCGTCCACGGGCCGCTCGATCCGGAGCTGGGCGTGCTCAAGGTGGTGGGCGCCGACAATCGGCCGATCGCGGTGGTGTGGAACTACGCCATCCACGGGACGATGCTCGGACGGGAGAACTTCAAGCTCTCCGGCGACGTGATGGGGGACGCGGCGGCGCGGATCGAGGAGCAGCTCGGGGCTCCCGCGCTCTACGTCAACGGCGCGGTCGGGGACGTGAGCCCGCGCCAGCGCGGCTGGGACGGCGTGGCCGCGACCGGCAAGATCCTGTCCGCCGCGGTGCTCGCGCTCTGGCCGCGCATCGCGGCCGACGCCGATCAGCGGGTGATCACCGCGGCCGCGGTCGCGGCCCTGCCCGCGCCCGGGCTCGAGCTGCGCAACTGCCTCGGCCGGTGGATCCCGCGCGGCACCCGCCTCGGGCTCCGCTCGGCGTTGCCGTCCACCGCCGAGATCGCGGCGGTGAGCGTCGGGCGGGGGGCCTGGGTGACCATCCCGGGCGAGCTCGACACGCAGCTCGGGCTCGAGATCAAGACCGCGGGCCGCGCGCGATTCGCGCACACCTTCGTGGCGGGGGTCGCCAACGGCTACCAGGGATACTTCATCGCCGCCCAGCACTTCCGGGCGCCGAGCTACATCTCGTGCGGCAGTCTCTACGGGGAGCGGGGCGGGGAGATCGTCCGGGACGCCGCGCTCGGCGCGCTTCGCGACGTCGCCGAGCGGCGCGCGCCGCGCCCGGTCAAGCCGGCGCGTTGAGCTTGCGGGCGAGCGCGGACTTGCGGCGGGCGGCGGTGTTGCGGTGGATGATCCCCTGGGTCACCGCGCGGTCGATCGCGCGGATGGCGTCGTGCACCGCGGTGGCGGACTCGGCGCTCTTGCCGGTGAGGGCCTCGCGGGCGCCCTTGATGCTCGAGCGCACCGCGCTCCGCACCGCGCGGTTGCGCAGCCGGCGCTTCTCGTTCTGCTTGATCCGCTTCCTCGCGGAGCGGGTGTTGGCCACGGTGTATCTCCTTTCAAACGTGAGCGACACACGAGCCTACCGTCCGGACCTCCGGGTGTCAAGGACGATGTCCCCCCGGTGAGCGACTCCCCCGAGGGCCACGAGCAGGTCCAGCGCGGCGTCGTGAGCGCGGTGGGCGCGATCGGCCTGGCCACGCTGGCGAGCCGGGTGCTCGGATACGTGCGGGACATGGTGGTCGCCCACACCTTCGGCGCGGGCCCGGTCACCGACGCCTTCCTGGTGGCCTTCCGCATCCCGAACCTGCTGCGGCGGCTCCTGGGGGAGGGCGCGCTCTCCACCGCGGTGATCCCGGTCTTCACCGAGACCCTGACCCGGGGCGGCCCCGCCGCCTTCGGCCGCCTGGCGCGCGCCGCGACCGGCGCGGCCATCGTGGTGCTCTGCGTGGTCTCGGCCCTCGGAATCCTGCTCTCGCACCAGGTGGTCGCGATCATGGCGCCCGGCTGGCGCGCCGACACCGGGCTGTTCGACCTGGCGGTGACGCTGACCCGCGTGATGTTCCCGTACCTGGTGCTGGTGGGGCTGGCCGCGCTGGCGATGGGCGCGCTCAACGCCCATCATCGCTTCTTCACCGCCGCCATCGGCCCCGCGGTCCTCAACGTGGCGATGATCGTGGCGGTGCTGGGGCTCGCCAGCCGCATGAACCCGCCGGTCATGGCCCTGGCGGTGGGCGTGCTGGTGGGCGGCCTCGGGCAGCTCCTGGTCCAGCTCCCCGAGCTGCGGCGGCTCGGGGTGCCGTTGACCCCCTCCGCCGAGTGGCGCCACCCCGCGGTGGCCCGGATCGCCCACCGCCTCTGGCCCGCGGTGTTCGCGCTCGCGGCGGTGCAGATCACGGTGGTGGTGAACACCCTGCTGGCCTCGCTGTTGCCGGCGGGCACCGTCTCGTATCTGTACTATGCCGACCGCGTGATGGAGTTCCCGCTCGGCATCTTCGGCATCGCGCTCGCCACCGCGGCGCTGCCCAGCATGTCGGCCCAGGCCGCGCGGGGCGAGCTCGCGGGTCTGCGCGCGACCCTCGAGTTCGCGCTGCGGATGGCCGCCTTCGTGGCGATACCGGCCGCGGTGGGGCTCGTGCTCCTGGGCGGGCCCATCGTGCGCCTGCTCTTCCAGCGCGGCGAGTTCAGCGCGGCCGACGCGGTCCTCACCGCGCAGGCGCTGACCGGCTACGCGGTGGGGCTGCCCGCGTTCTCGGCGACCCGGATCGCGGCGCAGACCTTCTACGCGCTCGGCGATACGCGCACGCCGGTGATCGTGGGCTTCCTCTCGGTGGCGGTCAACGTGGTGCTGGCCCTGCTGCTGATGTGGCCGATGCGCCACACCGGGCTCGCCCTCGCCTCGTCGCTCTCGTCCTACGTCAACGTGCTCGGTCTCTGCTGGCTCCTGCGCCGGCGCCTCGACGGGCCGCGCGGCCGCGATCTCTGGAGCTCGCTCGGCCGCACCCTCGGGGCCTCGGCGCTGCTCGCGCTCTGGTGCGCGTGGATGAGCGGGCTCGTGCCCGGCGTGCCCGGCCCGGCCGCCGGCCACGGCCTCGGGTGGACGGTGGTGGCGCTGGTCGGCGGCGTGGCGGTGTACGGCGCCGGCGCCGCCGCGCTGGGATCGACCGAGCTGCGCGGGCTCCTCGGCATGCTGCGCCGCCGCGGCGGCACCTTGCCACCCGCGGGCGGGCGATGATAGACTCCCTCATGCTCCTGGAGTTCGCAGGGGACGCCTCGGTGATGGTCCGAGCAGCACGAATCGGCCGACACCGGGGCCGTCGTTTTTTTGGACTCCCGCTCCGGATGTGACCCGTGGCCTCGCGACCCGGCGTCTCCGCGGACCGGAGGGTGGTGGGAGCCGTGTCCGCACCGACCCGGGTCGTCGCGTCGCCCCCGTCTCCCGGCTCCGCCGGCCCGCTGATCGCCGACTATCTCTCGAGCCTCCAGGTCGAGCGGGGCGCGGCCCGGAACACGCTGCTCGCCTACCGCCGCGACCTCGCCGGGTTCGAGCGATTCCTCGCGCAGGAGCGCCGTGCCCTCGAGGCGGTGAGCGTGACCGATCTCTCCCGCTATCTGGGCGGGCTGCGGCGGCGCGGGCTCGGGGGGCGGAGCATCGCGCGGCATCTCTCCGCGGTGCGCGGGCTCTACCGGTTCCTCCTCGACGAGCGCCGCATCACCCGCGACCCGACCGAGCATCTCGACAGCCCGCGGCCGGCGCGCCGGCTGCCGCGCACGCTCTCGGTGGAGGACGCGGCGGCGCTGGTCGAGGCGCCCGACACCACCCGGCCCGACGGGCTGCGCGATCGGGCGCTGCTCGAGCTGCTCTACGCCTGCGGGCTCCGGGCCTCCGAGGCGCTCGGCCTCCGGGTCGAGGACGTGAACTTCGCGGCGGGCTACGTGATCGTCACCGGGAAGGGGAATCGCCAGCGCCTCGTTCCGGCGGGCGCGCAGGCCCTCGAGTGGGTGCGGCGCTACTCGGGCACCGTGCGCCCGCGGCTCGTGCGGCGCGAGGGCGCACCGCTCTTCCTCAACCGTTCGGGCGGCGGCCTGTCGCGGCAGGCGCTCTGGGGGCTGATCCGGCGCACCGCGCGCCGGGCGGGGATCCGGGCCGCGGTCTCGCCGCACACCCTGCGCCACTCGTTCGCGAGCCACCTGCTCGAGCGAGGCGCGGATCTGCGCTCGGTGCAGGCCATGCTGGGACACGTCGACATCTCGACCACCCAGATCTACACGCACCTGCCGTCGAGCGTGGTCCACGACATGTACCGCAAGTTCCACCCTCGGGCGCGGCGCGCGGGCGCGCGGCGGGCGGGCTGAGATGGCCCGGGCCGGACACGCGTATCCGCAGGTGGAGCCCGGGGCCATCGCGCTGATGGACGGGCGGGTGGTGGCGTGCGCGGGGGCGACGCGCGTGGCGCGCGCGCTCGAGCGCGCCCGTGCCGCGGGCGCGCGGGTGGTGGTCACCGGGCCGCGGACAGGCGGTGCGGACCGCCGAGCTCGCGCGCGCGGTCGACTGGGGGCTCGGCCCGCGGCCCGGTCCGCGAGGTGGCCTGGCGCGAGCTGCCGGTCGTGCCGGCCGACGCCTCCGAGATCGAGGTGCGGCGGCGGCTCCTGGCGGGCGCCTCGCTCGTGCTGCTGCGCCGCGCGGGGCGGATCGTCGGCGCGGTGGACGGCGAGACCGTCGATCTCCTGCACGCGCAGTCGTCGCTCCTCTCCCGGCTCGAGCGGAGCGCGGACCGGCACGCCGAGGCGCGGCTCTGGCTGCTGCGCTCGGCCGGGAAGATCGGCGAGGGGATGGGGACGCCGGTCCACGCGGTGGGCGGCTTCGTGCGGGACCTGCTCCTGGGCCGCGACGCGCCGGACGTCGATCTGGTCGTGGAGGGCGACGGCATCGCCTTCGCGCGGCGGCTCGGCGAGGAGATCGGAGGGACGGTGCTGGTGCACGGCTCGTTCGGGACCGCGTCGATCGAGGGCGGGCGCGCGCCCGCGGGCGCGGGGATCGACGGGGCCCCGCTCGGGCGCGTCGACGTGGCCTCGGCGCGGCGCGAGCGGTACGCGCTGGCGGGCGCGCTGCCCGACGTGTCGCCCGCCGGGCTCCTCGAGGATCTCCGCCGGCGGGACTTCTCGGTGAACGCGATGGCGATGGCGCTCGCGCCCGATCGGTTCGGCCATCTGCTCGATCCGCTGGGCGGGCAGCGCGACGTCCGCGCGCGGCGACTCCGCGCGCTCCGCCCGCTCGCCTTCGTCGAGGATCCCACCCGGCTCTTCCGGGCCGCGCGCTACGCGGCCCGGCTCGGTCTGCGCCCCGACCGGCAGACGCGGGCCGCGATCGAGCTCGCGGTCACCCGGCGGTCGTACGTGGCGCTCTCCGGCCAGCGCCTCTGGCGCGAGATCGAGCTGGCCGCGGCCGAGCCGCGCGCCCGCCAGGCCTTCGAGCATCTCGTGAGATGGCGTGTCGTAACGCTACTGGGCGTAAGCAATGTCTCGACTGGCCGTCTCGCCGACGCGGACCGCCTCGCGCGCTGGGCGAGGGCGGCCGGCGTGGCGGTCGATCCGGCGGAGCTGTTCATGCTGGCCCTCCTCGCCGGAAGCCCTGCGACCGCGGTCGCGCGCTGTCTCGATCGCCTCCGGCTGAGCGGGGAGCCGCGGGCCAACCTCGAGGCGGGGGCCATGGCGGGGCCGCTGGCCCGGCGGCTCGCGGCCCCGCGACTTCGTCCGAGCGCGGTGGACGACGTCCTCCGCCCGGCGCCGCCGGCGGCGGCGCTCTCGGCCTGGCTCCGCGGGAGCGCGCCGGCGCGCCGGCGGATCGAGTGGTACCTGGCGACCGGGCGGGCGGTGCAGCCGCGGCTCTCCGGGGCAGACCTCCTCGCGCTGGGGATGCCGCGCGGCCCGCAGGTGGGCCGGGCGCTCGCCCGGCTGAGGCGGTGTCGGCTGGACGGAGCGGTGGGCTCGGTGGCCGAGGAGCGGGAACTCGTGAAAGAATGGCTCACATCGGGAAAGGAGGCGTGAGGTGACGACCAGATTCATCTTCGTGACGGGCGGTGTCGTGTCCTCCCTGGGCAAGGGGCTGGCGGCGGCGTCGATCGGATCCCTGCTCGAGGCGCGCGGCTTCCGGGTCACGCTCCAGAAGATGGACCCCTACATCAACGTGGATGCGGGGACCATGAGTCCGTATCAGCACGGCGAGGTCTACGTCACCGACGACGGCGGCGAGACCGACCTCGACCTCGGCCACTACGAGCGCTTCACCTCGGCGCGCATGACCCGGGACAACAACATCACCACCGGGAAGGTCTACGGGACCGTGATCGAGAAGGAGCGCCGCGGGGACTATCTCGGCCGCACCGTCCAGGTCATCCCGCACATCACCGACCAGATCAAGGCGTCGGTCCGGAAGGTGGCCGCCGGGGTGGACGTGGTGATCATCGAGATCGGGGGCACCGTCGGCGACATCGAGGGGCTGCCCTTCCTCGAGGCGGTGCGCCAGTTCAAGAAGGACGTGGGCAAGGACAACGTCATCTACGTCCACCTCACCCTGGTGCCGTTCATCCAGGCCGCGCAGGAGCTCAAGACCAAGGCCACCCAGCACTCGGTCAAGGAGCTGCGGGCCATCGGTATCCAGCCCGACGTGCTCCTGTGCCGGACCGCCAAGGACCATCCGCTGACGCCCTCCACCAAGTCCAAGATCGCGCTCTTCTGCGACGTCGAGGAAGAGGCGGTGATCGCGGCCCGGGACGTGGACACGATCTACGAGGTGCCGCTCGCGTTCCACGACCAGGGCCTGGACGAGTCCATCGTCAAGCTGCTCGGGCTTCCCGCCCGGCCGATCGATCTCTCCCGCTGGGAGGAGATCGTGCGCCGGGTGAAGGCGCCCCGCCGCCGCTGCCGCATCGGGGTGGTGGGCAAGTACATCGAGGTGAAGGACTCCTACAAGAGCCTCTACGAGGCGCTCGCCCACGGGGGCATCGCCCACGAGGCCGCGGTCGAGGTGGTGTGGGTGGACGCCGAGCGCATCGAGCGCGAGGGGCTCGCCGGCCACGTGGCCGGGCTCGACGGGATCCTGGTGCCGGGGGGCTTCGGGGACCGCGGCATCGAGGGGAAGATCCAGGCCATCCGCTACGCGCGCGAGCAGCGCGTGCCCTACTTCGGCATCTGCCTCGGCATGCAGTGCGCGGTCATCGAGTACGCGCGGCACGTGTGCGGCCTCGAGGGCGCCAACTCCACCGAGTTCAACCCGACCCCCGCCCACAACGTGATCGATCTCCTGCCCGAGCAGCGTCACATCCAGGACAAGGGCGGCACCATGCGGCTCGGGCTCTACCCGGTGCTGCTGAGCGAGGGCACGATGGCCTCGCGGGTCTACGGGCAGGGGCTCATCGAGGAGCGCCACCGGCACCGCTACGAGGTCAACAACGACTACCTGGCCCGGCTCGAGAAGGACGGCCTCCGCATCTCCGGCATCTGGGCCGAGAAGCAGCTCGTGGAGATCATCGAGCTGCCCGATCACCCGTGGTTCGTGGCCGGGCAGTTCCATCCCGAGTTCCGCTCGCGGCCGTGGGAGCCGCACCCGCTCTTCGCCGCGTTCATCAAGGCCGCGCTCGATCACCAGGGGAGCGCGTGACCGCGACGCGGCCGGTCCGGATCGGCGCGGTCACCATCGGGGGCGGCGCGCCCCTGGCCCTGATCGGGGGCCCGTGCGCGATCGAGAACGAGAAGCACGCGCTGATGATGGCCGAGCGCCTGCAGCGGGTGACCGCGGCGGCGGGCGTGCCGTTCATCTACAAGTCGTCCTACGACAAGGCCAACCGCTCCTCGATCCACGCCTACCGGGGGCCGGGGCTGGTGGAGGGGCTCCGCATCCTCCGGAAGGTCAAGGACGAGACGGGGCTCGGCCTGCTCTCCGACGTCCACGACGTCTCGGAGGTGGCGCCCGCCGCCGCGGTGCTCGACGTGCTGCAGGTGCCCGCGTTCCTCTGCCGGCAGACCGACCTCATCGTGGCCTGCGCGCGGAGCGGCCGCCCGGTCAACGTGAAGAAGGGGCAGTTCGTGGCCCCGCGCGACATGATCAACGTGGTGGAGAAGGTGCGCGCGTCCGGCAGCGAGGATCTCCTGTTGACCGAGCGCGGCACGAGCTTCGGCTACAACAATTTGGTGGTCGACTTCCGCGGCCTGCCGATCATGCGGAGCTTCGGCTATCCGGTGGTGTTCGACGCCACCCACTCGGTGCAGCTGCCGGGCGGGCAGGGGGATCGCTCGGGCGGCGAGCGGCAGTACGTGCAGGCCCTCGCGCGCGCCGCGGTGGCGGTCGGGGTGGACGCCCTGTTCATGGAGATCCACGAGGATCCGGATCGCACGCTCGACGACGGCCGCCCGCTGTCGGACGGGCCCAACATGCTGCGCCTGGACGACCTGCCGCGGCTGCTCGACGAGATTCGCGCGATCGCGGCCGGCCCGGGGCGGGCCTGATGGATCGCGCGCGGGTCCGGGCGCTCGCGGAGCGGGTGCTGCGCCTCGAGGGGGAGAGCGTGCTCGCCCTCTGCGCGCGGCTCGACGACCGCTTCGTGGACGCGGTGGCCGCGCTCCACGGCTGCCGCGGGCGCGTCATCGTCACCGGGATGGGCAAGTCGGGCCTCATCGGGCGCAAGATCGCGGCGACCCTGGCGAGCACCGGGACCCCCGCCTACTTCCTCCATCCCGCGGAGGGAGTCCACGGCGACCTGGGGATGGTGGCGCGCGAGGACGTCGTGGTCGCGCTGTCCAACTTCGGCGAGACCGACGAGGTGCTGGCGCTGCTGCCCGCGCTCAAGCGCCTCGGCATCCCGCTCGTCCTCCTCACCGGGGCCCCCGCCTCGACGCTCGCGCGCCAGGCCGACATCGTGATCGACGTGGGGGTCGCGGAGGAGGCCTGCCCGATGAATCTCGCGCCGACCTCGAGCACCACCGCGGCGCTGGCGATGGGCGACGCGCTCGCCATGGCGCTCCTCGATCTGCGCGGCCTGCGCCCGGAGGACTACGCGGCGCTGCACCCGCGCGGGAGCCTCGGGTGGAAGTCGCTCTTCAAGGTCGGCGACCTGATGCACACCGGGGACGCGATCCCGGTGGTCTCGGAGCAGGCCACGATGAAGGAAGCCATCGAGGAGATGACCGGCAAGGGGTTCGGGATCACCACCGTGGTGGACGACGGGGGCCGCCTGGTCGGGATCCTCACCGACGGCGACCTGCGCCGCCAGCAGCTCGCCCACGGGACCAGCCTGCTCGAGCGGCGCGCGGGGGAATGCATGACCCGCGACCCGAAGGTGATCGGGGCCGAGGAGCTCGCCACGCGGGCGCTGGCCCTGATGGAAGGGCGGATCACGAGCCTCGTGATCACCGACGCGGCGGGCCGCCCGGCCGGGGTGATCCGGCTGCACGACATCCTGCTCGCCAAGATCGTGTGACCGCCGCTCCCCGCGCTTCCCGCATCCGCCTGCTCGTCCTCGACGTCGACGGGGTGCTGACCGACGGCGGGCTCCTCTACGGCGCCTCCGGCGAAGAGACCAAGCGCTTCCACGTCCACGACGGCCTGGCCCTGGTGGCCGCGCGCAAGGCGGGGCTGCAGATCGCGGTGCTCTCCTCGCGGGCCTCCGCCGCGGTCACCCGGCGCATGACCGAGCTCGGCGTCTCCGAGGTGCACCAGGGCGTGGGCGACAAGGGCAGCGCCCTGACCGCGCTCCGCGAGCGGCTCGGGCTCGAGGCCGCCGAGGTCGCGGTGATGGGCGACGACCTCCCCGATCTGGCCGCGATGGCCCATGCCGGGCTCGCGCTGGCGCCCGCCAATGCGGTCGCCGAGGTCAAGCGCGCGGCGGACTGGGTGGCGCGCCGCCGGGGCGGCGACGGGGCGGTGCGAGAGGCGGTGGAGATGCTCCTAAAGGCCCGCCGGGCTTGGCCCCCGCGCTGATCGCTCGCCGACTGCTTCTTCGATTGCCTCGAATCTAGTACCTGTGCTAGCGTGGCACGGAGATTGCTATGCGCAAGGCACCGTTCATTATCCTGACGCTGGTCGTGGTATTCCTATCGGTGGTGGTGGGTGTGCTCGTTCACCGGGCCCGGGTCCCCCGGGCGCTGACCACCGAGCCCGCCGCAAGCAACGCCGACTACCGGTTGAAGCAGGTCCACTTGCAAGAGCAGGGCCGGGACGGCTCGCGGTGGCAGCTCGACGCGGAGTACTCCGAGACGTTCGAGGAGCAGAACAAGACGACGATGAAGAAGGTGACCGTCAAGGTGGACCAGCCGTCCAAGGGCGATCAGGCCTCGCGCTCGTGGACCGTCACCGGCGACGAGGGCGACCTGAACCAGGAGACCAAGAACGTGGAGCTGCGCGGCAACGTGGTGCTGATCTCGAGCGACGGCCTGCGGCTCGAGACCGACCGCCTCCGCTGGGACGCGGAGGCGCAGCGCGCCTGGACCGAGGATCCGGTGGTGATCTATCGGGCGGGCGCGGTGGTCCACGGCACCGGCTTCGAGTCGAAGGTGGCCGAGGAGATCAGCAGCATCAAGGGGCGCGTCCGCGCGACGTTCAAGAAGGGCACCGGCGTCCCCGGGCTCGCGGGACAGGGCGGGGGCTCGTGACCCGACGGATGGCGGTCGGTGCCCTCGCGGTCTGGGCGGCCCTGGCCTTCGCCGGCCCCGCGTGGAGCCAGTCCGCTCCCACGCGCCCGCGGCCGGCGCGCCCCTCGTCGAGCGCGCCCGCGCCGCGCCCGGATGACGGCCGCCGACGGCCGCAGCGGGCCGGTCACCGTCGACGCGGACCAGCTCGAGAACATCCAGAAGGAAGGGCTGGTGGTGTTCACCGGCAACGTGGTGGCCACCCAGAACGGCTCCACCCAGTGGGCCGACCGCATGGAGGTCTACCTCGACGACAAGGGCGACCGCATCGTGCGCACCGTCTCCACCGGCAACGTGCGCATCATCACGCGGGACTGCCGCAGCGGCACCGCGAAGCGCGCCGAGTACTACGACGCCGAGCAGCGCGTGGTGCTGATCGGCAACGCGCGGGTGTGGCGCGACGACAACGTGGTGACCGGCGAGCGGATCACGATCTACCTGGCCGAGGACCGCAGCCTCGTCGAGGGCGGTCAGCAGGAGCGGGTGAAGGCGGTCTTCTACCCCAAGTCCCAGGACGAGGCGGCCGCGCGCCCCAAGCCGGTGGCGGGACAGTGCTCGTGAGGCGCTCGTGGAAGGTCTGATCGCCCAGGGCCTGCGCAAGCGGTTTCGCAGCCGCGTGGTGGTCAACCGCGTGAGCCTCGACATCCACCCCGGCGAGGTGGTGGGTCTCCTCGGGCCCAACGGGGCGGGCAAGACCACGTCGTTCTACATGATCGTGGGGCTGCTGCGGCCGGACGGCGGGCGGATCTTCCTCGAGGGCGAGGACGTGACCGAGCTGCCGATGTACAAGCGCTGCCGGCTCGGCATGGGCTACCTGCCGCAGGAGTCCTCGGTGTTCCGGAAGCTGACCGTCGAGGAGAACCTGCTCGCGATCCTCGAGACCCTCGACCTCTCGCACCACGAGCGCATGACCCGGCTCGGGGAGCTGCTCGCGGAGCTCGACCTCACCCGGCTCGCCCGCCACAAGGCCTTCACCCTCTCCGGCGGCGAGCGGCGGCGCCTCGAGATCACGCGGGCCCTCGTGACGAACCCGCGGTACCTGCTGCTGGACGAGCCGTTCACCGGCATCGATCCCATCGCGATCGGCGACATCCAGGAGATCGTGGCCCGGCTGAAGGAGCGCGGCATCGGGGTGCTGATCACCGACCACAACGTGCGGGAGACCCTCGCGATCACCGACCGTGCCTACATCCTCTACGACGGTCGCATCCTCGCCTCCGGCACCGCGACCGAGCTGGCCAACAACTCCAAGGCCCGAGAGATCTACCTGGGCGAGAAGTTCTCCCTATGAAACTCGTACAGCGGATGAGCCAGCGGGTCGTCATGACCCCGCTGCTGCAGCAGGCGATCCAGCTCCTCCAGCTCTCCACCCTCGAGCTGGAGCAGGTCGTGCGCAAGGAGCTGGAGGAGAATCCCCTCCTCGAAGAGATCCCGGTGGAGAACCCGGAGACCGCGGAGGCCACCGCGGCCTCCACGAGCACCACCGATGCCTCCGCCCCCGCGGAGACGGCGCCCGCCCCGGAGGCGCCCGAGCAGCCGTCCAAGGAGACGTCGTCGGTGGACGGGGAGCGGGCCGACGACCTGCCCTTCGACCTCTCCTCCGCGATCTTCGACGACCACGGCGACGAGCGCACCCCGGTGTCGATGGAGGAGCGCGACGAGCTGCCGTTCGAGAACCTGGGCCGCAGCGACACCTCCCTGACCGAGCACCTCATGGAGCAGCTGCGCCTGAGCGGCGCCGACAAGGACGTCCTCCGCATCGGGGAGGCCATCATCGGCAACCTCGACGAGGACGGCTACCTCCGCGCCGACGTGGGGGAGATCGCGGCCGGGATGGGCTGCAGCGCGGACGCGGTGGAGGCGGCCCTGAAGCGGATCCACGCCTTCGATCCGCCCGGGGTCGCGGCGCGGAGCGTGCAGGAGTGCCTGCTGCTGCAGCTCACCGCGGACGCGGAGCCCGATCCGGTGTCGGTCGAGATCGTCGAGAAGCACTTCGAGGACCTCGAGCGCCGCCGCTACGCCGAGATCGCCCGGGTCCTGAAGCTGCCGCTGGAGCGGGTGATGGAGTCGATCGAGGAGATCCAGAGCCTCGAGCCCAAGCCGGGGCGGCGCTTCTCCACCAACGACTCCCGCTACGTGGTGCCCGACGTCACCATCCAGAAGGTGGGCGAGGACTACGTGGTGATCCTGAACGAGGAGGGCATCCCCCGTCTCCGGGTCAACTCGCTCTACCGCTCGCTGCTGCGCCGCTCGGGGGACGAGGCCAAGCAGTATGTGGAGCAGAAGCTGCGCAGCGCGGTGTGGCTGATCAAGAGCGTCGAGCAGCGGCAGCGCACGCTCCGGAAGGTCGCCCAGAGCCTGGTCAACTTCCAGCGGGACTTCCTCGACAAGGGCCTGCCCTATCTGCGGCCGCTCGCCCTGCGCGACGTGGGCGACGACATCAGCATGCACGAGTCCACCATCAGCCGGGTCACCACCAACAAGTACGTGCAGACCCCGCAGGGACTCTTCGAGCTGAAGTTCTTCTTCCACAGCGGCATCGCCTCCGAGAACGGCTCGATGGTCTCGTCGGTCTCGGTGAAGAAGACGATCCGCGACATGGTGAGCGGCGAGGACAACGGCAAGCCGCTCTCGGATCAGGAGATCGCCCAGGCGCTCCAGGGCCAGGGCCTGACCATCGCCCGACGCACGGTGGCCAAGTACCGGGAGGAGCTGGGCATCCTGCCGTCGCACCAACGGCGGCTGCAATCCAAGAAGCGCTGAGGGGCGTGTCTGCCGTGCAGGTGATCATCAGCGCCCGCGGGATGACCGTCTCCCGCTCCTACAAGGACGAGCTGACCCGCAAGCTCGCCAAGCTCGAGCCGATGCTCCCCGCGCCGGTGGCGACGCGCGCGATCCTCACCCGCGAGAAGCACCGGCGCACCGCGGCCCTCACCCTGGTGGCCCGCTCCCGCGCCTTCCGGAGCCGCGAGACCGCGCCCGACCTCGCGGTCGCGGTGGACCGGGCGGTCCTCGCGCTCCGCCGGCAGGTGCGCGAGACCACCAAGCGCCGTCCCCGCCGCCCGACCCGCCCGTGACCGATCCCGGCCCCGAGCCCATCCGGTTCGTCATCATCACCGGGCTGTCCGGGGCGGGGAAGAGCTACGCGATCAAGTGTCTCGAGGACCTCGGCTACTTCTGCGTGGACAACCTGCCGACCACCCTCATCCCCACCTTCGCGGAGCTCTGCGCCAACTCGAGCCGCGGCATCCAGGCCATCGCGCTCGGGGTCGACGTGCGGGAAGGCGAGTACCTGGTCAACATGGTGGAGACGATCCAGGAGCTGCGGAACCGCGGCCACCGGGTCGACGTGCTCTTCCTCGAGGCCTCCGACGAGACGCTGGTGCGCCGCTACCACGAGACGCGGCGCCGGCATCCCCTGGCCGGCGAGGGCAACGTGATCGACGGCATCCGGGCCGAGCGCGCCGCCCTGGCCCACCTCCGGGAGATCGCCAACCGGGTCATCGACACCACCTCGCTGACCGTGCACCAGCTCAAGGACCAGATGGTGCACTCCTACGGCCCGCAGGCGGCGAAGGGCGGGCTCACCGTGTCCCTGGTCTCCTTCGGCTTCAAGCACGGCGTGCCCTACGACGCCGATCTCGTCTTCGACGTGCGCTTCCTGCCCAACCCGCACTTCGTGGAGCGGCTCCGCGCCCTCGACGGCCGCGATCCGGCGGTCGAGGAGTTCGTGATGTCGTTCTCCGAGAGCCGGGAGCTGCTCTCGCGCCTGGAGGGGCTGCTGAAGTTCCTCCTGCCGCTCTACGAGCGCGAGGGCAAGGCCTACCTCACGGTGGCCATCGGCTGCACCGGCGGCCGACATCGCTCGGTGATGCTGGTGGAGGCGCTCCGCTCCTTCCTGACCGGTCTCGGCCTGAGTCCGATCGTCAGGCACCGGGACCTGGACCGTGAGTGACGACCGGCTCCACTTCCTCTTCGGCATCCACAACCACCAGCCGGTCGGCAACTTCGACTCCGTCGTCGACGACGCGGTCGTCCGGGCCTATCACCCCTTCCTCGAGACGCTCGATCGCGCCGGGGGCGGCCTGCCCCTGACCGTGCACTGCTCGGGGGGCCTGCTCGAGGCCCTCAAGGCCCGCGCGCGTCCGACCTTCGACCTGCTGGGGCGCCTGGCCGCCGACGGGCAGGTGGAGCTGCTGGGGGGCGGCTTCTACGAGCCGATCCTGGCGCTCCTGCCGGACTGGGACAAGGTCGGCCAGATCCAGGCGCTCGCCCACTTCCTCAAGTCGCACTGGGGCGTGACCCCGCGCGGGATGTGGCTGGCCGAGCGGATCTGGGAGCCGCAGCTGCCGCGGGTGCTGCGGGAGGCCGGCGTGGAGTTCGTGCTCGTCGACGACTCGCACTTCGCGCTCGCCGGGCTCGATCCCGAGACGCTCGGCGGCTACTACCTGACCGAGGAGCAGGGCGCGTCGGTGGCGGTGTTCCCGATCAACCAGCGGCTGCGCTACCTGGTGCCGTTCTCGGACCCGGGCGAGAGCCTCCGCTACCTCGAGGGCCGGCGCGGGGCGGGGGCGATCACCATGGTCGACGACGGCGAGAAGTTCGGGGTGTGGCCGGGCACCGACCGGCTCGTCTACGGCGAGCGCTGGCTGGAGCGCTTCCTGGACGCGCTGCGCGCGGCGCCGTGGCTCCACGTCTCCACGTTCTCGCGCTACCTCGACGCGCGACCGCCCGCCGGGCGGGTCTACCTTCCGACCGCCGCGTACACCGAGATGGGGGAGTGGGCGCTGCCCCCGGCCGCCACGGCGGAGCTCACCGCGGCCCGCCACCGGCTCCAGGATCTGCCGGACGGCGAGCGTCTCGCGCGACTCCTGCGCGGCGGCTTCTTCCGGAACTTCCTGCTCAAGTATCCGGAGATCGGCGACGCCTACTGGAAGATGCTGCGCCTCTCCCGGAGGGTGCACGAGGGCCTCGCCGCGCGGCCCCGCGATCCGCGACTGCTGGCCGCCCGCGAGCGCCTGTGGCAGGGCCAGGCCAACGACGCCTACTGGCACGGGGTGTTCGGGGGCTGCTACCTGCCGCACCTGCGCCGGGCGGTGAAGTCGGCCCTGATCGGCGGCGAGCGGAGCCTCGAGGGCGCGGGCAAGCCGATCGGCATCGAGTGGACGCGCGCGGACGTCGACGGCGACGGGCAGGCCGAGGTCACCGTCCGTACCCGCTCCCTCGGGGTCGCTGATGCGCCCGGCCCGCGGCGGATCGCTGACCGAGCTCGCGTGGATGGGCGGCGAGGTGGACGTGGCCGACGTGCTGACCCGGCGGCCCGAGGCGTATCACCGCCAGGTGGCGGAGCGGCCGCGGGCGAGCGCGCCGGACGAGGTGAAGACGATCCACTCCGCTCCCGAGGTGAAGGAGGCGGGCCTGCCCGCGCTGCTGCGCTACGACCGGTTCCGCCGGGCGGTGCTCCTCGACGGGCTGTTCCCGCCCGCGGAGGGGCGCGAGCCGCTCGACCCGCTCGATCCGTGGGACGCGGCGTGGATGGCGGTGGGCGAGCGGCCGCTCGACCACGAGGTGAAGGCCTCGCCCCGCGAGGTGGCCGTGCTCTGCTCGCTGCTGCGCCCGGACGGCCGCCCGATGGCCCTGCAGAAGTCGCTGATCGTCGCGGCGGACGACCCCGCGGTCACCGCGGGCTACCGCCTGCGCTGGGAGGGCGAGGAGCCGCTCGACGCCCGCTGGGCGGTGCAGTGCAACCTCACCCTCAGCGCGGGCGACGCCCCGGGCCGGTACTTCCGGGTGGCCGGCCGGCCGTCGCTCGGGAGCCGCGGTCGCCTCGAGGGGGCGCACGGCCTCGCGATGGTGGACGAGTGGCTCGGCGGCGAGGTGGCCCTGAGCTTCACCGCGCCCGCCGAGGTGTCGTGGGCGCCGGTCGAGACGGTCTCGCTCTCCGAGAGCGGCTTCGAGCGCATCTACCAGGGCTCGGCCCTGCTCGTGGCCTGGCCGGTGCGGCTCGCTCCCGGCGAGACGTGGGAGGTCTCGCTGCGCGTGCGCGTCGGGGAGATGGCGGCGGGCGCGCCGGAAACCGGGGGCCCCTCTTGAGAGCGTGGGAGGGGCGTGCTAATGTCACGTATTCGCAGTCGATCCCTGACGAAGCGCGGAGGGCAATGAGGCATGGCGCGTGAGGAGTACCTGTTCACCTCGGAGTCGGTGACCGAAGGACATCCGGACAAGATCGCCGACCAGGTCTCGGATGCGGTCCTCGACGCGATCCTGGCCCAGGATCCCACCGGCCGCGTCGCCTGCGAGACCCTCCTCACCACCGGGCTCGTGGTGGTGGCGGGCGAGATCACGACCTCCTGCTACGTCGACATCCCGCGCGTGGCGCGCGAGACCATCCGGGAAGTCGGCTACACGCGCGCCAAGTTCGGCTTCGACCACGAGACGTGCGGCGTCATCACCGCGATCGACGAGCAGTCGGGCGACATCGCGATGGGGGTGGACAAGCTGGGCGCGGGCGACCAGGGGCTCATGTTCGGCTACGCCTGCACCGAGACCGAGGAGCTGATGCCCCTGCCGATCATGCTGGCCCACAAGCTCTGCCTGCGGCTCACCCAGGTGCGCAAGAGCGGGCAGCTCCCGTACCTGCGGCCGGACGGCAAGAGCCAGGTGAGCGTCCGCTACGTGGACGGCAAGCCGGTGTCGGTGGAGACGGTGGTCATCTCGACGCAGCACGGGCCCGAGACCGGCCTCTCCAAGATCCGCGAGGACATGATCGAGCAGGTGGTGCTGCCGACGATCCCCAAGCACCTGATCGATCCCAACCGGATCACCTACCACATCAACCCCACCGGCCGCTTCGTGACCGGCGGCCCCATGGGCGACACCGGCCTCACCGGGCGCAAGATCATCGTCGACACCTACGGCGGCTCGTGCCCCCACGGCGGCGGCGCGTTCTCCGGCAAGGACCCGACGAAGGTCGATCGCTCCGCGTGCTACATGGCCCGCCACGTGGCCAAGAACGTGGTGGCCGCGGGCCTGGCCGAGCGGGCGCAGGTGCAGGTGGCCTACGCGATCGGGGTGGCCGATCCGGTCTCGATCATGGTCGAGACCTTCGGGACCGGGAAGGTGCCGAACAGCAAGCTCGAGCAGATGGTCCGTCGGCACTTCGACTTCACCCCCATCGGCATCATCAAGTACCTGGACTTGCGGCGACCGTTCTACCGCAAGACGGCGGCCTACGGACACTTCGGGCGCAACGAGCCCGAGTTCACGTGGGAGCGCACGAATCGCGTCAAGGACCTTCGCGACGACGCCGGCGTCTGACGCCGGCCTCCGCTCACGCCCGCATCCCGCGGCCCACGGCCCGGGCCCATGACTGACCACGACGTCACCGACCGCTCGCGGGCCGTGGCCGGCGAGATGCGCCGGACGTAAGGACGGAGCGCTTGGCGCAGATGCCCCCCGGCGGTCGAGTCATACCCTTGCGGCGCTCGCGGGCCGGTCTCTGGGTCCTCCTGGGCCTGGTCGTCCTCACCGTGGCGGGCCAGGCGGTCCCGCTCTACACGGACTGGCTGTGGTTCCAGGAGGTCGGCTTCACCACCGTCTTCACCACGCGGCTGACGGTGAGCGGCTGGCTCTTCCTCGGGCTGGGCGCCGCGGTCTTCGTCTTCCTCTTCGTCAACCTCTCGGTGGCGGCCCGGACCGCGCCGCCCGACGTGCTGTGGGAGCTGGAGGATCAGCTCGGGCTGCCCGGGCGCGCCATCCTCGAGCCGCTGGTGCGCCGCCTCCTGCTGCCGGTCATCGGGGTGATCTCGATCTTCGCGGGGGCCCGCGCCACCGGCTCCTGGCCGACCGTGATCGAGTACCTCAACGGCACCGCCTTCGGCCAGGTCGATCCGCTCTTCGGGCGCGACCTCGGCTTCTACTTCTTCGTGCTCCCGTTCTGGCGGCTGCTCCACGGCTGGGGCACCGCGCTGGTGGCGGGCACCCTCGTGCTGGTCGCGGCGGTGTACGTGCTCCAGCGGAGCCTGGTGCTCACCGCGCGCGGCCCCCGCCTGGCCGCGGGGGCGCGAACCCACCTGCTCGGCCTCGGCGCGCTGCTGCTCGTCATCCGGGGAGTCGGCTTCTGGCTGGACCGCTTCGACCTGCTCTACTCGCCCCGCGGGCTCGTGTTCGGCGCCTCCTACACCGACGTGCACGCCTCCCTCCCGGTGCTGCAGTGGCTGGTGGTGCTCGCGGTGCTGTGCGCGGCCGCGTGCGTGTTCCAGATGTTCCGGCCGGGCTGGCGCTTCCTGGTGGCCGGGCTCGTGGTGCTGGTGGTGCTGTGGATCGCCGGCCTCGGGGTGGCCCCCGCGCTGCTCCAGACCTACCGGGTCAAGCCCAACGAGCTGGACTTCGAGCGGCCGTACATCCAGCACAACATCCGGATGACGCGGCAGGCCTACGCGCTCGACCGGATCGTGGAGAAGGACTTCGCGGCGGAGGAGAACCTGAACCAGGCCGCGCTCGAGCGGAACAACCTGACCATCAAGAACGTGCGGCTCTGGGACCACCGGCCGCTCCTGACCACCTACGGCAAGCTGCAGGAGATCCGGACCTACTACAAGTTCCGCGACGTGGACGTCGGACGGTACATGGTCAACGGGGAGTATCGACAGGTCACCCTCTCGGCCCGCGAGCTCTCCTACCGCGACCTGCCGAGCCGGGGCTGGATCAACGAGCACCTGACCTTCACCCACGGCTACGGGCTCGTGGCCGGGCCGGTCAACCGCATCAGCCCGGAGGGTCTCCCGGAGTTCTTCGTCAAGGACATCCCGCCGGTGGTCGCGGGGCTGCCCAAGATCACGCGGCCCGAGATCTACTACGGCGAGATCGGCAACGAGTACGTGTTCGTGGGCACCCGCTCCCAGGAGCTCGACTATCCCTCCGGGGACCAGAACGTCTACACCAAGTACGAGGGGCGGGGCGGCATCCCGGTCGACTCCATCGTGCGGAAGGCGGCCTTCGCGGCGCGCTTCGGGGTGCTCACCATCCTGCTCTCCGACGCGCTCGGGCCCCAGAGCCGGATCATGATCTACCGCGACATCGCGACCCGGGTGCAGGAGGCGGCCCCGTTCCTGAAGTTCGACCGCGACCCCTACCTGGTGATCGGGGCGGACGGCCGGCTGGTGTGGATGGTCGACGGCTACGTCACGAGCGACCGGTACCCGTACGCCACTCCGGTGCGCGGCTTCAACTACATCCGCAACTCGGTGAAGGCCACCGTGGACGCCTACCACGGCACCGTGAGCTACTTCATCTCGGACGCCGAGGATCCGCTGATCCGCACCTACGCCAAGGCGTTCCCGGGCCTGCTCCGGCCGATGGCCGAGATGCCGAAGGATCTCCAGCCGCACATCCGGTACCCGGAGGATCTCTTCACGGTGCAGGCCCGGATGTACGCGACCTACCACATGCAGGATCCCCAGGTCTTCTACAACAAGGAAGACCTGTGGGTGCTGCCGCGGCTGCCCCAGGAGGGGCGCGACCGCGAGATGGAGCCCTACTTCACGGTGATGCGGCTGCCCTCCGAGGCCAAGGAGGAGTTCGTGCTGCTCGCGGGCTTCAATCCGAGCGGGCGCGACAACATGATCGCGATCATGGTGGCCCGGATGGACCCGCCGCAGTACGGGCGCCTCATCGCCTACGCGTTCCCCAAGCAGAAGCTGGTCTTCGGGCCGCGCAACATCCAGGCGCGCATCAGCCAGGACCCGATCATCTCGCAGCAGATCTCGCTGTGGAACCAGCAGGGCTCCCGGGTGATCACCGGCAACCTGCTCGCCATCCCCATCGACCAGTCGCTGCTCTACGTGCAGCCGCTCTACCTGGCCGCCACCGAGCAGGGCGCGCTGCCCGAGCTGCGCCGGGTGGTGGTGGCCTACGGCAACCAGATCGCGATGGAGCCGACCCTCGAGGCGTCGCTCGCCCGCATCTTCGGCGGGCGCGGGCGGCCCGAGGAGGCCGCCGGCCGGCCGGCCGAGCGCGGCCAGACCCCGCCGCCGGTGACCGCCGCGATCACCGCCGCCGTGCAGCAGGCCTGGGAGGCGTGGCAGCGCGGGCAGGAGGCCCTGCGCAAGGGCGACTGGGCGAGCTACGGCCAGGAGCAGAAGCGCATCGAGGAGGCCCTCCGCCGCCTGCGCGAAGGCCGCTGATGGGGTCAGGTCTTACATTCCGACATTTTCGCCGGGCGCGGGCAGACGAGCGCGAGCGAAAAAATGTCGGAATGTAAGACCTGACCCCGCCTTACGTGCGCGCGCTGAGGAACAGCGCGGTGCCGATGCCCGCGAAGACGATGTTGGCGGTCCAGGCCGCGAGCGCGGCGGGCAGCAGGTCGGCCTGGGCGAAGGCCAGGGCCACCGAGTGCACGACCCAGTAGCCCACCGCGATCACGATGGCCACCCCGATTCCCATGGCCCGGCCCCCGCTGCGGGGTGACACCAGGGCGAAGGGAATCGCCACCAGGGCCATGATCACGTGCACCAGGGGGAACGACAGCTTGGAGTAGAGCTGCACGAGGTAGCGGGTGACGCGGTGGCCGCCGTCGCGCAGGCGCGCCACGTAGGCGCGCAGCTCGAGGAAGCTCATGGTGTCCGGCGCGTTCTGCAGCTGGATGAAGTCGTCGATGTGCTCGGGCATGGCGAGCAGGCGTGAATCGAACATCTCCGAGGTCACGCGGTTCTGCGGCCCCACCCGCCGGAAGACGCCGTCGGTCAGCTGCCAGCCCTCGGTCGACCACTGGGCCGCGCGCGCGTCGAGCCGCTCCTCCATGCGGAAGTCGCGGCTGATGTCGAGCACGGTGAGCCCCTCCATCGACTTGCCGACCGGGTCGAGGAGCGCCATGCGGAAGAAGCGCGTGTCGGAGGAGCGGTACCAGATCTGGGTCTGACGCTGCAGGTGGCGCGGGAGCTGGCCGCGGATCTTGACCCGGTCCACCTCCTCGGACTTGGCGTTGATGTCGGGCAGCACGATCTCCTGGAACGCCACCGCCAGCACGCTGATCGCCCCCGCCACCAGGAGGATCGGCAGGCTCGCCCGGTAGAGGCTGATGCCGGCCGCCTTGAAGGCGTCGAGCTCCCGCTGGCGGGTGAGGGAGAGGAACAGGAACACGGTGGCGATCAGCACGATCATCGGCAGGCCCTTGTAGAGCTCGCCGGGCAACCGGTAGACGAAGTGCTCCAGGATGGTGGTGAACGGAGGCTTGACCCGCAGGAAGCGGTCGAGGGTCTGCAGCAGGTCCACCACCCCGATGAGCACCGCTCCGATCACGGTGCCGATGCCGAGGTAGATCAGGTACTGGCGGATCAGGTAGCGGTCCATGATGAACGTGGACTCGCGCGGTCCGGTCAGCCGGCCGAGCCGCCCGCGGCGCCGCTCCTCGAGCGGCTTGGCCACCCGGCCGGAGCGCCGCTCCCCGATCTTGGCCCACAGCCGCCAGAACGCGTCGAGCCAGGCGGTGGAGACGCCGGCCACCTCCGCGCGCAGCATCGCCAGGCCCACCAGGGCCAGGATCGCGTTGGGGACCCACACCGCGATCCCGGCCGGCAATCGGCCCCGCAGGGCGAAGCCCTCCATCGAGGTGTAGAGGATGTAGTACGAGACGACGATGCCGAAGGAGAAGCCGAGGGCGACCGCGCGGCCGCCCCGGTGCGAGCGGATGCCGAGCGGGAAGCCCACCAGCGTGAACATGAGCGCGGCCATCGGCAGCGCGAAGCGCTTGTGCAGCTCGACGTAGTAGGGGGTCGCGATCTGGCCCTCGCGGTGCAGCCGATCCGCCTCGCTGATGAGCTGGCGGAGGGGCAGCTGCTTCTCGGGCTTCTCTTCCTTGGAGGCGGCGGTGAGCGGCGAGTCGACCGGCAGGCTCATGTCGTAGAGGCTGAAGTAGGTCTGGCGGAAGCGCCGCCGGTCCCCCACGTCGCTCTCGCTGATCGAGCCGTCCAGGAAGCGCAGGGTGATGCGGCGGGTGGCCTCGTCGCTCAGGAGCCGCCCCTCGCGGGCCACGATGATGCGCGACTGCTCCGGGTTGCGCTCGTCCGAGACGAGCAGGCCCTTGAGCCGCACCTGCGACGGGCTCACCTCGTCGACGTAGATCACGAACTGGTTGAACGTCGCGCTGAAGGTGCGCTCCTTGATGCCGGTGGCGGCGCGCGACTGGAGGATGCGGAAGAGCTGGCGCTGGAAGGCCCCGCTCGACCACGGGCCGACCATCAGGGTGAGCCAGGCGATGAGCAGGGTCACCACGATGCCCGCGGCCAGGAAGGGACGGAAGAGACGGAGCGGGCTCACCCCGGAGGCCTTGAGCGCGGCCACCTCCAGGTCGCCCGCGAGCCGCCCGCACACCAGCAGCACCGCCACCAGGGTGGCCATCGGCAGGGTGAGGGCGAGGAAGGCGGGGAGCATGTAGAGCAGGAGCGGCATCACGAGGGCGAACGGGACGTTCTTGGTGATGACCAGGTCGGTGAGCTGGTAGATCCGGTCGATGACGAGGAAGAACGTGAAGACGCCCACCCCGATCGCGAACGGCGGGCCCAGCTCCTTGACGATGTAGCGATCCAGGATGCGGGTCATGCGCGACCATTGTACGCTAGCGCCATGCGCCCGCCACGCTTCGCCCGGCGGCTCGCGGTGGCCCTGCTGTGCGCGGGCTGGGCCGCGACGGCGCCCGCCGGCGCGCAGGACCGGCTCGAGCGCTTCCGCGCGGTGGCGCGCGAGGAGCTCGCGGTCGCCGCCGACGCGGCCGAGCGCGACCGGGCGGTGAGCCAGCTCTACGAGCTGGTGGACGGCGAGGTGCTCGACAGCCTGCGCGGGGAGGAGCCGTTCTCCTCGCTCGTGTTCATCCGCGACCGGCTGGACGCGATGATGGAGGCGTGGGGCGGCGCCACCCTGCGCGTGCTGCGCATTCCCGCCGCGGGCTCACGCGGGCCGGTCACGGTCGGCCTCTACACCCTGACCGGCGTGGAGGGCTCGGGCTCGGTCCGCATCTACGTCGGGACCGGGCCGGCCGCCGCGCTCGCGGGCGCCTCCACCCACGACGGCCTGCTCGACGCGCAGGTGTGGCCGTCGGGACCCGACCGCGCCGCCCGCATCTTCGCCCTCTGGAGCGGACCGCTCGCGGGGCAGGGGGTGCGCTCGCTGCGCGCCGAGCTGTGGGAGAGCCGCGATCGCGATCGCGCGAAGCCGGTGTGGACCACCGCGACCCAGTGGCCCGAGGGGCTCTGGGTGTCCGACTGGCGCACCCAGCCCGGCGAGCTGGTCATCCGCTACCAGCCGCACTACCCGGGATGGAAGCCCGGCTGCGCGGGCCAGACCGAGCAGGAGGAGCACTATCGGCTGGCCGCGTCGGGCGGCCTCGCGCTCGCGCGGCGGCAGGTCTCGAACGCGTGGCACCGCGAGCTGGGCGCGACCGCCGATCGCCTCTTCCACGCGCTGGCCGCCGGCGACGCGGGCGCGCTCGCGCGGCTCGTGCCCGCGCCCGCGCTGCGCGCGCGGCTGCCCCGCGGCCTGGTGGCCGAGCCGGTCTGCGAGCAGCCGCCCGCCGGGCCCCGCGCCGAGGTGACGATGGCGGCCACCGAGCTGCGCGACGGCCGGCGCGTGCCGTGGACGCTCGCGTGGACGCGGCAGCGGAGCGGCGGGCTGGCAGCTGGCCGCGGCGAGGCCCGTGCTACAATGACGCGTTAACATGAGCGAAATCGCCGACCGCTACGATCCGACCCGCGTCGAGCCGCACTGGTACGGCATCTGGGAAGAGCGCGGCTACTTCCACGCCCCAGCGGACTCGCCGAAGAAGCCCTACTGCATCGTCATCCCGCCGCCCAACGTCACCGGGTCGCTCCACCTGGGGCACGCGCTCAACAACACGCTCCAGGACATCCTGATCCGCTACAAGCGGATGGACGGCTACAACGCGCTCTGGATGCCGGGCACCGACCACGCGGGCATCGCGACCCAGTACGTGGTCGAGCGGCAGCTCGAGAAGGAGGGCAAGACCAAGGAGGATCTCGGGCGGGAGGCCTTCATCGCCCGGGTCTGGCAGTGGAAGGAGGAGTCGGGCGGCACCATCATCCGCCAGCTCAAGCGGCTCGGCGCCTCCTGCGACTGGGCCCGCGAGCGCTTCACGATGGACGCGGGCCTCTCGGCCGCGGTGCGCGAGGTCTTCGTGCGCCTCTGGGAAGAGGGGCTGATCTACCAGGGCGACTACATCGTGAACTGGTGCCCGCGCTGCCAGACCGTGCTGTCCGACCTCGAGGTGGAGCGGGAAGACCAGGACGCGGAGTTCGTCTACATCAAGTACGGGCCGCTCACCCTCGGCACCGTGCGGCCGGAGACCAAGCTCGGCGACACCGCGGTGGCGGTGCACCCCAAGGACAAGCGCTACAAGAAGTACGTGGGCAAGACGCTCGAGGTGCCCTCGGTGGAGGGGAACATCACCCTCAAGGTCGTCGCCGACGAGGCGGTCGATCCCAAGTTCGGCACCGGGGTCATCAAGGTCACCCCCGGCCACGACCCGACCGACTTCGAGATCGGGAAGCGGCACAACCTGCCCGTCCGCAGCGTGATCGGCTTCGACGGCAAGATGACCGAGCTGGCCGGCAAGTACGCGGGGCTCGACCGCTTCGAGACCCGCAAGCGCATCGTGGAGGACATGAAGGAGCTCGGGCTCATCGACCGCATCGAGCCCTACCGCCACTCGGTCGGGGTCTGCTACCGCTGCAAGACGGTGGTGGAGCCGCTCGTCTCCAAGCAGTGGTACGTGCGGACCAAGCCCCTCGCCGAGCCCGCGATCAAGGCGGTGCGCTCCGGCAAGATCAAGATCGTCCCGCGCACGTGGAGCAAGACCTACTTCCACTGGATGGAGAACATCCGCGACTGGACCATCTCGCGCCAGCTCTGGTGGGGCCACCGCATCCCGGTGTGGTACTGCGACAAGGACGGGAGCATGCACGTCTCCCGCACCGATCTCACCGCGTGCCCGCAGTGCGGGGGAGCGCTCCGGCAGGACACCGACGTGCTCGACACGTGGTTCTCCTCGGGGCTCTGGCCGTTCTCGACGCTCGGGTGGCCCCAGTCGACGCCCGAGCTCAAGGTCTTCTACCCGACCTCGGTCCTCTCCACCGGCTTCGACATCCTGTTCTTCTGGGTGGCGCGGATGGCGATGCTCGGGATCAAGTTCATGGGCGACGTGCCGTTCCACCACGTCTACATCCACGCCCTGATCCGCGACGCCGAGGGCCAGAAGATGTCCAAGTCGAAGGGGAACGTGGTCGATCCCCTGAGCGTGATGGACCGGTACGGCACCGACGCCTTCCGCTTCACGCTGGCCGCGCTCGCGGCCCAGGGGCGCGACATCCGCCTCGCCGAGGAGCGGATCGAGGGCTACCGGAACTTCGCCAACAAGATCTGGAACGCGGCCCGGCTGGTGCTGACCAACCTGGAGGGCTACGATCCGGCCCTGGCCCGGCGCGGCACCCCGTCGGTGGCCGACCGCTGGATCAAGAGCCGCCTCACCGAGGCCACCGCCCGGGTGCGCAAGGCGATCGACACCTACCGGTTCAACGACGCGGCCTCCGCGGTCTACCAGTTCCTGTGGCACGAGTACTGCGACTGGTACCTCGAGATCGCCAAGCGGAGCCTCTACCAGCCGGAGAGCCCGGCCGCGCGCGCGGTCACCCAGCGCACGCTGGTGGAGACGCTCGAGGCGACGCTGCGGCTGCTCCATCCGTTCATGCCGTTCATCTCCGAGGAGCTGTGGCAGCGGCTGCCGCACCAGGGCGAGTCGATCATGATCGCCCCGTTCCCGAAGGCCTCCCGCAAGGGGCGCGATCCGGAGGCGGAGCGGCTCATGGCGCCGGTGCTCGACTTCGTGAGCGCGATCCGGACCATCCGGAGCGAGAGCCGGATCTCGCCCGCGGTGGAGCTGGCGGTGAGCGTGAAGCCGGCGGGCCCGGAGGTCGCCGCCGCGCTCGCGGCCGGCGCGGCGGTGATCGGGAGCCTGGCGCGGGCCGCGATCACGGTGTCCGCCGATGGAGCCCGCCCGGCCAACTCCGCGATGGCGGCCACCCCGAGCGGCGACGTGTTCGTGCGCCTCGAGGGCGTGGTGGACTTCGAGGCCGAGCGCCAGCGCCTGCGCAAGGAAGTGGAGCGCGCGCGGAAGGAGATCGCCTTCCTCGAGGGCAAGCTCGGCCGCCCGGACTTCGTGGAGCGCGCCCCCGCCGAGGTGGTGGAGCGCGAGCGCGCGCGCCTGATCGAGCAGCGGCAGACCGAGCAGAAGCTCGCGGCCAGCCTGGCCGCGCTCGGCTAGCTCTCACGGTGACCAGGCCCGACTCCCCGCCGTTGCACTTCACGGTGACCGCTCTAGGCACCGTCGACTCCACGCAGTCCGAGGTCCAGCGCCGCGCGGCGGCGGGCGCGCCCGAGGGCACGGTGGTGACCGCGCTCCACCAGCGGGCCGGCCGCGGCCGGCGGGGACACGAGTGGTGGGACGCGCCGGGCGAGTCTCTCCTCTGCTCGGTGCTCCTTCGCCCCGACCGCGGGCCCGCGGAGACGCCCCAGCTCTCCCTGGTGGGCGGCCTCGCGGTCGCGGAGGCGCTCGCCGCGTCGACCGGCGTGCGCGCGCGCATCCGCTGGCCCAACGACCTCCTGGTCGACGGGCGCAAGGTGTGCGGCATCCTGGCCGAGGCGGTGTCCGGGGCCGACGCGCGGGCTCACCACGTGATCCTCGGCATCGGGATCAACCTCCGGCAGTCCGCGTTTCCGGAGTCTCTCGCCGAGCGGGCGACGTCGCTCCGGCTCGTCACCGGCCGCGATCACGACGCGGCGGCGCTCCTGGCCGCGGTGCTCGCGCGGCTCGAGGCTCGCTACGCCGACTGGCGGGGCGGAGGATTCGCTCCGCTGCGGGAGGCGTGGCTCGCCCACTCGACGCTGCCGGGGCAGCCGGTGCGCCTGCCCGACGGCGCGATGGGCCGGGCCGAGGACGTGGGAGCGGACGGGGTCCTGCTGGCCCGCGCGGGAGACGGACGGATGGTGCGCGTCGTCTCGGGTGCCGCGGTCGAGGAGGGGACGGTCCATGCTGCTGGTCATTGACGTCGGCAACACCAACACCTCGCTCGGCATCTACGAGGCGGGGCGGCTGCGCGCGTCCTGGCGCCTCACCACGCGGCGCGAGCAGACCGCGGACGAATGGGGCGTCTTCATCCAGACCCTGCTCGCCACCCGCGGCATCGAGCAGCAGCACATCACCGGAGTGGCGATCTCCAACGTGGTGCCGCCCATCCAGCAGGCGCTCGAGTGGATGTGCGACCGGTACTTCGGAGTGAGTCCCCTCACGGTGGAGCCCGGAGTCACCGCCGATCTTCCCCTCAATGTCGACGTGCCGCGTGAGGTCGGGGCGGACCGGGTGGTGAGCTGCGTGGCCGGCATCGCGCTCTACGGGACCCCGCTCATCGTGGTGGACTTCGGCACCGCCACCCGCTTCGACTGCGTGAACGCCCGCGGCGAGTTCATCGGCGGCGCGATCGCGCCCGGCATCAACACCGCGGCGGAGGCGCTCGTCTCTCGCGCGGCGCGACTCTTCCGGGTCGAGCTGGTGCGCCCGAAGGACGCCATCGGGCGGCACACCGTGACCAACATCCAGTCCGGCATGATCTACGGATGGGCCGGGCTCGTGGACGGGCTGGTCGAGCGGATGCGGCGCGAGATGGAGGGCGACGTGAAGGTCGTCGGCACCGGCGGCCTGGTGGGCCAGATGCGCGAGGTGGTGCAGTGCCTGCAGTTCGTGAACCCCGATCTCAAGCTCGAGGGTCTGCGCATGCTCTGGGAGCGGGCCCACCCCGGCGCGACCATGTAAACCGCGGGTGAACCCCGGTTGACACCCGGGGCGAGCCGCTCGTATACTTCACCCCTACCTACAGTAGGTCGACGCGGACGGTTCTCTACATACGGGGTCTCGGCGGCGGAGAAGCGGCGCCGGGCCCAGGCCGGGTGAGGCCAGGAGGCGGGGCGTATGGGGATGTGGGTCGGGCGAGGGCGGAAGGCCCGGGCGGCGTACGGCTTCGACGATATCGCGCTGGTTCCTGGCGCCCTGACCATCAACCCCAGCGAGGTGGACATCTCCTGGGAGCTCTGCGGGCATCGATTCCCGATCCCGATCATCGCGGCGGCCATGGACGGGGTGGTCAGCCCCTCGTTCGCCATCGAGATGGGGCGGGTCGGCGGGCTCGCGGTGCTCAACCTGGAAGGCATCTTCTCCCGCTACGAGAATCCCGACGCGGTGCTGGACCGCATCACCTCCGCGAGCCTGGAAGAAGCGACCAAGATCATCCAGGGCATCTACAGCGAGCCGATCAAGGAAGAGCTGATCCACAAGCGGATCAGCGAGATCAAGAAGGGCGGCGGCCCGGTCCTGGTCTCCGCCATCCCGCAGCGGGCCGAGCGCTTCGCCAAGATCGCGGAAGAGGCGGGCGCCGACTTCTTCGTGGTGCAGTCCACCGTGACCACCGCCCGACACGTGGCGAGCGAGTACACCCCGGTGGATCTCCGGCAGCTGAAGAAGCACCTCTCGATCCCGCTCATCGTGGGTAACGTGGTCACCTACGAGGCGTGCCTCGAGCTGATGGGCTGCGGCGTGGACGCGCTCCTGATCGGGGTGGGGCCGGGCGCGGCGTGCACGAGCCGCGAGGTGCTGGGCCTCGGCGTGCCCCAGGTGACCGCCACCGCGGACTCGGCGGCCGCGCGGGACTTCTACTACAAGAAGACCGGGCGCTACGTGCCGATCATCACCGACGGCGGCATGACCACCGGCGGCGACATCTGCAAGGCGTTCGCCTCCGGCGCGGACGCGGTCATGATCGGCTCCGCCTTCGCGCGGGCCAAGGAAGCGCCGGGCCGCGGCTACCACTGGGGCATGGCCACCCCGCACTCGAACCTCCCCCGGGGCACGCGCATCCGGGTCGGCGTCGCGGGGTCGCTCGAGCAGATTCTCTTCGGGCCCGCGTTCACCGAGGACGGCACGCTCAACCTGGTGGGCGCCATCCGCACCTGCATGGGGTCGGTCGGCGCCATGAACATCCGGGAGCTGCAGCAGACCGAGCTGATCATCGCGCCCTCGATCAAGACCGAGGGCAAGGTCTTCCAGCGCGCCCAGAAGCTGGGGACGCCGCGGTAGATCCCCGGTGCCCAGCCGGGTCGCGATCCTCGATTTCGGGGGCCAGTACACGCAGCTGATCGCCCGCCGCATCCGCGAGCTGGGCGTCTACTCCGAGATCCTGCCGTGCACCGAGCCCGTCGAGCGCGTGCTCGGCGGCGGCTACACCGCCATCGTGCTCTCCGGCGGGCCCTCGAGCGTCTACGAGGACGACGCCCCGCTGCCCGACAAGCGTCTCCTCGAGTCCGGGATCCCGCTGCTCGGGATCTGCTACGGCATGCAGGCCATGGGCTACCTCATGGGCGGCAACGTGGTGCCGGCATCGGTGAGGGAGTACGGCAAGGCGCACCTGCGGCTCCTCGGCCGCGAGGGGCTGCTGGCGGGCGTACAGCCGGAGGCCGACGGGCTCGTGACGGTGTGGATGAGCCACGGCGACACCGTGCTCGCGCCCCCGCCGGGCTTCACGAGCCTGGCCGCCACCGACAACTGCCCGGTCGCGGCCATGGCCGACCCGAGCCCGGCGGATCTTCGCGGTGCAGTTCCATCCCGAGGTCGCTCACACCCCGCAGGGCAAGACGGTGCTCAAGAACTTCCTCGACGCGGCGGGGGCCACGGCCGACTGGTCCATGCCGTCGTTCGTGGACTCGGCGGTCGACGGCATCCGGCGCCAGGTCGGCAAGGACCCCGTGCTCTGCGCGCTGTCGGGCGGCGTGGACTCCTCGGTGGTGGCGGCCCTGATCCACAAGGCGGTGGGCGATCAGCTCACGTGCCTCTTCGTGGACAACGGCCTCCTGCGGAAGGGCGAGGTCGACGGGGTCGTCCGGACCTTCCGAGACGCCTTCAAGATGAACCTGATCCATGTCGACGCAAGTAAGCGATTCATCGACAAGCTGGAAGGTATCTCGGATCCCGAGGTCAAGCGGAAGACGATCGGGGCCGAGTTCATCGCGGTGTTCGAGGACGAAGCCCGCAAGCTCGGCCACATCCCGTGGCTGGCCCAGGGGACGCTCTACCCGGACGTCATCGAGTCGGTGTCGTTCAAGGGCCCGTCGGCCACGATCAAGACCCACCACAACGTGGGCGGCCTGCCCCCGAACATGCGCTTCAAGCTCGTCGAGCCGCTCCGCGAGCTCTTCAAGGACGAGGTGCGCGAGCTGGGCGCGCTCCTGGGCCTGCCGGACGAGATCATCTGGCGGCAGCCGTTCCCGGGGCCGGGCCTGGCCATCCGCGTGCTGGGCGACGTCACCGAGGAGCGCCTGGCGCTCCTGCGCGAGGCCGACGCCATCGTGCAGGAGGAGGTGCGCCAGGCCGGGCTCGAGCGGCAGGTGTGGCAGGCCTTCGCGGTGCTGCTCCCGATCCGCACCGTGGGGGTGATGGGCGACTTCCGGACCTACGCCCAGGTCATCGCCCTGCGGGCGGTGACGAGCCTCGACGCCATGACCGCCGACTGGGCGCGGCTGCCCTACGACCTGCTCGGCAAGATCTCGAGCCGCATCATCAACGAGGTCAAGGGCGTCAACCGCGTCGTCTACGACATCTCCTCCAAGCCCCCGAGCACCATCGAGTGGGAGTGACCCCGGCGGGCGCGGCCACATCGGCCGAGCCGGAGGGCACGCGCGAAGCAGGTCGGATGAGCGCTTGCGCGAAGGAGCCCAACCGCCAAACCGAAGTCTTCCACAATAAAGCGAACTAGAGATGGGCACGCGCGAGGCAGGTCGGATGAGCGCTTGCGCGAAGGAGCCCAACCGCCAAACCGAAGTCTTCCACATTCAGGCTAGATAAATGAAACATAGCGACTTCGTGCACCTGCACGTGCACTCGGAGTACAGCCTGCTCGACGGGGCGGCCCGCCTCGAGAAGCTGGTCGATCGGGCCAAGGCGCTCAAGTTCCCGGCGCTGGCCCTCACCGACCACGGCAACCTCTTCGGCGCGGTGGACTTCTACACCGCGTGCTCCAAGGCGGGAGTGAAGCCGATCCTCGGCTGCGAGCTCTACGTGGCCCCGGGCAGCCGCTTCGAGCGGTCGAGCCAGGATGGCGGCTACGAGGGCGCGAGCCACTGCACGGTGCTCGCCCGCACCGCGGCCGGCTACGCGAACCTCATGAAGCTCGTCTCCAAGGCCTACCTCGAGGGCTACTACTACAAGCCCCGGGTGGACCGCGAGCTGCTCGCCCAGCACGCGGACGGGCTGCTGGTCCTCTCGGGCTGCCTGAACTCCGAGGTGAGCCGCCAGCTCTCGGCGGGCGACGAGGCCAAGGCGCGGCAGACCGCGGGCTGGTACCAGGAGGTGTTCGGCAAGGACTACTACTTCATGGAGGTGCAGTCGCACGGGCTCGAGCAGCAGGTGGCGGTGACCGAGGGGACCGTCAAGATCGCCCGGGCCATCGGGGCGCCGCTCTGCGGGACCAACGACTCGCACTACCTGGAGGCCGACCACTCGCGCGCCCACGAGGCGCTGCTCTGCATCCAGACCGGCACCACCATGAGCGACCCGAACCGGTGGAAGTTCTCGAGCAACGAGTTCTACGTGAAGTCGGCCGACGAGATGAAGGCCGTCTTCAAGGACCTGCCCGAGGCCTACCGCAACACCATCGCGGTGGCCGAGCGCTGCAACGTCGATCTACAGTTCGGCCAGTTCCACCTGCCGAACTACCAGGTGCCCGACGGTTACACCCTCGACTCCTACCTCGAGCACCTGGCGCTGGAGGGTCTCGCGCGCCGCTACGGGGGATCGCCGGGCGACGCGATCGTGGAGCGCCTGCGCTACGAGCTGGGCGTGGTCTCCAAGATGGGTTTCTCGGGCTACTTCCTGGTGGTGTGGGACTTCATCGCCCACGCCCGGCGGCAGGGCATCGCGGTCGGCCCGGGGCGCGGCTCGTCCGCCGGCTCGCTCGTCGCCTACTGCCTCGGCATCACCAACGTGGACCCCATCCGCTACGGGCTCATCTTCGAGCGATTCCTGAACCCCGAGCGGATCTCGATGCCGGACATGGACATCGACTTCGCGGACGACCGGCGGGACGAGGTCATCCGCTACGTGGTGGACCGCTACGGGGCGGACCGGGTCGCCCACATCATCACCTTCGGAACCATGGGGGCCAAGGCGGTCATCCGCGACGTGGCCCGCGTGCTCGGCTTCTCCTACGGGGAGGCCGACCGCATCGCCAAGCTGGTGCCCGGCTTCCCGCTCAACATCTCCCTCGACGAGGCGCTCGAGAAGGCCCCGCCGCTCGCCGAGCAGGTCAAGCGCGACC
Source organism: uncultured Candidatus Rokubacteria bacterium (assembly GCA_963841755.1). GTDB lineage: Bacteria > Methylomirabilota > Methylomirabilia > Rokubacteriales > CSP1-6 > CAMLFJ01. The sequence continues at coordinate 294,477 of CAWJDX010000011.1, forward strand.
AGCGGGTGGGGGAGATGTGGGCAGTGGCCCGCGCGCTCGAGGGCTGCACCCGCCACGCCTCGGTGCACGCCTCCGCGGTGGTCATCTCGGACGAGCCCCTGATGGATCGGGTGCCGCTCTACAAGGACCCCAAGCGGCCGGAGCTGATCACCGGCTACGCGATGGGGCCGATCGAGAAGCTGGGCCTGCTCAAGATGGACTTCCTCGGGCTCAAGACCCTGACCGTGATCACCGACGCCCTCCGCCTCATCAAGGAGGCGCGCGGGGTCAGCCTCGACGCGGACGCGCTCCCGCTCGACGACGCGGGCACGTATCAGCTCCTGACCGAGGCGCGCACCTTCGGGGTGTTCCAGCTGGAGTCGGCCGGGATGCGGGACGCGCTCAAGCGCCTGAAGCCGCAGCGCATCGAGGACATCATCGCGATGGTGGCGCTGTACCGGCCGGGCCCGATGGACCTCATCGAGGACTTCGTCAACCGCAAGCACGGCCGCGCTCCGATCGCCTACGAGCACCCGCTCATGGAGAGACATCTCCAGGAGACCTACGGGATCATGATCTACCAGGAGCAGGTCATGAAGCTCGCCGCGGACCTGGCCGGGTTCTCGCTCGGCGAGGCCGACACCCTGCGCAAGGCGATGGGGAAGAAGGACCGCGAGCTGATGGCCCAGCAGCGCGAGAAGTTCGTCTCCGGCTGCAAGGCCAACAAGATCGAGGTCAAGAAGGCCGAGCGCATCTGGGACCTCATCGAGAAGTTCGCCGGCTACGGGTTCAACAAGTGCCTGACCGCCGAGACCCGCATCGAGATGGCCGACGGCAGCCACAAGGCCATCACCGAGATCCGGGCCGGGGACCTGGTCCTCACCAAGGACGGCCCCTACCGCGCACGCGCGGTGCGCCCGAGCGGGGTGCGGCGGGTGGGGCGGCTCCACCTCGCCAACCGCATGTCGGTGCGCTGTACCCCCGACCATCCGATCTTCACCGCGCGGGGATGGGTGAACGCGGAAGACCTGGCCGCTCACGATCTCGTCGCGGTCCTGCGCCGGCTCGCGCCCGGCGAGAGCGAGGACCTGGTGCCGGTCGAGGTCTACGGGGAGGCGCTCGCCGAGAGCCTGACCAAGGTCTACGCGACCGTCGAGGCGGGCTGCCGGGCTCTGCGGGTCCCGTGGAAGCGTGCGATGCGGCGAGGCACGCTGGCCCGGCTCGCCGCGCGCTTCGACTCGCCGGCCCTCCACGCCCTGGCCGAGTCACCGGTCGGCTGGTCCCGGCCGCGGGGCTTCGCGCTCGAGGGCCTAGGAGGCGACCTACGACTTCGAGGTGCCGGGCGCGGCAAGCTTCATCGCCAACGGTATCGCGGTCCACAACTCGCACGCCGCCTGCTACGGGGTGGTGGCGTACCAGACCGCGTACCTCAAGGCCAACTACCCGACCGAGTTCATGGCCGCCCTGCTCACCTCCGAAATGGAGAAGACGGACAAGATCGTCCAGTACGTGGAGGAGACGCGGGCGATGGGCCTGCGGGTGGAGCCGCCCGACGTCAACGTCTCGCGCGCCCAGTTCACGGTGTCGGGCGACGCGATCCACTTCGGGCTCGCCGCGATCAAGAACGTGGGCGCCACCGCGATCGACTCGATCGTGAAGGTGCGCGAGACCGACGGGGCGTTCGCCGCCCTCGACGACTTCTGCGCCCGCGTGGACCTGCGCCTCGTCAACCGGCGCGTGATCGAGTCCCTCATCAAGGCGGGCGCGTTCGATTCGCTCCGCAGCACGCGGGCGGGCCTCCTCGCGTCCCTCGACCAGGCGATGGAGGGCGGGCAGCGGCGGCAGCGCGACCGGGAGGAAGGGCAGGTCTCCCTCTTCGACGCGCTCGGCGGGGGCGACGCGCCCAGGGCGGCGACGGTGGCCTCGCCCGCGGCGCGGGTCCCGGAGTGGCCCCAGGAGGAGATGCTGGCCTTCGAGCGCGAGGTGCTGGGCTTCTATCTCTCCGGCCACCCGCTCGAGCAGTACCGGGAGGTGGTGCGGCGGATCGGGGCCCTGAACGCGGCGGACCTCGCGGCCCGCGCGACCGGCGCGCGCGTGCTGCTGCTGGGGCAGGTGAGCGCGTTCACCGAGAGCGCGACCAAGAGCGGCAATCGCATGGCCTTCGCGACGCTCGAGCTGGTCGACGGCAGCGTGCCGCTCACGATCTTCCCCGAGCCCTACAAGAGCTGCGCGACCGCGCTGCGGCACAAGGGGCCGGTCATCGTGAAGGGCCGGGCCGACGACAGCGACAAGGGACGGGTGGTGCTCGCGGAGGAAATCAAGCCCCTGGAGGAAGCGGTGGCGAACGGCAACGGACATGGAAACGGGAACGGGAATGGCCACCGCGGCGAGGCGGAGGTCGCGCACGCCTGCCGCATCCGGGTGAGCGCGGCGGCGGAGTCGCTCGGCGCCCTGTTCGCCTCGCTGAAGGCGGCCTGCCGCGAGCACGAGGGGCGGACCCCGCTCTTCGTGCACGTGCTGCTCCCCGAGCAGGAAGTGGTGCTGCGGGTCAAGGAGCTGGGCGTGGAGCCCGCGCCCGCCCTGGTCGCGAAAGTCGAGGGCCTCCTGGGGCCGGGCAGTATACTCGTCGAATATGCCGGACGAGCTTGAGTTCGAGAAGCCGCTCCTCGAGCTCGAGAATCGCATCGCCGAGCTGCGCGCCTCCGAGGACTCGCTCGCCGCGCGCGACGAGATCGCGAAGCTCGAGGAGCGCCTCGCGCGCCAGCAGCAGCGCGTCTACTCGGGCCTGACCGCCTGGCAGCGCACCCAGATCGCCCGGCACCCGAAGCGCCCCCACACCCTCGACCTCGTCAACCTGCTGCTGGAGGACTGGGTCGAGCTGCACGGTGACCGGGTCTTCGGCGACGACAAGGCGATCGTGGGCGGCATCGCCACCTTCGACGGCGAGCCGGTGGTGGTGATCGGCCACCAGAAGGGGCGGGACACCCGCGAGAACATCGCCCGCAACTTCGGCATGCCCCATCCCGAGGGCTACCGAAAGGCGCTTCGCCTGATGCAGCTGGCCGGCAAGTTCGGCAAGCCGATCATCACGCTCATCGACACGCCGGGAGCGTACCCGGGCCTGGCCGCCGAGGAGCGCGGGCAGGCCGAGGCCATCGCGCGCAACCTGCGCGAGATGGCGGGGCTGCCCACGCCGGTGATCTGCGTGGTCACCGGGGAGGGCGGCAGCGGCGGCGCGCTCGCGCTCGGCGTCGGCAACCGGGTGCTGATGCTCGAGTACTCGATCTACTCGGTGATCTCGCCGGAGGGCTGCGCGGCCATCCTGTGGGGCGAGGCCGCGAAGGCCCCCGAGGCAGCCGAGCTGATGCGGGTGACCGCCCCGGACCTGCTCAAGCTGGGGGTCATCGACGCGATCGTGCCCGAGCCGGTGGGCGGCGCCCACCGCAACTGGGACGCGACCGCGGCCAGCCTGCGGGAGGCGCTGCGCGAGCAGCTCTGGCAGCTCCGGTCGAAGTCGGAGGCGGAGCTCATCGAGGAGCGCCAGGAGAAGTTCCGGCGGATCGGCGTCTTCGAGGAGACCGTCTGAGGAAGCCGGGCCCCCAGACCCGGTAAAGATTTTCCCTCGGTGAAGCCCCCGAGGACACGCATATTGTGCGCCGGGATCTCCCGCGGATCATACAGGTGCATTCTGTAGTTTCTCCCGCGGCATCGCGCGCGTAGGCTAGCAATGCGAAGCCAAAGATCACCAGAGTCGATCTACCCGGAGCTCTCGTTGCCCCGGAGGACGCGAAGTGGACTGCTCAGTGGTCATCACGACGTACAACCGGGCGAAGCTGCTCGCCGACACCCTCCTTTCGCTCGCCGACCAGCAGGTCTCCCCGGCGGTGAGATGGGAAGTCATCGTCGTCGACAACAATTCTCGGGATGAGACCGAGGACGTCGTGCGGCGGTGCAGTGAGACGACCAGCCTACGGATTCGGCACGTCTTCGAGCCGAGACAGGGACAGAGCTTCGCGCGGAATCGGGGAATCGAGGCCGCCGAGGGTGCCGTCATCTTGTTCACCGACGACGATATCATCCCGAATCCGGACTGGGTGAGCGCGATGCTTCGAGCCATCGATGCCGACGATTGTGAAGGGGCCGGGGGAAAGGTGCTGCCTCTGTGGGAGGGGGAGGTGCCGTCCTGGCTCTCCGGCCGGTCGGATCTGCTGTCCTGGCTCGCCCTGGTCGACTCGGACGAGGCCTGCATGCTCGACTATCCCCTGGTGGCCAGCCGCCGCATCGTCGGGGCCAGCATGGGATTTCGTCGGAGCGTCTTCCAGGAATTCGGCCGGTTCCCGACGAACCTGGGGCATCGAGGGAGACGGATGTACGGGGGAGAGGAGGTCGAGCTCATCAATCGGATCCTGCTCAAAGGGCGACGGATCCGCTACGACCCGTCCATCGTCGTGCGTCATCGGATCGGGCCGGACCGGCTGACCCGGTTCTTCTTCCTTCGGCGACACTTCGATCACGGGTGCGGACAGGCCCAGTTCCTGGTCCGCGAGGACGGGGCAACTTTTCTCGGAGTGGATGTCCGGCGGAGTAAGGAGTTTCTCGCCGCGGCCCGGGCCGCGGTGGTCCATTCCGTCCTCGGTCGACCCGACGCGTTGTCTCTTCAGCTCCGCCTCGCCGTCGAGGCGGGCCTGGTCTGGGGCTCGCTGAGGTGGCCATCCGGGACCGGCGGCGCCACCTGGGCGTAGTACGCTCCTAGGGAGCGCGCACGCGCTTCATGATCACGTAAGGCCCCAGCTCTTCGACGACCCGATAGTGCGCGACGACGGTCCGGCTCACGGCCTGGTCGGGCTCCAGCGACTCATGACTGCACTCGAGCCGGCCAGGATAGATGAACGACCTCCGGATGACGACGAGATGACGCTGACACCGATCGAGTGGCTCGAGCCGTGGCTCGAGCCAGTTCTTTCGCACCAGCAGGTATTGGTGGCGACTGGTATCCGCGAGCTTGCGGGCGAGTTGACGCTCCGTATAGACGCCGATGATCCCGCAGTAGTATTCCGGATCGATCTGCCCGCGCGCCCACAAATAGGCCATCGTGCGGCGGTCGGTGCCGTACGAGCAGAACGGCAGTCCCAGAGGCGGATACTTCGACAGACCATGGATCTGGTCGTCCGTGACCTCGACCTCGCGCTGCTGAAGGAAGGCGACGAGGTCGTGGAGCGAGAAGGAGCGCAGCGAGACGTCATAGAACGCCCGCGCGTTGCTGAGGTGCAAGCCGGCTATGGTCACGATGGTATAGACGACCGCGAACATCACGAAGGCCCGGCGGGAGCGGACGGCGGTCTGGATGAAGAGCAGCAGGGACACCCCCAGGCCGAAGAAGAGGACGTGGGGTGGGTCGGCACGGGTCAGGGCTCCGGGGATCATGAGCACGCTGACGGTGGCCATCGCGAAGAGCAGCGCGGCCGGACGCCCCGGCTGGGACAGCGCTTCGGCGAAGAGCGCGGGTACCGCGACGAGCACCGTCGTCAGATAGAGAATGATGTGGGCCGCGGGCACGAGCGGGAAGTTGCCCGCGCCGGCGGAGAAGCTGAACACCGTGCCGGCATACTGGACGGGAACGATCAGGGCCCCGAGTGCCGCGGCCGCCGCCAGGCCCGCGAGTCCAAGGATGGCCCGCCGCGGATCGGTCCAGGCGAAGAAGGCGCAATAGGCGCCCCAGCCGACGGCGAAGGCCGCGCCGATCTCGGGCGAGATCAGGATATTGGCGATTCCGAGGGACGACACGACGAGGAAGGGCCGGATGGCTCCATGGCCCCGGCGCATGGCGGTGTCCGCCAGCAGCATCCCGAGGTACGGAGGAACGTAGCGAATGAGGTTGCCGTTGAGCCCCATGTAGGGAGTGAGACCGGCGGCGGCGAGGAGGCAGAACGCGATTTCCTTACGGGGCCGGGGGATGTTGGCCTGGTCGAGGATCACCCGGATTCCCCAGAGCGCGACGGCGCTGGCCGCGAAGTACGAGAGATAGTAGGAGGCGTCCAGACCGATGCCCGCCGGCGCGAGGAGCCGGTGCACCATCGCGGGGACGTAGAGCAGGGCCGGTCCGTACTCGTGCTGGAAATCGAGATAGGGGCGGGCGCCGAAGCGCTCCATGAGCTGCAGGCGCCACAGGAAATGGGATGCCTCGAAGTCGATGCGCCAGGCGCTGGATGTCTTCGTGCTCACCCACATCAAGGCGGTGAGGCCGGCGTGAGCGGCGAGCATCAGCGCAAATACACCGATCCTGATCCGTTCCGACGGCGCCACCTCGGTCGGGGAGAACCACTGAAGCGGCGCGGAACGATCCGGGGATCGGAACCGCCGCCAGAGGCGAAACCCGGTAACCGCACCGATGAGAACAAGGACGCCGGCGATGGCCAGCGCATTGTTGAACCCGAAGACCAGGGAAGGCGATACCAGCGGCCCACTCGGAGGGAACCGGAAGGGAAGTCGGAACACCGCGTACCACGCCAAGAGAATGAAGATCGCGATCACGAGGAAGGTGCTTCGATCGATTCGGCGAGGAGCGGCCCGCGGCGCATGGGGTTCACGGGCGGTGATTTAAGTGGAACTGGATGATTTATGCTGCTACTATGTTGCGATTTTGAAAGTGAAGAGTGCAGAGTATGAGTGTCGGCGAAGTATGAGGTACTGACTGAAGACGAGAGCTAATGAGGGGACGGGCAGTTGGTGAGGTTGCTGAGAGTTTCTGTGTGTAATAGAGATGTGAGAGTACGGCAGCGAGGGGAGCTCCGCGCGCCGTAGGTCCGTCAGTCCGCCCGGGGCGGGGATGAGGAGATGGATGATCGGGGTATGAGAAAAGAGCGAAGGTATGAGACGACAGGCGCTGTGGAGACAGAGACGCACGGTGGTGGTAGAGAGAAGTGCGTGGATAGTAAGTGTATGGTGAAGTGTGGTAGCGGAATTGCGCATGAGGTAGTGTGGTATCGAGATAGGCAGGTCGGGGATTAAGTACACGAGGTGGAGCGGGTAGTATACTGAAGAAGATGAGGGGGATACGATGGATGTTAGTTAAAGTAAGGCATAGCTGGATGAATGATGAATAAAAAAGAAAAAAATATGTGGAGTGAAATAAATAAAATAAAAAAAAATGATAGTCGTGATCCGCCGGATCGCGGTACTCCCATCGGGTGCCGAGCTCGACGAGCGGCTTCTCGTTCGGAGCATCGCCGTACACCTTGTTGGTGCTCATGAAAATGAAGGGAGTCTCCGGACACTGCTGACGGGCGGCCTCGAGCAGGTACATGGTCCCCAGGGCGTTGATGCTGAAGTCGTCCACGGGGCGGCGAGCGGCCAGATCATGGGAAGGCTGGGCCGCGCAATGGATGATCAGGTCCGGGCGCTCGCGCTTGAACAGGTGGACGATCGCGTCCTGGTCCCGGATGTCCATCTCGTGATGCGTGAAGTGATGGGTGTCGCGCTGGAGGCGCTTCAGATTCCACGTGGTGTCGCCGTCGGGGCCGAAGAAGGACCGGCGCATGTTGTTGTCGACTCCATGAACGGCCCATCCCAGGCGGTCGAGGAAGATCACCGCCTCCGAGCCGATGAGGCCGCTGCTCCCGGTCACGAGGGCTCGCTTCATGCGCGTGATTCCGGCCTGGACCTGGGCGACACGCTAGCGCGGCCGCTCGGCCGGATGGTGCGGCTTGCGAAGTCGCGAGCCATGCCGGCGGACGGTGGAGAGAGCACGCAGCAGCGTGCCGACATAGTTCTGCGCCACCATGACGATCCGAAACGACGAGCTCCCCATATCGACGGTCCGATTGATCCAGGAAATCGGGACCTCCTCGATATCGTATCCGGCCAGCAATGGCTTCAGCCCGAGCTCCGCATTCGCGGCAAAGTGGGGCTCCTCGATGGTGATGTTCTTGAATACCTCGGCGCGGTAGAGCTTGAGATTGTTGGAGATGTCGTGCACGCGCCGGACGAGGAGGAGCTTGACCATGAGGTGGAAGGCTCGATTGCAGAGGGTCTTGAAGAACGGATAGTTGATCATCACGGACTCGTGCGAGAAGCGGCTACCGATGGCTCCATCCCGGCCGGCCGCGATCGCGTCGTAGAGATCGCGGATCTCGGGCAGGATCTGGACGAAGTCACAGTCCATGGTGAGGATGTAGCGCCCGGTGGCCGCGGCGCAGCCATCGCGGAGAGCGAGCCCGACGCCGTTGGGAGGCGACCGGTCGATCAGGCGGACGGTCGGATAGCGGCGGGCCACCTCGCGCGTGACGTCCGCGGTCCGGTCTGTGCTGTTGTCGTTCACGATGATGATCTCGTGGATGTAGTCGCCGTAGAGCTCGTGGAGGGTATCCACCAGCGGCGCAATGTTCATTTCCTCGTTGTGTGACGGCACGACCACCGAGGTGGACCCGAACAGCTCCCGGTGGCGGGCGAGGCTGGTTCGCCGCCGAGGCGACTGGAGGGCCGGGGGTTTGCGCGCCCAGATGTAGAGGGTTCCGCACAGCTCGCGCACGAGCGGGGCGTGCTCGAACACGAAGGCGATGGACTGCACGAAGCGAATGAGGGAGCGGGGCAGCATCGGGTGAATGATGTCGTAGGGAATCGTCTCCACGTGGGTGAAGCCGTGGTGGGACGTCATGTGCATCAGCTTGTACTTTCGCATCCCGACCTGACACGAGGCATGGCCCAGCCGACGTCTCAGCGCCCGGACCACCCCCTTCGCCATGACTTGAGGGTTCCAGAAGTTCGCCTCGAAGAAGAGAATCTGGCCGCCCGGTTTCAAGATGCGGTGAATGTGCTTGAGATTGAGTCCGTAGCTGTCGTGACACAGGATGGCGGTGCCGACGACATAGTCGAAGCTCTCCGCGGGGAGGTCGCGCGTGAAGTCAGTGACGTGCACGAACGTCGTGTTGGGATGAATCTGGCGTGAGGCCGTCTCCCACAGGTCGCGGTTGAACACCGCCGCGGTAATGGGAGCCTCTCCCTGGAGCACGGTCGCGAGGTGCTTGGTCCAGAGCCCACTGCCCGCGCCCAGCTCCAGGAGCGAGTCACCGGGAAGGACGTGGAACGAGTGGCGCACCGCGAGGGCCCGCCAGCGCAGCTTGACGGGCGAGGTCGCGGGATAGCGAAGCCAGTACGCTTCGCGGCCACGCTCCATCTCTCGGAGGTTGCGCTCGAGACTCATGCGGTTCGGTCGGGCGACGCGCGATCTCACGGAGTATACCGCGCCCCCTCCTGCCACTCCCGTCCCGGCCCGGCTGGCGTTGATGCCGTCGACCCGTGAGCTGGGTTGACCGGGCCAGGCCGAGGGGACAGCACGGGATGACCGCTGCCTCAAGGTTTGACATGCCCGGGGGCGGATGCTACCGTAAGTCCCGACCAATTATGCAGAAAAATCCTCCGCCGTCTCCGCGGAAGCTCCATCTGATCACCTACGGCTGCCAGATGAACGAGTACGACTCCGAGCGCGTGGCGGGGCTGCTCAAGCAGGAGCGCTACGAGCTGACCGATTCCGCGGAAGAGGCGGACCTGATCCTGCTCAACACCTGCTCGATCCGCGAGAAGGCGGAGGACAAGGTGTTCTCCCAGCTGGGCGCGCTGCGGCTCCTCAAGCGGCGGCGGCCCGACCTCACGATCGGGGTCATGGGCTGCATGGCCCAGCTCCAGAAGGGCCGCATCCAGGAGCGCGCGCCCTACGTCGACCTGGTCTTCGGCTCGCCCGCGATCGCCCGGGTCGCGGAGCTGGTCGAGCGGGCCCGGGAGGGGCGGGGACCGATCCTCGAGACCGGCGAGAGCCCGCTCGTCAAGATCACCGCGCGGCCCGACGGCGGCCGGCGGCTCAAGGCGTTCGTCACGGTCATGGAGGGCTGCGAGAAGTTCTGCACCTTCTGCGTCGTGCCGACCACCCGGGGCCGGGAGCGCAGCCACGCCCCCGAGGTCATCGTCGAGGAGATCCGGGGCCTCGCCGCGGCGGGCTGCCGGGAGGTGACCCTGCTCGGCCAGACCGTCAACGCCTACGGGCGGGATCTCGACCCGGCCACCGATCTGGCCGCCCTGCTCGAGCGGGTGAACGACGTCGACGGCATCGAGCGGATCCGCTTCACGACCTCGAACCCGTACAACCTCACCCCGCGCCTGATCCGCGCCCTGCGGGACGTGCCCAAGGTCTGCGAGTACCTGCACCTGCCGCTGCAGTCCGGGTCCGATCGCGTGCTCGAGCGGATGAACCGCGGCTACAGCCGCGCCCGCTACCTCGAGCTGATCGCGGAGCTGCAGGAGACGGTGCCGGACCTGGCGCTCTCCACCGACCTGATCGTGGGCTTCCCGGGCGAGACCGAGGACGACTTCGCCCGGACGGTGGAGATGGTGGAGCGCGTGGGCTACGACAACGTGTTCGTCTTCCGCTACTCGCGGCGGCCCGGCACGCCCGCCGCCGACATGGCGGACCAGGTGCCGGACGAGGTGAAGGCGCTCCGCAACACGCGGCTCCTCGAGGTGACGAACCGCGTGGCCGCGGCGCGGAGCCTGCGGCTCGAGGGCCGGACGCTGCCGGTGCTGGTCGACGGCGTCTCGCGCAAGAATGCGGGGGAGGCCGCGGGCCGGACCCGCTGCAATCGAGTGGTGAACTTCGATACCGGAGGCCGCGACCTGCTGGGCCGGGTGGTGGAGGTGCGCATCGCCCGGGCCCTGCCGCACAGCCTTCGTGGTGAGCTGGTCGACGCGTCCGGAGACCCGGGCGCGATGGACCGGCTCCCGGTGGGCCTGGCCGAGCCCGCGTTACCGGCCTAGGAGGAGGCGCACCATGGTGCTGGAGATGAAAGTGAAGGGGCTCGCGCTGGATCCGCTCTCCAACATGCCCATGATCATCCTCCGCGACGAGGAGGAGAAGCGCTCCCTGCCGATCTGGGTGGGTCTCTTCGAGGCCAACGCCATCGCGCTGGAGCTGGAGAAGATCTCCACCCCGCGGCCGATGACCCACGACCTCATCAAGAACATCCTCGAGGCGCTCGACGCGCGCGTGCAGAAGGTCGTGGTGAACGACCTCCGGGACAACACCTTCTACGCGGTGCTCTACCTCCGGCTCGGCAACGCCGACATCACGGTCGACTCGCGCCCCTCGGACGCCATCGCGCTCGCCCTGCGGGTCGGGGCGCCGATCTTCGTGGAGGAGGACGTCGTGGACAAGGCCCGCACCGTCGAGGTCGCCAAGGAGACCGAGATCGGGACCGGCAAGGGCGACGACCAGGCCAAGATCAAGGAGTGGCTCGAGTCGCTCAAGCCGGGCGACTTCGACCGGCTCGAGCGCGACAAGGACCCGAAGCGCCCGGACGAATAGTGGATGCGCGTCGGGCTGTTCACCAACAACTACCTGCCGTTCCGCGGCGGGAGTCACGACCGCGGTCGAGACCCTGCGCCTCGGGCTTGAAGGGCTCGGCCACCGGGCCTGGGTCTTCGCGCCGGCCGCCCAGCATCCGCATCAGGATCCCCCGTTCGTCTTCCGCTACCCGTCGATCCCGGCGCCGACCTACCCCGGGTTCTCGCTGCCGCTGCCGGTCTCGCGGCGCCTGGGCCGCCTCGCCCGCGCGCTGGACCTCGACGTCGTCCACGTCCACCACCCGTTCCTGCTCGGGGTGACCGGTCGGCGGCTCGCCCGCGGCCAGCGGCGCCCGCTCGTCTTCACCTACCACACGCGCTACGAGAAGTACGCCCACTACGTCCCGCTGCCGCCGCGTCTCGTCCGGAGCCTCGCGGTGCGCCTCGCCTGCCGCTTCGCGGACTCGGCGGACCTGGTCGTCGCGCCCTCCGATCACGTGGCGGACACGCTCCGACGCCGCGGCGTGCGCGCGCCGGTCGCGGTGATCCCCACCGGCGTCGATCTCGCGCTGTTCAGCCCGGGCAGCCGGGAGCGGGCGCGCCGCCGGCTCGGCCTGCCCGCGGAGGGGCTCATCTGCCTCTACACCGGCCGGCTCGATCGCGAGAAGAGCCTCGAGCGCGTGCTCGACGCCTTCGAGTCGGTGGCGGCCGCGCTGTCCGGCGCGACCCTGCACCTGGTCGGGAAGGGGAGCCACGGGGCGGCGCTCGAGGCGCGCGCGGCGGCGGGCCGCGCGGGACGCCGCGTCGTCTTCCACGGCGGCCTCGCGCGGGAGGCGCTGCCCGACTACTATCGCGCGGCCGATCTCTTCCTCTTCGCGTCGGAGACCGAGACCCAGGGCCTGGTGCTGGCCGAGGCGCACGCCTGCGCGCTGCCCGCGGTGGCGGTCCGCGCATCCGGGGTGGACGAGGTGGTGACCGACGGCGAGACCGGGTTCCTCACCAAGGGCGAGACCGGCGAGATGGCCGACGCCGCGATCGGTCTCCTCCTCGACGCGGAGCGCCGGGCGGCGATGGGGCAGGCCGCGCGCCGGCTCGCGGAGGCGCGCTTCTCCACCGGGCGGCAGATCGACGCGATGGTCGGGCACTACGAGGCCCTGATCGCGGGGCGGCGCTGATGCCGGGCTCGACGCTCGGACGCACGCTGCGGGTGGGCCTCCAGACCGACTGGGACCCGCACACCGCGGGCCCCGGGCACCAGGGGCTGCTGGCCTGGGACCAGCGGGTCCGCACCCTGCTGCGCGTGCTGGTGTCCTACCCCGAGGTGCGCTACATCCTGCCGGACCGGATCAGCCTCGACGCCTCCGCCGACCCGCGCACGCTCGAGACCATGGCGCGCTTCCTCGAGCGGCAGAGCTGGCTCGTGCGCCGGGTGGCGGTGACGTGAGCGCCACGAGCGGGGGCCGCGCGTGATCTGGAACCGCGACGTCGAGACCGCGCCGCGCGCGGCCCTGCGCGCGCTGCAGGCCGAGCGGCTGCGCGCCACCGTGGCCCGCGCGCGGGCGCGGGTGCCCTTCTACAAGGACGCCTTCGCGGAGGCCGGCGTGCGCGACGGCGACGTCGACCTCGAGCGGCTCGCCGAGCTGCCGTTCACCCGCAAGGCGCACCTCCGCGACCACTACCCGTTCGGGCTCTTCGCGGTGCCCCGCGAGGAGCTGGTGCGCATCCACGCCTCCTCGGGCACGCGCGGCAAGCCCACCGTGGTCGGCTACACGCGCGGCGACCTCGAGCTGTGGCGCGAGGTGATGGCCCGCGCGCTCGCCGCCGCCGGCGCCGAGCCCGGCCAGCTCGTCCAGATCGCCTACGGCTACGGCCTCTTCACCGGCGGCCTCGGCTTCCACGACGGGGCCGAGCACATGGGGCTCACGGTGGTGCCGGTGTCCTCCGGCAACACCCTGCGCCAGATCCTGCTCCTCCAGGATTTCCGCCCGCACGGGCTCGCCTGCACGCCCGTCGTTCGCGCTGCACATCGGCGAGAGCATGCGCGAGCAGGGGATGGACCCGCGCGACGTCGGCCTCACCTACGGCCTCTTCGGGGCCGAGCCGTGGACCGAGGCGATGCGCGCGCAGCTCCAGGCCCTCTGGGGCTGCGCGGCGGTGGACTTCTACGGGCTCAGCGAGATGATCGGCCCCGGGGTCGCCACCGAGTGCGTGGAGGCGCGCGACGGCCTGCACCTGAACGAGGACCACTTCCTGCCCGAGATCGTCGATCCCGAGACCGGCGCGCCGCTGCCGGCCGGCCGCGAGGGCGAGCTGGTGCTGACCACGCTCACCCGCGAGGCGCTGCCGATGATCCGCTACCGCACCGGCGACGTGACCGCGCTCGATCCGTCGCCGTGCCGCTGCGGGCGCACCACCGTGCGCATGGCCCGGATCAAGGGGCGCACCGACGACATGCTGATCATCAAGGGCGTGAACGTCTACCCGTCGCAGCTCGAGGCCGCGCTGCTCACCGTCCCGGAGCTGGCCCCGCACTACCAGCTCCTGGTGGACCGGCGCGGCGCGTTCCCGACCCTGGCGGTGCACGTGGAGCCGGTGGAGCGGCTGGTGCAGGAGTGGGGCGGCTTCGAGGCGGCCCCGCGCGAGGTGGCGGCGCTGGGCGCCCAGGTCGCGGAGCGGCTCCGCGGCCACCTCGGGCTCAACCCGGAAGTGTCGGTGGTGGCACCGAAGACCATCCCGCGCAGCGAAGGCAAGGCGGTGCGGGTCGTGGAAAGGAGATAGTCATGGCCGAGCGCGATGAAGCCCGACTGCTGGCCCGCATCGAGGCGGGGGAGCGCATCGAGTCCCCCGAGGAGATGACGGAGGAGTATCGCCAGAACCTGATCCACCTCATGACCATGCAGGCCGACTCGGAGCTGGCCGGCGGCTACGGCTACGTGCCGTGGATCGCCAAGGCCCCCGGGGTCGAGGAGAAGCACGTGGTGGCCCAGATCGTGAAGGACGAGCTGCGCCACGCCACCGTGATGTACGGCCTGCTCGCCGACCTCGGGGTCGACGTGGACGCCCACGTGCGGGCCCACGACGAGGTGCTCACGATGCGGATCGCGGCCGACGCGGACATCGGGACATCGCGAATCACCGCGGACAAACGGGTCAACATTTTCTACTATCCGATCGATACGTGGGCCGACTTCATCTTCTTCAACTTCTGCATGGACCGGGGCGCGGGCCACCAGCTGGAGGACGTGCGGACCTGCTCCTACGGGCCCTGGGTGCGCGCCATCGAGGGCATCTTCAAGGAGGAGAAGTTCCACATCCGCCACGGCGAGTTCTGGGTGAAGCGGCTCGCGGAGGATCCCAAGACCCACGACGAGGCCCAGGAGACGCTCAACCGCTGGTACATCCGCACCATGAACATCTTCGGGCGGCCCGGCTCGGCCAAGAACGTGCTGTACCGCAAGTACCGGCTCAAGCTGCGCGACAACGACGAGGTGCGCCAGACCTTCGCGCGCGAGGTCGCCGAGAAGGCGGGCGCGGTCGGGCTCACCCTGCCGGAGTGGACGCCGGTCTGGGACCGCCTCCCCGAAGAAGCGCAGATCCCCGGGTAGCCCGAGTGCGCCTCGCGAGACTCCTCGGGCTCCTGGCTCTGGTCTCGGCCGGTCTCGGCGCGTCGGACGCCGGGGTGCCGGCCGCGCTCGCCCAGAGCAACCGGCAGGTCAAGGTGGTGCTCGAGTTCCAGCAGCAGGCCCAGGGCAGCCGCCAGGGCGTGCAGGGGCAGGGGAACGTGATCGTCGAGCAGCGCCGGACCGGCGACCCCCGCGTGCGCGGCCGCGGGCGGCCTCGTGGTGGAGGACACCACCACCCGCATCACCCGCTCCTCCGGGCTCTTCACGGTGGTGCTGGACGGGGGCGCCGGCTCGATCATGATGGCCGACGACGTGCCGACCCCGCAGCTCGCGTACTACTACGACTACGCCACCGGCAAGGGCTACGTGGCCCAGGGCGTCGCGTGGCAGCGGGTGGGGACCGCGCTCGCGGTGCGCCCGGTGATCCTGCCCGGCAACCAGATCCGGGTCACGCTGACCCCGGTGATCAGCTACTTCACGCCCGCGCGGCGGCGGCACCATCGAGGTCGTGGAGGCGGCGACCCAGCTCATCGTGCCGAACGGCGGGCGCATCCAGTTCGGCGGCAGCACCGGGAGCCTGCACGCGGTCACCCGCCAGGTGCTCGGCTACCGCAACGAGCAATCGTCCCAGGACACCGCGCTGACCGTCTCGGCCAGCGATCCAGTAGGCGCGCGGTGACCGCCCATCCGCGACGGGACGCCGTGCCGGACGGCGTCGCGGCCGCGCTGCAGCGCGAGCCGTGGGCGCGGGAGCTGGGCGTCGAGTACCTCGAGCTCGGGCCCGGCCACTGCCGGGTCGCGCTGACGCTCCGGCCCGAGATGCTCAACCATCAGGGCACGCCCGCACGGCGGGGTGATCTTCTCGCTCGCCGACGTGGCGTTCGGCGCGGCGTGCAACGCGCGCGGCGGCGGGACCTGGGTGGCGCTCTCGATGACGATCAGCTTCCTGGCCGCGGCGCCGCCCGGCGCGCGGCTCGTGGCCGAGGCGCGCGAGCGCCGGCACGGCCGCCGCGCCGGCTTCTACGACGTCGAGGTCACCACCCACGCCGGCGTGCCGGTCGCGGCCGTCCACTGCGTGGCCCACCGGGTCGGCTCGCCGTGACCATCCGCTACACCGGCAACGCGGCCTACGGCTACGCCAACAGCCTCTACATGGCGCTGCGCGAGTCCGGGGCCGCGCCCACCGAGCTGCCCGAGCCCGGCTTCCTCGAGTGCCTGACCACCATGCCCTTCGGCACCGACTACCTCCGGGTGGGCCGCGACCTGCTCGTGTACTTCAGCTCGCCGCTGGCCAACCCGGACCAGGGGCTCTCCACGGCCCTCGACGCGCTCGGCTGGGAGTGCCGCGAGGAGCGCGACGGCACCGCGGAGGCGGCGCTGGCCCGGCTCGGCGAGGCGGCCGCGCGCGGCCCGGTGCTCGCGGGCCCGCTCGACATGGGAGCGCTCGGCTACATGCCGCAGCACGCGCAGCTCTCGGGCAGCGATCACTTCGTGGTGGTGCTGGGCGTCGAGGGCGAGCGCGTGCGGGTGCACGATCCCGACGGCTACCCGTGCGTGGCGATGCCGGCGGTCGAGTTCCTGCGCGCGTGGCGCGCCGAGCGCGTGCGCTACGCGCAGACGCCGTACGCGATGCGCTCCGGGCTTCCGGCAGACGCGCCGCCCGACGCGCGAGGCCATGATCGCGCGCACCCTCGGCGCCGCGCGGGCCGGCCTGGCCGCCGACCCGGGCGGGCCCGATCGCTACGGCGGTCCGCGGGCGTTCCGGCTGCTCGCGGCCGACCTGCGCGGCGCGATGGCCAAGCGCCTGGCGGCCATCTCACGTCCTTCGCGCTGCCGCTCGCGGCCCGGCGCAGTCACGACGCGGCCGCGTTCCTGCGCGAGGCCGGGCACGCCGAGGCCGCCGGGCTCTTCGAGCGGAAGGCCGAGTGCTTCGGCGAGGCCCAGTACTGGGCCGTGCAGGAGCGCTGGACGGACACCGCGGACCTGATGGAGGCTCTCGCCGACCTCGAGGGCGCTCTGATCCACGCGCTCGAGCCCGCCGCCACGTCCGGCGGCTGACCCGGCCCGCGCGTCAGGCCGGGTCCGCGAAGTAGGGCCCGAGCGGCACGTCGGCGACCGGCACCAGCACCGCCTTGCGCACCACGGTCGCGCGCAGGCCCGCCAGGGCCTGCATCTCCGGATCCCGCCGGGCCGCCTCGAGCCCGGTCGCGCTGTCGAAGCGCAGCAGGTGGATCTCGTCCGGGGTCTCCGGATCGCGCGGCGCACCGGGATCGGCGGGCGCCGGGCTCCAGATCCGCTCGAAGGCGCCGCCGTGTCGCTGGAAGACGGGGAGGACGCGGCGCTCGTAGCCGCGCAGCGCCTCACGCTGGCCGGGCTCGAGATAGATGAGGGCCAGGTAGCGGACGGCGGCCCTGGGCGCGGCCGGGCGTGAAGTTGACATAATGTCTCTTATCGGACTCTGCGGAGAGGCGCCAGGGGACCGGCCGCGGCTACTTGCCGCGGGCCTGGAGCTCGGCGATCTTGGCGCGGATGTCGGGCGCGCGGCGCGTCTCGGGCACGTCCTTGAGCACGCGCTCGTAGGTGGCGAGCGCCTCGACCGGCTTCCCGGCCAGCGCCTGCGCGCGCGCCAGGTCCAGCAGCGCGTCCTCGAAGTAGAACTGCTTGGGCGGCACGGCGCGCGCGACGGCCTCGTAGGCCGTCACCGCGCTGGCGTAGTCCTTCTGGGCCTCCCAGGTGTAGCCGACGCCCGAGGCGGCCAGCGTCCGCAGGCTGCCGGCCGCGCCCTTGGCGAGCGCGATCTGGTAGGCCCCGCGCGCGGCCCCGTAGTCGCCCGCCTGGTACTGGATGTTGCCGAGCTCGTAGGCGGCCTGCACCGCCGCGGAGGAGCGCGCGTGCTGGGTCAGGATGGCCTGCAGCGCGTCGATCGCCCGGGCGCGGGCATCCGGGGTCGCCTGCGGGCCGTCGGCCTGCTGCACGAGGTCCGCGGAGGCGGCCAGGGCCGCCACGCCGCGCGAGTCCTCGGCGCGCAGCCAGAGCCAGGCCGCGAGGCCCAGCACGACCACCGCCAGGGCCACGCCGCCGATCTTGAGCCCGAGCCGGGCGCCGCGCGAGGCCAGCAGCTCGCCCAGGTCTCATCACGAGCGGCGCTCCGGGTCCCGACCGTCGGCGGCCCGCTCGATCCAGATCTCTCCCTTGACCTCGGCCCCGTCCGCGGCGGAGAAGCTGCCGGTGCGGAGCGTGCCGGTCAGCACCCCGGTGGGCAGGATCTCGACCCGGGTCGCGGCCGACAGGTTGCCGCGCACCGTGCCGCCGACCACGATCGCGCGCGCATTGATGTTGGCGTCCACCTCGGCTCCTTCGCCCACGAGCACCCGGCCCGTGACGTTGATGTCACCCTCGAAGCGGCCCGCGATGTGAAAGTCCCCGTCGCCGCCCAGCTCGCCCTTGAACACGCAGCCCCGCGCCCAGCGCGGCGGGCTCGTGGCGGCTCCCGCGGTGCGCGGCGAGATCGGCGGTCAGCGAGTCGGATTCGGCGGGTCCGCCCAGGCCCAGGTAGCGGAGCGTCCGGCCGAGCGCGCCCACGCGCTCCGCTCCCTAGAGGCCCGCGGTCGGCGTCTGCGCGAGCCCGCGCTCCGCGGCCAGGCGCCGGAGGCCCCACCCGGACCACAGCCAGCAGCAGGCAGGAGCCGGCCAGCAGCACGGTCGCCGCGCGCGGAGGCGGCACCACCGGGTGCTCGGCCAGGCCCAGCGTGACCTCGACCGGCACGCCCACGCAGGCGAGCAGCGCGAGCAGCCCGACGCCGGCGCGAGTCCAGCCGGTGAGCACGTGCGACGGGTGCGGCATGCCGCGTAGTGTAGCCACCGCGATACGGGAAGGCAACCCCGGCGCCTTGACGGCGGCGCCCTCCGGGCATAGGCTGCTCGCGCACATGACGGAGAACGAGCCCCGCTCGCGGCTGCTGCGCTGGGTCATCTGGCTCGCGACGCTGTTCTTCGTCGCGATGCTCTTCGTCCCGCTCGTCCGCGAGGCGCTGCGTCGCGCCGCGCTGGTCCCGCCCGGCCACTTCTGAGCGCGGACGCGGCCGGCGCGCGCTAGCCGGTCGGCTCGTCGGGGATCCGGCGCTTGGGCGGGCCCCCGCCCCGTCCCGGCGGCGCGTCAGCTCGAAGGCCATCAGCCCCACCGTGAGCGTGAGGATGATCCAGCCCGCGGTGTCGAGGTTGACGATCAGCCAGCCGATGAGGCTGAGCGCGGCGAGGAGCCACACGAGGGCGACGGAGCGGGAACTGGGCCACTTCATCGGACCCTATTGTCGCGGCGGTCGGCGCCGAAGTCAAACCGACGCGCGCTCAGAGGCGGCGGAGGAAGCTCTCGGGATCGTCGAGGAAGGCGCGCGTGATGCGCACGTGCTCGACCTCGCGGTATTCGATCGGCGCGATCGTCTCGCCCTCGAGCAGCAGGATCTCGGCCCCCGGCAGCGCCATCAGGATCGGCGAGTGGGTGGCGATGACGAACTGGCAATCCTGGGCCGCGCGGTCGCGCAGGATCGCGAGCAGCGCCAGCACGCGGGTCGGCGAGAGCGGGGTCTCCGGCTCGTCGAGGAAGTAGAGGCCGCGCGGCTGCAGCCGCTGCTGGAGCAGGTGCAGGAACGTCTCCCCGTGCGAGCGCGCGTCGGGATCCGCGCCCGTAGCGCCGGATCAGGGCCGCGCGCTGCCCCGCCGCGGTGCCGGTGGCGAGCCGCTGGCCCCACGAGCCCTCGCGCAGGGCGCCCCGCAGCTCGTCCTCCACCTCGCCGAGCCCCTCGATGTCGCGCCGCACGCGCAGGGTGAAGCCGAAGACGTCCTCCGCCCGCAGGAAGAGCGTGGTGCGCGGGTGCCGGGCCCGCCGGCACCGGAAGGCGCGGGCGAAGGCGCGCGCCCCGGCCAGGGTGGGGTCGCGCTCGAGGTCGCGGCCGCCCGCGGCCACCGCCCCCACCCCGGCGGCCATCCCCTCGAGCAGGGTCGACTTGCCGCAGCCGTTCTCCCCCACCAGGAAGGTGACGCGCGCCCGGAGATCGAGCCGCTCCAGGGCCCGGAGGAGCGGGATCGTGAACGGAAAGCGATCGGGCTCCCGCAGGACGCCGGCGCGGCGGATCCCGGTGAGGAAGATCCCCGACGCCGGCGCCGTCTTGCGGGAGCCCGCGCGCTTCACTCGGTCCCGGCGGCTAGCGGAGCTCCGGGATCACCCAGAGCGGCCGCTCGCCGCGGGCCACCCGCTGCACGTTGTCGAAGGCGTTGCGGAACGCCTTGAACCAGTTGTCCCAGGTGGGGCCCGCGGTGTGCGGGGTGAACGTCACGTTCTCGAGCGCGAACAGCGGGTGGTTGGCGATCGGGGGCTCCTCGACCATGACGTCGAGGCCGGCCGCCGCGATGACCTTGGTGGTGAGCGCGGTGTGGAGCGCGTTCTCGTCCACCACCGGGCCCCGGCAGGTGTTGATGAGCACCGCGGTGGGCCGCATCATGCCGAGCTCGCGCGCGCCGAACATGTTGCGGGTGACCGTGTTGAGCGGCACGTGGAGCGAGACGATGTCCGCGGTGCGCAGCAGCTCGGGCAGGAGCACGAAGCGGACGCCGAGGGCGTCCTCCGCGTCCTCGGCGAGGCGCGCGATGTCGTAGTAGACGATCTTCATGTCGAAGGCGGCGGCCCGGCGCGCGACCTTCTTGCCGATGGTGCCGAGCCCGATGATGCCGAGGGTCTTGCCCTCGAGCTCGTAGGTCCGGTTCGAGGCGAAGTCCCCCACCCGCCACTTGCCGGTGATCACGTTGCCGTGGTGCCAGGAGAGCTTGCGGTAGACCGCGAGCATCAGCATGAGGGTGTGCTCGGCCACCGCCACCGAGTTGGAGCCGCCGTTGTTGGCCACCGGCACCCCCGCCCGCTTGGCCGCCGCCACGTCGAGACGGTCGTAGCCCGCGCTGATGAGCTGCACCAGCTTGAGGCCCGAGGCGGTCTTGAAGAACTCGCTGTTCAGCTCGGGACGCGGGAAGCCCACGTAGTACTCGGCGTCCTTGAGCGCCGCGGTGAACTCGGGCGTGCCCGCGTCCACCACGACCATCTCGAAGCCGGCGGGCACGAAGCTTCGCGCGATCTCGAGCATCGCGGCGGGGAACTTGGGAGAGACCAGGATCTTGGTGGCCACGGGAGCCTCCTTTGCCTAGCAGGGGTGATCGGCGGCGTCACGCGCGCCAGTATACGGCTTCGCCCGACGCCGTGTCCGCCGCGTGTGCGGCCGGCATCTCTTGCGCGGGGGCGGTCGGCCCCAGGCTGGGTACTCGCCTGCCCAGCCTCACACCCCGGCTTCTCTGCAACTCTGAGCTGATCGGCTACCAAGTGTTCGAAAGACCGTCTGTTTTCAGATGGTCCCAAGCTTGCTCTATCCGAGCGCCCACAAAGGGGGATTCCATGAAGCGATTCGTCCTGACGCTGGCCTGGGTGCTGTGGGCGCACGAGATGGCGACGGTGGGCGACCGGCTCGTCGACCGGGGCTACACCGCGGTCGACTCGTTCGAGACCCGGCAGCAGTGCCACGCCGCCCTGGCCGACTACTCGGCCCTCAAGCTGGTCCGTCAGGGCAAGGTGAAGGTCGAGTTCACCTGCCTGCCCGAGAAGACCGAGCCCCGGCCTCCCCGCACCGCGGTCGGCTGAGCGCCCGCTCCCGGCTCACGCCCCGTTGCGGTGCACCGCCGGGGCCGGCTGGGTGATGCTCACCGGCGCGTTGGCCTCGAAGGGGCTCCAGAGCCCGAGCTCCTTGCCCATCTCGCGCACCGCCGGGAGCACCTCCTGCCCGAGCAGCCGGATGCAGGTGGTCGCGTCCTGGTTGGACACGAACCCGTCGCTGGCCCAGAGCCCCAGGATGGACGGCCGCGTCTCCTCGAGCAGGCGCCGGAACTTCGGGAGCACCGTCTTCGGGGTGCCCGCGATGATCTGCTGGTCGCGGATCTGGTCCTCGAAGGAGGCGGCCCGGGGATTCGAGCCGCGCCCCACCGCGTACTCCACGAACGCCTTCCGGTAGGAGGGCGAGAAGTAGCCGGACGGGCTCGACCACACCGGGTGCGCGAGCCCGGTGAACTCGCCCTGCATCCACATGAACTGGCGCGCGTTGGCGAGCGCCTTCTCCTCGGTCTCGGCCACGTGGCAGCGCTGCAGGTACCCGCGGTTCTCGGGGCCGCCGGTGTAGCCGGCCTCGGCCGCCACCGAGTCGTAGAGCTCCCAGATCTTCTTGGTCGCGTCGATCGCGGTGCTGAGCGCGATGTAGGGATAGCGCTGGCGCGCGGCCCAGATGATCGTCTCCTTGCTGAGCACGCCCGGGATCCAGATGCGGGGGTGCGGCTTCTGCAGCGGCACCGCCCACGGGTTCACCACCCGGTGCTGGTAGTGATTGCCCTCGAAGCGGAACGGGCCCTCCTGGGTCCACGCGCGCACGATCAGCTCGTGGGCCTCCTCGAAGCGCTCGCGGTTGAAGGCGGGGTTGACCCCGGTGGCGAGCTGCTCCTGCCCGCCCCCGCGCACGAAGCCGGAGACGAGGCGGCCGCGCGAGACCATGTCGATCATGGCCAGCTCCTCGGCCAGCCGCACCGGGTTGTCGGCGAGCGGCAGCGGGTTGCCGAGCAGCACGATCTTCACCCGCTTGGTCATGGCGGCCAGGATCGACGCGAACACGTTGCACTTGGCCTGCATGCAGAACGGCGCGTTGTGGTGCTCGTTCAGCATGATGCCGTCGAAGCCGACCTCCTCCGCGAGGCGGTAGTGCTCGAGGTACTCGTTGTAGAGCCGGCTGCCCGCCACCGGATCGAAGTGGCGGTTGGAGAACATCAGCGCGGTGGCGCCGCGCTTGCGGCCCTCGTCCGCGGGGTAGGCCGACATCGGCTGCTCGGTGAAGTACATGAGGTGCATTGGGATCCCCCGCTCAGGACTCGACGACGAACTGGACGATGAGCTTCGCGAGCGCCTCGGGCTGCTCCATGTCGACCAGGTGGCCGGCGCCCTCCACCACCACGAGCCGGCTCCGGGGCAGCGCGCGCGCGTACTGCTCGCCGCACGCCGGCCGGCACGATCCGGTCGTCGCTTCCCCACACCACCAGGGCCTCCGTCTGCACGCCTTCGAGCAGCGGCGGCAGCGTCGGGCTGTACATGTAGGGCTTCCACGCGATGCGGAACGTCATCTCGCGGTTGAGGTCCCACTGCTCGAGCTGCGGGGTGGGCGGATCCGCGCCGAAGAGCCGGTCGAACGCGGCCTGGTCCGCGAAGCCCGCGCGCGCGTAGTCGATGTAGCTGACCAGCGCCTGGTCGAGGATCTCCCCTTCCGCCGGCTTGATCCCCATCGCGCCCACCAGCACCAGCCGGCGAAACGCGCGCGGCGACATGGTGGCCATCTCGGCCGCGATCCAGCCGCCGAAGCCGAGCCCCACCAGCGAGACGTCGGCGAGGCCGCGCGCGGCGAGCAGGGCCTGATAGGTGACCGCGACGTCCCGCACGCTCCGCATCCACGCGGGCCGCTCGGAGCCGTCGTAGCCCGGGTGCGAGGGCAGCAGCACCGTGAAGCGCTGCGCGAGCGCCTCGTAGAACGGCAGCTGCTCCGGCGTGCCGATGTCGTGGTGGAGCACGAGCAGCGGGGCGCCGCGCCCGGTAGTACGTAGTCGTACGGAGGAGCCCGCCACGCGGACCTCCTCGGTGGTCCACGCGAGAGCGGAGGCGGTGGGGGTCATGGTCGCGACGCTATCAAATCGCCCGGAGGCCCGCAAGCACGACCGGCTCAGCCGGGATGGAAGGCGGGCGGCGGCACCGCCTCCCGCAGCCACCGCTGCCCGTCGAAGAGCGTGAAGGGCGGCCGCTCGTCGCCGATCACGCTGACGTGGCTCACGAGGCCCGCGTCCGCGCCGAGCCAGAGATGCAGCATGCACGCGGGCGGCTCCATGACCACCGAGAGCCGCGCGGTGGGCGGGAGCTCGAGCGCGATCTGGTGCGCGGTGGCCGGGCACGTGGTGGCCACCGTGCCCGCGAACCGTCGCGTCATCGGGCGGTGCACGTGGCCGCACACGAGGCGCTCCACCTGCGGGTGGCGGCGGATCACCGCGGCCAGCTCCTCCTTGCCCTCGAGGCCCATCGCGTCCATCGCCAGCAGCCCGGTCACGAACGGCGGGTGGTGCATGAACACCACGGTGGGCCGCGCCGCGGCCTCGCCGAGCCGCGCGTCGAGCCAGGCGAGTCGCTCCGCGCAGAGGTGCCCGCCGGGCTGGCCGGGCACCTGCGTGTCGAGGCCGATCAGCCGCACCGGCCACTCCTCCACCGTGTAGTGCAGGAAGCCGCCGCCGGTCGGCAGGTAGCCGCGATCGGCGAAGGCGCGCGCCAGGCCCTCCCGCGAGTCGTGGTTGCCCGGGATCACGTAGAGCGGCATCGCGAGCCGGTCGAGGATGGCGCGCAGCCGCGCGTACTCCTCGGGCTCGCCGCGCTCGACCAGGTCGCCGGTGGCCAGCACCACGTCGGGGCGCGGCGCGAGCCGGTTCAGGTGCGCCACCGCGCGCTCGAGGTGCTCGGGGGTGCGGAAGTGGCGGTCGTTCACGCTCCCCGGCGTGCTGATGTGGGTGTCGGTGATCTGGGCGATGAGCATGGCCGCGCTCAGTGTACCGCAGCCGCCTTCGCTTGACTCGGCTGGGCCTTTCTCCCATAGTCTGACGCGACGGGCGCAGCGCATTCGATCGCGAGAACCGGGAGGAGACCCAATGGCGGGGACGGGCACGCTGAAGTACGGGGTGGTCGAGGGCTGGGAGCAGCTGCCGAAGGGCTACGTGCATCGCGACGTGGCGGGGGTGGCGGTGGACTCGGAGGACCGCGTCTACCTGATCTGCCGCGGCGACCATCCGATCATCGCGTACGACCGCGACGGCAAGTTCCTCGGCTCGTGGGGCGAGGGCCAGTTCACCTACCGCACCCACGGCATCACGGTCGGCCCGGACCAGACGCTCTACTGCACCGACGACGGCAACCACACGGTCCGGAAGTTCACCCCGAAGGGCAAGCTGCTGATGACCCTCGGCACGATGGACAAGCCCGCCGACACCGGCTACGACGGCAAGAACTACATGACGATCACGAAGCCGTCCGACGGCTTCAACCGGCCCACGAATCTCGCGGTGGGCCCGAAGGGCGATCTCTACGTGTCCGACGGGTACGGCAACTGCCGCGTGCACCAGTTCGGCCCCAACGGAGAGCGGAAGCGCTCGTGGGGCGTGCCCGGCACCGGGCCCGGCCAGTTCTACCTGCCCCACGGCATCGCGGCCGCCGCGGACGGGCGCATCTTCGTCTGCGACCGGGAGAACGACCGCATCCAGATCTTCAGCCCCGACGGCGAGTACCTCTCGCGAGTGGACCGACACCCAGCGCCCCACCCACCTGGTGTTCGACGGTCAGGGCCGCGCCTACGTCTCCGAGCTCTGGTGGCACAAGGGCGACCCCGCCCCGCGCCAGGGCCGCACCATCACCGATCCCCTCTACGGGCGCGTCAGCGTGTTCGACAAGGACGGCCGGCTCCTCACCCGCTGGGGCACGCCCGAGGCCACCGCGCCCGGGAGCTTCGCGGCCCCGCACGGCATCGCGGTCGACTCCACCGGCGCGATCTACGTGGCCGAGGTGACCTGGACCTTCGCGGAGAGCCGCGGCCGCGTGCCGGCGGGCTGCCACACGTTCCAGAAGTTCACCCTCAAGGGCTGAGGCCTGACGCGCGGCGATCGGCTCCTCTGGCTCATCGGCGCGTTCAAGCTCGTCAAGGGGCTGGCGCTGGTGACCGCGGGGGTGGCCGCGCTGTACCTCGCCGGGCACGACGCGGCCCAGACGCTCACCCACTGGGTCGCGCGCCTGCACCTGGATCCGGGCAGCCACTGGATCGACCGGCCGCTCGCGGCCGCGCTCGCGCTCCCGATCCCCGCTCGCTGCGCGCGATCGGGCTCGGCACGTTCGTCTACGCCGCGGTGTTCCTCACCGAGGGGGTGGGCCTGCTCCTGCGGCGCCACTGGGCCGAGTACCTCGCGGTGGTCGCGACCGCCTCCTTCCTGCCCCTCGAGGTGTACGAGCTGATCCAGCACGTGCGGCCGACCGCGGGTGCTCATCGTCGCCGCGAACCTCGCCATCGTGCTCTACCTGATCGCGCGTCTCCGGGCGGAGCACGGCCGGCACCGGGAGTGACCATGTCCTACACGCCGAGCGAGAAGATCGGGACCCTGACCGACGACGAGGCCGCCGCCTTCCTCGACGGAGCCGTGGACCGGCCGGCATCGCCACCGTCGATGGGGAGGGCTGGCCGTACGTCGCGCCGGTCTGGTACGAGTTCGAGCGCGAGCGGCGGAGCTTCCTGGTGGTGGGGCGCGAGGCCGCCCGCTGGATCGCCCACATCCGCGTCAACCCGCGCGTGGCCTTCCACGTGGCGGACGATCTCCACGCGCACCACACGCGGGTGCAGGTGCAGGCCACCGCGCGGATTCTCGAGGGGCCGGTGGCGCCCACCGCCAGCCCGGCCCTGCTCGAGCTGACCCACCGGCTCTCGCGGCGCTACCTGGGCCCCGACGGTCCTCGCTACGCGGAGCGCACGCTCGCCCGGCCCCGGGTGCTGGTTCGCCTCGAGCCGGTCAGGTGGACGACCTGGACCGGGCAGGAGTGGCACCCGCGCTACCGGTGACGCGGCTCAGGAGCTGCGAGACGTCATCCAGCGGATGAAGCCGAGGAGGAAGATCCCCACGCCGACCATCAGCGGGACCCAGTACTCGGGCACCCGCAGCACCTTGATCAGCACGATGCAGAGGCCGATGAAGGCCACGATGAGCCCCGCCATCATCAGCCTCGTGCCGGAGCCTCCGCCATGCCCGAGATCGTAGGGGCGCGGGCGGTCGGCGTCAAGGCACGTGCCGCGTTCCCGGCCGGCCGGATGCCCCCGGGCTCGTCTCTCCCGCGGGAGTCCGGTATCATCTCCGGCATGTCGCTCTCCTCCGGTGCGCCGGTCACCGCCGGCGACCTGCTCACGCTGGAGGAGCTGGGCCGATTCCGCCGCACCTCCCCCCTTCGCGGCGCGGTCCTGGTGCTCCACGCGTGGGCCACCATCGCCGCGGCGATGGCGCTCTACGCGCTCTGGCCGTCCCCCTGGACGCTCGGCGCTGGCGGTGGTGGTGATCGGCGCGCCGGCAGCTCGGGCTGGTGGTGCTCATGCACGAGACGTCCCACTGGCTCCTCTTCCCGTCGCTGCGGGCCAACACCTGGGTCGGCACCTGGCTCTGCGCGGCGCCGATGGGCGAGGATCTTCGCGCGTACCGGCGCCGGCACCATCTGCACCACCGGCTCACCCAGCGGCCCGACGATCCCGACCTCGAGCTCTCGGCGGCGCTGCCGCTCGTCGCGCGGCCGGTTCGCGCTCGCGATCCTGGCGCGATCTGAGCGGCGTCACCGCGGCCGCCGAGGTGCTCGGCTGGCGCCCGGGGCGGGACGGCCCGGCGGCCGCGTGGCGCCGCGCGCGGGCGCCGCTGATCGCCAACGCGGTCCTGGCCGCGGTGCTCGTGGCGATCGGCGGGTGGTCGCTCTACCTGCTCACCTGGGTCCTGCCGTGGGCCACGTGGTACCGGCTCGTGACGCGCATCCGGAACATCGTCGAGCACGGGCTGGTGCCGGGCGCGGAGGACCCGCTGCGGAGCGCGCGCAGCGTCGGCGCGGGGCGACTCGCGCGGGCGCTCGTGGCGCCCTACGGGGTGAACTACCACCTGGAGCACCACCTGCTCGTGTTCGTGCCCTGCTGGAAGCTCCGCCAGGTGCACGCGATGCTGCTGGCGAAGGGCTACGGGGCGCGCATGGAGCGGTCACGCAGCTACCTGGAGGTCCTGGGCCGCGCCACCGCCGGCCGCGCCGCGACGCTAGTCGCGGTACTCGCAGTGCCCGCTGATGAGCGAGTCGGGCCGCTCCGCGCGCCACCAGCCGCCGGTGCGCCAGCAGCGGGTGGCGAGCTCCTCCTGCGTGTAGGCGGGGGGGACCGGGACGCCGCTGCAGGCGGCCAGGGCCAGCGCCGCGGCCAGGATCGTCCATCGCGTCGTGACCGCCGCGCGCGGGCCGGCGCGGGCGCGCGGCGCGCGGACCGGTCATCCCACCCCGGGACGGGCCCGGTCCGCGAGCGCTGCCGATGCGGGCCAGCACGTCCTGCAGCTCGTCACGCTCCGCCCGGAGCCGCGCGACCTCGGCCTGGAGCTGATCGATGCCCGCCACCCGGTCCCGCAGGTCCTTCACCTCGTGCGCGATCGCCAACAGGTGCCCTTGCAGGTCGTTCACGTGATCGATCCTTTCGATGAATTGATCGCCCGTGCCTGACAGTGTACGGCGCGCCCCCGCCGTCGCCCGTCGCATATTGTCCGGCGCGGCCACTTGAGGCTATGCTCGCCCCGGTGAAGCCTCGCGAGGAGACGATCGCGGTCGGCCCGACCCGGGTGCAGGCGTGGATCGGCGGCGAGGGCGATCCCCTGCTGGTCCTCCACGGGGCGGGCGGCAACCGGGGCTGGCTCCGCTGGATGGACGCGGTGGCCGAGCGCCACACGATCTACGCCCCCACCCATCCCGGGCTTCGGCCGCTCCGACGCGGCCGACTGGATGGAGGGCATCGACGACCTCGCGCGCTTCTATCTCTGGTTCCTCGACGTGATGGGGCTCGGCCGCGTGCACCTCCTCGGGCACTCCATCGGCGGGTGGACCGCGGCGGAGATGGCCACCATGCGTCCGGACGTCATCGATCGCCTGGTGCTGGTCGCGCCGACCGGGCTCAAGCCCGAGGTGGGCGAGATCCTCGACATCTTCTACTACCCGCCGGAGGAGCTGTTCAAGCACACCGTCTTCGACGCGTCGACGATCCCGGAGCGCGAGCGGCTCTTCGGCCGGCCGCCCACGCCCGGAGGAGGCGGAGATCGCCCTCCGCAACCGGGAGATGGCCGCGCGCCTCACCTGGAAGCCCTACATGTTCAACCCGCGGCTGCCCCACTTCCTGCCGCGGGTGACCGCGCCCACGCTCGTGCTCTGGGGCCGCGAGGACGGGATCGTCCCGCGTGATCTGCGGCGAGCAGTATCGCCGCCTGCTCCCGAACGCGACGCTGCGGGTGCTCGAGCGCTGCGGCCACCTGCCCCTGATCGAGCGACCGGACGAGTTCGCGGGGATCGTGCTCGATTTCCTCCGGAGGGCGTGAGCGTGAAGCTCTACTACTTCAGCGAGATGCCGCACCACGAGTACCCGGACGCGGAGGGCGACAAGTACCCCTCGCTGCGCCTCGCCTTCCCCAACACGTTCTTCTCGCCGGAGATCGCCCAGCGCAACTACCAGCGCTACCTCGACGAGTACGACGCGGCGGACCAGGCGGGCTTCGACGGGCTCATGATCAACGAGCACCACTCGACGCCCTCGTGCGTGAACGTCTCGGCCAACATGACCGCCGGCATCCTCGCCCGGACCACTCGTAACGCGAAGCTGTTGATCCTGGGCAACATCCTGCCGATCCAGGACAACCCGGTGCAGATGGCCGAGCAGGTGGCGATGGCCGATCTCATCTCGGGCGGGCGCGTGCTGAGCGGCTTCGTGCGCGGCGTGGGGGTCGAGAGCTGGTGGGCGAACAGCAACCCGGTCCACAACCGCGAGCGCTTCGAGGAGTGCCACGACCTGATCATCAAGTGCTGGACCACCCCGGGCCCGTTCCGGTGGGAGGGCCGGCACTACCACTTCCGCCACGTCAACCCGTGGTGCCTGCCGCTGCAGAAGCCGCACCCGCCGATCTGGGTGCCGGGCACCGCGAGCCCGGAGACCGCGGTGTGGGCCGGGCGCATGGGGTACACCTACGTGCCGTTCCTGGTCTCGTTCGAGGTGGCGCGCGAGCTCTTCGACTTCTACCGCCAGGGCGCGGCGGAGGCCGGGCGCACGGTGACCCCGGACAAGCTCGGCTTCCTGATCTGCGCGGTCACCGCGGACACCAAGGCCCGCGCGCTCGAGGCCGGCCGGCACTTCGTGTGGCGCATGGGGCCGACCCTGCGGGGGCCGATCGAGTACTTCTCCCCGGTCGGCATGCGCTCGCGGGCCGCGAGCCGGTTCGCCCTCAAGGCGCGCTCGGTCTCGCTGTCGAAGATGACCTACGAGGAGCTGGTGGAGAACTACTACATCGTGGCCGGCACGCCCGACGAGGTGGCGGACCGCTTCGCGCACGTGCGCCGGGAGCTCGGGATCGGCCACCTGCTGCTCGAGGCCCAGGAGTCGCGCATGGACCACGCGACGACCATGCGCTCCATCGAGTTGATGGGCAAGAGCGTGATCCCGGCTATGGCGCGGATCTGAGCGCCGGGGGCTGACGCTCGAGCCACCAGCGGGCGATGTCCACCCGTCGGGCGAACCACACGCCCGGGAACCGCTTCGCGTACTCGAGGAACTCCACGAAGGCGCGTGACCGGGCCGGGGTGCCCGCGATGCGGCAGTGCAGGCCGATCGACATCATCCGCGGCACCCGCTGGGCCTCCGCGTAGAGGCAGTCGAAGGCCGCGCGCATGTACTCGGTGAAGGCGCCCACGCTGGTGAGCCCGCCCCGCCAGAAGCGCGCGTCGTTGACCTCGAAGGTGTAGGGCACCACCAGCCAGGGCCGCCCCTGCACCGGCACGTAGTAGGGCAGGTCGTCGTTCAGGCCCAGGCTGTCGTAGAGGAAGCCGCCCTCCTCGGCGAGGAGCTCGCGGGTGCTCGGGCTGCACGCGTAGCGGGTGAACCAGCCCACCGGCCGCTGACCGGTGGTGCGCACCAGCGACTCCACGGTTCGCCGGATGTTGTCCCGCTCCTCCTCGCGGCTCGCCCCGTGGAACTCCTCCCAGCCGTAGCCGTGGCCGCAGATCTCGTGGCCCGCGTCCACCAGGGCGCGCGCCACGCGCGGGTTGCGCTCGAGCGCCCGGGCGCAGGCCCACCAGGAGGCGGGCACGCCCGCGCGCCGGCAGGTCTCGAGGATGCGCCACACCCCGACCCGGCTGCCGTACTCGAAGAACGACTCGTTGAACAGATCGCGGCGGTCCGGGGGCACCGGCGACGGCACCTCGCCCATGGTCTCGCGGCGGGGCCCGTCGAGGAGCGAGTACTCGGCGCCCTCCTCGTAGGAGACCGAGACCTGGACCGCGAGGCGGGCGCCGTCCGGCCAGGGGACGATCGGGCGGGGTGTCGGCGTATCCGACGAAATCGCGCTCCATGGGGGCTCCGAGGATGCCGAGCACATCCGCGGGGCGGGAGAGAAAAGAGAACATGGATCGTCGCGGAGTAAGGAATAAAGGCGATTCGGAACGTTCGCGGATTGAACGATCTTCTGTCTGTCTCGTGAAGCTCACGAGCACTCGGCGTGAAGACGGGAGCTGCGAGAATCGAAGGCTTGATAGTCCGGGATCCGGTGATCACCGCCCGGGTGATCCAGGCCGCGACTCCACCGCCTTCGCCGGCTACGGCGCGACCAGCTCGGTCCACAACGCCCTCCTGCGCCTGGGCATCGAGCGCGTCCGTCTGATCGACGTCGAGGGCGCGGTCCTCGGCATCGACCACGCGACCATCGGAGCGCGGCTGGCCAAGCAATGGCTCTTTCCCCCTTCCGTCTGTGCCGCGATCCGTGGCCACCATCGCATCGGGACGGTCGAGCCCGAGCATCGGTGGAACACGCTCGTCGTGCATCTGGCCGAATCCCTCGCTTCGCAGTCGAACATCAACGGGCTGGGCGAGGGGGTGATCCTCGTTCCCGACGATCCCGGCCTGGCCGAGCTGGGCATCAGTCCCGATGTGCTGCCGGCCATGGTGCTGGAGGCCCAGACGGAGGTGGAGCGGGCCGGGAGCATGCTGGACGCGGCCTAGCACGGGCGGAGCCGCTCTAGAGCGCGACGTACAGCAGCCCCGCGTCCTCCTTGAGCGGGTAGCCGCGGAGGCCCTCCAGGGCGTCGCCGAGCGGGGCGCCGGTCCGGAGGTCGAACTGCCACATGTGCTCGAGGCAGGTCAGGACCGACCCGTCGTGCATGCCCTGCTCCAGCGGGATGGTCTCGTGCGGGCACAGCGCCTGGAAGGCCACGTAGGCGGAGCCGGTGTGGACGACGAGGACGTTGACGCCCCCGACCGAGAACTCCTTCATGCCGTTCGCGGGCACCTCGGCGGTCGCGCCCACGCGCTGCCACGCCAGCGCCGGATCGGCCGGGGCCGGCGCCTGGGTGCGGGCCGCGTGGGCCCGCTTGATCTCGGCCAGCTCGGCCTCGCTCACCTTGTTCGCGCCCGGCTTTCCGGGGTCGTAGCGCAGGCGCTCGACCGGCCGGCCGCCCACGATGTGGGAGGTGAAGATCTCTTCGAGATCCGACTCCGGGACCCCCGCGTACCAGACGTCGTCCGGGTAGAACACGATCATCGGCCCCCGCCCGCACTGCGAGAAGCACCCCGCCTTGTTGATGCGCACGTCGGCGGACCGGCCGGCCTGCTTCGCGCGCTCGCGGAGGATCTTGACGAACTTCTCGGTGTCGCCCTGCTCGGGACAGGTCTCGCCGCTCGTGCACACGAAGACGTGCTGCTCGTACTGGCCCATGGCCGCTCCTTTCGGGCTTAGCTGAACTTGTCGTACCGGATGTCGGCGGGCGACAGTCTCGCCTCGCGGAGCAGCAAACGCAAGCTCGCGTCGACCATCGGGGGTGGGCCCGCCACGTAGGCGCGGACGCCGGCGAAGCGGCCGGCCATGCGCGCGCCGGCCACCTCGTGGACGAGGCCGCGCGCGAACGCGAGCCCCGGATAGGCCGCGGTGAGGCCGGCGGGCACGTCCTCGTCCGACAGCGCGATCGTGATCGCGAGCCGCGCCGGGTAGCGCGCCCGCAGCCGGTGCAGCTCGTCGAGGAAGAAGTGGTCGCGCTCGGAGCGGACGCCGAAGAAGACGTGGCCGTCCCACCCCGCGAAGTGGCCCGCCTCGGCGGCGCACTGGAGGATCGACATCATGCCCGCGATGCCGCTGCCGCCCGCGATGCAGAGCACGTGCCTCTCGAGGCCGGGGCGGAAGGTCGCGTGCCCCAGGGGCGCGAAGACCGCCAGCGGCGTGCCGTCGACCCCGTCCCCGAAGACCCAGTCGCTCACCGCCCCGCCCGGCTTCCGCTTCACCACGAACGACAGGCGGCGGGCGCCCGGCTCGAAGTTCACCATCGAGTAGGCGCGGGCCCCCGCGATGCCCGGGACGGTGAGGAGGGCGAACTGGCCCGCGTCGAAATCGAGCGGGCGCTCGAGATCGACGTCGAACGCGGCCACGTCGTGGGTCAGCCGGCGCCAGCCGATCACCCGCCCCTGCATGCCGGCCGGGGGGCGCGCCGCCCGCCACGCGGGGCCTGAGCACGGAGACCTCGAGCGCGCAGGCCTCGCGCGCCACGCACTGGCACATCAGGAGATCGGCCGGGTCCTTGAGGTAGCGGTTCCCCGGGGCCTCGGGCCACTCGCTCTCCACCCGGCCGCTCACGAGCCTGGCCTTGCACGTGCCGCAGGTGCCGGTGCCGCACTCGTACGGCAGCTCGAGGCCGCTCCGGAGGCCGGCGTGGAGGATCTTCTCGCCGGGCTCGCACTCGAACTCGCCCGCCCCGCTCCGGGCGGTCACGACGATCTTCACCGGGGGGCTCAGACCGGCTTGTCGCCCGCGATCTGGACCCGGCGCATGATCCGCCGGAAGCGCCCGGCGTCGTGCACGGCCAGGTGCTTGACGCACCGGTTGTCCCAGAAGGCGACCGATCCGTTGGCCCAGCGGAAGCGACAGGTGAACTCGGGCCGGTGGCCGTGCTCGAGCAGATAGCCGAGGAGGGGCGCGCTCTCGGCCTCCGTCATGCCGTCGAAGCGGATGGTGTAGGAGTGGTTGACGAAGAGCAGCTTGCGCCCGGTCTCCGGATGCGTGCGCACCGCCGGGTGGGTGCTCACCGTCTCCTCCCAGCCCTCCTCGCGCACCTTCGTCGCCCGGTAGGCGTTCATCCCCGCCTGGGGCCCCGCCACCCTGCGATCGCTGTGCACGGCGCGCAGGCCCTCCAGCAGGCGCTTCATGCCGTCGGACAGCGCCTCGTAGGCGAGGTACTGGCTGGCGAAGAGCGTATCGCCGCCGTAGGGCGGCACGTCGATGGCGTACAGGATGGCGCCCATCGGGGGCTCGGCCATCATGGTGGTGTCGGTGTGCCACTCCTCGCCGACGATTCGCACATCGCCCGGCTCCCGGCGGATCTCGATGATCTCCGGATCGGAGACCACGGTCGCGTAGTTGGGGTGGACGAAGATCTCACCGAAGCGGCGCGCGAGGGCCTTCTGTTGCTCCGCGTCGAGCCGCTGGTCGCGGAAGAAGACGACGCAGTGGTCCAGGAGGGCCTGCCGGACCGCGGCGACGCTCGCCGCGTCGAGATCGGCGCCCAGGTCGAGGCCGTGGATCTCGGCGCCCAGCGAGCCGGTGATGGGACGGATCTCGATCGGCGTCGGAGCCATGGCAGTTCTCCCGGGGGTGGCTCAGTACAGGTTCTTGCGGTAGCCGTCCTGCAGGCGCTGGTCGAGCTCCTCGACGGTCATGGTGTTGAGCCGGGCGTGGTCGCGGAACATCTGGGCCGGCGAGGCCAGGCCCGCCAGATCCGGCCAACGGTCGATCTCCCAGAGGCCGGAGCGCTTCACGCACTTCGCGCAGTGGAGGAAGGACTCCTCCACCTCCACCGCGATCGCGAGCTGCGGGGTCTTGCCCTGGGCGGCCACGCGCGCCAGCCACACCGGGTCCCGCACGATCCGGGCGCGGCCGTTGACCCGCAGGGTCTCCTCGCTGCCCGGCACCAGGAAGAGGAGCCCGATCCCGGGATTCTCGAGCAGGTTCCGCATGCCGTCGAAGCGCTTGTTGCCCGGACGGTCCGGGACCAGCAAAGTCCGGTCGTCCACCACCAGCGCGAAGCCGGGGGCATCACCCTTCGGGCTCACGTCGCAGCGGCCCGCGCGGTCGGCGGTGGCGACGAGCACGAAGGGCGCCCGCGCGATGAAGGCGCGGCAATGCTCGTCGAGCCGGCCGATGTCCTTGCGGAGCGCGATCTCGGAGGGCTCGCCCATCAGCGCGCGCAGCTCGTCGAGGGTCTCCACCACGTCCGTGAACTCCGTCGCGCCGTTCGCTCCGCTCATGCGCTGCCTCCCGGGACTGTCTCTGGTGCACCCGAACATACCATCACCGGGCGCGGAAGCTACTGCTCGGGGGGGATCGGCGTATCCGACGAGACCGCGCTCCGTGGAGGCTCCGGCCGGATCGCCCCGTGGCGCGATCCGGCGGGGTCGGGAGCGCGGATCAGCGAGTCTCGAACGGGATCTCGCGGATGGGGGTGTAGACGGCGGCCGCGCCCTGGCCCGGAGGCTCGGGGAACGGGTACTCGCTGGCGATGCGGGCCCGGATGAGCTGGAGGAGCTGGGGGTAGGAGGAGCCCCGGATCACCCGATCGAACTGGGAGCGATAGTTGGCCACGAGGCTGATGCCCTCGATGTTGACGTCGCGGACCACCCAGCGGCGGTTCCGGTAGACCAGGCTGTGGGTCAGCGGGATCAGCCGCCCGCCCCGGGCCAGGATCGCGGTCTGCACCGTCGCGGTGTCGTGGCTCACGGTCTCGGAGACGAACTGCACGGTGGCGCCGCCGGCGCGCCCATCGACCTCCGCCACCGAGGCCAGCCAGTAGACGAAGCCGCGCTGGACGAAGTCGGCGAAGAGGTGGGTGAATTCCTGCTGCTCGGCGGCGGTGCGCGCCTGCCACTGCCGGCCCAGCGCGCGCTCGGCGGCGTCGCGGAAGTCGAACACGCGGCTGAAGAGCAGCCGGATGGCGATGAGCCGGTCGAGCGGCCGCTGCTCGGTGGTCGGATCGGTGAGGACCACGTTGGCGTCCCTGAAGACGCCGCGCAACATTTCCGTGGGCGCCCCCGCGTCGGCAAGATTTGCCGATCCGAGGCACGCCACCAGGGTTGCGCATGCCATCAGTCGTCGAGGGGTCAATGCGTTCATGGGTCAACCGAATCCAGGTCAAGTGCATCGCCTGTGCCAGAGGAATGGCGGCTCCGGCGGCCGGAAGATCGACTTCTGGACGAGGAACGCGGGCCGGGAGCGGCCCGAGCGCGTCCTTTCCGACACACGGGGTGTACCGATTAGCGACGGAGCCCGGCGGTGCTGCGGTGCGGCGTCGCGGAGGGGCCGCGAGCAGCGGGTGGGTCCGGGCGCGACAGGGACGCGGCCTACTCGATCACCTCGTCCGCCCGCAGGAGGAGTGACGGCGGGAGGGCGAGGCCGAGTGCCCGGGCGGTCTTGAGGTTGATCACCAGCTCGAACGTGGTCGGCTGCTCGACCGGCAGGGTGGCCGGGAGCGCTCCCCTCAGGATCTTGTCGGCGTAGACCGCGGCCTGGCGCCAGTAGGCGCCGGAGTCCGCGGACCACGAGAGGAGTCCTCCCGCCACGACGAAGCGCCGGGCGGGGCCGCCGAAGACCGTCGCGAGCTTCATCTCGGTCGCGAACCGCACGATGTCCTCGCCCCTGATCTGGGCGATCTGATCGGTCATCACGATGAGCCCTTCGACTTGCATCCGGCGCAGGGCCGCGAAGGCGGCGTCGAAGTCCTCGGGCTTGAGCACCTCGACGAAGCGGACGGTCCGCTGGCGGGCCGCGGCGGCGCGCTCGATCGCCGCTCGGTACCGGTCGGCGGCCGGATAGCTCCGGCTCAACAGCACCGCGATGCGCGACACGCCGGGGACCTCGGCGAGCAGCTCGAGGAGCTTGGCGGTCTGCTCGGGGGAGACGTCGAAGGTCACCCCGGTGACGTTGCCCCGGGGCGCGCGAGGGAGTTCACCAGTCCGAGCTCCACCGGCGTGGTCGCGCCGACCATCACGATGGGAATGACCCGGGTCGCCCCCTGTGCGGCCATCGCGTTGGGGGTACCGCCCGCGACGATCAGGTCCACCTTGGCCTCGGTCAGCTCGGCGGCCAGCGCCGGGAGCCGCTCGTAGTGGCCCTCCGCCCAGCGGTACTCGAAGGCGATGTTCTGCCGCTCGACCCACCCGCGCTCGCGGAGCTCCGCCTGGAACGCGCCCACCAGCCGGGTATTCTCCGCGGAGGGCGAGCTCGCGGCCAGATACCCGACCCGGTAAACCTTCCCGGCGACCTGGGCTCCCGCCGCGAGAGGGCGGGCCAGCAGGCCGGCGACGAGGGTGCCGAGGAACGCGCGGCGCTCCATCACGACGCGCGCCCCTACCCCGACGCGCGGCGAAGTCGATGAAGCCGCGCTCGACGTCGGTGCGCGACCAGCGTCGACGCGCACGCGGTCGCCGACGTCGAGCCCCTGCGACCGCGCACGAGCTTGCCTTCGACGGGCGGGCTCGAGGATGCGGACCCAGGTGCCCTTGGCGGAGGCGCCGGTCACGATGGCGTCGAACCGCTCGCCGATCGCGACGCCGAGCAGCAGCGCCGCCGCGGACTTGCGCACCTGGCGCTCGACCTTGGTGGCGTCGTCCTCCTGCTCGGTGCAGTGGTGCGCGAGCGCCGTCCAGGTCGTCGCCGGCGTAGGGCGCCGGCTGCCCCGCGAGCGCCGCCTTCAGGAGCCGCTGGGTGATGAGGTCGGGGAAGCGGCGGTTGGGCGCGGTCGAGTGCGTGTAGTCGCGCACGGCGAGGCCGAAGTGCCCGTCGGCGCGACTGCCCCGGGCGCTCGACGACGTACTCGCCCCGGCCGAGCAGCTTGACGACCGACAGCGACAGGTCGGGGAAGCGCAGCGGATCGGCCGCCGGCGCCGCTCGGCGAGGAACTCCTCGAGCGCGGCCGCGTCGGGCTCGGGCGGGAGCCGGCTCCCCTGGGCGGCGGCGAGCTCGACGATGCGCGTCCCAGCGCTCGGGCGAGCGCAGCACGCGCCGCAGCGACGGGAAAGCCCTTCGCCTCGAGGAACGCGCGGTGACGCCGTTGGCCGCGATCATGAAGTCCTCGATCAGCTCCTTGGCGCGGTTCTTCTCGTCCGGCCGCGAGGTCGGCGATCAGCGTCGCCGTCGAACACGGCGCGGGCCTCGAGCGTCTCGAGGCTCAGCGCGCCGCGCTCGTGCCGCAGGGCCTTCAGCGCTGCGCGACCCGGTCCTGGAGGCGGAGCTGCTCGTCGAGCCCCGGGACCGCCGCGAGCGCGCGGCGGCGCGGGCGCCGTCCCGTCGAGCCAGGCGCGCGACGCTGTCGTAGGCGAGCTTCGCGTGGTTGCGGACGAGCGCGCGGTAGACGTCGGACGCGCCGACCGCCCCGTCGGCGGCGACCACCATCTCGACGACGATCGCCGAGCCGGTCCTCGTCCTGGCCGAGCGAGGTGAGGTCGGTCGACAGCTGCTCGGGCAGCATCGGGAAGATCTCGGCCGCGGTGTAGACCGACGTCGTGTTGGCCCGCGCGTGGCCGTCGATCGCCGAGCCCGGCTGGACCAGCGCGTCGACGTCGGCGATCGCGACGAGGACCTTGACCGTCCCGCTCGCGCAGCGCCTCGGCGACGGTGAGCTGATCGAGATCGCGCGAGTCGTCGTTGTCGATCGAGCACCACAGCAGGTCGCGCAGGTCGCGGAGCGACGGGCTCGCGCGGCGGGGCCGGCCGGATCGCCTCGACCTCGCCCTCGACCGCGGGAGGAAATCCGGCAGGAGACCACGCTCCACCATCGCCCGGTGCGCGATGGCTCGGAGCTGGATGCGGTTGGACACACCGGATCGATCCATGCCGCTCATTCTAGCTGAGGTAGACTCGGGAGCGTCCGCGATGACTCCCGACCCGCCGCACCTCACCCCCCAAGGACTTCCGGGTTCGGGACCGGTCGCCCGGGCGTGGCGGGTGCGGCAGTTCTTCGCCGAGCTCGGTCCCGGTCTCATCACCGGCGCGGCGGACGACGACCCGTCGGGTATCTCCACCTATTCCGTCGCGGGCGCGACGTTCGGTTATGCCCCGCTCTGGACCGCGCTCTTCTCGTTTCCCCTGATGGCGGCGGTCCAGCTGATGTGCGCGCGTCTGGGCATGGTGTCGGGTCGAGGTCTGGCGAGCGTCATCCGGCGGCGCTATTCGCGTCGCGTCCTCTGGGGCGCGTGCGCCCTGCTGTTCGTCGCGAACGTCATCAACATCGGCGCGGATCTCGGGCGGCATGGCCGAGGTGAGCGAGATGGTGACCGGCGTGAAGGCCTTCGTCTGGACGCCGCTCTACGCCGGCTTCATCGTCTCCCTGCTCCTGTCTGGTCGTCCTACCGCCGGATCGCGCGCGTCTTCAAGTGGCTCACCCTCGTACTGTTCGCCTACGTCCTGGCCGCGTTCCTCGCCCGCCCGGACTGGGGAGCGGTGATGAGGGCCACGCTCGTCCCGCACGTCGAGTGGTCGAACGGCGTACCTCGCGGTCTTCGTCGGCATCCTGGGGACGACCATCTCGCCCTACCTGTTCTTCTGGCAGGCCGCCCAGGAGGTCGAGGAGGATCGGGCCGCAGGTCGGCGCGCCGTCGGGCGCGGCGTGGGGCGACCGACGCGGAGCTGCGGCGGATGCGGACGGACGTGCTGACCGGCATGTTCTTCTCGAACCTCGTCATGTACTTCATCATCCTCACCACCGCCGCGACGCTCCACGCACACGGGAAGACGCACATCGAGACGGCCCGCCAGGCCGCCGAGGCCCTCCGGCCGCTGGCGGGAGCCGGGGCGTACTGGCTTTTCGCCCTCGGGCTGATCGGCACCGGGATGCTCGGAGTGCCGGTCCTGGCGGGGTCGTGCGCCTACGCGGTCGCCGAGGCGGAGGGCTGGAGGGGCTCCCTCGACGATACGCCTCGGCTCGCGCGGCGGTTCTACGCCGTCGTCACGGTCGCGATGCTGGTCGGGCTGATCCTGAACTACGTGGGACTCGACGCGGTGACCATGCTGTTCTGGTCGGCCGTCGTCAACGGAGTGCTCGCGGCGCCGCTGATCGTGCTGGTGGTGCTCCTCACCAGCGATCGCGCGGTGATGGGCAAGCGGGTGAACCCCCGGCTCTTGCGGTGGCTCGGATGGGCCACCGCGGTCATCATGACCGCGGCGACGGTGGGAATGCTCCTGACGCTGTGAGGCAGCGCCTCAGGGGCGCGGCCGCGAGGGCCAAGTCCGGCCGGCGGTCCCTTCCGTGGGGGGCAGTGCGGCGGCGGACTCCGGCTCCGGGTCCTCTTCCGTGCTTTCGTCCATCAGGGCCCAGATGAGCGACCGGCCCTTCGTGGTCCGTCGCGGCGAGCCGTACCAGACCCGGCCCTCCGCATCGAGGCCGAGCAAGTTCCACCCATCGCCCTGTGTGACGACCGTGATCTGTCTGAGACCGTTCATGGTTCATCTCCTTCGTTCGGTCCCGACGCAGCACGAGCGCCGAGGGACTCGGCGCTCGTGTGTGTGGCCGGTGAGGCTTTGGGTCGAGTTCTACCGCTGGCCGAAGCTCGTCGAGGATGTGATGGGCTTGCCGTCCGTCGTGGCGGGGTTGGTCATGCCCGTGCCCGTTCCCCGCTCGACCGAGGGCTGGTTGTAGGTCGTGATCGGCTTGCCTTCCGTCGTGGCGGGGTTGGTCATGCCCGTGCCCGTTCCCCGCTCCGTGTGCTGCATGAGGGGCGTGGCGGGCTGCGCTTGCGGCTGCTGCGCGAAGGCAAGCCCGGTGATCGACAGGGTGAGTACGACCGTGGACAACGCCATCCAGCCCTTGAGACTCATGGTCTTCGACCTCCCTCGCTGACGCTTGACCCTTGGCCGCGGTGTCCCCTGTCCCCGGCCCATTCCGGGGGGGCGCGCCCGACGGCAGCCAATCTACCGAGGACTCTAGCACGGTCGGCCATTGTATGGATGCGTTGGAAACCGGGCCGGGAGGCCCCGGGGTTGCTACACTCGCGGCCGACGCGATCCCCAGGGAGGTGCGCCATGTCGGACACCGTCACCCGACTCATCAATCGGCCGCTGACCGCCGACGGCCCGATCACCCGCCTGTTCCGGGCCGCGGGGGCGAGCGATTTCCCCGGGGCGGCCCTACACGTCCTCGGGCTGCCCTACGGCCGGATCTCCGACCGGAGCCGGTTCTGGCTCGTGCTCGAGGAAGGGCGCGGGACGTGCACGACCAAGCACGCCGCCCTGGCCGAGTTCGCCCGCGAGCAGGGCATCGACGTCCAGCTCACGCTCGCGATCTACGAGATGAGCGAGGAGAACACGCCGGGCGTGGGTCGAGTGCTGACCGCGCACGGGCTCTGGTGCATTCCCGAAGCGCACTGCTTCCTGCGCTACCAGGGCGAGCGCATCGACGTGACCGGGGTCCCCTCGGGAGCGGCGCCCATCGATCGCTTCCTCCACGAGGAGCCCATCACCGTCGAGCAGATCGGCGCGTACAAGAATGACCTCCACCGGCGGTTTCTGCGCGACTGGATCGCCCGCACCGAGACCGTGCGGGGGCGGAGCCTCGACGACGTGTGGCGGATCCGCGAGGAGTGCATCGCCGCCCTCGGCGGCGGCGCCTACGCCACGCCGGCGGGCTGATTGGCCTCGGTGCAAGCGGACGGCCGTGATCATTGCGCTCGATGTGGTGGCCGCCTGGAGCCGCCGACGGCCGGTCCGCATCGGCGGTGTCCGAGCTGCGGGCAGACCAGCTACCGAAACCCCACGGTGGGCGTCGCGGCCTGCTCGGCCGGCGCAATAGCGGGCCCTGGTCCGGCCGGTGGTGCATTCCCTGCGGTCACGTCGACTGGGCCGAGGACATCCGCGAGGCGGCGCGCCGGGAGATGCGGGAAGAGACCGGTCTGATCGTCGAGGTCGGCGATGTCTGCGCGGTTCACTCCAACTCTCACGACTCATCGAGCCTGACGGTCGGGGTCTGGTTTCACGGGCGCCCGGTCGGCGGCGCGCTGCAGGCGGGCGACGACCTCGATCGCGTGGGCTACTTCCCCCTCCGGGAGCCTCCCCCACTCGCCTTCCCCACCGACGCCACGGTCATCGCGGCCCTCACCGCCGCGTCCCGAGCGTCGCGCCCTACCCGCGAAAGGTGTTGACCCCGGCCGCGACGTGCCGCAGCTCGTCCTCGGTCAGCTCCGGGTAGAGCGGCAGCGACAGCACCTCCCGGCAGGCCCGCTCGGCGCAGGGGAAGTCGCCCTCCGCGTAGCCCAGGTGGCGATAGGCCGGCTGACAGTGCGCGGGCACCGGGTAGTGGATGCTGGTGCCGATGCCCCGCGCCTGCAGGTGCCGCTGGAGGGCGTCGCGCCGGGGCGAGCGGATCACGTAGAGGTGATAGCCGTGGCGCGCCGGACTCACCTCCACCGGCCGCGTCACCGGGCCGTCCGCCAGGAGCCGGTCGTAGAGTGAGGCGAGGCGGCGGCGCGCGGTCACCCACTCGTCGAGATGGCGGAGCTTGACCCGCAGCACCGCGGCCTGGAGCTCGTCGAGCCGGCTGTTGACGCCCGGGAGGAGGTTCACGTACTTCGCCTCCTCACCGTAGTTGCGGAGCATGCGCACGCGCTCGGCGGCCTGGGCGTCGTTGGTCAGCACCATGCCCGCGTCGCCATAGGCCCCGAGGTTCTTGGTCGGGTAGAAGCTCCAGCAGGAGAAGCCCGCGCGCGGGCCGATCCGCCGACCCGCGTATTCGGCCCCGTGCGCCTGCGCGGCGTCCTCGAT
Source organism: uncultured Candidatus Rokubacteria bacterium (assembly GCA_963841755.1). Taxonomy (GTDB): domain Bacteria; phylum Methylomirabilota; class Methylomirabilia; order Rokubacteriales; family CSP1-6; genus CAMLFJ01. Next base: position 337,091 of record CAWJDX010000011.1, read on the forward strand.
CAGCTCGAGATCGTGCTCGGCGCAGATCTGCGCGATCTCGCCCAGGGCGGCAGGGTGGCCGTAGAGATGCACCGGGATGATCGCGCGGGCCGGGTGCGCGCGCGGCTGGGCGGCCAGGTGCGCCCGGAGTTTCTCGGGATCGAGCGTGAAGGTGCGCGGGTCGACGTCCACGAACACCGGCACCGCGCCCGCGGCCACGATGGCGCAGACGGTGGGCCCCGCGATGTTGGGCGCGGTGATCACGCGATCGCCGGGCCGCACACCGGCCGCGCGCAGAGCCAGATGGAGCGCGTCGGTGCCCGAGCCCACCCCGACCGCGAGGCGGGCGCCGCAGTAGGCGGCGAACTCGCGCTCGAAGGCGGCCAGCTCCTCGCCCAGCACGTACCGGCCGCTCTCGAGCGTGCGCGTGACCGCGGCGCCGACCTCGTCGTGGATGCGCCGGTACTGTCGGGTCAGGTCCAGGAAGGGCACCTCCATCGCGCTCACCAGTACCGATGCCGGTGGAGGCGGTAGTAGCCCACCGTGCGGTCCAGGCCCTCGCCGAGCGGCGTGGTGGGCTCCCAGCCGACCACCCGCTTGATCTTGCGGACGTCCGAGCAGAAGTCGCCCGGCTCCTGGGCCGCCCGCTCCGGGGAGAACGGAGCCAGCTCCCAGCGGCCGCTTCCCGCGACCCGCACCACGGTCTCGGCCAGCTCGCGAAAGCTGGACGCGCCAGGCTGTTGCCCACGTTGAAGACGTGGCCGTAGGCCTCCGGGGTCGCCGCGCACCGGACCATGGCCTCGACCGCGTCCTGCACGTAGACGAAGTCGCGCAAGAGCGAGCCATCTCCGAAGACCTTGATCGTCCCGTCGTCGAGCGCCTGGCGCACGAACCAGTTGGCCACCCCGAAGCGATCGTGCTTCATCTGGGCGCGCTCGCCGTAGATGTTGGTGAGCCGGAGCGTCACCGAGGCGACCCCGTGGTTGTCGTGGTAGATCTGGAAGAGCTGCTGGGCGGTCAGGCTCGACAGCTCGTAGATGCCCCGCGGACGGATCGGATGGTCCTCCGCCACCGGCAGCATCACCGCGGGCCCGTACTCCCCGCGCGTGCCCCCGTAGACCAGGTGGGCGGACCGGTTGTAGCGCCGGCAGGCCTCGAGCAGCATGGCCGATCCCTTGATGTTGATGTCGATGTCCGGGAACGGGTCCCGGAGGCTCAGCACGTGGTCGTTCTGGCCGGCCAGGTGGAACACGTAGTCCTGTCCGGCCACCAGGTACTTGAGGCTCGCCTCGTCGCGGATGTCGCTGAAGTTGACCGCGACCCGGTCCCGGATCGGCTCCACGTTGAACGGGTTGCCGCCGTGGTCGTCGACCATCGCGTCGAGCAGGGTCACGCGGGCGCCGAGGCCGACCAGCCGGATCGCGAGGTTGCTGCCCAGGAACCCGAGCCCGCCGGTGATCAGCACCCGGCGGTCCCGGAAGCAGTCCAGATGGGCAGTCATGAGGCCCGCGGGTCCGCCGGGGACGGAGCCGGCACCGCGACGCCCGCCTCGACCACCTCGCGCACCACGAACTGCGGGGTCTGGTTCTCGGTCAGGAAGAGGCGCCCCAGGTACTCGCCGAGGAGACCGAGCATCACGAGCTGCACGCCCGAGAACAGGACGACCGGCATCAGCACGGAGGCCCAGCCCACCGGGATGTCGGGCCGGAGCAGTCGCTCGACGAGCACGTCGACGCCCAGGGCGAGCCCGAGGAGGCTGCAGGCCAGGCCGACCACCGTGCTCACCCGCAGGGGCATGACCGAGAAGTTCACGAACATGTTGAGCCAGAGGCGGAGCAGCTTGCGCAGCGTGTAGTTCGAGCGGCCCTCGCGCCGCGGCTCGTGCCGCACCTCCAGGGTGCCGATGTTCCGGGTGCAGCGCAGGGCCAGCCCGTCGATGTAGGGATATGGGCCGCGGTACTTGAGGATCTGATTCACCAGGAACCGGCTCAGGCACTTGAAGCTCGAGAGGTAGAGGTGGCGGGGCTTGTCCAGCATGAAGTTGGCCACGCGATCGTTCAGACGGCTGCCGAGATTGCGCAGCCAGTGGTGATGCTTGACCGGAGAGTGCGTGTAGACGATGTCGTAGCGGTGGCGGATCGCGTGATCGACCAGGCGCCCGACCTCCTCGGGCGGGTTCTGGAAATCGTCGTCCATGACCACCGCGTACTCGCCCCGCGCGTGCCAGAGCCCGGCCATGACCGCGTTGTGCTCGCCGAAGTTTCGCCCGAGCTTCACGTACGTGACGACGCCCGAGTAGCGGGCGCTGAGCGCGCGGCAGGTGTCGTCGCTCGCGTCGAGGCTCCCGTCGTCCACCAGGACGATCTGCAGCGCGGCGCCCGGCAGCGCCTCGATCAGGCGGCCGACCAGCGGGCCGATGGTGCGGGCGCCGTTGTAGACCGGGATCACGACGGAGATCAACATCGGGCCCGCTAGCCCGGCCCGGGCGGGGCGAGGCCGTCCGCCGGCCGCAGATCGTAGAGCTCGGGAGCCGTGCCTCGACCGGGCCCGGCGGGCCTCACCGGGGTCGAGCGCCATAGCGCCGGATCCACCGCCGCGCCGGTCGCCTTGATCCAGACGGTGATCGAGCGCTGGGGCGGCTCGGCGCCCCCGCGCCGCGCGAAATCGCCGCCCAGCAGCACGAAGCGCACCTGCTGGTCGGCGGCCATCGCCGCCAGGCTCTCCGGCGTGAGGATCGGGTCCGCGCCCATGAAGCCACCGATGGCCATGACCGGCTGACCCGTCTCGATGATGACGGGCGCGGCCACGCGCGCGTTGAGGGTGGCCAGCAGGTAGCGCTCGCCCCGATGGTTGGCCCGCAGAAAGACGAGCAGCCGCGCGTCGCGGCCGATGCCCGCCCCACCCCGCCAGAAGAGCGGGCCGGCCGGATCGTCCCGCGCGGGCGCGCCCGGCAGGGCGGCGTAGGGCAGCATCACGTTGCCGCGGGCGAGGCCGGCGCCGAGCGCCCACGTGGCGGGCGTCGCGAGCAGCGCGCCCAGCCCCATCCCGAGGGCGGCCGCGGCCCACGATCGTGGTGGCGGGCGCTGCAGCCGCGTCCCGAGGACGCCCAGCAGGACGCCAATCGGCTCGAGCACGCCCGCGACCGTCGCGAGGCAGAGCCAGAGGCGCCAGTCGCGGAGTGGCGCGGCCGCCCCGGCCAGGTCGCCGTACCAGATGAAGAGCTGCCAGCCCGCGGTCAGCAGCAGCGCGGCGGGCAGCAGCAGCGCGATGCGCCCGCCCCGCCGGTACCACGACCAGAGCGCGATCACCCCGACGCCGGCCAGCGCGGCCAGCGGAGGGGCCATCGTGACGAGGTAGTAGGCGTGAAAGATCCCGCCCGCGTAGCTGTACACCACCGCGTAGGTGAGCGCCCAGCCGGACCAGAGCAGCGCCGCCTGGTGAGCGGGGTCGAGCGGCCACCGGCGTGGGGTGCGGGCCGCGGCTGCGGCCGCGCCCGCCAGGGCCAGCGGCAGGAGCCAGCTCACCTGCCCCGCCAGGTGGCGGTCGGCCAGGCGCAACGGGCCGACCGCCACGTTGTCCACCTGGCGCAGTCGTCCGCCGGGCCGGCCTCCGGGCGCGGCGGCCTGCCCCGGCGTTGAGCCCGCCGCGTTGCCCGGGCCCCGGGCGGCCAGGCCGCGGCGGCGGACGAACCGCTCCATGCTGTTGTGGCCCACCGCCAGCTCGATCATCGAGTTGGATCGGCTGCTCCCGGCGAATGGGCGCCGCTCGGGCGGCGTCAGGTCGTAGAAGACGACCCACGAGAGCGAGACCACCGTCACCACCACGCCGCCCACCGCGAGGTGGGCGAGCCGTCGCCGCCAGTCGGGCGGCGCCCCCGCGAAGTAGACGAGCGCGAACGTCGGGAGCACCACGAACGCGGCCAGCATCTTCACGTTGAAGCCGATGCCGACCAGAGCCATGGCGAGCGCGAGCAGCGGGCCGCTCCCCCGCTCCGCCGCGGCGCTGAGCGCACAGGCCGCGAGCAGCAGCACCAGCACCAGGCAGCTGTCGGTATTGCTCGAGCGATCGATCACCACGCTGATCGGGGTGAGGGCCAGGAACAGCGCCGCCAGCAGCCCCGCCGCCTCGCCGAAGCGGCGGGCCACGAGGTGGTAGACCAGGGCGATGGACGCGAGGCCCTCGAGCACCTGCGGCAGCAGCACGCTCAGGCTGCTGAAGCCGAGCAGCTTGGCGCTGGCCACCTGCACCCAGAGGGCGATCGGGGGCTTGTCGAGCGAGACGAAGCCGGCCGGGTCGAAGGAGTTGAAGAGGAAGTTGTGGGGGCTGTCCAGCATGCTGCGGACCCCGGCGCTGTAGTACTCGGTGCCGAAGCCGTTCTGGTCGAGCCGCCAGAGGCGCAGCCCGAGCCCGAGGGCCATCACCCCGCCCAGCCCGGCCCACGGCGACGAGCGCCAGGCCGGTCGGAGCGCGATGACCGGGGCCGCCGTGGCCTCCCGCGACGATTCCATGGCGTTTCCGGGTGAAGGACGAGCGAGGGGCCTTCCCGGTTGACCGCTGTCCGTTGCCTAGCTGAAGGTCAGGAGCGAGAGAGGCGTATCCGGAGGTCGAAATCGCCTATCTGTCGGTCAGTTGAGCGACGGAAGCTGAGAAGCTAGTCGGGCCAGCCCCGTCGCGTCACTCGATCACCTGATCCGCCCGGAGCAACAGCAGCGGCGGGATGGTCAGGCCGAGCGCCTTCGCGGTCTTCAAGTTGATGGTGAGGTAGTAACGGCCCGGCCGCTCGACCGGCAGCGTGCTCGGCGGGGCTCCCTTGAAGATGCGATCCACGTAGGTCGCGGCGCGGCGGAAGTTGTCGTCCTGGTTCGCGCCATACGACATGAGCCCGCCGTCCTGGACGAGGAGGCTCGCCTCGTACATGGCCGGGATCCGGTTCGCCTGCGCGAAGTCGATCACCCGCTTGCGGTTGAGCAGCGTGAGCGCATCCGTGACCATGACCAGCGCGTCGGGACGGTTGGCGGTCATGGCCGCGAAGGCCACGTTGAAGTCGTCCGGCTCCCGGACGCCGAGCGGCTGCACCGTGACGTGCAGCGAGTGGGCCGCCTTCTCCACTTGCCGGTAGCGCAGTGTCATCCCCCGGTCGTCCGCGTTCCAGAGCACCGCGACGCGCGCGGCCCGCGGCACGGCTTCGGTGATGATCTCCAGGCGCTTCGCACTGAGCTCCGCGGACTGATCGGTCACCCCGGTGACGTTGCCTCCGGGTCGCGCGAGGCTGTCGATCAGGCCGAGGCCGTCGGCGTCACCGACCAGGGCCATCACGACGGGAATCGACGGCGATGCCTGCTTGGCCGCCGCGGACGCCGGACCTCCCACGGTCACGATGACGTCCACCTTGAGCTCGACGAGCTCGGCCGCGAGGCCCGGGAGCCGATCCTGCTTGGCGTTGGCCCACCGGCCCAGGTAGACGACGCTCTGCGGCTCGACGTAGCCCAGCTCCTGGAGCGCCTGTCGCAGCGGCAGCGGTGGCACGTCGTCCGGCGGCCGCGCCCCGCCGGAGAGGAAGCCGACGCGCCAGGTCTTGCCCCGCGACTGTGCGCTGGCGGTGTGCGACGCCGCGATCAGGCCCAGCGCGACGGCGGCGATGAAGGAGCGCCGGTCCAGGCCTCCTCGATCGGTCACCTGCGGACCTCCGTGTTCGGGCGGAGCACGGTCGTGATCTTCCGCCAGCGGTCGCTCCAGCGCAACTCCATCGCCGGGAGCGTCCGGTCTGGCCGCTATTGAACTTGGTCCAATACCCCGGGGCCCCCAGGAAAAACTTGGGAATGAAGCGCGCGGGAGCGAATCTAGAAGTCTAGATGTGCGCAGGGGGTGACGCTCATGAGATCGACCCAAGGCGCCGCAATATCCTGCCTGTATTGCTCGGACGTCCTGAGCCCTGACGCGGCCGCGTGCGAGGAGTGCGCGCGAATCGAGCCGCGGATCGCGCGCAAGATGCGGTCCGGCACGCTCGGCGCTCCCGTGCAGTTCTGCGCGGCGGTGGTGTCCGCGGGCATGGGTCTCGTCTGTTCCGCGTGTGACGAGGCCATCGTCGGCCCCCAGCGGAGCTACCTGGGCGTGGAGCCGGCGCCGAGGCGTCTGCTGCACATGCACCCGCGCTGTGCGCGAGTGTGGCAGGTCCTGGGACGTCCGGCGCTACTTCGGTCCTGAGCGCACGCCTCGGACCTCCGCGCCCGTCCGTTTCACGCGCCGCGCGACGCCGAATTGGATGAGTACAAACGGCGCGGGAACCCGGATACTGGGTGTCGCCCGCCATGCCCACGCCCGCCACCGACGTCGGGAGCTCCGAAGAGTCCGCCTACGCGTGGACCCGGCTCTTCGCCGCGCTCCTGCTGTCGGCCATCGGCGGCATCGGCATGTGGTCGGTGATCGTGGTGCTGCCGGCGGTGCAGGCCGAGTTCGGCGTCGCGCGCTCCGCCGCGTCCCTGCCCTACACCGTGACCATGATCTCGTTCGGCTTCGGCGGCATCCTGATGGGGCGCCTGTCCGATCGCTTCGGCATCTACGCGCCGGTCACGGGTGGCGCGATCGTGCTGAGCGCGGGCTATCTCGTCGCGAGCCAGGCCACGAGCCTCTGGCAGTTCGTGCTCGCGCAGGGCCTGGTGGTGGGCGTCGCCGGCTCCGCCTCGTTCGCGCCGCTCATCGCCGACACCTCGCTCTGGTTCACCCGGCGCCGCGGCCTCGCGGTGTCGATCATCTCGAGCGGCAGCTACCTGGCGGGAACGGTCTGGCCCCCGGTCGTCCAGCACTTCATCCAGACGCTGGGCTGGCGGCGCACCTACGTCGGCATCGCGATCTTCTGCGTGGCGACCATGCTGCCGCTGGCGCTGGCCCTGCGGCGCCGCTCGCCGCTGCTCGCGCGGTCGCCTCGGCCACCCCGCGCGCCGCCGAGTGGTCGGCGCGCCCGCTGGGCATGTCGCCGGGCGCGCTGCAGGCCGTGCTGGTCATCGCGGGGCTGAGCTGCTGCGTGGCGATGTCGATGCCGCAGGTCCACATGGTCGCCTACGCGGGCGATCTGGGCCACGGGGCGGCGCGCGGCGCCCAGATGCTCTCGCTGATGCTGGCCACCGGCATCGTGAGCCGGCTGGCGTCGGGCTGGATCTGCGACCGCATCGGCGGGCGGCGCACGCTGCTGCTGGGCTCGAGCCTGCAGGCCCTGGCCCTCGTCCTGTTCCTGCCCTTCGACGGCCTCGCGTCGCTCTACATCCTCTCGGCGCTATTCGGTCTCTCGCAGGGCGGGATCACGCCGGCCTACGCGGTCATCATCCGGGAGTTCTACCCGCCCGAGGAGGCCGGGGTGCGGGTCGGCACCGTGTTGATGGCCACCCTGTTCGGGATGGCGCTCGGCGGCTGGATGACCGGCGTGATCTACGATCTCAGCGGGTCCTATCAGGCCGCGTTCGTCAACGGCATCCTGTGGAACCTGCTGAACATCGGCATCGCGGTGGGCCTGCTGCGGCAGCCCGGGCGGCCCGTGGAGCAGGCCTGGCGGTAGCGCTTCAGGCGGCCGGCGCCTTGTGCAGCTGGCCGTCCTTCATGATCATCAGCAGCGCGTCCTGCCGCTGGAGCCGCTTGATGTCGGTGAGCGGGTCGCCGTCGACGAGCAGCAGGTCCGCGAGGTAGCCCGGCTTCACCTGCCCCAGCTCGTGGGGCCGGCCCATGATCTCGCCGCCCATGCGGGTCGCCGCGACCAGCGTCTCCATCGGGGAGAAGCCGAGCAGGTCGACGAAGAGCAGCAGGTCCCGCGCGTAGGTCCCGTGCGGGTTCCAGGCGAAGCCGTAGTCGCCGCCCGGCAGCACGCGGATGCCGCGCTTGCGCATCCGGCCCATGGTCTCGACCGACACCTCCAGCTCGTCGACGAGCCCGTGGTCGCGCGCCATCTGCGGGGTGAACCCCCACTCGCTCGCGGCGTAGCACGCCTGGTAGGTGAGGCCCACCGCGGGGGCGACGAAGCACCAGTCGCGGTTGGCCTCGAGCAGGTCGAGGGCCTCCTCGTCCGCGAAGTTGGCGTGGTAGATGATGCCGACGCCGTGGCGCACGCACATCTTCACCGACTCGGCGCTGCGCGCGTGGGCGCAGACGCGCACCGCGCCGGCCCGCGCGATCTCGGTGGCCGCCGCGACCTCGTCGTCGGTCATCACCGCGCGCTGGGAGCGCGAGTTGCGCGGCCCGGTGTCGCCCGAGATGTTCAGCTTCAGGAGATCGGTGCCCTCGCGCACCAGGATGCGGCAGACCCGGCGGATCTCGTCCGGCCCGTCGGCCACCCAGGCGAAGGTCGGCGTCTCGAGATGCGGCAGGTGGAGCGCGTTCTCGTCGCCGAGCCCGCCGGTGACCGTGATCTCCGGACCGTTGGCCAGGTAGCGCGGCCCGGGGATGCGGCCGGCCTCGATCTCGTTGCGGATCACGATGTCCAGGCGCGGCTTGGCCGAGGCCGCCGAGAGCACGCTGGTGTACCCGCAGTCGAGCAGCGTCCGGGCGTTGCGCATCGTCACCAGGACGTGCTCCTCGGGCGGCAGGCGGGTGAAGTCGGAGTTGCGGGCCGCGTCGGGGTAGCTCACGTGGCCGTGCGGCTCGATGAGCCCCGGCATGAGCGTGGCGCCGGCGCCGTCGATCACCCGGGCCGCCTCGCGCGGCAGGCCGCCGCCCGGCTGCACCGCGACGATGCGCGGGCCCTCCACCAGGACGTCGCCCGAGAAGGGCGCCGCGCCGCTCCCGTCGAGGATCATCGTGTTCGCGATCAGCGTGGCGGCCATGGGGCGGAGTCTAGCAGAGGTCGGGCGGTCTAGCGAGAGACGGGGTCGGCTCGGGGCGGGGCGGCGGCTCGGCGGGCAGGCACATGTAGCCGAGACGGGTGACGCCGGCGGGTGACGGGGAGGTCCACAGCTCCGAGGCCTCGCCTGACACGCGCGCGAGGACGGAAAGTGCCCGACGAACACCATGCGGAGCGGCTCCGTGCCGACGATCCGCTCCTCCCACAGATCCCAGGGCTCGTCCGCGTGCGCCACGGTCGCGGCACCGAGCAGGACGCAGGCCACGCCGAGGCGGAGCGCCCGCATGACCTATTTGTAACGTCCGCCGGCCGTGGCAGCAACGGGCGCTCGGGACCGCGATTGTCGCCGCCAGGCCGAGAGAGAGATGCCGCTCCGCCGGCGCCGCCCGCGAGATCTCGTCCGGGCGAGCCGCGGGCGACACCGCGACGCTCGGCGGTATACTGCGCGGCACGGGAGGATCTCGACGATGAACAGACGGAGACGCGGATGCGCGGATGGTGTGTACGCTGATCGCGGGGTGCGCTGGCCCCGACGGTCGCCCTCGCGCAGCTTCCCAGCATCGGCTCGATGCTGCCGGACAAGACGCAGCTCCTGGAGCAGGCCCAGAAGCTCGTGACCGAGCTGACCGCGATGAAGAGCAGCGGCAAGCTCGACGCGGCGGACACCTGCAAGGTCGATTCCTTGCTGCCCAAGGCGACGACGGTGAACACCGAGCTGGCGAAGCCGCAGGTCCCGCCGAGCCGCCTCACCCAGCTCGCCGGTCAGCTCGGCGACCTGCAGAAGCAGGTGAGCGCGCTGCAGGGCCTGATGAAGTGACGGCGAGCCTCGAGTTCCACGACCCGTCCGGCGCGATCGAGGTCAAGCAGCCGCACGCGGCGCGCGTCGCCGCCCTCGCGGGCAAGCGCGTCGGCTTCGTCAGCAACGAGCAGTGGCAGGCCTACCGCATGCTGCCGCTGCTGAAGACGCTGCTCGAGGCGGACTTCCCGGGCATCGAGGTGCTGCCGATCGACGCCTTTCCCCAGGGCAACGCGGTGATCGGCTCGGAGGAGACGGCGGCGCTCGTCAAGGCGAGCGGGGTCGACGCGGTCATCATCGGCAACGCGGCCTGAGGGACCTGCGCGACGGCGTGCGGCCGGGCGGCCGCCAGGATCGAGGCGCAGGGGATTCCGACCGTCACGCTGACCCGCGCCGATTTCGTGGGGGTCATGACGAACGCGGTGGCCGGCCTCGGGCTGGCGCCGGACGCGGCGATGGTCACCTTCCCCATCGAGCTGTTCCTGCCCGGCAGCGACATCTCGCCGGTCGAGGCGCGCAAGCAGGAGTTCTACGACGGCCTGACGCGGTGGCGCTCCGCCTTCGCCGGCGACGGCGCGGGCGAGGCGCCGATGCTGCGCGTCGAGGGCACGAGCGTCGAGGACGCCTTCGCGCGCGCGAATCACCTGATGCTGGCCAACCGCTGGGGCGACGGCCTGCCGCTCTGGCCGCCGACGCGGGAGCGGGTGGACTGGATCCTCCGCGGCGCCGCGCAACCGCGCGCGCGGAGGCTCGGCACTTTCCCGCCGCGCGGCGGTGTCACCACGGTCGAGTCGTGCGCGATCGCGCTCGCGATGGCCGGCGGCCGGCCCGAGTACCTGCCGGTGCTCGTGGCGGCGGTGGAGGCGTTCCTCGATCCCGAGTCGGGGAGCGAGACGCTGCAGGCCGCGTCGGGCAGCGCGTTTCCGGTGGTGATCGTCAACGGACCGGTCGGCGCCCAGATCCGCCTCAACGCCGGCTTCGGCTGCCTCGGTCCGGATCCGCAGCGGCCGGCCGGCGCCAGCATCGGCCGCGCGCTGCGCCTGCTGCAGCAGAACCTGGGCGGCGCCCTGCCCGGCATCGGCACCATGGCCAACTACGGCGGCCTGCGCTACACGAACGTGGTCTTCGCGGAGGACGAGGCGAGCCTGCCCGCGGGCTGGGCCCCGCACGGGACCGAGCGCCACGGCTTCGCGCCGGGCACGAGCTCGATCTCGCTCGCCTTCGCCAACGGGGCCACCAACATCCGGCGGCGCGGCGCGAAGAAGGAGACGCCGGAGGAGGACGCGCTGCAGGGCATGCACCGCATGGCCGACTTCATGCGCGTGCCCAACATGGCCGGCCTCGCCGGCTACGAGCACGGCACCCCGGGCATCCTGATGATCCCGGGGGTCGTGGCCCAGACCATGACCGGGCTCGGCTGGACCAAGGCCTCGATCCGCGAGTTCCTGTGGGAGCATTCGCGGATCCCCGCCGAGGAGCTGCGCCGGGCCGGATGCCCGGCGTGGATCGAGATCGACACGAGCAAGGTCGCGCGCGAGAGCCTCGCGCTGGACCCGTGGCCGATCACCGCCCAGCCCGACAACTTCGTGATCGTCGTGGCCGGCGGCGGCCATCCGACCAACAGCTACTGGCTCCAGGGCTACAGCCCCGGCGTCGTCGGCCGGCCGGTCGAGCTGCCGGCGTCCTTCGAGAGCCTGCTGGCGGAGGCGGAGCGCGACCTGGGGCCGGCGTAGGGGCGAGTGAGATGGAGCTGTTCATCTTCGCCCGATTTCACGCACGACCCGGGCAGGAGGACGCGGTGGCGGAATCGCTCCAGGCCACCGTCGTGCCCTCGCGCGAGGAGCCGGGCTGCCTGAGCATCCACGCGTTCCGTTCGGTTCGCGACCCGCGGCTCTTCTTCATTCACTCGGGCTGGAAGGACGAGGCCGCGTTCGACATCCACGCCAGCCTGCCGCATACCGTGCGCTTCATCGAGCGCGTGGCGCCACTGATCGACCACCCGCTCGACGTCAGCCGCACGCAGCGAATACGGATAGAGGGAAGGATGGTCCGGTCCGGTAAGCATTACCGGCATGCCTGGGCCGGAGCGAGAGCCGGCCGGCAATGTTTCCCGCAGCTTGGCCCTCGGCACACACCTTGCGATCACCTCCGGGCAAGGAGGGCCAGGCCATGCTCGAGGGCGTGTTGCTGTTCTTCGTCGGCATCGGAGCGCTGCTGGTCTCGATCGTTTCGATTCTTCGCGTGGCGTGGCTCGCGGTCATCATTCCCCTGCTGATCGCCGCCGGCGCCGCCTACGCCCTGTACGCGCTAAGCGATCGCCGCTCATCTGGTAGGAATTCAACCTATGAGAAGCCTCGGCGGATGCATCGGCCTTGGGCTGCTTCTGCTGGCGGGGTGCGCAACCGCCCCGCCGGACATCCGGCTGCGGAACCCTCAAACCGGCCGGACGTTCACCTGCTCGGGAGGCGGGCCGGACGGGAGGTCGGTGGTGGACGAGATGGCCAAGCGGACGCGCGACAACTGCGTGACGGATCTGCAGTCACAAGGCTACGTCGTCATCACGGAGCCCGCTAGCCGCTAGCGACTCGCGCGGCCCTCGAGAGCTTCCTCGGCGCCCCATCGGCGGCCCGCGCCACGCTCTACGTGCCTACCACCGGGCTTCCGGTTGACCGCCGGGCGTCCTCCCCTCTGGCATCTGGCTCTCCACCCCCTCTCAAGGGCGTACCAGCTGGAGCCGTGAGCAATACCCTCTGGTGGCTGTTTGGCGGCACCCCGGCGGTCATCATGTGGCTGTTCCTTCTCTGGGCGGAGCACAATCACGACGACCGGCAGCGACGCAAGGATGGCGGGTTCGGCAAGCGGCGCCCCCCACTCGGCAGCTAGACCACGGCCATACGTGATAGACCAAGGTCCAACTAGGCGGGACGGACGGGCGGCCGCACACTGCACGTGCCTTCTGCAGGCTCGCTTCAAGGCGCAACCCTCGCGCCCGGAGCCTGTGGCATCTGGCCTGGCCTTCCCGATCTCTGGAGGACAAGCCAAGATGGCTGACGAAGCTAACGTCGCGCCCGAGTATACCCGACCTGCCGCTGCCCAGTGGGGACCTGCGGGCGTCTCGCTACGACGCACTGAAGCGGCAGATCCGGGTCCAGTTGTCCGACGGCCGGTTGGGATCGGTCAATGGCGTGTCCAAGTCCCAGCGGGGCACCGGCCGACCCTGCGTCGTCTGTCGCCGCGCGATCGGGCCCACCGAGGTCGAGCGTGAAGTGGAAGGCCAAGGGGTGTTCTTGCACGCCCACGAGGCGTGCTACAAGCCCTGGCGCGAGGTGTCGCGCGCCGGGCCGCCGCCGCACCCGTCCCCAGGGGGAGCCCGCAAGGACGACTTCTCGCATTCCCCTGCCCGGCTACAATGCGGGCGACATAGGGCCATTTTCAACATGACCCTGGCGCACGGCACGGACCGGCTGGAGTCGGCTCGCCTCGTGCTGCGGCGGATCGCGCCGGACGACCTGCCGTTCTTCACTCTCATCCACGCACTCCCCGAAGTCGCGCAGAATCTTTATCCGGGCGGCCGGCCGCGCACGCCCGAAGAGACGGCGGAGCTATGAGCAGCTCGCGCTCGGCTATCTTGCGGTCCTGCGCAAGGAAGACGGAGAGCTGATCGGGCGCTGTGGCTTATGGACCTCGTCGTCGAATCCGCCGCACCCGAGCACGGGATTCGCAGAGGATGGTTCGGGCGCCAGGAAGCACCCGCCGACGTCGCACTGACGTTCGAGACCGAGCTCGGCTACACGCTCGACCCCGCCGCCTGGGGCCAGGGCTTCGCGACCGAGGCGGCGCGTTGCGTTCGCGACTACGCGCGCGGCATCCGCGGCTGCCGTACTATGCCCGCTCGCGGCGCGTCGCCGAACGGTCGGGCGCGCGAGCCACCGGCCAGATGCACGTGGCCGGTCTCACGTGGGATCGCTACGAGTGGCCACTCGCGATGGGCGGCGCGGCTCGCTCCTAGATGGAGGAGAAGGCCACGGTGGCAGGAGTCTGCCTCGGCGGCGAGCGGCGCGGCGAGGAGACCGCCCGCCAGGGTGCTGAGGAACGTCCTACGCTCCATCACTCAATCACTTGATCCGCCCGCTGCAGGAGGGACGGGGGGATCGTCAGGCCGAGGGCCTTCGCGGTCTTCAGGTTGATGATCAGCTCGAATTTGGTAGGTTGGTCGACAGGAAGGTCGCCAGGGTTTGCCCCTTTCAGAATCTTGTCCACGTAGGTCGCCGCGCGTCGAAATAGATCAGTAACGGTCGGTCCATAGGGCATAAGGCCCCCTGCATCGACATAGTCCCGCTCCATATACACGACCGGCAGCCGGGTCTTTGCCGCCAGCTCCGTGAGACGTCGTCGCTCATTGGCGAACGTGACGCTTCCCAACACAGTCAGAGCGCCCGCGCGCGCCCCGGTCATGTCGGAGAAGGCCCTGTCGAAATCGGCGGGACCTCGCGCTTCAACGAGTTGAAGCCGCATTCCCAGGGCTCGCCCCGCGACTTCTGCTTTCTTCAGCATGTCTTCTGCCGTGCGTTCGCCGTAGGCACCTGGCTGCCAGAGGACAGCGACCCGAGTGACCCCGGGGACGACCTGTTTGATCTGTTCCAGACACTTGCCGACTAACTCCGGGAAGATGAGGGACAATCCCGTGACATTGCCGCCCGGTCGCGCAAGGCTGGTGACGAGGCCGCTCCCAACTGGATCGGCAGTAGCAGCGAAGACAATGGGGAGGGTTCTGCTTGCGTGCTTGGCCGCCAGGGCAGCCTGTGCGCCTCCTCCGGCCACGAGGACATCAACATTGAGCGCAACCAGTTCGGCCGCAAGCGCAGGAAGGCGCTCCGACTTTCCCTCGGCGTCTCGGTATCGACCACGACATGGCGGCCCTCGACGTAACCGAGGTCACGCAGCCCTTGGAGAAAGGCCTCGTGCCTGTGGGGGCCAGCGGCCCGATTGAGCGCCAGGTAGCCTATTCGGGCAATCTCGGCCGCTGGCTGCGCCTCGGCGCCGAGCGGCGCGGCGAGGAGGGCACCGGCCAAGGCCTCGAGAAACGTCCGCCGATCAATCCCTGGTCTCATCCGTGGCGGAGTTTAACAGAGGGACTCTAGGAGCGCGGCCACAACTGGAACGCCGGAGTTCACTGACGGGGTACATAGGTATTGGTGCCCCCGGGGTGACTCGAACACCCGGCACGCAGTTTAGGAAACTGCTGCTCTATCCACCTGAGCTACGGGGGCGCTTTGTAGATCCGCAGACTTCAGTGGCGCGGTGTCCTGCGCCGGGCTCGATTCTAGCACTTTGTGCCCATCCGTGTGCCCATCGGCGAGTCCGTCGAGGCGATCGACGGCGCCGCGGAGGTGAGCCGGGCTGAGGTGCGAGTAGCGCTGGGTCATCTTGAGATCGGAGTGACCGAGCAGCTCCTGGATGTCCTTCAGGCTCGCGCCTCGCATCACCAGGTGGCTCGCCGCGGTGTGGCGGAGATCGTGGAAGCGGAACGCCGTGATGGCGGCCCGGGTGAGCGCCGACGTGAACGCCGTGCGAATCTGCCCCCAGGCGGTGCCGCCGCGACGCTTGAACACCAATCCCTCCCGCCGGTCCTGCGCGGGCTCCAGGGCCACCAGGGCGTCGTAGACGGCCCGGTTGATGGGAATGCCCCGCGGCTTGCCGCTCTTCGTCCGGTAGAGCGTCAGGCGCGACGTGGAGAGGTCCACGCGGGCCCACTCGAGGCCGAGGATCTCCGCCTTCCGCATGCCGGTGTTGAGCGCCAGCGTGACGATCGCGCCAAGATACGGGTTGCGGGATGCCGTGCACGCCGTCATGAGCCGACCGATCTCGTCCGCGTCCACGTAGCGCCGGCGGCCTTCTGGCTTCTTCGGCAGCTCGATCTCCGGCACCTGGTCGAGATAGCCCCACTTCCGGCCAAGCCGCAGCATGTGCCGGAGCACCGTGAGCTCGTAGGCCACCGTGAAGGCACTCACCTGCCCGACGCGGCGCTTCTCGTACTGGGCGATCTCGGTTTCGCCGAGCCGGCGGGCGGGGCGGTCGGCCCCGAAGGCCGGCAGGAGGCGCGCCTTGATGATCCGCCGATCCTCCCGGAGCGAGCGCTTCCCCTGCTGCGCCTTGTAACTCAGGTACTCGTCTGCGAGGGCGCCAAGCGTGGGGTTGGTCGGCCGGCTCACCGCCCCGCGGTCAGCGTCCTTGAGACGTTGGTTGAGGGCCTCGAGGGCTGCGGCCTCCGTGTCCACTCTGCCGACACCGTCCGTTCCCGCTTGCCGCCGACTCGCACGCCGTAGCCATAGCTGATGTGCCGAACGCGCTTACCGGTGGGTCCGCGGCTGGTCCAGACGCGCGTGATGATCTTGGCCATCTAGGCCCCCCCTTCTCTGGCCCGGCCGGTGACCTGTGTGTGCGAAAGAACTCGAGAAACCGCCGACTGAAAGCCTGACGGAGCGTGAAAATCCACTCTGACGTTCCCTCGGTGCTGACGAACTTCGTGAACTTCTGGTGGAAGTACTCAGCCTGGAAATGAAACGATCCGTTTCGATATAGCCGTAGCGCATCGACATGGGGGCTGGTTAACAGAGCATCGATCTCTGCATCTGAGAGCCCGAGCTCCTTCCACCCCTCGTTTCTCGCGCTGCTTCGTCGGGGTGACGTGCGCGTAGATGGCGGCGATCATCCGCCCGTGCCCCCTGTCTCATCGTCGGCCAGGGTCAGACTGGCGATCTGCCACAGGTGCTCCTCGGCCGCATCTCGAATCGCTTGCTCGACTTGCCACGCTTCCGTCTCGCCTTCATCCGGTACTTTGATGAACATGCTTATGTAGTAGGCCTTCATTCTCTTTTTCCTCGCTCGATGGGCAGTAGTCCCCCAGCCACTCCCGCTGCTTCGTCCACGTGCGGCACTCGGGTCACAATGCTACCCTCGTAGATGTCATGGCCTCGCCGTGGGCGGTGTCCTGCTCCTGCGGGTGGGTGGCGGTCGCCGAGACGCTCGACGAAGCCGGCGCGCTGGTCGAGGTCCACGCCGGGCGCGCCACCGGGAGTACCAAGCACGCCATCACGATCAAAGGCAATGCGGAGGACCGCTGGGGGCGCAGGCGACAGGGACCGCCTTCCGACAGCGCCCCGATCTGACACAATTCATTGATGGTCCCTCGGGAACTGAGAGGGCAACGGCTTCCACTGGATGTACTCCTGGGCGCCGTCCTTCTGACGCATCGTCTCGCCCCGCCAGAGATCCCCGTCCCGGTCGACCGCGATGTAGCGACCGCCCCCGTCCGGCGTGAGCTGAATGATTCGTGGCATGATGTGCTCCTTTCTCGTGTCGGGAATGCCGGCCAGGAACCTCTGGACCGCCCGCACTTCTTCCGCGACTCGGCTCAACTCCCGTTTCAGGGTGGCGTTCTCTCGGGCCAGGTCTAGTAACTGGCGCATGAGCTGCCCTCCCTTGTGAGGCGAGTCGCGCCATCACTTCAGGTACTCCGCCGGCTTCTCCCGCTGCTCCGTCGGCGTGACGTGACCTCTAACTGTGGTCGTCGATCCACTTCTTCGCCATCGCAAGCGCGTACGTGTCTGCCGTTACCTCCGACTCGAGCAACACCTCGACCGGCGCGGACACGAGCCTCGTCTGCACTGCTCCGCCCTGGTACATAGACACGACCGCCTTTGGTCGCCACCGCTTGCCGCCGGATTCGAGCCGACTGGACGTCAATGAAGTGGCCACGATACTCGATGTCAGTTTCGCTCATATGGCCCTCCGTCCCGAGGGTGAGGGGTTTAGCTCGGGCCCTTGGCGCCGACACCGGCCGCGTCGGGGTTCTTGTTTCTACGTCGTGTCGGCCTCCGACTTCGAGATCACCTGCACCAAGTTCCAGATCGACGCAGCAGCCGGCCGTGGAACGCGTAGGGGTCCTCCAGCGTCGTCACCGAGGCCGCCAGGGCGTCCAGCCCGGTCACGTCCTGGTCACTCTGAGAGATCGCGGCGGAGCTGCTCGCGGTCGGGGCGGTCATCCGAGCAATTCCCGAAGGGGCACCCCTAGTGCTCGGGCTAACCGTCGAACGACGTCGAGCGATGGGTTTGTCCGCATCCCGAGTTCCAGCTGACCTACGTACCCCCGGTGTCATCTTGGCCTTGAAGGTCAGCTCCTCCTGGGTGAGCCCCTTCTTCTCACGAAGTTCGACGACCCACGCGAGCCAGCGCTGGCGGTCGCTAGGCTGCCCGAGATACAGCCCATGAAGCCAGATGATGAAAGGATCCCGTCCTTGCTTCATGTGCCCATCCGTGCGCCCAGCGCAGCGCTGGGTTTGGGTTCTAGTGGGCAACGGTGAGACTCCTGAGCATCGGTGAGAACGCTATCACGCTGATTTCCAGGTGGCCAGACGCAAGGGTGCGAAAGAGTGTAGGCCATTCGGGGTTTAGGAAACTGCTGCTCTATCCACCTGAGCTACGGGGGCGGCCTTGATCGTCGCTAGTCTAGCAGACACCTGCCGCGCGCACGGTCACTTCCCCTTGGGTCCGCGGGGGTCGACGGTGTCGGGCAGGCAGATGTAGCGGCTGCTCGATTTGAGGAACTCGCTCAGCTGGGTGCTGTTCTTCCGCATCTCGGTCATGAGCTGGGCGACCGACTCCTTGCACTCCCGCTCCCCGCTCACTCCGCCGTAGGCTCCGAACGGCGTGTACGTGGTGCCGGTCCCGAGCCAGAGGACCCACGCGCCGTCGGCGGACGCCGACGTCGCGAGGGTGAGCCCCCCGAGCAGCGCGAGCAGCGGGGTGATGCGGCTCAAGCGCCGCTCGGGAACTCCGACGGCATCGGCGTCCACGCGATGACCTCGGTGCCGTCGGGCTTGCTGCGCTTCGTCTCGCCCCGCCAGATCTGGCCGTCGCGATCCACCGCGATGTAACGGCCGCCGCCGTCGGGGGCCACCTGTAGCAGTCTGGGCATGGCTCGAGTACTCCTCTCTCGTCACTCTTCGGTTACGGTGCCTTCGGCCGACGCGGGTCGGTGGACTCGGGGAGGCACTGATACTCCACGACCGACCCTTTCCTCATGGCGGTCTCTCGCGCTTCCGGGGTCAACGCCTGATTGACGAGGGTGGTCCGGGCCGCTCGACACCACCGCTCGGCCTCGTACGTCTGCCGTCGCTGCCAGTCGCCGCCGCACGTCTCACTCTTCACACTGCACGAGCGGGTCCACAGCACCCACCCGCCCTCGGCGTGGACCGTGGTGGCGATGGCGAGGCAACCCAGCACGAGCGCCGCGCCCGCCCGTCTTCGCCGCCCGCTCATTGGCGTACCGGCAGTGTGGCCAGGTCGCGCCACTGCTTCAAGCCCAGGCGCGCCAGGACCTCGAAGTCGGCCCCCCGCGGATGCACCACGTCGGCCTCGCCCTCGTTCAGGTACTGCCCGCCGACCAGGGTGAAGTACGGGTAGGCGTGCCCGACGATGACGGTGTTCGCCCCGGGCGCCACCTTGGCGGAGAGCAGCTCGCGCAGGGCGGGAAACCGCCCCGGGGTGCCCGGGGCGAGGGGCCCACCCTCGCGCACCGCCGGCGACTTCAGCGCGGTGCCGAAGGCGAAGAGCGTCGCCGTCTCCATGGTCCGGCACATGGGGCTCGCGAGCACGGCGCCGATGGGGATGCCCAGGGACCGGATCGCTTCGCCCAGCGCGCGCGAGTGGTCACGGCCGGCGGTCGGTCAGGTTGCGTTGCGTCGTGCAGTCCTCGAGCCGTACCCCGCGGTCGACCTGGCGGTGGTCGGTGTCGGCGTGACGGAAGTAGAGAATGTGGCCGCCCGCCCGCAGGGCCGCGAGCAGGTCCGCGCCCGCCAGCGGTGGCGCCGCTGCCTGCTGCGCGACGGCACCCGTCGGCGCGAGGAGGCCGAGCGAGAGAGCGCCGGCACCCAACACGATCCTCACGACTCCGCATGGCGCCTTCCCCCTTGGCGCCGTCACCCGGCGCCGGCCAGTAGCGTGGAGCCTAGCACGCATTGACAGGGCTGCGAGGTTCACCTAGCCTGGCGCCGGGCCGAGCCTGCGCGCCAGGAGGAACAAGGGATGAAGACGATGATCAGGGTCGCGATCGGTGCGCTTCTCATCGGGACCGTCTGGCTCGCCGCCGGCGGCACGCCGGCATCGGCCACCGTGATCGGCATCCCCGGCAATGCGCCCACCAATCTCCCGGCCGGGCCGGCGGATCCCAATCTGGCCGGCTACAACCTCTACCCCTTCATGCTCAGCGGCTTTCTCCCGCCGTCGGCGAACCCGCTGCCGACCGGCCTGTTCGCCGAGAGCCCGCTGCAGTTCAACCTGGCCCTGCAGGCCGGCTTCGGCGCCGCCGGCAAGGTCGACCCGCTCGTCGTGCCCCAGACCTTCAACTTCTTCATCATCGGCGACTTCTGGTCCGTGCAGGCGCAGCTCGAGTACAAGCCCAAGTCGACCTTCCTGTTCCCGAGCGATATCGTGACCATGACGGGCGACGCCGTGCACCGCATCGCGCCGCACGCCGGGGAGTTCGCGCCGGGCCCCGCCGTCCCCTTCAACGTCGTGCTGAACGCGGGCAGCGTCGTGACCTTGCCGCCCGACCTCGACGTGCCGGGCGCCGCGCTCCAGAAGGCGATCCAGGACGCCAAGCTCCCGGCGGGGGCCCGCTTCGGGCTCGACGTGCGGTCCGTGAATCACGCGCTCGGGCCGGACGACGATACCGTGTTCGGCGATCCTGGCCGGGCAGATCTCGAGCCCGGGGAATCCGTTCGTCGGCAACGAGCTCGAGTTCTGGGTCGGGGGCGTGGCCGGCCTGCATTCGCCGACGCCGGAGCCGGGCGTGGTCCTGCTCTGGGGCACGACCGCCCTCGGGCTCGGAGTCGTGGCGCGCCGGCGCCGGCGGGGGCGGAGCGCCGTCTCGGCATGAGCCCGGTCGACTCCGGTCCCCACGCTTCGCTCGAGCGGATGAACCGCTTCCAGGAGGTGGAGGCGCGCCAGATCATCCGCGATCTCGATCTGCCCGCCGGCTCGCAGGGGCTCGACGTCGGCTGCGGGGTCGGGCTCTGGGCGCTCTGGCTGGCCGAGGCGGTGGGCCCGGGCGGGCGCGTGGTCGGCATCGAGCCCGAGGCGGAGAAGGTCGAGGCGGCGCGGGCGCTGGTGGGCGGCAAGACGGAGCCGGGGCGGCTCGAGTTCACGCCGGGCGACGGCACCGCGATTCCCCTGCCCGACCGGAGCGTGGACTGGGTGTGGTGCGGCGACGTGCTGCACCACGTGGTGGAGACGGAGCGCGCGCTGCGCGAGTTCCTGCGCGTCGTGCGGCCCGGCGGGCGCGTCATCGTGAAGGAGTCGCAGGTCCTGTCCGCGATGTTCCTGCCCGGGCATCCCGAGCTCGAGCGGCGCATCCAGCTCGCCGAGATCCGGCGCACGCTCGGCGAAGGGGCCGGGCGCTCCTTCCAGGAGCGGCGGCAGACCACGCTGGCCTCGCTGCACGCGGTGGGGCTCGCGAGCGCGACCACGCGCAGCTACATGCTGGAGCGCCGGGCGCCGCTCGCGCCGGCCGATCGCGACTACATCCAGCACACCGTCTTCTCGCGCAACTGGGGCGACCGGCTGCGCGAGCTGCTGACCGCGGAGGACTGGCAGGCGCGCACCCGGCTCTGCGACGAGGGCTCGGCGGCCAACGTGCTGCGGAGCCCGGCCTACTACTGCCTCTACCCGATCACGGTGTTCTCGACGCGCGCGCCCGCCTGAGGGC
Source organism: uncultured Candidatus Rokubacteria bacterium (assembly GCA_963841755.1). Lineage (GTDB taxonomy): Bacteria > Methylomirabilota > Methylomirabilia > Rokubacteriales > CSP1-6 > CAMLFJ01. The sequence continues at coordinate 358,457 of CAWJDX010000011.1, forward strand.
GCCGCGCGCCGCGCGCCGCTCAGCGCTTGCGGAACGGGCTCGGCGGCGGGGTGCCGCCCGGGCCGGAGCCCCGGGCGCCCCGCTCCTCGATCAGCTTGCCGACCGCCGCCACCTTGCCCGCCGAGCGCGTTCCGGATCTCCACCCACGCCGCGCTCTCGCCGGCCGGGGCGGGCTCCGCGGTCGGCGGCGCGCTCCGGAAGCGGCCCAGCAGCGCCTCCTCGGGCCCCAGCGCGGCCTCGACGGCCTGGGTCCAGGCGCGCACCGCCAGGCGCCAGCGCTCGACCATCTGGGGCTCGGTGCGGCCCCACGTGGCGTCGCGGCGGGCGGAGCGGTACTCGGTGTCGATGGCCTGCCGCAGGCGCTGGCCGTCCGCGTGCGCCTTGCGGAGCGGGTCGGTGGCCACGGTCAGCCGCCGATCTCGCTGAGCTGCCGGCTGGTGATGCCGAGGGCGCGGGCGAGGCGCCCGATGGCGGAGGGCGAGAGGTTCGCCTGCTGACCGGACTCGAGCAGCGTGATGTAGCTGAGCGCGAGCTGGGCCCGCTCCGCGAGCTGGGCCTGGGTGAGCCCCTGCCGCTCGCGCAGCTCGCGCACGACCTCGCCGAGCTTCTTGTCCTTGGGGCTCACCGGCGTCTCACCGCCGGCGCCTCACTGCAGATCCGAGGGCTCGACGTTGCGCGCGGCGAGCAGGCCCCGCAGCTGCTTGAGCGCCGCGCCCTCGATCTGCCGCACCCGCTCGCGGGTGAGGCCCAGGCGATTGCCGATGCGCTCGAGGGTCAGCGGCTCCTCGCCGCCCAGGCCGAAGCGCAGGGTCACCACGGTGCGCTCGCGGTCCGGCAGGTCCTGCAGCACGGTCGCCAGGTCGGCGCGGGCGCGGAGCACCGCGGCCATGCTGGCGCCCGGCGCGGCGCTCGGATCCTCGACGGTGTCGCCCAGGGTGCCCTTGCCGTCGTTGACGTTGGGCTTGTCGAGCGACACCGGCTGCTGGCGCAGGGTCTCGAGGTGCTCGAGCTCGGCGATGGGCCGGTTCATGATCGCGGCCACCTCCTCGAGCGTGGGCGTCCGGCCGAGCTTCTGGGTCAGGGCGTTGGTCTGCTTCAGGTACTGCGAGAGCAGGAGCTCGACGTGCACCGGCAGCCGGATCGTCCGGGCCTGGTTGGCCAGCGCGCGCACGACCGCCTGCCGGATCCACCACGTGGCGTACGTCGAGAAGCGGGTGCCGCGGCCCGCCTGGAACTTGCGGACCGCGTGCAGCAGGCCGACGTTGCCCTCCTCGATCAGGTCCAGCAGCGAGAGCCCGCGGCGCAGGTAGCGCCGGGCGATCTTGACCACCAGCCGCAGGTTGGCCTCGACGAGCCGCCGCTCCGCGTCCGTGTCGCCGGCCTGGACGCGCCGGGCCAGGTCCTGCTCCTCCTCGGCGGTCAGCAGCTTGACCCGCGAGATCTCCTGCAGGTAGAGCGCGATCAGCTCGCGGCTCTTGTCGCCCGCCTCGCGGGCCTCCGGCTTCTCGGTCAGCTCCGCGGGGTCGATCTGCGAGGAGGGTCTCGAGGGGCTCGTCCCCGCCCTCCAGCTCATCGGTGTCCGTATCGGGAGCCACCGGATCACTCGTGCGAGTCGAGGTCCGAGCTGGAGGCGGCCACGTCGTCGTCGAAGATCGGCGACTGATCGGAGGGCTCGAGCACGTGGAGCGGGTTGTAGGCCTTGCCGTGGCGGCGCACCTCGAAGTGCAGGTGGGGGCCGGAGGCGTGCCCGCTGCGGCCCACCGTGGCGATGACCTGGCCGGCCTCGACCTCTTCCCCTTCTTCCACCAGATTCTTCAGATTGTGGGCGTAAAGCGTGATGAAACCATTCGAATGCTGGATCTTCACGATCTGGCCATAGGCCCGGATCCATCCGCTGTACAGGACGGTTCCGGGGGCGGCGGCCAGGATCTGCGAGCCCATGTCGGCGGTGATGTCGATGCCCGCGTGCCAGCCCCGCGCCCGCCGGCCGAAGGTGGAGATGACGGGCCCCTCGACCGGCCAGGCGAGCGCGATGCGCTCGTCCTGGAAGTCCGGCTGCACCAGCACCAGCTCGGTCAGCACCCGCAGCGGCCCCACCCGCTTCAGCACGCTGCCTTCGGAGGAGAGGACCGTCGGCCCCTCGTCCTTCGCGGTCGGCGCCGGCGGGCGGCAGCCCGGGATGGCGAGGCGCTGGCCGGTCCGGAGCGCGTGCGGATTGTCGAGGTGGTTGGCCCCCACCACCGCCGCGCGGGTGACGCGGTAGCGCGCGGCGATGGAGCCGACCGACTCCCCGTTCCGCACGGTGTGGGAGCACGGAGCGGGCGGCTCGCCGGCCTTGGCCTTGGTCCCGCCCCGGGACGGGGTCGTGATCTTGGCCGTCGTGCTCCGGGTGGAGGTGGGCTCCCGGGTCGAGGTCTTCGCGGGCGTGGGCGTGGCGTCGATGGCTTTCTTGGTCTGGGCGTGGGACACGGAAGCGACCGCGAGGGCGGTGGGGACGAGCAGGATGGGCAGGAGCAACGCGCGGCCGATCGCCCGTCGGGCCCGCGCGGGGCCGTGTCTCACGGATCGAACTCGGCGTACCGGATGGAGAACCCCGTGTAGCGGCCGGTGAGCGGGCGCCACGTCACGGTCAGGTGGTCCACGCGCGACAGCGGCGGCCCCTTCTCCAGGTCGTGCATCAGCTCCTCGATGAGGTCGCGCCCGCCTTCGACCCGTACGCGAACCTTGCCGTTCTTCAGGTTCATGACATAGCCGGCCAGCCCCAGCGAGGCGGCCTTGCGCTGGACGTAGTCACGGTACCCGACCCCCTGCACGCGCCCCTCCACCACGATCTCGGCGGCGCTGCGCAGTCCCGTGATGCCCATGCCGGCTCCGGCGACGACTCGAGAAAACGACGACTCGAAAAATGGTCGGGGCGACTGGATTTGAACCAGCGACCTCCTGCTCCCGAAGCAGGCGCGCTACCAAGCTGCGCTACGCCCCGTCCGTAACCGTCAGGCCCGGGCCCTCACGACTCCCAGGCGTACTTGCCCACCAGCTTCACGAACACGCACCCCGAATCCGGGGTGACGCGCATCGTCCCCTGCACCTTCTCGATCACCTGCAGCACCTGGCCGTCGACCTCACCCACCGGTATCACCATGCGGCCGCCCTCCGCGAGCTGCTCGAACAGCGGCGGCGGCACGCCGGGCCCGCCCGCCGCCACCAGGATCCGGTCGAACGGTGCCTCGTCCGGCCATCCCAGCGTGCCGTTGGCGGCCCGCACCCACACGTTGCGGTAGCCGAGCCCTTCCAGCGTCTCCCGCGCCCGGCTCGCGAGCCGCGGGATGCGCTCCATCGTGCACACGCGCCCGGCCAGCTCCGCGAGCACCGCGGCCTGGTACCCGCAGCCGGTGCCCACCTCCAGTACCTTCTCCCGCCCGCCGAGCCGCAACAGCTCGGTCATGCGGCCCACGATGAAGGGCTGCGAGATCGTCTGCCCCTCCCCGATCGGCAGCGGGTGGTCCCCGTAGGCCCGATCGCGGAGCGCCTCGTCCACGAACACGTGGCGCGGCAGCCGTCGCATCACCTCGATCACCCGCGGGTCTCTGACCCCGCGCGCGATCACCTGCTCCTCCACCATCCGCTCGCGCTCGCGCGCGAACCGCGCCGAGCCCGCCTTCGTCTCCGCGCCGCCCGTCACCGGCTCCGCTTCTTCTTTTTCTTCAGCACCGCGTTCAGCGCGCCTTCCCACTCGGTCATCCGGCCGAGCGCGCCGTGATGCGTCAGGTCCAGGTGCAGCGGCGTCACCGACGCGTATCCCGTCGTGCACCGCGGCGATGTCGGCGCTGGCGTCCTCCGCCCACTCCGGCGGGCCCGCCCCGATCCAGTAGTACGGCCGCCCGCGCGGGTCCACCTCCCGGATCACCTTCTCCCGGTAGACCCGATGCCCGAGCCGCGTGAGCCGGATGCCCTTGATCTCTCCCCGCGGCACGTTCACGTTCAGCAGGGTCTTGGCCGGCAGCCCCTCCACCAGGAGCCGCATGGCCACCGCCCGCGCCACCGCGCCCGCCGCCTCGAAGCCGCCCTCCGCCTCGGGGTCCGCCTGCGACACCGCCATGGACGGCACCCCGAGCAGCGTGCCCTCCATCGCCGCCGACACCGTCCCCGAGTACGTCACGTCGTCGCCGAGGTTCGTGCCGTGGTTGATGCCCGACGCCACCAGCACCGGCGGCTCCGGCAGGAGCCCGAGGACCGCGAGGTTCACGCAGTCCGACGGGGTACCGTTCACCGCGTACCTCCGCTCCGCGACCCGATCGACCCGGAGCGGTCGGTGCAGCGTGAGCGCGTGTCCTACCGCGCTCTGCTCGCGATCCGGCGCCACCACGTACACTTCACCGATCTCGGCCAGCGCCTCGGCGAGCACCGCCAGACCGCGCGCGTGAATCCCGTCATCGTTGGTGACGAGGATCACGGGCGCCATGTCGATTGAAATTGGTCGGGGCGACTGGATTTGAACCAGCGACCCCTTGACCCCCAGTCAAGTGCGCTACCGGGCTGCGCCACGCCCCGACCCAACGGGCATTGTACGGGCACGGTGGGGCAAACTCAAGACGAGCGGCCGGATCGGGGGGCGGCGAGGCGCTGGCGGATGGCCTGCAGGCGGCTCCGGGTGCGCTTGAGCGCGTCCTCCAGGGTGGCTCCGCGCAGCCCCAGGTCCATCTGGTCGAGGCCGCGCGACTCGCTGCGCAGGCGCTTCTTGGCGCCCTCGAGGGTCAGGCGCTCCTCGTAGAGCAGCGACTTGATGCGCAGGACCAGCTCGAGGTCGGCCTTGCGGTACAGGCGCTGCCCCGCCGGGTTCTTCTTCGGGCGGAGCAGCTTGAACTCGGACTCCCAGTAGCGGAGGACGTAGGCGGGGATCTCCGTGATCGTCTCGACTTCGCCGATCCGGTAGTAGAGCTTGTCGGGAACCGTGCTCATTTCCCGCGGACCTCCGGTCTAGACGTTGATCCGGAGCTTCAGGCCCTTGCTCGGCTTGAACGTCAGCACCTTGCGCGCGGTGATCTCGATGCTGTCGCCGGTCTGGGGATTGCGGCCGCGGCGCGACGCCTTCTGACGGATCCGAAAATGCCCGAAGCCGACGATCTTCACGTCCTCACCCTTCTCGAAGCAGCGGAAGATGATGTCGAACAGCGACTCCACCACCGAAGCCGACTGCCGCTTCGATAGCCCGTGGGCCGCCACCGCGTTGATCAGATCGTTCTTGGTCAGCGCCGTCACCTCCTCTCGTCGATTTACTTGGCCGGACCCTGCATGACGAAACCCGAGTGTCCCTTGCCCTGCAGCTCCTCGCGGGCCGCGGTGGCCTTGCCGCGGTCGGGATAGCCCCCGACGCGCACCACGTGCAGCGGCTCGCCCCGCGTCACGCTGGCCACCTGCACCGTGAAGCCCTCGGAGCGGAGCGTGCGGGCGAGCCCCTCGGCGTTCTTGCTCTCCTTGAACGCGCCCACCTGCACCCAGTAGCTGCCGTTCGCGGCGGTCGCCTTGCTCGCGCTCTTGCCGCTGCTCGCGGACGCGGTGCGCTCGGGCGCCTTCGCCTTCTCGGCCGCCCGGCTGGGCGTCGAGGGGGCCGGCATCTCGGGCCGCGCGGGCGGAGTGCTCACCGCGGGCGGCGGCGTCACCGGAGCCGGCGTGGCGGGCGGCGGCGTGGGCGCCGGGGTCGGCAGCTGGGCCGCGGGCGGCGGCGTCGCCGGGGCCGGGGTGACGGGCGGCGGCGTCGGCGCCGGCGTCGGCAGCGGCGCCGGCGTGGGCTCGACCGGCCGGGTCGTCGTCACCTTGGGCGGTGGCGTCGGCTCGAACCAGCCGCCGATCAGCGGCACCGCGATCACCGCGATCACCGCGAGGACGAGCAAGACCAGGACCGCGCGGAACCAACCGGTCGCGAAGATGCTGCGCTGTCCATACTCCTCCTGCTCTTCGTCCTCCAGGAAATCGTCGTCCTCGGGGCGCTCAGGGCTCACGCGTGCTCGATCCTCGTCGGCCTCGTAGGCCTCGCTGGCCTCGTTTGGCTGCCTGGTCGTGAAAAGCTAGGGATTGTTATAGCACCAGTGCCGGAGCCGCTCAAACGAAATCGCTAGGGGTTCTGCCTAGTTAGCCCGTACCGGCTCAGGCCCGGCGGCGCGCCCGCCGGGCCCGCTTGGCGCCCCGCCCGACCGCCTTGCGGAAGAGCAGGCGGATCGGCGAGCCGGCGAAGCTGTGGGAATGGCGCAGGGAGTTGATCAGATACCGCTCGTACGAGAAGTGGATCTGGTCCGGCAGATTCACGCGGATCGCGAACGTGGGCGGGCCGATCGCCACCTGCTGCGCCGACTGCACGCGCAGCGCCACGCCGCGCGAGGACATCGGGCGCCGCTCGACGGCCTGGCGCAGCGTCGACAGCACCTCGCCCGGCTGCAGGCGCTTCTGCGCTTCCGCCGCCACCAGATCGACCTGGTCGAAGAGATCGCGGAGACCGAACCCGACGACCGCGGACGTGAAGCAGATCGGGGCGTGCTCGAGGAACGGCAGCCGCTCGTAGATCTGGGTGGTGACGTCCCCCTTGGTGACGAGGCCGGGCGGCACCAGGTCCCACTTGTTGACCGCGACCACGGTGGCGCGGCCCGCGTCGTTGGCGTAGCCCGCGATGTGCGCGTCCTGCGCGGCCACGCCCTCGGAGGCGTCCACCACCAGCACCGCGACCTGGCAGCGCTCGAGGCTCTTGAGGGCCATCACCACCGCGAGCTTCTCGAGCGGCTCCGTCACCTTCCCCTTGCGCCGGATGCCCGCGGTGTCGATCAGCAGGTAGTCGCGGCCCCGGAAGCTCAGCGGGGTGTCCACCGCGTCCCGCGTGGTGCCCGGCTGATCGTGCACGAGCACGCGCTCGTGCCCCAGCACCGCGTTCACCAGCGACGACTTGCCCACGTTGGGCCGGCCGATGATGGCCACCCGCGTGCCCTCGGTCCCCGTCTCCGGCAGCACCGCGGGGGCGAGATCGCGGCAGGCCTCGAGCAGCTCGGCCACCCCGCGCCCGTGCTCGGCGGAGATGGTGAGCACCGGCGTGAAGCCCAGCCGGTACGCGTCGCCGGTGGGTGACTCCTGCTCGGCCCCGTCGACCTTGTTGACCGCGAGCAGCACCGGCCGGTTGCTCTTGCGGAGGATGCCCGCGATCTCCTCGTCGAGCCCGCTCACCCCCGCGCGGCCGTCGACGACGAAGACCAGCAGATCCGCCTCGTCCACCGCCTGCAGCACCTGGCGCCGGACCCCCTGCACCAGGTCGGACTCGCTGCTCGGGTCGAAGCCGCCGGTGTCGACCACGGTGGCCTGCCAGCGCTCGTGGACCGCGGTGCCGTAGAGGCGGTCGCGCGTGACGCCGGGCACGTCGCGCACCAGCGAGCGGCGGCGGCCGATGAGCCGGTTGAAGAGCGTGGACTTGCCCACGTTGGGGCGTCCCACGATGGCGATGATCGGGCGCAGCACCGGCTGGTCCCCTCCTGCCCTCGCCGGCTACCGCCCGACGAGGGCGGCCAGGAAGGCCGGGGCGGTGGGCTCGACCGCGGTGACCGGGGTCCCGAGCGCGGCGCCGAGATCGGCGGGGGTCAGGTCGTCCAGGAAGACGCCCGCCCCATCGCGGAGGGTCACCGCCGGCACCAGCACCTCGTCGCCGAGCCCGCGGCCGCCGCAGCCGGCCTCGCCGAGCTGGAGCTGGATGTCGCGGCCGGTGAGCAGGCCGGCCACCCCGATGCCGCGACCGAAGAACTCGTTGCGGATCGGGACCAGGTCCACCGTCAGGCCGGGGACCGCGAGCCGATCGAGGAGCGCCCGCATGCGCGGGGCGAACAGCTCGCCGGTCACCACCGTCGCGCGGCGCGGCCGCGAGAGCGGCGCGGGCGGCCGGGCGAGCGCGCGCGTCCACGCGTCCTCGAAGCGCCGCACGAGGCCGATGCCGTCCTCGGCGACCGCGAAGCCCTCGTAGGCGCGCGCGGGCGGCAGCGGCAGGCCCGCGCCCAGGTACAGCTCGTCGGCGGCCCACACGAAGCGGGTGCCGAGCGTGGCCTGGAACGCGCGCTGCCAGCCCTCGATGTCGCGCACCAGCGTGGCCGCTTCCTCGGACGTGACCGCCCGGAGATCGGGCAGCCGCTCGCGGTGGCGCGTGAGGCCGACCGGCACCACCGCGGTGGTGGGCACCGCGGGATGCAGGCGCGCCAGCTCGTGCACGGTGCGCTCGAGGTGCGCGCCGTCGTTCCATCCCGGGCACAGCACGATCTGGGCGTGCATCGCGATCCCGGCCTTGGCGAGCCGCTCCATCACCGGCAGCAGCTCGCGACGCACCCGCGGCTGGCCGAGGAGGGCGTGGCGCAGATCGGGATCGGTGGCGTGCACCGAGACGTAGAGCGGGGAGAGCCGCTGGGTCTCGATCCGCTGGCAGCTCCGCCTCGTCGAGATCGGTCAGCGTGATGTAGTTGCCGTGCAGGAACGACAGCCGGAAGTCGTCGTCCTTCACGTAGAGGCTCTTGCGCATGCCCTTCGGGAGCTGGTGGATGAAGCAGAAGACGCACTTGTTGGCGCAGGTGGCGATCTCGGCCGGCCGCGGGGGCGCGAGCTCGAGGCCGAGCGCCGACTCCCCGTCGGGTCATCCGCACCGTCCGCTCTCGCCCCTCCCGGTCGAGGGAGAGGTCGAGCGTCTCCTCTCCCGCGTGGAAGTGGAAGTCGATCACGTCGCGCAGCGGCGCGCCGTTGATCGCGACGATGCGGTCGCCCGGACGCAGGCCCGCCCGCGCGGCGGCGGTCCGCGGCGCCACCGCCGCCACCACCACGCCCTCCGCGGTCGCCGCGGTCCGGCGGGGCACGGTCAGAGCCGCCCGCCCACCGAGGTGGGCGTCTCGAGCTGCTTCAGGCCCATCACGATGTACTGCAGCCCGGAGGTGATCGTGAAGCCGGCGGTGACCCAGGCCAGGAGCTTGGTCACGAACGGCGGGACGAGCTGGAAGTACGCGGAAGCCATGGCGGCGAGCACGAGCGCCATCTGGAACACGGTGGACATCTTGCCGACCCAGGTCGGCGAGGGGTGCACGGTGCCGCCCGCCACGTGGATGACCAGCACGCCGATGCTCAGCACCACGTCACGGCTCACCACCACCGCGGTGATCCAGAACGGGAGGACCTTGAGCCAGGTGAGCGTGACGAAGCCGGAGGTGAGCAGGAGCTTGTCCGCGACCGGGTCGAGGAAGGCGCCGAGCCGCGTCTGGCGGCCCTGGACGCGCGCCACGTAGCCGTCGAGCAGGTCGGTCAGGCTCGCGAGGCAGAAGACCACGAGCGCCGCGCCCGCCCGCCGGTACACGAGCAGGGTGACGAAGACCGGGATCAGCAGGATGCGCAGCGTCGTGAGCCAGTTGGGGAGTCCCATGGAACGGTCCGCGAGGGCCGAGGCCCGATTGTAGCACCGCATTCCCTCTCCCCTCAGGGGAGAGGGCAGGGTGAGGGGTGGTCAGCCTGGCAGCCGGTACCCCTCGAACGAGGCCATCAGCCGCCGCGGCATCTCGACCTCGACCCGGATGCCCTCGGGCTCGTCCCGGCGGGTGAGCACCCGTCCCCGCTCGTAGCAGGCGGCGAGCGCCGGCCCATCCGCGTAGGGGATGCGCAGGGTGAGCCGGGCCACGCGCGGGCTGAGCGCCAGGTCGACCCGGTCGCGGAGCGCCTCCATCCCCTCCCCGGTGCGGGCCGAGATCGCGACCCCGTCGAAGCGGGCGAGCAGCGACCGGGCCGCCCCCGGCTCGAGGCGGTCGATCTTGTTCAGCGCGACGATCATGGGCCGGCCCATCAGCTCGAGCTCGCCCAGCAGCGCCTCCACCGCCTGCACCTGGTCGTCCAGCCCCGGGTGGCTCGCGTCGACGACGTGGATCAGCACGTCCGCCTCGGTCAGCTCCTCGAGGGTGGCCTTGAACGCGGCCACCAGCTGGTGCGGCAGCTTGCGGATGAAGCCGACGGTGTCGGTCAGGATGAACGAGGCGTGGGTCGAGCTCGTGACCAGGCGGGCCGTCGGATCGAGGGTGACGAAGAGCGCGTCGGCCGCCACCCGGTCCGCGCCGGTCAGGTGGTTGAGCAGCGTGGTCTTGCCCGCGTTGGTGTAGCCGACGAGGGCGACCACCGGGACCCCGCTCGCCTTGCGGCGGTCGCGGAGCAGGCGCCGGTGCACCCGCACCCGCTGCAGCTCGTCGCGGATCTTCTGGATGCGATGGCGGATCATGCGCCGGTCGGACTCGATCTGCATCTCGCCCGGTCCCCGCGTGCCGATGCCGCCGCCGGTGCGCTCGAGGTGCTTCCACTGCCCCACCAGGCGCGGGAGCAGGTAGGAGAGCTGGGCCAGCTCCACCTGCAGCTTGCCCTCCATGGTGCGCGCGCGCTGGGCGAAGATGTCGAGGATGAGCGCGGTGCGGTCGATCACCCGCACCCCGAGCGAGCCGCCCAGGTTGCGCTCCTGGATCGGCGAGAGGGGATCGTCGGAGATCATGAGGTTGGCGCCCTCGCGCTTCGAGAGCGTCTTGATCTCCTCCACCTTGCCCTTCCCGAAGTAGAGGCCCGGGGTCGGCGCCCGCCGGTCCTGGGTCGCCCGCCCCACCACGAGGGCCCCGGCCGACTCGGCCAGGCGGCCCAGCTCGTCGAGGCTCTCCTCCACCACCACCCGCGGCTGCTGCGGCAGCCGCACCGCCGCCAGCACCGCCTTCTCGCGCGACTTCACTCGGTCAGCCCCTCCTGCGTGAGATGTTTCGACACCGTCTCGGCGGCGCCCTCGACGCCGCCCGCCGCATCCACGTCGATCCAGCGGATCTCCGGATCGCGCGCGAACCACGTCATCTGCCGCTTCGCGTACCGCGTGGTGTCGCGGATCATGAGCCGGAGCGCCTCCTCGACCGGCAGGCGGCCCCGCGCGGCCAGGGCCAGGGGCCGGTAGCCGATGCCGTCCATCGGCGGCCGCTCCGGATCGTGGCCCGCCGCGAGCAGGCGCTCCACCTCGCTCATCATGCCACGGGCGAGCATCGCGCGCGCCCGGAGCGCGATCGCCGCGTTGAGCGCGGCGCGCTCCCGTCCGAGGCCGATCATCAGCGAGCCGCCAGGCCCGCGTGGCGCCGCTCCAGTCCCCCTCCGCGCCCTCCGCCGGCGCGGCCGCGCTCCCGGCGTGGATCTCGATCGCGCGGACGACGCGCACGCGGTCGTTGGGGTGCAGGCGGCGCGCGATCTCGGGCGCCAGCGCGGCCAGCCGCGCGTGGAGCGCCGGGCTGCCCTGCGCCTGGGCGATCGCCTCCAGCTCCGCGCGCAGGGCGGGATCGGCGGGAGGCGCCGGGGTGAGGCCCTTGAGCAGGGCGCGGACGTAGAGGCCGGTGCCGCCCACCACCACCGGCAGCCGCCCGCGTTCGTGGATGGCCGCGATGGCGGCCCGCGCGTCGGTCCGGAATCGCGCGGCGTGGTAGCGCTCGCCCGGATCGGCCACGTCGAGGAGGTGGTGCGGCACCGCCGCACGCTCCTCCGCGGAGGGCTTGCCGGTGCCGATGTCGAGCCCGCGGTAGACCTGGCGCGAGTCCGCGCTGACCACCTCGATCGGGAGCAGCGCGCCGAGGCGCACCGCGACCGCGGTCTTGCCGACCGCGGTCGGGCCGACCAGGACCAGCAGCGGCGGCCGCCTCACCACGTCCGACCGAGCTCGCGTTTTATGTCGCGCAACCGCCGCCGCCGCGCTCGGTTCACCACGTCCGACCGAGCTCGTGTTTTATGTCGCGCAACCGCCGCCGCGCTCGGTTCACCACGTCCGACCGAGCTCGCGTTTTATGTCGCGCAACCGCCGCCGCCGCGCTCGGTTCACCACGTCCGACCGAGCTCGCGTTTTATGTCGCGCAACCGCCGCCGCCGCCGCGCTCGGTTCACCACGTCCGACCGAGCTCGCGTTTTATGTCGCGCAAAGACAAGCGGCTCACGATCGGCCGGCCGTGCGGGCAGAAGTAGGGCGTCTGGGTGACGGCCAGGTCGGCGATGAGCCGGGCCATCTCTTCACGCTGAAGGGCCGCGTGGGCCTTGATGGCCGCGTGGCAGGCCACGAAGGAGAGCGCCCGGTGCAGCAGCGGCACCGGCTCGCCCTTGCGCGGGCGGTTGACGTCCTCCACCAGCGACTCGATGAGCCGGCGCGGCTCCTGGCCGCGGAGCAGGGCCGGCACCGCGCGCAGCACCACGGTGGAGCCGCTCCACCCCTCGAGGCCGAAGCCCAGGCCCTCGAGGGTCGGCGCCCATTCCTGTACGAGCCCGGCCTGCCCCGCGCCCAGCTCCACCGGCTGCGGGAACAGCAGCTCCTGCGACGCGAGCGGTCCCGCGTCCAGGTCGCGCAGCAGGCGCTCGAACAGCACGCGCTCGTGAGCCACGTGCTGGTCGATGAAGAACACCTCGTCGTCGCTCGCGGAGACGATGAACGTGTCCTGGAGCTGACCGATGACCGCGCCGAAGGCCGGGCGCGCCGAACGCGGCCGGGGACTCGTGGAAGAGCAAAGCTTGGCCGGCAGGAGCACGGTCGTCCGCGCCGGAAGGGCTGTCCGCGGACTGGGGGAGTGCGGGGGCCATTTCTGGGCCCCCGCTTTCAATAGAGAAGCTTCCGGCAGCAACGCCACCCCCGGCAGCCCCGACCGCACTACCACCCTCCGTCCGGAGCCCCCGCTGTGTCTGCACCACCTGGAACTGGCGCAGCGCGTCCTGCACCGCGCGGTACAGCACCTCCTGCACCTGGCGGGGCGCGCGGAAGCGGACCCAGGCCTTGGTGGGGTGGACGTTGACGTCGACTTCCTGGGGCGGCAGCTCGAGGTGGAGCACCGCCACCGGGAACTGATCGCGCGACAGGAGCGGCCGGTAGGCCTCGATCAGGCTCTGGGTGAGCTGGGTGTCGCGCACCGGGCGCCCGTTGACGATCAGCACGATCTCGTCGCGGCTGCCGCGGGAGAGCTGGGGCGGCGCGATCAGTCCCGACACCGCGAGCGGGCCGTCCTTGCGCAGGACGTCGAGCAGGCGGCCCGCGCGCTCGAAGCCCCAGAGGGCGCCCACCCGGTCGCGCAGGGTCCGGGCGCGGGGCGCGCCGAGGACCGGGCGGCCGTTGTGGGAGACGCGGAAGTGCACCTCGAGGTGGGCGAGCGCGGTGGCCTCGAGCAGGCGCAGGGCCGCGGCCACCTCGGCGGGCGCGCTCTTGAGGAACTTGAGGCGCGCCGGCGTATTGAAGAAGAGGTCCTGCGCCTCCACGGTGGTGCCCGCGGGCGCCGCGACCAGCAGCTTCTCGCTCACCGTGCCCCCTTCCCCGCGCACGAGCGTGCCGGTCTCGGCGCCCCGCGGGCACGAGAGCACCGAGAAGCGGGTGACCGCGCAGATCGCGGGCAGGGCCTCGCCGCGGAACCCGAGCGTGGTGATCGCGTCGAGATCCGCGTCGGTGGCGAGCTTGGAGGTGGCGTGCCGCAGGAGGGCCAGGTCGACCTCGTCGGTCGACATCCCGACCCCGTCGTCGGTGACCCGGATCAGCGCGCGGCCGGCGTCCCGCAGGTCGACGGTCACCTGGGTGCTGAGCGCGTCGAGCGCGTTCTCCACCAGCTCCTTGACCACCGAGGCGGGCCGCTCCACCACCTCGCCGGCCGCGATCTTGTTCACGAGGTGATCGGGCAGCCGGCGGATGCGCGGGGCGGTCACCGGCGCGCCTTGAGTCGCTGCTGCCACTCCGCGAGGAGGTTGAGCGCCTGCAGCGGCGTCATCGCCCCGGTGTCGAGCGCGGCGAGCTCGCGCAGCAGCGGGTCGTGGGTGGGCGGGAAGAGGCCGAGCTGGGTGGGCTCACCCGCGGGCGGCTCGGGGGCGACCGCGGCCTCGAGCCCGCTCCGCTCGCGCTCCAGCTCGCCCAGGATCGCCTTGGCCCGCGCGATCACCGCGGGGGGCAGGCCGGCGAGCCGCGCGACCTGGATGCCGTAGGAGCGGTCGGTGCCGCCCGGCCGCACCTTGTGCAGGAAGATGATCTCGTCGTTCCACTCGCGCACCGCCACGTGGAAATTGTGCACCCGCGGCAGCCGCTCGGCCAGCGCGGTCAGCTCGTGGTAGTGGGTGGCGAAGAGCACCTTGGCGCCGCGCCCCCGCTCGTGCAGCTCCTCGGTCACCGCCCACGCGATGGCGAGCCCGTCGAAGGTGGAGGTGCCGCGCCCGACTTCATCCAGAAGGATGAGGCTGCGCTCGGTGGCGTGGTGGAGGATGCTCGCGGTCTCGACCATCTCCACCAGGAAGGTGCTCTGGCCGCGCGCCATGTTGTCCTGCGCGCCGACGCGGGTGAGGATGCGGTCGACCAGCCCGACGCGGGCGGAGCGCGCGGGGACGAAGCCGCCCATCTGGGCCATGAGGGTGAGCAGCGCCACCTGGCGCATGAACACGCTCTTGCCGCTCATGTTGGGGCCGGTCAGGATCATGATCTGGCAGGACGCGGGATCGAGCGCGGTGTCGTTGGGCGTGAACGGCGAGCCGCCCGCGTCGAGCACCGGGTGCCGGCCGTCCACGATCTCGAGCGCGAGGCCGTCGTCCACCTCCGGGCGGACGTACCCGCGCTCGTGGGCGACCGTGGCGAGCGAGACCAGCGCGTCGAGGGTGCCCACCGCCCGCGCGGTGCGGAGAAGCGGGGCGGCCTCGGCCGCGACCCGGGCGCGCACCTGGCCGAAGAGCTCGAACTCGAGCCGGGCGATGCGCTCCTCGGCGCCGAGCACGCGGCTCTCGTACTCCTTGAGCTCGGCGGTGACGTAGCGCTCCGCGCCGACCAGGGTCTGGCGGCGCAGGTAGTCGCCGGGCACCCGCGCCCCGTGCGCGTTGCTCACCTCGATGGCGTAGCCGAAGACCCGGTTGAAGCGGACCTTGAGCGAGGGGATGCCGGTGCGCGCCCGCTCGCGCTGCTCGAGCGAGGCGATCCACTCCTTGCCCTGCCGCGCGGCCTGCTGGAGCTCGCGCAGCTCGTCGTTCCACCCCTCCCGGATGAGCCCGCCCTCGCGCAGGACGAGCGGGGGCTCGTCCTCGAGCGCCTCTTCAAGTAGTTTCTGAAGGTCGGGCAGCGGGCGTGATCTCCTCCGCGAGGGTCGCCAGGAGCGGGGTGCCGAGGCCCCCCAGCTCCTCCGCGAGCCCGGGCAGGCGGCCCAGGAAGCTCCGCAGCGCGATCAGGTCGCGCGCGTGGGCCACCCCGAGGGCGGCGCGACTGGTGAGCCGCTCGAGGTCCCCCACCCCGCCCAGCCGCTGCCGCAGGCCCTCCCGGGCTGCGGGAGCGTCCACGAGGGCCCCCACGGCCTCCTGGCGGCGGAGGATGCCCTCCCGGTCCAGCAGGGGCCGCAGCATCCACTGGCGGAGCAGCCGGGCGCCCATGGGGGTGCTGGTGGAGTCGAGGGTGGCGAAGAGCGAGCCCTTGGTGGTCCGCTCCTGGGCCGTCTCGAACAGCTCGAGCGTGCCCACCGCGGTCGGGTCGAGCAGCATGGCCTCCCCGGTGACCAGGCGCTGCACCCGGGTGAGATGGGCCAGCGAGTCGCCCTGGGTCTCGCGCACGTAGGCCACCGCCGCGCCCGCGGCCTGGAGCCCCGCGGTGAGCCCGCCCACCCCGAGCCCGTCGAGGCTCGCGCCCCGGAAGTGGGCCTCGAGCACCTCGCGCGCGGCGCGGGCCCCGAAGGCGCCGCCGTCCACGCGGGTCAGCGGGATGCCGGGCGGCGCCCACCGGGCCACCCACCCGGGCTCCGCGCTCTGGGCGATCAGGATCTCGGCGGGGCGGCGCAGCAGCGCGGTCTCCAGCAGCGCGTCGCCCGCGCCCGGCTCCTCGCCCACCCAGAAGTCGCCGGTGGAGACGTCCACCAGCGCGACGCCCACCGCGGAGGACGTCGCGTGCGCCGCGAGCAGGAAGTTGTTGCGGGCGCCGTCGAGGAACTGGGTGTCGGTGATCGTGCCCGGGGTGATGACGCGCACCACGTCGCGGCGCACGATCTTGCGGCCCTTGGCCGGCTCCTCGAGCTGCTCGCACACCGCCACCTTCTGGCCGGCGCGGATGAGGCGGGCGATGTAGCCGTCGGCGGCGTGGTGCGGGATGCCCGCCATCGGGATCGCCCCCTCGCCCTTCTGCCGTGACGTCAGGGTGATCTGGAGCAGCCGGGACGCCACGTGGGCGTCGTCGTTGAACAGCTCGTAGAAGTCGCCCAGGCGGAACAGCAGCAGGTAGTCGGGGAAGCGGCGCTTCAGCTCCCCGTACTGCCGCATCATGGGCGTGAGCTCGGCGGCTTCCCTCACGGAGCGAGCGCGGCGGCCAGGCGGTCGTAGGTCGCCTCGAGGGCCTCGGGCAGCACGCGCGTCTCGCCGATCACCGGCATGAAGTTGGTGTCGCCGTTCCAGCGCGGGACCAGGTGCAGGTGCAGGTGGCCGAGCACTCCCGCCCCCGCCACGCGACCCTGGTTCAATCCCACGTTGAAGCCGTCCGGATGGTAGGCGGTGCCGAGGGCGCGGGAGGCGGACTGGAGGAGGGCCATGGCCTCGGCCAGCTCCTCCGCGGTCGCGGCCTCGAGCGTGCCGACGTGGCGGGTGATGACGGCCATCAGGTGCCCGGAGGCGTAGGGGAAGGCGTTGAGGATCAGGAACGCGAGGCGGCCGCGCCTGAGGATGAGCGCGCGTCGATCGTCACCGACGGCCAGCGCGGCGCAGAACACGCACGCGGCCTCGGGGCCACCGGCGGTCGAGACGTACGCCATCCGCCAGGGGGCCCAGAGCTGCTGCACTCGACTAGGTGTTGACGAGCTCGCGGAGGCGCTTGCCGACCTTGAAGAACGGGACGCGCTTCTCGGGGACGCTCACGCTGTCGCCGGTCTTGGGGTTGCGCCCCTTGCGGGAGTTGCGGTGGCGGATGCGGAAGCTCCCGAAGCCCCGCAGCTCGACCTTGTCTCCCTTGCCGAGCGCATCCGTGATGTTGTCGAACACGGTGTTGACGATGAGCTCGGTTTCCTTCTTGGTCAAGCTCGCGACCTTCGCGACTTCCTCGATCAGCTCCGCTTTCGTCATGGCGACTCCCTTCGAAGGGCCGACACTGATCCCGGGCCGTCGTGACCATCGGCGGTCCGGCCCGATCCACGGAAGCGACCGTACCATGGCAGGTGAAACTTAGTCAAGCAGGCTGGGTAGTTAGCCGGCACCCCCCACCCCGGGCCGGTCACGGCATCAGGTAGAGCGGTGTGCGGAGGGTCTCGAGGGAGGGCAGGATGCGCGAGACCGGGCCGAGCCCCAGCTCGTTGCGCAGCAGCTCGCGCAGCGAGAACCGCCGCCGCGGGTAGATGACCTTGGGCTTCGCCGGCAGGCCCGCCATCTTGGCGGCCGCCTCGATGGCGTCCTCGAGACCGCCCAGATCGTCGACCATCTTGAGGCTCTGGGCCTGGCGGCCCGAGTAGATGCGCCCCTCCGCGAAGGCCCGCACCGCCTGCGGATCGAGCCCGCGGCCGTCGGCGACCGCGCTGATGAACTGGTCGTACACGTCGTCGAGGAGCGACTGCAAGATCCGGCGCTCCTCCGGGGTCATGGCGCGCGCCATGTTGCCCACGTCCTTGTAGGCGCCCGCCTTGACCACCACGTACTCGACGCCCACCTTCTTGAGGAGCCCCTCGAGGTTGGCGAGCTGCATGACCACGCCGATCGAGCCGGTCAGGGTGCCGGGGCTCGCGTAGATGCGGTCGGCGGCCACCGCCACGTAGTAGCCGCCGGAGGCGGCCACCGAGCCGAGCGACGCCACCACCGGCTTCTTGGCCTCGCGCAGGCGGCGGACCGCGGTGAAGATCTCCTGGGTGGGGGCGACCACGCCGCCCGGGCTGTTGATCCGGAGCACCACCGCCCGGACCGCGGGGTCGTCGCGGTACTCGCCGAGCACGCGGATGACGCCGTCGGTGTCGAGGCCGCGCGCGGCGTCGGCCCCGATGATCCCCTCGACCTCCACGACGGCCACCTTGGCGCCGCCGGGGAGGCCGTCATCGGTCACCGCGATGAGCAGCCAGATGGTGACCACGAACACGACGAGGACGGCCGCCCCCACGCCGAGAGCGATGAGGGCGACCCGCCCGCGGGATGCCACCCGCGACTACTCCTCGTCGTCGTAGTCGTCACCGCCGCGCCGCTTGCGGCCCTTGTGACGGCCCCGCCCTTCCGCCTGCGCCGGCTCCTCGATGACCGCGGCCAGCTCCTTGAGCGAGAGCCCGATGCGGCGCTCGTTGGGATCCACCCGGATCACCATGAGGGTGAGCTCGTCGCCCACGTTCAGGATGTCGGCCGGGGTGGCGATGGGCCGGTTCGACATCTGCGAGATGTGCAGGAGCCCGTCCACCCCCGGCTCCAGCTCCACGAAGGCGCCGAAGTCGGTGAGGCGCACCACCTTGCCGGTGACCCGGGAGCCCATCGGGTAGCGCGACGCCACGCTGTCCCACGGATCGGGCTGGATCTGCTTGAGCCCGAGCGAGATGCGCTTGTTGTCGCGATCCACGTTGAGGATCTGGGTGTCGATCGGCTGACCCTTCTTGAGCAGCTCGGAGGGATGCCCGATGTTGCGGGTCCAGGACATGTCCGAGATGTGCAGCAGCCCGTCCACCCCCGGCTCCAGCTCCACGAAGGCGCCGAAGTCGGTCAGGTTGCGCACCTTGCCCTGCACGCGATTGCCGGGCTGGTAGCGCTCGGTGATGGTGGCCCACGGATCGCTCTCCACCTGCTTCATGCCGAGCGAGATCCGCTTGGTGGCCTTGTTGACCTCGAGCACCATGACCTCGACGGGGTCCCCCACGTTGACGAGCTTCGAGGGATGACGCACCCGCCGCGTCCACGACATCTCCGAGACGTGCACGAGGCCCTCCACCCCGGGCTCCAGCTCCACGAAGGCCCCGTAGTTGGTGAGGCTCACGATGCGGCCGCTGACCTTGGCCCCGACCGGATACCGGTCGTCGACGTTGGCCCACGGGTCGGACGACTTCTGCTTGTAGCCGAGGGACACCCGGCCGGTCTCGCGGTCGAAGTGCAGCACCACCACCTCGACCTGGTCGCCGATCTGGAAGATCTCGGAGGGATGCCCGACCCGACCCCACGACATGTCGGTGACGTGCAGCAGCCCGTCGATGCCGCCCAGGTCGATGAAGGCCCCGTAGTCGGTCAGGTTCTTCACGGTGCCGGTGAGGACCATGCCCTCGGCCAGCACCGACAGGGTGTGCTTCTTCTTCTCCTCGCGCTCCTCTTCCAGCACCGCGCGCCGCGAGAGCACCACGTTGCCGCGCCGCCGGTTGAGCTTGATCACCTTGGCCCGGATCGTCTGGCCCACCATCGCGGCCAGGTTCTTGACCGGACGCAGGTCCACCTGGGAGCCGGGCAGGAACGCGCGCACCCCCACGTCGACCGCGAGGCCGCCCTTGACCACCTCGGCGACCCGGCCCTCGACCGGGGTGCCGCTGTCGTGGGCCTTCGAGATCTGGTCCCAGACCTTGATCTTGTCGGCCTTGTCCTTGGAGAGGACGATCAGCCCCTCGTTGTCCTCCTTGGACTCGAGGTAGACCTCGATCTCCTCGCCGACCTTGGGCAGGCTGCCCGCGTGCCGGAACTCCTCGATCGGGATCGTGCCCTCGCTCTTGTAGCCGATGTCGACGAGGATCTCGCTGTCGCGCACCTCGACCACGCGGCCGCGTACGACCTCACCTTCCTCGACGTCGCTCACGCCTCGGTTGAACCAGTACTCCATGCTCTCCTCGGTGGCGTCCACCTCCTTCGATACGCCGACGAGGGTCTTCGACTTCCGGTTTTCGGTCTCCATGACTCCACCTCTCCTTAGAATCTATTTTGCCGGCCGCGCGCTCTTGCCGCGGTCGGCATCCCAGCCGTGCCTCAGGACTTCACCTGCTGGTCCCGGAGCTGACCGATCGCCCGCATCATCTCCTGGGCCGCTTCACGATACGCCTCCTTGCGCCCTTCGTCACCCGCTCTCTTGCCCTCCCGGGGCCCCTCGCTCTTGCTCGCGCGCTTGAACGTCAGCGGCGGCCCGAAGGTCACCCGGACCCGGGCCGGCCGCGGCAGCGTCCGCCCGCGCGGCAGCGCCGCCCCGCTCCCCGACACGTACACCGGCACCACCGGCGCCCCGCTCAGGACCGCCAGCATGCCGACCCCGGGCTTGCCGTCGCGCAGGGGCTGCCCTTCCTCGCCCCGCGTGCCCTCCGGGAACACCAGCAGGGCGTGGCCTTCCTCGAGCTGCGCGAGGGCCGCCTTGAGCGCCCGCGTGTCCGAGCCGTCCCGGCGCACCGGCCGGGCGTTCAGGCTGCGGATGAGCCGACCGAAGAGCGGGATGCGGAAGAGCTCTTCCTTGGCCATGAAGAAGAGCGGGCGCGGGGCCGCGCCGCCGACCAGCGGCGGGTCCAGCAGGCTCACGTGGTTGGACACGATGAGCACCGGGCCGGTGGCGGGCACCAGCCCCGCGCTCACGACCTCGAGCCGGAACAGGAGGCGCATCAGCGCCACCGCGATCGGCTTCAGGATCGCGTACAGCATCTCGCCGGCTCCACCACCCGTAGCAGCGTATCCACGACCTCCGCGATGCCCAGCCCGGTGGTGTCCACCACCACCGCGCCTTCCGGCTTCACCAGCGGGGCCAGCGCGCGCTCCATGTCCTGCCGGTCGCGTCGCGCGATGTCGTCCCGCACCGTCTCCAGCGCGGTGTCGAGCGCCGCGCGCGGCGAGCTCGTCGCGCCGCCGCCGGGCGCGAGTGTCGAGGTCGGCGTCGAGATAGAACTTCACCTCGGCCTCCGGCCACACCACGCTGCCGGTGTCGCGTCCTTCGAGGACGGCGGCCCCGGGGGCGGCCAGGCTGCGCTGGATGGGCGTCATCTTATCTCTCACCGAGGCCAGCGTCGTCAACCGCGACGTGAGCTGGCTGATCGCGGGGGTGCGGATGTCGACCGTCACGTCGCGGTCGTCGACGAGCACGCGCCCCCCGTCGAGCCGCACGCTCGTCCGGTCGAGGAGGCCGCGCAGCGCGGGACCCTCCTCGAGGGGCACCGCGGCTTCCCGCGCGGCCCACGCGAGCCCGCGGTAGAGCGCCCCGGTGTCGATGAGGGTGAAGCCGAGGCGCCGGGCGAGCGCGGCGGCCACGGTGGACTTGCCCGCGCCCGCCGGTCCGTCGATCGTGATCACGATGTCCCGCCGCTCCCCGTCGCGCTTCACGAGGCCGCCGCGCACCGCCGGGCGGACCGGTCGCCGGGCCCCGCGATCTCGCCCACGCGCTGCGCCACGCGGGTGACGCGGAGGCTCAAGCAACCCCCTCGCGGACGCGGCGGATCCGGTCGAGCGCCCCCTCGATCGCGGGGACGTCCCCGGTCGCGAGGAGTCCCTCCAGGTCATCGAGGGC
The DNA here is from genome assembly GCA_963841755.1 of uncultured Candidatus Rokubacteria bacterium. Classification (GTDB taxonomy): domain Bacteria; phylum Methylomirabilota; class Methylomirabilia; order Rokubacteriales; family CSP1-6; genus CAMLFJ01. Next base: position 379,893 of record CAWJDX010000011.1, read on the forward strand.
GGCGCGGAAGGCGGCGAGGGCCTCGGCGAGGCCGGCGCGGTTCTCCTGGAAGATCTCGCGCCACATGCGGGCGTCCGAGGCCGCGATCCGCGTGGTGTCCTTGAAGCCGCGCCCGGCCACCTCGAAGAAGCGCGGGTCCATGCGCACCACCGCGTCCACCAGCGCGTCGGCCACCAGGTGCGGCAGGTGGCTGATGGCGGCGGTGGCCCGGTCGTGGGTCAGCGGATCGAGCGTGACGAGGCGCCCGCCGAGGGCTTCCCAGAACTCCCCCACCCGCTTGACCGCGTGCGAGTCGGTCCGCTCGGTGGGGGTGAGGATCACGGTCGCGCCCCGGAAGAGATCCTGGCGCGACACCCGGTAGCCGGCCTGCTCCGAGCCGGCCATGGGATGGCTGCCCACGAAGGCGAGCGGCCGCTGCTCGCCGAGGCGCTCCGCCGCGTGCACGATGGCGGCCTTGGTGCTGCCCACGTCGGTGAGCACCGCGTCCGACGGCAGCGCGCGCCACACCGCGGGCAGGAGCGCGGCGAGGGTCGCGACCGGGGTGGCGAGCAGGCAGAAGTCGGCGTCGCCCACCCCCTCCGCGAGATCGGTGGTGACGCGATCCACCACCCCGTCGCGCCGGGCCGGCTCGAGCCGCTCGCGGTCGCGCCCCACCGCCACGATCTCGTCGGCCAGGCCCAGGGCGCGCGCGGCCTTCGCCACCGATCCGCCCAGGAGCCCGAGACCGACCAGAGCGAGACGACGGATCACGCGCCCTTGGCTCCGGCCAGGACCTTCTTGAGCGCCTTCACGAACCGGCGGTTCTCCTCCGGCGTGCCGATGGTCACGCGCAGCGCGCTCTCCATCCCGAAGCTCGTCATGGGGCGCACGATGACGCCCTCCTTGAGGAGCCAGTGGAAGACCTCGCTCGCGCTCCGCCCCGCGTCGACCAGGATGAAGTTGGCGCGCGACGGGGCGTACTTGAGCCCCATCGCGCTGAACTCCTGGACCAGGTAGTGGCGGCCCGCGTCGATCATGCTGAGGCACTCGCGCACGTGGGAGTCGTCCTCCAGCGCGGCGAGCGCGGCGGCCTGGGCCACCGAGTTGACGTTGAAGGGCTGGCGGATGCGGTTGAGCAGCGCGATGCAGTCCGGATCGGCCGCCGCGTAGCCCACCCGCAGGCCGGCCAGGCTCGCCGCCTTCGAGAAGGTGCGGAGCACCGCGACCTTCCGCCCCTGCTTGAGGTAGGCGAGCGCGTCGGGGAAGTCGGGCCCCTGGGCGAACTCGATGTAGGCCTCGTCGAAGACCACGATGACCTTGTCGGGCACCCGGTCCATGAAGTGCTCGACCTCGTCCGCGGTCACGATGGTCGCGGTGGGGTTGTTGGGGTTCGCGATGAACACCATCTTGGTCATGGGGGTGATCGCGCGCGCCATCGCCTCGAGGTCGAGGCGCTGGTCCTTCAGCGTCACCACCACCCGGATCCCGCCCACCGCCTGCACGATCATCGGGTAGACGACGAACGAGGGGTGCGGGATGACCGCCTCCTCGCCGGAGCGCAGGAAGGCCCGCACCATCAGCTCGATGAGGTCGTTGGAGCCGTTGCCGAGGATGATGTGGTCGCTCGTGAGGCCCTGCTTCCGGGCGATGGCCTGGCGGAGATAGTGGCCGCTGCCGTCCGGATAGCGGTTGATGTGGGTGAGCGCGGTCTGCATCGCCTTCATGACCCGGTCCGACGGGGGCAGCGGGTTCTCGTTGGAGGCGAGCTTGATGACGTCGCTGGATGCCGAGCTCGCGCTCGAGCTCCTCGATGGGCTTGCCGGGCTCGTAGGGCGCGATGCCCAGGATGTGATCGTTGGCGAGGGATTCCCAGGACACACTCATTCGTTGCTCCTTCACACCGCCGGGTAGGAGCCGAGGACCTTCAGGAACTGGCAGCGCTCCCGGACCTCGTCCAGCACGTCCCGGACGTTGGCGGTCTCGCAGTGACCCTCGAAGTCGAGAAAGTTCACGTACTCCCAGGGGCGCCGCTTGGTGGGGCGCGATTCGATCTTGGTGAGGTTCAGCCCGCGCGTGGCGAAGGGCTGGAGGATGCTGTAGAGCACCCCGGGCTCGTTCTTCATCGAGAAGAGGATCGACGTCTTGTCCCGCCCGGTGGGCGGCACCGTCTTCCGACCGATGACGAGGAAGCGGGTCGAGTTGGACGGGTTGTCCTCGATGCGGGGTCGCAGGATGGGCACCCCGTGCACGGTCGCGGCCATGTCGGAGGCGACGGCGGCCACCGTGGCGTCGTCGCGCGCCCGCTCCACCGCCCCCGAGGTCGACGCGGTCTCCTCGGTCGTCGCCTCCGGCAGGTGCGCGGCGAGCCAGGCCCGGCACTGGGCGAGGCCCTGCGGGTGCGAGCAGACCACCTTCACCCCCGCGAGATCGGTGGCGCGCGAGATCAGGTGCTGCGAGATGTCGAGGGTCATCTCGCCGGTGATCGTCACGTCGGAGTCGATCAGGCGGTCGAGGGTCACGTTGACCGCCCCCTCGGTGGAGTTCTCCACCGGCACCACCCCGTACTCGGCGCGCCCGCGCTCCACCTCGTCGAAGATCTCGGCGATGGTGTGTACCGGCAGCAGCTGGGCGGAGGAGCCGAAGCGGCGCGTGGCCGCCTGGTGCGTGAAGGTGCCGGGCGGGCCCAGGTAGGCGATGGGCAGCGGGTGCTCGAGGGCGAGGGAGGCGGACAGGATCTCGCGCCAGATCACCCGGATGGCGTCGGCGCCGAGCGGTCCGTCGTTGAGCGCGACAAGGCGGTCGAGGACCTGGGCCTCGCGCTCGGGGCTGAAGTACGGGAGATCCTGCTGCCTCTTGAGCTCGCCGATCCGGAGAGCGGCGGTACCGCGCTGGTTGAGGAGTTTGAGGATTTCGTCGTCGAGGTTATTGATCCTGGATCGCCAATCGTCCAGGTTCATCGGGGGCTCCTGAAGCACGTCGGTCACGCAACCCGCACGAGTATAGGAGATCGCTACCCCCCACGCAAGTCATTCAGGGCCGCGAGCTCGGCCCGGGTCAGCGCCCGGTGCCCGCCCGGCGCGAGCCCCCCCAGGCGAAGCGGCCCGAACTGCACGCGCTTGAGGCGGCGCACCGGATGTCCGAGCGCCTTGCAGTAGCGCTTCACCTCGCGGTATCGCCCCTCCGCGAAGGTGACGCGCAGGCGGCTCCCGTCTCCGCGCGCGGCGAGCCGCGTCACCGCCCGGGGCACCGCGGGGCCGTCGTCCAGGGCGACGCCGCGGCGCCAGCGCGGGAGATCCGCCTCCGCCACGTGCCCCTCCACCTCCACCTCGTACACGCGCGGGATCTCGTAGCGCGGGTGGAGGAGGCGGTTGGCGAGCTCGCCGTCGTTGGTGAGCAGCAGCAGCCCCTCCGCGTCGAAGTCGAGCCGCCCCACCGGATAGACCACCGCCGCGGCGGCGGGCGGCAGCAGGTCGATCACCACCGGCCGGCCGTCGGGATCGCTCCGGGTCGTCACGTAGCCGCGCGGCTTGTGCAGGAGGACGTGCTGGAGCGGCGCGCGGGCGGGCAGCGCGCGCCCGTCGAACGTGATGCGGTCGGTCTCGGGATCCGCCTGGGCGCCCGGCTCGAGCCGGACCTGCCCGTTGACGGTGACGCGGCCCTCCGCGAGCAGCGACTCAGCCGCTCGTCGAGACGCGATCCCCGCCTGGGCCAGGATCTTGCTGAGGCGAATCGGGGGCAGCGGTGATCTCCTCCTCCGGCCCGGGCTCGCCGAGCTGCGCGGCGGCGGCCTGCGCGAGCTCGGGCACGATCAGCTCGCCTTCCACCTTCGGCAGATCGCCCAGATCGCGCAGGCCGAAGGCGACCAGGAACTCGCGCGTGGTCTCGTAGAGGAACGGGCGCCCCGGCGACTCCTTGCGGCCCGCGATGCGGATCATCCGGCGCTCGAGCAGGTTGTCGAGCACCGCGTCCGAGTTCACTCCCCGCACCGCGTCCACCTCGGGGCGCGACACCGGCTGGCGGTAGCCGATGATGGCGAGGGTCTCGAGCGCGGGGCGCGAGAGGCGCGAGCGCGTGCGGCTGCGCGCGAGCTTGACGAGCCACGGGGCGACTTCGGGCCGCGTCACCAGGCGGAAGCCGCCGCCCACCTCCATCACCTGCAGCGAGCGGCCCTCCGCGTCGAGGCGCACCCGCAGGCCCTCCACGATCTCGCGGGCCGCGGCGGCCGACTCGAGATCGAGCACCTCCTGGATGCGCTCGGCCTCCACCGGGGTGTCGGAGGCGAAGAGCAGGGCTTCGACGACGTCGATGGGCTCAGGCATTCAGGGGGTCCCCCTGTTCGGTTCGGGGTTCGTCGTCCGGTGGGGGCGTCGCGGCCGCGCGCGGCGCGTCCTCGGCCGGCATCGAGTCGCGCGGGGCTTCGGCGGCGAGCGTCTCGACGCCCGCGTCGGCGTCGGGCCGCGACTCCTCGTCCGCCTCCGCCAGCCGGGCGGGCTCGCGCACGCTGACCGCGTTCCGCTCGATCACGATCTCGCCGAACAGGTCGGCCTGGCGGGCCCGCGCCTGGCCGAGGCGCACCAGCTCGAGCAGGGCCAGGAGGGTGACCACCCACTCCGCGCGCAGCCGCTCCGCGCCCGCCACCGAGGAGAAGAGCAGCGACCACGTGCTGCGCAGCAGGTCGAGGATCTCGCTCATGCGCTCCAGCACCGAGAGCGGGTTGGGCTCGACCTGTCGCGGCACCCGGCGCTTCTGGTCCTCGATGAGCCGCTGCATCGCCCGCTGCAGCAGGTGCACCGAGAGGTCCTCGAGCGGGATGTCCTCCGGGGGCGGCAGCTCCGCGGTGGTGCGGCCGTAGACGAGGGTCTGCTCGGCCTCGCGCTCGGAGAGCCAGCCGCCGAGCGCCTTCACCCGCGCGTACTCGCGCAGGCGCTCTTCCAGCTCGCGCTTGAGCAGCTCCCCTTCCTCGTCGAGCGCCTCCTCCTGGTCGTTCGGGTCGGCCGGCAGCAGGAGCTTGGACTTGAGGTAGATCAGGGTCGCGGCCATGACCATGAACGAGCCCGCCATCTCGAGATCCTGGAAGCGAACCGCCTCCAGGTGGGACAGGTACTGGTCGGTGATCGTGCGCAGCGACAGCCGCGAGAGATCCATCTCGTTGGTGCGGCAGAGATGGAGGAGCAGGTCCAGCGGGCCGACGAATGACTCGACGCGGACGGTCAGGCCCGCCGGCTCCGGGCCGGTGGTCGGCTGGGTAGTGGCTTCTTGCGTCATGGCTCGAGCTTGATGGCTTCGCGGACCTCGGTCATGGTCTCGATCGCGACCCGGCGCGCGCGCTTGGTGCCCTCGTGGAGGATCTCCACGATCTCGGTGGGCTTCTCCACGTAGTGCTGGCGGCGCTCCCGGATCCGGGCCAGCGGGGGCAGCATGTGCTGGAGCAGCACGCCCTTGCAGTCGAGGCACCCGATCGCGGCGGTGCGGCAGCCGGTCGCGCACTCCTCGCGCGGCCCCTCCGGGGTGAAGATGCGGTGGAGGTCGAACACCGGGCAGACGTCGGGGTTGCCGGGATCGGTGCGCCGCTTGCGCGCGGGATCCGTCACCATCGGCTTGATCTTCGCGGTGATCTCCGCGGAGGTGTCGGACAGGTAGATGGCGTTGCCGTAGGACTTCGACATCTTCCGCCCGTCCGTGCCCGGCACCTTGGGGATCTCGGTGAGCTTGGCCTGCGGCTCCGGGAACACCGCCTTCCAGATGTTGTTGAACCGGCGCGCGACCTCGCGGGTCAGCTCGATGTGCGGCACCTGGTCCGCGCCCACCGGGACCCAGTGCGCCTTGTACATCAGGATGTCGGCCGCCTGGAGCAGCGGATAGCCGAGCAGGCCGTAGGACGGCGACTCGATGCCGAGCTGCTCCACCATCTCCTTGTAGGTCGGGACCCGCTCGAGCCAGGTCACCGGCGTCGCCATCGAGAAGAGCAGGTGCAGCTCCGCGTGCTCCGGCACCAGGGACTGGATGAAGAGGGTCGACCGCTCCGGGTCGAGCCCGGCCCCGAGCCAGTCCGCGCCCATCTCGATGGTGTCGCCCGGCACCGCCTGGATGTCGCCCGGGCTGGTGGTCAGCACGTGCCAGTTGGCCACGAAGTAGAAGCAGTCGAACTGGTCCTGGAGCTTGACCCAGTTCTCGAGCGCCCCCAGGTAGTTCCCGAGGTGGAGCTGGCCGGTCGGTCGCATTCCCGACAGCACGCGGTCCCGCGAAGGCGTCATGATCTTCTAGTCACTCCCTCCGGGCTTCGGCCCCCGCTGCGTCTCCCACACCTTGGCCATGCGCAGGAACACGTACTCGCCGTACAGGACCGCCAGCACGAACCCCCGCCAGCCGTCCAGGAAGCCCCGGTGAACAATGTACATGGAAAAGAAGCGCCCCAGCGGACGAGTCACGAGGCCGAGCAGGCCCGCCCCCTTCCCCCGCCGGATCCAGTCCTGGGCCGAGAGGGTCGAGTAGCGGTTGGAGCGGCGCACGAAGTCCTCGAGGTCGCGATAGGAGTGGTGCAGCAGCGGCTCGGCGAGCGTGTCCACCCGTCCGGTCACCGTCACCGACTCGTGGACCGCGTTCTCCACGAAGCGCCCCGCCCGCCGCCGGAAGAGCCGGAGCTGGTAGTCGGGGTAGAGCCCGCCGTGGCGCACCCAGGCGCCCCAGAAGATGTTGCGGCGCGGGATGGCGTAGCCGTCGGCGGGGCCGTCCTCCTCGAGGATGACCCGGATGCGCTCGCGCAGCTCCGGGGTCACCCGCTCGTCGGCGTCGAGGGAGAGGATCCAGTCCCCGGTGGCCTGCTCGATCGCGAAGTTCTTCTGGATCGCGAAGCCGGGCCACACGCGCACCGAGACCTTGTCGGTGAACTCGCGGGCGATCTGCACCGTCTTGTCGGCGGACTCCGCGTCGACCACCACGATCTCGTCGGCCCACGCCACGCTCTCGAGGCACGCGCGCAGGCGCTCCTCCTCGTTCCAGGCGATGACGGTCACGGTCAGGCGGCTCACCCGGCGCTCCGCTTCGCGAGGAGCGCCCGCGCCGCCTCCACCGCGACCGACGGGAGGAGGCCGGCCATGGTGCCGTCGGGACTCTGGACCCCGCGGCCGAGCGGCCCGTAGGGCCCGTTGCGCTCGGCGCGGGTGGGGCCGAAGAGGCCGAGGCTCGGCGTGCCGAGCGCGGCGGCCAGGTGCAGCGGGCCGGTGTCGTTGGCCACCATCAGCGACGACCGGCGCAGCAGCGCGCCCAGCTCGTGGAGGTCGGTGGGGGGCGCCAGGATCGCGCGCGCCTGCATGCCGTCCCGGATCTGCCGCGCCATGTGGATCTCGTCCGGTCCCCACAGCAGCAGGACGCGCGTGTTCGGCTCCTGGGCCAGCTGCTCGGCCAGCGCGGCGAAGTGCGCGACCGGCCATTGCTTGTCGGCGCGGCCGGCCCCCGGATTGATCGCGACCAGGGCGTCGCGGCTCTTCACCCCCTGCTCGCCCAGGAAGTCCTCCATCCGGCGCTCGGCCGCGGCCGGGATCGGCACGTGGAACTCGACCGGGCCGGGGACGACGCCGAGCGGCCCGAGCAGCGACAGGTACTGATCCACCACGTGCACCGCGCTCGCGGGCGGGCGCACGCGCCGGTTGGTGAAGAGACAGTTGAGGCGCTCGCGGCAGCGATCCGCGGTGAAGCCGATGCGCAGCGGCGCGCCGGTGTAGGCGGTGAGCAGCCCGCTCTTCATCAGCCCCTGCAGGTCGATGGCCACGTCGAACCGGGCCGCGCGGACGCGGCTCCTGAGCCGCCTCACCTTGCCCAGCACCTGGCGCGCCCCGGCCGGCCGCCAGATGAGCCGGCGCCAGAGCCGGGTGTCGACCGGCACCACCACGTCCAGGTCCGGATGGCCGTTGAGCAGCGCGTACTCGCGCGCCTCCACGATCCACGTGAGGTGGAGCCCCGGCCGCGCGCGGCGCAGCGCGCGCGCCACCGGCAGCGCGTGGATGACGTCGCCGAGCGAGGACAGCTTCACGATGGCGATCTTCAGGAGCGCGGGCCCCGAGATGCGCCCCGGCTCCCTCGCGCCCGCACCCGGAGCGGTCATCGCGAGGGCGTCCGGCCGAAGCGGGTCAGGATGGTGGCGATCAGGTCCTTGGTCGAGTGGCTCTTCGGATCGCCCGCGATGGCCACGGTGGCTCCCGACCGCGGCCACCGTCGCGCGCTCGGGCACGCTCTGCTCCGTGTAGTCGGTGCCCTTGGCGTGCACGTCGGGGCGCAGGCGCTCGATGAGGGCGTCGGCGCTGTCCTCCTCGAAGACGACCACCGCGTCGACGCCGCTCACCGCGGCCAGGAGCTCCGCGCGCTCCACCGCCGGCATCACCGGGCGGCCCGGCCCCTTGAGCCGGCGCACCGAGGCGTCCGAGTTGAGCCCGACCACCAGCGCGTCGCCGAGGGCGCGGGCGGCCTGCAGGTAGCGCACGTGGCCCACGTGCAGGAGGTCGAAGCAGCCGTTGGCGAGGACCAGGCGCTTGCCCTGGGCGCGCCAGCCGGCGGCGAGACGGCCCGCCTCGTCAACGCTGACGACGGCCGCCATCGCTCGCGAGCGCGGCCGCCAGCTCGGGGACGGTCACGGTGGCGGTGCCGCGCTTCATGACCACCACGCCGCCGGCCACGTTGGCGAGCCACGCCGCCTCGCCCGGCGCGGTGCCCGCGGCCAGCGCCACCGTGAAGGTGCTGATCACGGTGTCGCCCGCGCCGGTCACGTCCGCGATCTCGTCGGTGCCGTGGATCGGCATGAAGGTGACCGGCCCCTCCCGCTCGAAGAGCGCCATGCCGCGGCTGCCCCGCGTGAGCAGGAGGAGCCGCGCGTCGAGCCGCTCGAGCACCACGCGTCCCGCCTTCTCGACCGCCGCGTCGTCGGTCAGCTCGTGCCCGGTGAGCGCCTCCACCTCGGGCTCGTTCGGGGTGGCCGCGGTGGCGCCCCGGAAGCGCGGCAGCTCGTAGCGGCTGTCGATCGACACCGGCGCCTGGCGCGCGCGGGCGAGCTCGAGCACCGTCTCGTAGATCCGCGGGGTCACCGTGCCGTAGCCGTAGTCGGAGACGAGGAAGCCGTCCGCGGTGGCGCCCACCGCGCGCAGCGTCTCGATCAGCCGCGCCTCGGCCGGCCCCGCGATGCCGCCCTCCGGCTCGCGGTCGAGGCGGACCACCTGCTGACGCGTGGCCTGGTAGCCGCCGGCCATGATGCGCGTCTTCACCGGCGTGGGGCGTCCCGCCTCGCGGGAGACGCCGTCGGTGCGCGATGCCCGCCTGGCGGAAGAGCGCGTGCACCTCGTCGCCCGCCGCGTCCTGTCCGAGCAGACCCACCGGCAGCACGGTGGCGCCGAGCGCGTGGACGTTGTGGGCCGCGTTGGCCGCGCCGCCCAGCCGCACCTCGCGATCGGTGAAGCGCAGGATGAGGACCGGGGCCTCGCGGGAGATGCGCGCGGGCTTGCCGTAGAGATACTCGTCGGCGATGAGATCGCCCACCACCACCACGCGGCGGCCGGCGAGGCGGGTCAGCGCGGCCTGGAGTCGCTTGAGGGGGAACACGTCAGGCCCGCGCGCCGGTCGCGGTGCGGGCGAGCGCCCACTCCACCGCGTCGAGGAGATCCTCGGCCACGTGGTCCGGCTTCACGGGCTGACCGCGGCGGTGGTACTCCCACTCCCCGCGGCCGTAGCCGGTCAGCACGAGCACGCCCACCGCGCCCACCGCGTGCCCGGCGGCCACGTCGGAGAACTTGTCGCCGACCATCACCGAGGCGGTCAGGTCGAGGTCGAGGTCGGCCGCCGCGCGATGCAGCAGGCCCGGGCGCGGCTTGCGGCAGTCGCAGTCGGCGCGATACGGCGGCTGGCCCTCGCTCGGGTGGTGCATGCACACGTAGGCGCCGTCGAGCCGCGCGCCCGCCGCGGCCAGCTCGCCCTGCATGCGCGCGTTGGTGGCGTGCAGGGTCTCTTCCGAGAAGTAGCCCCGCGCGATGCCGGTCTGGTTGGTGACCATCACCGCGGGGACGCCTGCTCCGTTCAGGCGCCGGACCGCCTCCGCGGTGCGCGGCAGGAGGCGGATCCGGGTCGGGTGGTTGACGTAGCCCACCTCCTCGGTGAGGCAGCCGTCCCGGTCCATGAAGACGGCCGGTCGTGGCGCACGGCGCTCGGACGACATTGTCTCGCAGTGTAATGCGCTGCGCCCTCGAATGATCAATGAAAATCGAGGGTTTGACGCAGCCGGCGCGGACGGTCAGCGGCGCAGGCGCTCGTAGAGCGCGGTGAAGGCCCGCGCCTGCGCCGCGTAGGTGAAGCTCTCGACGGAGGCGCGGGCCCGGGGGCCGAAGCCGCCGGCCGGCGCATCGCGCAGAGCGGCCAGGCCGCGCGCGATCGGCTCCGCCGCGACCTCGTCGACCACCCAGCCGTTGTCCCCCGCGCGCACGATCTCCGAGCCCCCGGCGCGCGCGCTGCTGAGCACCGGCACCCCGGAGGCGAGCGCCTCGAGGTGCACGTTGCCGAACGGCTCGTAGCGGGCGGGCAGCGCGACCACGTCGGCCGCCGCGTAGAGGCGCTCCACCTCCGGCATGGGCCCGGTCCAGACCACGCGATCGTCGAGGCCGAGCCGGGCGGCGAGGCGCCGGTGGCCCGCCACGTCGCCCTTGCCGGCCACGATCAGGCGACGGCCCGCGATCGGGCAGCCGCGCGAAGCCCTCGAGCAGCGGACCCAGCCCCTTGCGCTCGAAGCCCGATCCGACGAAGAGCACCGTCCACGCCTCCTCCGCGATGCCGAGCGCTCTCGCGCGTGCGCTTGCGGTGTCGCGTGCGGTTGTCGGGATGGAAGCGCTCGAGGTCGACCCCGTTGTAGACGAGCGTGACCGCCGACGGCGCGGTGCCGTACAGCCGCTCGATCTCGGCCTTGCCCTGCCGCGAGATCGCCACCACGTGCCGCGCGGCCCGCAGCCGGAAGATGCGGCGCTCGAGCGCGCAGACGAGGCGGTGGTAGGGATCGATCCCCGGCCGGCGTCCCATCGCGGCCAGGTACGCGCGGTGGCATCCCTCGCCCGCGCGGTAGAGATCCTGGCGGAGCGCGCGCTCGTGGCTCTGCACCAGATCGTAGCCCCGGCGCGCCGCCTCGCGCTGGGCGGCGAGCGCGAACGAGAGGAGCCGCAGCGTGGAGGGATGGCGCAGGACCGGCACCCGCCGCACCGGCACGCCCGGCACGTCGGGCTGGCGTCGCGTGCTGATCAGCTCGACCGCGTGCCCTTCGCGCCGGAGCGCGCCGAGCAGTCCCGCGGTGGCGGTCTCGATGCCCCCGTGGAACGAGAACGGCCGGCAGATCAGGCCGAGCTTCATGCGGGCGTGCGTCGACCCGGCGCGCGAGCGCCGGGCGCGCACGCGCTCCACCAGCGGGAACAGCGCGGCGCGGGCCGACTCGAAGCTGTAGCGCTCCACCGCGCGGCGGCGGGCCGCCTCTCCGAGCGCGCGCGCCTCGTCCGGCCGATCGAGCAGCCGGGCGATCGCCGCGGCGAGGCCGGCCACGTCGCCCGGCTCGACGAGGAGCCCGCAGCCCTCGAGGATCTCCGGGATCATCGACACGCGCGTCGAGACGATCGGCCGGCCGAGGGCCATCGCGTCGAACAGCTTGGCCGGGACCTGCCCGCGGGTGTCGCTGCTGTCGCGCTGGGGAACCACCACCACGTGCGCCGCGGCGAGATAGGCCGGGACCTGCGCGATGGGGACGCGGCCGATGAGCCGGGCTCCCGGGATGCTGCGCGATCACCGCTCGCCCGGTCTCCGAGTCAGGGTCGGTGCCGACCAGGGCCAGGACCACGTCGGATCGGCCGATCCGGGCCACCGCGGCGGCCAGGTCCAGGACGCCCTTGTAGGCCCGGGGCGTGCCGAGGAACATGACCACGCGCTCCTTGTCCACGCCGAGCCGCTCGCGGGCCGGCTCGGGGTCGACGCGGCCGGGCGCCCAGCGATCGGTGTCGCGCACGTGGGGGATGAGCACGCCGCCGAATCGCCGCTCGAGGAAGCGGGAGGCGACCGTGATCCCGTCCGCCAGGCCCATCATGCGCTCCATGAGCCAGGTCCACGTAAGACCTCTCGGATTCGAGAGATTCAAGGCCCTCCCGACGGTGCCCCAGCGGCCCGCCGCGCAGGAAGAAGCCCACCTCCCAGTCGTCGACGTCGAGGAGCAGCGGCCGGTGCCCGGCCAGGCGCGCGAGGTAGCCGATGCCGGCGCTGGTGAGCCGGGGCTTGGAGGCGTAGAGGAGGTCGCCGTCGGCCATCCGGGCGAGCGCGGGCAGCCGGGTCGCGAAGGCCGGGAGCCGCCCGCCGGGCAGCGAGCGCACCGGGATCGACTCCTCCGCGAGCGGCTCCCAGACCGCGGCGCCGAAGCGCGGGCCGACGATCTCCACCGCCCCGAGGGGCTCGAGCAGGCGGGCCAGGAGCCAGGCGCGCCCGACCGCGTTGTCCGAGACGTCGAAGCAGAGGACCGAGACCTTCACGACGACGGCTGGACCGACGCGACCGCGAGCGACAGGTAGAGCGCGGTGAGCTGCTCCGCGAGCCGCGCGCCGGAGTATCGGGCGCGGACCAGCGCCGCCCCGGCCGCGCCGATCTCGCGCCGCCGGCCCGGGTCGTCGAGGAGTCGCGCCGATCGCGTCGGCGAGGGGCCCGGGCTCCCCGGCCGGCACCAGCAGCGCGGTGCGGCCGTCCTCCAGGATCTCGGGCACGACGCCGACGCGACTGGCCACCACCGGCACGCCGGCGGCCAGATACTCGAAGAGCACGCGCGACATCCCGTCCGACTCGAGCGCGGAGTAGAGCGCGACGTCGAGCACCGCCATCGCGGCGGGCAGGTCGTCCACGAAGCCCAGGATCGAGATGCGGTCGCCGAGGCCGGCCGCCTCGACCTGGGCGCGCACCTTCGGGACGAAGGGCCCCTGCCCGATCAGCAGCAGGTGGAAGCGGCGACCGCCGGCGGCGAGGCGGGCCGCCGCGTCGACCACCGTCTGGTGGCCCTTCATCACCCGGAAGCCCGACACGAGGCCGATGATCGGCACGTCGTCGCGGCAGCCCGAGCGTGGCCCGGATACCGTGATCGCGCGGCGCCCCGGCGTCGGGCCGGAACCGGTCCACGTCCACTCCCCCGGGCATCGTCACCACGCGGCGCTCCACCCCGAGGCCTCCGGCCACGAGCTGGCGGCGGATGGCCTCGGTCACGGTGACGACCTGGTCGGTGGCGTGGCCGTAGAGCCAGCGATTGAGCGCGTGGGGCCGCACCGGCTGGACGATGTGCCGCGTGCGGACGAGGGGCCGGCGCAGGTAGGACATGCGATTCGCGAGCGCGGCCAGCCAGTGCTCCTTGCCCCGGTGGACGTGGAGGACCTGGGCCTCGGGCAGCCACGCGACGAGCCGGCGCAGGTCGAGCACGTCGGCCACCGGGCCGATGCCGCTCGTCAGGGTCAGGGTCTCGATCCGGCTCACGCCCGCGTCCCGCGCGCGGCGGATGACGCGCGCCTCGCTGCGCCGCTTGCAGACGAGCGTGACGTCGTGGCCCGCGCGCTCGAGCTCGACGGTGGCGCGCGCGGCCCAGTAGGCGTCGGAGGACCAGCCGCGGCACGAGACGATCTGGAGGATCGTCACCGGCCCGGCTCGCGCGGCTCCACGATGCGCCGGTACACCCGCTCGACCTGGGCCGCGTGGGCGTCGGAGCCGAAGAGCGCCCGCGCCCGCTCCCGCCCGGCGCGCCCCATCGCCGCGGCCTGCTCCGGCTGCGCCACGAGCGACGCGCAGGGCCGCCGCGACCGACTCCGGGCGATCGTCGTCGACCAGCAGGCCGGTGACACCGTGCACCACCGTCTCGGGCAGGGCGCCGACGCGCCGGCCCACCACCGGCCGCCCGGCGGCCATGGCTTCGAGCGCCGCGCGGCAGGACTCGTCCGAGCCGGCGCCCATGAGGGCGAAGGCGTCGAGGGCCTGCAGCACCGCGGGGAGGTCCGCGTCCCGGTAGCCCGCGAACAGGACCTCGCGCGCGAGGCCGAGGTCGCTCACGAGCGTCTCCAGGCGGGCGCGGGCCTCGCCCTTGCCGACGAGCAGCAGCCGCGCGTGCGGGTACTCGGGCAGCAGCTGCTGGAAGGCGCGGATCAGGAGCTCGTGCCCGCGGCGGGGCGCCAGGCGCGCCACGCAGCCGACACCGGCGCGCTTCCCAGGTCGAACTCCTTGCGGATCGCGGCGCCGTCGCCGTCCTCGAAGCGCCCGAGGTCCACCACCCCGTCGACCCGCACCAGCCGCTCGGGCGGGATCCCGGCGCGGCGGCCGCGCTCCTCGATCTCGCGGCTCACCGCGATGAGGGCGTCGGTGCGCCGGTAGAGCCAGGGGGAGAGCCCGGTGAGCCGCACCGCGCGCGCGTTGTGGAAGGTGCGCACGAGGCCGGCCGGGCCGCGGCCGAGCCACCCGAGCCAGTGATCGTGCGAGTGGTGGACGTGGACCACGTCGACGCGCTCGGCCCGCACCGCCTGTCGCACCCGGCGCAGGTCGCCGAGCGCGTGGACCGGATTGCCGCGCACCTCGAGCGAGAGGCCCGGCAGGGGCTCGAGGCCCGCCTCGCGCGCCTTCTGCTCGAAGCGGTCGCCCGCGATGAGCCCGAGCAGCACCCGGTGCCCGCGCGCGCGGAGGCCGGTCAGCAGGCGGATCACCGGCTCCGCGCTGCCGGTCCACCAGCGGTTGGCCACCAGGTGCAGCACGGTCAGGGGCCGCTCCGCGCTCACGCGAGCAGCTCGCTCGTAGAGCTGGAGGAGCCGGTCGACCGAGCGCGCGTGGGAGAAGCGCGCCTCGACGAGCGCGCGGGCCGCCCGCGCCCGGCGCGCGGACGCGTCGGGGTCGTCGAGCACGCGCCCGATCGCGGCCACCAGCGCCGGGACCGAGTCGCTCTCCACGAGGAGGCCGGTCTCCCCGTCGGTGACCACCTCCGGGATGCCGCCGATGCGGCTCGCCACCACCGGGACGCCGGTCGCGAAGGCCTGGAGCAGGGCCTGCGGGACGCCCTCGGTGCGCGTCGAGGCGAGCACGAAGCAGTCCATGGTGGCGAGGAGCGCGGGGACGTCGGGGCGGAAGCCGGTGAAGACCACCGACTCCGCGAGGCCCGCGGCCTGGGCGAGCTGCTGGACCCAGGCGCGGCGGATGCCGTCGCCGACCAGCAGGAGCGAGGCGGAGGGCCGCTTCTCGCGCAGCTGCGCGAAGGCCTGCAGGAGCTGGGGGTGGCCCTTGGAGCCCCGGAACATCGCGACGGAGCCGATCACCGGCGAGCCCAGGTCGAGCGCGCGCGCGGTGTCGGGAGCCCGGCGGCCGAACGGAAACGCCTCGAGGTTCACCCCGGCCGGGATCGCGATCACGCGCTCGGGCGGCGCCCCCGCGCCCACCACCACCTGGCGGATCGCTTCCCCGCTCGTGATGACCCGGTCGGCGAGCCAGCGATAGACCGGGTTGAGGCCCCGGCGGATCGCGATCGAGACGTGGCGCGTGCGCACCACCGGCACGCGGCAGAGCCGCGCCGCCATCCCGCCGAGCCAGGCGTCGATCGAGCTGTGGGTGTGCACGAGGTCGACGCGCTCGCGCCGGATGAGACGGACGAGCGCGACGAGCCCCAGCGGGTCGAGCGGCCCCCGCATGCGGATGGCCGCCGTCTCGACTCCCGCCTCCCGGGCGCGCTCGAGCAGGCGTCCGTCCGGCTGGCAGGCCAGCAGGACGCGCCAGCCGCGCTCGGCGGTCCAGCGCGCCTCGTTGAGCGTGCGCACCTCCTGGCCGCCGAGTCCCGGCGAGGCTTCGGTGTGGAGGACGGTCTTCACGCGACCGCGAGCCTCACCTCGCGCAGCACGGTCTCCGGATCGATCCGCGTGAGGCAGATGTGATCGATCGGACACGTGGGCAGGAAGCACGGCGCGCACGGGACCGGCCGCTCGAGGGCCCGGGCCCCGCGCCCGCGCGGCGCGGTCAGGCGCCGGTCGGTGGGGCCGAACAGGGTCACGGTGGCCACCCCGACCGCGGCGGCCAGGTGCGCGACGCCGGTGTCCCCGCTCACCAGGCAGCGGAAGCGCGCGAGCAGGCGCGCCAGCAGCGCGGGCCGATCGCGGCCCACCAGCGAGGCCAGCGACATGCCGGCGGCGCGCGCCACCTCCGCCGCGGTGGCGGCGTCCTCCGCGGTGCCCAGGAGCACGGGGCACAGGCCGCCCGCGGACAGCTCCCGCGCGAGGCGGCCGAAGGCCTCGGGAGGCCAGAGCTTCGAGCTGCCGAACGCGGCGCCGAGATGCAGGCCCACGAGCGGCGCGCCGGCGTCGAGCTCGGCCCCGGCCAGGAGTCCCGCGACCTCGGCGTCGGCGGTCGGGCACGCGGGGAGCTTCCACTCGGGCGCCGAGCTCGCGCCGTCCAGGCCCAGCAGCGAGAGCAGGGCGGCGTACTCGTCCACCTGGTGCAGGCGCGGCGCCGGCAGCGGCATGGCGTCGGTCAGCAGCGCGCTGCGCCCGTCGGTGGCGTAGCCCACCCGCCGCCGGGCGCGCCAGCGGGTGGCCGCGAGCGCGGCCTCGAGCGAGCTCGGGAGCAGGAGCGCCACGTCGGGGCGATCCGCGGCCAGGGCCCGGGCGAGCCGCCGGCGCGCCGCGAGCGGGCGGGGATACGGGAGCAGCACGTCGCCGACTCCCTGCCCGGCGAGCAGCGGCGCCCAGCGCCCGATCAGGGTGATGCGCGCCTCTCCCGCGGCCCGGCGCAGGGCGGCGAGCATGGGGAGCGCCATCACGGTGTCCCCGAGCCAGTTCGGGGTCCGCACCACGACGTGGCCGGTGCGCGCGTCGAGGTCGAGCGCGCTCACGAGCACGGTCTCCCCAGCGCGGTGGGCGACATGACCGCGGCGAGCAGGCGCTGCCACGTCTCCTGCCCGGACTCGATCACGAGCCGGACCGGCAGCACCCAGAGCGGCAGCGGCGGCGGCGGCAGGTCGCGCAGGCGCACCCAGTCCTTCTCGGTGGTGACCAGTCCCTGCGCCCCGGCCGCGCGCGCGTCGCGAGCGAGCTCGGCGAGGTCGCCGGCGGTGAACCAGTGATGGTCCGGGAACTCCGCGAAGCCGACCCGGCGGATTCCCGCCGCGTCGAGCGTGTCGGCGAATCCCTGGGGCGAGCCCAGCCCCGCGAAGGCGAGCAGGCGGCGGCCGGCCAGCTCGGTGACCGGGATCCGCCGGTGGCGCTGCGTCTCGATCGCGTCCTGGAGCTGGTAGCGCGCGGCCAGCACCGCGGCGGTCGCGTGGTGGCGACGCACCGTGGCGGTCACCTCGTCCACCGTGTCCGGCCCGGAGGGATTGGTCACCACCACCACGTGGGCGCGGCCGAGCCCCGAGAGCGGCTCGCGCAGCATGCCGCGGGGGAAGACGCGGGCGTTGCCCCACGGCGCGCGCCCCGGCACCACCACGATCTCGAGGTCCTTGGCGAGCGTGCGGTGCTGGAAGCCGTCGTCGAGCACGAGCGCGGTGGCGCCGCAGCGCTCTACCGCGACCCGTCCGGCTTCGTACCGGTTCTCGCCCACCACCACCGGCACCCCGGGCAGGCGCTCGGCGAGCAGGAGCGGCTCGTCGCCCGCGCTGCGCGGCTCGGCGCGGATCCCGTCGCGATCGGCCACCACGTGCACGCCGCGGGTGACGCGGCCGTAGCCCCGGCTCAGGACGGCGGGGATCGCGCCCATGTCGAGCAGGGTGCGCACCACCAGCTCCACGGTCGGGGTCTTGCCGCTTCCGCCGAGGGTCAGGTTGCCGACCGAGACCACCGGGCACGGCAGCCGTCCGGTCGGCAGCACGCCCCAGCGGTACGCGCGGTCGCGCACCGCGATGGCGGCGCGATAGGCCCAGCTGAGCACGGAGAGCCCGGCGGTCACCACCGGCGTGTCCGGGTCTTCCCAGTAGCGGCGGAGCAGGACCTCGGGGGCGCGGCGCGGCGTGGTCATGGGGTGGGCGCCGATCCGCGCGCGGGCCAGAGGTGGAGGGCGATCAGCTCGAGCGTGGCGTGGACCGCCCCCTGCCGGCCCGCGAACGCGGCGCGGGCCGCGTCGCCGGTGCGCCGGGCGAGGTCCGGATCCTCGAGCAGGAGCGAGAGCTCGCGCTCCAGCTCGAGGCCGTCCTTGACCACGATGCCGCCGCCGCTCCGCTGCAGCCGCTCGGCGCCCTCGCGAAAGTTGCTCGTGTGCGGCCCGTACAGCACCGGCTTGCCCCGCATGGCGGGCTCCAGCACGTTGTGTCCGCCGATCGGCACGAGGCTGCCGCCGACGAACACGACCTCGGCCACCCCGTAGAGCGCGGCGAGCTCCCCGACCGTGTCGAGGATGACGACCGCGCCGGGCGCGCGCCCGTCCGGCAGGCGGCTCCGCCGGACCGGGACGAGCCCGCGCTCGCGGATCAGGTCCTCGACCTCGCCGGCGCGCTCCGGGTGGCGCGGGGCCAGCAGCAGGCCGAGGCCGGGGCACCGTGCCCGCGCCCGGAGGAAGACGTCGAGGACGATCGCCTCCTCGCCCCGGTGCGTGCTGCCCGCGATCCAGAGCCGATCGGTCGCGCCGAGCCCGAGGCGCTCGCGCCAGGCCGCGTCGACCGGCTCCGCCTCGGGGACGAGATCGCTCTTGAGATTGCCGGTGACCACCACGCGCGAGGGCGGCGCGCCCAGGGCGAGGATCCGGCGGGCGTCCTCCTCGCTCTGCATCGCGAACACGGTGACGTCGGCGAGCACCCGCCGCATGAGCCAGCGCACCCGGAGGTAGCGGTGGAAGGAGCGGTCCGAGATGCGGCCGTTGGCGATCATCGACGGGATGCGCCGGCGCGCGAGCGCGCGCAGGAAGTTGGGCCAGAGCTCGGTCTCGATCGCGATGAAGAAGCGCGGGCGCGCGGCGTCGAGGGCGCGGCGCACCGGGCCGGGCAGGTCGAGCGGGAAGTAGCGGTGCACCGCGGTGCCCGCGAGCCGGTCCCTCACGATCCGCGCGCCGGTCGGGGTGATCGTGCTGACCACGAGGCCGAGCTCCGGCCAGCGGCGGTGGATGGCCTCGACCAGCGGCACCGCCGCGGCCGACTCCCCCACCGAGACCGCGTGCACCCAGCCGCGCGGCTCCGCGGGCAGGCCCTCGCCGAGCCGCCCGAGGCGCTGCGGCAGATCGTGGCCGTAGCCGGCGCGGCGGCGGCGCACCAGGAAGGCCGGCAGGTACGCGAGGAGGCCGAAGCCGGAGGAGGACAGAGTAGAGCGCGTACATCAGGCGCGGGCCTCCTCGTCCACCTGCCAGGTCAGGCTGCGGAGCGCGGATTCCACGTCCTTCCGGGCGGCCTCGAGGGCGGCGCGGTCGCCGTCGGCGGGGACCCGGATGGGCTCGCCGAAGCGGATCACGCAGCGGGCGAAGGGCTTCGGGATGCGGAACTCGTCCCAGGAGCGCAGGCGCCACTCGCGCGAGGCCCCGACCGCGGTCGGCACGATCGGCGCGCCGGAGAGGCGCGCCAGCGCGATCACGCCGGCCTTGAGGACCTCGCGCGGGCCGGTGGGGCCGTCGGGGACGACCACCACCTCGCCCCCCTGCCGGAGCACCCGCGCGAGCTGCCGCAGGGCCTCGCCGCCCCCGCGCGTGGAGGAGCCGCGCACCGGGACGAGGCCGAAGCGGCTGATCCAGCGCGCGACCAGCTCGCCGTCGCGGGAGCGGCTCGCGAGCGCGTGGCTGCCGCGGCGGCCGTAGTAGAGCGGAAGAAGCAGCATGCGCCCGTGCCATACCGCGTAGATGATGGGCGCGCGGGCGGTCCAGCACGGCATCACCGCGGCCTCCTCGCGTCGCACGTGGAGCGTGAGAGCGAGCGCGCGCAGCGCGATCGCGCCGAGGGCGGGCCCGACCGCGAGGGCGAGCGGTGCCGGGATCTTCATTGTGCTCGTGGGTCGGCGGCCCGCGCGGTGGCGAGCACCGCGCGGGCGGCGCGCCGCCCGACTCCGGGCTCGCCGAGCCGCGCCCGCAGCTCCTTGAGGGCCGCGCGCTGGGCGGTGGCCGCCACCGGATCGTCGAGGAGCCGCGTCGCCTCGGCCGCGAGGCGCTCGCCGGTCACCTGCGCCTGGATCAGCTCGGGCACCACCAGGCGGCCCGACACCAGGTTCGGCAGTCCGATCCACTGCACGCGCGCGAGCAGGCGGGCGATGACCTCGGTGGTGCGGGAGACGCGATAGCAGAGCACCATCGGCGTGCCGAGCAGCGCCGCCTCGAGGGTGGCGGTGCCGGAGGCGATGAGCAGCGTGTCCGCCGCGGCCATCACCTCGTAGGTCCGGCCCGCCACGATCTCGATCGCGGGTCCGGGGCCTCCGTGGCGCAGATGGGCCTGCACCTGCTCGAGGGGCACGGTGGGCGCCAGGCCCAGCACGAAGCGTCGCCGGCCGTCGGCCGCGGCGAGGCGCCGCGCCGCCTCGAGCATGGGGGGCAGCAGCCGCTCCACCTCCTCGCGCCGGCTGCCCGGGAGCAGTCCGATCAGCGAGTGGCCGGGGTCCGCCGGGAGGCGGCGGCGCGCCTCGTCGCGGGTCAGGTCGAGCGGGAGCACGTCGAGCAGCGGGTGTCCCACGAACTCGACCGGCACGCCGGCCCGCTCGTAGAGCGCGGGCTCGAAGGGAAAGACCGCGAGCACCCGGCTCACCCGGCGCGCCATCTGGCGGACGCGGCCCTGGCGCCAGGCCCAGAGCTGGGGCGGGATGAAGTAGACCACCGGCACCCCGGCCCGGTGGGCGCGGCGCGCGAGACGCAGGTTGAACTCCGGGAAGTCGATCAGGACCAGCGCGCGGGGACGCTCCGCGTCGAGCCGGGCCCCGAGCGCGCGGTAGGCGCGGTAGAGGGCCGGGATGCGGCCGACCGCCTCGCTCGTGCCGACCGCGGCGTGCGCGGTCGGATCGACGACGACGTCCATCCCGGCCGCGCGCATGTGCCCGCCGCCCATGCCGACCAGGCGCACCCCGGGCTCCATCTCGCGCAGGGCCCGGCAGAGCATGCCGCCGTGGAGATCGCCGGAGGCCTCGCCGGCCGAGAGCATGACCGGCGCGCGGCCCGTCGCGGGCTCAGCGGCCGCCATCGGCGCTCACCAGCGCGATTCCCGACCGATCGGCGAGCCGCACGACGGGCTCGCGGTCGACGAGCAGGACGCGTCCGGCCGGGACGGCCAGCGCGGTGGCGCCGCTCTCGGCCATCGCCTCGAGCGTGGCGGTGCCGATGGTGGGGACGTCGAAGCGGTAGTCGTGCGAGCCGGCCACCGTCTTCACCACCACCGCGCCGGGTCCGGCGAGCCGGCCGCCGCGCCGGATGGTCTCGTCGGTTCCCTCGGCCGCCTCCACCGCCACCGTCACCCCTCGCGCGCGCACCACGGTCTGCCCGATGCCGTCGTCGGCCAGGCGACCGGCGAGCCGGAAGCCCTCGCGGATCTCGTCCCACTCCTCGGGCGACGGCGCGCGGGCGGAGAGCGTGCCGGCGGGGAGCAGCCACGGAGCGAGAAACTCGCGCTGGTCGAGGACGTCGATGCCCATACCGGAGAGCGTGGCCACCACCATCTGGGCGAGCGCTCCGTCGGAGAGTCCGCCGCGGGCGAGGCCGCGCCCGGCCGCGTCCGCCTGGTCGTACTGGGAGAAGGCGCTCGACTTCCAGAACTTGCCGACGAAGACGGCGGCCTCGACCCGCTGGGCGGCGAGGCCCGCGAGCACCGCCTGGATGTCGGTGATCACCGACGGGATGACGTGGTCGGCGGAGTCGGCCAGGCCGGGAGCCTCCTCGAAGGCGAAGGCCACGACGCGCCAGCCGTGGCGCCGGGCTTCCAGGGCGGCGCGGCCGGGAAGCGTCCCGGCCCCGGCCATCAGGCCGAGCGAACGCTCCACGGAAGATCCTCCGGCCAGGCGGTCTCGCCCCGGCCCTCGCGGATCATCCGCTCGATCTCCAGCGCGACGGCCAGCGATCGCAGGTCGTCCGCCTCGGGCAGCTCCACCGGCCCGCTGCTGTCGGCGGCCCGCACCGCCGAGATCAGGTGGCGGATCTCGAGCTTCAAGGGGTTGTCCTTGTGCACGAGGAGGTGCTCCACGAAGGACGCCTGGCGGTAGCGGATGGACTCGCGGTTGAGGGTGTACTCCTGGGCCGCGCGCCGGTGGATCTGGATGTCCTGGTGCGAGTAGTCGAGCAGGATGTAGGCGTCGGGCTGGGTGATGGCGAGGGTGCGGATCTTCTCCTCGGTGGCCCGGCTCGCGGTGATGGTGGCCATCGCGCCCGAGTCGAACACGATCTGCACGTTGGCCACGTCGGTCGCGCCCGAGTGCACCGACGAGCCGACCGCGGTGATCTTGCGCGGCTCCCCGTCGACGAGACCGAGCACGATGTCGATGTCGTGGATCATGAGATCCATCACCACCGAATCGTCCTGCACGCGCGGCACGAAGGGACCGAGCCGCCGGGACTCGATGAGGATCGGCCGCTCCACGATCTTGCGCAGCTCCTGGACCGCGCCGTTGAACCGCTCGACGTGGCCGACGTGGAGCACCCGGCGCTGCTGGCGGGCGAGGCGGAAGAGCTCCTTGGCCTGCTCCAGGGTGGACGTCATCGGCTTCTCGACCAGCACGTGCGCGCCGGCCTCCAGCAGGTCGCGCGCCACCGCGAAGTGCTGCTCGGTGGGGACCGCCACGGTGGCGAAGTCGACGAGGCCCGCGAGGTCGCGGTGATCGCGGAAGGCCCGCGCCCCGTAGGGCGCGGCCACCTGCTGCGCGCGCGCGAAGTCGGTGTCCACCACCCCGACCAGCTCGACGCCCCAGATCTCGGCGAGGGCCAGGATGTGGTACTGGCCCATGTGGCCGGCCCCCACCACCGCGCCCCGGATCTTGGGCTCGGTCCCGTTCGTCACGAGATCTCCTCCTCGACCGCGTCGAGGCGCGCGCGACCGGTCCGGTCCGCCCCCGGGACCACCCCGCGCTTGGAGGCCTCCACGAACTCGACCAGCCGGTCGACCAGCGGGTGGCCGCCCAGCTCCTGCTTCACGTGCTTGATCGCGGCGCCGGGGGCCATGCCGGACCGGTAGAGGAGCCGGAACGCGGCCCGCACCTTCAGGCGCGACGCGGAGTCGATGCCGCCGCGGCGCATCCCGACCACGTTCACCGAGCGGGCCACCGCGGGGATGCCGTCCGCCATGATGAAGGGCGGGACGTCCTGGGTGACCTTCGAGCAGCCGCCGATGTAGGCGTAGGCGCCGATCCGGCTGAACGGGTGGATGCCGGTGAGCCCGCCGATGGTCACCCGGTCCTCGACCGTGATGTGCCCGGTCAGGCCCGCGTAGTTGATCATGATGACGTGGTCGCCGAGCACGCAGTCGTGCGCGATGTGGCTCGAGGCCATCACGAGGCAGTGGCGCCCGACGGTGGTGTCGTGGCCCTCGTGGGTGGCGCGATGGATGGTCACGTACTCGCGGACCACCGTGTCGTCGCCCAGGCTCACTCCCACCGGGGTGCCCTCGCGGAACTTGAGATCCTGGGGCACGCCGCCGATGATCGCCCCGTGCCCGATCCGGCAGCGGGCTCCGACCCGGACCCGGCCCTCGAGCACCGCGTGGGCGCCGATCTCGGCCCCGGCCGCCACCGTCACCTCGGGGCCGATCACCGAGTACGGCCCGACGCGCACGTCGGCGGCCAGCTCCGCGCCGCGGTCGACGACGGCGGTGGGATGGATCACGACCGCCGCTCCTCCAGCTCGCAGTGGATGGATCACGACCGCCGCTCCTCCAGCTCGCGCAGGCGCTTCTCGAGGGCGCGGACCCGCTTGATCAGCTCGGGGAGCTGGCTCTCCCCCGCCCAGATGCGCTTCTGCTCCGAGGTCGGCCGGCTCGGAATGCCGCTCCACACTTCCCCGGCCGGCACGTCGTTGGGCACACCGGACTTGGCGGTGAGGATGGCGCCCGCCCCGATCGTCACGTGGTCGGCCACGCCGACCTGCCCGGCCAGCATGGCCCGGTTGCCCACCCGCGACGAGCCCGCGATGCCGACCTGGGAGACCAGGATCACGTCCTCGCCCACGTCGCAGTTGTGCCCGATCTGCACCAGGTTGTCGATCTTGCTGCCGCGGCGCACGATCGTCTCGCCGAGGGTCGCGCGGTCGATCGCGGTGTTGGCCCCGATCTCGACGTCGTCCTCGATGCGCAGGCCGCCCACCTGCGGGATCTTGCGGTGGGCCTGTCCGTCGAACGCGTAGCCGAAGCCGTCGGCGCCCAGCACCGCTCCCGAGTGGACGATGACCCGGTTGCCGATGCGCACGTCCTCGCGGACCACCACGTGGGGGTACAGGCGGACGTCCTCGCCGAGCACCGCGCCGCGCCCCACGAACGAGAGCGCCCCCACCCGGCTGCGGGGCCCGATCACCGCCTCCGCCTCCACCACCGCGAGCGGGCCGATGGACGCCGAGCGGTCGACGCGGGCGTCCGCGGCCACGCAGGCGGTCGGATGCACGCCGGGCTCGGCGCCCGGCTCGGGATGGAAGAGCCCGAGCAGCGCGATCAGGGCCTGCTGCGGATGATCCACCTGGAGCAGCGCGCCCGGGAGATCGGTGACGTCGCGCGCCACCAGCAGGGCGCCGGCCCGGCTCGCCTGGGCCTGCTTGAGATACTTGCGATCGGTGAGGAAGGAGACCTGATCGGGACCCGCGACGTCGAGCGGCGCCACGCCGCGCACCACGCGCCCGGAGTCACCGTGGAGCGACGCCCCGAGCGCGTCGGCGAGCCGGCCGAGCGTGAACGAGACGCCCGCGCTCACTTACTTCGTGGCCTTCTTGGTCTGGTCGTCGTAGGCCCTGAGGACGTCGTCGGTCAGATCGGCGTCGACGGAGGCGTAGAGCACGCCGGCGCGCTGCCGCTCGACAACCACCGCGAAGCCCTTCTCCTTCCCCAGGCGCTGGATGAGGCCGGCCACGTCCTGGAGCACCTTCTGGAGGAGGGCGTCCTCCTTCTTCTGGAGCTGGGCCTGGAGATCGTCCACCAGGCGCCGCACGTCCCGGACCTTGCGCTCGAGCGCGTCCTGCTTCTCGCGCCGGGCGTCCGCGGAGAGGAGCTGTCCCTTCTTCTCGAGCTCGTCCCGCATCTTCTCCAGCTCGACCTTCTGGCCGTCGAGCTGGCGCTGCATCGCCGACTTGTCCTTCTCGAGCTGCTCGCGGGCCGCCGCACCCGCGACCGAGCGGGCGAGGATCCGCTGGATGTCCACGATCGCCACCCGCCCGTTCGACGCGGGGGCGGGGGCCGGAGTCTGAGCCTGGGCGTGGGTCCACATCGCGCCGCCGGCGCTCGTCAGGAGCGCCAGGCCCGCGGCGGTCCACCACCTTGCCATCCGTTGCCTCATGTGCTGCCTCCTCAGCTAGAACGAGGAGCCGGCGGAGAAGTTGAAATTGCCGAAGCTCTCGCCCTTCTTCTGGTCGAGTTTGATCCCGTAGTCGACGCGGATGGGGCCGAAGGGCGAGTTCCACCGGAGCCCCGCCCCCACCCCGTGCCGCAGGTCGCTGATGTCGATCTTGGTGCCCTGCGAGATGTCAGGCCCCCATACCTGCCCTACATCGTAGAAGACGGCGGCCTTGATCCCGAAGAAAAGAGGGATCTGGTACTCGACGGTGCCCAGGACCTCGCTGTTGCCGCCGATCCGGGTGCCGGTGTTGTCCTTGGGGGAGACCTGGAGGGACTTGAACTGCCGCAGGGAGTTCGAGCCGCCCAGGTAGAAGCGCTCGAAGAGCGGCACCGGGTCCTTGCTCCAGCCGAAGGAGTAGCCCGCCATCAGCCGGAAGCTCAGGACGTGGTCGAGCCACGGCATGGGCTGGAAGTAGGTGGTCGAGAAGACGCTGCGGGCGAACTTTTCCCCGAAGCCGACGCCCGCGAAGTCCACCCCGATCGACACGGTGCTGCCCCGGGTCGGGTCGTAGACGCTGTCGCGGGTGTCCCGGGAGAGGTTCAGCCCGACCAGGGAGGTGAGGTGGGTCCCCTCCTGGGAGATGAGCTCGGGGCTGCCCAGCTCGTTGACGTCGCTGATCCGGTCCTGGCTGACCCGGTAGACCGCGTTCCAGCGCGAGTACTCCCCGATGGGATGACCGAGCCGGATGTCGCCGCCGAGCGACTTGACGGTGTAGTCCGGAAGGATCCGCCGGGTGTTGAAGATGTCGAAGCCGGCCGCGAGCGGCCGGTCGAAGAGCCAGGGCTCGGTGAAGCCGATGGTGCCGGTCTGGAGGTTCTCGCCACCGCGCAGGCGGAGGAACACCTCCCAGCCCTTGCCGAGGAAGTTTCGCTGCGACAGGTCGAGGGTACCGAGGACGCCGTCCTGGGAGCTGTAGCCGCCGCCGATCGAGAAGAGGCCGGTGGGCTTCTCGGTGACGTCGATGTTGACGATGACCTTGTCCTTGGCGGAGCCGGGGGCGGTCGTCGCGTTGACCTTGTCGAAGTAGTTGAGGTTGGTCAGCCGCTGCTTGGCCCGGGCGAGCTTCTGGCTCGTGAAGAGGTCGCCCTCCGCCATCGGGATCTCCCGCCGCAGGATCTTCTCCTCGCTGCGGGTGTTGCCCGAGATGTTGATCCGCTCCACGTAGGTCTCGGGCCCCTCGTTGATCTCGAACACGATGTTGACCAGGCGGCCGGGCGTGTCCTGCAGGGTGTTGGGGCTCACGTCGGCGGAGGCGCGGCCGACCGCGCTGTAGAGATCGGTGATCCCCTTGACGCTGTCGCGGAGCTTGGTCCGGGAGAAGACGTCGCCCGTCTTCAGCTCCACCCGCTTCCGGATCTCCTCCACCGGGAGCACCGCGTTGCCCATCACGTCCACGCCGCCGACCTTGAACTGCGGCCCCTCCACCACCACGATCCGGATGGTGGCGCGGGCCTTCTCGCGGTCGACCTGGATCTCGGACGACTCCACCCGCGCCTGCACGTAGCCGAAGTCGTTGTAGAGCTGGATGATCCGGTCCACGTCCTCGTCGAGTCGCTGCCGCTGGACGGTGCCCCGCAGGATGATGTACTCGCGCTCCTGGGTGTCCATCGCCCCCTTCACCTGCTTGGGGGTGAGCCCCTGGGCGCCCTCGATCACGATCTGATCGATGCTGATCCGCCGGCCCTCCGCGATGCGGTAGGTCACGGTGACGTCCCCGTCGGGGAGCTTCTCGATCTCGGGGGTGATGCCGACCTCGAAGTAGCCTTCCGTCTCGTAGTACTCCTTGAGCTTGTCGGCGCCCTTGTTCACCTCCACCGGGTTGTAGACGCTGCCCAGCTTGAGCTCGATCTTCTCCTGCAGGGTCGCCGAGTCCTCCTTCTTGTTCCCGGCGAAGACGATGTCGCGGACGAACGGCCGCTCCACCACCATGTAGGTCAGCTTGACGCCACCCTCGAAGTCCTCGACCTTCACCTGCACGTCGTCGAAGAAGCCGAGGCTGAAGATGGCCCGGATGTCCTCCGCGGTGCGGTTGGCGACGAAGGGGGTGCCGATCTTGGCGCCCACCCGGCCCAGGATCACCGCCTCCTGCACCCGGCGGTTGCCCTGGACCCCGATCTCCTTGACGAGGATCTGCCGGTCAGTCGGGGTGGGAGCCTGCGCCAGGGCCGAGAACGGTCCTAGAAGGAGTGCAAAAAAAATGAGGAGAGCGCATCTCCCCCGAGCGGTCATGAAGGGCGTGCGTTCGTTCGCGTGGGTTCAGTGTTCCGCCAGCGCCAGCCGGGGCTCGGCGACCTGGACCTCGCGGAAGACGAGATCCTGCCCCTGCGCGTCCACCTCGATCCGGGCCCCGTCGCCGAACTGACCGCGCACGATGGCCTCGGCCAAGGGATCCTCGACGAGCTTCTGGATCGTGCGCCGGAGCTGCCGCGCGCCGTAGGTCGCGTCGTACCCCTTCTCGACCAGGAGGTCGAGGGCGGCCTCGGTCGGCTCGATCTGGATGCTCTTCTCGCCGAGCTGGGTGTTGATCCGGTTGATCATCATCCGGACGATACTCGTGATGTCTTCCTTGCTCAAGGCGTGGAAGACGATCGTGTCGTCGATGCGGTTGATGAACTCCGGCCGGAACGCCCGCTTCAGCTCCTCGAGCACCCGCTCCTTCATCTTCTCGTGGGTGCTGTCCTCTCCCTCGGGCAGGAAGCCGGGCGAGACCCGCTTGCCGATGAAGCTGGTGCCGAGGTTGGAGGTCATGATCAGGATCGTGTTCTTGAAGTCGACCACGTGGCCCACCGAGTCGGTGAGGCGGCCGTCGTCCAGCACCTGGAGCAGCATGTTGAACACGTCCGGATGGGCCTTCTCGATCTCGTCGAAGAGCACCACCGAGTACGGGCGACGGCGGACCTTCTCGGTGAGGAAGCCGCCCTCTTCGTAGCCCACGTAGCCGGGAGGGGCGCCGAGCAGGCGGGAGACCGAGAACTTCTCCATGTACTCGGACATGTCGACCCGGATGAGCGCGTTCTCGTCGCCGAAGAGGTACTCGGCGAGGGTACGGGCCAGCTCGGTCTTGCCCACGCCGGTGGGGCCCAGGAAGATGAACGAGCCCACCGGGCGGCGGCTGTCCTTGAGGCCGGCGCGGGAGCGCCGGATGGCCCGCGAGACCGCGGCCACCGCGTCCCCCTGGCCCACGATGCGGCCGTGCAGGGCCTCTTCCATGCGCGCGAGCTTGGCGGACTCCTTCTCCTCGAGCTTGGACAGCGGGATCCCGGTCCAGCGGGAGACGATGTACTCGATGTCCTCCTCGCTGACCGTCTGCGGGCCCTTGCCCTTGCGCTTGTCCCACTCCCGCTTCATGTCCTCGTCGCGGCCGCGGAGCAGCTTCTCTTTCTCTCGGAGAGAGGCGGCCTTCTCGAACTCCTGGGCCTCGAGGTACATGTCCTTCTCGCGCACCACCCGCTCGACTTCCTTGCCCAGCTCCTTGATCTCGGGAGGCGGGGTCAGGGCCATGAGCCGGGTCCGCGACGACGCCTCGTCGATGACGTCGATCGCCTTGTCGGGCAGCTGCCGGTCGGTGATGTAGCGGTCGGCCAGCTTCACCGCCGCGTCGATCGCCCCGTCGGTGATCTTCACCCGATGGTGGGCCTCGTACTTGTGGCGGAGCCCCTTGATGATCTCGACCGCCTCGGTCACGGAGGGCGCCCGCACGATGACCGGCTGGAAGCGCCGCTCGAGGGCGCCGTCCTTCTCGATGTACTTGCGGTACTCGTCGAGGGTGGTGGCCCCGATGGTCTGGATCTCACCGCGCGACAGGGCCGGCTTGAGCATGTTGGAGGCGTCGATCGCCCCCTCGGCCGCTCCGGCCCCGATCAGGGTGTGCAGCTCGTCGAGGAACAGGACCACGTTCTCGGACTGGCGGATCTCCTTCATCACCGCCTTGAGCCGCTCCTCGAACTGCCCGCGGTACTTGGTGCCGGCCACCAGCGCGCCCAGGTCCAGCTGCAGGAGGCGCTTCTGGGCCAGCACGTCCGGGACCTCGTGGCCGACGATGCGCTGGGCGAGGCCTTCCACGATGGCGGTCTTGCCCACGCCGGGCTCGCCGATCAGGACCGGGTTGTTCTTGGTGCGGCGGGCGAGGATCTGGATCACCCGCTCGATCTCGGTCTCGCGCCCGATGACCGGGTCGAGCTTGCTCTCCCGGGCCAGCTGGGTGAGATCGCGGGCGAACTCGTCGAGCACCGGGGTCTGCGAGCGCTTCTTGGGCCGCGGGTAGTACTGATCGCCGAGGAGGGCCAGGGTCTCCTGACGGACCTCGTCCAGGCGGGCGCCCAGCGACTCGAGGATCTTGGCCGCGATCGACTGCCCTTCCTTCATCAGGCCCAGCAGCAGGTGCTCGGTCCCGATGTAGTTGTGCCCGAGCTGGCGCGCTTCCTCGATCGACAGCTCGAGGACCCGCTTCGCCTGCGGAGTGAACGGCACCTCGCCGAAGGTCAGGGTCTTGGGGAACCCGGCCAGCGCCCGCTCCACTTCGGCCTTGACCGTCTCCAGCCGGAGGCCGAGACGCTGCAGCACCGCGGTCGCGATGCCCTCGCCGTCGCGGATGAGTCCGAGGAGGATGTGCTCGGTCCCTACGAAGTCATGACGGAACCGCCCTGCCTCTTCCCTGGCCAGGATGATGACCCGACGCGCCCGCTCCGTGAATCGCTCGAACACTGTGGGTGACCTCGCGCCTTTCTCGAGTTCGGGTTGTCGTTCGCCCCGGGGGCACGATCTGCCCCGATGCTTCCTAAACCTGCGATGAGTATATGCCTTCCGCCGCCGCGCGACTAGGGATTTCTTGGCCGGCTGTCCGTCACCCCGCTGT
Organism: uncultured Candidatus Rokubacteria bacterium; assembly: GCA_963841755.1. GTDB lineage: Bacteria > Methylomirabilota > Methylomirabilia > Rokubacteriales > CSP1-6 > CAMLFJ01. The sequence continues at coordinate 410,190 of CAWJDX010000011.1, forward strand.
AACTCATTGAAACTGGTGGCCTCATGGCCAGGCCACCGCTCGGCCGTCGACCAGACGGTACCCCCGGTCGGCCTTCCGGGCCAGCTCGTGATTGTGGGTGGCGATCACGAAGGCCAGGTGGTGCTCGGCCTGCAGGCGCAGGAACAGGTCCCAGATGACCTCGCTGGTCTTCGGGTCGAGGTTGCCGGTCGGCTCGTCGGCCAGGATGACCCGCGGCCGCCCGACGAGCGCGCGGGCGATCGCGACCCGCTGCTGCTCGCCGCCCGACAGCTCGCCCGGCCGATGCGCCTGGCGGTCTCCCAGCCCGACCTCGTGCAGGGCGGCGGCCGCGCGCTCGCGCGCCTCGGGCAGGCTCGCCCGCTGGATCAGGGCCGGCAGCATCGCGTTCTCGAGCGCGGTCATCTCGCCGAGCAGGTTGTAGAACTGGAAGATGAAGCTCACCTCGGTCCGGCGCAGCTTGGCCAGCGCCGCGTCGCTCCAGTCGGACACGTCCGCGCCGTCCCACAGCACCCGGCCCGCGGTCGGCCGGTCGAGCGTGCCGAGCAGGTGGAGCAGGGTGGACTTCCCCACCCCGGAGGCGCCGATGATGGCCACGCTCTCGCCCGCGTTCACGGTGAGGCTGACCCCGCGCAGGACCCGGACCGGTTCCGGCCCCATGCGGTACTCGCGCTCCAGCTCCTGGGCGACGAGCAGCGGCTCACTCATACCGGAGCACGTCCACCGGGTCCATGCGCGCGGCCCGCCGGGATGGCGAAATGGTGGCCAGGAAGGAGATGACCAGGGTCGAGCCCACGATCATCGCGAAGTCGGAGCCGGTGAGCTTCATCGGCAGGTAGCTGATCTGGTAGACGTCCCCCGCGAGCCGGATGATCTTGTAGGTGTTCTGCACCCAGATCAGCAGGAGCCCGAACGCGCTGCCCGCCACCGTGCCCACCAGGCCGATCAGCATGCCCGCCACCAGGAACACCGCCCCGATGCTGCCCGCTCCCGCCCCCATCGCCTTCAGGATCCCGATCTCCTTGCGCTTCTCGGCCACCAGCAGCACCAGGTGGCCGATGATCGCGAAGGCGGCCACCAGCACGATGATCGTGACGATGACGAAGAGGGCGAGCTTCTCGAGCTGGAGCGCCGCGAACAGGTTGCGGTTCATGTCCATCCAGTCGCGGATCCAGAAGGCCCCGTTCAGGCGACCCGCGATGGCGGCCCCCACCTCCTTGGCGTCGAAGGGGTTGGCGAGCTTGACCTCGACCCCGGTGACCCGGTCGCCGAGCCCGGCGAACTCCTGGGCCGCCGCGAGCGTGGTGTAGGCCAGCGACGCGTCGTACTCGTACATCCCGATCTCGACGTAGCCGGCGACCAGGAAGCGCCGCATCTTGGGCACGAGCCCGACCGCGGTCATGGCGCCCTGCGGGGAGATCACCGTGATGTAGTCGCCGGTGACCACTCCCAGGCTGCGGGCCAGCTCGCGCCCGAGGAGCAGCGCGGGCGCGGACCCCTCGAGCAGCGGCTTGACGCTGCCGTAGCGCACCTGGGCCGCGAGGGCGTCGCGCACCGCGGGGGTGGCGAGGTCGACGCCGCGCAGGAGCCCGCCGGTGGCGCCCCCGCCCGGCGAGGTGAAGAGGGCCTGCTGCAGGACGAAGGGGGTCGCGGAGACGACCCCGGGCACCGGGGCCACCCGCTCCGCGAGCGCGCCCCCGTTGGCCACCCCGCGGCCGCCCGCCTCCATGATCAGCACGTGGGGGTTGGCCGCGATGATCTTGTCGCGGATGCCGTCCTGGAAGCCGGTCATCACGGCCAGGACCACGATCAGCGCGCTGACCCCGAGGAAGACCCCCCCGATGCCGATCCACACGAAGAGGGAGAGGTTCGTCCGGTGGCCGCGCGCGCGGAGATAGCGCAGCCCGAGGAAGATCTCGAAGGGCATGCGGCCGTACTCCATCACGAAGTGGGCTCCGCCTCGTCCTCGGCGGGGTCGGCGCCGCTCCGCTCCGGTCGCAGGTGCGGGAACAGGATCACGTCGCGGATCGACGCGGCGTCGGTGAAGAGCATGGCGAGCCGGTCGATGCCGATCCCCTCCCCCGCGGTCGGCGGGAGGCCGTACTCGAGCGCGCGCACGAAGTCCTCGTCCATCCAGTGCGCCTCCTCGTCGCCCCGCTCGCGCTCCGCGGCCTGGTCCTCGAAGCGGCGGCGCTGGTCGATGGGGTCGTTCAGCTCGGAGTAGGCGTTGGCGATCTCGCGGCGGCAGACGTAGAGCTCGAACCGGTCGACCAGGCGCGGCTGCCCCGCCTTCTGCTTGGACAGCGGGGACAGCTCGATCGGGAAGTCGATCACGAACGTGGGCTGGACCAGGGACGGCTCGACCAGCGTGTCGAAGATCTCCTTCCACAGGGTCACCGCGCCCTCGTCGCCACGCAGGATCGCCTGGGTCTTGCGGTCGCTCGCGAAGCCGCCGCGGCGGGTGGCGGCCGCTCCGAGCGTGCGCGCATCGGTGTCGGGGGTGACCGGGCTCCCCAGCGCCTCGCTGAGCCCCTCGAAGAAGGGCAGCCGGCGCCACGGCGGGGCCAGGCGCACCGTCTCGCCCTGGTAGGTCAGGGTGTCCGCGCCGAGGAGGGTCTGGCCGAGGTGCAGGAACACCTCCTCGGTCAGCTCCATCAGGTCGTGGTAGTCGGCGTAGGCCTGGTAGAACTCGAGCATCGTGAACTCGGGATTGTGCTGGGTGGAGACGCCCTCGTTCCGGAAGTTGCGATTGATCTCGTACACCCGGTCCAGGCCGCCCACCACCAGGCGCTTGAGGTAGAGCTCGGGCGCCACGCGCAGGTAGAGCGGCATGTCGAGCGCGTTGTGGTGCGTCACGAAGGGCTTGGCCGCGGCGCCCCCCGGGATCGGCTGCATCATCGGGGTCTCCACCTCGAGGAAGCCCCGCGCGTCGAAGAACGCGCGCAGGGTCGCGATGAGGCGGCTCTTCATGACGAAGGCCTCGCGGACCTGGGGATTGACGATCAGGTCGACGTAGCGTCTGCCGGTAACGAGTTTCCACGTCCTTCAGGCCGTGCCACTTCTCGGGCAGGGGGCGGAGGGCCTTGGTCAGGAACTCGAACTGCTTCACCGCCACCGTCAGCTCGGCGGTGCGGGTGCGGAACAGCTCGCCGGTGACCCCGATGAAGTCGCCCACGTCGAGATCCACGAAGGCCGCGTAGGCGGGGCCGAGCACGTCGGCGCGGGCGTAGATCTGGATCTGGCCGGACTGGTCCCGCAGCACCGCGAAGCAGCTCTTGCCGTGGTGGCGCATCGCCATCACCCGCCCGGCCAGCGCGACCGGCCCCGCGCTCTGCAGCATCGCCTCGTCGGCGTCCTTGAATCGCGCCTGCAGCGTGCCGCCCCAGTGGGTGACCGGGAAGCGCGCCCCGAAGGGGCTCACGCCGCGCGCCCGCCAGGTCTCGAGCTTCTCGCGGCGGCGGCGCATCTGCTCGTTGGCGTCGGGGGGCAGGCCGGGGGACGTGGTCATGAGCGGGCGGTCAGGGCTGGGGCGGCGGGGCGCGCCGCGGTCAGGTAGGCGCGGATGAACGGGTCGAGGCCGCCGTCCATCACCGCCTCCACGTTGCCGATCTCCACGCCGGTGCGGTGGTCCTTGATGATCTGGTACGGGGCGAAGGTGTAGGTGCGGATCTGGCTGCCGAACGCGATGTCCTTCTTCTCCCCGGTCAGGTCGGCCAGCTCCTGCTTCTGCTTCTGCTCGTAGATCTGGAAGAGGCGCGACTTGAGGATGCGCATCGCGGTGTCGCGGTTGCGCAGCTGGGAGCGCTCGTTCTGGCAGGCCACCACGATGCCGGACGGCAGGTGGGTGATGCGCACCGCGGAGTCGGCGGTGTTGACCCCCTGCCCGCCCGGCCCCGAGGAGCGGTACACGTCGATCCGGAGATCCTCGTCGCGGACGACCACCTCCACGTCCTCGACCTCGGGAATGACCGCGACCGAGGCGAACGAGGTGTGGCGCCGTCGCGAGGCGTCGAACGGGGAGATGCGGATCAGGCGGTGCACGCCGGTCTCGCCCTTGAGATGGCCGTAGGCGTACTCCCCGGTCATCTCGATCGTCACCGACTTGATCCCCGCCTCCTCGCCCGCGAGCAGGTCCACCACCTCCGCCTTGAATCCGGCCCGCTCCGCCCACCGCAGGTACATGCGCATGAGCATCTGGGCCCAGTCCTGCGACTCGGTGCCGCCCGCTCCGGGGTGGATGGAGAGGATCGCGTTCTTGCGGTCCTGCGGCCGGGAGAGGATCACCTTCAGCTCGAAGGCCTCGACCTCCTCGCCGAGGCGCTTCAGGCTCTCCTGGATCTCGGCGGTCATGCTCTCGTCGCCCGCCTCGGTGGCCATCTCCCAGAGGAGGCGGTTCTCCTCCGCGCGGCCCGCGAGATCCTTGAAGGTGCCGACGGTGCGGGCCAGCTCCGCGCGCTCCTGCACGACGGCCTGCGCCTTGCGACTGTCCTCCCAGAACGACGGGGCGGACATCTCGGCGTCGATCAGGCCGAGGCGGGTCTCCTTGGCCGGGACGTCAAAGATGCCCCCGGAGGTCGTCCAGACGCTTGTCCAGCTCCGCCACGTCTCGCTTCAGCTCGCCTAGCACGTCGCGGGTGACCTCCGGAAGAAGGCAATGCCGGCTCCCGCGAGCCCGACGGCGGCGCAGGCATAGACCAGCCAGTCGCCGAGGCGCGCGTAGAGCGTCAAGGAGCCTCGCAGGGCGATGCGGTGATGGAGCACGCCGCGCGCCTGCAGGGGCAGCGTGGGACCGATCCGCCCGGCGGGATCGACGAAGGCGGAGACGCCGGTGTTGGCCGCGCGCGCGATCGCCACGCGCTGCTCGACCGCGCGGAGCGGCAGCATCCCCAGGTGCTGCCAGGGGCCCGCCGTCTCGCCGAACCACGCGTCGTTGGTGATGTTGGCCATGAATCTCGCTCCGCCGATCACGAAGCCCCGGAACAGCTCGGGGAAGATGATCTCGTAGCAGATCACGGTTCCGAACGGCGCGCCCGGCAGCGGAAAGACGGTCTGGGTGTCCCCTTCCCCGAATTCCGAGATGAACTCCGCCCAGCCCTTGACGAAGCCGAGCAGACCCGCGAGCGGAACGTACTCTCCGAACGGAACCAAGTGGATCTTATCATACTTGCCCGTAATCCCTTGTCCGGTCAGGAAAAATGCGCTGTTCAGGAACTGTCCCCGCGGCCCGTCGCGCCGGTCGATCGAGCCGACCAGGATGGGCGTGGCGATGTCCGCCGAGAGGCGCCGCAGCCGCTCGAGCAGCTCGGGGTCCCCGCGCAGGAAGATGGTGGTCGCGGTCTCCGGCCAGAGCACCACCGCGGGTCGCGTCGAGCGCCGCCTCCCGGGTGAGCCGCTCGTAGATGTCGAGGATCTGGGCGTGGCGCGCGGGATCCCACTTGATCGTCTGCTCGATCGCCGGCTGGATCACGCCGACGTCGACGGACCCCGCGTCCGCGCCGCGCGACGACGCCGAGCGCGTGCGCGCCGAAGCCGAGCGTGCCGGCCAGGAGCAGCGCCGCCACCGCGGCCCCCGGCCACGCCCGTCGCGGGCCGAGGGCGAGCAGCGCGGCCAGCGCCGCGCTCACCGCCGCGATCACGAGCGACACCGCGTACACGCCGCCCAGCTCCGCGATCTGGATCACCGGGAGCTGGGCGTGCTGGGAGTAGCCGAGCAGGCCCCAGGGGAATCCGCCCATGAGGTGCCCGCGCAGCCACTCCCCCACCACCCAGAGCGCGGGCGCGAGCGCCAGCGCGGGCCCGGCCCCGAGCCGCCGCGCGAGCCACGCGGTCGCGCCCGCCACCGCGCCCAGGTACAGGCCGCAGTACGCGGCCAGCGCCACGATCGGCAGCCACGTGACCGGCCAGGGGATCGCGCTGTAGTGGAGGAAGGTGTGATCGAGCCAGCGCAGCAGGACGACGTAGAACACGGTGCCGGCGAGCCAGCCGTCCAGGAGGGCGGCGCGCGGGGCGCGCGTGGCCCCCGAGACCAGCGCGGGCACGAGCCAGACCCAGGCGAGCAGCGACCAGTCGGTCTTCGGGAAGGCCAGCGCGCCCAGTACCCCCGAGAGCGCGAGGACGAGGAGGGACGCGGCGCGCGCCCGCCGGGAGAGCTCCGGCTCAGGCTCCACTGGCGAGCCGATCGGCCAGGGCCCGCGGCAGTCCCGCGGCGAGGATCTTCCGCGCCGCCGCCGCGTGATCGTACGGGACCCGGCGGATCGTCACGTCGCGCGCGTCGCGGTCCCAGATCGCGTAGCAGGCGCGCGGATCGCGATCGCGCGGCTGGCCCACGCTGCCCACGTTGACCACGTAGCGCCGGCCGTCGTCGAGCCGCACCTGCGCCGCGGGGGCGTCGAGCCGGCCCGCGTGGTCCGGGCCCCCGCTGCCCACCGACCACACCCCGGGCAGGTGCGAGTGGCCGACGAAGCAGAGTCGCGTGGCGAAGTCGCCGAACACCTGCAGGCCGTCCTCGGCCGAGACCAGGTAGTCCCACTCCTCGGGATTGCGGGGGCTCGCGTGCACGAGCGTGGCGTCCTCGACGGTGCGGACGAGCGACAGCGCGGTCAGGTAGTCGCGGTGCCCCTGGTCGAGCTGCCCGGCGGTCCAGCGGGCCGCCGCCCGCGCCCAGGGGTTGAACCACTGGAGATCCAGCAGGCCCAGGGCGGCGTGCTCGTGGTTGCCGGCCACCATCGCGCTCGCCCGCTCGCCCACCCGCTCCACGCAGGCCACCGGGTCGGCCCCGTAGCCGACCAGGTCTCCCAGGCAGAGCACCTCGTGCGCGCCCTCGGAGGCCGCGTCGGCCAGCACCGCGGTGAGCGCCTCCAGGTTCGCGTGGACGTCGGAGATGACGGCGTAACGGATGGGCGGTCTCGGCTCAGGGAGCGGGCGCCTGCTCTTTGTGGATGCGATCGAGGATCCCGTTGATGAAGCGGCTCGATTCGTGGGTGCTGAACTTCTTCGCCACCTCGAGGGCCTCGTTGATCGCCACCTTCGGGGGGACGCCGGTTCCCCACAGCAGCTCGAAGATGCCCTGGCGGAGGATGTTGCGGTCGACGACCGCCATCCGCTCGAGCTCCCAGTTCTCCGCGTAGCGGACGATCAGCTCGTCGATCTTGGCCTCGTGCATCTTGGTGCCGCGCACGAGCGCCTCCGCGAACTCGCGCGCCTCCGGATCCACCGGGTGCCGGCGCCAGAACTCGTCGAGATGCGGCTGGGGATCCTCCTCGCCCTGCACGTCGAGCTGGTAGAGCAGCTGCAGGGTGAGCTCGCGGGCCTTGCGGCGGCGTCCCATCAGCGCTTCCCTCGGGCGTTGCCGCCGCGTCCCGCCCGCGGGGCCCCGCGCTGCGCCCGCAGCCACGCCGCCATCTCGAGCGCGGCCAGCGCGGCCTCCTCGCCGCGGTTGCCGACCGCCCCGCCCGCGCGCTCCCACGCCTGCTCCTCGGTCAGCGCGGTGATCACCCCGAAGGTGACCGGCACCCCGGTGTCGAGCCCGGCGCGGGCGATGCCGTGGGCCGCCGCGCTGCAGACGTAGTCGAAGTGCGGGGTCGCTCCCTTGATCACCACCCCCACGCACACGATGCCCGCGAACCGCCCGCCGCGGGCCAGCGTCATCGCGGCCTGGCCCAGCTCGAAGGAGCCGGGCACCCAGTGCACCTCGACCAGGTCGCCGGTCACCGCGTGGTCGGCGAGCGCGGCGAGGGCGCCGTCGAGCAGCTTCTTGGAGATGGGCTCGTTGAAGCGGGCCACCACCACCGCGAAGCGCTGCCCGCGGGCGGCGGGGGCGACGGAGCGCTTCGGAGCGATGCCGGCCATGGGCTAGTCCGGGAAGGACGAGAAGAGGTGCCCGAGCTTCTCGCGCTTGGTGCGCAGGTAGCTCCGGTTCGCGTCGGTGGCCGGCACCTCGAGCGGCAGGCGCTCGACCACCTTGAGGCCGTAGCCCTCGATGCCGACGATCTTCTTCGGGTTGTTGGTGAGGATCTTGAGGTTCTTGACCCCGAGGTCCACCAGGATCTGCGCGCCGATGCCGTAGTGGCGCAGGTCGGCCCGGAAGCCGAGGGCGTGGTTGGCCTCGACGGTGTCCTTGCCCGCGTCTTGAAGCTCGTAGGCCTTGAGCTTGTTCAGCAGGCCGATGCCGCGGCCCTCCTGGCGCATGTAGACCAGGATGCCGCGCCCGGCGTGCTGGATGATGGCGAGCGCCTTGTGGAGCTGGGGCCCGCAGTCGCAGCGGAGCGAGCCGAAGACGTCGCCGGTCAGGCACTCCGAGTGCACGCGCACCAGCACCGGGTCGTCGGTCTTGACGTCGCCCAGGACCATGGCCAGCGGCTGCCGCTCGTCCACCGTGGTCTCGTAGGCGATGACCTGGAACTCGCCGTACTCGGTGGGCATGCGGGTGGTGGCGGCGCGGCGGACCAGCTTCTCCTTGTGGATGCGGTACTCGATCAGGGCCTTGATCGTGATCACCTTGAGCCGGTACTGCGCGACTGAGCGCCATCAGCTCGGGCAGGCGCGCCATGCCGCCTTCGTCGTCGAGCACCTCGCAGATCACCCCGGCGGGCGCGCAGCCGGCCAGGCGGGCCAGGTCGATCGCGGCCTCGGTGTGGCCGGCGCGGCGGAGCACGCCGCCCGGCATGGCCCGCAGCGGGAAGATGTGGCCGGGGCGCGTGAGGTCCTCCGGCCGCGTCGTCGGATCCACCAGCGTGCGGATGGTGACCGCGCGATCGTAGGCGGAGGTCCCGGTGGTCACGCCCCGGCGGGCGTCCACGCTGACCGTGAAGGCGGTGCCGAGCGGGGCGGTGTTGTCCGAGACCATCATCGAGATCTGCAGCTCGTCGAGGCGCTCGCCGAGCATGGGCATGCAGATGAGCCCGCGCCCGTACTTGGCCATGAAGTTGACCGCCTCCGGGGTCGCCTTCTCGGCGGCCATGAGCAGGTCACCCTCGTTCTCGCGGTCCTCGTCGTCGACCACGATGAGCATGCGGCCGGCGCGGATCTCCTCGATGCCTTCCTCGATCGGGACGAACTCCGACTCGCTCACCGGGTCCCCTCTCTCGCGTCCGGCCCCTTCGCGGGGGCCGGCGGCTCCCGCAGCTGCAAGACGCGCTGCACGTACTTGCCGATCATATCCATCTCGAGGTTCACCCGCCGGCCCCGCGTCAGTCCCCCCAGGGTGGTCGCGGCCAGCGTGTGCGGGATGACCATGATCTCGAAATCCCGCTCGTTGAGCCGCGCCACCGTGAGGCTGACCCCGTCCACCGCCACCGAGCCCTGCGGGATCAGCAGCGGGGCCAGCGCCTCGCCCGGCCATTCTATCGTGAGCCGGGCGGTCTCTGCCTGCCGGGTGAGCGCGGCCACCGTGCCCACTCCATCGACGTGCCCCTGGACCAGGTGTCCGCCGACCATGCCCCCGAGCCGCATCGGGCGCTCCAGGTTGACCGGATCGCCGACCGCCAGGTCGCCGAGCGCGGTCCGCGCCAGCGTCTCGGGCCCGACGTCGAAGCGCAGCCGTGCCGGCGCCCACCTCGACCACGGTCAGGCAGGCGCCGTTCACGGCCACGCTCGCCCCCACGCCGCTGTCCTCGAGGACCCGGTCGGCGCCGAGCACGAGACGGGAGCCCGCGCGCTCGAGCACCCGGCCCACTTCCTCGACCAGGCCGGTGAACATGTCAGCGCTCCACCCGGCCTTCCAGCAGCCAGTCCTCGCCCAGCGGCCGCGCGGTGAGGTCGCTCAGGCGGAGGGCATCGCCCAGCCGAAGGCCGGGGCCGCCCGCCGGGGTCGGCGCGGCGGATCCGCCCAGGACCTTGGGGGCGACGAACGCGGCCACCCGGTCGACCAGGCCGGCCTGCACGAACGCGCCGGTCAGCTCGGCGCCGGCCTCGAGCAGCACCGCGATGACGTCGAGGGCGAAGAGCCGCGCGCTGAGGTCGACCACGTCCACCCGCCCGTCGCGGGACTTGCACTGCAGCACGGTCACGCCGCTCGACGCCAGACCGGCCACCCGCGCGGCCGGCGCGTCCTCTCCCACCGCCACCAGGATGCGCGCGCGAGTGCCGGCGCGCAGCATGGCGGCCTCGAGGGGCAGCCGCGCGCGGCCGTCCACCACCACGCGATACGGCTCGCGCGGCCACGGCTGCTCCGAGCCGCACGGTGAGGGTCGGGTCGTCGGCGAGCACGGTGCCGATGCCGGTGACGATGGCGTCGGCCTCGCTCCGCAGCCGATGGGCCTCCCGGCGCGCCGCCTCTCCGGTGATCCACCGCGATTGCCGATCGTGGGCCGCGATCTTGCCGTCGAGGGTCATGGCCCACTTCGCGGTCACGTGGGGGCGCTGGAGCGCGGTCGCGGTGAAGAACGCGTGGTTCAGCTCCCGCGCTTCCCGCTCGAGGCAGCCCAGGTCGACCTCGATGGAGGCGGCGGCCAGCGCCGCGGCGCCCCCACCCTTCACGCGCGGGTTCGGATCGGGCGTGGCCGCGACGACCCGGCGCACGCCCGCGCGGACGATGGCCTCGACGCAGGGCGGGGTGCGGCCCACGTGATTGCACGGCTCGAGGGTGACGTAGAGGGTGGCCCCCCGGGCCCGCGTCCCGGCCTCCTCGAGCGCGGCCGCTTCCGCGTGCGGGCCGCCGGCCCGCTCGTGGAACCGCTCGGCGATCACCGCGCCGTCCCGGACCACCAGGGCGCCGACCATCGGATTGGGGGACGTGAGCCCCCGGCCGCGAGCGGCCAGGGCCAGCGCGCGGGTCATCCACCGGATGTCGTCCATGAGTTCACCGGGGCGCTCCGAAGCCGCCCCGGCACGCATTCTACCCTGCCCGCGTGGTCTCCGGCTGCTCCCCCGGCTGCTCCCCGAGCAGGGCGTCCACGAAGGTCCCGGGCTCGAAGGGCTGGAGATCCTCGATCTGCTCACCCACCCCGACCAGCTTGATCGGCACCGCCAGCTCCTGGTGGATGCGCAGCGCGATCCCTCCCTTGGCGGTCCCGTCGAGCTTCGTCAGCACGAGGCCGGTGAGCCCGATGGCCTCGTGGAACATCCGCGCCTGCTGGAGCCCGTTCTGACCGGTCGGGGCCTCCAGCACCATCAGCGACTCGTGAGGGGCGCCGGGGAGCTGCCGGCCGAGGACCCGCTTGAGCTTCGCCAGCTCGTCCATCAGGTTCGACTTGGTGTGCAGCCGCCCGGCGGTATCCACCAGCAGCACGTCCGAGCCGCGCGAGGAGGCCGCCTTCACCGCGTCGAAGACCACCGCGGCGGGGTCCGCGCCCGGCGCCTGATGGATCACGTCGACGTCGATGCGTCGCCCCCACTCCTGGAGCTGCTCGATCGCGGCCGCCCGGAACGTGTCGGCCGCCGCCATGAGCACCCGCTTGCCGTCGGCCTTGAGCGACGCGGCCAGCTTGGCGGTGCTGGTGGTCTTGCCCGCGCCGTTGACTCCCAGCATGAGGATCACGGTCGGGTGCCCGTCGAGCAGCAGCGGCGCCGCCGCGCCCCGGAGCGAGTCGGTGAGGAAGCGGTGGAGGGCGGCGCGCACGTCCTGGCTCGAGCTGACGCGGCCGCGCTTGACCTCGTCGCGGACCTGCTTGACGAAGGCGCTCGCCGCCGTCGCGCCCAGGTCGGCCGCGATCAAGGTCTCCTCGAGCTCCTCCAGCATGGCCTCGTCGACCGGGCGGGCGATGGAGAGGATGGCCCCGAGCCCCTCGTCCATCAGCTCCCGGGTGCGTCGCAGCCCCTGCCGGACGCGCTCCCCGAGGGAGCGGAACAGGCTCACGAGCCCGTCGTGGGCGGCGCGGGCAGCTCGAGGCGCTGGATCACCGTCCCCTTCGGCCCGAGCGGCGGCAGGGCCTTGCCGTTCAGCGTGACCTCGACGCCTCCCGCGTTGCCGATGGTCACGAGGAAGCGGCGCTCGGCCGCCCACTCACGGCTGGCCCCCGCGGGCAGGAGCTCCTCGGCGATCCGGCCCTCGTCGGTCTGCACGCGGACCCACGTGGGCTCCACCGCCCGGATGACCAGACGCTGCCCTCCGGTGGAGGTCGGACCCGAGGCCGGGCGGGTTGTGGTCGGAGCCGTGGGCGGCGGGGTGCCGGCGGGTGGAGCCATCGGCCGCGGAGGCTCCACCGTGGCCGCCGGCGCTGGAGGCGGCGTGGGAGCCGGTGTCGGTGCGGGCGCGGATGCGGCCGGTGGCGGTGCGACCGGCGCCGGGGCGGGAGCCGGAGTTGGGGCCGGGCTCGGAGGCGCCGGGGTCGAGGGCCTGGCAGGCTCCGTTCTGACGGTGGGCACTGAGGTTCCACCGTTCTTCTTGACACTGAGGTTGACCAGGATCAGCCCGACGCCCAGGATCAGCAGGAGCACGAGGCCGACCACCACCGAGCTGCTCGCCCATGTGTTGCGGGGCCGGGGCGGCGCGATCGCGGCCTGCTCCGCCGCTCGGGTCCCGGCCAGCTCCTGATAGCGGCCGAGGGCGGGCTCCGGGTTCTCGCGGAGGAAGCTGCAGTAGGCACGGATGAAGCCGCGCACGAAGACGGGCGACGGGAGGTCGGCGAGCCGCTCGTCCTCGAGGGCCTCCAGATGGCGGATCCCCACGCGGGTCGAGCGCGCCATGTCCTCGAGGGAGCCGCCCTTGGCCTCGCGGAGGGAACGTAGATACGCGCCGAGGGACATGCCCGGAGCCTCAGCTTGCGGCATGCGCAGTAGTGTAGCGCAGGTCAGGCTTCGGTCAGTTTGACTGAGACGAGGCGCGAGAGCCCGGGCTCCTCCATGGTCACGCCGTACAGCACGTCGGCGGCTTCCATGGTCTTGCGGTTGTGGGTGATCACCACGAACTGGGTCTGGGTGCACAGCTCCCGCAGCACCCGGAGGAAGCGGTGGATGTTGGCGTCGTCGAGGGGCGCGTCGACCTCGTCCAGCACGCAGAACGGGCTCGGCCGGTGGTAGAAGATCGCGAAGAGCAGGGCGAGGCCGGTGAGCGCCTTCTCGCCGCCCGACATGAGGGTGACCGCCTGCAGGCGCTTGCCGCGCGGCTGGGCCATCAGCTCCACCCCCAGCTCGAGGGGATCTTCCTCGCCCTCCTCCGGCGGCACCATCCGCAGCTCGGCCCTCCCACCCTCGAACAGGCGGGAGAAGATCTCGCCGAAGTGCCGGTTGATGTCGTCGAAGGCCTCCTGGAACCGCTCCTGGGCGGTGCGGGTCATGCCGCGGAGGGCCTTCTCCAGATCCTTGATGGAGCCGACCACGTCGTCGTGCTGGGTGCGGAGGAAGTCGAGGCGCTCGGTGAGCTCGCGGAACTCCTCGTCGGCGACCAGGTTCACCGGACCCATCGCCTCGAGCTTGGTGGAGAGCTCCTCGTGCCGCTGGCGCACTTCCTCCAGGTCCCGGGCCACGTCGTGGGCGGCCAGCAGGGCCTCCGCGGTCTCGACCGCGTGCCGGCGCCGCGCCTCCTGCAGCAGCTCCTCGCGGCGCACCCGCCCTTCCGTCTCCATGAGGTCGAGCTGGTGGAGGCGGCTCACGAGCGCGTTCAGCTGCTGCTGCACCTCGCGCAGCTCTCCGTCCACCGCCTGCCGCTCCGCGAGCTGCCGCTGGTGGTCTTCCGCGATGACCGCGACCTCGGCCTCGAGCCGGTCGCGCTCGGTCACCGCGTCGCGCGCCTGGGCGTCGGTCCGCTCGCGCTCGGTGGCGAGGTCGGCCCGGCGCTCCGCGGTCTGCGCGCGGCGGGTCACCGACTGCTCCTGCTGCAGGCCGAAGTCGCGCTCGAGGCTCACGATCCGCTCGATGTCGCGACCGAGCGAGTCGACCCGCTCGGCCACCGTGGCCAGCTCGACGCGACAGCCGGTGAGGCGGTCGGTCAGCCCGGCCTCGTCCCCCTGCCCGCTCTCGAGCAGGGCCTGGAGCGCGCTCATGTCGCCGCCCAGGCCCGCCTCCTGCTCGGCGGCCGCCACCAGCGCGCGCTCCAGATCGAGCAGCTGCGAGGCGGTCTCGTCGCGCTCGCCCGCGAGCTGGTCGTTCTCGGCCGCGAGGGTCTCCAGGTGCCGCGCGATCCGGTCCGACTCGCGCTGCACCGACTCGAGATCCTTCTCGCCGGACAGCCGCGCGGTCTCCTGCGCCTGGTAGTTGGACTGGATCCCTTCGAGGCGCGCGCGCAGCCCGGCCACCTCGCCTTCCACCGTCTCGAGGTGCGCCGCCGCGGTGTCGACGTCGCGCCGGAGGCCCCGCAGCTCCTCGACGAGCTGGCGGATGGCGCGCTTGCGCCCGAGGAGCGACTGATCGTTGCTCTGCCGCTCGCTGCCGCGGTGCCCGCCGGTGAGCCGGCCGCTCGGCGAGAGCACCTCGCCCGAGCGCGTGACGTAGGTCGCGATCACGCCGTTGCGGCGCCACAGGGTCTCCGCCTGGTCGAGGTGCGCGACGACCCCCACGCGCCCGAGCAGGTAGTGGAGCAGGGCCGGCCGCGGGCCGCCCACCAGCCGGGTCGCCCAGCTCACCTCGCCCGAGTCCTCCGGCACCGCGGCGGGCGAGGGCAGCGTCTCGAGCGGCAGGAGCGTCGCCGCGCCCACCCCCTCCCGCTCGAGATAGCCGAGCGCGGCGCGGGCGTGCTCGAAGCGCTCCACCACCACCCACTGCAGGCGGTCGCCGAGGACGGCTTCGACCGCCGCCTCGAGCCCGTTCGGCACCTCCAGGAGATCGGCGACGGTCCCCACGACCCCGCCCAGGTCTCCCGAGGCGGTGCGCGCGAACATGGCGCGCACGCCGGCGCCGTAGCCTTCGCGCTCCCGCTCGAGGCGCTCGAGCGCCTCCAGGGCCGACTGGCGCCCGGCGAGCTTCACCCGCAGGCCCGCGAGCGACTCCTGGGCCTCGGCCCGCACGGTCTCCCGATCCCGCCGCGCGCTCTCGATCTCGTGCAGCTCGGTGCTGAGCAGCGAGAGCTGGGCGCCGGTCCGCTGCCGCGCGGCTTCCAGGCGCAGGCGCGTGGCGGCGAGCGTGTCGGCCTCGCCGCGGGCGGTGGCCAGCTCGGCCGCGAGCCGGTCGGCGCGGCGGTCGACCTGGGTGCGCCGCTCGCGCAGTTCCCCGCTCGAGCGCGTCAGATCGGCGCGGGCGCCCGCCACCCGGATCTGCTCGAGCCGGAGGGCCTCGAAGCGCTCCCGCCGCTCGCTGAGCGTGGATCGGCAGGCCTCGATCTGCGCCTCGACCGTCCGGACCTCCTCGTCCTGCCGGCCGTGCCGCTGTCGGGCCTCGTCGAGCGCCCGGCTCTTGTCGTCACGCTCGGCGGAGAGGGCGACCCGCCGCTCCGCGAGCCCGCGGATCTCCTCCTCGAGCCGGGTCTCCTCCGCGAGCAGGTCCTGGATCTGCAGCCCCATCTGCTCGCGGCGCTCGAGCAGGCGCTCGGCCTCGCCCTGGATCTTCTGCACCGACTGGCGCAGGTCGCCCAGCCGGTACTCGGTGTCCTGGATCGCCGCCGCCTGCAGGGCCTGCCGCCCGGTCAGGGTCGCCACCCGCGCCCGCTGCTGCTCCTCCGTCTCGCGGAGCGACTCCATCTCGCGCGTGACCGTGTCGTGCTGGGTGGCGAGCGCCGCGTAGTCGGCGGCGACGAGGGCCAGGTCGAGCCCCTGCCGCTCGGACTGGAGCGCCTTGTACTGCTGGGCCTTCCGGGCCTGGCGCTCGATCGAGGAGAGCTGCCGCCGCACCTCCTCCATCACGTCGCGCAGCCGCTGCATGTTGAGCCGGGTCGCGTCGAGCTTGCCCTGGGTCTCGGAGCGCTGCTGCTTGTAGCGGGCGATGCCCGCCGCCTCCTCGATGAACATCCGGCGCTCCCACGGCTTGGCGGTCAGCACGTGGTTGAGGCGCTCCTGGTCCATGAGCGCGTAGGCCTTGGGATTGACCCCGGTGCCCGCGAAGAGATCCTGCACGTCCCGCAGGCGGCACACGTTGGTGTTGAGCAGGTACTCGCTCTCCCCGGTGCGGTACAGGCGCCGGGCCACCGCCACCTCGCTCCACGGCACGTTGAGGCCGCCGTCGTTGTTGAAGACGAGGCTGACCTCGGCCATGCCCACCATCTTGCGGGAGGCCGAGCCGTGGAAGATGACGTCTTCCATCTTGTTGCCACGGAGGGTCTTCGGGCTCTGCTCGCCCAGGGCCCAGCGCATCGCGTCGGCCACGTTGGACTTGCCGCAGCCGTTCGGGCCGACGATGCAGGTGACCCCGGGGAAGACCTTCACGTCGGTCTTCTCGGCGAACGACTTGAAGCCGTGGATCAGGATCGATTCGAGTCGCATGACTGGCACGCCCGCAGGGCGTGTTTCATTGATAACACACGGTCGGCGGATCGACCAAGAAAAAACCCCACGAGTGGGGGCCGCGGGGCCGCGGCGGCACTACCGGGTGGGTCGACCGAACCGGGGGGCTAGGCCCCCTTGAGCAGGCAGCACTTCTTGTACTTCTTGCCGGAGCCACACGGGCACGCGTCGTTGCGGCCGACCTTCTGCCCGTCGGCCGCGCGGGGCTCGTTCCGGGTCGCGGCCGCGCGCGGCGCCGCGTCGCCCTGCTCCCCGCCCCGCGTCTCCTGCCACTCGGGGGCGCGCTGGGCCACCCGCGTGGTGGGCGCGTCCTCCTGGGTCATGCGCACCTTGAAGAGCTGCTCGACCGCCGTCTCCTTCAGGCTGCCGATCATCTCCTGGAACATGTCGAAGGCTTCCTTCTTGTACTCGGTCAGCGGATCGCGCTGGCCGTAGCCGCGCAGCCCGATGCCTTCCTTCAGGTGATCCATGTTCAGCAGGTGCTCGCGCCAGAGCTGGTTGATCCCGCGGAATCCCCCGCCCTCCCACTCCAGCCCGAGGACGATCCAGCGCTCGAGCCGGTGGAACATCTCGGCGCCCATCAGCTGCTCGCGCTCGCGGTAGTGACGCTCCGCCGCCTCGGTGATCTCCTCGATCAGGGCCGGCTGCGCCGACACGTCCTCCAGCTGCGGCGGTCGGCACCCGGAAATCGAACTGGCGGTGGAGCGCCTCGTTGAGCCCGACCAGGTCCCAGTCCTCGGGGTGGGCGTCGGCGGCCGCGTAGCGCTCGACCACGCTGCCCGCGAGGTCGCCGATCCACTCGAGCAGGGTCTCCTCCTGGCTCTCGCCGGCCAGGACCTCGCGCCGCAGCCCGTAGACGATCTCGCGCTGCTTGTTCATCACGTCGTCGTACTCGAGCAGGTGCTTGCGGATCTCGAAGTTGCGCGTCTCCACCCGCTTCTGGGCGGTGCCGATCGCGCGGGTGACCAGCTTGTGCTCGATCGGCTCGCCCTCTTCCATGCCGAGGCGGTCCATGATGCGCTGGATCCGCTCGGAGCCGAAGATGCGCAGCAGGTCGTCCTCGAGCGAGAGGTAGAAGCGCGAGGAGCCGGGGTCGCCCTGGCGCCCGGAGCGCCCGCGGAGCTGGTTGTCGACCCGCCGCGACTCGTGGCGCTCGGTGCCGATGATGTGCAGGCCCCCCAGGGCCACCACCCGCTCGTGCTCGGGATCGGTCGACTTCTTCGCCTCCAGCCAGGAGGCCTCGCGCGCCTCCGCGGGCGCGGTGGCGGGATCGAGCCCCTTCTTGCTGAGCAGGGCCTTGGCGAGGAAGTCGGGGTTGCCGCCGAGCAGGATGTCGGTGCCGCGGCCGGCCATGTTGGTGGCGATGGTGACCGACTTCTCGCGCCCGGCCTGGGCCACGATCTCGGCCTCGCGCTCGTGGTACTTGGCGTTGAGCACCTGGTGGGGGATCCCGCGCTTCTTGAGCAGCTTGGAGAGGCGCTCCGACTTCTCGATGGAGACGGTGCCCACCAGCACCGGCTGGCCCGCCCCGTGCCGCTCCGCGATCTCGTTGGCCACCGCGTCGAACTTCTCGCGCTCGCTCTTGTACACCACGTCCGGGAAGTTCACCCGGCCCAGCGTGCGGTTGGTCGGGATGACCGTGACGTCGAGCTCGTAGATCTTGGCGAACTCCTCGGCCTCGGTGGCCGCGGTGCCGGTCATGCCGGAGAGCTTGTCGTACATCCGGAAGTAGTTCTGCAGCGTGATGGTGGCGAGGGTCTGGTTCTCCCGCGCGATCTTGAGCCCTTCCTTGGCCTCCACCGCCTCGTGCAGGCCGTCGGACCAGCGCCGGCCCGGCATCATGCGGCCGGTGAACTCGTCCACGATGATGACCTGGGGCTGGAGCGACGCCCGCCCCTGGTCGTCCACCGTCTCCAGGTCCTTGACCACGTAGTCCACGTCCTTGTGGAAGATGTGGTGGGCCTTGAGCGCCTGGTGGATGTGGTGGGCGGTCTCGATGTGGGTCGGGTCGGACAGGTTCTCGATGCCGAGCAGCCGCTCGCAGTAGGCGCCCCCCTGGTCGGTCAGCGACACGGTGCGCGACTTCTCGTCGACGATGAAGTCGCCCTCCGCGGTCTCCTCGATCTCGGAGAGCTTGCCCTCCACGATGGTGGCGGCCCGCTTGAGCCGCGGGATGATCCGGTTGACCTTCTCGTAGAGGGGGGCCCGGCTCTCCGCGCTCCGGTCGCGCCCCGAGATGATCAGCGGGGTGCGCGCCTCGTCGATCAGGATCGAGTCGACCTCGTCCACGATCGCGTAGTGGTGCTCGCGCTGGACGATGTCGTCCAGGCTGAACTGCATGTTGTCGCGGAGGTAGTCGAAGCCGAACTCGTTGTTGGTCCCGTAGGTGATGTCGGCCGCGTAGGCCTCCTTCCGGGTGACCGGGCGGAGGGCGGCGAGCCGGATGTCCGGCGAGGCGAAGTCGGGATCGTAGCGGTACTGCATCTCGTGCTGGATCACCCCGACGGTCAGGCCGAGCGCGTGGTAGATCGGCCCCATCCACTGGGCGTCGCGCCGGGCCAGGTAGTCGTTGACCGTGACCACGTGGGTCCCCTTGCCGGGGAGCGCGTTGAGATAGGCGGGGAGCGTGGCCACCAGGGTCTTGCCCTCGCCGGTCGCCATCTCCGCGATCTTCCCGGAGTGGAGCACCATGCCGCCCATCATCTGGACGTCGAAGTGGCGCATGTGGACGGTCCGGCGCGCGGCCTCGCGGACCACCGCGAAGGCTTCGGGCAGCAGGTCGTCCACCTCGGCCCCGTCGGCCAGCCGCTGGCGCAGCTCGGTGGTGCGGGCGCGGAGCGCGTCGTCGGAGAGGGCCTGGAGGCCGGGCTCGAGGGCGGCGATCACGGCCACCACCGGGCGCATGCGCTTGACGTCGCGCTCGTGCTTGGTGCCGAAGATCGAGCGGAAGATCGCGTTCAGCATCAGGGCCTCATCTTACACCACCCGCGAGGCACGGCCGCGCGGCCTGGGTCAGCGCGCGTCCCGCAGGAGCTCGCGGGCGTGCCGGCGGGACGCCTCGGTGACCCGCTCGCCCCCCAGCATGCGGGCCAGCTCGTCCACCCGGGCCGCCGCGGGCAGCAGGGTCACGCTGGTCCGCGTCGCGCCGCGGGCCACGCGCTTCTCCACCAGCAGGTGCTGGCCCGCGTAGGCCGCGATGGGGGCCAGGTGGGTCACGCAGAGCACCTGGCGGCCCGCCGCGCTGGCCGCGAGCTTCTGGCCCACCACGTCCGCCACGCGGCCGCCGATCCCCGCGTCCACCTCGTCGAAGACCAGCACCGGCACGTCGTCGGCCGCGGCGAGGACCGTCTTCGCGGCCAGCATCACGCGGGACAGCTCGCCGCCCGAGACGACCTTGGCGAGGGGGCGCAGGTCCTCGCCGGGGTTGGCGGAGAGCAGCAGCTCGGCGCTCTCGGCACCGCGCGGGCCCACCCGCCAGCCGTCGGGCCCCGCGGCGAGCTCGCCCACCGCGGCCGGCTCGCGGCGGAGGGCCACGCGGAAGCGGCCGTGCTCCATCCCGAGCCCGCGGATCTCCTTCTGGATGAGCCGCTCGAGGCGCTCGGCCCCGCGGGTGCGGGCCTGGGAGAGCGCGGCGGCCTCCGCCCCCGCCGCGGCCGCCGCCTCGGCCACCGCGCGCTCCATCTCCTCCGCGATCGCGTCGTGGCGCGTGATGCGGTCGAGCGCGGTCGCGACTTCCTGGCGGTGGGCGAGGATCGCCGCCACCGAGTCCCCGTACTTGCGCTTGAGCTTGACGATGGTGTCGAGCCGCGCGTCGATCTGCTCGAGCCGCTCGGGGTCGAAGACCGCGCGGTCCCGCAGGGCGCGCGCCCGGCCCACCACGTCCTCGAGATAGGCCTGCGCGCCCTCGATGGCCTCGATGGAGGCGGCCGCGTCCGGCTCGTAGCGCGAGAGGTCGCGCAGGAGCGCGGCCGCGCGGCTGAGCCGCGTGGTGGCGGATTGCGGCTCCTCGTAGAGCAGGCCGACCGTCTCCTGCAGCCCGGCCACGATCCGCTCCGCGTGCTGCAGGCGCGACCGCTCGGCCCGCAGCTCGTCCTCCTCGCCGTCCTTCAGGCGGACGTCGTCGATCTCGGCGAGCTGGAACCGGTAGAGATCCTCCTGCCGGGCCCCTTCCCGCATCTCGCTCCGCAGGCGATCGAGGGCGGCGCGCGCCTCTTCCCACGTGCGCACCAGCGCCCCCACGCGCTCCCGGCGGTCGAGGGCTTCCGCGAAGCGGTCCAGCAGCAGGAGCTGGCGGGCCGGCTCCATCAGGCGCTGGTGCTCGTGCTGGCCGTGCAGCTCCACGAGCAGCTCGCCCAGGCGCTCGAGCAGGCCGACGGTGGCGGCCCCGTCGTTGACGAAGGCGCGATGACGCCCGGAGCGGGCCAGCTCCCGCTTGATGACGAGCTGGCCGTCGCCCGGATGGTGACCGGCCTCGTCGAGCAGGGCGGCCACCGGCCCCGCCGGGTCGATCTCGAAGACCGCCTCGACCAGCGCGGTGTCGGCGCCGGTGCGGATCCAGTCGAGCTGGGCGCGCGCGCCGGTGATGAGGAGCAGCGCGTCCACCACGATGGACTTGCCGGCGCCGGTCTCGCCGGTGAGCACGTTGAGGCCGGGGGCGAAGGGCACCACCGCCTCCTCGACCACGGCCAGGTTGCGGATGGACAGCTCGCGCAGCATCGTCACCGCCATGCTACGGCCCCGTCCCGGCGGCGCTCAACTGTATCCTTATCGCTCCCCCCACTTGAGCTTGGTCCGGAGGACCGAGAAGAAGTGCTTCTGCGGCACCCGGAGGAGCCGCGTGCGCGCGGTGGCGCGCCGCACCTCGACGGTGTCGTTGGCCTTGAGCGCGAAGCCCACCTGGCCGTCCAGGGTGAGCATCACGTCCTGGTCGGTCAGCAGGGTGATCGAGATGCGCTGGGTCGCGGGCAGCACGATCGGGCGATTGGTGAGGGTGTGCGAGCAGATCGGGGTGAGCACGACCGCGTCCATGGTCGGGAACACGATGGGCCCGCCCGCCGAGAGGCAGTAGGCGGTCGAGCCGGTGGGCGTCGAGAGGATGAGCCCGTCCGCGCGGTAGCCGGTGGCGAAGTCGCCGTCCACCGCCACCTCCAGCCGGATGATGCGGCTCATCGCCGACTTGGTGATGACCACGTCGTTGAGCGCCGCGTACTCCCCGAGCCGCTCGCCCTGGCGGAAGACGCGGGCGTCCAGCAGCATGCGGTCCTCGATGACGAGCTCGTCGCGCAGGTAGGCCTCGAGCGCCGGGAACAGCTCCTCGACGGTGAGGGCGGTGAGGAAGCCGAGCCCGCCCAGGTTGACCCCGAGGATCGGCACCGCCAGGTCGCCCACCAGGCGCGCCATGCTGAGGAGCGTGCCGTCGCCGCCGAGCACGAGCAGGAGATCGGACTGGCCCGGCAGCTCCGACCGGCCGACCACCGGCCCGGTGGCCTGCGGACAGAGGCCCGCGGTCTCCTTCTCGAGGATCGGCTGGATTCCGCGCGCGGCACACCAGTCGAGCAGCTGGGGCACGACGGTGCGCGCCTCCTCCCGGTCGGTCTTGGCGACGATGCCCAGCCGCTTCACGCGGGAGGCTCCTCCTCCGCGGTCACCTGGGTGATCAGGGCGTCCAGGTCGGTCAGCGTGCGTCCGGTCTTGGTCAGCAGCAGGAAGAACTCGCGATTGCCCTTCGGGCCCTTCAGCGGCGAGGCGGTGACCCCGCGCACGTGCCAGCCGTGCAGCACCGCGAAGCGGGCGACCCGGGCCATCACCATCCGATGGTGCGAGCCGTCGCGCACCACGCCGCCCTTGCCGACCTGGCCCTTGCCCACCTCGAACTGGGGCTTGACCAGCACCACCGCCTCGCCCTGGGAGGTGAGCACGCCGAAGACCGAGGGCAGCACCTTCTCGAGCGAGATGAACGAGATGTCGACGGTGGCCAGGTCCGGCGACTCCGGGAAGGAGTCCACCGGCAGGTTCCGCGCGTTGGTCTTCTCCATCACCACCACCCGCCCGTCGGCCCGCAGCTTGGCGTCGAGCTGCCCGTGCCCCACGTCCACCGCGTAGACCTTCACCGCTCCCTGCTCCAGCAGGCAGTGGGTGAACCCGCCGGTGGAGGCTCCCACGTCGATCGCGACCCGCCCGCGTGGCTCGATGGCGAAGGTGGCGAGGGCGTGAGCCAGCTTGTCGCCGCCGCGGCTCACGAAGCGCGGCCGCGCGACCAGCTCGATCTTGGCCCCCGGCGTGACCAGGGCTCCCGCCTTGTCCACGCGCTGGCCGTCCACCAGCACGTCGCCGGCCATGATGGCGCGCGCGGCCTTCTCGCGCGACTCGAGCAGCCCGCGCTCCACCAGGGCCACGTCCAGCCTGACCTTGGTCTTCGCGCGATTCTCGCCGGCCCCGCGCTCGGTCACGGCAGCCGCCTTGCCGCGGGCACTCGCGGCGCTCTTCCGCTGAGGCACGGCAGGCTTCGACAGGCCACGCTTCTTGGGGAACCTCTTCACGCCGGCTCCTTTCTCCCGCCCGCGACCCGATCGCGCGCCCGCGCGACCGACACCTGGGCTCGTTCGCCGTTCAGGTCCACTGCCTCGTCCGCTGCCGAGCACGCCGGGTGGTCATCTCGAAGGGGGACATCGTGGGGAGCGGTGCGGTCGGCCGAGCCGAGCGCCACGGAGAGACAGGCGGTCCGGGGCCGGAGGCGTGTCCCGAATCCCAAAGCCCTGACGACGGCGTTCATGCGGGCTCCTCAGCCCCCGGGGACCGTGCCGGAAATTTCAACGGTCACAATTATATAGCCGAACCCCCTCCCCCGCCCAATTCAGCCGGCGCGGCTCCGGGCCCGGGGTTTCAGCACATAGAGGAGCCCCATCCCGGCCAGGAAGCCTCCGATGTGGGCGAAAAAGGCCACGCCCCCGCTCGATCCGAAGCTCCCGAGGCCGTTCAGCACCTGCAGGACGATCCAGAACCCCAGCACGACCATGGCCGGGATGTGCACGAGCCGGAAGAAGAAGCCCAGGATGATCAGCGTGGTCACGTGGGCGTGGGGGAACAGCAGCAGGTACGCGCCGAGGACGCCCGAGACCGCCCCGCTCGCCCCCACCATCGGCACCATCGAGCTCGGCCCGATCGCGGTCTGGGCCAGCGCGGCCGCGACGCCGGAGAGCAGATAGAAGAGGAGGTATCGCCCGTGGCCGAGCGTGTCCTCGACGTTGTTGCCGAAGATCCACAGGTAGAGCATGTTCCCGCCGATGTGGAACAGCCCCCCGTGCATGAACATCGACGTGAAGATGGTGAGGATCGGCGACGGCAGCTCGGGGCCGACCCGACACGCCCCGGTCAGGCGACACGGCACGAGGCCGAACTCCTCGATGAAGGCCTGCCCCGCCCGCGCCCCGTCGGCGCCGCCCGCCTCGAGCGAGATCTGGTAGACGAAGAACAGGGCGTTCAGGACGATGAGCGCGACCGTGACGACGGGGGCGCTCTCGCTCGGATTGTCGTCCTTGAGAGGGAACACGCCGGCCTACTGGGCGGCCGGCCCGAGGGTCACGATCGTCGGCGCGGCGAGATAGGTCCGCGCCACGCGGAGCACGTCCTCCGCGCTGACCGCCTCCACCGCCCGGGTGTAGCGGTCGGCGAAGTCGAGCCCGACGCCGAGCGCCTCGAAGAAGGCGTCGTACCAGGCCAGGCGCGCGTTGGTTCGCCGGTCGAGCGCGAACTGCCCGAGCAGGTACGCCTTGGCGCGGGTCAGCTCGGCGGGATTCACCGGATCGCGCCGGATCCGCTCCAGCTCGCCCAGCATGGCCGCCTCGGCGCGGACCTGGTTCGCCGGGGCGGTGCCGAGCTGCATATAGATGACGCCCGGTCCCAGCCGGGAGGGATAGGCGCCGCCGGTCGAGTAGGCCAGGCCCTGCTTGTCGCGCACCTCGGTGAAGAGGCGCCCGGCCATGCCGCCGCCCAGGGCGGTGGCCAGCACCTTCACCGCCGCGTAGTCGGGGTGCGACGTGGGCGGGGCGAGAAACGCGACCAGTACCTGCGCCTGCGCGGATGGCCTCACGAGCACGGTGCGGTCGGCGCGCGCCGCCGCGACGGGCAGCGCGGGCTCGCGCTCGCGCTCTCCCGCGGGTGCCGTCGCGAACCGGCGCGTGACCTCGGCGATCACCTCCCGCGCGTTGACGTCGCCGCTCACCGCCAGGATCATCCGCGGGGCCCGGTAGAAGCGCTGGTGGTACGCGAGCAGGGCGGCGCGATCGACGCGCTCGAGCGCGGCCGGTCGCCCGAGGATCGGGCGCCCGTAGGGATGGTCGCCGTACACGCGGCTCATGACGGTGTCCATCGCGAGCGGGAACGGCTGGTCCTGCCGGCTGCGCAGCGCGGTCAGCATCGCCCGCCGCTCGCCGTCGATCTCGGCGTCCGGCAGCGTCGGCCGGAGCGCGACGTCGGCCATCAGCTCGATCATCTTCTTCCAGTTCCGGGCGAGCGCGGTGGCGCGCAGCTCGGAGAAGTCCATGTCGGCCGATGCGCTGATTCCTCCGCCCAGGCCCTCCGCGGTCTCGGCGATCTCGAGGGCCGAGCGGGTCAGGGTTCCCTTGAGCAGCACCTGCTGCAGCAGGTGGGTGATGCCCGCGTCGTCCTCCGTCTCCCACCGCGAGCCGACGCGCACGAACAGCGAGGCGGCGACGATCGGGGTGGCGGTGTTCTCGCGCACCAGCACGGTGAGGCCGCTCGGCAGCTGCTCGCGCCGGGGCGCCTGGGCCGCCGCCACGCCGACCAGAGCCCACGCGGCCGTCGCGGCGAGCACCGCCGTCGAGACCACCCGCGACGCCCTCACGGGGTCCGGGCCCGCGGGACGAAGGTGAGCCGCGCGTACGAGGGGGTCAGGTAGCGGCGCGCCGCCGCCTGCACGTCCGCCCGCGTCACCTTGCGCACGCGGTCCACGTAGGCGCGCTCGTCCTCCAGGTTCCACGTGGTCTCGGCGCGGCCGTACGCGAGGGCGAGTCCCTCCACCGTCTCGCGCGAGAACTCGCGCTCGGCCTCCGACGCGGTGATGGCCCGCGCCAGCTCATCCGGGGTGACCCCCTCGGACCGGACGCGCTCGACCTCGGCCAGGATGGCGCGCTCCACCGCATCCGCGTCCCGGCCTTCCAGCTGAGCGGTGACGCCGATGGCTCCCGCGCCCTGCAGCGCTCCGTACCAGCCGCTGATGCTCGAGACGAGCCGCGCGCGCTCCCGCAGCGCCTGGTTGAGCCGGGAGCTGCGCGAGCCGCCCAGGATATGGCCGAGCACGTCCACCGCGGCCATGTCGGGATCCCCGAGCGGCGGCCCGAGCCACGCGAGCCCGAGCTGGGTCTGTCGCTCGGGCCGCTCCACCGCCCGGTTGCGGACGCCGTCGAATCGGCCGGGCGCGGGGAGCGGCGGGCGCGTGTACGGCGCGGCCGGCCGGGCGCCGAATGCCTGCAGCGCGGCCGCTCGCACCGCGGCCGGATCGACGGGGCCGACCACCACCAGCGTCATGTTGTTCGGGACGTAGTAGCGCGCGTAGTAGCCACGGAGGGTCTCCTGGGTCGCGGCCCGCAGGTCGGCGGCGTCGCCCAGCACCGGCCGTCCGTACGGGTGCTCCTGGTAGAGCAGGCTGTAGAGCTGGCGTCCCAGCGACGAGCGCGGGTTGTCCTCGTTCAGCCGCACCTCCTCGAACACCACCTCGCGCTCCCGCGTGAGCTCGGTGGGATCGAAGACGGAGTTGAGCACCATGTCCGCGATCAGGGCGATGCCCGGCAGCGCGCGGGCCGCGGGGAGGAGCAGGTAGTAGAAGGTATAGTCGTTGGAGGTCCCCGCGTTGGTGCGTCCGCCCACCGACTCGACCTCGGATTCCACGAAGCCGCGCGGGCGCGTGGCGGTCCCCTTGAACAGCATGTGCTCCGCGAAGTGAGAGAAGCCGCGCTCGCCCACTGCCTCGTCACGTCCCCCGACCCCGGTCCAGAGATGAATCGCCACGGTGCTGGCGGCGCGGTGCTCCTGGATGATGAGGCGCATGCCGTTCGGGAGCACCTCGCGGATCGGAGCCGGTAGACCGTGCGATGGAGCGGACGGTGCGGTGCCGGTGGCGCATCCGGCTGTCGTGAGGAGGACGATCGCGAGCGCGCAGACGCTTCTGCGTCTGCTGGGGGTGGGGGTCATGGCGCTCCACGGTATCAGAGCGATGATGAGGCCTCAAGGGAGTCTCTTCCGAGGCAGATTGTCGATCCCCCTACCGGCGGCATGCCGGGCAGAACGCCCTCGTGGGTATCGGAACCAGAGAGGATAGTGATTCCTAAGATATTGATAAGACGGCCATCTCTAGATGTGGATCCCAATGGCACCGGGCCTGCATCCTAAGGGCGCGAGTTGGGGCCCCCAGGGGGCCAAGAGGTGGAGCGGCGGTGGAAACGAAGTCAGGCATGAAAACGCAGTCAGAAAGGACGAATTCAATGAAAAAGGTTCTCGCGAGTGTGTTGAGCGTGGTCACGATGGTCTCGCTCTCGGCCACGGTCGGGATGGCGCAGACCTCCTGCCCCGCCGAGGTGGCGTCGGCCAAGGCGATGCTGAGCCAGACCGCCAAGGCTCAGGACGTGCAGGCACCCCGGTCGCTGGCGGGTGCGCGGCAGGACGTGCAGGCGCCGCGTAGCCAGGACATCCAGTCGCCCCGGAGCCAGGACGTTCAGGCGCCGCGGTCGCTGGCGGGTGCGCGGCAGGACGTGCAGGCGCCGCGTAGCCAGGACATCCAGTCTCCGCGTGGCCAGGACGTGCAGGCGCCGCGTGGTCAGGACGTCCAGTCTCCTCGTAGCCAGGACGTGCAGTCGCCCCGCAGCCAGGACATCCAGGCTCCCCGGTCGCTAGCGGGGGCGCGGCAGGACGTGCAGGCGCCGCGTAGCCAGGACATCCAGTCTCCGCGCAGCCAGGACGTGCAGGCGCCGCGCGGTCAGGACATCCAGTCTCCGCGCAGCCAGGACATTCAGTCGCCCCGGAGCCAGGACATCCAGTCTCCGCGCAGCCAGAACATCCAGTCGCCCCGCAGCCAGGACGTGCAGTCGCCGCGGAGCCAGGACATTCAGTCTCCGCGCAGCCAGGACATCCAGTCGCCCCGGAGCCAGGACATCCAGTCTCCGCGGTCGCAGGACGTCCAGTCTCCGCGCAGCCAGGACATCCAGTCGCCCCGTAGCCAGAACATCCAGTCGCCCCGCAGCCAGGACGTGCAGTCGCCCCGGAGCCAGGACATCCAGTCGCCGCGCAGCCAGGACATCCAGTCGCCGCGGAGCCAGGACATCCAGTCTCCGCGGCAGCCAGGACGTGCAGTCGCCCCGTAGCCAGAACATCCAGTCGCCCCGCAGCCAGGACGTGCAGTCGCCCCGGAGCCAGGACATCCAGTCTCCGCGCAGCCAGGACATTCAGTCGCCCCGGAGCCAGGACATCCAGTCTCCGCGGTCGCAGGACATCCAGTCTCCGCGCAGCCAGGACATCCAGTCGCCCCGCTCGGCCGAGTTCAAGAAGGCCTCGACCCTCGTGAGCGAGGCTGAGGCGGCGTGCAAGGCGGGCAAGTCGTCCGTGGCGGCCGACAAGGCCAAGGCGGCGATGGAGCTGCTCAAGAAGTAAGTAGCGCCGAAGGAAAGCGACGGCCCCGGGGCAGCTCTCCCGGGGCCGTTTCTTTTTCCGTGGTCAGACGAGCCGGGCCCGGAGTCGCGACGACGCGAAGTCGACCGCCATCACGAGCGCGATGAGCACGAGCAGGACCGAGGCGGCGGCCGGGTAGTTCAACAGGCGCAGGTAGGTCTGGACGTAGAAGCCGATTCCCCCCGCCCCCACGAAGCCGAGGATCGCGGCGGCCCGGATGTTCGTCTCGAAGCGGTAGAGAGTGAAGGAGAGGAACTGGGGCACGAGCTGGGGCAGCACGCCCCAGCGCAGCACCTGGAGCGCGGTGGCTCCGGTGGCCCGGACCGCCTCGACCGGCCCCGGCTCGATGGCCTCGATCGCCTCCGAGTAGAGCTTGGCCAGCACCGTGACCGTGTAGACGATCACCGCGAGGACGCCCGGGAACGGGCCCAGCCCGACCGCGGCCACGAAGAAGAGGGCGTACACCAGGGTATCGATCGCGCGGAACGCGTTGAGCAGCGGACGCGCGGTGTAGAAGAGCCAGGGCGGCGCGGCATTGCGGGCCGCCGCGAAGCCGATCGGCAGCGCCAGCACCGCGGCGACCACCGTGCCCACGATCGCGATCTGGATGGTCTGGATCGCTCCGCGCAGGGCATTGCCGAACACCGACGGATCCGGGGGCACCATTCGCCGCAGGAAGTCCCACATGAACGGCAGGCCTTCGATCGTGCGGCCGATCGAGACCTCGGTGGCCACCGCGGACCAGACGAAGACCGCGACGAGCGCGACCCAGCCGGCCCAGCGGCCACGGTGGCTCACGCGGCGTTACCGGTCGCGCCCGGCCCGAAGATCCGCGCGGTGGCCGCCCGGTCCAGCGAGGCGGGCGGCCCGTCGTGGACCACCCGGCCCTGATGGAGCCCGATGATGCGCTGCCCGTACGCCTGCGCCAGCTCCAGCACGTGGAGCGAGGTGATGACCGTGATGCCGTCTTCCTGGTTGATCCGGCGCAGCAGCTCCATCACGGTGTGGGCCAGTGCGGGGTCGAGGCTCGCCATCGGCTCGTCGGCCAGGATGACCGCGGGTCCCTGGACCAGGGCGCGGGCGATCGCCACCCGCTGCTGCTGTCCGCCCGAGAGCGTGTCGATGCGGCGGGTGGCGAGACCGACGAGGCCCACCCGGCCGAGGGTCGCCTCGGCGCGCGCCAGGTCGGCCGGCTCGAACCACCCGATCAGGGAGCGCCATCGGCTGGTGAGGGCGAGCCGGCCCAGCACGGTGTTCTCGAGCACGCTCAGGCGGCGCAGCAGGTTGAACTGCTGGAACACGAACCCGACTCGCGTGCGGACCCGGCGAAGGGCCTCCGGGGTGGCCCCGGTCACCGCGACGCCGTCCACCTCGACCTGCCCCGCGGTGGGCGTGACGAGGCCGTTCAGGCACCGGAGGAGCGTGGACTTCCCCGCCCCGCTCGGGCCGATCAGGGCCACGAACTCTCCCCGCCCGATGTCGAGGTCGATCCCGTCCAGCGCGGGCGAGCCGCCGGAATACTCCTTGCGGAGCCCTCGGACGCGGATCACCGGCGGCCGGCGGTGAAGTGAAAATGGATGTGGTCGACGACCTGCCCGCCCTCGGGCCCGGTATTGCAGGACAGGCGGTATCCCCGCTCCGCGTAGCCGGCCCGCTCGCCGAGGAGACGGGCCACGTGGATGCACCGTCCGATCAGCGGAGCGTCGCCCGGCTCGAGGCGCGCGATGGACTCGATGTGGCGCCGGGGAATGATCAGGAAGTGGATCGGCGCCTTCGGGTAGAGGTCGCGGAACGCCACGACCTCGTCGTCCTCGTACTCGATCTCGGCCGGGCTCTCCTTGGCCGCGATGCGACAGAAGAGGCAGGGTTGGGTCACGGCTCCTCCCGCTCGTGTATAATGCTCGACGCGTCACATCCTGTCAGTAATTCCGTTGGAGGAGAATGACATGGGGACCTGCCCCAAGTGCAAGCTTCGTATCCGGAAGAACGGTAATCACGTCAAGCTGGGATCGGTCTGGGTCCACAAGATGTGCCCACCGAAGCCCGGCGTGTCGACCAAGCGCGCCTAGCTCGTCCCGCCTCCACCCTCCCGCCGTAGCGTCATCAGCAGCAGCATCGGCCACCCGACGTAGCGCGCGCCGCGCGGGTGCGCCGCCGCGAGGGCGACGTCGACCGCGTGCTCGCTCAGATGGTCGGTGACGAGTCCCGCCGACCGCGCGGCCGTCGTGTAGTCGCTCACCTGGTACGGAAAGCTCGCCGGCTGGATCGGCGCTCCCGTTCGCGCATCGTGGAAGCGCGCCTGCACCCCGCGCAGCATCATGGCCGGATGCATGGCCGACACCACGATGAGGCCTCGGGGCGCGGGCGCGCAGACGCGGGCGAGCTCGCCGAAGAAGGAGGCCAGGTTCGCCACGTGCTCCAGCACCAGGCAGCAGAGCACGCGGTCGGCCGCGCCGTCGTCGAGCGGAAGCCGGGTGGTCACGTCGTGGAGGAGGAAGCGCACGCGCTCGGCGCCGGCCTTGGCCCGCGCGATCTCGAGCATGCGCGGCGAGAAATCGAGCGCGGTGACCCGGGCGCCGGCGGCCGCGAGCCGCACCGCGTGCCGGCCGGTGCCGCAGCCGACGTCGACCACCGCCAGCCTGTCGACCGCTCCCAGGAGAGGGTTGAGGTGGCGCTCCTCGAGCGCGATGAGCGGGTTGCCGTCGGTGTCGTAGACCTCGGCCCACCGATCGTAGCCTTCTCGCGTTGGCACCAGTCGGGGTGCGTCGGCGTCGAAATCCGGGTCGGTCATCGCCGCGCCCGCCTTTGCCCCGATACCGCGGGAGAGGGCCGAAACCCCAACCTCAAGACCGCCAAGGTCCTGCGCTTGACGATCCCCCCGTCCCTCCTCGCGAGGGCCGACAACGTCATCGAGTGATCGGAGGGTGCCGCGAGGGCTCGTCAAGGTGGGTGACCCTCCCTCGAACGCGGCAGCAGTGCGGGTGCCGCAGCCGCATCGAGAGAGGGCCCATCTACGCCGGCTTCGACGACCGACCGGCAAATGGTGGAGGGTAAGGGAGCCTCTCCCTCCTCCACCGCCATCCTCGGAAGTGCGCGTCGTACCTGATCAGCACGCTACCGCTGTCCTTTCGCAATGAGTTGCGACCGGCGATGGTGTTCCTCTTCCATCGCGTGGCGTGCCCTTCACGCGATACCAACGAGACCAATGGGAAGGAGACCGAACTAGCTGCCTGACCTTACGCGCGGGCGTAGTTGCTCGCCCCGAACCAGTCGACGACCACGACGGGTTCATTGCCGACGACCCACGCGTCGTGGCCGGAGGGCAACGCGGTCACGTCGCCGGGAAGGGCGTCGAACTCCGAGCCGTCGGACATGACGATGTGCAACGTGCCCGACACGTGGTACTGGAAGTGGGGTGCTTCGCACCAGGCCGTTTTCGCGATCGGCTTCACGTGC
Source organism: uncultured Candidatus Rokubacteria bacterium (assembly GCA_963841755.1). Classification (GTDB taxonomy): domain Bacteria; phylum Methylomirabilota; class Methylomirabilia; order Rokubacteriales; family CSP1-6; genus CAMLFJ01. Next base: position 441,629 of record CAWJDX010000011.1, read on the forward strand.
TCCGACCACTTCCACCCGGGCTGGAGCGTGAGCTTCCCCACCACGCCGCCGCCGATGTTGACCAGTTCCGCCTTCCCCTTTGGGAACTCTTGAACTTGGTCCGGTTTGCCGAACAGCTTGTGCTCCGCAGATGCCATAGCACTCTCCTTGTCTTGTCGAGTCCTCGTTCGTCGATAGCGCGATTCTATGCAGTGCGAATCGCCCTCGTCAACCGTTCAGCGCCCCGTACGGGACTACGAGTCCTGCGGTGTACTTAGGTCTTGCCCCGCCAGCTACACTGGAAGTGTGAGACCGCCGACCCGCACCGCTCCCGCTCCCGTCACCGTCGTTGCCATGCAGCCCACCATAGTGGCCCGCCCGTTCCACGTCGAGGGGTTCGTCTACGAGGAGAATGTTAACGGCTACCGCATAGTGGCCTACAAGCAGGGGAGAGGCGGGGAGGAGGAGGGAGTCATGAGCGCCGATAACCGGCGGATCGACGGTTCCAACGACGACTTCGCCCTGCTACGCCGACTCTTGGCCGAGGCCGTCGAAGAGGGTCGGCTCCGAGGGTACAGGGCAAGGCACGCCTCCTGAGGCAGGGGCAGTAAACTGAAGGCATGGCCCGGGTGCTGATCGTGGACGACGAGCCGGTCATGCGTGAGTTGATCGAGGTAACGTTGGAGGACGCCGGCCACGCCGTCGAGAGCGTCGCGAGCGGCCGCGCCGCGCTGGAGCGACTCGCGCAGCACGCCTATGACCTGATCGTGTGTGATCTGCACATGCCGGATCGGGACGGGCCGGCTGTCTACCGCGCGATCGAGCGGCGGTCGTCACCCCGGCCGGCGTTCCTGTTCATCACGGGCTACGCCGAAGGCGGCCCCTACGAGGAGTTCATCAGGGCCACGCGGTCGCCGGTCATGACCAAGCCGTTCGTCATCGACGTCCTGCGGGAGACGGTAAGCCGGCTGCTCGGCGGATCATAACGCGATAGCCCTGGTCGGGAGACTGGAAAGAGATCGTGTCCTCCGTCACCTCCCCTTCGCGCGCCTCCCCTACCACCGCCGCCCAACCCACTCCAGGATGTCGGGTGACTCGTCCCGAGTCACCAGGTCTCCGTCGAGGTGCTTCAGGATCTCGACCTTGGCGCGCTGGGGATCCCGCCGCAGCAATCCATCCAGCGGTTCCAGTTTGTTCATGACCCAAGCGGGGTGGACCCGGGCCGGCCGGACGGGCCGAGGCCTTCTCGATGGGCGCCCACTCAGCCGCATCCACGCCGAGACGAGGCCCGGGCCCGCATCTGCTCCTCGGAGGCTTCAGCCCCATCTGACTGGCGTATCCAGGGCAAGAGCTGCAACATACGTGCGCTGTTCCAGCGGCCGAGTTGACCTGGACACTATGCGGGCGGAGCAAGGAGAACACGTATGAGTGAAGCGTTGGGTGGGCTCCTCCTCGGCGTCGTGATCCTCTTGGCCTTGGTCGTGTGGTCGATCCGCCGCCATAGAGACCCTGACCTGCACGTCGAGTGCGACTCGCCTATCGACGAGCTGATGCCCACGCTCTCGGGCTTGACGCTGGGCACGGCGGTGGCCGGCAACAAGGTGGAGGTGCATGAGAACGGTGCCTTCTTCGATGTATTGATCGGCCGCATCCAGGCGGCGAGAAACTCCGTGCACTTCGAGACCTTCTTGTGGAAGGAGGGCGCGCTCGGCCGGCGTGTGGCCGACGCGCTGATCGAGCGAGCGAGAGCGGGCGTGAAGGTTCGCCTACTGCTAGACGCAGAAGGCTCGAAGCACGCGGGCAAGGCCGTCGTGCAGGAGATGCGCGACGCGGGCTGCCGCGTGGTGTTCTTTCACGAGCGGAGGCTGCGAAACATCGGAGTATTCAACGACCGCGACCATCGTAAGCTGATGGTGATCGACGGGCGCGAGGCCTTTGTGGGCGGTCATTGCGTCGTGGACCAGTGGCTGGGCAATGCGGAAGACGGAAAGCACTACGGCGACATCAGCCTGCACCTCCATGGGCCGATCGTGCACAGCGTGCAAGGCGCCTTCAGTGAGAACTGGGCTGGCGAGACCGGCGAGCTGTTCGTGGGCGAAGACGTGTTCCCGGTGCTGGAACCGGCGGGCGAGGTCTTGATGCACGCCGTGTTCGCTAAACCCGAGAACTCGGCGCCCGCGGTGAAGATACTCCACCACACCGCCATCTGCCTGGCGCGCGCGCGCATCTGGATCCAGAACCCCTATTTCATCCCCGAGCCAGATGCCATCGACGCCTTCGGTGATGCGGTGAAGCGCGGCGTGGACGTGCGGGTGCTGATGCCGTCGACCAGCGGATCGGACAACCCCATGGTGCAGCACGCCGGCCACCGCAACTTCGAGAAGCTGTTGAGGTGCGGCGTTCGCCTGTTCGAATACCCGCACACCCTGCTGCACCAGAAGGTCATGACTGTCGACGGAGTCTGGAGCGCCGTTGGCTCGAGCAACTTCGACGACCGCTCGTTCGAGACAAACGACGAGATCACCCTGTCGATCAGGGACGAGGCGCTCGCGCAGCGCCTCGACGCGGTCTTCGAGAAGTACGTCCCGCGCGCGACAGAGGTGCAACTCGAGCGGTGGCGCAAGCGCCGGCTGACGCACAAGCTGAAGGATAACTTCTTCTATCTGCTGAACGAGCTGCTCTGACAGACAGATCGGGCCCCGCCTCCGCTGCTGCAGCGGGCTCGATGCCCTTCGCTGGTGAACCGGGCCTCGACCTCGGTGAGAAGCTCGGTGACACCGGGCAGCTCGATGGCCCCACCGAGATGGCGAGGTAGACAACTGTGTCTGGGCGGTCCTGGGACAACTGCCGCAACTGGACCAGCGGGTCGACCTTACCTCGGCTCCGCGCCGTCGGTCGAGGCGAGATGACGCGTCTCTCGTCGCCCTTTCTGCGCGCTATCCGCCAGCCGCCTTCCGGCGCGCGGCCAGGCCCACGCCGACCATGGCGGCGCCGAGCAGGGTCAGGGTGGCGGGCTCAGGCACCGGTGAGGTGGCGCTGGCACTGGCGAAGCCGTCGACGGAGTCGGTGAGCAGCAGGCTGTGGAGGCCGGGCGTCAGGTTGAGCGTGAGCGGCACCGTCCCCCCGTCGGTGATGGTCTCGAAGGGGGGCGCGATCGCCACGTCCTCGTTCAGTTTGACCTTCACGCTGCCGTCCAGGAGCACCGAGTAGCTGAAGCCGGCCGCCGCAAACTCGTTGGCTCCGGCCGAGGCCACCACGGTCGCGCTCCAGCCGATCGTGATCGGGAACGCGACCGAGAAGTTGTTGTCGTTCAGGATGGCTCCCGTGGTGGTCGCACTGGCCATCGACATCGCAAGGGACGTGGGTGGTGCGCTCGCCGAGCCCGACACGAACACTTGGATCACCCCGGGAACCACTGGAGACCCGCTGCGGCTGGCAACGGCGTCGCCGATCTGCAGCACGGGCCCCAGCGTCACCACCCCTTGGGAGAGCGTGATCCCAGTGCCGGGCGGCAGCGCGTCCGGCGCGCTGACCGACAGGGTGACGTCTCCGCTATAGATCGCGACGGCGGCCGCGGGCACCGGAGCGATCAAGGCACTGCCGGCGAAGACCGCCGCGATCAATAGGACGCGGAGCGGGATGGCAGTCGAAGGGCGGCCGAGTCTGCTCATGGCGTACCTCCTGCTCTCGCATGGCGAGCGGCACTGCGAAGAATTTCTAGGCAGGACGGAGATTGGGTCATGGCATCTCCAAGTCCGATGGATCCCAGGCCAATGAGTCAGTGACGGGAACCAACCCGACCCTATGCGCCTCGGTCCGCAACGTCAAGGGCCGGTGCGCCGTTCGCCCGTCGCGTCCGAGGTGACCGCTCCGGAGGTCGCGGGTCCGGCTAGGCGGCGACCTCCCGGGGCAGGTACTCACCACGAGAACCCCCGCAATTCCTAATTATCGGTATCGCGTAGATTCGTTCCTCCATGGAGCCGCCCGACCTCATGCACGCCACGCAAGTCCCGCGCCCGTTTCACACGAAGAGATGGGTCTATGAAGAGAAGTACGACCCGTGGCGAATGCTCGCGGTCAAGGAAGCTGGTGGCGTGCGGCTCGTCAGCCGGAACGGCCGGGACCACACCAAGCGCTTTCGCGCGATAGCCGAAGCACTCGCGGCACTCAAGCCCAAGACCCTCACCCTCGACGGTGTAGTGGCGGTGTTCGACGCCGAGCTAGTTTCCCGCTTCGAGTGGCTCCGTAGGACCCGGAGTCACCTTACGTGGCCGGGCGCACCCTCAAGTGGCTCAAGGTGAAGCAACCCGAGTACCGACTAGAGAAACGCGGTTGGGCATGAGGGAATAGCCCCTCCGGCAGAGTCAGTAATCAGACGCTCGGGCCGCCTGGCGGCGAGGGCATGTGGTGGTCGTGCTTGCGTCGTTCTTGCTCAAACTCGTGAGGCTGGGGCGCCATTGTCCGCCGCCTGCTAATGAGATAGGCGAGTGCAGCGACTCCACTTACTACTAGAATCACGAATACCGCGAGCCACATCTCGACCCCTCCCACTCACTATGCAGCCACCCGGGCAAAGTATGGCACAGGCTAGCCCCCAGGAGCGACGAGCACCGTGGGAGAGTGCGGCGTTAAACAACTGGCCGCATTCCTAACCTTGGGCCAAGGACGCTACCAGAACACTGCTAGACCGGGCAAGCCCTTGGCGCTACGCTTCCTCTACCGGGTGCTACGGCCGCGCCCGGCTTCGCCCGAAGGGGATGAGCCGCCCTCTTGAGGCTGCCACTTCGGGCTCTAGCTCGCCAACCAGCCGCCGCGAGCGCGGATTGTAACTGCCAAGTCGGCCGCACCAGCGGCACAGACAACGTAGTAGGTTCGCGTGCATCTGGGTGGTCACGATTCAACCAGTCTACCGGATGGTGGACGCCGCGCTGACCCCGCCGTAATGATCCTTGACTACGTACGCGCGATGGTGTTGACTCACGGCCTCACTCGTCTAGTGGCGTGTCCCTATACTAGATGGTCTATCGCACCGCCGGGAGGAGAACCTAATGAGTCAATCTGAGATCGCGGCCGTGAATCGTATGTTTGAGGAAGCAGCGAGCAAAGGGGACCTTGATACCCTCGCCTCGCTGTACACCAAGGACGCCGTAGCCCTTCCACCGGACGGGCCGTTTGTCAGGGGCCGAGACAATATAAAGCAGATGTGGGCGGCCATTGCTCAGCAAATCGGGCTGAAGAGCGTGAAGCTCGAGACGGTCGATCTCGAGGTGGCCGGCGAGATGGCACATGAGGTCGGTGAGGCACAACTAACTCTTGGATCCGGTACTGCGGTTGCGAAGTATGTCGTGGTCTGGAAAAAGACGGATGGGCAATGGCGTTTGCATCGGGACATCTGGAACACGAAGGCCACATAGCGGCGCGAACTCGTCTCCGGAGTTCCGGGAGGCGGCGGAGCGGCCGGTGGCGTTCCAGGCCTGGGCGTCTCAGCAGCAGTTGTAGGCCGCGTCGCAGCAGACTGGGCGGATCCTCGATATCGCTGCGCTTCGTCGTCCCGATGGACAGGGACGTGCAGTGCCGCCCTAGCGGATCATAGAGGTCCAGGCCACCCATCGCTGTAGAGTCTCGTTCCGAAAACCCCTCCCTGCCGCCCCGAAAGTGCGCACCGAGTCAGAGCTCCGCCCCCCGTGAAGTCCCGTGCCGAAATCAGGTGATTCCGGGACAGCCAGACCGTACCTCTCGGTCTAGCCGGGTGGCGTCGCTCCGGGAACGGCGTCATGGTCCCCGCGCCATGATCTCGTCCCGGATGGCCTGACGAGCAGGGTCGCCCGATCCCCGCCTACCCCTGCCCGCGCTGCGGTCTCGTCTCGCAGTCAAAGGTTTCTCTCGAGAGAACCCCAGCTCATAGTGCTGCTTGGCTTGATCAACCTTGGCTGTCGTCGATACGCCTCCGGCCGCGGGTCAACCCCAATCCCGCCATTATGGTCCCGAGAAGCAGTAGCGTCGTCGGCTCAGGGACGGGAGCGTCCGGGACGTCCGCAATAAGTGGCGTCATCGTGCCCGTGAAGTCTCCGTCGCCGACGAAAGTGAGCCCAGTGATGAATGCGGTGACGTTGTTCGGATCGAGCCCCGCCGACGTCTCGATGCCGGTCACGTCGAAAGCACTGACACCGCCCTGTGGGAAAAAGAACTGAGTATTCGCAGCAATCTGCTGAAGGATGGTGTTTTGGCCCAGCAGAAAGGACAGCAGGAACAGATTGTCGCCCACTGACGGAAGCGTTACCGAGGCAAAAGTCGGGTTGCCGGTGCCGGTCGCGTATTTGTAGCCAATCGCGACGGCGGGGTCGATGAAGATCGTTTGTCCTCCCTTGATCCCTTGAACTTGGAACTGATACGGCGCATTGATCCCGGGACCCCGCGTGGGAATGAACGCGGCTGGCTGCGGTCCCGAGAGCGGCGAGAAATCGAAGAACGAATTCGACCGGCTGAGGATGCTGGAATTGGGAAGGCTCCCGCCGGGAGACGGCGTTACGTGGTTCCGAGAGTCGATCAACTGCACATTAAGGACATATTGTCCGTTCGACTTCAGAACACCAGCGGGAACTTGAAAGCTCGATTGGGCGCCGGTGAGATTTGCGGAAAAGATAATATCGTTCTGTCCATTCGAAAGGACGATGCTCTTGTCGTAGACTTGCACACGGACTGCATCCGGATTGAAGCCACCTGGGACCGTCCAACTGAGGGTCGGCGTCGTGCCCGAGTTGGAAATCGTTACGCTCGCTGGAAAGGGTATCGGGTCCGTTGGAATCCCCGCCAAGCTGGGGGTCAAGGCGGTTGCTGTATCGGCCCCGTTCTGAAACGTGAGCGCCCAGGAACCGAGCCGGCTCGGATTGAAAGCCGGACCGCGAGCGCAGAAGTTCGGGTCCACCGCCAGTGGCACGCACGGGGTAGCGGCCAGCGTTATGCCCTGCACCGCAGCGATAGTCGTCCCAAGAGCAGGCACAACGTCCGCACCAAATTGGTTGACATCACCTGACGCGATGCCAACGTCGTTCGCGCCGCGGAAATCGCGAAAGTTGTTCAGGTTGGTGATGTTCGTGATCGGCGCGCCGTGCGCGGTGGGGAGATCAGTAGAGATCAGAAGGGCGATGGCGGTGAGGACGGCGCCGAAAGCTCGAAGGATCATGGGATACCTCCCTGAGCGGACGGTCGGACGCAGGCAGACTACCGCAGCATCCTCGGCTGAACCAAGAGCTTTCGATCCCAGCAGGTGTGCTTACTGTGTACGTCCCTGCCGTAGCTTCCGAGATGGCCTCGCGGGCCACCCGCAGGAGCAGGTGACGAGCCGACGCGGACGGTCTATGCCCTGTTCCTCGGGTCCCACCCGCGCTCCTCCACCCGGTAGTCCCGCTGCCGGACCTTGAGCCACGAAAGCGACCGCCCACCGAGATACGGTGAGGATTCATCCTTGCCGACCATGCCCTCGTAGCCGCGCTCGAGCACCTGCTGCCATGCCTTGAGCCCTTTGTCGGCCAGCCGCCGCGCCGGGAACAGCAGTGTGTGGTCGTTCTCCAGGAGCCGTTCGAGCTCTGCCCGTCGCTCTCGTAGCGGCAGCGGCCGCAGGTCGCGCCGATCCAGGTACAGGCAGTCAAAGGCTATGTAGACCGGCGGGGTCGAGGCGGCATCCTCCGGACGCTTGCGGAACCACTCGAACCGCGAGATCAGCTGCTCGTCGAAGATCGCCACTTCCCCGTCGAGGATCAGGGTCAGGACCGGAAGGGCGCGGATCGCGGCGGCCAGCTCCGCGAACCGCCGCGCGTGGTCCTTGCCGGCCCGGCTGATCAGCCGGACGTGGGTGCCGTCCTTGTAAGCGACCATGCGCCAGCCACCGTACTTCTCCTCGTACACCCAGCCGTCGCGGTGAAACGGCTGGGCGACTTCGGTGGACTGCATGGGGTCAACCTTGGGGAGGTTGGTCACCCTTCCAGTGTACGGGCCGGGGGAACCCGGGCCGGCTTGGCGGGATGCACGATGCTGGCCCGCAGTCGCAGGTGATCCACACGCGATCCGGCTCGACGGCGGCGTCCAGATCGCCACAGCGGCGATGCTCCTGGAGGAAGGCGTCGAGGGTGGCGAGCAGCTCGGGCATCGGGACTACTCGATCACCTGGTCCGCCCGCTGGAGGAGCGACGGCGGGATCGTCAGGCCGAGCGCCTTGGCGGTCTTGAGGTTGATGACCAGCTCGAACTTCGTGGGCTGCTCGATCGGGAGGTCTCCGGGGCTCGTCCCCTTCAGGATCTTATCGACGTAGGTTCCGGCCCGCCGGTTCAAATCGGGAATGCTCGCTCCATAGGCGACGAGGCCACCAAGCTCGACAAACTCCGTTGCATTGAACATCGAGGGTAGGCGGTGGCTCGCGGCGAGTCCGACGAGACGGCGTCGCTCATAGTAGAACATCGGGCTGGGAAAGGTGACGAGGGCACCGGCATGCTCCTTGGTCATCGTAGAGAATGCACGGTCCAACTCGTCGGAGGTCCGCACCCCGACAGGAATAAGCTGTACTTTCAGTGCCTGCGCGACCGCGCCAGTTTCCTTGAACATCTCGCGAGTTGTGGGTTCGCCGAAGGCGCCCGGATGCCAGAGGGTAGCGACCCGAGACGCTCTGGGAACTACCTCCTTCAGAAGTTCGAGACGCTTGGGGACTAGCCCCGGGCCGAGGAACGTAGACCCCGTGATGTTTCCCCCGGGCCGCGCGAGGCTGGCAACGAACCCGTCCCCTACTGGATCACCCAACGCGGGTGCAACGATGGGGATCGTCGTGGTCGCTTGCCGAACCGCCCGGGCGACAGGGGTACTCGCGGCGACGATGACATCGACTTTGAGGCGGACGAGTTCAGTGGCCAAATCTGGTAGCCTCTCCAGTCTTCCTTCCGCTGCCCGGTACTCGATGATGATGTTCTGCCCCTCCACGTAGCCATGTTCCCGAAGTCCTCGACGAAGGTCATCAGGACGCGAGTCACGTGATTCAAATGAACCGGCTATCAGGTAACCGATCCGTGGAGGTTTCGCACCCGTCTGTGCCTTGGCGGTAAACGGCACCGCCACGAGCCCGCCTGCCACGGTCCCGATGAAGCCCCGCCTGTCCACTACTCGATCACCTGATCCGCCCGCTGGAGGAGCGACGGCGGGATCGTCAAGCCGAGGGCCTGGGCGGTCTTGAGGTTGATGACGAGTTGGAACGTGGTCACCTGTCGGATAGGTACCTCGCTGACCGGCGTCCCCCGAAGAATCGTGTCGACGGTCTCAGCGAGCAAGCGGTAAAGCTCGCGGAGGTCGTAGCCGTAAGAGAGGAGGCCGCCGAGTGGGGCGAAGTCCGAGAGCTCGCAGATCGTGGGGATTCGATGCTTCAAGGCAAGGTCCGCCACTGTCTTTCGGTGGAGGCCCACAAGGCGGCTGCGCAATACCAGGACCCCTTGAGCGCGTCCGGCTCGAAGCGCCAAGAATGCCGGGTCAAGATCCTCGACGCGAAGAACTGGCTCGATCCGGAGGCGGATACCCAACGCCTTCCCACTCGTTTCGGCTACTCGGACAGCCGCGCTGACCTCAGATCCTCCCTTGAGGACGCCTGCCCGAGAGAGACCTGGGATGGCCTCTTTCATGAGGGCCAACTGCTTGCCAACAACCTCGGGCATCAGGGTCTGGGTTCCGGTGACGTTGCCGCCAGGTCTGGCGACGCTGGCCGCGAGCCCGCTCTCCACGAGATCTTCCGCTTCAGACACGACGATCGGGATCGTTCGGGTCACCTTCTGCAGGAGCTTGGCATGGAGGTCACCTGAGACGACGAACATATCCACGCGCGATCGCAGAAACTCGGCGGCCAGGTCGGGAATGCGCTCGGGCTGATCACCATAGGTTCGGCGTTCGACAACGAAGTGCTGCCCGTAGACCCAACCAAGCAGTCGCATCCGGTCGTACCATTGCCCCTCGCCCGGTGGGGTGCTCGGTAACCCGGCAAGGAATGATCCAATCCGGTACACCTTCCCAACCTGCTGCGCCTCGACGGCGAGCGGCGCGGCGAGGAGGCTGCCGGCCAAGGTGCCGATGAATGCACGTCGGTCCACTACGAAGCCCTCACTTGGCCGCGTCGTTTAGGAGGGACAGGGCGGGGCGGCCAGCGGCACGACCTTACACCAAGAGGCCGAGAGAGAGCAGCCTAGTAGTAGTCTCGCATCCGGCCAACCTGCTGGTGCAGGCGTTTGCGACGCCAAAGATAGGTGTTCCGATTGTGTAATGCCCTGTGCCTAGACGCCATAACTACTATGTCGATAGATGCCTCGTGCCCGCACGGACCGTCAACGTTGGCAGGAGGAAGTAGCAGAGCTGCCCGAACAGATCGATCGCTGGCAATCCGAGTTGACAACGCTCTCCCCCGGTGACCGCGTGCGGCGGGAGATGCTGGAGTGGACAATCCCGGCGGCTCGGCTGCGGAGGAGACGGTGGCAAAGTGGATCGAGCAGGCGGACACCGAATCGACCTAGCCGCACCACCCCGTGCGCCGGGTGCGGTGTTGTCGGGCCTCCGTGAGGCAGGCGGGCCGGCATGCGGGTCTCAGTCTACGGGTCCCAACCCACGAGGGCCGAGTGAGCCTAGATGCGGTGCTGGCCGGCGTCCACTCACGTCCACCGGCGTCCACGCTATCCGACGCCGATGGGGTGAGGGCAGGTCAACTACGCGATTTTCCGCGTGAGGAATTCATGGTGGAGGGTAAGGGATTCGAACCCTCGACCTCGGCGTTGCGAACGCCGCGCTCTCCCAACTGAGCTAACCCCCCGTCGGATCGGCCCATTGTACTCGGCCGCGCTCCGGCCGACAAGCCAAAGACGCGCCCGGACGGCTCAGCTCTTGGGCGGCGGGTTGTCCCCGAACGCGCGCAGGAGCGGGGTGAAGAGGTCGAGCGGCAGGGGGAAGAAGGTCGTGGTGTTTCGCTCGGAGGCGACCTCGCGCATGGTCTGGAGGTAACGGAGCTGCACCGCGATCGGGAACCGCATGAGCACCTCGGCGGCCTCGCCCAGCTTGGCCGCGGCCTGGAACTCGCCCTCCGCGTTGATCACCTTGGCGCGCCGCTCGCGCTCGGCCTCGGCCTGCTTGGACATCGCGCGCTGCATGTCCTGGGGCAGGTCCACGTTCTTCACCTCGACCGCGGCCACCTTCACGCCCCACGGGCTCGTGTGCTGGTCGATGATCCGGGTCAGCTCCTCGTTGATCTTCTCGCGGCTCGCCAGGAGGTCGTCCATCTCCTGCTGGCCGAGCACGCTCCGGAGCGTGGTCTGGGCCATCTGGGAGGTCGCGTAGAGGTAGTCCTCCACGCTGATCACCGCCTTGGCCGCGTCGAGCACGCGGAAGAAGATCACCGCGTTGACCTTCACCGAGACGTTGTCGCGGGTGATCACGTCCTGCGGCGGCACGTCCATCGTGATCGTCCGCAGGCTCACCTTGACCATCTTGTCGATGAACGGGATCAGGAGCACGAGCCCCGGTCCCGACCCCTCTCCTCCCGGATTGAAGATGGCGTTGGTCCGCCGGCCGAATCGGAAGATGACCGCGCGCTCGTACTCGCGCAGGATCCGGAACGAGGAGAAGAAGATGTAGAGCAGGATCACCACCACCGGGATGATGCCGAAGAGGAGCTGGACGCCTTCCATGGGCAATCTCCTGGGGTCCTTAGGGTCGTCGAGGGGAGCGCGTGACGGTGAGGGTGAGCCCGTCGATGGCGGTGACCTGGACCGGCTCGCCCGCGGGCACGCCCGGGTCCGGGCTGACCGCGCGCCAGAGCTCGCCGTCGATGAGCACCTGCCCGTCCGGCTGGAGCGCGGTCCGGGTCACGCCGAGGCGGCCGACCATCGCGGACGAGCCGGTCACCGAGGGCCGGTAGAGGGCGCGGATGCCCATGGTCACCGCGAAGAACACGAGGGCCGCGGTGGTGCCCACGGTGGGGACGATGACGAACCACGAGAGACGGATGCCGGTGACGTCCGGGGAGTCGTAGAGCATGATCGAGCCGAGCAGCATCGCGATCACCCCGCCGATCGTGAGGACGCCGTGACTCACCACCTTGATCTCCACGATCAGCAGCACCACCCCGAACAGGAGCAGGAGCAGGCCCGCCCAGTTGACCGGCAGGCTCTGGAAGGCGAAGAAGGCCAGGATCAGGCAGATGCCGCCGATGATTCCCGGCAGGATGGAGCCCGGGTTCGAGAGCTCGAAGAAGATGCCGAGCATGCCGGCCATCATCAGGAGGTAGGCGATGTTCGGGTCCGAGATGAGGGCCAGGAAGCGGTCGCGGAAGCGCACCTCGATGACCTTCACCGGCGCGTCCCGGGTGGCGAGGGTCACCGGGCCCTTCGAGGTCTTCACGGTGCGGCCGTCGATCTTGGCGAGGAGGTCCGGCACGCTCTCGGCCACCAGGTCGACCACCTTGAGCTTCACCGCCTCCCGCTCGGTGGCCGAGACCGAGGAGCGCACCGCCTTCTCGGCCCACTCCGCGTTGCGCCCGCGCTCGGTCGCGATGGTGCGGGCGAAGGCGGCCGCGTCGTTCTCCACCTTCTTGCTCATCTCCTTGTCCATGCTCCCGCCCACCGCCACCGGATGCGCGGCGCCGATGTTGGTGGCCGGCGCCATCGCGGCCACGTGGGCCGCCATCGTGATGAAGACGCCCGCGGAGGCGGCGCGGGCGCCGGTGGGCGCCACGTAGACGATGACCGGGATGGGCGAGCCCAGGATGGTCTGCACCATCGAGCGCATCGAGCGCTCGAGCCCGCCCGGGGTGTTGAGCTGCACGATCAGGGCCTGGGCCCCCTCGCTCTGCGCGCGATCGAGCGCGGTGGTGAGCAGGCGGACCGTCACCGGGGTGATGGCGGAGTCCATCTCGATGGAGGCGACCGGCGCCGCGGCCCGGACGGTGGCGGCGGTGGAAAGGAGCGTGGCGAGGCCGAGCAGGACGACGAGCGGGCCGCGAAGGCGCCGACAGTTCGCCGATGTCACGGCGTCATCTTAGCACCGGCGCGGGCCTTCCCGCCGCCGCTCTACCGGCCGAGGGCCACCACCGAGAGCAGCTCGAAGAGCAGGTTCGCGGCGAGGACGCCGGTGATGGCGCCCGGCCCGTCGTAGGGCGGCGAGACCTCGACGATGTCGCCGCCGGCCAGCTCGAGCCCGCGCAGGCCTCGCACCAGGCTCAGGGCCTCGTACGAGGTGAGGCCGCCCGCCTCGGGCGTGCCGGTGCCGGGGGCGTACGCGGGATCCGCCGCGTCGACGTCGAACGAGCAGTAGACCGGCCCGCCGGCCAGGCGGCGCAGGCGCTCCACCACCGGGGCCACGCCTCCCTCCTTCACGTCCTCGATGCGGATCACCTCGAAGCCGTGCTCGCGGTGGAAGTCGAAGTCCTCGGGCCCGTAGAGCGGCCCGCGGATCCCCACCTGGATCGAGCGCCGGCCGTCGATCAGCCCCTCCTCCATCGCGCGGCGGAACGTACTGCCGTGGTAGTAGGGCAGCCCGAAGTAGCGGTCCCAGGTGTCGGGGTGCGCGTCGAAGTGCACGAGCCCGAGCCGCCCGTGGCGCTTCGCGAGCGCGCGCAGCACCGCCAGGGTCACGGTGTGGTCGCCGCCCACGCAGAGCGGCACCGCGCGCGCCTCCACCACCGGGGCCAGCGTCCGCTCGATGGCCGCGAAGGTGTGCTCGATCGAGACCGGCACCACGTCGACGTCGCCGCAGTCGGCGACCCGCAGCCGCTCGAAGGGGTGCACCCGCAGCGCCGAGTTCCACGGCCGGATCAGGGAGGACTGCTCGCGCACGTGACGCGGCCCCATCCGCGCGCCGGAGCGATAGGAGCAGCCGCCGTCGAACGGGATGCCGCACAGGGCCACGTCGAGCCCGGCGGGCGACTCCACGTGGGGCAGCCGCATGAACGTCGCCGGCTGCGCGAAGCGGGGCGACGCGAAGCCGTCGCGGGGCCGGGGCCAGTCGCTCACGATGGCCTCCAGGAGGCCGCGGCTAGAGCTCGCCGCGCAGCGAGGCCACCGCGTCCGCCAGCCGCTGCACGTCTCCGGGCGTGCTGTAGACCGAGAAGCTCGCCCGCAGCGTGCCCGCGATGCCGAGGCACTTCATGAGCGGCTGGGCGCAGTGGTGTCCCGCGCGCACCGCGATGCCGTGCTGGTCGAGGAGCGCGGCGCCGTCGTGGGGGTGAATGCCGTCGACGTTGAACGCCACCACCGCGCCCTTCATCTCCGGGTTCGCGGGCCCGTAGAGCGAGACGCCGGGAATGCGGGCCAGCGCCTCCATGGTCGCCGCGGTCAGCGCCTGCTCGTGGGCGCTCACCTGCCCCATGCCGAGCTTGCCCAGGTACTCGACCGCGGCGTGGAGGCCGACCGCGCCCGCGATCGGGGGCGTGCCCGGCTCGAAGCGCCACGGCAGGTCGTTCCACTGGGCGTGGTCGATCCAGACCTCCTTGATCATCTCGCCCCCGCCCCAGGCGGGCTCGAGGCGCTCGAGAACTTCGCGGCGCCCGTGGAGCACTCCGATGCCGGTCGGGCCGAGCATCTTGTGGCCGGAGAACGCATAGAAGTCCGCGCCAATGGCGGTCACGTCGACCGGCAGGTGCGGCACCGCCTGCGCGCCGTCGAGCAGCACCAGCGCGCCGACCCGGTGCGCCTGCTCGACCATCTGCGCCACCGGGTTGATGGTGCCGAGCACGTTGGAGACGTGGGCCAGGGCCACCACCCGGGTGCGCGGCGAGAGGAGCCGCGCGTAGGCCTCGAGGTCGAGGTAGCCCTCGGCCAGCACCGGAACCGCCCGCAGCACCGTGCCGCGGTCGCGGCACACCATCTGCCACGGGATCAGGTTCGAGTGATGCTCGAGCTCGCTCACCACGATCTCGTCGCCGGGAGCCAGGGTGCGCCCCACCGCCTGGGCCACGAGGTTGATCGACTCGGTGGTCCCGCGGGTGAAGATGACCTCCTCGCGGCCGCGCGCTCCGATGAAGGCGCGCACCGCGTCGCGCGCGCCCTCGTAGCGCTCGGTGGCTTCCTCGCCGAGGGTGTGGATCGAGCGGTGCACGTTGGCGTGGCTGGTCTCGTAGTAGCGCTGGATCGCCTCGATCACCGCGCTCGGCTTCTGGCTCGACGCGGCCGAGTCCAGATAGACGAGCGGGTGCCCGTTGACGATCCGCGAGAGGATGGGGAAGTCGCGCCGGCAGCGCTCGCCCAGGTTCATGGGGTCACCTCCCAGACTCGTGGGGTCCCTCGTTGGTGAGCGCGCCCTGCAGCACGGTGAGGGGCAGGGCCACGCACTTCATCCGGGACGGGCGGATATCGGAGTCGAGCCGCTCGAGGATGCTCTCGATCGTCAACGCGCGGACCGTCGACGCAGGCTGGCCCGTCGCCATCTCCAGCAGCACGTCCGCGGACGCGGCCGAGATGGCGCAGCAATCGCCGGTCCACCGCCCCTCGACGAGCCGCCCGTCGGCGAGGTTCGCCTGGATGCGCACGCGGTCTCCGCAGAGCGGGTTCACGTCCTCTCCCGAGACGTCCGGCCGCTCGAGCGTGCCGCGGTACCGCGGCCGGCGGAACCGGTCGCGGATGACGTTGCTGTAGAGCGCCACGGTCACTCCGACAGCTCCCCGCGCGCGCCGCTCTTGCGGTAGGGCGGGAAGCGGTAGGCGCTGTCGCGCGACAGGAGGCCCCCGTGGCCGAGCGCGGCCAGCTCGGTCGCGCCGTCCGGCTCGCCGGCCAGGACGCGGGGCAGGACCAGATCGAAGGTGGTGGCCTGCGAGAACATCCCGCAGGCGGGCATGCCCAGCACCGGATGGCCGCGCAGGTCCGCGATCCAGAGCAGGCTGCCGGGATGGGCGGGCGCCCCGTGGCGGATCATCCGCCCGCCGAGGCGCTCGAGACCGGCGAAGACCGGATCGAGCGGATCGAGCGATCCGGCGCCCGCCGCGATCAGGATCTGAGCCCCCGCGGCGAGCAGGCTCTCCATCTCGGCCGCGACCGCCCCCGCGTCGCCCGGCGTATAGCGCACCGGCAGGAGGCGCGATCCGAACCAGTCCACCTTCTCGGTCAGCGAGGACTCGAACCGCTGGCGCTGGGGCGGGGCCAGGGTCTCTCGGCTCAGCGCCCCCAGGACGTGCGGGCGGAAGGTCTTCACCGCGACGAGGCCGCCCGCGCTCCACGCCCGCGACTCGGCGTCCTTCACGAGCCGCTCCGGGATCGCGAGCGGGGTGATCTTGGCTCGCGCGACCACCTCACCCGCCTCCACCGGCTGGAGATCGTAGAGGGTGAACACCGACATGCCCTCGAGCGCGTTCACCGCCGCGAGCGCGGCCACGTTCACCCGGACGAGGCCTCGGCGCTGGCCCGCGAGCGTCCACTGTCCGCCCGAGTAGCCCTTCACCTCGACCTGGTCGCCGCACGCCGCGGCGGCCAGCCGAGACCCGGCCGGCTCCTCGTGCACGTCGCCGGGGTCCAGCTCGAGCAGGTGCACCTCTCCGTCCCGCCACGGGAGCGCGAGCAGCTGGGCCGCCGCGGCCGCGTCGAGGGTCTGTCCCTTGGAGATCGCGATCCGTCCCGCTTCGTCCCGCACGTCGTGGCAGGCGATTCGCCCTTCGAGCGCGGCGGCGGCCGGCGAGGCCTCCTTCCGGATCGCAATGGCTCTCATGCGCGCGTCTTACTTGAGGCCCCGGCGGACCTTCTCGGAGATCGGCATCCCGGTCGCCTTGCGCTGGACCGCGAGGGCCTCGGCCAGGATGCTGAGGGCGATCTCGGACGCGGACTGGGCGCCCAGGTCGAGGCCGATCGGCACCCGTACCCGCGCGAGCGGTCCTCGCTCACCCCGTCTTCGCGCAGCAGGTTCAGGATGGCGGCTCCGCGCCGCGTGCTGCCGAGGAGCCCGACGTAGCCGACCGGCGTGCCGAGCGCGTGGCGCAGCACCGGCAGGTCGTACTTGTAGTCGTGCGCCACCAGCACCAGCGCGGTGGTCGGGATGAGCGGCACCTGCTGAATCAGCTCGGACGGCACGCCGATCCGGAGCGCGTCCACGTGGGGGAAGCGCTCCGGGGTCGCGAAGCGGGGCCGCCCGTCGATCACGACGGTGCGGAAGCCGAGCTCCTTGGCCATCACGGTCAGCGGCATCGCCACGTGGCTCGCTCCCACCACCAGGAGGATGGCGGGCGGGGTGAAGACCTCCGCGAAGGCCCGCACGTTCTCGAGAAAGAGGGTGCGCGACTTGCCCGCCTCCAGCGCCTGCCGGGCCTCCGCCGCGAAGCGCTCGTCGAGGAACGGATCGCCCAGGCTGCCCTCGCGGTCGCCCCGATCGAGGATCAGGAGCTTGGCCCCGTCGTGGGGCGGGTCGAGGCGCGTGACGATCGCGGCGCGGCCCCCGGTCTCGGCGTGAGCCCGCGCCTTCTCGTGGAAGGCGAGCGTGGCGTCGTCGGCCCGGTCGAGATCCAGCGGCTCCACGAACACCTCGATGGTCCCGCCGCACGTGAGCCCGATCTCCCACGCCTCCTCGTCGCCCAGGTTCAGCTCGAGCAGCCGCGGGGCGTTCTTGTCCATCACGTCGGCCGACTCCTCGATGACCTGGGCGTCCACGCACCCGCCGATGGTCACCGAGCCGAGCACGCGGCCTCCCTCGCCCACCAGCATCTTGGCCCCTTCCTTCCGGGGCGTGGTGCCGCGGGTGTTGACGAGCGTGGCCACCGCCACCCTCGACTCGTTCTGCTTGAGCTGGTTCAGCTGATCGAAGAGCTCGTCGCCCATGGTCTCGCTTACCTCAGGTTGAGATGCCCGGCGAGATCCCGGAGGCTCGCCAGATTGTGCGCCGCCGCGAAGTGGTCCACGAGCGGCAGCGCCGCGGCCATGCCGCGGGTCAGCGGCTCGTAGGACGGGTTGCCGAGCAGCGGATTGAGCCAGATGAGCCGCCCCGCCTTGCGCTTGATGGTGAGCATCTCGTTGGCCAGGATCTCGGGCTCGCCGGTGTCCCACCCGTCCGACAGCAGGAGCACGATCGTGTGCCGATTGACCAGGCTCCCCCACCGCGCGTTGAACTCCTGCAGCGATTCGCCGATGCGCGTGCCGCCGGAGAAGTCCCGCACCTCGGTCAGGCGGGCCAGGGCCGTGCGGTAAGACGCACCCTTGAGATGCTCGGTGACCCGCGTCAGTCGCGTGGAGAACGTGAAGGTCTCCACCCGGCCGAAGACGTTCTGGAGCGCGTAGAGGAACTGGAGGAGGAAGCGGCTGTAGAGATCCATGGAGCCCGAGACGTCGCAGAGCAGGACCAGCCGGACCTTGCGCCTCCGGCGCTCGCGTCTCCGCAGCTCGATGATCTCGCCCTTCATCAGATTGGCCCGGATGCTCCGACGCATATCGATGACGCCCCCGCGCCGGGTCGGCCGCTTGCGGCGGCTGATGCGCCGCGCGAGCCGCTTGGCGATCAGGATGGTGAGCCGCGCCACCTCGTCCAGATCCTCAACCGGGAAGGACGAAAAGTCCTGATCCAGAAGGATTTCCTTGTCGCTGACGCCGGGCACCTCGAGCGGCTCTCCGTCGTCGTCCCCCTCCTCCTCCCAGCCCTCCAGCGCGACCGAGAGCTTCTTCTGGGCCGCCTCGGCCCCGCTGTCGCCCGCGTGCTCCTCGGGGATGGCGGGCGTGGCGGGTCCGGTGAGCCCTTCGAGCTCCTGGCCCTCCCCGGCCTGGAACCGCCAGAAGGTCTCGAAGCAGCGGTCGAAGATCGGGAACTCCTCGTACCGGGCCACCAGCGTGGTGCGAAGGGCCAGGTACACGTCCTGGCGGTCGAGCAGATCCACCATGTCGAGGGCCCGCACCCCGTCCATCATTTCGCCGATGGTGAGCGGCATCCCCGAGGCGCGCAGCATGTGGCCGAAGCGCAGCACCGCGGTGGTGAGATCGCGAGGGCCGGCCACGCTACCCCTCGGCGGCCACGAAGCGCTTGAGCCCGCTCGAGGTCAGCTCCCGCTTGAAGCGCTTGACGTCGTCGGCGTCCTTGAGCACGCAGCCGAGGGTCTCGAGGACCAGCTCCTCGTCGATGTGGTCGGCGTGGAGCGAGGCCAGGGCCTGGGCCCAGTCCAGGGTCTCGGCCACTCCCGGCACCTTGGCGAGCCGGATGCTGCGCAGGCTCTCCATGAAGCGCGAGATCTGCCGGGCCAGGGCCTCGTTGACGCCCGGCACCTTGCGCATCACGATCCGGACCTCCTTGTCGAAGCCGGGGAAGTCCACCCAGAGGTAGAGACAGCGGCGCCGGAGCGCGTCGGAGAGCTCGCGCACCCGGTTCGACGTCAGGATCACGTACGGCGGATGCGTCGCCTTGAGGGTCCCGATCTCGGGGATCGTCACCTGGAACTCGGAGAGGACTTCCAGCAGGAACGCCTCGAATTCCTCGTCGGCCCGGTCGACCTCGTCGATCAGCAGCACCGGCGGCTTGCCGTCCTGGCTGATCGCCTGCAGCAGCGGCCGGCGGATCAGAAAGGGCTCGGAGAAGATCGTGGCCTCCTTCTCCCGCAGGCTGTGGGTGGTGGACTCCTCGAGCTTGATGTGCAGCAGCTGCTTGGGGTAGTTCCACTCGTAGAGGGCCTGGGCCGCGTCGAGCCCCTCGTAGCATTGCAGCCGGATCAGGTTGGCGTGGAGCATCCGCGACATCACCTTCGCGATCTCGGTCTTGCCCACGCCCGCGTGCCCCTCGATGAGGAGCGGCTTCTTGAGGGTCATGGCCAGGTGGACCGACGTGGCGATGGCGGGATCCGTCACGTAGTCGGCGCTCTCCATCATCTGCTGGATCTTCTCGATCTCGGGTCTCATGGCCCTCTCAGTCTACACCGCGTGGTTGGGACGGGTTGGCAGGTCGAGTGCGCTCCGGATCTTCTCATAGTCGGCCGGGGTATCGACGTCCTGGGGCATGGGCAGGTCGAGGACCACCCATTCGACGCGGGCGGGCTCCCGGGCGATGACCGGACGCGCGCCCTGGTCACCCTGGAGCGCCAGGAGCTCGGCGAAGATGACGCGGTCGAAGAGCACCGGGTTGCCGGGCCCGTCCTGGTAGCGGGGCGCGACGATCGGTCGGCCGCTCGCGCGGTGGGCCGCCAGCAGCGCCGGGATGATCGTCGGGGCGAGCGCCGGCTGATCGCCCAGCGCGACCAGCACCGTGTCCACCGTGTCGGGCAGCGCGGCGATGCCGGCGCGCACCGAGCCCGCCTGCCCGGCCTCGGGGGTCGGATTCACCACGATCCGCACGTCGAGCCCGGCCAGCGCCGCCTCGATCGGGGCGGGCGCGGGCCCGGTGACGACCAGCACCGGGTCGAGCCCCGCGGCCCGGACTCCCTCGACCGCGTGGCGCACGATCGGGTGCCCGCCCACCGGGAGCAGCAGCTTGGCCTGCCCCATCCGGCGCGCGAGGCCGGCGGCCAGCACCAGCGCCGCGATCAGGGCCGATCCCCAAAGAAGAACCCCGCGGGCTGTGTCCCGCGGGGCTCGGGGGTCGATCGGTCGGCTCAACAGGAGGCTTACTTCACGGCCGCGGCGGCCGCCTCCATCGCGCGCTTGGCGAACACGCGCAGCAGGTGGCTCTTGTACTCCACCGATCCCTGCAGGTCGGCCTGCACGTCCACGCCCTCGGCCGCCTTCTCGGCCGCCGCCTGGATGGACGCGGCGTCGGTCCCCTTGCCGGTGATCGCGGCCTCGACGCCCTTGGCGCGTACCGCCTTGGTGCCGGCGCCGGTGATGCCCACGCTGGCCTTGCCCACCTTGCCGCCGTCCACGCTCAGCACCGCCGCCACGCCCACCACCGCGAAGCGCGAGGCCGGGTGCGGGAACTTCATGTACGCGGCGCCGGTCTTGGCCGCGAGCGCGGGCACGCGCACCTCGGTCAGGATCTCGTCCTCCGCGAGCGCGGTGGTGAGCAGGCCCTTGAAGAAGTCGTCGGCCTTGATCGTGCGCTTGCCCTTGGGACCCTCGGCGACCATCTCGGCGCCGAGCGCGATGATCGCGGCCGGGTAGTCGGCGGCCGGGTCGGCGTGGGCGAGGCTGCCGCCGATCGTGCCCATGTTGCGCACCATCGGGTCGCCGATCTGGGCCGCCACCGCGGCCAGGACCGGGCACTTCGACTTGACCACCGACGAGGACTCGACCTGGTAGTGCGTCGTCATCGCTCCGATCACCAGGGTGCCGCCCTCTTCCTTGATGCCGGAGAGCCCGGAGAGCTTCCGGAGGTCCACCAGGTGCTTGGGCTGAGCGAGGCGCAGCTTCATGGCGGGTAGCAGGCTGTGCCCGCCCGCCAGCAGCTTGGCGTCGTCCTTGTGGCGCCCGAGCAGGTCCAGCGCCTCCTTCATCGTCCCCGGCGTGTGGTACTCGAACTGGGCTGGGTACATTGTCGGCGTCTCCCTTACTTCTTCGATTTGGCGGCCTGGGCGGTCTTCCAGACCCGCTCCGGCGTCATCGGCATGGCGTCGATGTGATCCACGCCGAGCCCGGACAGGGCGTCCACCACCGCGTTGACCACCGCCGGCGTCGAGGCGATGGTGCCGGTCTCTCCCGCGCCCTTCACGCCCAGCGGATTGACCAGGGTGGGCGTCTCGGTGCGATCGGTCTCGTAGAAGGGCAGCATGTCGGCCTTGGGCAGCGTGTAGTCCATCATGCTGCCGCTGACGAGCTGGCCGGAGTCTCCGTCGTAGACCGCCTCTTCCCAGAGCGCCTGCGCGACGCCCTGGGCGATGCCCCCGTGCACCATGCCGTCCACGATCATCGGGTTGATGACGTTGCCGACGTCGTCGACCGCGAGGTAGCGGAGGATCTTCACGTGGCCGGTGTCCGGATCCACCTCCACCACGCAGGCGTGGGCCCCGAACGGGAAGCAGAAGTTGGAGGGATCGTAGAAGCTCGTCTCCTCGAGACCGGGCTCCACCCCCTCCGGGTAGTTGTGCGGCACGTACGCGGTCAGCGCGACCTGGCCGAACGGGATCGCCTTCTGGGGCGACCCCTTGACCACGAAGTTGCCGCCCACGTACTCCATGTCCTTCGGGTTCGCCTCGAGGAGATGGGCCGCGATCTTCTTGCCCTTCTCCTTGATCTTGTCGAGCGACATCACGATCGCGGTGCCGCCCACCGAGGCCGAGCGGCTGCCGTAGGTGCCCATGCCGAACGGTACCCGGCCGGTGTCGCCGTGCACGATCTCGATGTCGTCCATCGGGATGCCGAGCGAGTCGGCCACGATCTGGGCCATCGTCGTCTCGTGCCCCTGCCCGTGCGAGTGCGAGCCGGTGAAGACGCTGACCTTGCCGGTCGGGATGCACCTGGACCTTGCCGGACTCCCAGAGCCCGGCCTGGGCTCCGAGCGAGCCGACGACCTTGGAGGGCGCGATGCTGCAGG
Source organism: uncultured Candidatus Rokubacteria bacterium (assembly GCA_963841755.1). Lineage (GTDB taxonomy): Bacteria > Methylomirabilota > Methylomirabilia > Rokubacteriales > CSP1-6 > CAMLFJ01. The sequence goes on from CAWJDX010000011.1 coordinate 464,030, forward strand.
CCTCGATGTAGGTCGAGAAGCCGATGCCCATCAGCCGGCCCTGCGCGCGGGCCGCGGCCTGGTCGGCCCGGAACTTCTTGTAGTCGAGCATCGTCAGCAGCTTGTCGAGGGCGCCGCCGTAGTTGCCGCTGTCGTAGGAGAGCGCCACCTTCGTCTGGTAGCCGTTGTCGAACTTGGGGATGAAGTTCTTCCGGCGGATCTCGACCGGGTCCATCTTGAGCGCGGCCGCCGCCGCGTCCATCATGCGCTCGAGCAGGTAGCAGGCCTCGGGGCGCCCCGCCCCGCGGTAGGCGTCCACCGGGGTGGTGTTGGTGAAGACCCCGGTGACCTCCGCGTGGATCGCGGGCCACTCGTACACCCCGTTGAGCAGGGTGGCGTAGAGATAGGTCGGCACCGCCGGCGCGAAGGTGGAGAGGTAGGCGCCCAGGTTCGCGGTGGTCTTCACCCGCAGCCCCAGGAGCTTGCCGTCCTTCGCGACCGCGACCTCGGCGTCGGTCACGTGATCCCGCCCGTGGGCGTCGGTCTGGAAGGCCTCGCGGCGCGACGACGTCCAGCGGATCGGCCGCTTGATCTGCTTGGTGGCCCAGGTGCAGACCGTCTCCTCGTTGTAGAGGAAGATCTTGGAGCCGAAGGCGCCGCCCACGTCGGGCGCGATGACCCGCACCTTGTGCTCCGGGATGCCGAGCACGAAGGCGGTCATCAGGAGCCGGTGCACGTGGGGGTTCTGCGAGGTCACCCAGAGCGTCCAGTCTCCCGGTGGAGTCGTCGTAGCGCGCCACGCAGGCGCGCGGCTCCATCGGATTGGCCACCAGGCGCTGGTTGATGATGCGCTTCTTCACCACCACCGGGGCCGCCTTGAACGCGGCGTCGGTCGCGGCCGCGTCGCCGATCTGCCACTTGAAGGCCTCGTTGTTCGGGGCCACCTCGTGGATCTGGACCGAGCCCTTGGCGGCCGCCTTCTCGGTGTTGGTCACCGAGGGCTGGACGTCCCAGTCGACCACCACCAGCTCCGCCGCGTCGCTCGCGGCCGACTGGCTCTCCGCGATGACGATGGCCACCGGGTCGCCCACGTAGTGGGCCGCGTCGGAGGCGAGCGGCATGTGGGGCGGGATCTTCAGCTCGGGCAGGAGCCAGCCGCACGGCAGCGAGTTCACCCCGGCCATGTCCTTGCCGGTGAAGATCGCGACGACGCCCGGGGCCTTCGACGCCTTGCCGGTGTCGATCTTGCGGATCTTGGCGTTCGCGTGCGGGCTGCGCACGAAGACCGCGTGGGTCAGGCCGGCCAGCTTCAGGTCGTCGGTGTAGTTGCCCTTGCCGGTGATGAACCGGGGGTCCTCACGCCGCTTGATGCTCGCGCCGAGCACACGCGCGGTGGCCATGGTCGTCTCCTACTTCCCCGCCATCTTCTCGGCGGCGTACTGGATGGCCTTGACGATGTTGTGGTAGCCCGTGCAGCGGCACAGGTTGCCTTCGAGGTCGTGGCGGATCTGGGCCTCGGTGGGCCGCGGATTGCGCTGCAGCATCTGGTGGGCGGACATGATCATGCCCGGCGTACAGAAGCCGCACTGCAGTCCGTGCTTCTCCCAGAAGCCCTCCTGGATCGGATGGAGCTTGCCGTCCTTGGCCAGGCCCTCGATGGTCAGCACCTGCGCGCCGTCGCACTGGACCGACAGCAGCGTGCACGACTTCACCGCCACGCCGTTGACGTGCACCGTGCAGGCTCCGCACTGGCTCGTGTCGCAGCCGACGTGCGTGCCGGTGAGGCCGGCCAGCTCCCGGATGTAGTGCACGAGCAGCAGCCGCGGCTCCACCTCGTGGGATTGGGGGGCACCGTTGATCGTCATCGACACGGTCTTTTTCACCGCGCTACCTCCTGAGTGAAGGGTCCGAGGCCGGGAAAGCGCCCCCAACCGTAGTCCCGGCCGGGGGTTCTGTCAAGGGGACGAGAGGAGCCGGCGGCCCTCGGTGCGCGCCTGCTCGAGGACCTCGCGCACCGCGAGGCCCCGGTCGCGCGCGATGCGGCGGATCTCCTCGAACTCGGGGGTCACCGTGATCGCCCGCCCGTCGAGCCGGGAGACCTTGAAGGTCACCGGGCCGTGCGCGGTGTCGAGCCGGACCATCTCGCGCTCGAGGCGGGCGCGCTGGTAGGCGGTCCACCGCACGCCGATGGTCGGGGACTCCTCGAAGAGCAGCCGGGAGAGGTCGGCCACCCGGCCCGGCTCGCAGAGGGCGGTCAGGACCACCCCGGGGCGGCTGCGCTTCATGATGACCGGGGTGAGCCAGGCGTCCAGGGCGCCGCTCTCGAGCAGGCGCTCGAGCAGCGGCTCGTAGAGCTGGGGCGACATGTCGTCCACCGTGGTCTCGACCTGGATGATGGTCTCGGTCGGGGTCCCGGTGGGCGCGGCCACCGCCGCCTCCCCGACGAAGACCCGGAGCACGTTCGGGGTCTCGAGCTCCATGGTCCCCGCCCCGTAGCCCACCGCGGTCACCCGCATCGCCGGCATCGCGCCCGCGCCGGCGGCCAGGGTGGTCAGGATGGCGGCCCCGGTCGGGGTCACCAGCTCCCGGCGGATCCCGGTGTCGAGGGTCGGGAAGCCCTTCAGCAGCTCCGCGGTGGCCGGGCCCGGCACCGGGATGCGCCCGTGCGGGCCGTCGATGAACCCGCCGCCCACCGGGAGCGCGCCGAAGTGGACCGCGTCGATGCCGAGCAGGTGGAGGCCGATGCAGGAGCCGGTCACGTCCACGATCGCGTCGATCGCGCCCACGTCGTGGAACTGCACCCGCTCGGGGGTGGTGCCGTGCACCCGGGCCTCGGCGTCGGCGAGCCGGCGGAAGACGCGGGAGGCCATGTCGCGGACCTCGGGCGCCAGGCGGCTCCGCGTCGAGGATGGCCAGGATCTCGCCGAGCCCCCGATGTCCCGCCGGGTGGTGCGGCTGGTGCGCGCCCGGGTCCGGCACGCGTCCCATGTAACCCGGGTCGCGATCGTAGCCGGCCAGGTGCACGTCGATCTTCGTGGCGCGGAAGCCGGCCTTCATCACCTCCGAGCGCTCGAGCCGGTAGCCCTCGACGCCGAGCCCGGCCAGCTCGCGCTCGAGGGTCTCGAAGGGGACGCCCGCGTCGACCAGCGCGCCCAGGATCATGTCGCCGGAGGCGCCGCTCGGGCAGTCGAAGTACGCGAGCTTGAGCAAGCTTAGCGGAGCTTCGTGGCGAGCTTGTTGATCTGGTTGGCCTGGGCGGCCGCGCCGTAGCCGTTGTCGATGTTGACCACCGACACGCCGGGGGCGCAGGAGTTCAGCATGGCGAGGAGCGCGGCCACGCCGCCGAAGGAGGCGCCGTAGCCCACGCTGGTGGGCACCGCGATGACCGGCCGGTCCACGAGGCCGCCCAGCACGCTCGGCAGCGCGCCGTCCATGCCCGCCACCGCCACGATCGCGTTGGCCTCGTTGAGCCGGTCGAGGTGCGGGACGAGACGATGCAGCCCGGCCACTCCGCAATCGAACAACCGTTCGACGATGGTTGCCCATCACCTCCGCGGTCACCGCGGCCTCCTCGGCCACCGGGAGATCGGAGGTGCCCGCGCTGACCACCACGATGAGCCCCACCCCGTCGCGCGCGACGGGCTTCACCACGACCAGGCGCGCGGCCTCGTGCACGCGGCACGGCAGCCCGCTCGCGACCAGGGCCGCCACCACCGCAGGCTCCGCGCGGGTGGCCAGCACGTTGTCGTGGTGCAGGGCCAGGCGCTCCACGATGGCCACCACCTGCTCCGGGGTCTTGCCCGCGCAGTAGACGGCCTCCGGCACGCCGTGGCGCAGCGAGCGATGCAGGTCGACGCGGGCGAAGCGGAGGTCGTCGTACGGCAGCGTGCGCAGCCGGGCGAGCGCCTGCTCGGGGGCGAGCGAGCCGGCCGCGACCTCCTCCAGCAGGGCCCTTACTTTTTCCCGATCCATCGGAGGGCCTCGTTGGCGCTGCCGCTGCGGAAGCCCTGCAGGTCGAGCGTCACGTAGAGGTAGCCCAGCTCGCGGAAGCGGCGGACGATCGCGCCGTGCCGGTCCTCCTGCCAGAGCCGCGGCATCTCCTCCGCGGGCAGCTCGATGCGGGCGAGCCGGTCGTGGTGGCGCACCCGGAACTGGCGGAAGCCCAGGCTCCGCACGAAGGCCTCCGCCTGCGTCGATCTGGCGCAGCTTCGCGGCGGTGATCGCGTCGCCGTACTGGAAGCGCGAGGAGAGGCACGCGAACGACGGCTTGTCCCAGGTGGGGAGCCCCAGCTCGCGGGAGAGCGCCCGGATCTCCTCCTTCCACAGATCGGCCTCGATCAGGGGCGCGCGCACCCCGCGCGCCTCGGCCGCCTTCATGCCGGGCCGGTGGTCGCCCAGGTCGTCCATGTTGGCGCCGTAGACCATCTGGGCGTCGCCCGCGCGCCGGGCGATCGGCTCGAGCCGGCTGAACAGCTCCTCCTTGCAGTGGAAGCAGCGATCGGGCCCGTTGCGCGCGTACTCCGGCCGGTCCAGCTCGCGCGTCTGGATCACCTCGTGGGGCATCCCGAGCAGGCCGGCGAGGCGGCGGGTCTCCTCGAGCTCGGCGGTCGGATAGGTCTCCGAGTCGGCGGTGACCAGCAGCGCGCGGTCGCCGAGCGCGTCCTTGGCGGCGCGGGCCAGGAAGGTCGAGTCCACGCCGCCGGAGAAGGCCACGATCACGCGGGTCATCCCCCGGAGCAGCTCCAGGAGCCGGTCGTACTTGGGCGCGAGGGCGCCGACGTCGGCTCACGCCGGTCATCCCAGCACCGCCGCGGCCAGCTCGGTCAGCGGCACCATCGGCCGCGCGCCCACGTGGGCGATGACCTCGGCGGCGGCGAGGGAGCCGAGCCGCCCGCACGTCGGCAGATCGAGCCCCTGGGCGAGCCCGTAGAGCACGCCGGAGGCGTAGAGGTCTCCCGCCCCGGTGGTGTCCACCACCGCGTCGACCGGATGCGCCTGGACCACGTGCAGCCGATCCCCCTGCACCAGCACCGAGCCCTTGGCGCTCCGGGTCAGCGCGGCCAGCTCGCAGTGCCCGCGCACGTGCGAGACCGCGGCGTCGAAATCGCGCACCTGGTAGAGCGCGCAGATCTCGGCCTCGTTCGCGAACAGGATGTCGACGTGGTGCTGGACCAGGTCGAGGAAGGCGGCGCGGTGGCGCTCCACGCAGAACGGGTCGGAGAGGGTGAGCGCGACCTTGCGCCCGGCCGCGTGGGCGATGGCGGCGGCGGCGCGGAACGCCTCCTGCGCGTCCGGCGGGTCGAAGAGGTAGCCCTCGAGATAGAGGATCTTCCCGCGCGCGATCAGCGCGCGGTCCACGTCGGCGGGACCGAGCCGCACCGAGGCGCCGAGGAACGTGCTCATCGTGCGCTGCGCGTCCGGGGTGACCAGGATGAGGCACCGCCCGGTGGGCGGCCCGCTGGTCGCCCGCGGGGTGTCGTAGCCGACGCCGGTCGCGCGCAGGTCGTGCCCGAACACGTCGCCGAGCTGATCGTCGCGGACCTTGCCCACGTAGTGCGCCCGGCCCCCGAAGGAGGCGACGCCCACCACGGTGTTGGCCGCGGAGCCGCCCGACATCTCCACCCCCGGGCCCATCGCCTCGTAGAGCGCGCGGGCCTGGGCCTCGTCGACCAGGCGCATCGTGCCCTTGGCGAGGCCCTGCCGGACGACCAGATCCTCGTCGGCGTGGCTCAGCACGTCCACCAGCGCGTTGCCGATGCCGATCACGTCGAGAGCGCCGTCAGCCACCGCGACGGCTCCGGGACGCGCCGGCCCGGGGCGCGGCCGGGAAATAGCGATCGAGGAGCAGGGCCAGGCTCTTGCGCGTGCGCGGCGGAAAGCGCTTCGGGTCGGTGATGACCGCGCTCGCCAGCGCGTCGCCGCACCCGGCCACGCAGGGCTTCCCCACCCGTGGGATCATCCGTCGCAGGACCACCTTGGCGGTCGCCACGTTCTTCAACAAATTGGCCACCACCGCCTCCACCGTCACCGCGGCGTGGCTCTCGTGCCAGACGTCGTAGTCGGTGGCCAGCGCGAGCGTCGCGTAGCAGAGCTCGGCCTCGCGGGCGAGCTTGGCCTCGGGCATGTTGGTCATGCCGATGACCGAGACGCCCCAGCGCCGGTAGATCTGCGACTCGCCCTTGGTGGAGAACTGCGGGCCCTCGATGCAGATGTAGGTCCCGCCGCGGTGCACCCGCGCCCCCGCCTCGCGCCCGGCGGCCTCGAGCAGGTCGCCGAGGCCGGGGCACACCGGGTCGGCCATTCCCACGTGCCCGACGATGCCGCCCCCGAAGAAGGTCGAGACGCGCCGGCGGGTGTGATCGAAGAACTGGTCGGGGATGACGAGATCGAGCGGGTGGATGTCTTCCTTCATGCTGCCGACCGCGCTCACCGAGACGACCCAGCGCGCGCCGAGGAACTTGAGCCCCCAGATGTTCGCCCGGTAGTTGATCTCGGTGGGGCTCAGCCGGTGGCCGCGGCCGTGACGCGGCAGGAAGATGACCCGTCGGTCCCCGAGCCGCCCGGTGCCGAACTGATCGGACGCCTCTCCGAAGGGCGTGCGCACCCGGACCCAGCGGAGGTCCTCGATGCCCTCCATCTCGTAGAGCCCGCTGCCGCCGATGATGCCGAGCGCCGGCTCGGGCGGGGTCGCCGCGCGCCGGGCGCTCACGCGGGCACCTCCACGAGGCGCCCGTGCGTCCGCTCGCCGCGGACCTCGGCGATCTCCACCGTCGCCATGCGCCGCCCGAGACCGTCCGGCCCCGGGAACAGCACCTCGACGTAGTTGGACGTGAGGCCGGACAGCAGCCCGGTCTGGTGGTCCCGCGCCTCCAGCACCAGGACCTCGCGCGCCGAGCCGACGAGCGCGCTCCGGAAGGCGTGGCTCTTCTCGCGGCCGAGGCGCCGCAGCCGCTGGCTGCGCTCGCGGATGACCGCGGCCGGCACGTGGCCCGGGCGCCGCGCGGCCTCGGTGCCCTTGCGGTCCGAGTAGGTGAAGACGTGCAGGTAGGAGAAGGGCAGCGAGCCGACGAGCGCGAGCGTGGCCTCGAAGTCCTCGTCGGTCTCGCCCGGGTGCCCGACGATGACGTCGGCGCCGAGCCCGAGCCCGGGGATGGCGGCGGCCAGCCGGTCCACCAGCGCGCGGTACATCCCGGTGTGGTACGGCCGCCGCATGAGGCGCAGCACGCGGTCGCTCCCGCTCTGGAGCGGCAGATGCAGGTGCGGCGCCACCACCGGCAGCGTGGCGACCGCGTCGACGAGATCGTCGGTGAAGTAGGACGGCAGCACCGAGGAGAGGCGGAGCCAGCGCAGGCCGGCGACGCCGGCGAGGCTCCGCACGAGGGCCGCGAGCGACGTCCGGGGGTAGAGATCCCAGCCGTAGTGGCCGATGTCGACGCCGGTCAGCGTGACGTCCGGATACCCGGCCTCCGCCAGCGCGCGCACCTGGTCGAGCACGACCTTCGGCTCCTGGCTCCGGCTCCCGCCGCGCGCGGCGGGCACGATGCAGAAGGCGCAGCGGTGCTGGCAGCCGTCCTGGATCTTCACGAAGGGGCGCGACCGGCCGGTCATCCGCGCTGATCGGCGCGACCGGGACCGAGCGGGCCTCGGCGGATGTCGGCCACCGTCACCGCGGGCCGCGCGCGCTTGACCAGCGAGTCGAGCAGATCGGGCAGCCGGTACTTCTCCTGATTGCCCACCACGAGGTCCACGCCGGGCAGGGCGGCGACCGTGTCCGGATCGGTCTGGGCATAGCAGCCGGTCACGACGAGGAAGGCGCCCGGGTCCTCACGGCCGATCCGGCGGATGATCTGGCGGTCGGAGAAGTCGGCGCGCCCGGTCACCGTGCAGGTGTTCACCACGTGGACCTGCGCGCGGCTGCCCGCGGGCACCACCCGGAAGCCGCGCCCCTCGAGGAGCGCGCCCATCTCCTGCGACTCGACCTGGTTGAGCCGGCAGCCGAGCGTGGTGAGGGCCACCGTCACCGGCGCGCTCATGCCGGCACCTCCTCGCGGAGCTGGCCGCACGCCGCCCCGATGTCCTCCCCCTTGCTCCAGCGGATGGTCGCGGTGATCCCGTGCTCGAGCAGCACCGCCTGGAACGCGAGGATGCGCGGCAGCGGCGGCCGCGCGAAGCTCGAGCCCTCCCAGTCGTTGAACGGGATCAGGTTGATCTTGCCGCGGATCCCCTTCAGCAGCTTCACGAGCCGGCGGGCGTCCTCGACCGAGTCGTTGATCCCGTCGAGCAGCACGTACTCGAAGGTCATGCGCTGGCGGAACGGCAGCGGAAAGCGCCGGCAGGCCGCGAGCAGCTCCTCGATGGCGAAGCCGCGATTGACCGGCATGATCCGGTCGCGGATCTCGTTGCTGGTGGCGTGCAGCGAGATGGCCAGGTTGACCTTGAGGGTCTCCTTGGCCAGCCGCTCGATACCGCTCACGAGCCCCACCGTCGACACCGTGATGCGTCGGGGCGAGAAGGCGAAGGCCTGGGGGTCGGTCAGCAGGCGGAGCGACTTCACGGTGGCCGAGTAGTTGGCGAGCGGCTCGCCCATCCCCATGTAGACGATGTGGGTGATCCGCTCGCCCGGGCCGAGCCCCGCGCGGGCCACCAGCACCTGGGCCACGATCTCGCCCGCGCTCAGGTTGCGCTCGAGCCCCATGGTGCCGGTGAAGCAGAACGCGCAGGCGAAGCCGCACCCCACCTGGGTGGAGACGCAGAGGGTGAGGCGGTCGCCGTCCGGCATCAGCACCGCCTGGACGCGGGCGCCGTCGCCGTAGCGGAGCACGAGCTTGTGGCTACCGTCCTGCGACGGGGTCCGGCGCTCGACCTCCGGCACGTCCACCGTCGCCCGGGCCGCCAGCGCGGCGCGGAAGTCGCGCGGCAGATCGGTCATCGCCTCGAGATCCACCACGCCGCGGGCGAAGATCCACCGCGCCAGCTGCCGCCCGCGGTACCGGGGGGCTCCCAGCGACTCGGCCAGCGCTTCCAGCTCGGCGGGCGAGCAATCCAGCAGGTTCGTCGAAGACATACGCGTCGGATAGTAGCACAGGGATGGAGGGCTCACCGGGCACGGTCCGCCTGCTCCGCGAGGGCGGCGGGAAGCGGAAAGCTAGTCGTCGCCCAGCGTGAAGGCGGAGGCGCAGAGAAATCCGAACGCGAACACCACGACTACCACCAGGTACGTCCACACGAAGCGCATGGGTCATGGTCCTCCGACGCGGAGTATTCTCCGGTGACTCGCGCTCCGCGACGGCAAAAAAAACTCCGATCCCCTCGGCCCCACCCGTAGTGGTGGGTGCCGCGAACGCGACCAGATGCACGGAAGACCCGACCGTCCCGGGTCGGACATTCCTTCCGACTCCAGGAGCGACGTCTTTCCTCGTCCGCGTAAGTGTCGACGCAGGAGTCCTTCTCGGATCGGCACGGGCTTGCCTCCCCACTATTCATGGACGCTCAGTGCAACATCGAATGGCTGCTCTTCGTGCTGCGTGCGAAGCGTCATCAGCATCCACGCGAGCGATCGCATCGCTCGCCGCCGCGCGGGCGATCCCCGCGCCACATCGCCGGCGGCAGCGATCTGCCGACCGAGACGTCGCGACGGGAGATCCGCGAGCGGCTCGCGGATGGCCGGCTGTTCCCCGCCGGCAGCATGTCGGTCGCGCGTCGGGGCACGGGACGCCCGTGCCTCGTCTGCGGCAAGGCGATCACGAGGGACACCGTGGAGCGGGAGGTGGAAGGCCCCGGCGCCGTCCCGGGGCTCGCTCACGAGGATTGTTACAAGATCTGGCGGGAGGAGTCCCGTCGCGGCGACCGGCCAGAATCTACGCGGTAGTCCCTGCCCGTCGCGGGTAGCCGTCCGGACGATCCGGACCGATTCGAACGCTCGAGGGCGTGAAACGAGACGGGCATGCTCCATGCGTATTCGCGAGACCACGATGCCGGCCTCCGAGGAGTCTCTCACGCTGCGAGAAGTGCGGGCGTGCCCTCGCGACCCGGCTGCGACGCGAGGGCGATCGGGTGCGCACGTACCTCGAGTGCCCCGACTGTACCCGGCCTAGCGACGATCGGCCCGGATCGGAGCCGGCCGAGCCGGCAGCGCCGCCCGGGGAGTGATCGGAGCCTTGCGCGCCTCATCGGCCGCGGACCTCAGCTCCCCGCTCCGTCGCTCGAGGGCCGCGAGCGCTCGACGCATGGCGGCCACGCGTCGCTCCGCCGCCTGAGCCGCCCGCTCCGCCCGATCGGCCTGTTGCGCGAGAGACCGCGCCGCGCGTGTCGCCCGCTGCTCCTCGCGTGCGGCCAGCCGCGCGGCGCGCGCCTGCTCGCGGGCGAGGCGGCGAGTCTCTCCCGGGTCGCTCGCGGGAGCGGGCCTGGCGGGAGCGGGCTTGGCGGAGAGGCTTGGCCGGACCGGCGGAGTGCTTCTTCCGCGGCCGGTCGAGAAGGAACCCGGCCGGAACCGGACCTCCCGAGAGGACCGCGAATCCCGGCTCGGCGTGCTCGTCAGCCAGGCGAGCGGCCTCGAGATCGGCGCGCAGACCTCGATCGGTGACCGCGGCCAGCAGCGTGCTCCGGATTCGCCGGTCGAGCGCGGCCGACACCGCCGCGCCGGCCTCCCGCAGCGCCTGACTCGCGCCGCGCACGAGCGGCTCGAACGCGCTCCGATACCGCTCCATGGCCGCGCGGAGATCGCCCCCGCCCAGCTGGGCGCGACGGAGCCGGTCGACCGCGTCGACGAGCGCGCCGAGCTCCCGCGGCCGGGCGGCCGCGGCGCGGTTGAGCGCCCAGGCGACCGGGCTCGGGCGTCGGAGCCGCGCGACCTGCCGCGCCTCGGCGGCCTTCCCGTCCTTCGCGAGCTGCGCGGCGAGCGCATTCCGCGCGCCGACGAAGTCGCGCGGCGGCACCGCGCGTAGCGCGTCGGCCGGGCTCGCCTTCGGCTTCATCGCGGTCGCGAGTCCTCGGCGAGCAATGCCCATCGCTCGTGGTCCGCCCAGCGCCCCGCGATCTCGAGATACCGCGGCGAGTACCCTTCCCGGCGGAATCCGGCGTGCCGGACCAGGGTGAGCGAGGCTCGATTCACCGGCAAGATGTTGGCCTCGACCCGATGCAGGCCCAGGGTCCGGAAGGCGTGGCGGAGCGCGAGCTGCAGAGCTTCCGTCATGTAGCCTCGCCTCGCGTGAGCGGCCCCGATCCAGTAGCCCAGGTAGGCGCTCTGGGCGGGGCCGCGAACGATCTCGTTCAGGTTGATGGCGCCGACGATGGCCCCGTCATCGAGGCGGCAGATCAGGAGCTTCTCGTGTCGGCCGCCCCGCGCCGACGCCACCCAGTCGGCGAACCGCGGGCCGCGGAGCGCGTGGCGATCGGACGCGGCTCCCAGCGCCTGAGGAACCGGGCGCTGTCTCGCCGGAGGGCGAGATACTCGTCCCGATCACGCGCGGCCGGCTTCCTCAGGAAGACTCGCTCGCCAACCAGCGATCCGCATTGGCCGTCGGGGCATGTGGCGCGCCGCCGCGCTACCGCGATCACGGGGCGGCGCCGGCGATGAGCGGTCCGCGAGAGGTTTGGCGACGATCATCACCGCGAGAGCTCGGCGTCCTGATGCGTAGGCATCTCAGAGCTTGCTCAAGACGTGGCAGCGGGCTTGCAGGAAGGCTGACGAGGTGGGCCGCGATGCCTGCCGGGCCTGGGCGCTCGGATCGTTGTGCATGGCCCCGAGGTGGAGTTGACGGGCACAATCGGACAAATGATTTCCCGGATGATCGGTTTGCCAAACCCCCAGCTTTCGTGGGCGGCCCGTGGATAAGTCGGTGGGCTCGTGCCGCTCCGGCTCGCGATTTCGCGCACTAAGAGCAAGTCGCCTTGTTTCTGTGCAATCCCGCTGAACCGCGATTCGCGATCGCGGCCGGCTACTTGACGATCGCTTCGTGCAGCGGCATCCACTGGTCGCCGCGCGGAGTCCACGTCAGGCGCTCGCGGCTCGCGTAGATGTCGACCTGCTGCATCAGGAACACCCACGTGGCGTCCTCGACCATCGCGCGGGCCAGGTCCGCGTAGATCTTCTTCCGCTTCGCCGGGTCCATGGTGGTGCGGCCCGCGTCGAAGAGCGCGTCCACCTTCTCGTTCTTGTAGTAGAGGCCGCGGCCCTTCGACGAGACCAGGTTGTACAGCTCGTCGCCGTCCTGCATGGGGCCGCCCAGGCCGAGGAGGTAGGCGTCCTGGAACTGCTTGCCGAGATAGCGCTTGAAGTAGGCGCCCCACTCGGCCACCTGCACGCGCGGCTTGAAGCCGGCCTTCTGCCACTGGCCGCCGAGCGCCTCCGCGATCTCCTTGTCGCCCTGATAGCGCCCCGCCGGCGCCTCGAGCGTGATCTCGAGGCCGTCCGGATACCCGGCCTCGGCCAGCAGGCGGCGGGCCCGGGCCGGGTCCGGAGCGTAGCCCTTCACCGACGGATCGAAGCCGAACATGTGCGCGGTGAACGGGCCGTCCATCCGGCGGGCGTTGCCGTCGAGCACGCTCTTGACGAGCGCGTCCGCGTCGGTCGCGTAGTTGAGGGCCTGGCGCACCCGCACATCGGAGAGCGGCTTCTTGAGGGCGTTGAGCCCCAGATAGATGATCCACGTGCTGGGCACGCGCTGGACCCGGATGCCGCCCGCCCGCTCCAGCTCGGACGCCAGGTTGGGCGGCACCGTGTCGATCAGGTCGACCTCGTTGTTGCGCAGGGCGGCCGCGCGGGTGAAGGGCTCCGGGATCGGCTTGTAGACGATGCGACGGACCTTCGGGGCGCCCCGCCAGTGCCGGTCGAAGGCCTCCACGATCAGGTGGTCGTCCTTCACCAGCTCGACGAAGCGGAACGGGCCGGTGCCCACCGGGCGCAGGGCCAAGCCCTGGTTGCCCTTCTCGGCGGTGTACTTCGGCGGGACGATCGGGAAGTCGATGAGCCGGTTGAGGAGCGGCGCGTAGGGCTGGCGCAGCACCAGATTGACCGTGTAGTCGTCCACGACCTCGACGCGCGCCACCTCGCCCACGTTCGCCCGGTTGGGCGACTTCTGGTTGGGGTCGAGCACCCGCTCGAAGGTGAAGCGCACCGCCTCGGCGTTGAAGGGCTCGCCGTTGTGGAACACGACGCCGCGGCGCAGCTTGAGCTGCCACGTCACGTCGTCGAGCGCCTTCCAGGACTCCGCGAGCTGGGGAACGAGCTTGTTGTCGGCGTCGCGGCCCACCAGCGAGTCGAAGAGGCTCACGCCCACCTTCGCGCGGATGGACGAGAGGTTCATGGTCGGGTCGAGGTTCTCCGGCGTCCACGGCAGGGCCACCCGGATCTCGCCCGCCGCCTGGGCCCGCGCCGGAGCGGGCGCGGTCCCGATCACCGCGACCGCGAGCGCGGCCAGCGCCAGGACGCTCGCCACGCCGGGCGCGCGCCGGTGGCTCATGCCGCCGCCTTCACCGCCGCCACCACCGCGGCCAGGTGCGCGTCCGGCGTCGCGAGCGGCAGCACGCAGCCGGGCCCGATGATCACCCCGCGCCCCCCGGTCTGCGCGATGGCGTCGCGCACCTCGGCGGCCACCGCGTCGGGCGGGCCGGCCTGGAGCGTCCGGTGCTCGCTGAGCCCGCCCACCACCGCTCCCGCGAAGCGCCGGTGGCCGTCTCCGAGCGTGGGCGTGGCCAGCCGGTCGTGCCAGTTCATCGCGTGGACCGGCAGGGCCGCCGCCTGGTCGAAGTAGACGTCGCGCCCGTGCACGTGCAGGAGCGTCAGGGCGGAGCGCCCGGCGATCGCGTCCAGGATGCGCCGCATGCGCGGCAGCTCGAACCGCGCGGCCTCCTCGACGGTGACGACGTCGGGCGCCGCGGTCTGGGTGGCGAAGAAGAAGCCGTCGGCGCCCGCCTCGAGCGCGGCGCGCGCGTGGCGGGCCATGGTGTCGGTGATGGCGTCGAGCGCCGGCTCGACCGCGGCCGGCTGGGCGCGCAGGTCCTCGACGAGCCGGTCCCCCGCGAGCTTGCGCGCCACCGTGAGCGGGGAGAAGAGCGTGTGCAGGATGGGCGCGTCGTCGGCGCGGCCCCGCGCGATCAGGCGCACCGCCTCGAGCTCGCGGCCGAGCGCGCCGGCACCCTCGTCGAGCGGCGCGATGCGGGCCCAGTCGGCCCGGCTCCGCACCGCGTGCTCGGTGCACTGCTTGGCCCCGTTGGGCGAGCCCTGGTACGCCACCCGGCAGCCCCAGTCCTCCACGCAGTACACGCCGCTCGACATCACCTTGACGAAGTCGAGGTCCCACTTCCGCTGGAAGGCCAGCATGGCCTCCGCCAGCCCGGCCGCGGTGTGGTCGACGTCGGGCACGTGACGCCAGAAGGACACGGGAGGACGATCCACCGGCCCTCGACGGGCCGCCGACAGGACACGCTCGCGCTTGGTCATGATGCCGCGGAGTCTACCACGCTGATCCGAGGCCCTTCTGGAGGGGCAACCGCCGGCATTTCTACGCGGGAACTTCCCCGCCGCGGTATGGTCTTACCGTGCGAGAGGCGGAGGCAGGCGACGCGCCGCGCTTCCTTGACCGGCTGCGTGCCGGCGAGACTGCCGCCTTCGAGGAGCTGGTGATCACGTACCAGCATCGCGTGTTCGGGGTGGCGGTCCGTATGCTGGGCAACGCGGCCGAGGCCCAGGAGGTGGCCCAGGAGGCCTTCCTCCGCGCCCACCGCGGCCTGGCCGAGTTCCGCGGGGACGCCAAGCTCTCGACCTGGCTCTACGCCATCACCTCGCGCCTCTGCCTCAACCGGCTCGCGACCGCCGAGCGGCGGCTCCACCGGCAGGGCGAGGAGACGCTGCTGCGGCTGGCCGGTGGCGAATGGCCGGACGTCGCGGTCGAGCGCAGCGAGGTCGAGGCCGCGCTCCACCGCGCCATCGCGGAGCTGCCCGAGGAGCGCCGCATCGTGGTGGTGCTGCGCGACCTCGAGGGCCTCTCGTACGAGGAGATCGCGGAGGCGCTCGAGCTCGAGCTGGGGACGGTCCGCTCCCGCCTGCACCGGGCGCGCGCGGACCTGAAGGACAAGCTGGAGCGCTTTCTCCCATGACCCACGACGACGCGCGCGAATCGCTCTCCGCCTTCCTGGACGGGGCGCTCGCCCCGGAGGAGCGGCGCGAGGTGGCCGCCCACCTCGAGGGCTGCCCGGAGTGCCGGCGCGAGCTGGCGCGGCTCGAGCAGACGGTGGCCCTGCTCCGGCGGGTCGAGCCGGCGCGCGCGCCGGTGGGCTTCGTGGATCGCGTTCTCGAGGCCGCGCGGCCCCGGCCCTGGTACCGCCGCGCGGCTGCCGCGGTGTTCCTGCCGTTCTCGGTGAAGCTGCCCGCCGAGGCCACCGCGCTCGTGATGGTCGGACTGCTCGCGGTGTACGTCTTCGAGCGCACGCCCGCGCTCCAGGAGTCGGCCCGGCCCCAGCCCGAGGTCCGAGAGATTCCCCGTGAGAACCCGGCGCGGCCCGCGCCGCCGACGGCACTGACCGACCGCTTCGCGCGCGACTCGTCCTCCATCGAGCGCTCCCCGGAGAGCAAGGCGCGTCCGGTCGAGAAGGACCAGGACCGGCGCGAGGTGCCGGCCGCGCGCGAGAAGATCGCGTCCGAGGCGGAGACTCCGAAGCAGGAGGCCGCC
This sequence comes from uncultured Candidatus Rokubacteria bacterium, assembly GCA_963841755.1. Taxonomy (GTDB): domain Bacteria; phylum Methylomirabilota; class Methylomirabilia; order Rokubacteriales; family CSP1-6; genus CAMLFJ01. Next base: position 479,677 of record CAWJDX010000011.1, read on the forward strand.
CCCGCGCCGGCCGCCCCGCGGCTCGACGCGACCCCGCCCGTGGCCGCGCCGCCGGCCGCGACCGCCCCCGCGGCGCCGGCGTCTCCCGCGCCCGGCGCGGCGCCGCCCGCCAGCAAGGTCGAGGGCACGCTTCAGAAGAGCCAGGAGAGCCGGGCCGAGAATCGCCAGGCACCGGTTCCGCCAACCGCCGAGGGCTCGCGTGGGGCACCGGCGGCTCCGGCGTCCCCTCGCCTGGCGGCCAAGCGCGCGGCGCCCTCCGCCGACGCGGTGGCCGGCATCGCGGTGCGCGACCGCGACGCGGCGGAGCGCGACCTGACCGAGCTGATCGCCCGTGTGGGCGGCCGCGAGACCGGGCGCCGGCGCGAGGAGGAGGCCACCGTCGTCGAGGCGATCGTCCCCCAGGCGCGCTATGCGGAGTTCACGCAGAGCCTCGGGCGGCTCGGGTCCTGGCGGGTCGAGGCCGAGCGCCCCGATCTGCCCGCCCAGGTGCACGTGATCCTGCGCCTGCAGTAGCCGGAACTTTCTCCCGGGTCCCCGGTCTAACCGGATAGCCACACCGAATCCGGAACCCGGAGGACACCGATGACCACGCTTCGCACCCGATCGATCGCCCTGGCGCTGGCCTGCGCGCTGGGCCTTCCCCACGCGGCGGCCGCCGCGCCCGTCAACATCACCGCGGCCGACCAGCGCGACGTCATGATCACGATCTACAACGGCAACCTGGGCCTCGTGAAGGAGACGCGCGAGGTGCGTCTCGACTCGGGGCTCGTGGAGGCGCGCTACGCCGACGTGGCCGCCCAGATCGACCCCACGTCGGTGCACCTGCGCTCGCTCACCGAGCCCGCCGCGCTCCGCATCCTCGAGCAGAACTACGAGTACGACCTGCTGTCGAGCGAGAAGCTGATGGAGAAGTACATCGGCCGCACGGTGCGGCTCTACCAGGGCAACGGCTCCTACCAGGAGGCGGTGCTGCTCTCGACGCGGGGGCCGGTCTACGACATCAACGGCCAGATCCACATGGGGCACGCGGGCCAGGTGGTGCTGCCCGCCCTGCCCGAGAACCTGGTGTCCAAGCCCACGCTGGCGTGGCTGCTGCGCAACACGCGGCCGGCCCCGCAGCGGGTGGAGGCCTCCTACCTCACCGGGGGCATCAGCTGGAAGTCGGACTACGTGATGCTGATCAACGCGAGCGACACCCGCACCGACCTCACCTCGTGGGTGACGATCACCAACCAGAGCGGCGGGACCTATCGCGACGCCGCCCTCAAGCTGGTCGCGGGAGACATCAACCGCGCGGGGAGCCGCGACGAGGCGCGCCGGGCGCTCGAGATGTCGGTCGAAGGCGGCCTCGCCGGCCATGGCCGACCGCGACTTCAAGTCGGAGGGCTTCTTCGAGTACCACCTCTACACCCTCGACGGGCGCACCACCATCAAGGACAACCAGACCAAGCAGCTCACCCTGCTCTCGGCTGCGGATGTCCCGGTGGAGAAGCGGTACATCTACTACGGGGCCGCGAATTACTACCGCAGCCAGTACGGGGTCCCCTTCTCCAACCAGAAGGTGGGCGTCTACCTCGATCTCCGCAACAGCAAGGAGAACCGGCTCGGGGTCCCGCTGCCCAAGGGCAAGATCCGGGTGTACAAGGCCGACGCGTCGGGCAGCCAGCAGCTCATCGGCGAGGACTGGATCGAGCACACGCCCAAGGACGAGCAGGTGCGGATCAAGATGGGCGAGGCCTTCGACGTGGTGGGCGACCGGGTGCAGAAGGACTGGAAGCGGATCGGCTCGAATCTCTACGAGGTCGAGTGGGAGATCACCCTCCGCAACCACAAGAAGGAAGCGGTCACCGTCGAGGTGATCGAGCCCATGCCGGGCGACTGGGAGATGCTGCGCTCCACCCACGCGCACGACAAGATCCAGGCCTCCACCGCCCGCTTCGCCGTCGCGGTGCCCAAGGAAGGCGCGGCCACCCTCGCCTACCGGGTCCGCGTGCGCTTCTAGCCGCGCCGGCTCGCCGCGCAGTTGACAGGCCTCGCGCCCCGGGCGACCCTAGGGCGCGAGGCCTCTCGATGCGCATTCGCCCGCTCCTCGTCGCGCTGCTCCTGCTCGCCGCCGCCCTGCCCGCCGCCGCGGCCGACGACGCCCAGCTCGCCCGCGGCATCCAGGCGGTGCGGCGCATGGCGGGCTGCTTTCTGGTCGACTACAGCTACGTCGAGGTGCAGGCGCTCAAGCCGGGCTACCAGCGCGACCCGCGCGTCTACGACGTCAACCGCGACAAGTCGGCGAAGGAGTGGATCGTCGCCGAGACGATCTCGCCCCGGCGGATCCGGCTGCAGCGCGTCCTGTTCCTGGCCGACCTGGCCGGCGCCCTCCGGCCCGGCACCGAGGTGCGGCACCAGTCGGAGGACTGGGAGTTCGACGCCCCGTTCCTCTACGACTTCGTCTCGCCGCTGCACTGGCAGCCGCGCGACCTGCGCCCGACCCCCGGTCTCTGGACCCGCCGCGTGACCAATCTCGACGACGGGCTGCGCTACCAGTGCGCGGCGCGCTGGAGCGAGGACACCGCGTATCCCGAGTGGGCCTGCGGGAACAACTACGCGCCGATCCCGGGGCGCGAGACCCGCGACATGGGCCGCTCGGACTACCAGGCCCTCGAGCGATCGACCCGGATCGTGGTGTATGGATCCTCGCAGGGCGGGGGAGCCTCGCAGGGCGGCAGCTGGCTCGAGCGCCAGGACAACGTGAAGACCATCCACGGCGACGGTGGCCGGGTTCCGCTGGTGCGCGAGCTCGGCAAGAACTGGTACGTGCGGCTGCCGGACGCGGAGTGCGCGGGCGGGCAGGCCTTTGCCGAGGCCCACCGCTCGGTCTGGACCCTGCTGCGCGAGACGTGGGACGGGGTCCTGGACGGCTCCGGGCCCTTCGTGGAGCGCGCGCCGGCCGGGCAGCCGCCGCGCTTCGTCAAGATGTTCGAGCTCGAGGATTCGGTGCTCGACCGCGACCTGTCGGATCAGACGATCCGGCAGGAGACCCGCCGGCGCATCCTGGACGTGATCCAGGAATATCGCGCACCTTAGCGCGGGTCGATCAGGAGCAGATAGAGGTCGAGCAGGTTCGTGTTGGTGGGGCCGGTGACCACCAGGTCGCCGGTGGCCGCCAGCACCGGGTTCGAGTCGTTGGCGTCGAGGCTCGCCCGCGGATCGAGGTCCCGCTCGCGCGCCCGCCGGGCGCTACCGCCGTCCACCACCGCTCCCGCCGCGTCGGTCGGCCCGTCGGTGCCGTCGGTGCCCGCGGCCAGCGCCACCACGCCATCCTGGCCGTCGAGCGCGAGGGCGGCGGCCAGCCCGAACTCCTGGCAGCGCCCGCCGGCTCCCTTGCCCCGCACCGTCACGGTGGTCTCGCCGCCCGCGATCACGCAGGCGGGCGCGGCCACCGGGCCCCGCCCGTCGCGGATCTGCCGCGCCAGCGCGACCAGCCGGTCCGCCACCTCGCGCGCCTCGCCCTCGAGCGAGCGGGTCAGCACGTGCGGGGTGTAGCCGAGCGCGCGCGCCCGCGCGGCCGCCGCGTCGACGACCAGCGCGTTGTTGCCGATGACGGTGTTGGTGACGCGGCGGAAGACCGGATCGTCCGGCTTCGGCGTCTCCGGGACCTCGCCCCGCATCCCGCGCTCGAGCCGGTCCACGATCGGGGCGGGCGCGCGGGCCAGCAGGTCGAAGCGCTCGAGGATCGCCCGCGCCTCCGCGAAGGTGGAGGCGTCGGGCGCGGTGGGGCCGGAGGCGATGACGTCGAGCGGGTCGCCGATCACGTCGGAGAGCAGGAGCGCGTGCACGCGGGCGGGCGCGGCCGCGCGCGCGAGCTGGCCGCCCTTGAGCAGCGAGCAGTGCTTCCGCACCGCGTTGAGCTGGTTGATGTTCGCGCCGGCGGCGAGGAGCAGCCGGGTCATGGCCTGCTTGTCCGCCAGCGTGATGGGCGGCACCGGCGCCGGGGTGAGGGCCGAGCCCCCGCCCGAGACCAGGACCAGCAGCAGATCGTCCGCGCCGCACGCCTCCGCGAGCGCGCGGATCCGGTGCGCGGCCGCCTCGCCGCGCGCGTCCGGCACCGGGTGGCCGGCCTCGACCAGCGTGATGCGGCGGGTGGGCGCGCGGTAGCCGTCCTTGACCACGACCAGCCCGTCCGCGATGACGTCGCCGAGCGCGGCCTCGGCCGCCGCGGCCATCGCCCCCGAGGCCTTGCCCGCGCCCACCACCCGCACGCGGCCGGACGGGGCGAGACGCACGTCGGCGAGCGCGCGGCGGACCAGCGGAGCGACGTCGGCGGCCGCGAGCCCGGCGTCGAAGACCGAGCGGGCCGCCTCGCGGAGGGTCAACGGGCGAGCTTCTGCAGCCGGCGCCCCGCCTCGATCAGCATGTCGTCGGTCTTGGGGAAGCAGAAGCGGATCTTGGTCCGCCCGAGCTCGCCGTGGGCGTAGAAGGACGAGCCCGGCACGGTGGCGACCCCGACCTCCCGCACCAGGTAAAGGGCGAACTCGTGGTCGTCCTTGCAGCCGAAGCGCTTCAGGAAGTGCTCGGCCTCGGTGAGGATGTAGTACGCGCCGCGGGGCTTGAAGGCGACGAAGCCCGCCTCCTCCACCTTGCCCAGCAGGAGATCGCGGCGGGCCTGGTAGCTCTCGCGCAGATGCACGTAGTACGAGTCGGGCAGGCCGAGCGCGGTCACCGCCGCTTCCTGGAGCGGGTGCGGCGCCCCGACGGTGATGAAGTCGTGGGCGCGCCTTATGCCGAGCGACAGCTCCGGGCTCGCCACCGCGTAGCCGACCCGCCAGCCGGTCACCGAGTAGGACTTGGAGATGCCGGAGATGGTCACGGTGCGGTCGGCCATGCCGGGCAGCGTGGCGATCGGGGTGTGGCCGAGGCCGTCGTAGATGATGTGCTCGTAGATCTCGTCGGTGATGGCCAGGAGATCGTGCTTGAGGCAGACATCGGCGATCACCTGCAGCTCGGCCCGCGAGAAGACCTTGCCGGAGGGGTTGTTCGGGCTGTTGAACACGACCGCGCGGGTCCGCGAGGTGACCGCGCGGGCCAGGCGGTCCGGGTCGAACGTGAAGTCCGGCGGCTCCAGCGGCACGAAGACCGGCTCGGCCCCCGCGATGATGCACCCGGGCCCGTAGTTCTCGTAGAAGGGCTCGAAGATGATCACCTCGTCGCCCGGGTTGAGCACCGCGAGCAGGGTGGCCAGCATGGTCTCGGTGGAGCCACAGCAGACCGTGACGTGGCGGTCGGCCTCGATCTCCATGCCGTAGAACTTGCGGTACTTCTCGGCGATCGCCTGCCGGAGGCGCGGGGTGCCCCAGGTGATCGCGTACTGGTGGAAGTCGCCGTCGATGGCCCGGTGCGCGGCCTCCACCAGCTCGCGCGGCGGCGGGAAGTTGGGCATGCCCTGGGCCAGATTGATGCCGTCGTACTGGTTGTTGACCCGGGTCATCTCCCGGATCACCGACTCGGTGAAGCCCTGGACCCGCTTCGAGATCATGGCCCGACGGAGGCGCGCCGGGCGGCTAGCGGCCGCCCGCGATGGCCGGGACGATGGAGACCTCGTCGCCCTGCTTGAGCGAGGTGGTGGCGCCCTGCAGGAACCGGATGTCTTCCTGGTTGATGTAGATGTTGATGAAGCGGCGCAGCTGCCCGCCGTCCTCGAGCAGGCGCTCCTTGAGGCCGGGGAACTGGCGCTCGAGCACGTCGATCAGGTCGGTGACGGTGGACGCGTCGGCCTGGACCTCGGCCGCGCCCTTGGTGAGGGTGCGCAGCGGGGTCGGAATGCGGACGAGTACGGCCATGGAGGTCTCCTCGATGCGGCGGCTACGCCACGGTTCTGGATGTGAGGTCGGCCAGCGCCCGGTCGAAGGCCTGGAGCGATGGCTGGATGGTGACGTCGCTGCCGAGTCGATCGTGCAGCACGTCGGGCGTCTTGAGCCCGTTGCCGGTGACGCACATCACGATCGGCTCGTCACGCGGGATGCGGCCCGCCTCGATCAGCTTGCGGGTGGCCGCCACCGTCACCCCGCCGGCGGTCTCCGCGAAGATCCCCTCGGTGCGGGCGAGCAGCCGCATCCCGTCGATGATCTCCTCGTCGGTGGCGTGCTCGCCGTAGCCGCCCGAGTCCTTGGCCGCGCGATAGGCGTAGTAGCCGTCGGCCGGGTTGCCGATGGCGAGCGACTTGGCGATGGTCTGCGGCCGCACCGGCTCCAGCACGTCGGTGTCCTTCTGGATCATGGTGACGATGGGCCCGCAGCCGGCCGCCTGCGCCGCGTACATGCGGGTGCGGGCCTCGGGGATGAGCCCGAGGCGCGCCAGCTCCTGGAAGGCCTTGGCGATCTTGGTGAGCAGCGAGCCGCCCGCGCAGGGCACCACCACGTGGGCGGGCGCCCGCCAGCCGAGCTGCTCGGCGATCTCGTAGCCCATCGTCTTCGAGCCCTCGGCGTAGTAGGGCCGGAGGTTGATGTTGACGAAGGCCCAGTGGTACTTGTCGCCGATCTCGGCGCAGAGCCGGTTGACCTCGTCGTAGGTCCCCTGCACCTCGACCAGGGTCGGGGCGTAGACGAGCGTCCCGATCACCTTGCCCTGCTCCAGATCGGCGGGGATGAAGACGCAGGCCTTGAGACCCGCTTCCGCCGCGTGGGCGGCCACCGAGTTGGCGAGGTTGCCGGTCGAGGCGCACGCCACCGTGTCGAAGCCGAACTCCCGCGCCTTGGCCACCGCGACCGCCACCACCCGGTCCTTGAAGGAGCAGGTCGGGTGGCAGACCGCGTCGTTCTTCACGTAGAGCTCGCGCACGCCCCACTCGCGGGCCAGGTTGTGCGCGCGGACCAGCGGCGTGAAGCCCACGTGGGGCCCGATCGGCGGCTCGCCGTCGGGCACGTCGAGCGGGAGGAGATCGGCGTAGCGCCAGATCGACGGGGGACCGGCCTCGATGCGCGCGCGGCTCACCCGCGCGCCGATCGCCTCGTAGTCGTAGTCGACCTCGAGGGGACCGAAGCAGAACTCGCAGACGTGATTCGGGGAGGCGGGGTAGCCGCGGCCACACTCCCGGCACTTCAAGCCCTTCACGGTGTCCATGGCCTCTCCATCGGTAGGGGATTTGAGCCCCGGAATTAGCTGCACGGTCCGGGTTGGCCTCGTCCGGACCACCGATCTAGCCACAACAATTTCGTTTACTTAACACTCCACGACGCGGATTGTCAACGCGATGCCGTATCATCGCCACCCGTGACCCGCGCCTGGCTGCCGCCCACGCTGCTGGCCGCCTACGCCATCGCCTTCGGGTGGCGGGCGCTCGGCGGCGGCCTGCTCGTCTTCGACGACCATCCGGGTCAGCTCTACCGCGTGGTCCACGCGATCACGGTCGGGCTCGCGCCGTGGCGCTTCGATCCGGGATGGTGGGCGGGCTACGCCGAGCTGCAGTACTACCCGCCGGGCTTCGCGTGGCTCGGCGCCCTGCTCCATCACGCGGCGGGCGGCGCGCTCGCCGCCGCGACGGTGTACCAGGCGCTCCTCTGGCTCGCGTGGGTGCTTCCGGGCGCGGCCACCTACGTGCTCCTGCGCCGGCTGCCTCGGCGACCCGTGGCTCGCGCTGCCCGGCGCGCTCGTGGCGCTCACGCTCTCCGCGGGCTGCCGGAGCGGCGTGGAGGAAGGCCTGCGCTGGGGGCTCGTCGGCGCCCGGCTCGGCTGGGGCGCGCTCTCCCTGCAGGCCCTCGGCCTCCTGCGCTGGGCGGAGGGCGCGCCGCGGCCGCCGCTCGGAGCCGCCGGTCTCGTCGCCGCGGTGACGCTCCTCCATCCGGCCCATGCTCCCACCGCGGTGGCGATGGTCCTGCTCGCCGCGGCGTGCGGCGCGCCGCGCCGCCGGCGCCTGGTCGAAGGGCTCGCCCTCGTGGCGCTCGGGCTCGGCCTGGCCGGCGTGTGGCTGCTGCCCCTGCTGGCGCATCTGGACATGACGCTGCCGCTCGCGTGGCAGGATCGCTCGCTCCCCGTCCTCGGCTGGCGTGTCATCTCGCAGCCGGTGCTCCCGGTGCTCGCGCTGCTCGGCCTCATCGCGTGGCGCTCGTCGACGCCGGGCCGCGAAGTCCGCGGGCGATGGCTGCTCGCCATGGCGCCGCTGACGATCGGCCTGGTGCTGGTCGATGCGCTCGTCGCGGAGCCTCTCGGAGCCGCGTGGCTGCCCGCCGACCGGCTGGTGGACGGGCTCCACTGGGCGCTCGTGCTCGGCGGCGCGCTCGGCGTGGCCGCGCTGGGCGCCCGCCTCGCCCGGCCCCGCGTGGTGGTCCCGCTGGCGCTGGCCGCGTGTGTGCCGCTCGCCTGGGGCGCGTACGAGCCCGGCCTCTCGCTGTGGCCGTGGGCGGGGCAATGGCCGAAGGAGCCGGAGGTGACACGCGGGCTCAGGCTCGACGCCCTCTGGCCCGCGCTCCAGGCCGCGCCGCCGGGCCGGATCCTGTTCGTGCGCTCGGGCGTGTCGCTCGACTGGCGGCCCGAATGGTGGCGCCCGCACACGCACCTCACCGCCCTCACGCCGATCCGGACGGGCCGCGCGATCATCGGGGGGACGTTCACGCACCCGTCGCCGGTGGCGGGCCTGATCTACACCGGCTCCGCGGCCAACCGTCCCCTCACCCTGCTCGCCGAGCAGCGCGACGGCCGGACCCTCTTCGGCGTCCCGCTCGAGTCGCTCGGCGCGGAGACGTTCGACCGGCTCGCGGCCCGCCTCGGGATCTCGACGGTGGTGGCGATGGACGAGGACGCGGGCGTCGCGCCGTTTCTCGTGTCGAATCCAGCTCTTCGGCGGTCCTCTCGTATCGGCTCCTTTAATGTCTTCGTCTTCCGCGACTCGCGAGCGGAGCCGACCTCGATCGGTCCGCAGCGCTGGCGCGTACCGGTGCCGCCGGACACGTCGGGGTGGGTCGGGCTCGCGATCGCCTACTCCCCGCTCTGGGTGGCCCGCGCCGGCGGCGCGCGCATCCCGGCGCGCCGGGACGCGCTGGGCCTGCTCGAGGTGATGCCACCGGCCGGGACCACGACCGTGGAGCTCGAGCACCGCGCCGGCGCGGCGGAGTGGGCGGGCGTGGCGGTCAGCCTGCTGAGCCTGGCCGCGCTCGGGCTGCTGTCGGTCCGTCGAGCCCGGGCGTGAGCCGCTCCTCCGGCCGCCTGGGCGGGGCGCCGGCCGCCATCCTGCTGCTCTGCTGCGTGGCGTGGGGGCTCAACCAGGTGGCCATCAAGATCAGCCTCGCCGGAGTCTCCCCGCTCTTCGGCGCCGGGCTCCGCTCGCTGGTGGCCGCTCTGCTCCTCTGGCTCTGGTGCGGGCTCCGCGGCGAGCGGCTCTTCGTGCGCGACGGCACCGGCCGCTACGGCCTGCTGCTCGGCGGCCTGTTCGCGGCCGAGTTCATCTTCATCTACGGCGGGCTCGCCTTCACCACCGCGTCGCGCAGCGTGATCTTCCTCTACTCCGCGCCGTTCTTCGTGGCGCTCGGGGCGCACCTCTTCATCCCGGGCGAGCGCCTGACCGCGTCGAAGGTGGCCGGATTGGTGGTCGCGTTCGTGGGGCTCTGCCTGGCCTTCGCGGACGGCCTCTACCTGCCCTCGCGACGCGAGCTGATCGGCGACGGCCTCGAGCTGCTCGGCGGCCTGGTGTGGGGCGGCAGCACGGTCGTGATCAAGATGCGGAGCGACCTGTCGATCACCCCGCAGCGCACGCTCTTCTACCAGCTCACGATCTCGACGGTGCTGCTGATCGCCGTCGGGCTGGCGCTCGGCGAGGCCGGCCTCACCCACCCCACGTTGCCGGTGCTGGGTGCGCTGGCGTACCAGGCGGTGATCGTGGCCTTCGTCTCCTACCTGATCTGGTTCTGGCTGCTCCAGCGCTACCCGGCCTCGGGCCTGGCGTCGTTCTCGTTCTGGACGCCGCTGTTCGGGGTGCTCGCGGGCTGGCTTCTCCTGGGCGAGCGCCTCACCGGTAATCTGGGAGCGGCCGCCGCGCTGGTCGCGGTGGGGATCTACCTGGTCAACCGGCGCGGCTGACCCGCGCCGTCACTCCGCGCCGGCTCACTCCGCTGCGCCCTCACTCCGCTCCGATAGTCTGGACGAAGCGCTCGCGCCCGTCGCCGTCGACGATGCGCACGGTGAGGCCGCCGGTGTCGATGGCGATGTCCCCGAAGGTCGCGGTGCCGCCCAGGCTCCACAGCGAGCGCGGGTTGAGGCCCTGGTCGAGCGGGCGCGGGCGGCCCGGGGTCGCCGAGAGCGGCCCCGCGATGAACTCGTGGAAGGACCAGTCGGCGGTCGGCTGGTGACGGATCAGCTGCGCGAAGTGCACGTCGGCGGCGAGGACGACGAGGTTCCGGACCCCGCGCTGCCGCAGGACGCGGAGGATGGAGTCGCGCTCGACCGCGAAGCCGGTGGAGCGCTCCTCCGGCACGCCCTGCGCGTTGGCGTTGCTCCAGGAGTCGTGCCCGGAGCTCCCGGTGGGCACCGACAGGGGCACGCTCGAGATCACCACCTTCCACACCGCGGTCGATGACGACACCGCGTCGATCAGCCAGCGCCGCTGCGCGGCGCCCAGCATGGTCTTGCTCGGCCCGTCGGGGTCCGTGTTGGAGCTGCGGTACTGCCGGGTGTCCAGGATGAAGACCTCGAGGAGCGAGCCCCAGCGGAAGCTGCGGTAGAGGCGGGCCGGCTCCTCCCGCGGGGGCCGGATCGGGAAGTAGTCGATGAACGCGCGCCGGCCGGTCTCGGTGAGCGGCTCGGTGGGACCCGAGAAGTCGTTCCGCACCTCGTGGTCGTCCCAGATCGCGTAGACCGAGGTGGACCGGAAGTAGGCCTGCCCGGCCGGGTCCTGGCGATTGTAGAGGTGCTTGGCCCAGAAGTCGGCGAGCCGGCGCGCCACGAAGTCGTAGCCCGCCACCCGCGCGGGCTCGCCGCATTCATGATCGGCGTAGATGGTGTCGCCCACGAAGAGGAAGAAGTCGGCCGGCACCTGGGCGAGGGCGCGGAAGATCGGGAAGACGCCGCCCGGCTTGCGGCAGTGGCCGCGGCTGCCCAGGTCGCCGCTCCACGCGAAGCGGACCGGGATCGCCACGGTGGGCGCGGGCGCGGTCACGAACTCGCCGGAGGTCGCGGCCGTGTTCTGGGTGATCGTGTAGCGGTAGCGGGTGGCCGGCTCGAGGGGCTGGAGCACGAGCTTGCCGGTGAGGTTGTGGCTCGGGGCCACCCGGATCTGACCGCGCGCGCTCACCGGCGGCCCCGCCGCCCCGTCGGGAGCCCGGATCACCGGCGCGTAGCGCACCGTGACCTCGCCCCACGAGACGCCGCGCACCCAGACCACCGCGCTGGCGTCGGTGACCTCGCCCACCGTGACCAGCAGCTCCGGGTCGGCGGGGGCGGCCGTCCCCGGGAGCGCCGCGGCCAGCGCCAAGGCCAGGCCGAGCACGAGTGCCGCGCGGGGCATCGTTCCGCGCCCCGCCCGGGCTCAGACCATCGGGTCGTAGTTGAAGAACTGACCCGAGGTGTCGAGCGGCGCCAGGTGGTGCTTGAGGGTGCCCGGGAACATGGCGGCCAGGCGCTCCGGCGTCCACCCGAGGTCGTGGTGGATGCTCCGCACCGGCCGCATGTGCGAGAACAGCATGACCTCCTTGCCGCGCACCCCGAAGACCTGCCCCGAGATCTCCTTGGCCTCGTCGGAGGCGAGGAACACCGCGACCGGGGCGATGTGCTCGGGGCCCATCTTCTTGATCTTCTCGACCCGCGCCTTCTGGGCCTCGGTCTCGGTGGGGATGGTGCCGATCATGCGCGTCCACGCGAAGGGCGAGATGCAGTTGGCGGTCACGTTGTAGCGGGCCATGTCGAGCGCCACCACCTTGGTGAAGCCCACGATGCCGAGCTTGGCCGCCGCGTAGTTGGCCTGGCCGATGTTGCCCACCAGGCCCGAGGTCGACGTCATGTTGATGATGCGGCCCCACTTGCGCTCCCGCATGTGGGGCACCGCGGCGCGGGTCACCGCGAAGGTGCCCTTCAGATGCGTGTCGATGACGCCGTCCCACTCCTCCTCGGTCATGTTGAAGATCATGCGGTCGCGGAGGATGCCCGCGTTGTTCACCACGATGTCGACGTGCCCGAAGTGGTCGAGCGCGGTCTGGACGATGCGCTGGCCGCCCGCCATGCTCGCCACCGAGTCGTAGCTGGCCGCGGCCTGCCCGCCCTGCCCCTTGATCTCGTTGACCACGTCGTCGGCCGGGCCGCGCGCGTCGCCGGCCCCGTCGGAGCCGCCGCCGTAGTCGTTCACCACCACCTTGGCCCCGTGCTTCGCCAGGAGCAGCGCGATCTCGCGGCCGATGCCGCGCGCGGCGCCCGTCACCACCGCCACCTTGTCCTTGAGCATCATGGGGATCTCCTTGTATTCGCTCGGCTCGCCTTCGGCTGCACCTCGCCCAGCTCGATCAGATGACTCCGGCGTGCGGCGAGCGCTTCGATCTCCGCCGGCGCGAAGCCGGCCTCGGCGAGCACGTCCCGGCTGTGCTCGCCCAGCAGCGGCGCGGGAGTGCGGATGGTGCCCGGCGTCTTCTCGAGCTTGACCGGGGTCGCCACCGTCTTGAAGCGTCCCGCGCGCGGGTGCGCCTGCTCGGTGATGAACCCGGTGGCGACCACCTGGGGGTGCCGGACCAGCCCCGGATAGTCGTTGACCGGCGCGCAGAGCACGTCGGCCTGCTCGAGGGTCTCCATCCACTGGGCGACCGGGCGCGCCCGGAACACCGGGGCCAGGATCGTCTCGAGCTCGCCGCGATGGGTGAGCCGGTCCTTGCGGGTGGCGAAGCGCGGATCGGTGGCGAGCGCGTCGACGCCGACCGCCTTGCAGAACGGCAGCCACAGGCGGTCGACCCACGCGGCCACGAAGATCCAGCCGTCCGCGGCCTCGAAGGCCTGGTACGGGACGATCTCGGGATGCCCGCTGCCGTAGCGCGGCAGCGGCTCGCCGGTCTCGTGGAACACCGAGAGGCGCGCGGTGTGCGCGAAGAGCATCCCGTTCAGGAGCGACGCGTCCACCCGCTGCCCCTGCCCGGTCGCGGCCCGCGAGATCAGCGCGGTGAGGATGCCCTGGATGGCGAGCATGCCGCCGAGGGTGTCGGCCACCGGCGCCCCGCAGAGCACCGGGCCGCCCGCCGGCTCGCCGGTGATGGCCATGAGGCCGCCCAGGGCCTGCGCGAGGGAGTCGAGGCCCGGCTTCTCGCGCCAGGGGCCGTCGGGCCCGAAGGCGGAGATCGAGCAGTAGATCAGGCGCGGGTTCGCTCCCTTCACCGAGTCGTAGTCGATGCCCAGGCGCTCGGCGACCCCGCCCCGGAAGCCCTCGATGATGACGTCGGCCCACCCGGCCAGGCGGAGGAAGGCGTCGCGCCCCTCGGGCTGCTTGACGTCGAGGCAGATCCCGCGCTTGTTGCGGTTGACGGTCAGGTGCAGCACGCCCTCGCCGTTGCGCACCGCGCGCGGGTACACCGACCGTCCCGCGTCGGGCGCCTCGCGCGATTCCACCTTGACCACGTCGGCGCCCATGTCGGCCAGGTACATCCCGCAGATGGGCCCCGCGATCAGGTGAGCGAGCTCGAGGACCCGCACTCCGGAGAGCGGCGGAGGCAGGTGGTCGGCCATGACCGGATCACCCTAGCACAGACCGGTCAGGCCCGGCCGCCCTTCATCAGCGCGGCGGCGAACTCGGCGCCCAGGATGAAGACCACCCCGGAGTAGTAGGCGAACATGGCCAGGGCCACCAGCACGCCCAGGGGCCCGTAGACCTGGTCGTAGATCCCGAAGGAGAGGATGTAGAGGCGGAAGAGCTGCTTGGCCGTCTCCCACAGCACCGCGGCGAGCAGCGCGCCGGCCAGCGCCGCGCCGGCCGGCACCCGGCGGTGGGGGAAGTAGCGGTAGGGCACGAAGAAGAACGCGGTGCTCAGCGCGAGCGCGAGCGCGAGCGACCAGGAGCGCACCCACTGCGTCGGCATCCCCATGGTCTGGAACACCAGGATCTTGAGCCAGCCGAAGACGTCGCTGATCACGATGCTGGCGAGGAACAGGAGCCCCATCGCGAGGACCATCACCATGTCGCGCAGCATGCCGCGGAGGAAGCCGGGCCCGCCGCGGAACCCGAAGATGTCGCTCAGCACGAGGCGGATCGAGTTGAAGAGCTGGCTCGCGAAGAGCAGCAGCACCGCGGTGCCGAGCAGGCCGGACAGGCGGCGCCGCCGGATGATGGCGGCGAGGTTCTGGTGCAGCTCGTCCTTGTAGACCGGGACGATGGCGGAGAGCTGGTTGAGCACCGCCTCCATCACCGCCCGGCGGCTCAGCACGAAGCCGGCCACCGACACCACGAAGAACAGCAGCGGGATGAGGCAGACGACGAAGTTGAAGGCGAGCCCGGAGGCGAGGAACATCCCGCGCCGGGCGCGGAAGCTCGCCAGCGCGGTCCGGAAGGCTCCGAGCACCCTAGACGACGCTCCGGATGAGCCCGCCGTCCACCTGCACCGCGGTGCCGGTGACGTAGGAGGCCCGCGCGGAGGCGAGGAACACCACCATCGCCGCGAACTCCTCCGGGGTGCCGATGCGGCCCATCGGGATGTCGGCGGAGGACAGCTCCATCTGCTTCTCGAGCGTGACCCCGCTGCGGGTGGCCCGGTCGGTCTGGTGCTCGCGGAAGCGGTCGGTCATGATCCGGCCCGGCAGGACCAGGTTGACCGTGATGCCGTGGGGCGCGAGGTCCCCGGCCAGCGTCTTGAAGAGGCCCGCGATGCCGGGACGGATGCCGTTGGAGAGGACGAGCCCGTCGACCGGCTGCTTCACCGAGCTCGACTGGATCGCGAGGATGCGGCCCCAGCGCGCCTGCTTCATGTGCGGGAGGACCTCCCGGATGAAGCGCACCGTCGAGAGGTGGACCTGCTCGAAGGCGGTCTTCCAGTGCTCGTCGGTCATCGCCTCGAACGGTCCGGGGGGCGGGCCGCCCACGTTGGCGACCAGGATGTCCACCCCGCCGAAGGCCCGGTTCGCCTCCGCCACCACCTTCGAGATGTCGGCCGCGCGGCTCGCGTCGGCGGTCAGGGCCAGCACCTCCGCGCCGGTCTTCTGCTTGACCTCCGCCGCCGCGTCCTTGAGGGCGGCCTCCCCGCGCGCGCACATCACCACCCGCGCGCCCTCGGCGGCGAGGCCGAGCGCGCTCGCCCGGCCCATCCCCTTGCTCGCGGCCACCACCAGCGCGGTCTTGCCCTTGATGCCCAGATCCATCGGGAGCCTCCCTGTGGCGTCAGGAACTCTGCTTGTAGAAGTCGGCGCGGTCGCCGCCGGTGACGGACAGCCGGCGGACCTCGTTGTCGCGCATCACCTCGAGGGTCATCTTCTCGCCCGGCGTGTGCTTCCAGAGCGACAGGTACAGCTCCTTGGGGGTGGCCACCTCCTGCGCGTCGAGCGACACGATGAGGTCGCCCTCCTGGATGCCGGAGCGCGCGCCGGGTCCGTTGGGCACCAGGCCCGCCACCACCACGCCTTCCTCCAGCGCGTGGGCGAAGACCCCGAGCCAGGCGCGCTGGGGGCGGCTCACCACGCGGCCGAAGCGCATGAACTCTTCCTGGTTGCGCCGGTAGCACTCGGTCGGGATCGCGAGCGAGGAGCGCGCGATCTCGTTGAGGTTGAGCGAGACCACGCCCACCATCTGCCCGGTCAGGGTGAAGAGCGGGCCGCCCCCGAAGCCGGGGTTGGCCGCGCTCGACACGATGCCGCGGTCCAGCAGGTATTCCCAGTAGCCCGCGTACTCGCCCAGGTAGGTCACGAGCCCGCCCGCCACCCGGCGCTCGCGCGGTCCGGTCGAGCCGAGGGCGAAGACCGGCGTGCCCCGGTCGATCGACTGCGAGTCGGCGATCGGGACCGCGGGGAGGCCTTGACGCTTCACGCGAAGCAGGGCGAGCCCGACCTCGAAGTCCTGGGCCACCAGCTCGGCCCGCATGGCGCGGCCCTTCCCGAAGGTGACCTGGATGGTCTCGCCGCCCATCACCACGTAGTTGACGGTGAGGATGAGTCCGGCGGGGTCCACCACCGTCCCGGTCCCCATGCGCTCGTCGCCCAGGATGCGCGTCGAGGGATGGGACGACGGAACCTCGGTGTGGATGTGTACCACCGAGGCGAGCAGATGCTTGACGAGCTCGACCGACGCGTCCATGGAGATGTGATGCAGTCGGGCTCACGCTAGCACGCGCCGGGCGCACCGTGCAACGCGCGCCTTGCGCGGACGGCCCGCGGCGCGCGCGCCGGTCACGGCCGGCGCAGGTGGCGGGCCAGGAATTCTTCGATCCGGCGGTGGGCGTCGGCGGCGGCCGCCGCCTGGTAGGAGACGGTGGCCCCGTAGCCGCCCGCCCGGTTGTCGTTCTCGACCTGGGCCAGCACCTCGAGCGGCTGGCCCTCGACGTCGAAGTAGTGATAGGCGCCGGGATACGTGACGATGGTGGCGTCGGCGCCGCGCGAGTGCATCGCCGCGACCATCTCCCGGCACGTGGCGGCCGGAGTCCAGTCGTCGGCCTCGCCGATGAGCACCAGCAGCGGCCGCACCACCTGCTCCTTCACGAGCGAGAAGCAGCCGCCGGGGTAGACGCCCACGCTCCCCGCGAAGCCGACCGCGGGCAGCTCCACGCCGCGCCGGCGCGCGCGCTCGAGGCTCGGCCCGTTGATGACCGCCATCGCGTAGACGCCGCCCTGCGACCAGCCGATCGCGGCCACGCGGTCCGCCCGGACGTCGGGCCGCGACTGCAGATAGCGCAGCGCCCCGAACGCATCGTCGAAGCGCGCGGTGACCGGCGGCTCGTCGGGGCCGGTCCGGCAGTCGCCCTTCACGTGCCGCGCCCGGAGGCTGTCGACCACCAGGGCCGCGTAGCCGTGGTCGGCCAGCCATCGCGCCCAGCGGAAGGACTGGGCCTCGACGCCGGCGCAGCCGTGCAGCTGCACCACCGCCGGGAACGGGCCGGGGCCGGCCGGCAGCACCAGGGTCGCGTCGATCGCGAGCGGAGCCCCGGGCGTCGCGCTGTCGAAGGAGATCGCCTGCCCTCCGCGCAGGCTCGAGCAGCCCGCCGCGAGCACGACCGCCACGATCAGGGTCGCGATGGTGCGACGCACCCGCCGAGCATACCGCAAGCAGCAGCAGGCGCGGCACCCTTCGGAGCATCCGCTGCGGTAGAATGCCGGCCAGGAGGCGGCCGAGATGACGGAGGATCCGACCCGCGAGATCCGCGCGGAGGCGCAGCGCCACTTCCAGCAGGCGTACGAGGCGCACATGCAGGGCCGTCTCGAGGAGGCGAGCGCGCACTACCAGCGATCGATCGCGCTCCACCCCACCGCGGAGGCCCACACCTTCCTGGGCTGGGTCTACAGCCACCAGGGGCGGCCCGACGACGCGATCGCCCAGTGCAAGATCGCGATCTCGGTGGATCCCGAGTTCGGGAACCCCTACAACGACATCGGCGCCTACCTCATCGAGATGGGCCGGGAGGAGGAGGCGGTGGAGTGGCTCGAGCGGGCCAAGCACGCGCCGCGCTACGAGCCGCGGCACTATCCGTACTTCAACCGGGCCCGCGTGCACGTCAAGCGCCACGAGATCCGCGAGGCGATCGGCGAGCTCGAGCGGGCGCTGTCGCTCGAGCCGCGCTACGTGACGGCCCGGCGGGAGCTGCACCGGCTGCGCGGCCTGCTCAATTGACCTCGATCCCGCTCCCGTTCTACGACAACCCCCTGCTCTTCGGGCACGCCGGCACCCGCGGGCTGCTCGCGTTCCGCCCGTCGGAGAGCCACGTCACGGTCTACGCCCGCGGCGCGGACGGGGTGATCGTCACCGAGGAGCCCTTCCGGCCCTTCCTGCTCCTGGCCGATCCCGATCTCCTCAAGGGCTTGAAGGGCGAGCTCGAGGTGACCCCGCTCGACGGAGACGGCACCTACCGCTGGCTCGCCGAGTTCTCCGCCTGGTCGCAGGCCCTGCGCGCGCGCGACCACTGCCTGCGCGCGTCCGGCAAGGGCGCGGGGGCCCCGGACGCGCCCTACCGCTTCCTCGCGGATCCGACCCACCAGTTCCTGCTGACCTCGGGCCGCACCTCGTTCCTCGGCATGGCCTACGGGGACCTGCGGCGGATGGCGCTCGACATCGAGGTCACCACCGGGGCCGGGTTCGAGTTCCCGAACGCGGCGCGCGAGTCCGATCGGATCATCGCGATCGCGATCGCCGACTCCACCGGCTTCACCACCGTGCTCTCCGGGGCCCAGCTCTCGGAGGCGGAGCTGCTCGGGGAGTGCTCGCGGCTGATCCGCGAGCGCGATCCGGACGTGCTCGAGGGGCACAACATCTTCCGGTTCGACCTCGAGTACCTCGAGGCGCGCGCGCGCCGCCACCGGGTGCCGCTCACGTGGGGGCGCGACGGCTCGGTCCTGCGCGGCTTCCCCTCCCGCATGCAGGTGGCCGAGCGCACCATCGGCTACCGGCGCTACGGGGTCACCGGCCGGCACATCGTGGACACCTGGATCCTGGCCCAGCTCTACGACGTGGGCGCGCGGGACCTCGAGTCCTACGGGCTCAAGGACGTGGCCCGCCACTTCGGGATCGCGGCGCCGGACCGGACCTATCTGCCCCCGGAGGAGATCCCGCGCATCTTCCTCGACGACCCGGCGCGCCTCATGGCCTACGCGCGCGACGACGTCATCGAGACCCTCGGGCTCTCCGCGATCCTGTCGCCGCCCTACTTCGTGCAGGCCCAGAGCCTGCCGTTCGACTACCAGACCACGGTGCTGCGGGGCAACGCGACGAAGATCGACGCGCTGCTGATGCGCGAGTACCTCCACCGGCGGCAGGCGGTCCCCGCCCCCGGGCGCGGTCGCGGCGTGGCGGGCGGCTACACCGCCATGTTCCAGCGCGGGGTCGCGCGCGACGTGCTCCACGTGGACGTGACCTCGCTCTATCCGTCGCTGATGCTGACCCAGGCCCTGTTCCCGGCCTCCGACCGCCTGGGAGTCTCCGCCTCGCTGCTGCGCGACCTGCGCGAGTTCCGGGTGTCGGCCAAGCGGCTGGCCCGGGAGGCCGCCGCTCCCGAGGACCGCATCTTCCTCAACGCGCTCCAGCAGACCTTCAAGATCTTCATCAACTCCTTCTACGGCTACCTCGCCTTCTCGCAGGGCCACTGGAACGATTTCGACGTGGCCAACCAGGTGACCGGGGAGGGCCGGCGGCTCGTGCAGGTCCTGCTCGATCGGCTCGCGGCCCTCGGCGCCACCGTGATCGAGGTGGACACCGACGGGATCTACTTCGTGCCGCCCGCGGGCGACGCGGAGGACCCCGCCGCCCTCGAGGAGCGCCTCGTGGCCGATCTCTCCGCGGCCCTCCCGGAGGGGATCCAGCTCGAGCTGGACGGGCGCTACGTCGCGATGCTCAGCTACAAGATGAAGAACTACGTGGTCCTCGACGGGCGCGGCAAGCTCCTGATCAAGGGCTCGGGCCTGCGCTCGCGCGGGATCGAGCTGTTCCAGCGGCTCTGGATGGAGCAGATGTTCCGCCTCCTCCTGACCGGGCGGCGCGCGGAGATCCCGGACCTCGTGCGGCGCTGGGAGGCGGACTTCATCGCCCACCGGGTCCCCCTCAAGCAGTTCATGAAGACCGAGACGCTGCAGGAGTCCCTCACCGCCTACCGCGAGAAGATGCAGGCCGGCGCGCGCAACGTGGGCGCGGCCTACGAGCTGGCCCTGGCCTCCACGCGCTCCTACCAGCCGGGCGACCAGGTCTCCTACTACGTCACCGGGGAGGGCAAGCGGGTCAAGGTCAACGAGGCGGCCAAGCTCGCCGCGGAGTGGAGCGAGGGCACGCCCGACGAGAACACCGGCTACTACGTGGGCAAGCTGCAGGAGCTCCACGAGAAGTTCCGGCCGCTCATCGAGCAGGACGGGCTCGCCCCGGTGGTCGAGGACGAGCCTCCGCCCGCGCCCCCCGAGCAGATTCGCCTCTACGACGACTGAGACGCCGGGGCGCTCACCACTCGATCGCGAGCTGCCGGGGACGCGGCCGGGGCCTCCGCCCGCACCCGCTCCTCGCGCGTGCGCGAGGGGAAGCCGACCTCGGCGGCGAGCCGGCTGACCCGTCGCTCGATCTCCTGGCGGTACGCGGGCGGGGCGTTGCCGGGACGCGGGTAGAGCTCCCGGTAGCGCGGCAGCGCCCACGGGTACTGCGTGCCGACGAACTCGAGGAAGAAGCGCCACGTCATCTCGGTGCGCAGGAAGAGCGGCTGGCTGATGACCTCGCGCGCGCCGGCCGCGAGCGCGGCGGCGAGCAGCTCGCGCAGGCCCGCCTCGCCGTCGGTCAGGAGCGGCAGCACCGGCATCAGGAAGAGGCGCGTGCGGATTCCCGCCGCGGTCAGCAGCCCGCACCGCGTCGAGCCGCAGGTCGGGTCGCGGCGCGCGCGGCTCGATGTCGCGCAGGAGGTCGGCGTCGAGCGAGATCAGGGAGACGTTGACCCAGAGCTCCGCGGTCCGGGCCAGCCGCGCCAGGATCTCGCGGTCCCGGAGGATGCCGGTGGACTTCGTGGTGAGCCCGACGCGCAGGCCGGGCACCCGCGCCATGGCCTCGAGCACGCCCCGGGTCACCGCGAACCGTCCCTCGGCCGGCTGGTAGGGATCCGTCGCGGTCCCGATCGCGATCTCCTGCCCGCTCTCGCGGGCCCGCAGCAGGCTCGCCGCCAGCTTGCGGTCGCCGGCCCGCTTGACGTAGATCCGCTCCTCGAACTCGGCCGGATCGCGCATGCCCGAGGTACTCGTGGGTCGATCGGGCGTAGCAGTAGCGACAGCCGATCTCGCAGCCCCGGAACGGGTTCACCGTCCAGCCGAACGGCATGGCGGCGCCACTGAGGCGGTTCACCAGGTTCTCGGACCTAAGCTCCTGGAACTCGGTGCCGCGCCGTCGGTCCACCACATCGCCGAAGCGCCCGACGAACCCGGGGGCCGGAGCGGGCGGCTTGCATCGCGATCTATTCATATGATGAGTAGTGTACCACCGAGAAAAGCCCCGGGAAGCGCGTGCCTCCCGAGGCTCGGCTCAGCTTGGGTCGACCGGCCCGTTACCGCCGCCAGCCGCCGCCGCCTCCTCCGCCACCGCCCGATCGCGGCCCGCCCCCACCTCCGCCGCGAGGTCCCCCGCCCCCACCGCCGGCCCGCTGGGGCTGGGGTCGGGCCTCGTCGACGACGAGGTTGCGGTCCCGGAACAGGCGGCCGTTCAGCATCTCGATCGCCTTGGCCAGCTCTTCCTTGGTCGCCATTTCGACGAATCCAAAGCCTCGGGGCCTGCCGGTGAACTGATCGGTGACGATCCGGACGGATTCGACCGTCCCGGCCTGCTGGAACAGCTCCCGCAGGTCCTCCTCTGTGGCCTGGAACGACAGGTTGCCGACGAAGAGCTTTGCAGGCATCTGGAACCTCCTGCCGCGATTAGGACCGAGTCCATTTTCCCCCGGCTCACCGGCGGCGACCTCCTGGGAACGCCATCCGCTTCGTGGACCCACGTAGTAAGGCCCGCAGCGTGCCCGCTACCCTATTCGTGGTCTAACCGGCTGTCAAGGGAATATTCTGGCGGAATGTTCTTTGTTTCACGAGGTTATGTCCTTACTGGGTATGCAATCCATGCGGCTGGAACCGCTAGAGATAGACGCCGCGCGTGATGCCGCCGTCCACCGTGATCGTGATCCCGGTCAAGAATGAAGCGCGCTCGGACGCGAGAAAGCACACCACGTCTGCGACCTCCTCCGGAAGCGCGATGCGACCGAGGGGCAATTCTTGACCACGTTCTTTTACGTAGTCGTCGAGATTCTGGTTCGCCGCCTTCGCCTGCTGGGCCATGAGGCTGTCCCACCGCTCGGTCTTGACCGGACCCGGCGATACGCCGGTCACGAGCACTCCGGAGGGTGCGCCGAGGTCGGCGAGGGCCTTGGTGAAGTTGATGAGCGCGGCGTTCGCGGTGCCGCCCATCATGTAGGTGACCGCCGGGTTGCGCGCCGCCGCGCCGACGACGTTCACGATGCGACCGCCCGCCTGCCGCTGCATGTGCGGCAGCACCTCGCGGGCCATCCGGATGTAGCCCAGCAGCTTCAGGCTCCAGCCCTTGAGCCACTCCTCGTCGGGCGTGGTGAGGAAGTCGCCGCCCTTGATCGCGCCCGCGTTGTTCACCAGGATGTCGAGCCGGCCCAGGCGGGCGACGGCCTCCGCGGCCACGCGCTTCACCTCGTCGTGCCGGCTCAGGTCGCCCGCCACCGTCTCGACGCGCCCGCCGGTGGCGCGCTCGATGTCGGCGGCCGCGTCCTTGAGCGTGCCCGCGTCGCGCGAGCAGATGACCACCCGCGCGCCTTCCGCCGCGAGCGTGCGCGCCACCGCGCGGCCGATGCCCTTGCTCCCGCCGGTCACGAGCGCGGTCTTGCCCCGAAGTCCCAGATCCATGATGTCGCTCCTCTCCTTCAGCTCCGATCAGATGCACACTCGCGGTCAGGCCTCGGCCGGAAACGGCGGGACCCGCGTCCAGTCGAAGCGCCGCGCGGCCGCCGCGTCATCGCCCGCGAGCTCGCGCGAGTGACCGGCCACCGCGCGCGCGAAGGCGTCGAGGTCGCGCCCGGCGAGGCGCCGCCCGAGCAGCTTCGCGGCGCCGTCGTGCAGCAGGGCGCGCGCGCCCTCGAGGTTGCCGTTGGCCAGGTGCTGGTAGCCCACCGCGGCCTGGATGAGGCCCTGGAGCGTCTCGCGCGCGGAGCCCTCGGCGCGCATCCAGTGGGGCTCGAGCACCTCGTGGACCTCGAAGTAGAGGCCGGCCGCGAAGAGGGTCGCGGCGTGGTCGAGGGCGGTCTCGAGCGGCGGGTCCGCGGGCGCCAGCGGACGATCCGCGAGGGCGCGGGCCGCGCGGCCCGCGCGCTCCGCGAAGGGCGCCGCGTGCTGCCGGTAACCCGACTTGATGCGCCAGCCGTCCGGCCCGCGATCGAAGAGATCGGCCGGGAACGCGACCGGCGGCGGGGTCGCGTCCAGCGCGCGCGGGTCCGCGCACACCGCGGCGAGCGCCTCGAGACGCGCGGCGCGCCTCGCGGTCGTGCAGCGCGTCGAGGACCAGATCGGCCAGGCGATTGCGCAGCGGCAACGGCAGCGTCACGCTCGTCCGGCGAGGCGGCGGTGCGCGGCCTGGATCTGCTCGAGGTGAATCAGGTCGTGCTCCGCCCAGTGGTCGAGAAGCTGCGCCATGGTGAGACGGCCGTACTCCGGATGCCGTCCGTGCTGCCGCCGCGCGGCGGCCCCGAGCCGGCCGACGTAGGCGAGGTTGGAGCGCCGCAGCGCGGTGTAGGTCGCGAGCGCCTCCCGCGCGGGGTGCGCCGGTAGCGGCCGCCCTCGGCCCAGCGGTCCTGGTCCCACGCGACCAGCACCGAGCGCGGCTCGGCCGCGATCTTGCGGATGCGGAAGGCGAGCGCGATCTCGGCGTCGGCCAGGTGGCTCATCACCTCGGCGACCGCCCACTCCCCGCGCGCCGGGCGGCGGGCGACGAGGCGGCGCGGCACGCGCCGGACCGCGCGGGCGAGCCGGCCCGGGGCCGAGCGGAGCGCGCGGAGGGGACGGACGGACCCGAGTCGCGTGTGGGCGATGCGGCACATCGGGCAGCGGGTGGCGGCCATGGAGGACTCCCTGGAATGACGGGTTCGACGCGCGAGCTCGGTGCGCGAGCCCGTCGCGTATCGTAGCACGCTCGCGCGGGGCGCCGCCGGGACGCGGAGTATAATGCGCGCATGATTTCCGTCGCCGATGCGCAGGCCCACGTGCTCTCGCTGGTGGCGCGCGTGGCCGCGCCCGAGGTGATCCCGGTGACGGCCGGCCTCGGGCGGGTCCTCGCGGAGGACGTGCGCGCCACCCTCGACGTGCCGCCCACCGCCAACTCCGCGGTCGACGGCTACGCGGTCCGTGGGGACGACATCCCGGCCGCGGGGACCCGCGACCTCACCGTCGTGGCCGACCTGGCCGCGGGGGCGGTGTTCGAGGCGACGATCGGGCCCGGCGAGGCGCTGCGCATCATGACCGGGGCGCCGATCCCCGCGGGCGCGGACACCGTCTATCCGCAAGAGCTGGTGGAGCGCGCGGGTCGCGTGGTGCGGATTCCCGCCGGTCCGGTGGGCGTCAACGTGCGCCAGCGCGGCGAGGACGTGCGCGCGGGCACCGTGGTCCTGCCCGCCGGAGTCGCCCTCCGCCCGCAGGAGCTCGGGGTGGCCGCGTCGCTCGGGCTGCCGCAGCTCCTGGTGCGCCAGAAGCCGCGGGTGGCGATCCTCTCCACCGGCGACGAGGTGACCGAGCCGGGCCACGCGCGGAAGCCGGGCCAGATCTTCGACTCGAATCGGTTCTCGCTCCACGGGCTGGTCGAGGCCGCGGGCGGCGAGCCGACCGACCACGGCATCGTGCCCGATCTCTACGACGTGCTGCACGCGCGCCTGCGCGCCGCGGCCACCACCGCCGACGTGGTGCTCACCTCGGGCGGCGTCTCGGTGGGCGACCACGACCTGGTCAAGGCGGTCCTGCAGGACGCGGGGGGCATCGACTTCTGGCAGGTGGCGATGCAGCCGGGCCGCCCGCTCGCGGTGGGCCGCATCGGCCCCGCGCTCTTCTTCGGGCTGCCCGGCAACCCGGTGGCGTCGATGCTCACCTTCCACCTCTTCGTGCGCCCGGCCCTCTGGAAGCTCGGCGGCCGGCGCGACCTGTTCCCGCCGCGGTTCCACGCGATCGCGATGGAGCCGATGAGCAAGAAGACGGGCCGGCGCGAGTTCAAGCGCGGCATCCTCACCTACGCGGGCGACCGCTGGGAGGTGCGCACCACCGGGCCGCAGGGCTCGGGCATCCTCACCTCGATGACGCTCGCCAACTGCTTCGTGGTGATCGACGAGGAGCGGGGCGACGTGGCCGAGGGCGAGACGGTGTCGGTCGAGCCCTTCGCGGTGTCCTGAGCGAGCCATGCCCCACGGCATCGAGACCCGGCTGATCGAAGGCATCACCCCGATGGTCCGCGACCTGGTGACCGCCTACGCGCGCTCGCTCGCCGACCTGCGCTACGCCGACGTCCGCGTCGAGGTCAGCGAGGGCAAGTTCGCGGGCGCCGAGAACGGCGAGGCCAAGTCCTCCGGCGACGACTACGCCTTCGCCTTCGGGATCCGGGTCCTGGCCGGCACCCGCATGAGCGCGCCCGGCTACTTCGGCCGCGGGCTCGGCGCGGCCGACCTGCCGGAGCTGGCCCGCCTGCTCCGCGAGGGCCTGCAGGCCGCCTACCGGCGGGCGATGGCCAACGCGGAGATGAAGGCCGAGGTGAAGGCCAAGTTCGGCTCGCTCGGCGACGCGCTCGAGGACACGCGCCTGCATCCGATCCCGATCCGCCAGGAGATCGTGCCCGCGGTCTTCGAGGTGGATCCGCGGGCGGTCGCGCTCGACGAGATGGTGCGGTTCACCACCGACGTGTCCCGCCAGGTGGCCGCCGCCGACGCGGCCGTCTCCTACAACTACGTCTCCACCCTCACCCAGCTGAGCCGGGAGCTGTTCGCCTCGTCGGAGGGCGCGCTCATCGACCAGTCGTTCGCGCTCACCCAGGGCATGGCCTACGTGGTGGCGAGCGGGCCCGACAACAGCCAGGAGGTCTACGACGTGCTCGGGCACCAGCGGGGCTGGGAGATCCTCACCCGCGGGGTCTCCGAGCCGCTGATCGAGTTCCCGACCTTCCCCGAGTTCGCCCTCGCCATCGCCCGCGACGCGGCGGAGGTGTGCCGGGCCCCGGTGCTGGAGGCGCCCGCCGGCGAGGTCACGGTGGTCACCGATCCGCACTACAACACGCTGCTCTCCCACGAGATCGTCGGCCATCCGGTCGAGCTCGATCGCGGGCTCAAGATGGAGACGGCCTACGCCGGACGATCGTGGCTGCTGCGCGGCCTCGACGACACCCAGCTCGGGCGGCGGATCGCCTCGCCCCTGGTCACCGCGTTCTCGGATCCCTCCCTGCCCGGCTACGGCCACTACGCCTACGACCACGAGGGCACCCCGGCCCGCCGCGTGGTCCACATCGACCGCGGGATCTTCACCGGCTTCATGAACAGCCGGCAGACCGCGGCGATCTTCGGGGGCGATCCCAACGGGCACTGGAAGGCCACCGACGCCCAGCTGGTCCCGCTGGTTCGCATGTCGTCCACCGTGTTCGCGGGCGGCGAGCACGACCCGGACGAGCTGATCCGGGAGATCGACCACGGCTACTACCTGGTGGGACACCGCACCCCGTCCATCGCGGAGAGCCGGGAGAACTTCCGGATCTCCGCGCGCAAGGTCTACGAGATCCGGCGGGGCGAGATCGGGCCGCTCTTCCGCGACGGCGGCATCATGGCGGACAGCCGCGACTACCTGATGCACGTCGACGGGGTGGGCCGCGACTTCCGGCTCTACCCGATCCCGAACTGCGGCAAGGGCCAGCCGATGCAGACCCGCAAGCTCGGCAACGGCGGGCCCACCCTGCGCAGCCGCGCCGTCCTCACCGGCGGGGCCTGATCCTCCGTGGATCTGAGCCGCGCGGTCCGGGAGGCCCTCGCGCGCCTCTCCGCCGAGCCCGGGGTCCGCGAGGTCGAGGTGTTCGCGGCGCTGAACCGGGCGCTGCTGACCCGCCTCAACTACACCTCCCACATCGCGTGCAACGGGGTGGAGGAGCCGAAGTCCACCGAGATGACCGGGCTCGGGGTGCACGCGGTCTTCGACGGCCCGGACGGCCGGCCCCTCCTGGGCTTCGGATCGGAGCCGAGCGATCTCACCCCCGACGGCGCGCGGCGCGCGCTCGCCAAGGCCCGCCAGGCCGCGGTGCACGACCCCGCGTTCCGCTCGCTGCCGCGGCCCACCGGGGAGCCGCGCGCGCTGACCGGCTACCACGACCCGCGCCTGATGGACATCACCGACGCGGAGCTGGTCGAGGCGGGCTGGAAGGTCGTCTCCGGCGGCCTGCGCGCCTTCATGGCCTCCTCGCGGCTCGCGGACCTCGTGCCCGACGAGGCGGGGCTGAAGCGGCTGGGCCTCATCCTGGGCGGCGACGTCAGCATCCGGCAGGAGCGCATCGCGATCGCCTCCACCGCGATGCCGGAGCCGCAGGCCGACGACGCCACCTTCATGTCCGCCTCCACCACCGCCATGGTGGAGGCGCGGGATGCCAAGGGCTCGGGGTGGAGCGTGTGCACGCGCCTCGAGCACTTCACCGACGAGGCGGGCAGCGAGGCGGCCGACAACGCGGTGGCCGCGATCGACGGGGCCCGCGTGGAGTCGGGCGACTACACGGTGGTCTTCGGACCCCAGCCGGTGGCGGATCTCTGCAACAACCTGATCGTGCCGTCGTGCCAGGCGGGGTCGTTCTTCGCCTCGAGCACCCCGTTCCTGGGCCGTCTCGGCAAGCCGGTGGCCGCGGCGGGGCTCGGCATCTACGACCACGGGGCCATGCCGGGGCTCGCGGGCTCGCGCGGCATCACGTGCGAGGGCCTGCCGACCGGGCGCACGGACCTGATCAAGGACGGCGTGCTGGTGGGCCTCCTCAGCCACTGGTACGACACCCAGCGGCTCCTGCACGATCCCGAGGGACGACAGAAGCTCGGGGTGGATCCCGCCTCCGCGGCGGCCGCGCTCCGGCCGCGCAACGGCTTCCGCTACGACGGAGCGGGCCGCTCGTTCGAGACCACGCCCGGCACGTCGGCGACCAACGTGGTGGTCGAGGGCCGCGACGCGGTTCCTCTCGATCGGCTGCTCGCGCGCGTGCGCGACGGGCTCTACGTCGGCCGCATCTGGTACACGTACCCGATCAACGGGTTGCGAGCCGGAGACTTCACTTGTACGGTGGTGGGGGATTCCTTTATCATCCGCGACGGCCGGATCGCGGCGCCGCTCAAGGCGAACACGCTCCGCATCAACGACAACCTCACGCGGCTGCTCGGGGCGGTCGTCGGCACGACGAAGGACGCCAAGGGCACGCTCGTGTGGGGAGCGGACGAGATCGTGTACGCGCCGAGCATCGCGGTGACCGGCGTGCACGTGGACGCAATCGCAGGATTCATGGAGGGACTGGACTGATGGCGAATCCGGACGTGGCGAAGCTCGAGACCATCGCGCGCGAGGGACGGGTGCAGATCCTCCGGATGCTGACCCACGCCGGGTCCGGGCATCCCGGCGGCTCGCTGTCGGTGATCGACATCCTCACCGATCTCTACTTCAATCGCCTGCGCCTCGACCCGGCCCGGCCGCAGTGGGAGGACCGCGATCGGTTCATCCTCTCGAAGGGCCACTGCGTCCCCGCCCAGTACTACTGCATGGCCCGGACCGGCTTCTTCCCGATGGACCGGCTGATCACCCTGCGCAAGCTCGGGAGCCCGCTCCAGGGCCATCCGGATCGCGTGGCCCTGCCCGGGATCGAGGCGGCCACCGGCTCGCTCGGCCAGGGCATCTCGGTGGCGGTGGGCATGGCGCTGGGGCTCAAGCTCGCGGGGAAGGGCGCGCGCGTCTACTGCGTGCTGGGCGACGGGGAGACCCAGGAGGGCCAGGTGTGGGAGTCGCTGATGTCGGCGCCCAAGCTCGGGGCCCCGAATCACCACCTGGACAACCTCTGCGTCATCCTCGACTACAACGGCATCCAGCTCGACGGCTTCGTGAAGAAGATCCTCGACCTCGAGCCGGTGACCGACAAGCTCAAGGCCTTCGGCTGGCCGGTGCTCGAGGTCAACGGGCACGACATCGCCCAGGTGGACAAGGCCCTCGACCAGGCGGAGGCCACCAAGGGCGCGCCCACGTTCATCGTGGCGCACACCGTCAAGGGCAAGGGAGTCTCGTTCATGGAGAACGATCCGGAGTGGCACGGCAAGGCCCCGAAGCCCGAGGAGGCGGTGCGCGCGATCCGGGAGATCGTGGGCGAGCCTCAGCCGGCGTGGGTCGCGCCGATCGTCGCGGAGCTCTCCGCCCTGGGGAAGAAGTGATGGCGGGCAAGGCCTCGCGCGCCGCGTTCGGAGAAGCGCTGATCGAGCTCGGCGCCAGCGACCAGCGGATCGTCACCCTCGACGCGGATCTCTCGAAGTCCACCATGACCGGCGCCTTCGCCAAGAAGTTTCCGGACCGCGCGTTCGACCTGGGCATCGCGGAGTCGGGCATGATCGGCGTGGCCGCGGGCCTGGCCCTCACCGGCCACGTGCCCTTCGCCTGCTCGTTCGCCTGCTTCCTGGCCGGGCGCTTCGAGACGATCCGGGTGTCGGTCGCCTACACCGAGGCCCCGGTCAAGCTGGTCGGAACGCACGTGGGAGTCGCGATCGGGGAGGACGGCTACACCCAGATGGGCCTGGAGGACGTCGCCTGCCTCCGCTCCCTGCCGAACATCCCGATCGTGCAGCCCGCCGACGAGATCGAGACGCGGCAGGCGGTGGCCTACGCGGTCGAGCATCCGGGCCCGATCTACCTCCGTCTCACCCGCCAGAACCTCGAGCCGGTCCACGAGGCGTCGTACCGCTTCCGGTTCGGCAAGGCCGACGTGCTGCGCCCGGGCCACGACGTCACGGTGCTGGCCACCGGCGGCCCGGTGTGGTTCGCGCTGGAGGCCGCCAAGACGCTCGCCGCCGAGGGCATCCAGGCCGAGATCATCAACGTGGCCACCATCAAGCCCCTGGACGAGGAGACGATCCTGCGCTCCGCGGCCCGCACCGGCCACGTGGTGACGGTGGAGGACCACAGCATCCACGGCGGCCTCGGAAGCGCGGTGGCGGAGCTGCTCTCGGAGGTGATGCCGACCCCGCTCAAGCGCATCGGGGTCACGACCTTCGGGGAGTCCGGCGACTTCAAGGGGCTCTACGCCAAGCACGGCCTGGACACGGCCGGGATCGCGGGCGCGGTCCGCAAGTTCCTCGCCCGCTAGCCGCGACGCCTCAGCGCTCCGGCACCACCCAGAGGTAGACCGGGGTGGTGCGGCCGTTCACGTCCACCCGGATCATCGCGCGCGGCTCCCAGTCGCCCATGTCGAAGTTGAACGAGACCACCCGCGTGCCCGGCCGCAGCTCGGACCGGAGCCTCGGGGCGAGCCGCAGGTTCACCTCGCGCGTGAGGTAGAGCGTCACCACGCTGGCGGGCGCGAGGTCCGCCCGGAAGAAGTCCTGCTCGATGAAGGTCACCCGATCGGCGACGCCGGCCCGGCGCGCGTACTCGCGGCTCCGGGCCACGAGGGCGGGATCGATCTCGACCCCGATCGCGGCCCGGGCGCCGAAGTCCCGCACCGCCGCGATCACGAGGCGGCCGTCGCCCGATCCCAGATCGTAGACCGTGTCGGCCGGCCCCACCTTGGCGAGCCGGAGCATCTGGTCGACGATCTCGGGGGGCGTCACCAGGAACGGCACGTCGGCCCCGCCGGGGTACGTCGCGCAGCCGGCGACGCCCAGCACGAGGCCGGCGAGGGCGACCGCCGTGCTAGGCTTCATCCATGCTCTCCGCCGTGGTCTCTTCCCTGCACCTGCTGGCGCTGGCCATCGGGCTGCCCGCGGTCTTCCTGCGCGGGCGCGCGCTCAAGGGTCCGCTCGACGCCGACGGGCTGCGCCGACTGCTGGCCGCCGACAACGTGTGGGGCATCGCGGCGCTGCTGTGGATCGTCACCGGCCTCCTCCGTGCCTTCGCGGGCCTCGAGAAGGGCTCCGACTTCTACCTGCACTCGCCGCTCTTCTGGGTCAAGATGGCGCTGTTCGTCCTCGTGCTCCTGCTCGAGATCCGCCCGATGATCACCTTCATCCGGTGGCGCATCAAGCTCGGCCGCGGGGAGACCGTCGACACGAGCGTGGCCCCCGCCCTGTACGTCCACAACCACATCGAGCTGGCCATCGTGGTGGTGATGGTCTTCGTGGCCAGCCTCATGGCTCGTGGAGTCGGCTACTAGCCTCTCTCACGGGTGCCCGCCCGGAATGCGGCCGAGCAGCAGGCCGACCATGTAGAGCCCGAAGCCGAGCGAGAGCGCTCCGGTCGCCAGGGTCAGGGCCCGGCGCGAGCGCTCCAGCCGGGGCGCGCGGATCGTGAACGGCAGCGAGAGCACGCCGGTGATCGCGGTCATGCCGAGGATGGTCCCCGACCCCGAAGACCAGCAGGTACGCGATCGCCTCGGTGGCGCCCCGGATGGTCGAGAGCACGAGCAGGGCGACCGCCGCGCTGCCGGCCAGCCCGTGCACGAGGCCCACCAGGGCCGAGCGCAGGGCCTGGGCCGGCCCGACCGTCTGGAGCGCGCGCAGGAGGCGGACCGGCGGGTGGGCGTGGGGATGGCGGTGCACCCCGGCCGCGTGGGCGTGCGCGTGGCTGTGGAGCGCGGGGCCGTCGCCGTGCGCGTGGGGCTCGCCCAGGTGGGAGACCGGCACCGGATCGGAGTCGCGGAACACCCACACGATGCGGGCGACGCCGAGGGCGATCAGCATGATCGCCACCAGCAGCTCGAGCGACAGGGCCACCCGCGGGGTCAGGGCCAGGTTGAAGACGACGATGGCGATGCCCACCGCGGTGACGGTCACGGTGTGGCCCACGCCCCAGAACGCTCCCACCAGGGCGCCCGCCCCGAAGCGGCGGGTGCGGGCCACGATGGTGGCGACCGCCACCACGTGGTCGGGATCGGTCGCGTGCTGGATCCCGAAGAGCAGGCCCAGCAGCATGACCGACCAGAGCGAGGCGTCGGGCACGCTCACTCCGAGAGCTTGAGGAGGAGCCCGGTGCGGCGCGAGCGGGTCACCGCGGCGGCGAGCGCCCAGTGGGCGAGCACCGCGTAGAGCAGGGAGAGCGCGAAGCCGATCGCGAACGGATGCGCGAAGCGAGGCGGGAAGCCGTAGCCGGCCCGGATCCCGTCCAGGAAGTAGGTGAGCGGGATGCCGGCCGAGATGGTCTGCACCCAGCCCGGCAGCACCGAGACCGGGTAGTAGATGCCGGAGAGCATCACGAAGAAGTTCACCGCCGCCCACGCCGAGGTCTCGGCCCGCGTGCCCCAGAGCAGGACCAGGGCGCACACCAGGAGGCCGATGACGAGGGCGGTCAGGAAGCAGCCCAGCAGGAAGAGGGCGACCCGCATCCCGCCCGCCCCGAGGAAGTCGAAGCCGAAGGCGCGGCCGCCGATGAGCGCCATGAGCGCCCACACGATCACCCCCCGCCCCACCCCGACCACCCAGGAGCCGAGGGCCAGGTGGTGGATGCGCACCGGGGTGAGGAACTGATGCTTCATCGACTTGGACCAGATGTCGAACAGCACCGCGTAGGCCACGTCGAGCTGGCAGACCTGGACCGCGGAGAGCGCGACGGTGCCGACCAGGATGAACGCGGTCATCTGGGGCGTGAGGTCGAGGAAGCGGGTGAGCAGGCCGTGCGAGAGCATGGCCACGCCCGGCCAGAACGTGAGCTCGAAGAGGAAGAACACGTTGCGGCGGGCCATGATCAGGTTGCGGTAGGCGAACGCGGAGAGGCGGACCCACTCCTCCATCCACCACTCGGCCGCGCCCACGCCCGTCGCGATCGGCTCAGCGCGCCAGCTCAACGAAGACCTCCTCGAGCTCCGGCTCGTGCACCTGGCAGTCGCGGATCACCACGTGCTGCTCGACGAGCCAGCGCAGGATCTCGGAGAGCCGCTTCTCGGCCGAGTCCACCGTGCAGTCGATGCGATCTCCGCGCGCCTGCACCTGGAGCACCCCCGCGAGGTCGGCGAGCCCGGCGGGCGCGGCCGGATCCAGGCGCAGCGCGATCACGTCGCCGATGCGGATCTGGCGCTTCAGCTCGTCCGGCGAGCCCTCGGCGAGGATGCGACCGCCCTTGATGAACGCGATCCGGTCGCAGAGCTCGTCGGCCTCCCGCATGTAGTGGGTGGTCAGGATGATCGTGGTGCCCTCGCGTCGCCGCAGCTCCGCGATCTGGGCCCGGATGCGGATCGACACGTCCGGATCGAGGCCCAGGGTGGGCTCGTCCAGGAACAGCACCTCCGGCCGGTTGAGCAGGGCCTTGGCCAGGGCCAGCCGCTGCTTGAGCCCGGTGGAGAGCTCGTTGTACTCGGTCTTGAGGTGCGGGGTCAGCTCGAACCGCTCGAGCAGCTCGTCCACCCGCGCCCGGAGGGTCCGGCCGTGGAGGCCGTAGAGACGGCCGTAGAACGCGAGCACCTCGGCCGGCCGCAGGCTCCACACGAACGAGGCATTGCCGCTCGCCATGTTGAGCCGCCGGCGGATCGCGAAGGCCTCGCGCACCACGTCGTGGCCGAGGATGGTGGCCGAGCCGCGGTCGGGCAGCAGCAGCGTGGCCAGGATGGAGAGCAGCGTGGTCTTGCCCGCCCCGTTGGGTCCGAGCAGGCCGAAGATGGCGCCGCGCTCCACCTGCAGGCTCGCTCCGCGCAGCGCGGGCGTCTCGCGGCGACGCAGCCATCCGCTGCGGAACGTCTTGGCGAGGTCGTGGGCCTCCACGGCGAGGGGCGAAGCGGGCATAACCGGCTCATGGTACCACGCGCGTGCGACCGCCCCGGCCGGCGGGCGCCGCGTTTGCCCGCCCGGGATCGATCTGATAGAACCTCTGCGTGGAGCCGACGGAGAGCCCGGCAACCTGGCGGTGCCCCGCCGACACGCTCGGACCGGGCCAGACCGCCACCTTCGATCTCCGGGTGAGCGGACGCATCGTGCGCGGCTTCCTCGTGAACCACGAGGGTGGCCATCACGCCTACGTCAACCGCTGCCCGCACGCGGGCACCCCGCTCGATGCGTGGCCCAACGAGTTCTTCACCGAGGACGGCCGCTACCTGATCTGCGCCACCCACGGCGCGGTCTTCGCGCCGGATACCGGGATCTGCCTGGAGGGCCCGTGCCCGGGGGCCCGGCTCGAGCCGCTGTGCGTGGCCCACCGCGGCGGCGAGCTGGTGGTCAGTCTCGCGCCGTGAGCGCCGACATCGGCGCGCCCTTCAGGAAGGGGCGTTCAGCGCGTGGAACGAATCGGATTGCGAGATGTCGCGAGCGAGCTTCCGTCCATCGAGCTCGGTGTACATGACCTTGAGGTAGGTGCCGACCCGGAAGTCGCAGTGCGTCGCGTCGTCGAGGAGGAAGATCTGCGCGCCGCCGCTGAGCAGGATGTGATCGCCGCGATGTTCCAGGAGCGAGCCATAGACGACCCCAGCCCACATGCCGATCCCCTTCTCGACCAGAGTACGGCCCCCGCGATTATTTCGGGTAACCCGTCGAGAGCCAGCGCCGCAAGTACTTGAGTTAGAATGCCGGCCATGAATCCGGACGACGAGCGCGCCGAGGTCGAGGAGGCCAACGCGCGCTTCTACCGGGTGTTCGAGACCCTCGATCTCCGGCAGATGGAGGAGATCTGGGCCCACGGGGAGCACGTCCGCTGCGTGCACCCGGGCTGGGGCCTCCTCACCGGCTGGGACGCGGTCCGCCAGTCGTGGGAGGCCATCTTCAAGCACAGCGAGGAGATGCGCTTCAGCATCACCGACATCAACGCCTACGTGGAGGGCGTCTTCGGCTGGGTCACCTGCACCGAGAACATCCTGTCCGAGACGCGCGGCAAGATCTCGGTGACGTCCGTGCTGGCCACCAACATCTTCGAGCGGAGCGCGGGCGAGTGGCGCATGATCCACCACCACGCCTCGCACATCCTGACCGGCAACCCGTCGACGGGAGCCTGATCGGGCGGCCTGATCGAGCAAAGGAGCGTGCCCCATGCCCAACGAAGGCGTCAAGGACGCGAGCCATCTCTACGAAGTGGAGCGCCGGGCCCGCCACGCCGAGCGCCCGGGATTCCGGATCAACGAGCTGCAGATCGGCCCGCGCCAGCAGGTGCCGTGGCACTACCACAGCACGATCCAGGACACGTTCTACGTGCTGGAGGGCCGGCTCCGTCTCTTCCTCCGCGATCCCAAGGAGGAGATCCGGCTCGAGCCCGGAGAGACCTACACGGTCAGGCCCCGCCGGGCGCACCTGGTGACCAACGGGGGCGAGACCTCGGCGGTGTTCCTCGTGCTGCAGGGGCTCGGCGAGTACGACTACGTTCCCCTGACCTGAGCCGGCCCGCGCGCGATCAGAGCCGGCGCAGCAGGAGGTGCGGGCCCGCCTCCGCGGCCACCGTGTAGCGGTACTCGGCTCCGCCGGAGACGATCGTGACCGTCGCGCCCTCCCGCGCGAGCGTCACTCCCGGCAGGTTGCGCCACGGGTAGGTGTCGAGGTCGACCAGCACGTAGTCGCTCTTGTCGATGCCCACCGGGAAGACGAAGACCCGCGGCCGCAGGCTCAGGTGGGGAACGTAGGGATCCTGCGCGGTCACCGCGACCTCGGGCGGGACCGCGGCGAGCACCCGGTAGGCGGCCATCTGCGCGGGGGTGGGCCAGAAGCGCGCGACCGCGAAGTTGTTCGCGGTGCGCGAGTCGAGCGCGAGGCTCACCACCAGCGCCACCACCAGGACCGCCACCGGCCAGTGCCCCGGCCGCCGCCGCTCGAGGCGCGCGTAGCCGCCGATCGCGGCCAGGACCAGGAAGGGCAGGACGAAGGCCTGGTACTGGGCGCGGTAGTTGTAGAGGACGGGGTCGAGCGCTCAGGAGGTTCTGGGCCAGCGCGGGCAGGACGCCGACGAGGTCCCAGCCGCCGAGGAGCGGCAAGAGCCCGAGCGGGGCGAGCATCGCGGCCAGGTAGAGCATCCGGTCGGCGGTGATCAGCGAGGCGAGGGTGTGAAGCGGGTGCAGGAGCGATGGTCGTCGACGATCGCGCCGAGGGAGTCGCCGAGCTGCGCGTAGCGCCCGAGATGCGAGTACGGCTCGCCGCGATACGCGGGCACGATGAAGCGCACGTCGATCGCGAGCACCGCCAGCGCGCCCACCGCCGCGATGGCGCCGGGGGCCCAGCGCCGGCGGGCCAGCGCCATCCAGGCCCCCAGCCCGATCACCGGCAGCGCCGCGTCCTCGCGGCAGAGAAGGGTGAGCGCGGCCGGGGCGAGCGCCCACCAGGGCCGGCCCGCCTCCACCGCCCACGCGGCGGCCAGCAGCAGCGGGATGGCGAGGGCCGCGGTGTGGAAGTCGCGCACGTTGATCCCCTGCAGCGACGGGTTGGCCAGGTAGAGCAGCGCGAAGGCGGCGGCGGGCCGCTCGTCGCCGAGGCGGGCGCGGGCCAGGCCGAACACCGCGGCGCCGCCCAGGGCCAGCGCGACCGACTGCGCGACCAGCAGCACCACCGGCCCGGGGGCGATCCAGAAGGCGGGCACGAAGACGTACATGATCGGGGAGAGGTGGTCGCCCCAGGCGTGCATCTCGGGCAGGCTCACGTAGGGCCCGGCCCCGCGCGCGAGGTTCCAGCCGAGCTGCACGTAGTAGCCGAGATCGAGGGCGTGGGTCGCGAACGTGAAGTGGCGGGTGACCGTCACGAAGGAGAACAGGAGCGCGTAGACCGCCACGCCGACCGCGACCACCCGGCGCGGGCGCAGCGCGGGCACCGGGCGCGGCGCGATCAGGACGCGCAGGGCCAGGAGGCCCAGCACCAGGAGGAAGAAGTGCTCGGGGCGCCACGGCCAGTGCTCGCGCCGGCCGGTCCACAGGACGAGCGCGAGGCCGAGGCCCGCCGCCGCGACCGCGGCCGCGACGGCGAGGAGGCGGGCGATCACCGGTAGCGGTGGTACCGATGCACGATCGAGGCGAGCCGCCTCGATCGCTTGATCCCCGAGCGATGCAGCAGGTAGCGGGCCACCACCCAGAGGATCTTGAGCCCGTACACGCAGGAGGCGGCGAAGCTGGCGGAGGAGGCCTCCGGGAAGTAGCGCACCGGGACCGGGATCTCCGCGATGCGGAAGCCGGTCGACACCACCTGCGCCACGATCTCCTGGTCGAACACGAAGCCGTCGGAGTTCATGCGGAAGTTCACGTCCTCGAGCACGGCCCGGCTGAACGCGCGATAGCCGGTGTGGTACTCGGAGAGGCGCAGGCCGAAGGCCAGGTTCTCCACCCCGGTGAGGAAGCGGTTGGCGAGGAACTTCCACCACGGCATGCCCTGCTGGACCGCGGAGCCGCCGCTCGCGAGCCGCGAGCCCAGCACGAGGTCGGCGTCGCCCCGCACGATCGGGGCGATGATCTGGGGCACGAGGGTGGGATCGTACTGATAGTCCGGGTGGACCATCACCACGATGTCGGCGCCCGCCTTGAGCGCCTCGGTGTAGCAGGTCTTCTGGTTCGCCCCGTAGCCGTAGTTGCGGTCGTGGACGAAGATCTCGAGCCCCAGGTCCCGCGCCACCTCGAGCGTGGTGTCGGTGGAGCCGTCGTCGACGAGGATCACCAGGTTGACCGCGTCCTTCGGCAATTCCTCGTACGTCATGCGAAGGGTGCGGCCCGCGTTGTAGGCGGGCATGACCACCACCACCTTGGGCGCGACCCTGGGCCGCTCGACCTGGGGGGGCCGCTCCATCAGGGAGCCGCCCTCGACGCGGCACACCGCCACGAACTGGTAGGCGAGGCCGCCCGGCCAGAGCCGCGCGACCCGCGCGCTCAGGTCGTGGAGCCCGCGCAGGCCGGCGCCGTGCCAGCGCGGCGGCACCACGAGGGGCAGCGGCACCGGGGTGACCCGCAGCTCGGCGACCGCGAGGCCGGCCGAGTGGAGGAAGGCCACCAGGGTCCGCCGGGTGAAGAAGCGCAGGTGCGTGCGGTCGAGGATGCCGCGGTCCGCGTAGTCGAACCGGCCGGCCAGGAGCGAGAGCCGGACCCAGAGGTGGGCCACGTTGGGCACCGAGACGATGACGATCCCGCCGGGCGCCAGGGTGCGGTCGAGGGCCACGAGCGCGGCGCGGGGATCGCTCAGGTGCTCGAGCACGTCGCCGTAGACGATGGCGTCGAACGGGCCGTCGAGCAGCGGCGGGGCCGCCTCGAGGTCGGCGACCACGACCTCCTTGCAGCGCCCGTGGGCGCGCGCGGCCAGCGCGGGATCGCGCTCGAGCGCGGTGACGTTCCAGCCCTGCCCGGTGAGCCGCTCGGCGAGGAACCCGTCCGCCGCGCCCACGTCGAGCGCCTTCCGGCCGCGTCCCTCCCCCAGTCGGGCGAGGATGACCGAGTGGCTCGAGTGCGGGTCGTCCTTGAGCCGGTAGACCGGTTCGCTCATGCCTTTCCGCCTACGCGTCAGGATATCACCCGGGTTCCTCAGGGCCGATTCGAATAGAGCCGGCGGCCGCCGCCTTCGAGCAGCAGGTGCACCTCGCCCGGGCGGCAGCTCGCGCACCACGCTCTTGCCCGGGGTCAGCGCGGTCAGGAGGAACACCCGGCGGTCGGCGCGCCAGGCGCGGACCAGCGCCTCGCCGTCCCAGAAGGTGCCCCGGGCCTCGGGGAACGTGGCGCCGAAGGCCAGGTTCGACTGCAGCCCGTTGACGATCTGCACCCGCCGGTCCAGGCGCAGGAGGGCGGACGCGCTGTTCTCGAGCGCTCCCTCGTGAGCCACCACGTCCCCCGGGGCGGCCCGCAGCAGGAGCGCGTCGGTCATCACCCGCACCGAGCGGGACTTGGCGAAGATCGCGAGCCCCTCGACCGAGAGCGGAAGGAAGGCGAGCATGCCCGCGAGCATCGCGCCCACCCCGAGCCGCGGCAGGCGCCGCCAGGTGGCCATCGCGACCGCGGCCGCCACCAGCCCGAAGATCGCGCTGATGCTCCCGAAGAGCGGACGGAACTGGCCGATGAAGTCGGTCGCGACCGGCTGGCCCTGGGCCGCCATGTTGCGCGCGGAGACGTCGGCGAGCGCGACCGCCCCCGTCGAGACCCCGAGCACCCCGCGCCACACCAGCAGCGACGCGATCGCGAGCGCGGCCACCGTCAGCAGGGACGGGACGAGCAGGGTGAAGGAGCGGGGCGCGCCCGCGGGCCGCTCGATCGCGTCGTCCCAGAGCCGGGCCACCAGCAGGGCCATGGCCGGGAACGCGGGCAGGCCGTAGTGCGGCAGCTTGAACGGCGACAGCGCGAAGACGCCCAGGATCGCCACCACCCAGATCGCCAGCAGCGCCCAGAGCCGCGCCTCGGGCGTGCGCCACGGCCGCGCGAGCGCGCGCCACGTCGCGAGCGGCAGGGCGAGCACCCACGGGAAGAAGCCGGCCGCGGTGACCGCGAGGAACTCGAGCGGTCGAGAGCGGCACGTCCTCGTCGGGGAACACGCGCTGGCGCGTGACGTTGAGCACGTGGTTGTCGACGATCGTGTACCAGAGGAAGCCGCGGTGCTGGAGCTCCACCGCCACGTACCACGGGACCGCGACCGCGAGCAGCAGCAGGACCGCGCGCGGCGGGATCCACTGCCGCCACGCCCGCCCCTCGCCGGTGAGGCCCAGGAAGAGGGCCACGATGGCGAGCGGGCCGAGCGCGCCCAGGAGATCCTTCGCGAGCACCGCCAGGCCGAGGCTCCCGTAGGCGAGCAGGAGCGGCCACCGGCCCTTGCCCCAGGTACGCGAGGATGAAGCCGTAGAGGCCGAGCAGGATGCAGGCGACGAAGAGCAGGTCCGGCTTGACCATGCGGCCGAAGAGGAACATCTCGAGGTTGGCCGCGACCATCAGCCCCGCCATCAGCCCCACGCGGGCGGAGGCGAGGCGCGTGCCGATGAGACCGGTGATCACCGCCACCGCCACCGCGGCGAGCCCCGAGACGAGACGGGCCGCGCTCTCGGTCGGGCCGAGCCAGGCGAAGGCGCCCGCCATCAGCCAGTAGAGGAGCGGCGGCTTGTCGAAGTACGGGACCCCGTCGAGATGCGGGCGTGATCCAGCCGGCCCCGTGCAGCATCTCCCACGCGATCTGGGCGTGGATGCCCTCGGGCGGATCGAGGAAGGGGGCGGCCCCGAGGCGCGCCGAGGAAGAGGGCGGCCGCGACGATGGCGACCGCCAGCGGCGGGGTCAGCGGAGCCGCCCGCCGCGGCGGCGGCTCACCGCTCGACCCGGACGATCGCCTCCTTCGGGAGGCGGTCCAGGAAGCTGCCGACCGCGGCGTCGAGGTAGCCGCGGTCCTTCGACTCGAGCGTGACCTTCACCTTGTACTCGGGGTTGGAGAACTCCGGGTACGAGCCGAGCATCAGATCCGGATGGCCGGCCAGCAGCTCGTTCAGGTGATCGGCCAGGGTGCCCTCCCCCATGCTCACGTAGACGCAGCAGAGGTGGAAGGGCGCGTCGCGGAAGCGCTCCTTGAGCGCGTCGAACTTCTGGCGGAAGATCTCGGGCACGCCGGGCAGGATGTAGATGTTCCGCACCACCACCGCGGGGAAGACGAGCTGGCCGTCGGCGGTGAGCTCGGCGCCCTGCGGCACCTCCGCCATCTTGAGCCGCGCCTCGTTGAGGCGGCCCTTGAAGTAGCCCTCCAGCACCGGAGACCAGCCGCGGCTCGCGGATGACCGGCACGTCGAGGGCGCGCGCGACGCCCTCGATGGTCACGTCGTCGTGGGTCGGGCCCACCCCGCCGGAGGTGAACACCACGTCGTAGGCGGCGCTGAACGCGCGGACCTCCGCCGCGATCAGGTCCACCTCGTCGGGGATGACCGTGATGCGCCGCACCTCGACGCCCAGCGCCCGCAGCTCGCGGCAGAGGTAGGCGGCGTTGGCGTCGGTGATCTTGCCCGAGAGGATCTCGTTGCCGATCAGGAGAATGCCGGCCGTCTTCGCCATAGGCGGTCCACATCGTAGCACGGACTTTTGCCGGGACTCCGGGGGACACCCCGGCTTCGTCGTGGCTACCGTGTGCGTCGCCGGCGACCCTTCACTTCTTGCGGATGGACTCGGCGCGGGCGTCGGGCTGGTAGCTCACCGCATAGCCGCGCTGCTTGAGGCACCCCCACACCTCTGCTCGTCGCGCCTCGGTCATGCCGGCCTCGGCCGCCCCCAGCAGGATCAGCCCGGCCGGGTCGTACAGCCCGCGCTTGAGCCCGCAGGCCTGCAGGTCCGCCACGATGCCCGCGAGGTCCGGGGCGGGGCTCGCGGGCGGGCTGATCCGGTGGTCCCAGGGCTTGACGCTGTAGCCCCGGCTCAGGGTGCAGGCGCTGTACCGGAGCTCGGCGGCCGGCAACGGCTCGTTCGGCCCCTTCGTGCTCCGCGTCCAGGATTCGCAGGCCGCGTCGTCCTGCTTGAGCAGCTCGACGGATTGCCCCCGAAGCGGTTGGACGTCGACCTCGTGGCCGAGCGAGCTCAGCTGCACGGTGGGGCTCGCGGTGCAGCCGGCCAGCGCCGCGCTCGCGAGCACGAACAGGACCAGGGTCGGGACATTCCGCATCGTCGGGTCCTCCTGGCAGGGAAGTCAGTCGATCCATGATGTCCCGGAAAGGTCCCGGGGCGTGCGCGAAATGGATGCCGGAGGCCGAGGTCCCTCAGCGGGAGTTCTGCTAGAATGGGCCCGGCTCGAGCCGGTGAAACCTCTCACGCGAGGAGTGCGAATGAGCACGGACGCCTCTCCGATCACGCTGCGCGGCTGGGCCCTCGTGCTGGGCGCGTCGTCCGGCTTCGGCGCCGCCACCAGCCTGGCCCTGGCGCGGGCCGGGATGAACGTGTTCGGGGTCCACCTCGATCGCAAGTCCACCCTGCCCAACGTGGAGCGGCTCGCGGGCGAGATCACCGCGCTGGGGCGGCAGGCGCGCTTCTTCAACGTCAACGCGGCCGACGAGGAGAAGCGGGCCGAGGTGGCGACCGAGATGGAGCGCGTGCTGCGCGAGCGCGACGAGGTGGGCCAGGTGCGGGTGCTGCTCCACTCGCTCGCCTTCGGCACCCTCAAGCTCTTCGTCGCCGATCCGATCAAGGAGGCGGTGACGAAGGCCCAGATGGACATGACCCTCGACGTGATGGCCCACAGCCTCGTGTACTGGGCCCAGGAGCTGGTGGGCCGCGGCCTGATGGGGCGCGGGCGGCCGGATCTACGCGATGACCTCCTCGGGCGGCGCGCGGGTGCTCCCCTTCTACGGGCCGGTGTCCGCGGCCAAGGCCGCGCTCGAGTCCAACATCCGCCAGCTCGCGGCGGAGCTGGCCCCGCACGGCATCAGCGCCAACTCGATCCGGGCCGGGGTGACCGCGACGCCGGCGGCGCAGAAGATCCCCAACTACGAGGAGTTCTCCCAGCAGGCGGCCCGGCGCAACCCGCATCGCCGGCTGACCACCACCGAGGACGTGGCCAAGGCCATCGTGGTGCTGAGCCATCCCGACACGTACTGGATCACCGGCAACGTGATCGGCGTCGACGGCGGCGAAGAGATCGTGGGCTGACCGCTCCCATGCCCGAGTGGCTGGCCGTCATCCTGCTGGGCGTGATCGAGGGCGTCACCGAGTTCCTGCCCATCTCCTCGACCGGGCACCTGCTCCTGGTCGAGAACTCGCATCTGCTGCCGCGGCAGTCGGACCTCTTCAACATCACGATCCAGTCCGGCGCGGCCCTCGCGGTGCTCGCGGTCTTCGGCGGCCGGCTGCGCGATCTGCTCGCGCGCATCCGCGAGCCGGCGGCGGGCGGCTACCTGGCCAAGCTCCTGCTCGCCTTCGTGATCACCGGGGCGGGCGGGCTGGCCGTCAAGCGGCTGGGCTTCGTGCTGCCGAAGGAGGTCGCGCCGATCGCGTGGGCCACCCTGATCGGCGGGGTGGTGATCCTGCTGGTGGAGTGGGGGCTGCGGGGCCGGTCCGCGCGGTCCGAGGTCACCTGGGCGGTCGCGGTCGCGGTGGGGCTGGCTCAGCTGCTCGCCGCGGTGTTCCCCGGCACCTCGCGCGCGGCGGCCACCATCATGATCGCGATGCTGCTCGGCCTCGCGCGGCCGATCGCCACCGAGTTCTCGTTCCTGGTGGGCGTGTCCGACCCTGCTCGCGGCGGGCGGGTTCGAGACGTTGCAGGCGCTTCGCCATCCGGCGCGGGCCGCCCACCAAGTGGGGCATGCTGGCCCTCGGCACGGTGGTGTCGGCGGTGACCGCCTTCGTGGTGGTGCGCTGGCTGCTGCGCTGGATCCAGACCCACAGCTTCGCGCCGTTCGGCTGGTACCGCATCGCCCTCGGCCTCCTGATGCTCGCCCGCTTCGTCTAGGGGTCAGGTCTTACATTCCGACATTTTTCACGCCTGAGGCGAGAGCTCCGCTCTTTGCACGAAAATGTCGGAATGTAAGACCTGACCCCAGTGCTGACCCCGCCTACTTGTACTGGCGGAGGATCTCGAGGAAGGTCTCGACGACCTTGGGGTCCCAGTAGCCCGCGTCGGTCTCGCGGATCAGCAGGGACACCGCCTCGGAGCGCGGCAGGGCCGCCTTGTACGGGCGCTCGGTGTGGAGCGCGTCGAAGACGTCGACCACCGAGATGATGCGCGCGCCGAGCGGGATGGCCGCGCCCTTGAGCCCGTCGGGATAGCCGGAGCCGTCCCACTTCTCGTGGTGGTGCCGCATGATCGGGCGCACCAGCTCCATGCTGCG
Source organism: uncultured Candidatus Rokubacteria bacterium (assembly GCA_963841755.1). Lineage (GTDB taxonomy): Bacteria > Methylomirabilota > Methylomirabilia > Rokubacteriales > CSP1-6 > CAMLFJ01. The sequence goes on from CAWJDX010000011.1 coordinate 523,148, forward strand.
CAGCCCGAGCACCAGGTCCGAGCCCGCCCCCGGGTGCGCGCGGATCCGCTCCTGCTCCATCGGATCGAGCGGCCCCGGCTTGAGCAGGATCCCGTCGGGCACCGCGATCTTCCCGAGGTCGTGGAGGTAGCCGCCGAGGCGGAGCGCCCGCAGCATCTCGTGGTCGAGCCCGAGGGCCTCGCCGAGCGCCACCGCGTAGCGCGAGAGCCGGTCGCAGTGGCCGAGGGTGTAGGGATCGCGCGCCTCGATGGTGAGCGCGAGCGTGGTGATGACCGCCTCGGCCCGCTCGAGCTGGCCGAGCAGCATCTTGACGCGCAGGAGCGCGGCGAGCCGCGTCCGCAGCTCGACGAACTCCACCGGCTTGGTGAAGAAGTCGTCCGCGCCCGCCGCGAGGCCGGCCACCCGCGCCTCCAGGTCGCCCACCGCGGTGAGGATCACCACCGGCATCAGCTCGTAGCGCGGGTCGGCCTTGAGCCGCGCGCACAGCTCGATGCCGCTCATCGCGCCGAGGTGCACGTCGGTCAGCACCAGGTCCGGGCTCACCACGTTGAGCGCGTCGAGCGCCTGCTCGGCGGAGACCGCCATCAGGAGACGGTAGCCGAGCGCGCCCAGGAGGCCCGAGAGCACCTCGCGGATGTGGGGCTCGTCCTCGACCACCAGGATGGTCGGCCGCTCCGAGATCGTGTCCAGCGAGAGGTCGAGGCTATCGCTCATCGATCGCCCGCTCCATCCACGCCAGCACGTCCTTGAAGGGCTGCTCCCAGCCGTCCTCGAGCATGAGCATGTGCCCGTGGCCGGCCGCCTCCTGGTACTCCGACCCGTAGCGCCGCGCGATGCGGCGCTGGAGCGCGGCCGGGGTGATGCGATCGTGCTCCGCGCCGACCACGAGGGTCGGGCAGCGCACCGCCGCCGCGTCCACCGCGATCCCGCCGAGGGCCATCTCGCGCGTGGCGCGGCCGGACTCCGGTCCGAAGCGCGGGAAGGCCCACTCCCGCTGCTCGGGAGAGAGCTGGTTCAGGCACAGGAAGTCGGCGTGCGCGCGGGTCATCGTGAACGCGCGGCCGGTCGAGCACCGCGGGCAGGTAGCGGGTCGCGCGGACGAGCACCGGCCACTCGAGGGTCACGATCCCGCGCGGGGGCGCGCTGGTCATGAACACCGCGGCCGAGACCCCGCCGCCCTCGACCACCTTCTGGGCGATGAGCCCGCCCATCGAGTGGCCGACCAGCACCGCCTCCCCGAGCCGATCCAGGCAGCGGCGGACGTCGTCGACGTAGTCGAGGAAGGAGACCGAGCCGAGCCCGCCCGCGGCGGGGCTCTCCCCGTGACCGCGCAGGTTGACGGCCCAGGCGTCCCAGCCGGACTGGGCCGCGGCGTAGAGATAGTTGCGCAGGTACCAGCTGCCGCCCCACATGCCGTGGACGAAGAGGACAGACCGGGAATGGGCCCGTCCGGCGGGGGCGGCGTGCTCGAGGACCAGGTCGCCGATGCGCTCGGTCAAAGTCGTGTCTCTCGGGGTGTATCGTCCCGGGTGGGATCCGCCCCGGTATCTTACGCCAGCCGGCCGTCCCGCGGGCGGTGGGGTCACGGGCGGACGGACGGGTCAGGCCGCGGCGTTGAGGCGGACGGTCTCGACCACCAGGCCGGCGGTGAGCACCAGGTCGCGCACGTCGACCCACTCGTTGACGGTGTGGATCTCGCGCATGCCGCAGGCGAGGTTGGCGACCTCGAGCCCGCGCTCCGCGAAGACGTTGGCGTCCGAGCCGCCCCCGGTGGAGCGCGTGGCGCAGGTGCGACCGGTGGCGGTGGCGGCGGCCTGCACCAGGCGGACGATCGAGGCGTCGTTCGCGGATGTCGAGCCGCGAGTACTGCCGGTCGACCTGGGCCTCGACGCGGGCCTGGTAGCTCCGGTCGCCCACCCGGACCGAGTGCCGGCGGACCGCCTCGTCGAAGCAGCGCCGCATGTGAAGCGTCTGGGCCTCGAGCTTCTCCAGGCTCAGGCTGCGCGCCTCGCCGCGCACCGTCAGCATCGCGGGCACGATGTTGGTGGCGAGCCCGCCCTGGATCAGGCCGAGGTTCGCGGTGGTCTCCGCGTCGACCCGCCCGAGCTTCATCGCCGCGATGGCCTCCGCCGCGATCTGGATCGCGCTCATCCCCTGCTCCGGGCAGATGCCGGCGTGGGCGGGCAGGCCGTGCACGGTGAAGGCCATGCGGTTGGCCGCGGGGGCGCGGGTGATCAGCTCGCAGACCCCGTCCACGTCGAGGACGAGGCCGCGCCGCGCCCGGAGCCGGCCGGTGTCGAAGTGCTTGGCGCCGAGCAGGCCGTACTCCTCGCAGATGGTCAGCACCACCTCGATGTCGCCGTGCGGGATCGACTTCTCGCGGAGCACCCGGATCGCCTCCAGGATCGCCACCACGCCCGCCTTGTCGTCGCCGCCCAGCACGCTGGTGCCGTCGGTGCGCACCACGTCGCCCTCCACCACCGGGCGGATCTTCTCGGCCGGCCCCACCGTGTCCATGTGGCCGGAGAGCAGGAACGGCGGCGCGCCCGGGGTGTTGCCGGGGAAGCGCGCGAGCAGGTTGCCGGTATTGCCCTCGATCTTCTCGCCCGCGCCGTCGACCTCCACGCTGCCGCCCATGGACTTGAGGATCGCCTCCAGACGCCGCGCGATCGTGCCCTCGCGCTTCGACGGGCTCGAGATCGAGACGAGCTCGAGGAACTCTTCCTTCAGCCGTGGCGCGTTGATCATGGAGCGGTCCTCTGGGGGGCGAGATGGTGGAGCAGGAAGCGCCGGCTCTCCTCGAGCGCTTCCCGGCGATGGTCCGGATCGGTGAGGCGGTGGTCGGCCCCCGCGATGACGTGCAGGGCCCGCGGCTCGGCGGCGCGCTCGAAGAGCCGCCGGCCGTGGGCGGGCGGCACCACCTCGTCGCGGTCGGCCTGGATCACGAGCACGCGGGCGACGCCGGCGGGCGCGTCGGCCCGCTCTCCGCGCCGCACCTCGGCGACGAGGGCGCGGCCGGCCTGGTCCGGGTCGGCGCCGGGCAGCTCGCGCAGCGACGCGGGCGCGTTCCAGGTCACGACCGGCAGCGGGGCGCCGCCCGCCCGCGCGGCGGCCACCCAGAGCGCGACGAAGCCGCCCAGGCTCGAGCCGAGCAGCCCGAAGCGGCCGTCCAGCTCGGGCCGCTTGGCCAGGTGGTCGAGCACGCCCTCCAGATCGGCCATGCGCGTCTCGATGGTGGCGTCCTCGTGGCGGCCGCCCGATTCGCCGCTGCCGCGGAAGTCGAAGCGCGCGAGGGCCAGGCCCGCCGGGGGCAGCTCGCGTCCGAGGAGGAGGTACTTGTCGCTGTCCTTGGAGGCGCCCATGCCGTGGCAGGCCACCACGCAGGGCCAGCGGCCGCGCCCGTCCTCCGGCAGATGGAGCACCCCCGCGACCTCGGCGGCGCCGACGGTGACGCGGAAGCGCGACTCGCTCACGCCCAGACGAGGTCGAAGAGGCGGCAGGTATTGACGGTGAGCTGGTACGTCGCCTCGTCCGCCGGCAGCCGCTTGATCTTGGCCACCTCTTCCGCGACCCGCGCGACGAGCCACGGGCCCGAGGTGACGTTCTCGAACTCGCCCTGGTACGGCCAGGGGGCGTCGCTCTCCACCAGCAGCGACTCGATCGGCACCGACTCGACCATCTCGCGGTCCCGGTCGCGGTAGACGAGATCCGGGGTGACCGATATCAGGTAGCCCGCGTCGACGATCTCGCGGGTGACCTCCGCGCTCGCCTTGTGCCAGTGGAACACCGCGCGCTCGACGCTCCGGCGCTTGAGCGCGGCCAGCGCGTCCGCCGCCGCGCCGTGGGGCGCGTGCAGGATGACCGGGAGATCGTAGCGGACCGCGAGATCGATCAGCCGCTCGAGGCGCTCGCGCGCCTGCCGGCGGACCGCCTCCGGATCGGTCACCGCGCCGAGGCCGTACCAGGGCAGCCCGACCTCGCCGACCGCGACCAGGCGCGAGTGGCTCGCGTGGATCTGGGCCTCGACCGCTTCGAGGTCTTCCGGGGTGAGCTTCCATTCCGGGTGGAAGCCGAACGCGGGCCAGACTCCCTTGCCGTTGTCGAGCGCGGCCTGGAGCGTGCGCTCGTTGGTCGCCGCGTCGCAGCCGACCGCCACCACGCCCCACACGTCGTGCTCGGTGGCGCGGATGACCGTGCCCCGGACGTCCGCGAAGGCCGGGTCGTGCAGGTGGCAGTGGCTGTCGATGATCATGCCGCGCGGGGTCTCCTCAGGCACCCGCCACCGTCATGCGGCCGATGAGCAGCGTCGGCGCGGCGGTGCGGTCCCGGAACACGAGGTCGTTTCCCACTCCCTCGACGGCGTGCAGCATGTCGAGCAGGTTGCCGGCCACCGTGATCTCCTCCACCGGGTAGGCCAGCTCGCCGTTCTCGATCCACATCCCCACCGCGCCCCGCGAGTAGTCGCCGGTGACGCCGTTGACCCCGAAGCCGATCAGCTCGGTGACGTAGAGGCCGTTCTTCACGCTCCGGATCAGGTCGCCCGGGTCGCGGTCGCCCGCGGCCAGGTAGAGGTTGGTGGTCGACACGCTCACCCCGCTGCCGTCGCGGGCCCCGTGGTGCGTGGACGGCAGCCCGAGCTTGCGGCCGCTGTAGGTGTCGAGCAGGTAGGAGCGCAGCATGCCCTGGTCCACCACCACGGTGCGGCGCACCGGGAGGCCCTCGCCGTCGAAGGGCCGCGAGCCGAGGGCGCCCGGCACGGTGCCGTCGTCGACGATGGTGACCGACGGGCGACGCGATGCGCTCGCCGAGCTTGCCCACCAGGAAGGACGCGCGGCGGTAGAGCGCGGGCCCCGACGCCGCGCCCGCGATGTGCCGCACCAGCGAGGCGGCCATGTCCGGATCGAAGACCACCGGCACCTCGGCGGTCTTCACCCGGCGCGCGCCCAGGCGGCGCACCGCGCGCTGCGCCGCGATGCGGCCGATCGACTCGGGGTCGTCGAGACGGGCGCGCCGGCGGGTCACGTGATACCAGCGAGTCGCGCTGCATCTCCGCGTCGCGGGTGGCCACCGGGGACACCGCGAGGCTGAAGGACGACGTCGCGTACTCGCCCGCGAAGCCGTGGCTGGTGGCGTAGGCGTAGCGGGCGCGGCGGTCGCCGAAGTCGCCGCCCTCCGAGTTGGTGATGCGCGGATCCGCCGCGAGCGCGGCCGCCTCGCAGCGCCGGGCCAGGTCGATCTTCTCCTCGGGCGACAGATCGTGGCCGCGCGGGTCGCGGAGATCGAGATCCGGGATCTCGCGCGCGAGCAGCGCCGCGTCCGGCAGGCCGGACAGCTCGTCGGGGCTGGTGACCCGGGCGAGCGACACCGCCTCGTCGACCAGGCGGGTCATGGCCTGAGGCGACAGATCCGAGGTGGAGGCGGCCGCCACCGACTTGCCCACGAACACCCGCAGCGCCATGTGCTGCTCGCGGGCGTGCTTGACGGTGTCCACCTGGCCCAGGCGGACCTGGGCCGAGAACGACTGGTCTTCCACCACGAAGGCGTCGGCCTCGGTGGCGCCCTTGCGGGTCGCCTGCTTCAGGAGATCGGCGAGGAGATCCTGCATGCGGCCGGTCAGACCTGGGTCCCGCCGACGGTCATCCGGTCGATGCGGATGGTGGGCAGCCCCACCCCCACCGGCACCGACTGGCCGTCCTTGCCGCAGGTCCCCACGCCTTCGTCGAGCTTGAGATCGTGGCCGACGCGGCTCACCTGGGTGAGCGCCTCCGGGCCGTTGCCGATCAGGGTCGCGCCCTTCACCGGCTTGGTCACGCGGCCGTCCTCGATCAGGTAGGCCTCGCTGGCCGAGAACACGAAGCGGCCGCTCGTGATGTCGACCTGGCCGCCGCCGAAGTTCACCGCGTAGAGGCCCTTCGGCACGCTCCGGATGATGTCGGCGGGCTCGTCCTGCCCCGCGAGCATGAAGGTGTTGGTCATGCGCGGCATCGGCGGGTGCGCGTACGACTCGCGCCGCCCGTTGCCGGTGACCTCCATGCCCATGAGCCGCGAGTTGAGCCGGTCCTGCATGTAGCCGCGCAGGATGCCCTTCTCGATGAGGACGTTGCGCCGGGTCGGCACGCCCTCGTCGTCCACGTTGAGCGAGCCGCGCCGGTTGGCGATGGTGCCGTCGTCGACCACCGTCACCAGCTCCGAGGCGACCGGCTGGCCGAGCCGCCCGGAGAACGCGGAGGTCTTCTTGCGGTTGAAGTCGCCCTCGAGCCCGTGCCCGACCGCCTCGTGGAGCAGGATGCCGGGCCAGCCGGGCCCCAGCACCACCGTCATCTCGCCGGCGGGCGCGTCCACCGCCCCGAGCTTCATGATCGCCTGCCGCACCGCCTCGGAGGCGAAGCGCTGCCAGCGGTCGTCTTCCAGGAAGAAGTCGAACGCCACGCGGCCGCCGCCGCCGAAGCTGCCGATCTCGCGCTTCGCCCCGTCCTCGACGATCACCGTGATGTTGAGCCGGGTGAGCGGGCGCACGTCCCCCACCGTCCAGCCGGACGGGGTCGCGATCATGACCACCACGTCCTCGCTGCCGAGGGTCGCGATGACCTGGCGCACCCGCGGGTCGAGCGCGCGCGCCGCCGCGTCCATGCGCCCGAGCAGCTTGATCTTGCGATCGAGGTCCGCCGCGATCGGCGGCTCGGCGAGGCTGTAGAGATCGTGCGGGGGCCCGTCGCCGCCCACCGCGACCACCGCGGACTCGGAGGAGCGGTCGGCGATGGCCCGCGCCTGCCGCGCGGCCTCCTCGAGGTTGGGCAGCGCGAGGTCGTCGGTGTGGGCGTAGCCGGTGCGCTCACCCGACTGGGCCCGGATGCCCGCCCCCTGGCTCACGTGGCGGGCCGCCTTCTTGACCGCGCCCTCCTCCAGCACCAGCTCCTCGCTGACGCGGTACTCGAGGTAGAGGTCGGCGTGGTCGACGCGACCCGCGAGGGTCGAGCCCAGCAGCCGCTCCATCGTCCCGGCGTTCAATCCGAACCGATCAGCGAAGAAGCGCTCCGGGCGCGCTAGCATTGCTCTCTCCTGGGAGTCTCTCGAAAGCGGTTCATCCTAGCATCGGGCTCAGGCTGGGCCGCCATGTTTAGTACGCGGCCTCGCGTGCTCCGCGTCACTTTTGATTATCGCAGATATGTCCACGCTTTGCCGGCGCGGCACTCAGGATCGTGTCGAGATTCAGTCGCGGTCGCGGAGGGCCTGCTGCACCAGCTCGTGCACCGTTCGCAGCCCGGTGAGCAGCGCGGGGCCGGGACTGAGCAGCGTGGCCGCGTCGACCTCGTGCACGCGGCCCTCGCGCACCGCGCTGATGCGGTCCCAGCCGGGCCGGCCGCGGACCAGGTCGAGGTCGGCGGGCTTGCCGCACCAGGACACCAGGATGATCTGGGGATCGCGCCGCGCCACCTCGGCCGCGTCCACCACCCGCTCCCGCGCGCTCCGGTGATCGCGCAGCTCCGCGAACACGTCGCGGCCGCCGGCCAGCTCGATCACCTCGGACACCCACCGGATGCCGGCGATGAGCGGCTCGTGCCACTCCTCGAAGTACACCCGCGGCCGGTCGGGCCACATGGTGGAGAACTCGCGCACCTGGTTGATCTCGTCGTGCATGTCGGCGACGAGGGCGCGCGCCGCGGCGTCGAGCCCCGAGGAGGCCGCCCACCATCAGGATGGACTGGAGGATCTCGTCCATCGAGCGCGGATTGGTGCAGAAGACGGGCAGGCCGGCCCGGATCAGCTCGGCGGAGACGTCGGCCTGGAGGTCGGAGAAGGCCAGGATCAGGTCGGGCTCGAGGGCGAGGATCCGGTCGGCCTTGAAGGTCGTGAAGCCGCCGACCTTGGGCTTGTCGCGGGCCTCGGGCGGCCGGTGCGCGGTGCCGGGCACGCCGACCACGCGGTCCCCCGCCCCGAGCGCGTAGCAGATCTCCACGTGCTCGGCGCTCAGGCAGACGATGCGCTGCGGGAAGGTTACCGGTGACTTGCCGTACATCTGCGCGGGGTTTTCCCCTCACCCTGCCCTCTCCCCGGAGGGGAGAGGGGTATGAGGTTAGAGGTCCTTTGACTCGTAGAGCTCGGTTCTCGAGACGGAGCGCTGGAAGGAGAGGTAGGCCTCCTTGGTCATGCGCGGCTTCCACGTCTTCAGGATGTCGCGCGCTCCGTCGGCGTCGCCCCACAGCAGGTCGACCGCCATCAGGGCGAGCTGCTTGGCCGGCTCCACGTAGGCCACCTTCGGATCGGCGATCGCGTAGTCGGCGCCGTGTCCGCCGCCCATCGCCCCGCCCATGTACGGATGCAATGTCGGCATCACGTGGGAGATATCGCCCATGTCGGTGGAGCCGCTGCGGTGGCCGGACTCGGTGACCTGGTCGGCGCCCAGCAGGGCGGCCGCGTTCTCCTTGAAGATCCCGGCCATGCCCATGTGGTTGAAGAGCGGCAGGTAGCCGGGCAGCGTCTCGATCTCGACCTGCGCGCCCAGCGCCATGGCGCCGGCCCGGAGCGCGCGGTCCACCTTCCGGTTCGCCTCGAGGATCGCCTCGACGGTCTTGCCGCGCACGTAGGTCTCGAGGCGCACCTCGCCCGGGATCACGTTCACCTGGCTGCCCCCGTGGGTGATGATCGGGTGCACCCGGATCGAGTCCTCGTCGCGGAAGGTCTCCCGGATCGCGTTGATCGCGGCGAGGCCGATGTTGGCCGCGTAGAGCGCGTTGATCCCCATGTGCGGGGCCCCGCCCGCGTGCGAGGCGCGCCCGATGTAGCGCACCGTCTTCACGATGCAGCCGTTGTTGGAGGCGGCCACCCCCGCCTTCTTCATGTCGGGCTGCGAGGTGGTGTGGATCATCATCGCGAGGTCGACGTCGTCGAAGTGGCCGAGGCGCAGCAGCTCCGGCTTGCCGCCGAGGAACTCGATGCGGCCCGCCCGCGCCTGCTGCACGCGCCACTCCACGTCGCCGTACTCCTCGGCGGGCACCGCGAAGAAGACCACCCGGCCGGCCAGGTGCTCGAAGGCGCGCGCCTCGAGCAGGCCCATCGCGGCGCCGAGCAGCCCCGCCATCTGCGCGTTGTGGCCGCAGGCGTGCGCGGCCCCCGTCTCCGGATCGGCGATCGGGTGGCCGGCCACCACCAGGCCGTCCAGCTCGCCGAGCAGGGCGAAGGTCGGCCCGTCCTTGGCCCCCGCCGCCTCCGCGCGCACCCCGGTCAGGGCGAGCCCGCCTCGCGGCTTCAGGCCCAGCTCGCTGAAGGTCTCCTCGGCCAGCCGCGCGGTCTTGAACTCCTTGAAGCCGAGCTCGGGCTGGCGCCGGATGCGCTCGCCGAGAGCGATGATGCGCTCCGCGTTGCGGTCGATGGCGGCGCAGATGGACTGCTTGAGACTCTCTTTGGTCGTCATTGGGCTGTCCTCCGCGTGTGCGTTGGACGTCTTGGCTACCCGACGAAGCGCTGGGGAAGGAACGGGGTGATCGAGTCGGGAGTCTTGCCGTCGACGATGCAGGCGGCCATCACCGCCGCGGTGACCGGGGCCAGGAGGATGCCGTTGCGGTAGTGCCCGGTGGCCACGAAGAGGTCGGCCACGTCGGGCCACGGCCCGAGCACCGGCAGGCCGTCCGGCGTCGCGGGGCGGAAGCCGTACCACGAGCGGGTGATCGCGCGGCGGCCGATCTCGGGCACGAGCGCCACCGCCTGGGCGATGAGCGCGCCCAGCCCCTCGGGCGTCACCGCACGCTCGAAGCCCACGCGCTCGATGGTGGCGCCGATCAGCAGCTCGCCGGAGGGGCGCGGGACCAGGTAGACGTCGTCGCCGTGCATCGCGTGGGAGATCAGCGCCGGCACGTTGCTCACCGCGAGCATCTGTCCGCGCACCGGACCGACCGGGAGCCGGCCCCCCAGCTCGGTCGCGAGCCCGCCCGACCAGGCGCCCGCCGCGAGGAGCACCGCGTCGGCGGTGAGCCGCTCGCCGTCGGCGAGCACCCCGACCGCGCGGCCGCGCTCGACCAGGATCCGGCCGACCTCGACTCCGGTCCGCACGGTCACCCCGCGCGCCGCCGCGGCGAGCGCGTAGGCGGTGACCAGGCGCTGGTTGTTCACCCAGTGGTCGCCGCGCACCAGGAGCGCCGCGGTCACGTCCTTGGCGAGCGCGGGCTCGAGCGCGGCGAGGGCGGCGCCCTCGACCATCTCGACTCCGAACTCGGCGGCGAGCGGCCAGCCGCATCGAGCGCGGGCGTCCTCGACGTCGGCCGGGCTCGCGAGCGGGTAGAGCGTGCCCGCGGTCATGTGCTCCACGTCGACCCCGGTCACTTCCCGCAGCTCGGCGACGACTCTGCGGATAGAGCCGCCAGCTCTCGATGGCGAGCCGGTTGAACGGGCTCGGATCCGGCGAGTCGCCGAGCGGAGACAGGAGCCCGGCCGCCGCGCTCGAGGCCTCGCCGCCCGGGGTGCCGCGCTCGAGCACGGTGACGCGGCAGCCCCGCTTCGCCAGCTCGTACGCGGCCGAGCAGCCGATGATGCCGCCGCCGATCACGAGGACCGAGGGGCCCGCCGGAGCGCCGGACGCCATCACGCGCTGCCCAGCACGTCGAGGAAGGCCTTGGTGGCGTCGGCCGGGCGCGCCGCCCCGTAGATGGCGCCGATCACCGCGACGCCCGCGGCCCCGGCCGCGCGCACCTCCCCCACCCGCTCGGGCGTGATGCCGCCCACCGCGAGCACCGGCCGGGTCGAGGCGGCGGCGGCCGCCTCGAGGGCGGCCAGGCCCTGGGGCGGACCGTAACGGCGCTTCGACGGCGTGTCGTAGACCGGGCCGAACACCACGAAGTCGGCCCCCTGCGCCGCCGCCTCGCGCGCCTCCGCGGTCGAGTGCGCGGAGGCGCCGATGAGGAACCCGGGCGGGGTGATCTCCCGCAGCGCGGCCACCGGCAGCGAGGCGTGGGTGCGCTGCACCCCGTCGGCGCCCACCGCCAGCGCCACGTCGGCCCGGTCGTTGATCAGCAGGCGCGCCCCGTGGTGTCGCGTGGCCTCGCGCAGCGGGGTGGCCAGCGCGAGCAGCGCGCGCACCTCGAGGTCCTTCTCGCGGAGCTGCACCGCGCGGAGGCCGGCGCCGAGGCACTCCTCGACGACCTCCACGGGCGGCCGCGGCGACGCGGCGCGGTCGGTGATCAGGTAGAGGCGGAAGCCTAGCTGGTCCACTCGGGCACGCCCTCCAGCGGAGAGGACGCGGTGGCGTAGAGCTTCTTGCCGATGCGGCCGGCCTTGAACGCGAGCCGCCCCGCCTCGACGGCCAGGCGCATGGCGGTGGCCATCGCGACCGGGTCCTTGGCGGAGGCGATCGCGGTGTTCATCAGCACGCCGTCGCAGCCGAGCTCCATGGCGATGGCCGCGTCGGACGCGGTGCCGACCCCGGCGTCCACGATCACCGGGACGGTGACCGCCTCCAGGATGAGCTTGATGTTGTACGGGTTGCGGATGCCGAGCCCGGAGCCGATCGGCGCGCCCAGCGGCATGACCGCGGCGGCCCCGGCGTCCTCGAGCTTCTTGGCCATCACCGGGTCGTCGTTGCTGTAGGGCAGCACCGTGAAGCCCTCCCGCGCCAGCGTGCGGGTGGCCTCGAGCAGGCCCAGGACGTCCGGGAAGAGGGTGCGGGAGTCGCCGATGACCTCGAGCTTGACGAGGGTGCCGAGGCCGGCCTCGCGCGCCAGGTAGCAGGTGCGCACCGCCTCGTCGGCCGAGTAGCAGCCGGCGGTGTTGGGCAGGAGCGTGTACCGCTTGGGGTCGACGTAGTCGAGCAGCGACTCGCCCTGCCCCGGCAGGCTCACCCGGCGCACCGCGACCGTGACGATCTCGGCTCCGGAGGCCTCGATGGCCTCGCGCATGTTCTCGAACGACGGGTACTTACCCGTCCCGACGATGAGACGCGACTTGAACTCTTTACCACCCAGCCAGAGTGACGTGTCGTACATATGGACCTCCCGATTATTTATCCGCTCGGCTCGCCTTCGGCTGCACCTCGCCAAGCAACTGCCCCAAGTTATCCGTTCACGCCCCGCCGCCCATCGGGTGAACGATCTCGACCTTGTCACCGTCCTGGAGCTGCGGTCTCGGCGTAGTGCGCTCGCAGGGCGACCTCGCGGTTCAGGGCCACCGCGGTGAACTCGCGCCGCACCTTGAGATGCGCGAGCAGGCCGTCGATCGTGAGGCCCGCGGGCAGCTCCATCGGCTTGCCGTTGACGGTGATGGTCATGAAAAAACCGCACACCTTTCCAGGAAAGGGTGCGGTCCAGTGATGCCTCGCGTCGCATTCCCTTCGCTGGAATTACCCAGTGCAGGTTCGAGGGGTCCCGGGCCGCACCCGGTTCTCAGGAAACCTCCCCCAGCGACGCGATCCGGATTATACCCCAGCGTCGAGCTGGCGTGCGAGCGCGTCCGGCTCCGTCACCGGGAGCTGGCAGACGTAGTGCTGGCACACGTAGGCGGTGGGCCGGCCGCCCACGGTGGCCCGCTCGGCCAGCAGCGGCAGCCCCGCGGCGGCGGCATCGCCCTCGGCCGCGCCCACCACCACCCGGTTCGGCTGGTAGCGGCCGAACACGGTGTCGAGGAGGGGGCCCATCGCCCGCTCCTCGCCCGGACGCCAGACCAGCGCCACCTCGGCCACCGGGCCCAGGTGGAAGTCGAGCGCGGAGAGATAGCGGCCGAAGCCCGACGGGTAGCGCTGCATGAGGTCCGCCATGGGGCGGAGGGCCTCGAGCGCGATCGCCTCGTAGCGCTCCTCGCCCACGCATCACGGCCAGCCGCAGCAGCCAGTCGATCGCCACCGAGGTGCCGCTCGGCACCGCGTTGTCGAAGAGGTTGCGCGGCCGCACCACGAGGGCCTCCTGGTCATCCCCCGTATCGAAGAACGCGTTTCGATCGGCGCTCCAGAAGAGCCGCAGCGCCTCCTCCGCGAGGCGGCGCGACTCGTCGAGCCAGCGCCGGTCGAAGGTGGCCTCGTAGAGGGCGAGCAGCCCCGCCCCCACCATCGAGTAGTCCTCGAGGTAGCCGGTGATGCGGGCCTGGCCGTCCTTCCAGGAGCGGAGCAGGCGGCCGTCGCGGACCATCTGCCGGCCGAGGAACTCGGCGTTGCGGACCGCGGCGGCCAGGTAGTCGGCGCGGCCCAGCACGGAGGCGGCCTCCGCGAACGCGGCGAGCATGAGCCCGTTCCACGACGCGAGCACCTTGTCGTCGAGCGCGGGGTGCACGCGGGGCTCGCGCGCGGCGTGCAGGAGCGCGCGGGCGCGCCCGATCGCGGCCATCAGCTCGTCGACGGTCATGCCGAGCGGTCCCCGCGACCTCCTCCGGCTCGCGCGGGACGAACAGGATGCTGTGGCCCTCGAAGTTGGGCCCGTCGTCGACGCCCCAGTAGGCGAGCGCCGCGCGCGCCAGGGCGGGATCGCCGAGGACCGCGCGGATCTCGTCGGCCGACCAGACGAAGAACTTGCCCTCGACGCCCTCCGAGTCGGCGTCCTGGGCCGAGTAGAAGCCGCCGGCCGGGTGGGTCATCTCGCGCCGGACGTAGTCGAGGGTCTCCTCGGCGATGCGCCGGTAGAGCGGCTCGCCGGTGGCGAGCCAGCCGTGCAGGTAGAGCGAGGCGAGCTGGGCGTTGTCGTAGAGCATCTTCTCGAAGTGCGGCACCAGCCACTGGCCGTCCACCGAGTAGCGGTGGAAGCCGCCGCCGAGCTGGTCGTAGATGCCGCCGCGGGCCATGCGGGTGAGCGTGTGGCGGAGCATCCCGAGGCCGCGCGCGTCGCCGGTGCGGCGCGCGACGCGCAGCACCGCCTCCCAGGTCATCGGCTGGGGGAACTTGGGCGCCTGCCCGAGGCCGCCGTCGCGCTCGTCGAACTCGCCGCCGATGCCGAGGTAGGCCCGGCGTGAGCACGTCGCGGGCCGAGGAGGCTCGTCGACCCGGTCAGCCGCCCCGACTGCCCCATGGTCTCGACGAGCTGGCGGCCCGCCTCGAGCACCTCGCCGCGCCGCGAGTGATACGCGTCCGCGATCGAGCGCAGGAGCCGCGGGAAGGCGGGCATGCCGTGGCGGTCCTCCGGCGGGAAATACGTGCCTCCGTAGAACGGGACGCCGTCCGGGGTCAGGAAGACGGTCATCGGCCAGCCGCCGCGGCCGGTCATCGACTGCACCGCCTGCATGTAGATCTGGTCGACGTCGGGCCGCTCCTCGCGGTCGACCTTGATCGACACGAAGAGCTGGTTCATGAGGGCCGCGATGTCGTCGTTCTCGAACGACTCGCGCTCCATGACGTGGCACCAGTGGCACGCGGAGTAGCCGACCGACAGCAGCACCGGCTTGTCCTCGCGGCGGGCGCAGCTCGAACGCCTCGGGGCTCCAGGGATACCAGTCCACCGGGTTGTGGGCGTGCTGGAGCAGGTACGGGCTCGTCTCGGAGGCGAGGCGATTGGCGGGGCGGGACTGGGACACGCGGGAGGGGCCCGGTCAGGCCCCGGCCACGAACGGCAGCGCGCTCACCCGGGCCGGCTGCTCGCCGCCGCCGTCCGCGATCGTCACCGCGGTGCCCGGCTCGAAGTGCTCGCGGCGCACGTAGCCGAGCGCGATCGGCCGGCCGAGCGCGATGGAGCGCGCCGCCGAGGTCACCTTGCCCACCTCCGCGCCCTCCACCACGACCCGCGCGCCCACTTCCGGCACGCGATCGCCCTCGACGACCAGGCCGCTCAGCGCCCGGTTGACGTGCCCGCGGTACTTCACGCGCGCCACCGTCTCCTGGCCGATGTAGCAGCCCTTGGTGTAGCTCACCAGCGCCTCGAGCCGGGTCTCCGGGAGGATCACCGACTGGTCGACGTCCTGGGGGTACCAGGGCTGCCCGGCCTCGATGCGCAGGATCTCGAGGGTGGCCGGCCCCGCGACGACCGCGCCGGCGGCGATGGCCGCGCTCCGCAGCGACTCCGCGCCCGCGGCCTCGGTCCAGCAGTGGAAGCCGGGAGCCGGGCCCTCCGCGCGGTTGATCACCCGTACCGGCACGCCGCCCACCGTGACCTCGACGTGGGCGTACGGGGCGAGATCGAGCGTGGTCCCGGCCAGGCCCTCGAGCAGCGCGCGCGCCCCCGGGCCCTGCAGCGAGAGGATCGCGAACGCTTCGTCGACCGCCTCGAACTCCGCCTTCTCCGAGATCAGGAAATGGTCGAGGGTCTCGAGGGTCTTCGCGGTCATCTGCGCCGGCAGCTCGATCAGGACCCGGTCCTGGGCCGCGTATACCACCAGCAGGACGGTGACCTTGCCGTGGGCGTCGAGGAAGGCGGCCGGCGCGCCCTGCCCCGGGGCGAGGGCCTTCACGTCGTTGGTGAGCATGCCCTGCAGGAAGGCCAGGCGGTCGCGGCCCGGTCACGCTCACCTTGCCGAGCGAGGAGCGGTCGAACAGCGCGACTCCGTGGCGGGCGGCGTCGTACTCGCGGGTCTGGTCGGGCATGGCTCATTGTTGTCGGCCGGCCGGGCGCCTGTCAACTTGCGGTCAACTTGCGGGAAGCCGCGAACCTCGTACACAATGGCCGCCGTGCCGACGACCTCCCTGCCCGACCGCCGGACTCGGGTCCGCTTCCGGCGGCGCCTCCTCGCCTGGTACGGCCGGCACCGGCGCGACCTGCCGTGGCGGCGCACCGAGGATCCCTACCACATCCTGGTCTCCGAGATCATGCTGCAGCAGACCCAGGTCGATCGCGTGGTGCCCAAGTACCACGAGTTCCTCGATCGCTACCCGACCCTCGAGGCCCTCGCCGCGCTCCGCCCCCAATGACGTGAAGCGGCTCTGGTACCCGCTCGGGTACAACGTGCGGCCGCTCAACCTGCACGGCATCGCGTGCGAGGCGGTCGCGAGCTACGGCGGGCGGCTGCCCGACGACGACGACGCGCTGCGGGCGATGCGCGGGATCGGGCGCTACACCGCCGGCGCGGTGCGCTGCTTCGCCTACGGGCGGCCGGTGCCGATCGTCGACACCAATGTTCGCCGGGTGCTCGGCCGCGTGTTCCTGGGCCCGCGGCGCCTGGCGCGGCTGCGCGGGCAGAAGGCGATGTGGGACCTGGCCGGCGCGCTGGTGCCGCCGCGCAAGGCCTACGACTACAACCAGGCGCTGATGGACTTCGGCGCCACCTGGTGCACCCCGCGGTCGCCTCGCTGTCGCCCCTGCCCGATGCGGCGCTCGTGCGCGACCTACCGCGCGGAGCGCCGGGGGCGTGGAGGAGCCGATGGGCGCGCTCGAGGGTAAGGTCGCGATCGTGGCGGGCGGCGGCACCGGCATCGGCCGGGCGGTCGCGCTCTGCTTCGCGCGCGAGGGCGCGCGCGTGGCCGTGTTCGGCCGGCGGCCGGAGCCGCTGCGGGAGGTGGCGCAGGCCATCGCCGCCGCCGGCGGCGCGGGCCACGCCGAGGCCGGCGACGTGGGCGTGGAGGCGGACGTGGCGCGCCTGGTGTCCGAGACGCGCCGGCTCTGGGGCGGCGTGGACGTCCTGGTGAACTCGGCGGCGGTGCGCCTCAACGCTCCGCTCGAGAAGGTGTCGGCGGACGACTTCGCGGAGGTGCTGCGGATCAACCTGGTGGGCGCCTTCGTGCTCACCAAGATGGTGGCGGGGCCCATGCGCGAGCGCGGCGGCGGATCCATCGTGCACATCAGCTCGGCGCTCGGCGAGGTCGCGGTGCGCGACTTCTCGCCCTACGTCGCCTCCAAGGGCGGTCTCAACGCGCTGGCCCGGGCCGCCGCGATCGAGCTGGTCGGGGACCGCATCCGGGTGAACGTGGTGGCCCCGGGCACCATCGACACCGCCATCAACCCCGGGGTGAGCGAGTTCCGCCGGCGCATGCTCGAGCACCGGATCCCCATCGCGCGGCCGGGGCACGTGGACGACATCGCGGCCGCGTGCCTCTACCTGGCGTCCGACGCGGCGGGATACGTGACCGGGTCGGTGCTGGCGGTGGACGGGGGGTGGACCGCGTCGTGAACGCGCCGGAAGGCCCCGGGCCCCTCACCCTGCCCTCTCCCCAGGGGGGAGAGGGGGTCGTGGAAGTGGTGGCGGCGGTGATCGAGCGGGATGGGCTGATCCTGATCGCGCGGCGGCCGGCGGCCAGCCACCTGGGCGGGCTCTGGGAGTTTCCCGGCGGCAAGCGCGACGTGGACGAGAGCCCGGAGGCCGCGCTCGCGCGGGAGATCCGGGAGGAGCTCGGCGCCGCGGTCGCGGTCGGCGCGCTGCTCGAGACGGTGGACTGGACCTATCCCGAGAAGCGGGTCCGCCTGTCCTTCTTCCGCTGCGAGATCGCGGGCGAGCCCCGGCCGCTCGAAGGCCAGGAGATCGCCTGGGTCCGTCCCACCGAGCTGCGGCCGCTACCGGTTTCCGCCCGCCGACGCGACCCTGCTGGAGCGGCTGGGCCGCGGCTGACCGCGGGACGCGAAGCTTGACGCGGCCCGGCCCCGACGCATACGATGCGGCTCTCCTGTCCTTCCACACCCACTCGTTCCAGCGGAGGATGCAACGCATGAGTAGACGCCTGACTGCCATCGTGCTGGCTCTCTTGACCCTGGCCGTGCTGGCTCCGCCGGCCCTCGCCCAGAAGCCGGTGAAGATCGGCGTGCTGACCCCGCTGTCGCCTCCAGGTGATCCCGCCGCCGGCCAGCTGATCGTGCGCGGCGCCAAGATGGCGGCCGACGAGATCAACGCCAAGGGCATCCTGGGCGGGCGAAAGATCGAGCTGGTGATCGAGGACGATTCCGGCACGCCGGAGAAGGGTGCGGCCGGCTTCCGCAAGCTCGCGACCCAGGACGGGGTGGTGGCGGTGCTGGGCCAGTTCCACAGCTCGGTGGCGCTGGCCGTCCAGGACCTGGCCGAGCAGTTCAAGGTGCCGATCTTCGCGACCCAGGCCTCGGCGCGCGCCTTCACCGAGAAGCACCTCAACTACAGCTTCCGCACCCACGTCATCGACACCGACCGCGTGCAGCTCTGGAACCGCTGGATCAAGGACAAGGGCTTCAAGAAGGTCGCGCTGCTCGCGGAGAACACCGACTACGGGGTGGGGCTGGTCGAGGACACCAAGAAGCTCTTCCCCTCCACCGCGGGCGGAGCGGAGCTGAAGACCATCGTGTTCGATCGCGCGGTGGTGGATCTCACCCCGCAGCTGCTCGAGATCAAGAGCTGGAAGCCGGACGTGGTGATCAACATCGGGGTGGGCACCCCTGCGTACCTGATCATCAAGCAGGCCGCCGACGTCGGCCTCCTGCCCGGCACCCCGATGCTGGTGTCCTACGACATGCCGGCCCGCGCGGAGTTCTGGAAGAACCTGGGCGAGAAGGGCAACTACGTCTCGTTCCTGGTGTACTACCACCCGACCATGAAACTCACCCCGCGCGGGGAGGCCTTCCGCGCCAAGTACCGCGAGCAGTTCAAGGAGGACCCGGTCTACGCGTCGCTCAACGGCTACGCGCAGGTGGTCCTCATCGCGGACGCGCTGGAGGCGGCCAAGAGCGACACCAGCGACGCCCTGGTGAAGTCGCTGCTGGCCAACAAGTTCCAGGGCTGGAACGCGACGATCAGCTTCAGCCGCGGCGAGGGACCGTACTGGCAGCAGTGGACCCCCCCGATGCTGCTGATGCAGTACACCAAGACCGACATGCCGTTCACCGAGGCCAAGATCATCTACCCGACCGAGTTCAAGACGGGCGAGCTGGTCGTTCCCCGCTAGGCGACCGCCGGACCGGGCCGGGAGCGGAAGTCGCGCGCTCCCGGCCCCGATTCCGGGGCCGCGCGATCGATGGACTTCCACCTCCTCTCCCAGTACCTCCTCTCCGGCCTCGTCATCGGGGTCATCTACAGCCTCATGGCGCTCGGTATCACGTTCATCTACTCGATCATGAAGATGATCAACTGGTCGATGGGCGAGTTCTACATGATCGGCAGCTACGTGCAGTACTTCCTGCTCGCCTCGGTGCTGGGCTGGGACCGCTGGTACCTCGCCCTTCCCCTCGCGATGGCGTCGGTGTTCCTCCTGGGCATGGTGGTCCAGCGCTTTCTCCTGCGGCCGATGTACGTGGGCGGGGTGGAGCGGCGCGACGAGTACGCGACGGTCATGACGATCGCGCTCATGGTGCTCTTCCGGAACCTCGCGATCGTCCTGGGCGGCCCCAACCAGTATTCCCCGCGCGACTACGCGAAGCCCACGATGCTGCTGACGCTCCCGGTCTCCGGCAATCGCTTCGTTGCCCTCGTGGGCGCGCTGGTGCTGCTCGCGCTCTTCTACCTGCTCGTCACGCGCACCTGGGTGGGGCGCGCGCTCCGGGGCGCGGCCCAGAACCGGATCGGCATCCAGACCGCCGGCATCGACGTGCTCCGCCTCGACATGCTGGCCTTCGGGGTGGGCGTGGCGATGGCCGCCGCGGCCGGCGCGCTCCTCGCGCCCGACTTCCTGGTCTACCCGGAGAACGGGGCCATCTCGACCTTCAAGGGCTTCGAGATCATCGTGATCGGGGGCCTCGGGTCGATCCTGGGCAGCGTGGTGGGCGGGGTTCTGCTCGGCGTGATCGAGGCCCTGGGGTCGGTGTTCATCTCGCCCGCCTACAAGGACCTCTACGGCTTCCTGCTGCTGATCGCCCTGCTGGCGCTGCGGCCCAACGGCCTCTTCGGGGAGCGCGAGCGCACCGTCTGATCCGATCTGATCCGACTGGGCCCGCCTCAGTCGGCCGGGCGCCCGACTCCGAGGAGCGGGGCCAGCCCGGGCAGCCGCACCCCGATGCGCGCGCCCGCCGCGCGCAGCAGCCCCACCAGGCCCGCAGGGTAGAGCCGGATCACCGCGATCACGAGCAGGGCGAACAGCACCATCCGGATCTCGCCCCAGCGCCGCAGCAGCTCCGAGAGCAGCTCGATGAAGACGGCGCCCAGCGCCGGCCCCGCGAAGGTGCGCAGGCCGCCCGTGATCACCATGATGATGACGGTGGCCATCTCGTTGAACTTCATCGGGGTCGGCGAGAGCAGGCCGATGTAGTGCCCCTGGAAGGCGCCCGCCACCGCCGCGAACACCGCGGAGACGACGAACGCGAAGCGCTTCCACCTGAAGGTGTCCACCCCCATGGTCGCGGCGGCCTCCTCGTCGTCGCGGATGGCCCGCAGGTAGGCGCCGATCCGCGAGTGGACGATCTGCCGGGCCACCAGCAAGGCCACGAGGGCCAGGCCGAGGAACAGGTAGTAGTAGGGCGTCGCGCGCGGGGTCCCGAAGAGCAGCGGCGCGGCCAGCCCCAGATCCCCGCGCGTGATCTGGTACTCCACCGTGACCAGCAGGCGGACCGACTCCGCGAACGCCCACGTGGCCAGGGCCAGGTAGATCGCGCGCATGCGCAGGCACAGGCTGCCGAGGCCGTAGCCGACGGCGGCGGCCACCACCGCCCCCGCCACCACGCCGACCAGGATCGGGATCCCGGTGCGCTGCACGAGCAGCGCCGAGGTGTAGGCGCCGATCCCGGCGAACGTGTGATGGGCCAGCGAGAACTGGCCGGTGTAGCCCGCGAGGAGGTTCCAGCCCACCGCGAGGATCACGTAGTAGAGGCTGATGACCAGGATGTGGGTGTGGTACTCGGAGGTGACGAGCGGCACCCACGCCAGCGCCGCGTAGGCCACCAGGCAGAGGCCGAGGCGCCGGAGGAGGCCCGCCACGCCCTCAGGCTCCGAGGAGGGAGTCGCGGATCAGCTCGCGAAGATGATCCGCGAAGTCGGCCTGGGGGCCCTGACGGCGCACCTGTCCACCCTCGATCACGTAGAGGTAGTCCGAGACCTCCACCGCCTTGGTGATGTTCTGGTCCACCAGGAGGATCGTGACGCCGGTGGCGCGCGCCTCCACGAGCCGCGCGTACACCTCGGTGGAGATGCGGGGGGCGAGCCCCGCGGAGGGCTCGTCCACCAGGAGGAGCTTCGGGTCGGTCACGAGTTCCTTCGCGAGCGAGAGCATCTTGGCCTCGCCGCCGCTCAGCGAGGTGGCGCGATGCCGCCGCTTCTCCCGGAGCCGGGGGAACGTCGCGTAGGCGCGCTCCAGCATCTGGCCCACGCGGGCCCGGTCGCCGCGCTCCACCCAGGCGCCGAGGAGCAGGTTCTCCTGGACGGTGAGCTGGGGGAAGACGTTCGCGCCCTGGGGCACGTAGCTCACCCCGAGCCGCTTGATCTCGTGGGGCGCCGCCCGCTGGATCTCGCGCCCGTCGTGGACGATGCGGCCCTCGCGAGGATGGAGGAAGCCGAAGATGGTCTTGAGCAGCGTCGACTTCCCGGCCCCGTTCGGCCCGATGATGCCGGTGACGCTTCCCGCCTCGACGCGCAGGCCGATGCCGGCCAGGATGTCGATGCCCTCGACGTAGCCGGCCGCGACCTGGTCCACCTCGAGGAGCGCCATCTACTTGCCCAGGTACGCTTCGAGGACGACGGGATCGTTCGCCACCTGGGCGAGCGGGCCTTCTGCGATGAGGCGTCCGTCGTGCATGACCGAGACCCGGCCGCAGAGCCGCCGCACCTCGGCCATCTCGTGGGAGACGATCAGGAAGGTCACGCCGTGCTCCCGGTTCATGCGGAGGATCGCCTCCATGATGACCTCGCGGATGGTCGGATGCACGCCCGCGAACGGCTCGTCCATCAGGACCACCTGGAGGGGATGGATCATCAGGGCGCGGGCGATCTGCACCAGCATCGCCTGCCCGCCCGAGAGCTGCTTGGCGAGGGAGTGGCGGTGCCGGTCCATCGCGACGAATTCGAGCTGGCGGCGCGCGCTCGCCTGGATCTCCGCCATGGGGCGCGAGGCGGCGCGGGCCCGCTCCGCGTGGCCCGGGAGCAGGACGTTCTCGAGCACCGTCATGTTCCCGAAGAGCTTCGGGATCTGGAAGGTGCGGGCCACGCCCTGCGCCGCGATCTCGTGCGGCCGCAGGCGGTCCACGCGCCGGCCGTCGAGATGGATCTGGCCCGCGTCGAGGCGGTGGAGGCCCGAGAGGATGTTCACGGTGGTGGTCTTGCCGGAGCCGTTGGGGCCGATCAGCCCGCGGATCTCGCCGCGGGCCAGCGCCAGCGAGAGCCCGTCCACCGCGACCACGCCGCCGAACCGCTTGACGACGCCCCGGGTCTCGAGCACCGGCGTCACGGCGGCGGGTCCGGGCGCGCCCCCGCTCACCACGCGGCTAGCATCGACGAGACCACTCCGCGAGTGCGGTCTCGTCGACGTCCACGCCCCAGCCGGGACCGTCCAGCGAGAGGATGCAGCCGTCGGCGTACTGCACCGGCTGTCTGGTGACGTCGCCCGCGAGCAGGAGCGGCCCGAAGAGCTCGCAGCCCCAGGTGACCGGGGCGGCGGCCAGGGCCAGGTGGAGGTACGCGGCGGTGCCGAGCGAGGTCTCGATCATGCAGCCCACGTAGCAGCCCATGCCGGCCGCCTCCGCGACCCGCGCGATCGCGAGGCTGCCGAGCAGGCCCCCCGACTTCGTCAGCTTGAGGCTCAGGATCGAGATCGAGCCGCGCCGGGCCAGCTCGAGGGCGTCGTGATCGGTGAAGCAGGACTCGTCGGCCATGATCGGCATCGCGGCTCGCTCGGCGATCATCACGAGACCCTCGAGGTCCCAGCGCGGCACGGGCTGCTCGACGAAGTCGAGACGGTAGGGCTCGAGGTCCCGGACGGCCCGGAGCGCGGTCGGCCGGTCCCAGCCCTGATTGGCGTCCACCCGGAGCGACATCTCGGGGCCCAGGGCCTCGCGGAGGCGGCGCACGCGCTCGACGTCGTCGGCGAGGGCGCCGGCCCCGGTCTTGATCTTGAAGATGCGGTGGCCCCGCGCGATCTTGGCCTGCGCCTCGTCGATCTCGGCGCGCGGGTCGGCCACCGCGAGCGACCAGGAGAGCGGCACACGATCCCGCACCCGTCCCCCGAGGAGCCGGTAGACCGGGACGCCCAGCGCCCGGCCCGCGATGTCCCAGAGGGCCATCTCGACCGCGGCTCGGGCGAACGGATTGCCCTGGACGCGCCGGGCCATCTCGATCCGGAGCGCCTCGATCGCGGTCGGGTCGCGCCCGACGAGCCACGGGGCGATGTAGCGCTCGATGGTCGCGGCCACCGACTCGGCCGACTCCTCGCTCCAGGTGGGTCCGCCGAGGCAGGCGGCTTCTCCCCAGCCCACGTGGCCGTCGGAGGTCTCGAGGCGGACGAAGACGAAGTTCACCGTCTCGAGGGTGGTGAAGGACATCTTGTGGGGGCGCTGCACCGGGATGTCGGCGCGCAGCACGCGGAGGTCGGCGAGCTTCATGGCCTAGAACATGTTGGCTTCGGCGCGCAGCTTTCCCGCTGCGAAGCGATCGAGGGACAGGGCGCCGACGTCCATGCTGCTGGCGCGGCCGTCGAGCAGGATCTCGGTCATCAGGATGCCGATGGCGGGCGCGTGCATGAAGCCGTGGCCGGAGAAGCCGCACGCCACGTGGAGCCCCGGCGCCTGCGCGGCCGGGCCGAGGATGCCGTGGTAGTCCGGGGTGAGGTCTCGCACTCCGGCGTAGGCGCGCATGACGCGCGCCTCGGCGAGCGGCGGCACCCGGACCGCCGCGGCCCGGAAGACCGCGTCGAAGGCGTCCCAGTCCACCTCGGTGTCGAGGCCCGGCTTGCTGTCCTTGTCGGTGCCGCCCATCAGCACCGCGCTCAACCCCTGGCGGTGGACGTAGAAGCCGGTGTCGAGATCCACGATGAGCGCGAACACCGGGGGCAGGCTCGGGAGCGGCTCGGTCACCATCACCTGGCGTCGGTACGGCTTCGACGGGATCGAGACGCCGGCCATCTCGCCGATCTGGTCCGCGTAGGGCCCGGCGCAGTCGACCACGATCGGCGCGCTCCAGTCTCCGTGCGGCGTCCGCACGCCGGTGACGCGGTCGGCCGACTTCACGAGGCCGGTGACCGGGTGCCCGGTCAGCAGGCGCAGGCCCCGGCCCTTCGCGCGGCCGAGGAACGCCTGGAGCATCGAATACGGGTCGGCGGAGCCGTCGTCGGCGCAGAAGCTGCCTCCGAGCAGGTCGTGGGTGACCAGCGAGGCCAGATGGGCCTGGATCTGGGCCGGGCTCAGGATCTCGCTCGCCACGCCGAGCCCGCGCTGGAGCGCCACGTTGCGCCGGCACTGCTCGAGGGTGGCCGGGTCGGTGGTCACGAAGAGGTAGCCGTGGCGCGTGAAGTCGACCGGCGAGCCGAGGATCTCCTCGGCGTGGGTGAAGTAGCGGTAGGAGAGCTGGGTGAGGCGCACGTTGGCCTCGGTGGAGAACTGGAAGCGCACGCCCCCGGTGGCCTTCGAGGTCGCGCCGGTTCCGGGCTCGGGCTCCTTCTCCAGCACGACCACCCGCAGGCCGGGATCTCGCTCGAGGAGGTGAAACGCCACCGAGCCGCCGATGATGCCGGCGCCCACGATGACGACGTCGGCGGTCTGGCTCACGCGGGCGGCGGGCTCAGGCGGGACGCGGCGCGAGGCCGTGGCACACCGAGTCGTGCACCATCCGGACCAGCGTGGTGATGTCGAAGACGGGCAGGCCGGTGGCGGCCTGGATGTCGGCGCGGTAGGGCGGCATGTTGGTGCACTCGAGCACGATCGCGCCGATCTCGGGGTGCTCGGCCACCAGGCGCCCGGCCACCGTGAGGTGCTCCTGCCGGGCCGCCTCCACGTCGAGGATCAGCTGGTCGTCGAGCAGGACCCGGGTGAACTCCTTCTCGGTCTCGAGCCCGGCCACCACCACCGGGGCGTCCGCCGCGATGCCCGCGCCCGCCATGTGCTCGCGATGGAGCGAGGCCGCGTTCACGGTGAGCACGCCCACCGCCCGGCCCGGCGGCAGCATCCGCTGCACGAGCGGCACCAGCATGAGGCTCGAGGTGAAGACGGGCACGCTCACCGAGGCGGCGAGCTCTGGCTGGAACTTGGCCAGGAAGCCGCAGTTGGTGGTGATCGCCCGGACCCCTTCCCGCTCGAGAAAGCGCGCGCCCTCCACGAACGCGGGCAGCAGCTCGCGCTGCCCCTGGCGCACCACGCGGTGAGGCGAGGCGCCGGTGACGCGGTGGTAGCGCACCGGGAAGTCGAAGGTCGTCGCGTTGCCCATGTCGCCCGGGATGCGCGGGAAGCGGGTGTCGAGCATGAGGATGCCGACGCTGAAGCCGTAGAGGTTGGTTCCGCCCTGGACGCGCACGCGGGCCCTAGTTGAGCTGCGCGATCTTCTGCCGCACCCGGCGCAGCTGGCCGCGCACCTGCTCGTGGTCGGCCGCGTCCGGGAACTCGGTCAGGTAGCGCTCCCAGTCGGCGGCCCCGCGATCGAGCCGGCCCATGTTGCTCCAGGCCGCGCCGCGGTCGCGCCGCTCGCCCGCCGCGGTAGGGTGTAGCGCCAGGGTGCGGTCGATCACCCGCACCACCTTGTCCCAGGCTTCCTGGCGCCAGTAGATGCCCTTCAGGTTGGCGAGCACCCGCACCAGGAACTGCCGGTTGGTCACCGGCGTGAAGTGCTCGGCCTGCAGGCGCACGGGCCGCCCGAGCGCGCGCCGCACCACCTCGCCGCAGGTCTCCACCGTGAGGAGCGCGCCGCGGTTGAACGGATCGAGCAGCACGTGCTCGCCTCCGATCCGGATCCCGGTGATGAAGTGGCCCGGGAGGCCCACGCCCTCCATGTCGAGGCCGAGCCGCCGCCCCACCTCGATCAGCACCAGCGAGAGCGTGATCGGGATGCCCAGCCGACGGTCGAGGACGTGGTTGAGGTAGCTGTTGCGCGGATCGAAGTAGTCGCCGCGATCGCCCGCGAAGCCCTGCTCCTCGAAGAGGAACTCCCGGAGGCGATGCAGGCGGCGCAGCTCGTCCTGCCCGTCGCGGGGGGCGGCCGCCTCCGCGAGGTCGTCGAGGCGGGCCAGCTCCTTGTCCACGTCGAGCGTGGGCTGCTCGGCGGCCGCGATCAGGAGGGCGGCGCGGGCCAGCGGGATGTCCGCGTCGGCGCGGGTGACCGCGGCGGTGAAGTCGGCCAGCGAAGGGTCGGGATCCATCAACAGCCGGGCGCGTGGTGGATGCCGGCGGTCCGGAGCGCGGCGCCCTGCAGCTCCTCGGCCAGCGCGAGCGTGCGGGCGGCGGCGCGCCGCGCGGCGTCCTGGGTCTCGGGGGTGGTCGCGAGCTTGAGCAGCAGCGTGCGCCCGAGCTGCTGATGGAAGCGCTCGTCCGGCTCGATGACTTCACGGTAGAGCGTCGCGGTGAGTCCGGTCCCCCGCCCGGTCGCAGAACTCGATGAACTGGCGGTTCTTCACCACCGCCACCGCCTCGCGGGTGAACTGGCCCGCCGCGACGCGCTCCACGGTGGTCTCGAGCGAGTCGAGGTACTTGAAGAGCGGCCCGAATCCCTGCGCGAGCGGGTCGAGGGCGCGCGCGTCCACCCCGAGCTCCCCGAGGCGGTCGGCGATCATGCGGTAGTGCTTGGCCTCGTCTCCCGCCTGGCGGGCGAAGGCCATCTTCACCTCGACGTCGGTGGTGACGACGAGCCAGCGCGCCGCGATCTCGGTGGCCTCGATCTCGTTCTTGAGGGCGACCTTCAGGAGGTTCGTGACGTTGAGCGCCCCGCTCACCTCCGGCTTGAGGGTGGCGTCGGGCTCGAGGCGACGGAGGACCGCCTGGTTGGCCTCGTCGAGCGCGACCACGAACTCGGCCGCGGTCACGCGGCGAGCCCGTGCTGCAGGAGCCCGGGCAGCTCCTGGGTCAGGGTCTCCTTGGTCACCACCCGCCGGCAGCGGGCGTGCAGCGGCTGGGTCTCGCGGGCCAGCGCGTGGGTCGTGAAGCCCAGCACCGGCACGTCGGGGGCGGCCGCGAGGGCGTCGAAGATGGCGTCGTAGTCCCACCCGTTGGTGGTGAGATCGACTATCACGAGTGTGGGCACGCAGCGCGGGCGCGCTCCGGCGCGAGCTGGGCCGCGATCTCCTGCGGGGTGCGGGCGAAGACCAGCGGGGTGCCCACCAGGCGCGCGGTCTCCCGGATGCGGGCCACGAAGAAGAGATCGCGGACGACGGCGACGACCTTCAGTCGTCCTGCTCCTGGTTGCCGAGCCAGTAGCGGTTCCACTCGGCCAGATGCGTGAGGGTGGAGAGGTCCCGCATCCGGTCGAGGTAGACCCGGCCGTGCAGGTGGTCGGTCTCGTGCTGGATGACGCGGGCGAAGAACTCCTTGGCCACCACGTCGATCCGGCTGCCCTCGCGGTCGAAGGCCTCGAGCCGCACGCTGCCGAAGCGCGGGACCACTCCCCGCATGTCGGGCACCGAGAGGCAGCCCTCCCAGCCGTCCTCCATCTCCTCGGTCAGCGGGGTCACCACCGGGTTGATCAGCACGGTGAGCGGGATCGCGGGGGCGTCCGGGTAGCGCGGGTTGCCGTGCACCTCGATCACGCAGATCTGCTGGAGCTCGTGCACCTGGGGAGCGGCGAGCCCGGCTCCGTTGTACTCGCGCATGGTCTCGACCATGTCGTCGATCAGGCGCTGGGTCCCGGCCGAGCGGATCTGCTCGATCGGAACGGGCGCCGCGAGCTGGCGAAGTACCGGGTGTCCGAGACGCGCGACCTTCAGGATGGCCATGGGGTGCCCTCGCGGTCGGATTGTAGCACAGGGCCTCGCGGCGGCTCGACGCCGGCCAGCACGCTGCGCCGGCGCGCGGCGTCGAGGGTGGGCCCGCGGCTTCCGATCTCCAGCTTCACGATTCGTTCTCCAGATATATCAGGGCATTGCGACGGAGTCCCGCAGGCTTGGCTCGAAGGAGCGCGGTGTCGCGGAATGCCTCGCGGATCGAGGCGTCGTCCATGTGCGAGATCGCCTCCGCCCCGGGATACGCCGCCCGGGGACGGAACTCGGGATGCGGCGTCGGCGGGGCCTTCCGGTTCCACGGGCACACGTCCTGACAGACATCGCAGCCGAACTGCCAGCCGGTCATGTCGGCGGTGCAGGTCGGGGTCGATGTCGCCCCGGTGCTCGATGGTCAGGTACGAGATGCAGCGGCGCGAGTCGAGCACGTACGGGGCGAGGAAGGCCCCGGTCGGGCAGGCGTCGAGGCAGGCGCGACAGGAGCCGCAGCGGTCGGCCAGCGGGGCGTCGGAGACGAGCTCCGCGGTGGTCAGGAGCACCCCGATGAAGAACCACGAGCCGAGCGCCGGGTGGAGCAGCATGGTGTTCTTGCCGATCCAGCCGAGCCCGGCCCGCGCCGCGAGATCGCGCTCGAGCACCGGCCCGGTGTCCACGTACCCGCGGCTCCGCGCGCCGGCGGCATCGGCCAGATGGCTGGCCAGGCGCTCGAGCCGCGGCCCGATCACGTCGTGATAGTCACGGCCCCAGGCGTAGCGGGCGATCGGGCGCCAGGAGGGATCGACGGGCTCGCCCTGGTAGTAGTTGAGCGCCACGCACACGGCCGCCCGCGCGCCCGGCAGCACCCGGTCCGGATCGAGCCGCTCCTCGAGCCGCCGCTCGAGGTAGCCCATGGTGCCGGCGTGGCCGGCCTCGACCCAGCGCCGGAGCGCCGCGCCGTGCTCGGGCGGCGCGGCCGGGCCCACCGCGACGAGGTCGAACCCCAGCTCGAGCGCCAGGGCCTTCACCGACCCGGTGAGCGTCAGCGCCCCCAGGCTCCCGCCGCTCACGCGCGCCGCGCCTTGGCGAGCAGGTGGCTGCGCGTGAGCGTGCGGCCGCCGGACTCGAGGAAGGCGATGTAGCGGAACCAGCGGCCGTCGGTTCGCCACCGGTCCTCCAGGCCGACCGCGGCGGCCAGGCCTTCCTCGACGGATGCGAAGCGCCGCACCTCCTGCTCGACCTCGAGCGCCTCGACGGTGAAGCCGCGCTCCTCGAGCGCCGCGCGCATGCGCGCCTCGTCGTAGGCGAAGCGGGAGACGCGGCCGGTCTCCTTCCACTGGTCCACGTGGAAGGCGACCATGGCCAGGCAGGTGCCGGGGCGGAGCGCGGCGGCCGCGCGCTCGATGATCGCGTCCGAGGCGCAGAGGTGCGCGGTCACCAGATCGGGGCGCCAGGGCTCGTAGGGCGGTGGCCTCGACGTCGGCCTCGTGGAACTCCACGTTGGCGAGCCCGGCCGCGGCGGCCCGCCGGCGAGCCTCCTCGAGCGCGGGCGCGTCCCGGTCGAGGCCGACGACCGAGCCCGAGACCGGGGCCAGCGCGAGGGAGAGCCGGCCCGAGCCGCAGCCGACGTCGAGCACGCGATGACCGGCGAGCGGCTCACCGCCGAGGAGATCGAGGAAGCGGGGGCTGACGCCGGCCGCCTGGATCAGGCTCGGCACGCGGCCCCTCGCCTACTCGGCCTTGAAGTACTTGGCCTCGGGATGGTGGAAGACCAGCGCGGAGACCGAGGCCTCCGGATCCATCATGAAGCCGTCGGTCAGGCCGAGCCCGATCTGCCCGGGCTCGAGCAGGTCGAACAGGATGCGCTGGTCGGCGAGGTTCGGGCACGCCGGGTAGCCGAAGGAGACGCGGAGGCCACGGTAGTGGGCCTTGAGCTTCTCGGAGAGCTCGAGGCCGGGCGGATCCGGGAAGCCCCACTGGGTGCGCAGCCGGGCGTGGAGCATCTCCGCGAACGCCTCCGCGCACTCGATCGCCAGGGCCTGGAGCGCGTGGGAGCGGAGGTACTGGCCCTCCTCCTTCCACCGCTCGGCCAGGTCGCGGACGCCGGCGCCGCAGGTCACCGCGAAGAGCGCGACGTAGTCCTTCTCCCCGCTCCCCTGCTCGCGCACGTAGTCGGAGAGGCACAGACGCTCGCCCTCCGCCTGGCGCGGGAAGTGGAAGCGCGCGGCCTCGCGGCCTCCGTCCATGAGCACCAGGTCGTCCCCCGCGGCGGCCGCCTCGTAGAAGCGGTAGAGGCCGCTCGCGCGGATGACGTGCTGCTCGACGGCCAGGCGCTCGAGGTCCTCCACCACCTGGTTGATCTCGAGCACCTTCGGATCGCGCTGCTCGAGCAGCCGCGCCACCGAGCCCTTCACCCCGAGGTGCTTGCCGAGGAGCATCTGGAGGTTCAGGTACGGGAAGACGTGGGTGAGCGGCACGTCGCGCAGGACGTGGAGCGCCAGATCGGGCGGCGCGGGCACCGGCACCGTGCGCGACACCGCGGAGCGGCTCGGGCCGACGGCAGGGGCGCGGGCCGGGGCCGCCTCGGCCGCGTCGGCGCCGGCCCGCAGGGCCTCCTGCTCGGCGCGCAGCCGGTCGACGAGGGCCTCGCGGGTGGTGGCGCTGAAGAGGCGATTGGCCAGGTCGAGGCCGTCCATCGCGTCCTTGGCGTAGAGGGTGAGCCCGCTGTACTCGCGGGCGATCCGGGTCGCGGTGAACTTGCGGGTGAGCGCGGCGCCGCCCACGAAGAGCGGAACCTCGATGCCGGCCGCGCGCAGGTCCTGGGCGGTGATGACCATCTGCTGGGCCGACTTCACCAGGAGGCCGGACAGGCCGATCGCGTCGGGCTTGTGGCTGTGGTACGCGGCGATGAGATCCTCGGGCGGCACCTTGATGCCGAGGTTCACGATCCGGTAGCCGTTGTTCTTCAGGATGATCTCGACCAGGTTCTTGCCGATGTCGTGGACGTCGCCCTTCACGGTGGCCAGCACGATGGTGCCGCGCGCCGCGGTCTCGTCCTTCTCCATGAACTGCTCGAGGTAGGCCACGGAGGCCTTCATGGCCTCGGCGGACTGCAGCACCTCGGCCACGATGAGCTGGTTGTCGTTGAAGAGGCGGCCGACCTCCTCCATGCCCCGCATGAGCGGCCCGTTGACGATCTCGAGCGCGGTCTGCTCCTTGAGCTTCAGCGCGAGGTCGTCGAGCAGGCCGTCCTTGGAGCCCTCCACGATGTAGCGGGCGAGCCGCTCGTCCAGCGGGAGCTGGACCCCGGTGTCCTTCGGGGCCCGGGTGCGCCCGCGGAAGTGCGCCGCGAAGGCGGCCACCGGATCGCTGCCCCGCCAGTAGATCAGGTCCTGGGCCAGGCGGCGCTCCTCCTCGGGGATCGAGGCGTAGCGCTCGAGCCGCTCGCTGTTGACGATGGCGTAGTCGAGGCCGGCCTTGGTGCACTCGTAGAGGAAGACCGCGTTCAGCACCTCGCGCCCCGCGGCGGGCAGCCCGAACGAGACGTTGGAGATGCCGAGGATGGTCTTGGCGCGCGGGAAGCGGGCCTTGATCGCCCGCACCCCCTCGATGGTCTCGACCGCGGAGCCGATGTAGTTGGCGTCGCCGGTGCCCACCGGGAAGACCAGGGGGTCGAAGATCAGGTCGCGCTCGGGCAGGCCGTACTTGCCGGTGAGCAGGGCGTGCGAGCGCTCCGCGATGGCGAGCTTGCGCTGGCGGGTCACCGCCATGCCCTGCTGCTTGTCCTCGTCGATGCAGCCCACCACCACCGCGCCGCCGTAGGCCCGCATGAGCGGCACCACCCGCTCGAAGCGCTCCTCGCCGTCCTCGAGATTGATCGAGTTGACGATGGCCTTGCCCTGGCACTTCATCAGGGCCAGCTCCAGCACGTGCGCGTCGGTCGAGTCGATCATCAGCGGGGCCTTGACCTTGCGGGTGACGAAGTCCATGAAGCGGTCGATGTCGGCCGCCTCGTCCCGGTCCGGGTTGGCCAGGCAGACGTCGAGCACCTGGGCTCCCCCGCGGACCTGGGCCCGGCCGATCTCGGAGGCCTCCTCGAACTTCTCCTCGACGATCAGCTCCTTGAAGCGCCGCGAGCCGATCACGTTGGTCCGCTCGCCCACGATGATCGGCCGCACGTCGTCCGCCGGGTAGACCGCCTCGACGCCGCTCACCGCGGGGGCGAGGTCGGTGGCCGGCGCGCGCGGGGGCCGCTCGGCCACCAGGCGGGCCAGCTCGCGGATGTGGGCGGGGGTGGTGCCGCAGCAGCCGCCCACCACGTTGACCCAGCCCTCGTCCACGAAGCGCCGCATCTTGAGCGCGAGGCTCTCCGCGGTCTCCTCGTAATGGCCGTGCTCGTCGGGCAGCCCCGCGTTCGGGTAGACCGAGACGAAGCAGGTGGCCAGCTGCGCGAGGGTGCGCAGGTGGTCGGTCATGAACTCGGGCCCGGTCGAGCAGTTGAGGCCGACCGAGAACGGGGCGAGGTGCTCGATCGAGGCGTAGAAGGCGTCGACGCCCTGCCCGGCCAGCATGGTGCCCATCGGCTCGACGGTGCCGCTGATCATGAGGGGCAGCTCGACCCCGGCCTCGGTCAGGGCCTGCTTGACCCCGATCGCGGCCGCCTTGACGTTCAGGGTGTCCTGGCAGGTCTCGAGCAGGAGCGCGTCGACCCGGCCCTCGATGAGGGCGCGCGCCTGGCGGTAGTAGGCGTCGCGCACCTCGTCGAAGGTCACGTTGGCGGTCACCGTGATCGTCCGCGTCCCCGGCCCCATGGCCCCGATGGCGAAGCGCGGGCGCTCGGCGGTGGAGGCGCGGTCGACCGCGGCCCGGCAGAGCCGCGCCGCGGCCAGCGTGATCTCGTGGCACCGCTCGGAGAGCCCGTACTCGGCGAGGACGTAGGGCGCGCAGCCGAAGGTGTTGGTCGAGATCAGGTCCGCGCCCGCGTCGAGGTAGGCCGCGTGGATGTCGGTGATGACGTCCGGGCGCGTGAGGTTCAGGTTCTCGTTACAGCCCTCGAGCTGGGGTCCCCCGAAGTCGGCCGCCGAGAGGGCGCGGGCCTGGATCATGGTGCCCATCGCGCCGTCCAGGACCAGGATGCGGCGACGCAGCTCCTGGGCCAGACGTGCGGATCGCTCGGGAAGAGCCATGCCGTCGATTGTAGCGCATGCGCGCTCGGGCCCGCGCGTGCCGACTCAGCCGCGCTTCTTGCGGCCGCGGAGGTCGAGCACCCCGGGGCGGGCGCGCGGATCCTCGCCCCGGGGGAAGATCTGGGCCTTCTGGACCTTCTGGGTGCCGGTGGTGGGCAGTCGCTCCACGAAGAGCACCCAGCCGGGCGCCTTGAAGTAGGCCAGGCGCTCGAGGCAGTGGTCGGCCAGGCGCTCGGCGAGGCCGCGTCCCGGCACCACGCCCGGCATCGGCACCACGCAGGCCATGACCTCCTCCTCGCGGATCTCGTCCGGCACCGCGAGCACCGCGACCTGGGCCACCGCCTCGTGCGCCTGGAGCACCGCTTCCACCTCGGCGGCGGCGATGTTCTCGCCCGATCTCCGGATGATGTTCTTCTTGCGGTCCACGAAGACGAGCATGCCGTCGGCGGCCTGCCGGACCACGTCGCCGGTGTGGAACCACTCCCCCCGCCACGCCTCCGCGGTGGCCTCGTCGTTGCCGAGGTAGCCGGAGAAGAAGCCGTGGCGCGGACCCTCGGGCCCGCCCCAGCGCACCAGGAGCTCGCCCTCGGTCCCGCGTGAGACCTCGCGGCCCTGGTCGTCCACCACGCGGGCCTCGAGGCCGCCGTGGGGGCGGCCGAAGGCGCGGGTGCGGATCGACCGGGGCTCGTGACAGTCGGAGAGGATGCGCCCGGTCTCGGTCATCCCCCACACCTCGACCAGAGGGAAGCCGAAGCGCCGCTCGAAGGCCTCGTGGAGCTCGGGCTCCACGCCCGCGCCCAGGCCCGCCTTCACCCGGTGCGCGGTCTCCTCGGGGACGGGCGCCTGGTTCAGCAGGAGCGGCGGCATCACGCCCAGGTAGTGGATGATCGTCGCGCGCGTGGCGACCACGTCCGGCCACCAGCGCCGCGGGCTGAAGCGCTCGGGCAGGATCAGGCAGTTGCCGGTGAGGATCGCGCAGGTCGCGGTCACCGCCTGGCAGTTCATGTGAAAGAGCGGGAGCGGATTGAGGAAGCGCTCGCGTCCCGGCTCGATCGCGAGGCGGCCGCCGAGACCGCGATACCAGGCGCCCGCGTTCAGGTAGTAGAAGTTGCTGAGCACGCAGCCCTTGGGCCGGCCGGTGGTGCCCGACGTGTAGAGGAGACCGCACTCGGTGTCGGGCCCCGGCGCCCCGCGGCGCGGGGCTGCGCCCGGACGCGGGAGGGAGGCCGGCCACGCGCTCGCGTCCAGGACCGGGAGCGGCTTGACCCGCTCGCGCGCCACCGCCTCGAGCGCGCCCACGCGCTCCGGCACCGACACCGCGAGGTCGGCCGCCGAGTGGTCCATCTGATAGGCCAGCTCGTCGTGGCGGTAGTCGGGACTCACCGGGACGACGCCGGCGCCGAGCGCGTTCGCGGCCAGGTAGTGGAAGAAGAACTCGGGGCGGTTCTCGAAGAGGAGCGCGATCCGGTGGCCGTGGCCGTAGCCGGCCTCCGCGTACGCGTTCTTCAGCCGGAGCACCTCCGCGCGCACCGCCGCGTAGGTGAGCTCGACGCCGTCGGGGTGGTAGGCGCGGCCCGGCGCGGGTGTCGCGCAGAGGAACGGCTGGTCGGGGACGGCCGACGCGGTCGCCATGAAGGCCTCGAAGACGGTCTGCACGGCTGTCGACTGTCGCCCACGCGCCGGGCGCTGTCAATCGTGGGGTATACTCTCCGACGCGACGATGGACACTCCGTTCGGCTCCCCGCTACGCCGCAAGGAAGATCAGCGTCTCGTCACCGGCCGCGGCCGTTACGTCGAGGATCTGCGCTTTCCCGGCATGCTGCACGCGGCCTTCGTGCGCAGCCCGCACGCCCACGCGCGCGTGCGCTCGATCGACACTGACGCCGCGCGCGCCCTGGGCGGGGTGATCGCGGTGTACACCGCGCGCGATCTCCCCGAGTGCGCGCGCCCCATCCCGCCGTCGATGGCGGCCCCCGCCGGCTTCAGGCCGACCGCGCAGCCGGTGTTCGCCGACCCGCTCGTGCGCTACGTGGGCGAGGTGGTGGCCGCGGTGGTGGCCGAGGATCCCTACGTGGCCGCGGACGCGGCCGCCGCGGTGCTCGTCGACTACGAGCCCCTGCCCGCCGCGGGCACCATGGAGCGCGCGCTCGAGCCCGGCGCGCCGCGAGTATTCGACGGCTGGCCGGACAACGTGGCCGGTCTCTCCACCGCCCGCGTGGGCGACGCGGCGGCCGGCTTCGCCGGCTCCGACGTCGTGGTGGAGGCGCGGCTCGGCATCGCCCGGGTGCACGGGGTCCCGATCGAGACGCGCGGGATCGTGGCCACGCCCGAGGGGCCCGACGGCCGCCTCACCCTGTGGACGTCGAGCCAGAGCCCCTACGGGCTGCGCTCGGTCGTCGCGGGCGCCTTCGGCATCGCCGAGGAGCACGTCCGGGTGGTGGTGGTCGACACCGGCGGCGGGTTCGGAATCAAGGGGCACACCTACTCCGAGGACCTGATCGTGACCGCGGCGGCCCGACGGCTGGGGCGGCCGGTGAAGTGGGCCGAGTCGCGGCGCGAGCACTTCCTGACCGCGTCGCCCGACCGCGGCCAGCGGCACGTGGCGCGCCTCGGCCTGAGCCGCGAGGGCCGGATCACCGCGCTCGAGACGCGCTTCACCCGGGAGCACGGGGCCTACATCGCGAGTGGCGAGGTGGTGACCCGGAACACCATCAACCACCTGCCGGGGCCGTACCGGATCCCGAGCCTCGAGATCGCCGCGTCCAACGTGGTGACCAATGCGGTGTTCGGCGCCGCGTATCGCGGCTCCGGCCGGCCGGAGGCCAACTTCGTGCTGGAGCGGCTGATGGATCGGGGAGCCCGCGCGCTCGGCATGGATCCGGCCGAGCTGCGGCGCCGCAACATGATCCGGGCGGACGAGATGCCGTATCGCACCGGCCTGGTCTACCGCGACGGCACGCCGGTCTCCTACGACCCGGCGGACTACGTGGCCAGCTTCGATCGCCTCCTGGCCGACTTCGACTACCCGGAGTGGCGCCGGCGACAGGTCGCGACCGCCAAGAGCGCGCGGCCGGTCGGAGTGGGGCTCGCGGCCTACGTGCAGGGCACCGGGGTCGGCCCGTTCGAGAGCGCGGACGTGCGCATCGACTCGGGCGGGACGGTGCACGTCTACATCGGGGTCTCGTCGCAGGGCCAGTCGCACGAGACGACGATGGCCCAGATCGCGGCGGCCGAGCTGGGCGTCGACCCCGACCGCGTGTTCGTGATCGCGGCCGACACCACGCTGCTCCCGTACGGCAACGGCACCGGCGGCAGCCGGGTGGCCGCCAACGCGGGGCCGTCCGTCGCCCGCACCGCGCGCGAGGTGGCGGGCAAGGCGCGGGTGGTGGCCGCCGAGATGCTCGAGTGCGCCCCCGCCGACGTGGTGCTGGCCGCGGGCCGGGCGCACGTGGCGGGACTGCCCGAGCGCGGGGTGGCCCTGGGCGACCTCTCGCGCGCCGCGGTGCGGAGCAAGACGCTCCTGCGCGAGGCGCGGCCGGGGCTGCAGGCGTGCGGGTACTTCGCGCCCGAGACCGTGACCTTCGCGTTCGGGGCGCAGGCCTGCGCGGTGGAGGTGGACGTGGAGACCGGCCGGGTGCGGATCCTCCGCTACCTGGCGGCGCACGACTGCGGGCGGGCCATCAACCCGATGATCGTGGACGGGCAGCTCCACGGCGGCCTGGCCGGCGGCATCGGCACCGCGCTGATGGAGGACATCGTCTACGACGCCGACGGCCAGCTCCTGACCGGGAGCCTGATGGACTATGCGATCCCCAGCGCGGCCGACCTGCCCTCGTTCGAGACGCGCTCGCTCGCCTTCCCGTCCACCCGGAACGACCTGGGCATCAAGGGGGTGGGTGAGAGCGCGATCATCGCGCCGCCCGCCGCCATCGCGAACGCGGTGGAGGACGCGCTCCACTCGCGGGGCGCCGACATCCTCGAGGTGCCGATCACTCCCTCGCGCGTGTGGCGGGCCCTGCAAGCGCCCTGAGCGCGTGAGTCAGCCGCCG
Organism: uncultured Candidatus Rokubacteria bacterium; assembly: GCA_963841755.1. Lineage (GTDB taxonomy): Bacteria > Methylomirabilota > Methylomirabilia > Rokubacteriales > CSP1-6 > CAMLFJ01. Next base: position 559,975 of record CAWJDX010000011.1, read on the forward strand.
CCGTTCTTCGTCGCCGACGGCGACCGGTTCATTCCATCCGCCTCGGCGCGCGGGCCCTGGAGCGCGCGGCATCAGCACGGCGGCCCACCCGCCGCGCTCCTCGCCCGCGCGTTCGCCCGGGCCGGGCCCGACGCGCAGATCGCGCGCTTGACCTTCGATTTCCTCCGGCCGGTGCCCCTGGCGCCGCTGACCGTCGCGACGCGCGTCGTCCGCGCGGGGGCCAAGGTGCAGCGCCTCGCGGGCACCGTCCTGACCGAGGACGGCGCCGCGGTGATCGAGGCGACGTGTCTCGCCATGCGGGTGGCGCCGGATAGCGTCGCCGTTCCCCCCGAGACCCCGACGCCTCCCGCGCGGCCCGCGGAGAGCGCACCCTTCGAGCTGCCTCTCATGTCGGGCGACGAGGGATATCACCGCGCGGTCGAGTGGCGGCTCGCGAAGGGGACCTGGGGGCGAGGGCCGGTCGCGGCGTGGCTCCGCCTGCGAGCTCCCCTGGTGGCGGGCGAGACGACCTCGCCGCTCGAATCCCTCGTCGCCACCGCCGACTCCGCGAGCGGCCTGGCCGTCATCGTCGATCCGGCCCGCGCCACGTTCGTGAACGGGGATCTGACGATCGCGCTCCACCGTGTCCCGGCCGGCGAGTGGATGTGTCTGGATGCGGCCACGACCGGCGAGAGCCACGGGATCGGCCTGACGCGGGCGCGGCTCTGGGACACGACGGGCCTGGTGGGCCGCTCGCTCCAGACGCTGCTGCTGGAGCCGCGCCCCGGCTCCGGCTAGATCGGGGCTAGGTCCCCTGCACCGCCCCGGACACGAGGCCGTGGGTGAGGTAGCGGCGGAAGATGTAGTAGAAGATCACCGGCGGGATGGAGTAGATCACCGAGAGCGCCATCAGCAGGTTCCACGGCGAGTCGTCCGAGGTGAGGAAGTTGCCCATCCCCACCGGCAGCGTGATCATGCTCTCCCTCTGCAGCAGGAGCACCGCGTAGAGGTACTCGTTCCAGGCGAAGAAGAACGCGTAGGTGCCCACCGCGATCAGGGTCGGGGTGATGAGGGGCAGGTACATGCGGAAGAAGATCGCGATGGGGCCCGCCCCGTCGATGGCGGCCGACTCGTCGATCTCGTTCGGGATGGTCTTGGCGTAGTCCCAGAGCACCCAGAGGGCGTACGGCGCCGCGAAGGTGGTCATCGCGAAGATGAGCGCCCAGTAGGTGTCGAGCAGGTCGTAGTCGCCCATGATCTTGAAGAACGGGATCGAGAGGAACGAGGCGGGGATGATGTAGGTGAAGAGGGTCATCCCCGAGACGTACCGACCGAGGCCGAAGCGAATGCGCCCGAGGGCGTAGCTCCCCATCGCGGCTACCGCCAGCACCGCCACCATCACCGCGCCGGAGACGAGCAGGCTGTTGCCGAGCCAGCGCCAGAAGTACTTCACGAACGGGCTCTGCTGGAAGAGCACGAACTTGAAGTTGTCGAGGGTCGGGTGCTGGACGAAGTACACCGGCCGGAACAGGTCGCTCCAGGGCGTGATCGCGAGATTCACCATGTAGTAGATCGGGAAGATGGTCCACGCGGTGACCACGGTCAGGACCGCCGCCCGCATCAGGTTGAGGCCGAGCCGCCCGCGGTTCACCGGGCTACCGGATCTTCTTGATGAGAACGAAGATGAAGAGCAGGGTCACCGGCAGCGCGGTGGCGAACACACCCACCCCCCAGTCGATCTTGCCGACCTTGAAGGTGTAGCGGTAGGCCAGCGTGGCCAGCACGTGGGTCGAGTCCCCGGGCGCCCCGCCGGTCATCAGCCACACGTTGGTGAAGTCGCCCATGGTGAAGACCATCGATAGCAGCGAGCAGATCAGGTAGATGCCGGCCAGCAGCGGGAACGAGATGTAGCGGAAGGTCTGGAAGGTCCCCGCCCCGTCGATGGCCCCCGCCTCGTAGAGCTGGCGCGGGATGCCGCGGCGGGCGGCCAGGATGATCACGGTCCAGAACGGCAGGTACTTCCAGATGTGGAAGATGATCAGGGCGCTGATCGCGGTCCAGCGCGAGGCGAGCCAGTGATGGGTGCCGAGGCCGAGGTCCTCGCTGATCAGGTTCAGGATCCCCCACTGCGAGGACATCATCCAGCGCACCGACAGGATGCCGGGCAGCACCGGGATCGCCCACGGCAGCAGGAAGATCGCGGAGAGGAAGCGGGTGGAGCGGCTGTCGTCGTCGAGCACGCCGGAGAGGAGCAGGGCCAGGAAGAGCTTCAGGTTGACCGCGATCCCCACGTAGACGATCGTGTTCACGACGGTCTGCACGTAGATCGGGTCGTTGAAGAGGACCTCGTAGGTGTAGCGGTCGAGGGCCTGGGTGACCTCGAAGTAGAGCGGGTAGACCACGAACGCGAGGAACAGCACGATCAGGGGCAGCGAGAACAGCAGCCCCTGCACGTTGCGCGACCGCGGCGACAGTAATCCTGCCGCCGCGGTCACGGACCGGTTGATCAGCCCGCGGGGCTGGCCGAGACGAGGCCGCTGGCCACGAGGTCAGGCCGATCTCACCGCCACTGGGCCACGATGGTCTTGATGCGGCCGATGGCCTCGTCGGCCGCCTTCTCGGTCGTCCACTTGTCCACGTTGGTGCGCGACATCGCCTTGCCCCAGACGTTCTCCGCGTAGATCTGGGAGTTCGCCGGGTTCTTGTAGTGCTCGAACACGCGGGTCGGCCGCTCGAGATAGATGCGGGTGACCGTCGGGATGTGGGGATCCACCGCCCCGCCCTTGCCGGCCTGGCCCTTGGAGAAGAAGGGATCGCTCGCCACGTCCTTGAACACGGGGAACCACCGTCCGTTGGCGCCCTTGATGTACTCCCCGAAGCGCTGGGGCTCCAGGACGAACTTGATGAACTCCTTGGCGAGCGGGACGTCCTTGTTGGTGGAGTCCTTGGGAATCAGGATCGTCTTGACCGCCACCATGTAGGTCGGCTTCTTGCCGTCCGGACCGTCCGGCCACTCGATGGTGGCCGACTTGTTGAAGTAGTTGTCCGGGTTGTTGAAGAACTGGTGCGCCGGGATGGACACCGACGGGTTCGGGGTCATCACGATCGACTTGGAGTGGAAGTTGGCGTTGTTGTCGCCGTCCGACCAGTTCAGGGTGTCGGGCGGCACGTAGCCCGAGTTGAACATGTCGGCGAAGAACTTCAGGGTCTTGACGATCGCCTCGCGGTTGGCGCCCTGGTCGGCCACCACCTTGCCGTCCTCGGAGAAGATGGTCCCCCCGAAGGACAGGAGGGCCATCTCGAAGTTGTAGATGGTGTCGGTGGCGCTGGACGACTCGGTGACGCCGAGGCCGTAGACCTTGGCGTACTTGGCGGGGTCCTTCTTGCGCAGCGCGTCCTGGGCCTTGCGCCAGAAGTCCCAGTAGCCGTTCCAGTCCATCGGGATCTTGGCGGGATCGTCGTTCATCCCCGCCTCCTTCACCAGATCCCGCCAGTAGTGGATGTGCATGGTCTGGGCTTCGATGGGGACCCCGTAGTAGGCGCGCTTCTTGGCCACGTTGTCGTACACGTGGGCCACCGGCAGGAACTTCTCGATGTAGCGCGGCTTGAGCTCGTTGATCACGTCGGTGGTCTCGACGAGCTTGCCCTCCCACGCGTACTTGGGCATGACCTCCCAGTCGTTGTAGAAGCAGAAGGCCACGTCGGGCCCGCGGCGGGCCGCCATCGCGCTGTGGATCTTCTTCAGGAGGTCTTCCTGGATCGTGAACGAGATGTCGAGGTCGACGTTCTTGGCCTTGCGGAAGTCCTCGGCGATCTTCAGCATCGCCTCGTCCTCTTCCTTGTAGTAGCCGCGGTTCCACCACACGGTCAGCTTCTTCTGCTGGGCGCGCGACACCATGGGGAAGGCGAGCGTCCCGGACGCGGCGGCCGCGCCGGCGGCCGTCTTGAGGAATTCCCGGCGGGTGTGGGCCATGGGTCCTACCTCCTTTGGTAGCGGGGAGCGACGTTCCCTCGTCGACGAGGGGGGCTCGGCGGGCGCGAGTATACCGCGAAGCCTGAAGTTATGTATAGTTCCGGCCATGGCCATCGACCGCATCACCGTGTCCGTGATCCAGCATCGCCTCGAATCGATCGTGCAGGAGATGGGCGAGGCGATGCTGCGCACCGCCTACTCGCAGATCCTGAACTCGAGCCGCGATTTCTCCACCGCGGTCTTCGACGGGCAGGGCCGCCTCGCGGCCCAGGCCGAGCACGTGCCGATCCACGTGGGGGCCCTGCCCTGGGCGGTGGCGTCGGTGGCCGACTTCTTCAAGGGACGGATCGCCCCCGGCGACCTGTTCCTCCTCAACGATCCGTACCACGGCAACAATCACCTGCCCGATCTCACCGTGCTGCTGCCGGTCTTCGTGGGCGGGCGGCCGGTGTTCTGGTCCATCAACCGCGCGCACCAGCACGACATCGGGGGCGCGACCCACGGAGCCTACAACCCGGGCGCCACCGAGATCTGGCAGGAGGGCATCCGCATCACCCCGCTCAAGCTGTACGACCGCGGCGAGCTGCGCGACGACGTGCTGCAGATGGTGGCGACCAACGTGCGCCACCCGCGCGACTTCCAGGGCGACCTGCGCGCGATGATGGGCTCGGCCCGCATCGGGGAGCGGCGGCTGCTCAAGCTGGTGGACGACTACGGCCTCGACGTGGTGCTCGAGACGATCGGGGAGATCCTCGACGGGGCGGAGCGGCAGAGCCGCGAGTGCATCCGCGGGTGGAAGGACGGCGTGTTCAAGGGCGAGGCGATCCTGGACGACGACGGCCACGGCATCCGCGACGTCCACATCCGCGCCACCGTCACCAAGAAGGGCGACTCGCTCACCGTCGATCTCTCCGACTCGCACGCGCAGGTGACCGGCTTCATCAACTCGGCCTACCCCAACACCATGTCCGCGGTGCACATGGCGCTCGCCTACCTGATCGACCCGCGCACCCCGAAGAACGAGGGCACGTTCCGGCCGGTGACCGTGAAGGCGAAGGAAGGCACGGTGGTCTGGCCCTACCCGCCCGCGCCGGTGACGCTCTCGACCAACCACTGCGCGCAGGAGATCGCGGAGGCGATGATCAAGGCGCTGGCCCGGAGCTGCCCGGACCGGGTGCTCGCGGGCTGGTCGCGGCGCTTCCGCATCGCGATCTCGGGCACGAACCCGCGCAACGAGCGGAAGTTCATCTGGCACCTCTTCCACGCGCGCGGGGGCGGCGGCGCCTCCTCGGCGGGCGACGGCTGGGAGACCGCGGGCGAGGGCCAGGCCGCGGGCGGCATCAAGTTCGGGTCGGTGGAGGTCGCGGAGACGCGCTTCCCGCTCTTCTTCAAGCGCCACGAGTTCCGGCCCGACTCCGCGGGCGATGGGCGCTTCCGCGGCGGGGTGGGCTCGGTGCTCGAGCTGCGCATGGAGACGACCGAGCCCGCGCTCGGCAACACCGCGGGCGACGGGGTGCGCTACCCGGCCTACGGCGTGCTGGGCGGCAAGGACGGGCTGCCCCATCGCTACCGGATGATCGCGCGGGGCAAGACGCGCGTGCTCAAGACCAAGGAGGTGGGCGTGCCGATCCCGCCCGGCGCGATGTTCCTGGTGGAGTCGATGGGCGGCGGGGGCTACGGCCCGCCCGCCCGGCGCTCTGCCGAGGCGCGCGCGGCCGACCGCGTCAACGGCTTCGTCTCCGGCCGCCCGCGGCGCGGGAGGGCCTGAGATGCTGCGGATCGGCATCGACGTGGGCGGGACCTTCACCGACCTGGTGGGGGTGGACGACGCGGGCCGCGTGACGCTCGCCAAGTCGGCCTCCACGCCCGCCGATCCGTCGATCGGGGTGATGGACGGGCTCGCGCTGCTGGCCACCGAGCTCGGCACCGACCTGGCCGGGCTCCTCGCCGACACCGGCCTGGTCGTGCACGGCACCACGGTGGCCACCAACGCGCTGCTCGAGCGCAAGGGCGCCACGGTCGGGATGCTGACCACCGCGGGCCACCGCGACGTCATCGAGATGCGCGAGGGCCTCAAGGACGACCGCTACAACCTGCGCATGCCGCCGCCGGTGCCGCTGGTGCCGCGGGCCCGCCGGCTCGACGTGACCGAGCGGATGCGCTTCGACGGCACGGTGGAGACGCCGCTGTCGAAGACGTCCGCTCAGGCGGCCATCCGGCGCCTCGCCGCGGCGGGGGTGGGCGCGGTGGCGGTCTGCTATCTGCACTCCTATCGCGATCCGCGCCACGAGCGGGAGACCCGCAAGCTGCTCGCGCGGCTCCTGCCCGACGCGTACGTGTCGCTCTCCTCCGACGTGCTCGCCCAGATCAAGGAGTACGAGCGGTTCTGCACCACGGTGGTCAACGCCTACGTCGGGCCCGGTGCTCGCGCGCTATCTCGGCAGCCTCGGCTCGCGGCTACAGAAGGCGGGCTACCGCGGCGACGTGCTGATCATGCAGTCGCACGGGGGCGTGGCCACCATCGCCGACTCGGTGCGCCTCGCCGCGGGCGCGGTGCTCTCCGGGCCCGCGGGCGGCATCGCGGGCAGCCGGCACGCCGCGCGGCTGCTCGGCGAAGGCAACCTGATCACGTTCGACATGGGCGGGACCAGCACCGACATCGCCCTGCTCGAGGGTGGCGAGCCGCACCTCACCGGCGACAAGGCGGTGGGCGCGAGCAAGGTCGCGCTGCCGAGCATCGACATCCACACCCTGGGCGCGGGCGGCGGCTCGATCGCGCGGGTGGACGCGGGCGGCATCCTCCACGTGGGGCCGGAGAGCGCGGGCGCGGTGCCCGGCCCGGCCTGCTACGGGCGCGGCGGCACCGCGGCCACCGTGACCGACGCCAACCTCGTCCTCGGGCTGCTCGACCCCGCGGGCTTCCTGGGCGGGCGCGCGCGGCTCGATCCGAAGGCGGCCCACGCCGCGGTCGAGGACATCGCGCACCGGCTGGGCCTGGGCGTGGTCCCGGCGGCGGAGGGCATTCACCGCGTGGTCAACACCAACATGGCCGAGGGCATCCGGCTGGTCTCGGTGCGCCGCGGCGCCGACCCGCGCCGCTTCGCCCTGCTGTCCTTCGGCGGCGCGGCCGGGCTGCACATCACCGAGGTCGCGCGCATGCTCGAGATCGGGCGCGTGGTGGTGCCGCGGGTCGCCTCGGTGCTCTCGGCCTGGGGCATGCTGGCCACCGACCTGCGCTACGAGTTCGTGCGTACCCACGTGGGCGAGGCCGGCCAGGTCGGCGCCGGGCGCCTGCGGCGGCTCTTCGCCGAGATGGAGGCGGAGGGGCGGCGTCGGCTCGGCAAGTCGTTCGCGGGCCGGGTGGACGTGCGCCGCTCGGTGGACATGCGCTACGGCGAGCAGACCTTCGAGATCCAGGTGCCGCTCGACGGCGTCGACGTGGAGGCGAAGGATCTGATGGAGCAGGTGGTGGACCGCTTCCACCGGCGTCACGAGGAGCTCTACACCTACAGCGCGCCCGGTCAGGACGTGGTGCTGGTGAACGTGCGGGCCGCGGTGATCGGGCGCCTGCCCGCCCTGCCCGCCGAGCAGTCGCGGCCCGTGAGCGCGCCGGCCGCGCCCCGGAGTCGTCGCGTCTACCTCGAGCGGTGGATGGAGATCCCGGTGTACGACATGGACGGGCTCGCGGAGGGCCAGGAGGTGAAGGGCCCCGCGATCTTCGAGTCGGCCACCACCACCGTGCTGATCCGCGAGCGAGAGAGCGCGCGGGTCACCGCGGAGGGGTGGCTGGATATCCGGCTGGGGTAGGGCCGCCCCTCACCCATACCGCCCCTCGCCCACGCCACCCCTCACCCTGCCCTCTCCCCTGAGGGGAGAGGGGGATGAGGTGGGAACTACCCTTCTACTACGTATAGGCGCCGACCGAGGCGTCGGCCACGCCGGCCGCGTACTTGGCGAAGACGCCGGTGGTGAAGCGCGGCTTGGGCGCCTTCCACTTGGCCAGGCGCTTCTTGATCTCGCCCGCGGGCACCTCGAGATCGAGCCGCCGCTTCTTCACGTCGATCGAGATCGTGTCGCCGTTCCGTACCGCCGCGATCGGGCCGCGCACCGCCGCCTCGGGCACGATGTGGCCGATCATGAAGCCGTGGGTGGCGCCCGAGAAGCGGCCGTCGGTCATGAGGGCCACGCTCTCGCCGAGACCGGCCCCCTGCAGCGCGCCCGAGACGTGCAGCATCTCGCGCATGCCGGGCCCGCCCTTGGGACCCTCGTAGCGGATCACGATCACGTCGTTGGGCTTGATCTTGCCCTTCTTGATCGCCAGGAAGGCGTCCTCCTCGACCTCGAAGACGCGCGCGGGCCCGCGGTGCGTGTACTTCTTCTGGCCGGAGAGCTTGATCACGCACCCGCCGGGGGCGAGGTTGCCCCGCAGGATCGCGATGCCGCCCTCGGCCTTCAGCGCCTTCGCGAGCGGCTTGATCACCTGCTGGCCCGCCGGCTCGGGGGCGGCCTTCACCTCCTCGGCGATGGTGCGGCCGGTGACCGTCTTCTCGCTCCCGTGCAGCAGGCGCGCCTCGAGCAGACGCTTGCCCACCACCGCCATGCCGCCCGCGTCGTACATCTCGGGCGCGGTGTAGGTGCCCCACGGCTTGAGGTCGGCGACCACCGGAGTCTTGCGCGAGATGCGGTCGAAGTCCTCGATCGCGAGCTTGACCCCGAAGTCCCGCGCGGTCGCCATGAGGTGGAGCACCGCGTTGGTGGAGCCGCCGGTGGCCATGACCCCGGCGATGGAGTTCTCGAAGCTCTTGCGGGTGACGATCTTGCGCGGGGTGAGGCCCTGGCGCACGAGATCCATCACGAGCTTGCCCGACTCGAAGGCGACCTCTTCCTTCCGGGGGTCGAGTGGCGGGAATGTCGTTCCAGCCCATCGGCGACATGCCGAGCATCTCGTAGGCGGTGGCCATGGTGTTGGCGGTGAACTGGCCGCCGCAGGCGCCCGCGCCCGGACAGGCGTGGTCCTCCACGTCCTTGAACTGCTCGAGCGGGATCTTGCCCGCGTTGTAGGCGCCGATCGCCTCGAACACGTCCTGGATGGTGAGGTTGCGGCCCGCGAACGGGCCCTCGGTGCCCGCGCAGCGCCCGAACATGATCGAGCCGCAGTAGAGCATGAGGCTCGGGATGTCGAGGCGGCCCAGCACCATGGTCATGGCCGGGATCGTCTTGTCGCAGCCGGAGATCGTGACGATGCCGTCGAACATGTGGCTGCGCGCGACCAGCTCCACCGAGTCGGCCACGACCTCTCGACTGATGAGAGAGCCCTTCATGCCCTCGGTGCCCATCGTGATGCCGTCGGTGATCGAGATGGTGTTGACCTCGATCGGCGTGCCGCCCGCGGCCCGGATGCCCTGCATGACCTTCTCGGCCAGCTTCCGGTGATTCCAGTTGCAGGGCATGGTCCCGATCCAGGAGTGGGCCACCCCGATCTGGGGGCGCGAGAGATCCTGATCGCTGAAGCCGACCGCCTTCATCATGGCGCGGGCGGCGGCGCGGTCGGTGCCTTCGAGAAGGACGCGGCTTCGCTTGCGGGGATCGACGGCCATCGCAGACTCCTTTGTCGTGGGGCGCTCGGGTTGCCGCGATTCTACAGCAGCTCGCGGAGCGGGACCAGCGCGTAGCCCTGCGCGCGGAGGCCCGCGACGAGGGTGGGCAGGTATTCCACCAGCCGGCCTCCGGCGCCGGGCACGCCGTCGGCGTCGTGCAGGTCGTAGATCGCGCCCGCGCGGGCCCGCGCGATCCCCCGCCGCGCCTGCTCGGCCGGATCCACCGGGCGCCGGCTCTCCGGCTGAATCGTCCAGAAGACGCAGGGCGTGTCGAGCTCGCCGGGCCACCCCGAACATGGCCAGGTTGGTCTTGCCCCACGGGGGCCGGAAGAAGCGGGGCGGCTCGCCCGCCGCGTCCGCGATGGCGGTGTGGCCGTCCTGGATCTCGCGCTCGGTGTGGGCGGGGCCGCAGCGCCAGAGGCTCCGGTGGCTCCAGGTGTGGTTGCCCAGGTCGTGGCCGGCCCCGGCGATGCGGCGGGCGATCTCGGGGGCTCGCCGCGCGCGCTGTCCGATGAGGAAGAAGGCGGCCCGGACGCCTTCGCGGGCGAGGACGTCGAGCACGCGCGGGGTCCAGTCGGGGTCGGGGCCGTCGTCGAAGGTGAGGGCGACCGCGCGGCGCTCCCGGGGCCCGCGCCAGATCGACGCCAGCGTGAGCAGGTGCGAGCCCCACGTGTAGGCGCCCCAGAGCCCGGGCGCCGCCGCCGCCGCCACCCAGCCCGCGCGCTTCACGCGGGAGGCCGCTTGGCCACGAGCAGGGTCAGCCGCCCGCTCTGGACGACCTCGCCGTGCTGGTTGAGGATCGAGCGCTCCTCGATCACCACCCCGCCCTCCTTCATCGAGCGCTTGGCCACCGTCTTCGAGACGCTGCGGATGGTATCGCCGACGCGCGTCGGCTTGAGGAAGCGCCACTCGAATCCCATGAACGCGAGGACCACCAGCGGCGGCTGGGGCACCCGCCACCCGAGCCCGGAGGACATGCAGAGCGGGATCAGCTCCGGGATCGCACCCGGGTCGGCCGGCCGGCTGAGGGTGAGCGAGCCGAAGAGCGCGGTGTGGGTCTCGGTGAGGGTCATGCCCGGGGTCTCGAGCGGGACGTTCATCTGCACGTCCTCGAAGTAGAGGCGCCGCTCGACGGGAGCGCTCGCCATGCTCGCGATCCCTCAGGCGGGCCGGCGGCCGACCACGTGGTCGGTCTCGCCTTCCTGGACCACCTCGCCGCGCTGGTTGACCACGCGACGCTCCACCGTGATCAGGCCCGCGTCCGGCCGCTCGCCGTCCTTCTTGGCCGCCACGCGCGCCTCGACGTGGATGGTGTCGCCGATCTTGATCGGCCCCTTGAACTTCCACTTCACCGCGGCCAGGGGGCCGACCGCCTGCCCGGGCACCACCCGGTCGAGGAGGCCCTGCTGGATCGACAGGCCGAGCAGGCCGTGGGCGATGCGCTCGCCGAAGAGCGACGCCTTCATGTGCTCGGCGTCGGTGTGCAGCACGTTGTAGTCGCCGCTCAGCCCCGCGAAGATCACGATGTCGGCCTCGGTCACGGTGCGGCCGGGCGAGGTGTACTGCTCGCCGAGCTCGATATCCTCGAAGTAGACGACCGGCTCGCCGCTCACGGGGGGCTAGGATAGCACGCCGGCTCGCGCCTTCCCGCGTCGTGGGATCGCGGTGCCGGTGAACCCGTATGGTACGCTCGTTGATTGGAAGCAGGCCGGCTTCGCCGGCCTGACCGATGTCCACACCAATGGAGGTGGCCATGCAGAGTCGCAGGCAATTCATCCTCAAGGGTGCCAAGCTCGTGGCGGTCGGAGCGGCCGCCGCTTCCGCCGGGCCGAGTGTCTTCGTGCGCGGAGCGGGCGCGGCCGACAAGCAGCTCAAGGTCCTCCAGTGGGCGCACTTCGTGCCCGCCTACGACAAGTGGTTCGACCCGTGGGCGAAGGAGTGGGGCGCCAAGCGGGGGGTCGAGGTGACGGTGGACCACGTGGGCTTCGCCGACGTGGTGCCGCGCGCGACCGCCGAGGTGGCGGCCCAGTCCGGCCACGACGTCCACATGTTCATCGGCCTGGCGAGCGCCTTCGAGGAGCACGTGATCGACCTCAAGGAGGTGTCGGGCACGCTCGAGAAGAAGTACGGCAAGCCGGTCGAGCTGGCCACCCGCAGCACCTACAACCCGCTCACCAAGAAGCAGTTCGCGCTGTCCGACATGTGGGTCCCGGATCCGGGCAACTACCACAAGAAGGTGTGGACCGACATCGGCATGCCCAGCGGACCGTCGACCTACGAGGATCTGGTGAAGGCGGCGCCCGAGATCAAGAAGGTGGCGCCGCAGATGCAGATCCCGATCGGGGTCGGGCTCTCGCAGGACATCGACTCCAACATGGCGGTGCGCAACATCCTCTGGTGTCACGGGGGCTCGATCCAGGACAAGGACGGCAACCTGGTGCTGAACTCGCCCGAGACCCTGAAGGCGCTCGAGTACGCCAAGCGGCTCTACTCGGTGGGCATGACCCAGGCGGTCCTGTCGTGGAACGCGGCCTCGAACAACCAGGCGTTCAACGCCCAGGAGACCGCGTACATCCTGAACTCGATCTCGGCGTACCGGACCGCGCAGGACAACAAGCTGCCGGTGCTCGACAACTACTTCTTCGTGCCCGCGCTCAAGGGTCCCACCGGGATCCAGCTCGCGTCCGAGCACGTGATGAGCGGCTACGTGGTCTGGAAGTTCTCCAAGAGCCAGGACATCGCCAAGGAGTTCCTGGTGGCCCTGGTGGACGCCTCGCGGGAGTCGATGCTCGGGAGCAAGCTCTACAACTTCCCGTCGTTCTACGGCGCGGCCGCCGAGCCCAACACCCCGATGAACAAGAAGGCGGAGTCGGGGGCGGCCTGGATCGCCAAGCAGTGCAACGCCGATCCGTTCGGCTCGCAGCCGGGCGACAAGCTCTCGCTGCTCGCGAAGGCCCTGCCCTGGTCGACCAACCTGGGCTACCCCGGCTTCGCGAATCCCGCCGAGGGCGAGATCTTCGACACCTACGTGATCACCGACATGTTCGCCAAGGCGGCCACCGGGGCGCTCGCGCCCAAGGACGCCCTGACCGAGGCGACCACCCGCTGCAAGGAGATCTTCACCAAGTGGCGGAAGAAGGGGATGGTCGCCGGCGGGTCCAAGGACCGCTAGGCCACTCCCGCGCTGATCCGCGACCGGGCCGGCGGGCGCCTCGTGCGCCGGCCGGCCCGGTCGTGACCACGATGGCCATCCCCGACATCGCTCTCCCCCGCCCGCGGGCCACGACGGTCGAGACCCTCTCGCGCCGGGACCTCCGGCTCGGCAAGATCCTGCTC